>NZ_DATGWY010000014.1:0-372786 GCF_035299245.1 Flavobacterium sp. | reverse complement strand
ATGGCCCGTTCGTCTATCGGTTAGGACGCCAGGTTTTCATCCTGGTAAGAGGGGTTCGATTCCCCTACGGGCTACAACGTTAGTTGTAAATTAGTTTTATAAAATTTAAAATCAGTGTCTCGGTTTTTTATTTTATTAGTTAAAACCAAAGTGTTCGCTAAGGCAAATGTGGGAGGTTTTTCTTTTTTAACTAAGTATTAATTAATAATAATTACAATTAAATCAAGAAAAATGGCAAATCATAAGTCAGCTTTAAAAAGAATTAGAAGCAACGAAAAGAAAAGAGTATTAAATAGATATCAGCATAAAACAACTCGTAATGCAATAAAAGCATTAAGAATGGCTACTGATAAAACTGATGCAGCAGCTAAATTGGCTGGTGTTATCTCTATGATTGATAAATTAGCTAAGAAAAATATTATTCACGATAATAAAGCTTCTAACTTGAAATCTAAGTTAACTAAGCATGTAGCTAAGTTATAGTATAATTTACTAACTCATACAAATAAAAAAAAGCTTCCAAATTTGGAAGCTTTTTTTTATTTGTATGGTATTACTAAAATGTTAGTCGTGTTTAATATTGTTGAGCATTTCAACCGTTATAGGTTTAGGTAAAAAATCCAACACCATAGGGTAGTTTTTTGATTTGTTGATGTCTTTTGGATCAATCGATGAGGATAAAACAATGATTTTTGTTTTTGGAAACGCCTGACTAAGATTTTTAGAAAACTCATCCAGAAACTCCCATCCATCCATAATAGGCATATTTAAGTCTAAGAAAATTAACTCGGGGTAATCGTCACTTTTAGATTCATTATTAATTGTATCAAAAAATTTCAAGGCCTCTATACCGTCTTTGGCGGATTCAATTTCGCCAGTAAAATTGGCTTTCGCAATCACTTTTTTACACAACATTAAAGTGATTGGGTCATCATCAACGCACAAAATTTTGTTAAGCATTCTGTTCTTCTTTGTTAAAGGTTATAGTAAAAGTAGTTCCGTAATCTACTTTGCTTTCTATTGTTATTGTTCCTCCCATAGCTTCTACCTGCGACTTTACTAAATACAAACCGAGACCTTTGCTATCGGTATGGCTATGGAATCGCTGATACAAACCAAATATTTTTTCACCGTGACGATTCAAATCAATTCCCATACCATTATCTTTAAAAACTAAAATTGATTTGTCTTTGTCTTTTTGACTGGTAATTGTAATTTTTAAAGGTCTGTTTATGTCTCTGTATTTCAACGAATTTGTGGTCAAATTTAGTAAAATACTTTCTAAATACGATTTATTGATGAAAAGTGTTGGACATTTTTCCAACGACATCTTTAAAATAGGCGAATTGGAGTTAATTAAAAAATTCAACTGATTGAAAACATTCTCAAATACTTCTAAAATATTCACTTCTTCTTTTTCGATAGAAGTACTGTCTTTTATGACTATTATTTTAACTAAATCATTAATAGTCTCGTTTAGTAAATGGGTTGAT
The DNA here is from genome assembly GCF_035299245.1 of Flavobacterium sp. GTDB lineage: Bacteria > Bacteroidota > Bacteroidia > Flavobacteriales > Flavobacteriaceae > Flavobacterium. The sequence goes on along the minus strand of NZ_DATGWY010000014.1, from coordinate 371,293 downwards.
TTTGAAAATCCATTGATCAGCTCGTTCAATTCAGGGTCTTTAATTTCAGTATCTTCAATCAAATTTAGCAAACCAGTTAAATTGGAAAGTGGCGCTTTTAGATTGTGTGATATAATGTAGGAGAATTGTTTTAAATCTTTATTGTTAATGGTTAACTCGTTGATTAATTGTTCTCTTTCTTTTTCACGTTTTTTCTCTTGAGTTATGTCTCTTTGAATTGATATCCAATGCGAATGTTCATTGTCTTTATTTGTGATTGGTATAGTGGTGAAATTTACCCAGTATTCTTCTTTCTTTTTATTCAGATTTAAAACTTCAAAACTAAATTCAACTTTCTTTTTCAAGGATTCAGAAATTCGTTTAAAGTCACTCTTCATCGAATTTTTATTCATGAATACGGCAGGAGTTCTTCCGATAACCTCTTTTGGTTTGTAGCCTGTAATATTTGTGAAAGCCGGATTAACATAGATGATCTTAGGAATTCCTTTTGAAGCACTATTAACCTCTGTAATAATTACCGAATCTTTCGATTGCGTAATTACTGTTTCCAAAAGTTTCAATCGCTGTTCTTCTTCTTTTAGTTTGGTAATGTCCTGCATAGCACCAATAATTCGAATCGGTGTATTGTTGTCATCCATAACCAAAAAACCTCTATCGTAAACGTATTTGTAGCTTCCGTCAGCACATTGAAACCGATAGTAATCTTGCCATTTTTCTGTTTTTTGTTCAACGTTGGTGTATACTTTAACCGACATTTTTAAGCTGTCTTCAGGATGAATTTTATCAAACCACCATTGGAAATTATCACCAACTTCATTTTTTTTATACCCAAAAACACCATAAATTCCTTTGTTCCATATGAATCCACCCGTACTCAAATCCCAATCCCAAATGGTATCACTCGTTGCTTTGGAAACTATATCGTAACGCTCATTCGATTTGGTTAAATCTTCATTAATCATTTGAAGTTCATCCAACATACGACTGCTCTTCTGATTGTTTTTTTCTATCAGGTATTTTTGAATAAATGTAAGGATTACTGAAGTAGATAAAGCGACTAAAAGAACCGCAATTAAACTGTAATGGTCGAAAAATAAAAAGATAATTAATTGACTGGTGAATACCAATGAGAAAGTAACTACAAAATAAGAAAGTATTATTTTATTCGATTTTTTTTCCATTACTTCAAAAATAGAAAAATTTATTAATATTTAAATGTGCATCGTCCTTTTTTATAAACAATGAACTTTAAATAATGTTTAAACTATATTAAATAGTAATTTTTTTAATCAAAATAAAGTGTACCTTTGCACCCACTAAAAAAGACACATGGAATCGATTAGAAACATCGCTATTATTGCTCACGTTGACCACGGAAAAACGACTTTGGTTGATAAAATTATGTACCATTGCCAATTATTTCGTGAAAACGAAAACACAGGCGACTTAATTCTTGACAACAACGATCTTGAACGTGAAAGAGGAATTACCATTACTTCAAAAAACGTTTCAGTGGTTTACAAAGGAACAAAAATCAACATCATTGATACTCCAGGTCACGCCGATTTTGGTGGTGAAGTAGAGCGTGTATTGAATATGGCTGATGGTGTTTGTTTATTAGTAGATGCTTTTGAAGGTCCGATGCCTCAAACACGTTTCGTACTTCAAAAAGCCATCGACTTAGGTCTAAAACCATGTGTTGTAATCAACAAAGTGGATAAAGAAAACTGTACTCCAGAAGAAGTGCACGAAAAAGTTTTCGACCTAATGTTTGAATTGGGTGCAGAAGAATGGCAATTGGATTTCCCAACTGTGTACGGTTCTGCTAAAAACAACTGGATGTCGGATCATTGGGAAAATGTTACCACTAATATCGAAGCATTATTGGATATGGTGGTTGAACACGTTCCTGCTCCTAAAGTTTCAGAAGGAACGCCTCAAATGTTAATCACATCATTAGATTTCTCTTCATTCACAGGTCGTATCGCAATCGGTCGTTTGGAAAGAGGTGTTTTAAAAGAAGGAATGCCCATCTCACTAGTAAAAAGAGACGGAAAAATTATAAAATCACGCATCAAAGAATTACACACTTTTGAAGGTTTAGGCCGTAAAAAAGTATCCGAAGTTATAGCAGGTGATATTTGTGCTATTGTAGGAGTAGAAGGATTTGAAATTGGTGATACTATTGCCGATTTTGAAAACCCAGAAGCATTGCAAACCATTGCTATCGACGAACCAACAATGAGCATGTTATTTACCATCAACGATTCACCGTTCTTTGGTAAAGAAGGAAAATTTGTTACTTCGCGTCACATCAAAGATCGTTTGGCAAAAGAATTGGAGAAAAACCTTGCTCTTAGAGTAGGTGATACGGATTCTGCTGATAAATTCATGGTATTTGGTCGTGGTGTACTTCACTTATCAGTTTTAATCGAAACCATGAGAAGAGAAGGTTACGAACTACAAATTGGTCAACCTCAAGTTATCATCAAAGAAGTAGACGGCGTAAAATGCGAACCAATCGAAGAATTAACCATCGATTTACCTGAGCATTTATCAGGTAGAGCGGTCGAATTTGTTTCGGTTCGTAAAGGCGAAATGCTTTCCATGGAAGGGAAAGGAGAGCGTATGATTGTAAAATTCAACATTCCATCACGTGGAATCATTGGATTACGTAATCAATTGCTTACGGCTACTGCTGGAGAAGCAATCATGGCGCACCGTTTCATCGGATACGAACCATTCAAAGGTGAAATTCCAGGAAGAAATAACGGTTCGTTAATCTCTATGGAAAACGGAAAAGCCATCCCGTATTCAATCGATAAACTACAAGACAGAGGTAAATTCTTTGTTGATCCTAACGAAGACATTTACGAAGGTCAAGTTATTGGTGAAAACACACGTTCAGACGATATGACGGTAAACGTTACTAAAACGAAAAAACTATCCAACGTACGTTCTTCTGGAGCTGATGATAAAGCACGAATCATTCCTGCTATCAAATTCTCATTAGAAGAAGCCTTAGAATACATTCAAAAAGACGAATACGTAGAAGTAACTCCAAAATCACTTCGTTTGCGTAAAATCTACTTGACAGAAAACGATAGAAAACGTTTCAAAATCTAATCACAGATTTATATAAATACAAAAACCATCAGCGCAAGTTGGTGGTTTTTTATTTGTAGCTATTTCCAGCTATTCGTTCCAAGCTTTTTTACTTCAAACTATTTTTGTACGCTTTTCAATAGCTTCCGTTGGTCGCTCTTCAAAAGCAACAAAAATTAGTTTTCAGTGGCAAAAGGCTTTCCTCTACTATCTGGGCTATTTCAGTGCTCAGTCGCAGTCACAGTTTTCAAAAATCTGCGAATCAGTTCAATCCGTTTCAGCCGCATCCCAAAATCCAACAATCTTATAGTCCTAAAGTCTTGCAATTCTATAATCGTACAGTCCAAAAATCTAAGCAGCCCAACTAGTCTAAAAAAATAAATACCTTTGTAAAAAGTAAACCGCAAGCACAAATATGTCCAAATCCCAAATCAGCATTCCAAAATTTGTATTTCTAATTCGATTGCTGTTGCTATTGGGTTTTATCAATGTTCAAGCCCAAAACAAAAACCTAGATTCGCTCAAAGCTGTCATCAACAGTCGTGCACACGATACGACAAAGTTAAAAGCCATCAGTTTTGTTTTGGTCAATACTTCTAACACTTCTAAGCAATACAATTATTATAATGAATTGTTCAAAAACGTAGCTATTCGCCTATTAAAGCGCAATAATACATACCGAGAAACTAATGAAAGAGCTTACGATGCTTTGGGAGTGTATTATATGAACAAAGCCTACCAAAATATGCAAAGTGATTATTTGCTGACTATAAAATACTTGAACAAAAGTTTAGAATATTACAGTCCAAAATATTTTGTTACACAACGTTATAAACCAGCCAAAGGCTATGTCTTAATGAATTTAGGTGTGATGTACAATAAAATTGGTAATACGAGTCAATCCATCAATAATTACTTTGAAGCGCTCCATGTTTTCGAAGATTTTAATGACAAAACTTCTATTTCCTACGCTTTTCAAAGTATTGCTAATTTGTATTTTGAACAAGAAAAGTTCAATGACGCACTCAATTATTACACTAAGGCTTACAACATCTATTATAAAAAAGAAAATCTCAGTTTTCAAGACAACATACAAAAAGTACTGTTGTTCATTAGTATCGGAAAAACCCAACAAGAGTTAAACAACTGTGAGCAGTGCAATTCAAATCTAACTAAAGCATTGACTTTAGCATTGAAACTCAATGATAAAGATGTTTTGTCTGAAATTTATTTCAATTTAGGTCGTAACGAAGAAAGATGTAAAGGTAATTTAGAATTGGCATTGACCGAATACAAAAAAAGTTTGTCCAACAGCAAATTACCCGAAAATAATGCCAATTCGCTCATTGCTATCGGACGTGTTTTACACCAACAAAATAAATTTTCAGAAGCCGAACACAACCTAACAAAAGGACTGGAGTTTGCTAAAAACATCAATCATCTCGAATTTCAAAAGCATGCATTAGAACAGTTGTATCAAATTCATAAAAAAAATCAGCAATTTGCAAAAGCACTTATAGTCGGAGAACGATTGAGCGTTATCAAAGACAGCATCAAAAAAGAAGAAAATGATAACTTGCTTACCAAGAAACAATTGCAATACGAATACGAAGCCAAACAAAGCCAACTTAAATTACAGCAAGAACGAAAACTCAGCTCCATTACACTTGAAAATCAAAAGAAAAATGCTTTTAAAAATAGTTTGCTAATCGGACTTTCATCTCTTTTGATTTTGCTTGTTGTTGGAGCTTATTTTCTCTATAAAAACTACAAACAAAAGCAAGCCATTGCTCAATTCGAAAAGAGTGCACTCAACCAAAAACTCTTATTGTCGCAAATGAACCCGCATTTTATTTTTAATTCCATTGATAATATTCAAAGTTTAATTTACACGAATCAAAGCGATCAAGCCTTGAATTACCTCACTAAATTCTCTAAACTCACGCGTCAAATTTTAGAGAATTCAAGTGAAAATTATATTTCGTTAGAAGAAGAATTGATGATGATTGACAACTACCTTTCCATTCAAAAATTACTTTACAATAATAAATTTGACTTTACTATCAACACTTCAAACGAATTAGAAACCGAACATATTTTTGTTCCACCAATGCTTACACAACCTTTTATTGAAAACGCCATTAAACACGGATTAATAAATATAACTGAAAAAGGCCAAATTAGGGTGCGATTTGAACTTCACAACGGCAAACTATTTTTTGAAGTAACGGATAACGGAACGGGTTTTTCAGAACATCAAAAGGCAAGTGGAAACAAGTCGTTGGCCATGAAAATTACCAAAGAACGATTGATGCACATTGCCAATACCAAAGACTTTGAAGTGCAAACTGAAAACCTTGTGGACGAACATAAAAATACTGTTGGCGCCAAAGTATCTTTTGAGATTCCGTATATTTACGAAAATTAAAAACGATGTTAAGAGCTATTGTTATTGATGATATCGATGCGATCCGAAAGAAAAATATTGAGATCATTAAACTCAATTGTCCCAATGTTGCCATCATAGGACAAGCTGATAGTGTAGAAACTGGAATCACTTTAATCAAACAAATTGTTCCCGATTTAGTATTTCTCGATGTAGAAATGCCCGACGGAACAGGTTTCGATTTACTGCAAAAACTAAAACCCATCAATTTCAAAGTGATTTTCATAACGGGTTACGAAGATTTTGCCATTCGCGCTTTTCGTTTCAGTGCCGTTGATTATTTGCTTAAACCTCTCGATGTTAGTGATTTAGTGGAAGCTGTAAACAAAGCCGAAGAATCATTAACCAAAGAAGTACTCGAACTCAAACTCAATACCTTGTTTTCCAATTTAGAACGTCCTAAAAACCTCCAAAAATTGGTTTTAAAAACGGCAGAAAAGATATATTCTGTTAATATTCAAGATATTGTCAATTGTGAATCCGATAAAAATTACACTACTTTTTATTTTATAAATGCCCCAAAATTAGTGGTTTCTACTACTTTAAAGGAATACGAAACACTATTAAAACCGTTCAACTTCTTCCGAACGCATCAATCGCATTTAATCAATTTATTGTACTTTGATCATTTTATTAAATCTGATGGAGGAAACACAATCGTGATGAAAAACAAAAGTGCGATTCCGCTTTCCAGCCGCAAAAAAGAAGAATTCTTAACCCTTATTGATACACTTTAGCGTTTACTTAAAAAACGAATTTTCAGCCAATGCTCGCTAACTTTCAATAGGTTCTAGCGCATATTCATTTGCCGGTTTTACCACTTTTTTTCTCTCTATTTTTGGTACTCAAACTTTAAAAATAGATTAAAAATGAGAAAGTTAATACTACTTTTTGTGGCTCTTTTTGCCTGTCAGTTGCAAGCGCAAATCAAAGTGAAAATCAACGACAAACTCGTTACCGAAGGAGTTTCCTTCAAAGCAGAAGACATCCTAAAAATGGAAGTCGCTTTTGATAAACCCAAAAAACTAAGTTACTATGGTTTAGGCCGACTTTATTTTTGGGTAGAAATCCTAAAAGAAAGTGGCAATTCCTACGAAGATTATCGTACTACTGTTGATGGCTCTAACGCAATAGAAGCCTATCTTATGGATGTAAACGATTTTAAAACATTTTATGCCGATGGCAAAGTTCCCTACGCATTTAAAATTGTAAGTTCGAGTAAACAACACAGCCTGCCTGAACTTTTTCTACTCGCTGGTCGTTGGGCTGACCAAAAAACACTTAAAATTAGAGTTTCATTATTCTTTAGAGACAAGATTGGATACGAAAAATACGGCGATGCAGTCGAATTGGTAAAACCATTTACAATTAATGTTGATAATACTTATTTCTTCAACGAAGGTCAAAAACAAAAAGAACAAGACAAGATCGCGGAAGAGGCAAAAAAAGCAGAAGATGCAAAGCGAGCTGAAGAAGCCCGAATTGAAGCTGAAAAGCAAGAAAAAGCCAAAAAGAAAAAAGGCTTATTAAATAGTGTACTAAATAAATTATAAAGAGATGAAAAAAACAATTTTTATGATGGCAACAGCAGCCAGTTTGGTCTTTGCTTCTTGTAAAGGAAATGCTGAATCAACCGAAGGTGAGACAACTCAAACAACCGAAACTACAACAGTAGCAGAAGAGCCAGTAGCAGAAGAACCAGCAAGTATTGTGGGTGAATGGAAAATGACTGATTTTAATGTGGATATGGAAATCCCAAAAGGCCAAGAAAAAGCGATTGAAGACATGAAAAAGAAAGTGATTGAGTCAACAACTTACACTTTCAAAGAAGACGGAACCATGAGTTTCAAAAACAATTTAGTCAAAGAAGCAGGCGGAACCTATACGTATGCCGACGGGAAAATCACCTTCATAGACAACAGAACAAAAAAAGAAGAAGTGCTCACCGTTGATGAACTTACTGCAAATAAACTGGTTTTCTCGGTTGAACAAGCAGGAAGAAAAGCAAGCATGTCGTTCGCAAAATAAGCACTACTAGGTTAACTAATTCAATAACCATCAGCGCAAGTTGGTGGTTTTTTATTTGTAGCTATTCCAGCTATTCGTTCCAAGCTTTTTTACTTCAAACTATTTTTGTACGCTTTTCAATAGCTTCCGTTGGTCGCTCTTCAAAAGCAACAAAAATTAGTTTTCAGTGACAAAAGGCTTTCCACTGCTATCTGGGCTATTTCAGTGTTCAGTCACAGTGTTCAAAAATCTACGTAAATCAGTTCAATCCGTTTCACCCGCGTTCCAAAATCCTACAGTCTTATAATCCTACAGTCTTATAGTCCAAAAATCTAAGAAGTCTAACTCATTCCCCAAGCAAAAACATTAATGGAATTTCCAATCGTTCAGCCCAAGCCGTTTCCGAGTGATTCGTTCCCGGAAAAAATCGCGTCATCCAATTGACTTCAGTAAATCCGTTTTGTTTCATCGCTACATCTACTTTTTGCTGCAATGGAGGATAAAGTGCATCCAATGTTTGGTCTCCACAATCAAAGTAGATTTTGTTCTTTTTTATCTTTGATAATCTACTTTTCAAATACGTCAAAAATGCCTCTGGAATCGGATTGTTTTCTACCGTAAAAGTGCCCGGCCAATGCGTCGATAAACACGCTGCGCCACCAAAAACTTTTGGGTATTCGCACATTGCATACATCGAAATCAAACCACCCATACTCGAACCCGCAATAAACGTATTGTTTTTGTCTTTTTTAGTAGAAAAGGTTTGGTCTATAAAAGGCTTCAACTCTTTTACCAAAAACTTCAAATACAAATCCGAATACGGGTGAAATTCTTCAGTAGTTCTTCCTGCTTTTTGCAATTGTCGGGTTACGGTATCGCGTTGGGTTTGAGTCATGTTCTCAAATGGCTTCTGCGGAAAATATTCAGGATGACGCTTGGCATTATTATTCCAAATTCCCACTACAATAAATTTTTTGGTTTTTCCTTCCGATTGAAGTTTTCCTGCTGTTGCATCTACTTCCCAACAGGTTTTGTTCCATGATGTAGTAGCGTCGTACAACATTTGTCCGTCGTGCATATACAAAACCGCGTATTTTTCATTTTCTGAATAGCCATCGGGTAACCAAACATCGATAGTTCGGGCATCAATGAATTTTGAAGAGAAATTTTCAAATCGTTGTACTTTTCCCGAAGTAACATTTACTTGCGCCATTCCATCCCAAAAGATCAGAATGAAAACTATAAAAAGGATTTTTTTCATATCATCGTTTTAATGTAAAATGTCCGCGAAGGGTTTGATTGTTATCTAAATCAACTTTAAACCAATAATCGTCAGCGGGTAATTGTGCTCCGTTTAATGTTCCATCCCAACCATCGCCAATCAATAAAAATTGCTTTATTAATTTTCCAAATCGATTAAAAACAGAAACAATTGACTGCGCATTAGTTCCCAATTTAATTCCTTTCAAATTCCACTTTTCGTGAATTCCATCGCCATTCGGAGTAAAATACTTCGGAATCATAACTGTGGTAAAATTTTTAGTTGCAATTCCACATTGGTTTTCATCGTAAACAAAAACGGTATGTTCACTAGAATTCAAATTAGTAAACACATTGCTGTTTTGATAGTTGATTCCATCCAATGAATACAAATAATCACCATTTCCTGAAACGATGATTTCAGCCGAACTTTCGTTGTCAAAACCAATCACAATAATGTCTTCGATGGTGGCAATTTCTGAAACAACAACTGTGAATGACTTCGTTTTTTTACAACCATTGGCATTTTCGATTTCAACAGTGTACGTTCCTTGAGTCGAGACCGAAATGGTTTCAGTAGTTGCCCCCGTATTCCACAAATACGACACAAATCCGCTGTCAGCAGTTAAAGTAGCCAATCCTCCATTGCAAATTCCGATGGTTTCATCTGCAAAAATTGCATCGAAAGTTAAAATGGTTAGTGTGACTGGAACAGCTGCATAACAATTACTGTTAGTGATTTTAGCATAAATTATTTGAGAAAATGGAGTCGTATTTTGATACGAAAAAGGCAAAGGAGTTGTACTTGTAGCGCTTTCGTAATAAGCAACATTATAGTAACTTGGTAAATTGGTGAATAGAGTAGAAGTGATTTCATTCAAATCGGTAATTCGGATGCCATTTTGAATAGTGTCGTCATCACAAAATGAATAATTTTGTTGATTTAGTGTCAATTCAGGAGCAAACTCCAAAACGATTTCAGAAGTTACGGTACAAGTTGCTGAATACGTTACATCAACACTATATATGCCGTCTTGTGCATTCGTGTAAGGTGGATTGAAAGTTAAAGTGCTATTGGTTGCTCCAATTATCGGATTTCCATTAAAATTCCACTGATAATGGGTTGCGCTTGGAGAATTTGCATTTAATGTGAGCATCTCGTTCGGGCAAACGGCATTATTGGTCGCAATTTTTCGATCTTGTCCTAAATCAACACCAAAACTAAAACTACTTCCTTTGAGGAAAATGGCCGAGTCGTAGCGGTAATTACCCTCATCAGCAATGACTAATTTGATGTGGTAAGTTGTACCCGGAATCACATTGGCTTGTGCGGTTAAAATTTTTGTTTGTCCGTTGAAATTAGTGGGATGATTAACATCGTTAAATGATTCAAAATACTGTTCGTTTTGCGCAGGGCAACCACCCGGAATTTCAGGATGTACCGAAGTCACTTTTACGGGAATGTTGGTATTTGGGATAACTGCAAGATTTTGGTAATTAGTATCGCCAGCTGCTTTTAATAGAAATGCAAATCCATCAGAATACTGACACGTTGCCGTTCCGTGGTATTCTTCCGAAGAAAAAATATAGTCAAAACTAATTTGGCTTCCCAACGGAATAAAATCAAATTCTAAAAGGGTTGCATTAAGAGTATTGGTAACACCAAGCGCTTGATTTAAATCAGAGTCACCTGTCCAACCCATGCTTCCACCATCGTCAGAAACAAATGAATTTGGACCTTGAGCATTGGCAATTTTTCCGGTACTCAAAATGATTCCATCGGAAAAAGGAAATGAGGTTCCATTCGAATTAAAATAACCAAAACTTTGTTCGCCGCCAATAAAATTTCCACCCGAAACACTTACATTAGAAATGGTTGCACAACTTGTGTTGAACAAAACATCTTGAACCAATTGAGTTGTAGTATAACTTTCGGAAGTGGTAATGGTTTGTGAAAAAGAATAATTAGTTATAAGAAAGAACAATAAAAAACACCTTTTAAAATTGTAGTTTTTAATGATGTGATGATAATTTGCTCTATGAAAACTAACGTTCATTTTTATCTTTTTAAACTAAAGTTGCCTTTAGCGCTTCTTCCATCTTCAAATTGAACTGTAAACCAATAATCGTCGCCAGGCATCTGTTTTCCGTTGAAAGTTCCATCCCAACCTGAGCCTACGGGAGAAATTTGTTTGATTAATTTCCCGTAGCGATCAAAAATATAAATGATGGATCGAGAGTTGTAGCTTTCACTGATACCGGCTATGTTCCAAGTATCGTGAATTCCATCACCGTTGGGTGTAAAATATTTTGGAGCACCTAAAACATGAACAACTTGCTGAGTTTCTCCACAACCATTTTTGTCTCTTACATAAACAGTATGAATACCGATTGAAACGTTATCGAAAAATCCGGTTGATTGAAATAATCCTTCGTCTAACGAATATTCGTAATCACCTAATCCTGTTGCAGCAACAGTAATCGTATTGTTGTCAACTAAATCAACAACAATTACATCATCAATTGTAGCAGCATTGGAAGCGATTACTTCAATGGTTCGAATAACCGGACAGCTAAAGCTATTCACTACTTTTACAGTATAAGTTCCTTCGGCGTTTACTTGTAGTGTATAGGATGTAGCACCCGGAATTTCAACTCCATTGAGTGACCATTGATAATTGTAATCATTAGGATTGGTTGCATCGGTTATGCCAGCATCTAAAGTAACTAAGAATGTTGGTATGTTAATACAAATAAGTTCTTCGTATTCAATATCAATGTTAGGCAACGGATTCACAACAAAATTGAGTGTTGTAGTTGCCGTACAATTTGGGTTTAATGGATTGGTTACTGTTACAATCACATTTTGAGTACTTGTTGTAAAAGGATTGGGTAATTGATTTAACACGGTTCCATCGGCTAAAGTATACGTAACTAGCATTCCGGTTTGACCGTTCAGTATCTGATTTTCAATTGTAGTTGTGTCAAAATTGTATGAACCATCTTGATCGGCTGGATCAATCTCGTCATCGCAAACCGTTAAATCTGATGCAGGAATCGGAAAAGCTTCGGGTAAATCATCTACAATAAATTGAAAAGTAGTTTCGTCAAAACAAGGTCCATTCGCTGCTTGTGTAGCATTATTTACAACTCGAGCAGTAATAGTCAATTGATTGGTAACTGGAAACGGGTTGGGTAGTGGATTATAAACGACTCCATTACTGTCGGTATAAATGACATCAACATTGGTTTGTCCTAACAGAATAGCCGATTCAATTGATGAAGTGTTAAAATTAAAAATTCCATCGTGGTCATCATCACAATTCCGAATGATGTTGGTTGCATTGACAGGATTGGCAATGGGAAGTGCTTCAACTGTCAATCGAACAAATGGTCCGAGTCCGAAACACGCGTTGTCTAAGTTACTATCCACACGAACCCAGATGTCTTGCTGGTTGGGATAACCATTATTTCTGTAATTTAAAATATCGGTTATTGCATTCAATTCGGATAACGCATCAGCTTCATTGCGATAATACGTAATAGTATACGTTGCCGTTGTAGGTAACAATGCTTGTATTGCAGGTGTCACTGAACTAAAATCAAATTGTGAAATGCCATCATAATCATCATTAACCGCATCGAGATAATCATCACAAGTGTAAAACGGAAATAAAGTACTGGCCGGAATTTGCGTGGCTGATACAAATACATTCAATTGGGCAACACGGTAACATCCGTTACTGTTTTCTACCCGAACATACACAACTGTTGTGCTAGTTGTATACGCAATCGGATTGGTGATTTCGAATGCAGTGTCTTCAGTTTCTGCAGCCAATTGGGTGGTGAAATACGTAAAGGTTTCGTTTATATAATTGGCAGAAATAAAATCGTTTTTGACGGTAAGATTTACATCTGAAATTCCATCTGTGTCATCGTCACATTGAACCAAATTTACAGGAGTAGTAATTACTGGTAAGGCATAAGTTGTTAGAATTGCTGCATCAGAATACAAACCGCAGGCATTTCCATTTTTATTCAGAAACACGCGGTATTGGTAACCTACCATAGTCGGACTCACATTCGAAACCGTTAGAGAAACTGTCGTTGCTCCAGAATAAGTAGTGTTATTAGTTATATCGGTCCAAGTGGTTCCGTTATCGGTTGAAAGTTGCCATTGATACGAATCAACTGGATCAGTATTGAGGGTAAAAGTAGCTGTTTCTAATTCGCAAGTAGTCACGTTCTCTGGTTGAGTTGTGATGTTTATAACGGCAAAAATGGTGTAATCGTTATTGGGTGTTCCATAGCCAGTTGAACTGTTCACAACACCATTTGAACTGAAGGTTGGAGTTGTTTCGTCTCCAACAATTAAATCCGAATTCGCATCTGTAAAACCTGCTTCAATGATGTCAATACAACCATCGTTGTCACTATCAGTTTCAAGAAAATTCGGAATTCCGTCAGCATCAGAATCAATCAAAGTGTAATTCAAAACACCGCTATCGGGTGAAGTTTCAAATATATCATCGATACCATTTGAACCAAAATTGGGTCCATTGGTAGTTCCGTTTACACTGGAAGAACTTCCTTGGCTTCCTGATTCGTTAATATCGAAGATGCCATCGTTGTCACTATCATAATCCAAGTAATCAAAAACACCGTCATTGTCGGTATCTGATGGAGTGATTCCGTTTACAAAAACATCATCAATTCCGTCTACATTGCTATCGGTGGATGAAAGCGGATTAAAGTTTATTCCTTGTGATTCTATAAAATCGGGTACAGTATCATTATCGGAGTCGAAATCTATCTGGTCTGGTACACCATCATTATCTGAATCTTTCGGAATACAAGTCGCGATGATTCGGAATGTTGCTTTGTTGGCTTGGTCATCCGTTAGATTTTTGTGGGTAATACTAAGTGATGTCGCTTGATTGGCACGAAATTGAAAAGTTCCGGTTCCCGCGGCAAGAGGAAGACTACTGTTTAGTCTAAATCGTATTTCAAAAGAAGAATATTGAGTAATATTATTTTCATACAAACCATCGTAATTAGTATCAATAAGTAATTGATTGTCAGGGTTAAGAACAGTGATGGTTTGATTGATGTCGGAACTAATAATAAATTCCCCGCTATCATTGATTAAATCAGTTGCATTAGCAGTAGTTACGTATTCGAGCTTAGTATTTTGCGGTTGATTAAACGTCATGGTGTATTTGACAAAATATCCTTTTCCTGCTGGAACTTCAGTAACAAAACTTCCATCATTGGAACCAACAAATGGCGTTGCAGCTGCAGTAGTAGAAGTGGTAATCTGTCCTAAAAAAGAATTAGAATAGGTGTTGAGATTTATTGTACCAGCGGATGAATTTGAAAGATTTACCGATAAATCTCCAAACGATTCATAACAATTGGTCATTCCATCATTATCCAAGTCTAAATCAATATTATCATTGGCTGAATCATTGTCAGAATTTAAAGGACAATTGCTAACTGGAATTTCATCTGAAAAATAATCCAAACCACACTCAGTTAATGTAGCTCTTACTTTGTAATAACCTGGCGCAGTTGGGAAATAGTTAAAATTGGTAGCGCCTGTAATTTCCACATTATTAAAATACCATTGATACGTATTGAAACCGCTAAGTACGTTTACTTTTAATTCAACATTGGGTATACAATTGGATTGGGTGATGTCTACTTCTTGAAAAACAATTTCAGGTTTGAATGTAAAACCAGAATAAAATCCGCCATAGGTAGCAAAACCACTGGATCCATAGTACGACAAATACACTTGGTCTGATGAAAATACAGAAACATTTCCGGTTAAACCAGGCAAAGTATAGGTAACATAATCAGGATTTCCGGTTACCGTAAATGGACCGTTCACAAAAAAACCAGCTGCTGCTAATTCTGTTAAAGTATAATCAACTCCATTAATGGTGAAATCAAGAGTTGCCCCTGTTTTCGTAACCAAACAAACTGTTCCGAAGAAATCAGTAATACCACCAACTTCATTTATGAGTGGAATATTGTCGATGGATTTTGGGGTTTGACAACTTAGAGGAGGAAGGAAATGCATGTTTTGATTGGCAAGACTTGGTCCGCCACTGGCATCAATACTTCCAATTGCTTGATAGGCAAAAACATTTTTACTAGCTCTTAGGTAAAGATTTTCATTGGCTGAGAAAGCGGTACCATCTAAAGCATAATATTCGCCGTGATTTATGGTGGTTACTGGAGTTGTACTGCCATTAATAAAGATTTCGGTATTGTCTTCATGAGCAATTACAAAAGGTATTTCTGTAACATCAAATCCATTTCCTTTGATGAAAATATACTCAGTACCCGTACGTTCAACAGATACAATCTGATCAAAACCTAAATCTAAATTAGTTGATGTGGCATTACTTCCTGCAAACGATCCGCAATTAACGGCTATAGGTTTGTCAGACGATATTAAAGTACCCACTAAAGCTGCCCGATTATTATTATTCGGACCTTCAACAGCTATTGCAAAACTTTCGCCTGCATTTAAAACAATATCGGGTTGGGTGTCTAAACCACTATTGACCAAAAAACAACCTGCATCAATATCACTAAAACTAACGGTTGTGTTATTTTCTGTCGCTAAAATGGTGGCAAAAGTATAATGATTTTGGTTGATAGTTGGCGGATTTAAGTTCAAAAATGCACCTACTCTGAATTGGGTTCCCAAAGCTGCTATTCCTTTTGAAACTAGACCTCCAGCTTGAAAATTACTTGGTGATGATGTTAATCGAACTGTAACATAGATTAAGTCTTCCGCTTCAACTATAAATCCTTTGTTGTTTTTTACAATTCCAACTTCTGAGCTATCGATAAGTAGTTGTGTATCATAACCAAAACCAACTGTATAAACATAAGGCGCATCTCTAGAAACGGTACCAGTAATGCTTCCGCCACCTATTTCGAGTATGGTAAATGAAATTGGAGTTAAACTTGGACTTGAAATATATAAATATTGACCTTGAGGATTTTGACCAGCAGCACTAGTATTTGATAAAGGTGGAATGTAATGCGTTTTGCTGAATTGAGCGAAACAACTAGCTGATAGTAAGTGAGTTAATAAAATAGCGAGTACGTACTTTTTCATTCGCTAAAAATAGCAAATATTTGCATTTTTTCTGCTATTTAGACCGCTTTTAATTTATTTTAACACTAGTTTAAACTACAAATCTCTTTTTTGAATAATCTTGTAGGATGAAAAGATAAAAATAAACGTCCATGTAATGACAATGGCTAGATCCGCAGTTTGGACACTGTAATCTTTTATGTTTTCAACTCCAATTTGACTACCAATTGTTCTAATAGCATTTAATCGGGTAAAGGCTTCAGGAATTAGATTCCACATCGACATTAATGGAAAAAAATCATAAATAGTATCAACTAGTTTGGTGTTTTCAATATTATTGTAAGCGACTGCATATGAAATCATTTCGAAAACAAACCACATAAAAAGAAACCCCAAGGCAAAAGCAGAGCGTTTTATCAGTACACCCAGAAACAAACAGAAGGAGAAAAAGCCCAATAACTTTATAAAGTAGGCTAAAAGATATTCCATTTGTGAGAAAATAATCGAAGGCTCATTAAAAGAAGAAAAAACCAACCCAAGAATCAATGAAATAACAAACAAGAATAAGGTTGAAATTGCTGAGAATAAAACGACAACAAGAAATTTGGATAAAATGAATTCCTTTTTACTCATTCCATCAATAAGGTTTTGTTTTAAAGTGCCATAACTGTATTCGTTTGCCATCATGGAAACAATTACTACAGCCAAAAATATTTTGAACCATGCTGCAATGAAGGAATTAAAATGCCATATGAACGGGAAATTAAAGATTCCCTGATCCGCCAAGCGGATATGTATTGGGCCAATGTCAAATTTTATCGAAGCAATTAAGGATAAAAATGTTATTAGAATGAAATAGGTTAAAGTCAATACTTTACTGGCTCTGTTTTTCCAAATTTTTTGTAATTCTATAGAGAGTAATCGTTTCATCTGAAGTTATATTTTGTAGGAATTAGTATTAGCTTGAGTTTGACTTTTTTCGGTAAGTTCCAAGAATTGCTGTTCCAGAGAGTTTTTGCGTAAGGCTAAGTGAGTCAAACAAATATTTTTACTGAATAAAAACCGATTGAGTTCTCCAGATGATAAATCTCCTTTTGGATGAACAATAATTTTTCCCTCTTCGCTTGTTATTTTTTCAATTGAAGGATGGTTTTGAAGCGCGTTAATAATGTCTGAATTCGATTCAGATTGCAATTCAAAGAATGAATTACTGTTTGACATTCCTTCTACAGTTCCTGAATACAGTATTTCTCCTTTGCGTAAAACTAAAACGTGACTGCACACTTTTTCTACTTCATCAAGCAAATGCGAAGCCAATAAAATGGTCGTTCCTTGGGAAGCAATGAGTCGAATAATATCTCTAATCTGGTGAATTCCTTGTGGGTCTAAACCGTTGGTAGGCTCGTCTAAAATTAAAATTTCAGGGTCATTTAGTAGAGCAGAAGCAATTGCTAAGCGCTGTTTCATTCCCAATGAAAAAGTTCTGAATTTGCTGTCTTTTCGATCAAGTAGTCCAACGACTTCTAATTTTTCCTGTACTTTAGAATAATTGGTGCCTTTTATTTTGCAAACT
This sequence comes from Flavobacterium sp., assembly GCF_035299245.1. GTDB lineage: Bacteria > Bacteroidota > Bacteroidia > Flavobacteriales > Flavobacteriaceae > Flavobacterium. Next base: position 353,785 of record NZ_DATGWY010000014.1, on the reverse strand, counting down.
AATTGCAAATTTTCTTGAGCAGTCATGTACGGATAAAAATTAGGACGCTCGATAATAGCTCCTACTTTTTTCAAAGCATCATGAGTAGCCATGGTTCCGCCAAACCAACTGTAATCACCCGAAGTTTTATTGACTACATTGAGTACAATACCAAGTGTTGTAGATTTCCCCGAACCATTAGGTCCGAGTATTCCATAAACATTGCCTTTTTGAATTTCGAGTGAAACATCTTTTACAGCATGAAGTTTGCCGTATTTTTTGTTCAGATTGTTGATTGATAATATCGTTTCCAAGGTAACTTTGATTTAGTTTACAGTATGACGAGCATACGCACTAATTGTTACCAAAGAAATAAAATATTTAATTTACAAAGAGTGATGGTGTCTTTTTAAATGAAGATGAAATAAGGTTTCGTTCACTTCTCTAAGTTTTGAAGTCAAGTGTGTTTTATGACCTTTATCGTCATTAGTAAGTTCCAAATGACACACTTTGCATTCGTATTCTTCAAAATGATTGGTGATTTTTCTCTTCAACGTTAGTTTGTGACCAAAGAAAAGACAAAGCAAGTTTTGATTGGCATTTTTTAGGTTATTAGTATTCATAGTCAGTTGGTTGTAGGTTGTAATCAAATGTATGAGTAAGTCGTTTAACTACCAAAAAAAATTGTTGAAATACATCTTTTTTACATTTTTATAAGATAATGCTTTCAAATTGTAAATTGAAAATAAAAAAAACCTCGATTACATTCATAATCAAGGTTTTATGTTGTTATTTTAATTTAGTAATTATAAAATTCCTTCAATAATGGCTACAAAGTCATCCGATTTTAGGGCTGCACCACCAATTAATCCGCCATCAACATCGGGTTTCGAGAAGATTTCTCTGGCATTATCCGGCTTAACACTTCCTCCGTATAATATGGAAACATCATCAGCAATCGAACCAAATCGTTTACGAACGGTTTCTCTGATGAATAAATGCATTTCTTGGGCTTGCTCTGGAGAAGCTGTTTCACCAGTTCCGATGGCCCAAACGGGTTCGTAAGCTAAAACTATATTCGCCCAGTCTTCATTTTTGATGTGAAACAAGCCGTCGCGCAATTGATTCTCAACTACATTAAAATGTTGGTTGTCTTGACGGTCTTTTAATTCTTCACCAAAACAAAAAATCACTCTCATATTGTGGGATAAAGCCGTATTTACTTTGAATGCTAAAATGGCATCGGTTTCATGAAAGTACGAACGACGTTCTGAATGACCCAAAATTACGGTTTCAACTCCAATGCTTTTTAACATATCAGCAGAAATTTCCCCTGTATACGCCCCATTTTCGTTTTGATGCATATTTTGTGCAGCAACAGAAATGTTGGTAAACTCTAAATGATCTACCGCCGAGGCCAAATTGACGAAAGTTGGTGCAACAATAATTTGAGCATCACAATCATCGGGAATTTTAGTGATTAATTCATTCAGTAAATCTTCAGTTTCTTCGGCATTTTTGTTCATTTTCCAGTTGCCGGCAACAATTTTGTTTCTCATTTTTAGTCTTTTAATGCTTTTTCAATTTTATCAAAATCGGTTTCAATCGCTCTGTACAATACGATTTGACCTTTTTCATTCATTACAATGTAACGTGGAATCCAATCCAAATCAATTGATTTTCCAAATTCACCTTTCATCATTTTAGGATCATTTACCCAATACATTTGTCCGCTTAAATCGTGTTTTTCAACTGCTTCTAGCCATTTTTCCATACTTTTATCCATAGAAATGAATACATAAGCAACATCTGGATTTTTAGTTTGTAATTCTTTTACTTTTGGCATTGCTTTGACACAATCACTGCACCAACCCGCCCAAATTTCGATGACTACTTTTTTCCCTTTGTTAGCATCTAAAATACTTTGAAAGGTAACTTTTTCACCGCCTTTTTCCGTGAGTTCATAAGTCAAACTTTCTTTAGAAAATTCACTTTTTTGTCCAGTACATGAAATTGAGGTCAGTACTATTGCCATGATGTAAACTATTTTTTTCATAATTGTTAATTAAATTATTTTAAACGTAATTCTTGTTTGGTCTTGGTGAGCAAAGGTTTTAATTCACTTCCTTTGAATTGATGTTCACCTTCCGAATTGTACCAGTACTTCACATCGTTTCCATTCCAAAGGAACTTAACTCCAGGTGTATTCTTATCACTTCCCATCAAATCATAAAAAGGAATAATTTCAATAATCTTATAAGGATATTTGGCACCAGCTATCGAAAAGAACTCCGGAATTTTCTCGGGCTCTTCATTCATAAAGATAATGGATAATGGAGGGAAATTTTTATTCTTACTTCGCATTTCAGTCAATTCTTTGGCTGCCAATTGACAGTGATCACAACCCGGTACAAAGAAACCAAGTAGTTGTTTTCCTTCATCAATTTTAGGATGAAAAGTAGCGTAACCCGATTTTACTTTTTTGGGTTCAGTATCTTCTACAACTTTGGGTTCAACTTTGACAGAATCTACTTTATTGGGTGTAATCGATTGGGAAGTTGGTTGAGTTGCAGTTGCAGTCGAATCAACACCTATAGTAGTTGTGTTTTCGTCAGCAGGAGTTACTGAAAATGAACTTTCTTCCATCGGACGCATGGGTGCTAACATAAACAACGCCAATACCGATGCAAATAATCCGGTAGTTAAAATCCAGAAATTGTGTTTTTCGGTTTCTTTAGGTAGTAAGACGAATGTCCAAACTAATAACCCAATCGCAATTATGTTTTTCACGATTGATTCAGCTGGAGTCATCGGAATTAATTCGCCAAAGCAACCGCAATTTCCTGTATTTCCGCTTGTTGAAATGAGGTAGGTTAGATGTACAACAAATACGACCAACATTAGAATTGTAACCGGAATAACAAATCGTCTTAAATAGTGTTTTTGCAGAAGTAAAATTCCTAACGCCAATTCAATTCCGATTAAAATTCGAGAAAAATAGGGCGCAATAGTTTGGGAAAATCCCAAAGTATATAATTGTTTTACTTCGAATGTTGAAATGGCAAAATAAGGCGAATCCAGAATTTCACTCTTAGATAATTTAGCAACGGCTGATACAATGAATAGCAATGCAACTACTATTCGTAAAATCCATGCGATTGTATTTTTGGTTGATGTTTGCATACATTACTTTTTTACAAAGATAAATTCTATTGGGTAATGGTGTTGTTAATGAATTGTTATTCTGATAAGACTGTAAGATTTTAAGACCGTAAGATACTTAGATTCTTGCAATTCAAACTTGAAACTATTGATGAAACTTCATTAAAATCAAAGCAAAAACCGAGTAATTAATCATATCCTGATAATTGGCATCGATTCCTTCAGACACTATGGTTTTTCCTTTGTTGTCTTCAATTTGTTTTACACGTAGTAGTTTTTGCAGAATCAAATCGGTCAATGAACTCACTCGCATTTCGCGCCACGCTTCACCATAATCGTGGTTTTTGTTTTCCATTAAGGTTTTGGTGATGCCGATTTTTTCATCGTACAATTCGGTTGCTCTTTTTACATCCAAATCGGGTTGATCCACAACACCCAATTCCAATTGAATCAACGCCATTATACAATAATTGATGATTCCGATGAATTCGCCCGTTTCGTCTTCGTCTACTTTTCGGACTTCATTTTCTTGTAAACTGCGAATGCGTTGGGCTTTGATAAAAATTTGGTCGGTTAATGATGGCAAACGTAAAATGCGCCACGCACTTCCATAATCGGTCATTTTTTTGATGAAAAGATCGCGACAAATGGCGATTACTTGGTCATATTCTTGAGAGGTTGAACTCATTTCGTGTATCTTTGTATGAATTTTTTCAAAAGTAAATAATATAGTACTAAGATTAAAATATTAAGTATAAAGATTTTTATATTCTTATTTTAGACTGAAAACTAACAGTTCGTTTTAATCATTTTTGGAACGCGGTTAAAACGGATTGCTAAAGCAAGCACAGATTTTCGCGAATTTTCTGAACACGGAATACTTATGACAATAAACTGCAACGGCCAACTCATCGATTTATCCACTCCCAAAGTAATGGGAATTGTAAATATTACTCCCAATTCGTTCTACGATGGCGGAAAATTATCCGATGAAAAAAGCACATTACTTCAAGTAGAAAAAATGCTTTCAGATGGAGCGACTTTTATCGATGTTGGTGGTTATTCAAGCAAACCCAATGCCGAATTTGTCTCGGAAGAAGAAGAATTACAACGCGTAATTCCCATCATTCAAAGTATGGTAAAAGAGTTCCCAAAAGCACTACTTTCTATTGATACTTTTAGAAGTCAAGTGGCCAAACACAGTGTTGAAAATGGAGTAGCTATTGTCAATGATATTTCAGCCGGAAGTTTAGACGAAAACATGATGCGAACTGTAGCTCAATTGCGAGTGCCTTACATCATGATGCACATGAAAGGAACGCCCAAAACTATGCAGTCACTAGCGCACTACGATGATTTAGTAAAAGAAATACTATTCTACTTTTCTGAGAAAATAGCACAAGCAAGAAGTTTCGGAATCAGCGATGTGATTGTTGATCCCGGATTCGGATTTGCCAAAACACTCGAGCAGAATTTCGAACTTTTGAATAAATTAGAATTATTTGAAATGCTAAATTTACCTTTGTTGGTAGGTGTTTCTAGAAAATCAATGATTTATAAAACGCTTTCTACTGATGCTGAACATGCGTTGAACGGAACCACTTCACTCAACACTATTTCGCTAATGAAAGGTGCCAAAATCTTGCGGGTTCACGATGTAAAAGAAGCGGTTGAATGTGTTCAATTGTACCAAAAATTAATTTCCAAATAATGAATAGAATTGCGAGTTTGTTGGTTGTTTTTTTGCTGATTTCATGCAGCGACAAAGAAGAAATGTTATTGCCAAAAGCGGATGTAACTATTGTAAAAGAAGTATACGATCATTCACCTATTTACTTGTTTTTTAGAGTAAAAGGAAAAGATACTGTGGCCGAATTGAACCGGAAAAACGCCATCGGAACTTCCAATTGGATTTTCAATATCGATAAAAGATTGCCCTTGAAAGCGGTTATTCCGCACTTGCAATTCATGAAAGAAAAAAGAAAAAAAGGAATGCACACCAACGAAAAGGCCGAAGACTATTTTTCGTATGCCGACAGCATTGGTAAAAATCTAGCCTTTTTGCCATTCACGAAAGTGGAATACCATTTAGAGAAACCCGAATACGGATTTTTAATATTCTTTTCTAAAAACAATACCATTTTAGTTTTAAATTCAACTGAAAAGGAAAAAGAATTCTCCAAACCTGAACTTTTAAAGTACTTACTCGGATTGGAAAGCGATAAACCTAATAAGTTTTTCTTTTGTCATGATCAAAATTGTAGTTATGAGCAATTCCTGCAAAATAGTATTTTCATCACGCAATTCAAACTTCAATTGCCAGTGTATAATGTAACCAACGAAGAGTTTGTTTTTTAAGACTGTAAGATTATAGGATTGTATGACTATAGGATTTTGGAACACAGATGAAGCTTATTGCTAAAGAAAATACTGATTTCAAATTACGTTATGCCTTCAAATTTCTGCCTTCTGCTATCTGAGTTATTGATGATGATACGGTTCGTTTTTCAAAATCGTAAATCCTCTGTAAATTTGTTCAATCACAAACAATCGTACCATTTGATGGGAAAACGTCATGGCCGAAAGCGAAATTTTTCCTTGTGCTTTTTTGTAGACTTCTTCGCCAAAACCATACGGTCCGCCAATTACAAAAACCAAAGTTTTGATTCCGGCGTTCATTTTTTTCTGCAAATAATCTGAAAATCCCACACTGCTGAACGAATTTCCATTTTCATCCAACAAAATCAATTGGTCAGTAGGAGTAAGCTTGCTTAAAATGAGTTCGCCTTCTTTTTCTTTTTGTTGCGCTTCCGATAAGTTTTTGGCGTTTTTAATATCCGGAATCACTTCCAAATCAAATTTAATGTAAAACGACAATCGCTTGGTGTACTCGTCAATCAACGCTTGCAGATTTTTGTTGTCGGTTTTGCCTATGGCGAGCAGTTTGATGTTCATTTTCTACTGAGTTGCAAAGTGACAAAGTGACAAAGTTGCAAAGTCCAAGTAATACAAAAAAAAACTTTGGAACTCTGCAACTTTGAGACTTTGAAACTTTATGTTTTTAGCTCTTATTTTCCTTATTAAAATACACCAAGTAATAATACATCTGTTTCTCTTCGTCCCAGCCTTTTTCTACAAATTTTTCGGCACTTTCTGGGTTAATGAAATCGAGTTTAATTTGAATATTAGTATCCAAATTAATCACATTTTTAATCGATTTACGTGCATCAGTTACTGCAGCATTTGCAATTGGGAACGAAGTAACGTCTTCAATACTGTATTTTTCACCGCGATCGGCTTTGTAGCTTTTGAATTCCGGAATCAAATCAGGATTCTCCATCACATCATTCAAAAAAGCGGTTTCTTCAAACTCGTCGTTTTTCGCAAAATGATTCACCGCGCGATTCATAAACATTACCTCTTGCTTTTTGTCTTCGGCAGGGAAAACTACTTCTTTGGCAAATTCTTGGCAAAATTTCAAGTACTTTTTGGTCATGAAATTCTCGTCTTGAAACGCATCTACCGATAAGAAATGCTCCAACCAATAGCGCGCGTCGTAACGATTGCTATCAACGGTCAAAATTTTATAACCTTCTTCTTTTTTATAGTTGAAAATGATGCAACCTTTGTCCAATTTGTTTAGGTTGATTCCTTCTTGCAAAATCATTTCTAAGTTGTTGTCTTTCTCTTCAAATTGAAGAAAATCAGTCCGCAACTCGCTTTTAAAAACACCAATAGCATCGACTACATTATTGTCAATGGAAATGTTGGTAAAGTACGAAACATATACTTCTCCGTTTTTAATGTGCGGATGATTCGATTGCTCGAACAAGTGTTTTGTGATTTTTTTAGAAACTTCATGTACACTCGATGGATTCTGAAAAATTTCGGTTGCCAAATTGAACATATCGTTGTATTCCAAATCAACTTCATGTGCAAATTGAAAGTAATTTTCTTCTTTTTCGCGAAATGATTTAAAGAAATATTCCTTTAACAACGGCATAATCTCGTCGTTCAAAGTATACGGGTTTTCAGATAAAAAAATGGCTTCGTTACGGCTTTTGTTTCCAACTCTATGAATGGATAACGATTCTACGTGGGTGTTAAATAAGTTGATCATTTTTAATGGATAATTGACAATGTATAATTGACAATTATTTTAGTGGTTAATGTAAATGTTCTGTTTAGGATGATGTTAATTATCAATTGTTAATTATCAATTGTTAATTATCAATTATCAATTGATTAATTCCAATTCTCTTCAAATCCGTAATCTTCAAAGCTGTCATCAGAGCCAAAAGCATCCAAATCGTCTTCGTCTAAATCGTCTTCAAATTCGTTATAGGCATCGTTATCGTCATCGGCTTCAAATTGTTTTTCCAAAGCTTCAGCAGGCATTTCCCCGTGCGAAAAAAGCAAATTCGGATAAATTATTCCAATTTCTTCAGCTTCAATGGCTGCCAATTCCACCAAGAACGTCCACATATTGATGAAATCGTACACGTAAATGATTTTGGTATTTTCTTCATCTAAAATATCCAACAATTGATAGTCGCTCATGATTTTGTTTTCACCTGGAATATCTCCGGCATCAAACATCGGAATTTCATCTTCTTGATTCCACGTGTCATCACAGGTGTAAAAAGAAGCCACTTCCATTCCGTCAAAGCCAAAAGCATTCACAATGGCGTTGTGTAAATCTTCTAAAGTATCAGTTTCAAGAATCGCGATGTCTCTAAAAACATCTTCTTCAGCATCGAGAATTACTCTGAATTTATAAACCATAATCCATATTATTATTGAGAGCGCAAAGGTAAAATTTAATTGTGAATAACGAATTGTGAATTGCGAATTGTTGATAAGATTTTCGACCGACTTTAAGTGGTTGTAAATTAATTAACGAACGAAACTCGACTTGATTTTTAAGGCAATTCCTTTTATCGAAGTGATATTTAGCGGAAATTCAAAAAAGACATGAATTAGGCTGAGGAAACTCAACACTATAAATCCAATCTTAAAGTTGTAAAGGTACAACCCGACGCTGATGGCCCAAATGCCCAAAATGGTAATCAGTTTTGATTTCGAAATACCTTTATCCCATTTGATGATAGAGGTTTTGGAAAACCAGTTCAAGTAATGATAGGTATAGGCAAATGCGACAAAAATCTGGATTTTGATTCCCATTACAGAGAAAAAAACAAACTTGTCTTCTTTCTTGGAAAGGAACAATTCTGAAATCCGCATGTTCAATCGGCTAAAGTTACTTCCGTCGTACGAATTCCTTATGGATTCTGAAACATTAGCATATTCCATCAAGTTTATTTTGCTGATCATGATGATGAACGGAGCCAGTATCAACAGTAGTATTGCAATCATTCCCGCCGTACTTTTCGAATTCAAGTATCCGTAAATCATGAATAAAAGAGTAAAAACATACACGTGGATTACCGTTGGTACAAAAACCAATGTAGCAATGGCAATGGTGGGAAAATAATTCAATAGGAAAACCGAAAAGACAGTACTTCCGATAAGGAAAAGCGTTAGCGTGATTTTATCCTTGAAATAAATCAAACCGATAGCAAACAGTAATGAAATCAGTAATATCTCATCCGAATAACCAATGATTCCAGAAGCTATCTGTTTGTTTAACGAAGGTTCCATCAGATTGGAGAAAATAGGCAATTTCAAAAAAATCGGAATGGAAAATATTAAGGCAAAAACCAAAAACAGCCACATCCATCGCACTTCTTTAATAAAATAATTTTTTTCCCTGAGCCAGTTGATTTCGGTTAAATAATGCAACGGACCCAAAATGGCATACGAAAAAATAAACAGATGAAACGGAATGCTAAAAGCCAATGCTAAAGAGACTACGATAAGAATAACGTTCAGAATATCGATTTCTTTGGTGTTCATTAGGTTTTTGAGTTTTAGAATCCTTTTTTCGCAATGGTTTCATGAATTTCATTTACTTTCATCAAAGCAGCGCTACAATACCAAGGAGTCAATTCGTATTCGAATATTTTAGCAACCACAGCTGGATCTGACTCAACCAACGCTTTGGCTTCTTCTACTGTAGCTACATTAAACACAAAAATGCCACGGTAGTTTTTATCGTTTTTCATAAAAGGTCCGGCAATTGCCAATTTACCTTCTTTAGCCAAACGCTGAATATTTTCCATATGACCTTTGAAATAATTGTTGCGTTCTTCGGGAGTTGCCGTAGTATTGGAACCCGTTTTTAAGATGCAAAAAACGTATTGTTTCATCCCGTAATCGTCGGCATTTAACGATTTAGCTAATTGTTCATCGTATTTTGATTCTTGAGAAAATCCAAATTGGAATACAGCAAAAAGTAGTATAATTAGTAGTTTGTTTTTCATGTTGCACAGTGTTTAAAATCAAAATTACACATTTCTAAAACTAATTTTACAATTCATCTGCAAAAATCTACAATTCGGTAATTATAAATTTTATAGTTTTAGCATTTGATGCAACTTTGCTTCATCAAAATACAGCAACCATGAAATCAATTTTTACTTTACTCGCTTTTGTAGTTTCAACACTACTTTTTTCACAAACCAAAGTGACTGGAAAAGTCATCGACGAAAAAAATAATCCTATTTCTGGAGCCAATGTATTCATCGATGGTTCCTACGATGGCGGTTCTACCGACGACAAAGGCGAATTTGCATTTACTACAACTGAAACTGGCTCAAAAAACCTTAAAGTAAGTTTCCTTTCGTATGAAACAGCAATTATTGCGGTTGATTTATCGAATTACCAATTTGTGACCGTAAAAATGAAAGAAAGCGTTAATATGCTCGACGCTGTTGTAATCAATGCCGGAACTTTTGAAGCGGGTGACAAAGCCAAAGTTACCGTTTTAAAACCATTAGATATTGTTACCACAGCGGGTTCCAACGCCGATATTGTGGCAGCTTTGCAAACTTTACCAGGAACACAAACCGTTGGAGAAAGCGGTCGATTATTTGTTCGCGGAGGTGAAAGTGACGAAGCACAAACGTATGTTGACGGAATTAGAGTGGCACAACCGTATGGCGCAACTACTCAAAATTTGCCCACTCGTGGCCGATTTTCACCGTTTTTGTTCAGTGGAATTTCGTTTTCCACTGGAGGTTATTCGGCTGAATATGGCGAAGCTTTATCGAGTGTACTTTTATTAAATACTATTGATGAGGTGACCGAAGAAAAAACCGATATTTCGTTTATGACGGTTGGTTTAGGTTTGGCTAATACTCAAAAATGGAAAAACAATTCGATTAGTTTCAATACGGCTTACATCGATTTGGCTCCGTATCAATTAATTGTGCCACAAAATGTAGATTGGAACCGAGCGTATCAATCATTATCAGGTGAAACGGTGTACCGTCATAACTTCAAAGAAGGTTTGTTAAAAGTGTATGCCGCTTTTGATACTTCACGTTTCGATATCAATCAAGAAACCATCAACAGTACTGAAAAAACACGAGTAGACCTGAACAATAATAACTTCTATCTCAACACTTCATATAAAGTGAATTTAATGAGAAGATGGCAGTTGAGTACTGGATTGAGTTACGGTTATGGTAAAAATAAAATTGGTTTAGATACTGATAAAGTAAACAATACGGAACACGCTTCTCATCTTAAAGTTAAAGCAAGAAAATCATTTTCAGATCGAGCTAAATTGACTTTTGGTGCGGATTATTTCATCACACAATTTGATGAAGATTTCAACTCTACTTTTAAAAGTGGTTATGATGCCAACATTGCTGCCGCATACTCCGAAATTGATATTTTCTTTTCTAAAAATTTAGCTGCAAAAGCCGGATTGCGTGTGGCCAACAATGATTTACTCAACCAAGCGGCGGTTTCGCCAAGAGCATCATTGGCATACAAAGTAAGTAAAGCCAGTCAGTTTTCATTGGCGTATGGCGAATTTGAGCAAGCACCACGTCAGGATTATTTGAAATACAATTCCAATTTCATCAATGAAAAAGCGTCGCATTACATTTTGAATTATCAATACAACCATAATAAACGTACTTTTAGAAGTGAAATTTATTTTAAAGATTACCGCAATTTGGTTAAGTACGATTCTGATTTTGTGGCATTCGATTCGGAGTTTAACAACAATGGTTATGGGTTTGCCAAAGGATTGGATATTTTTTGGAGAGACGGAAAAACCTTTAAAAATTTAGAATACTGGATTTCGTATTCGTACATTGATACACAACGCGATTATAAAAACTACAGAGCCGAAGTAACACCAAGTTTTGTAGCCAAACACAACTTATCAATTGTAACCAAATACTGGATTGACGACTGGAAATCGATGGTTGGTTTTTCGCATACGTTCAACTCCGGCCGACCTTACGATAATCCAAATGAAACCAGTTTTATGAACGGGAAAACCAAAATGTACAACAATTTGAGTTTCAGTTGGGCCTACTTATTATCACAACAAAAAATTCTGTATTTTTCGGTGAATAATGTTCTCGCTACAAAAAATGTTTTTGGTTATGAATACGCTAATACACCCAATAGTAACGGAGTTTTTGACCGAAGAGAAATTACGCCAACTGCCGATCAGTTTTTCTTTGTAGGCTTCTTTTGGACCATCAGTGAGAACAAGAAAGACAATCAGTTGAATAATTTGTAAAATTAAAGCTTCAATTTATCAAAATCTAAGAAGTCTAAGTCAGTCTAAAAAACAATTCATCCTCAAAAAACAACAGTTCAGTCACAATTAGTTTTATACAAAGCAAAAGCAACCGAAATTTGTCTCATCAAACTAAAAGAAATTTTAAAACCATATTAAACAATATCATTATGAAAACAATTATCACAACAATTACATTATTCGTTTTGAGTCTGGTATCAGCCCAAAGTCAATTTGAGCAAGGAATGAGCAAAGCCTTCAGTTTATGGGGCGAAGGAAAATCAACAGAAGCTTCGGCACTTTTTGAGCGCATTGCTTCGGCAGAAAAAAACAACTGGTTGCCTAATTATTATGTAGCGTTAGTGAATACAACCGATGCTTTCGATCCGAAAAACAAATCAAATGCTCCAGCATTATTAGACAAAGCTCAAAAAGCATTAGATGAAGCAGCTGGAATTAGTTTTGACAACCCAGAAATAATGGTGTTACAAGCTTTAATTTATACAGCATGGTTGGTTCAAGATCCGATGACCAACGGAATGAAGTATTCGGCATTAGCCATGAAAGAATACGAAAAAGCATTGGCAATTGCACCGAACAATCCAAGAGCGGTATTTGGGAAGGCCGAATTTGAAATAGGAGGCGCCAAATATTGGGGAACCGATACCAAACCAATGTGTGAGCAAATCGCTAAATCAATTGAACTTTTTGCTAACTTTAAACCAGAAAGTGAATTCCACCCAAAATGGGGTTTAGATAGAGCGCAAGAAACATTAAAAACATGTAAATAATTTGTCGTTTCATCTGAGTAAAAGCTAAAGTCATGATAAACAAAATTATAAAAGAACTTCCAAGAGCTATAGTAATCTCAATTGCCATTTTCTTTGTATTAGTGGTAATTCGATTGATTGCTGGAGTCAAAATTCAATTGGATGAGAATTTGTTAATCAACTTTGGTTACTCAATGCTTTACGGACTTTCATTGTATCTGGCCAATGCAGCAATATTCATCTACTTGGATACTGTTTTTACAGCCGAACGATTTACCAAAAGGAGAGTTTTTATAGGGTTTACCGCTTCGTTTTTAGCATCCATTTTTGTGATTTTTTTGCTGCGTGTTTTTGAAGATGTAGTAATGAAAGGAGCTTCTTTTAGCACTTTTCTTTCTCAAGAGAAAATGGCTAATTACTTGGTTGCAATTATACTAACATTTGTAGTTACACTGGCTTTCCATGCTTTTTATTTCTACAAAGCGTATCAAGAAAATCGGGTAAAAGAGCAGAAAATCATTGCCGGAACTGCATCCGCTAAATTCGAAAGTTTAAAAAACCAAATTGATCCGCATTTTTTGTTCAATAGTCTGAATGTACTGAGTTCGTTAATAGAAGAAAATCCAGATAATGCACAACGTTTCACCACTTCATTATCAAAGATTTACCGCTACGTTCTTGAGCAAAAAGACAAAGAATTAGTTACCGTTCAAGAAGAATTAGCATTTGCAAAAACGTACATGAATTTACTTAAAATGCGATTCGAAAACAGCATTTCATTTGAATTGCCTGAAAATTTTGAAAACTCAGATGCCAAAGTAGTGCCACTTTCGTTACAATTATTATTGGAAAATACGATAAAACACAATGTGGTAAGCGAGCAAAAACCGTTGCACATCAAAATTTTTATTAAAGATAATTATCTAGTCGTGCAAAACGATTTACAGAAAAAAGAAGTTTTACAAGATCGAAAAGGAGTTGGATTGCAAAACATCATCAGTCGCTACGGAATTCTAACCAATCGCAAAGTACTGATTGACTCAAATGAAAGCATTTTTGCCGTTCATCTTCCCATTTTAACCAAACAAGTATCAACTATGGAAACAGTCTATACAAACAATCAAAATACGGCGTATTACAAAGCCAAAAAGCGAGTGGAAGAACTCAAAGGATTTTACGGAAATTTAATTTCGTATTGTGTGGTTATTCCGATTTTAATTTATGTAAATTTAACCTATTCGCCTCATTTTCATTGGTTTTGGTTTTCTGCAGGTGGTTGGGGTTTCGGATTGCTGATGCACGCATTCAAGGTTTTTGGCTACAGCTCCAATTGGGAAGAACGCAAAATTAAAGAGATTTTAGAAAAAGAAAATACAACTAAAAACTGGAAATAATGGAAGCAAATCAAACCTCAATTGAAGAAAAAGAACTGCTCGAATTGGCCAAGAAAAGAGTAAAACTGCTCAAAGACTTTTACATTCACTTGTTCATTTATGCAATTGGAATTACCATTTATGTTTTGAAAACGTACTACAGTTTTCCGTTCAATTTCTTTCCCATTCAGCACATCAACGGATTTGTAATGGCCGTTTGGACGTTCTTTCTGGTAGTTCAAGCTTTTCAACTATTTGTTAGTGAATTTGTATTTGGAAAGAAATGGGAAGACAAAAAAATCAAAGAAATTCTATCAAAAAAATCAGAAAAACAAACCTGGGAATAATTTAAAATGACAATTATGGAAACAAATTATAACGAAGAAGAACGCTACTATCAAGCCAAAAAAAGAGTAGAAGAAATCAAAGGATTTTACGGAAATTTAACCGCTTATGTTTTGGTAAACATCTTTTTAATCGTATTGAATTTAGTAACTTCACCCTCGTATTTATGGTTCTTTTGGCCATTGTTAGGTTGGGGAATCGGAGTTGTTTTTCACGGATTGAGCGCGTTTAAAGTGTCTCCTTTTTTTGGTAAAGAATGGGAAGAACGCAAAATGAAACAGTTCTTAGAAGAAGAAAAAAGAAACATCGAAAAGTGGCAATAACCAAATAATACAAACTTTATGGAAGTCATCAACAATCAAGACAGCAATCGAGAAGCCTATGAAATGGCTCGAAAAAAAGTAAAGAAGCTAAAAAACTTTTATACTCACTTAATTGTATATATTTTAGTGAATACTTATCTATTAATTAAACGATACAATAATTTAGATGATGGTGAACTATTTTTAAGCCTCGAAGCATTTTCAACTGCATTTTTCTGGGGAATTGGTTTAGTGGCGCATGCGTTTTCAGTTTTTGTACCGCATTTTATTCTCGGAAAAAATTGGGAAGAAAAAAAGATCAACGAATACATGAAGAATGAGCAAAATAAGAAGTGGGAATAGTTTGAAGATATAATTGTAGCAAAGTTATTGAGTTGTAAAGTTGCAGAGTTTCAAAGTTTCAAAGTTTGAGAAAAATATAATTTATAAACCATATAGACAAAATACTAGCCATGAAAACCTTTAGAGATTTATTAATTTGGCAAAAAGCCATGACTTTAGTTACCAACTGTTATTCAATTTCATCAAGTTTTCCTAAAGAGGAAATGTTCGGATTAACTTCTCAAATCAGAAGATGTTCTATTTCTATTCCGAGCAATATTTCTGAGGGTTATGGAAGAGGAACAAATAAAGATTATCATCGTTTTTTGACCATCTCTCTTGGATCGCTTTTTGAATTTCAAACCCAACTGGAAATTGCCTACAATCTGAAATATACATCTCTAGATAACTTTAATACACTATATGAAGACAGTAGAGAGCTTGAACGAATGTTAAGTTCTTTCATAAGCAAAGTAAAAGAAACTCTTTAACTTTGAAACTCTGCAACTCAATAACTCAGCAACACAACAAATGAACATCATCATCATCGAAGACGAAAAACCCGCAGCACGATTACTTCAACGTAAAGTTGAAAAACTCGGATTGCAAGTCAACCAAATGTTGCATTCGGTAGAAGAATCAATTAACTGGTTTCAAAATAATTCACATCCCGATTTGATTTTTCTCGACATTCAATTGTCGGATGGTTTATCGTTTGAAATTTTTGAAGCAATCGACATCAAAAGTGCTGTAATTTTTACCACAGCATACGATGAATATGCATTGCGCGCTTTTAAACTCAACAGCATAGATTATCTGCTAAAACCTATTGATGAAGACGATTTATCAATTGCAATAACAAAATTCAAAAATCAATTTCAAAAAAGTGGTGTTGGTGCATTGGATTTTGAAATGATTAAAAAAATGCTAATCAACCCAATTGATCGCATCTACAAAAAGCGTTTTACCATTAAAATGGGACAACAATTAAAAATGATTCCAATTGAAGAAGTTGAATGTTTTTTCAGCGAAAATAAAGGAACGTATTTACATACTTTTGACAACCGCGATTACCTCTTGGATGGAACCTTAGAGCAATTAGAAACCGAACTCGACCCAAACGATTTCTACCGCATTTCCCGAAAATTCATCATTCCGATGAAAGGAATTAAAGAAATTCAAATGTACAGCAATTCGCGTTTGAAAGTCATTTTACCTACTTATAAAGACGATGAGGTCATCGTTGCACGTGAAAAAGTAACCGATTTTAAGAATTGGTTGGGGTAATTCCAAATGCTAAATTTGATTTAATTTTTTGTTAACTAGCGAATTACTTCTTCGTTTAGTTAGTAACTTCGTGCATCAGTTATTTTCAAATTGATGTATAAGGTATGCGCATCTTAATTTCACTGTTTTTTTTCTCTTCTTTAGTACTTTGTCCAACAGTCAAATGTCAGGATTTGCTAACATTTGAAAAGTTTGAAGAATTAGAAAAAGAACTTGTAAAAGAAAACGATACTTTGTATGTCATCAATTTTTGGGCAACTTGGTGCGCTCCTTGTGTAAAAGAATTGCCTTATTTTGAATCGTACAACAATGAAGTAAAAGATCAGAAAATCAAGGTGATTTTGGTCAGCCTCGATTTTAAAAAGCAAATCGACAGCCATTTAAAACCTTTTTTGAAAAAGAAAAATTTCAACTCTCAAGTGGTTTTGTTGAACGATAAGGATTACAATTCGTGGCTCACCAAAGTGGATGATGAATGGTCAGGCGCGATTCCAGCTACTTGGCTCATCAAAGGCAATCGCCGATTATTTGCCGAACGCGATTTTGAAAATGTTGCTGAATTGAAAGAATATGTGAATTCATTTACTAATCAATAAAATACTATACTATGAAAATGATTGCTCTTATTGTTGTATTCTTCACAACATTGTTTACATCTAATCCGCCGGTAGCAAGTGGTTACAAACCTGGCGATAAGGCTACCGATTTTAAATTGAAATCGGTTGACGGAAAAATGTACAGCATGTCGGATTACAAAAATGCCAAAGGCTTTATAGTGGTTTTTACGTGTAATCACTGTCCGTTTGCCGTAAAATACGAAGATCGAATTATTGATTTAGCTAAAAAATACGAACCGAAAGGATACATTTTATTGGCCATCAATCCAAACGATCCTGAAGCACAACCCGCCGATAGTTATGATTTAATGAAAGTGAGAGCCAAAGAAAAAGGATTTACATTTCCGTACTTATTTGACGACGGACAAAAAATTTACCCACAATACGGTGCTACTAAAACACCACACGTGTTTTTATTGGATAAAAATTTAATTGTAAAATACATCGGAGCCATTGATGATAATGTGGAAGACGCTTCGGCTGTAAAAGAAAAATACTTGGAAAATGCGATTGCCGCTTTAGATAGAAATCAAACGCCATCGCCTGAAACAACCAAAGCAATAGGTTGTTCCATCAAAACGAAAAAATAAATTAATTGTAATGGGTTAATGAGAGAAGAGTGGAAGCTTAGGTTTTCACCCTTTTTTTTTACGATTTGATCCAAATCTTTCTGATGGCAATCATTACCAAAATCAATACAGAATAAGCAATAAAAAATAAACCAATGTATTCGATGCAATCAAAAGTAAGCATTACTGCGATGATTAATAGTTGAAATCCCAATCCGTAAAGCGAAAGTAACGTCATGAACCAATTGGGAAAGGTTTTGACTTTGTAAGCATCCTGATCTAAATAATGAATGATTTTATCAAAAACACCATAAACAACAGTATAAATTCCGAATAAAATCGTAACCGATTTCTGAGTTTCGCCTGGTAGAGCTTTAGGTGTTTTGTATTCGAAAATTTTGCTAGTAGTATCGCCACCAACTGATTTATTTCTCAAAATAACATAGTAGTAATTGTACAATGTTCCTTGCAATTGAATACCGATAAACGCTAAAATTACCACCCAGAAAGAAGTGTTGGAAACATAACAAATCGCCATCAAAAAAAGAAAGTTCAAAATGATGTCAAAAACACTATCCAAATACCTTCCAAAATACGATGGTGTGTTTTTTAGACGCGCCAATTCGCCATCGGCAGCATCAATTCCGGATTTTAAAATGATGAAAAAACCGGCTAGAAAAAAATAATTATTTGTAATACAAACAATGGCCAATAAGCCCGAAATTCCAAATAGAATTGTAACGTGAACAGGAGTAAATCGAGTGTTTTTTAATTGATTAGCTAAGAATTTTCCAAAAGGTCTTCCGTAATCGGATAAGTCAAGAAATTGATCTTGAGCTGTAAGTTTTGACATTTAAAGGTTATAAAAAGAACTGCGACAATATAGTCTGTAATTTATTTGCTCAATCGGTGTAAAGTGTACGTCATCGCACTCAACAAGAAGAAAGCGGTAATTTGATGAATCAATCCCAATGCTAATGGAACCGAATAGAGTAATGTAAAAACGCCCAATAAAAATTGGAGGAAAACCAATCCAACAAGCGCATTCAAACCTCTTCTTTGTTGTAAAGTAAGTACAAATTGTTTACTTTTTATATACAAGAATACAATCAACCCTACAACAACATATGCCATAGTTCTGTGTACGAATTGAACACCGCTTTTTCCTTCGGTTAGGCGCAACAACCAAGAGTCTTTTTCGAGTACAATACTTTCGTGAAAAAATTGTCGATCACTCATCATCGGCCAATGATTGTGAATCAATCCGGCATTCAATCCAGCTACAAATCCGCCGTAAATAATTTGAATGATCAATACAACTAAGGCAATTCGAGCCCATTTTCTTAACGGAAGAATTGCTTCTCTTTTCGTCGGATAAATCAAATCCAATGCTACCCAAAGTGTGTAAGCAAACGTAATGAAGGCAAAAGTTAAGTGTAAAGCCAATCTAAAATGACTCACATCGGGATTATCTATCAATCCGCTTTTGACCATAAACCAACCCAAAAATCCTTGAAAAGCGCCCATTCCTAAAAGGATAACACATTTGTTAATTGTGGCTTTGTCCAGTTTCTTTTTAATCAGAAAATAAACAAACGGAATGATAAAAACGATTCCAATAATTCGACCAATAAAGCGGTGAAACCATTCCCAGAAGTAAATGAATTTGTAGTCGTCTAAGTCAAAATCATTGTGAATATTGATTTTTTGGTATTCGGGAAATTTCTTGTACTCGTCAAATGCGGCTTGCCATTTTTCTTCGCTCATCGGCGGAAATGTGTCGGTTACCAAATGCCAATCGGTCATTGATAATCCGGAGTTAGTCAAACGCGTAATTCCGCCCACGGTAACCATTATGAAAAGTAAAATACAACCTGAAAGTAGCCAGTAGATAACTGATTTATTTGAATTCATTTTTTAAGTTCTTAATGACTGAGCAACCGAGTTGCTAAGTCAGATGTGCAAATTTATATAGAAACTAGTTTTTTATTATGCGAACAATTTATAATTATTTACTAATTAATTTTAGAAGAACTCAGTCGGTTACTCAGTCGCTTTTTTCAAACCCATTTTGGCTGCTTTTGCCATAACAAAGTCGAATGCTGCTTGGTATTCATTCGGAATCTCACCTTCTAGAATGGCTTCTTTTACAGCTTCTTTCAACACGCCAATTTCACGTGATGGCTTTAAATTGAAGAGTTCCATGATTTCTTCGCCTGATATTGGTGGTTGGAAAACACGTACTTTATCGCGTTCTTCTACTTCAATTATTTTTTTGCGAACAATGTCAAAATTGTTGTGGTATTTTTTGAATTTCGCCGGATTCTTAGTCGTAATATCGGCTTCGCACAAGGTCATTAGATTATCAACATCTTCACCTGCATCAAAAACCAAACGACGCACGGCCGAATCGGTTACGATATCTTCCGACAAAACAATTGGTCGCGAACTCATCATGACCATTTTTTGAACAAATTTCAATTTATTGTTCAATGGCATGTGCAAACGTTCGAAGATTTTTTTGACCATTTTTCCGCCCAAAAATTCGTGTCCATGAAACGTCCAACCTTGTTTTTTGTGAAATTTCTTTGTGGGTGCTTTTCCAATATCGTGTAATAATGCAGCCCAACGCAACCAAACATCATCGGTATTCGGACAAATATTATCTACAACTTCTAAGGTGTGGTAAAAATTGTTTTTGTGGGTGTGACCTTCAATTTCTTCTACATTATTTAATGCTGTCAATTCAGGAAGAATAAGGTCTAGAAGTCCGGTTTTGTACAAATGCAAAAATCCAATTGATGGTTTTTCTGTAGATAAAATTTTATTCAATTCATCAACTATGCGTTCACCAGTTATGATTTTCAAACGTTCGCTGTTTCTTTTGATGGCTTCGAGCGATTCGGATTCAATTTCAAAGTTGAGTTGAGTAGCAAATCGAATGGCGCGCATCATTCGCAACGGATCATCCGAATACGTAATGTCGGGATTCAAGGGTGTTTTGATGATTTTATTCTGCAAATCCGCTAATCCATTAAACGGGTCAATTAATTCGCCATAATTGCTTTCATTCAATGAAAATGCCAACGCATTGATGGTAAAATCACGTCGGTTTTGATCGTCTTCCAATGTTCCGTTTTCTACAATTGGGTTGCGACTTTCTTTGTTGTATGATTCTTTTCGAGCTCCAACAAATTCAATATCTATTTCTTTGTAGCGCAACATTGCGGTTCCGTAGGTTTTAAAAACTTGAACTTTGGGTTTGTTCGGAAGTAATTCGGACACTTTTAAAGCCAATTCAATTCCGCTTCCAATGGCAACAACATCAATGTCTTTTTTAAAATCGCGTTGCAACAAATAATCACGCACAAATCCGCCAATGACATAACTGTCAACACCGAGTTCTTTGCTCGCTTGCGCAATAATTTTGAAAATAGGGTTTTTAAGAGCTTCTTTATGGTTGTTTTCCTTAGCCACGAATTCACGAATTTTTAAAAAAAAGAAATAACTATAAAATTATTCTTTTGTATTCTAATGAGTCATTATTGAAGTTAACTATCAAAGCTAATTGATTTCCTGATACTTTAAGATAATTTATTGCTTGCGCAATGTGCGAATCGGAAATTGAACTAGCTGATTTAACTTCTAAAATTATTTTATCCATTACAACAAAATCAGCATAAAATTTATGCTTCAATTCTGTTTCTTTATATTGTATCGAATACTCTTTTTCTCTTTCGAAAAAAATCTTTGATTTTTCCAATTCGTATTCAATTGCATCTTTATAAACTATTTCGAGAAAACCTTTCCCTAAGTTGTTATGAACTTCAAAAAGAATCCCTAAAAGTTTATAGCTTTCAGTTTTATAAATGATATTTGGCATGTAAATTCGTGCATTCGTGGCTTATATTAATTTATATATTTCTTACTTTCTGATAATTTTCACTTGATTATCCAACGTCAGTTTGATGATTGTTGAAGGTTTGTCACAGATTTTATCGTGGTGCAAATTTACTACATAGTCAACTCCATTTACAATTTCGGGGCTGATTTCTTTGAATGATTTGGGCGTAAACATTCCCGATATATTAGCAGAAGTCGAAACCAATGGTCTTTTCATTCGCTCCATCAATTTGAAGCAAAAAGGTTCTTTTACCAATCGAACTCCAAGTGTTTTGTCTTCGGCGATGATGTTGGGAGCTACATTTCGAGGATTATCTAAAATGAGTGTAGTTGGTTTCTCGGATAAGTCGAGGATTTGCCATGCAGTTTCTGGAACTTCCTTAAACACATTGTACATCATTCGATCTCCATTCATCAAAACAATCATGCTTTTCGAATCATCGCGTTGTTTCAACTTGAAAATTTTAGCGATAGCTTCTTCATTGGTAGCATCACATCCAATTCCCCAAACCGTATCAGTAGGATAAAGAATGATTCCGCCGTTTTTTATCACCTCAAAGGCATTGTGAACTTCGGTATTAATGTCGCTCATCTTATGAATTCAATTTGTTTTTTATGTAGTTGTAATCGGCTTCTAAGAGTGATTTTCTCTTGATGGTGTATTTTTTCTTAATGATGTACTTAAAGAACGATTTTAGGAATTTTGGTTTTTCAATTCCGAATTTAATTTGGTCGTTACTTAATTTTTTTGAAGTAAAAATATGTAGATTACCGTTTTTGCAATAGTAATTTTTATTGAAATGTTTCGCTATCAATTGCATGGCTTCTTCCGAATAAAAAGCGATGTGTTGCCCAGTTTCTTCCGTAATGTACCACCAATTTTCAATTTCTTTGTTGGTTTTTGGAGTGATTTCGGTCGAAAAAATAGCGTTATCCGAGTATTCGAAAATGGTAGCAATGTCATTCATCGGATCGTTAAAATGCTCCAGTACTTCAAATCCAGTAACCAAATCAAATTTTTTAATGTTGGTATCAGTTACATCAAAATAGTTGGCAAAAATATTATCACAGTAATCGTCTTGTCGATAAAAATTGAACCCTTCATCTCGCATCAATCGAACAAAAGCGCCGTATCCACCAGCGTAATCCAGCATGGTTTTGGCTTCAGGAAAGCAAATATTGATGATGGGTTTAACTTCTTTTGCCAAATGATTGTTTCGGTAAATCAAACCAATGTCTAATGAAGTAATAGCCGACTCATACGCTTCTTTCAACCAGGTTACTTCGTCGGTTTGAACAAACGAACATTGAGTACATTTATAATAATTAGTAGGGTATTTTTGAAGAATGGTTTTCTCGAAAATTTTTTCGGATGGGCTTTTACATATTTTACAATTCATCCTTTAGTTTTATTAAATGAAATCTAAATTTATATTATATCTTTGCTCAAATTTGGTCGCTTTAAGCCTCGACAAAATTAGTGAAAAAATATTACTTGTATGCGAATACTTTTAGAACCTCAAATATTTAAAGACCAAAAATTTGGCGGAATATCGAGGTATTTTTCTGAAATTTACAAACACATCCGAAATGAGAACAGCGACTCAATTCAACTTCCACTTGATTACACCGAAAATTTACATATCAAAGACCAAATAACAGCCGAAATTCCTTTTTTGTACAATTTGGGAATGAAAATTCCTTTTTTGAAGAAAAAATGCCGCAAAAAATTGGTCAAGCTTTCAGTAAAAAAAGCCAAAAAAATACTCAAACAACAACAGTATGATTTGGTGGTTCCAACGTATTACAATCCGTATTTTTTAGAACTTATTGGCGATAAACCTTTTGTTTTAACTGTCTATGATATGATTCACGAAACGTTTCCGAATTATTTCAAAGACGACCATCATACTGTACCCAACAAAAAGTTGCTTATGGAAAAGGCAAATAAAATCATTGCCATTTCACAAAGCACCAAAAACGACATACTCAAATTCTATCCTCATATTGATGCCAAAAAAATAGAAATAATTTACTTGTCGCAAAGCATCGATACTCAAAATTACGTATCGGTTGATTTGCCTGAAAATTTCATTTTGTTTGTTGGAAATCGTGGTTTGTACAAAAACTTTACTTTCTTTATTGAAGCCGTGGCCGATTTAGTGCTTGAAAATCCAGATTTACATATAGTTTGCGCTGGCGGAAATGCTTTCAAACCCGAAGAAATAGAACTGATCAATCGTTTGCAATTAACTGACCGAATCATTCAACGCAATTTTGAGGATGACGAGTTGGCTTCGTATTACACCAAAGCAAAATGTTTCGTTTTTCCTTCAGAATATGAAGGATTCGGAATTCCAGTTTTGGAATCGATGGCATGTGGTTGTCCTATTGTTTTAGCACATCACAGTTCTTTTCCCGAAGTTGCAGGCGATGCTGGAGTGTATTTCGAACTCAACAATAAGCACGATTTAAAAGAAAAAGTAAGCTTACTTTTGCACGATGAAAATGTACGTAAACAATATGTTGCAAAAGGATACGAACAAGCTCAAAAATTCAGTTGGAAGAAAACCGCTGAAGAATGTTATGCCTTATTTAAAACCGTAATTTAATGACAAAAAGAGCGATAATATCTGGAATTACGGGACAAGATGGATGCTATTTAGCCCAACTTTTATTGAACAAAGGCTATGAAGTTATTGGTCTTTCGCGCTCTTTAAATCATTTAAATGATAGTGGATTAAAGTACCTTGAAATCAGAGATAAAATAACTTTAGTTGATTGTGATTTGTTGGATGTCAATCAGATTTTTGATTTACTTACTAAGTACCAACCCAACGAGTTTTACAACCTCGCCGCTCAGAGTTCGGTTTATTTGTCGTTCAAAGAACCGATTGATACCTTTCAATTCAATACTCTTAGCGTTTTTAATTTGTTGGAAACCATAAAAAAAGTCGATCCCAACATTCGTTTTTACCAAGCCAGTAGCAGCGAAATGTACGGACGCGTAAATAAATTACCCATAACGGAAGAAAGTGTTTTGCATCCGTTAAGTCCTTATGCAATTTCTAAAGCTGCAGCGCATTTCACTTGTATTCATTACAGGGAAAGTTACGGAATGCACATCAGTTGTGGTGTTTTGTTCAACCACGAATCGTATTTGCGACAAGAAAATTTCTTTGTGAAGAAAGTCATACGAGAAAGCATCAAAATCAGCAAAGGTCAACAAGAATTTTTACTTGTTGGAAACATTGATGTCAACCGCGATTTTGGTTATGCACCCAAATACGTTGAAGCCATGTATTTGATGCTGCAACAAGAAAATGCCTCGGATTATTTGATTTGCTCAGGTCAATCAATTAGTTTGAGGGAAATTGTAAATTATGTGTTTAAAAAATTGAATATTCCAGAAAGTGCTTTAAAAATTAGCGAAGATTTGTACCGACCAGCCGATATTGAAGACATGTACGGTAGCAATACAAAGGCAAAGTCAAGTTTAGAATGGAACTATAATTTGACTATTTTTGACACATTGGATTTACTCATAGAAGAAGAAGTAAAGAATAGTAATTAATACAGAAGAAAAATGAAAGTAGCTTTGGTAACTGGGATTACAGGGCAAGATGGAGCCTATTTAGCCGAATTATTATTGTCTAAAGGGTATATGGTGCATGGTGTAAAAAGAAGAAGTTCGTTGTTTAATACACAACGAATTGACCACATTTATGAAGATCCACACATTGATAATCAACATTTTCGTTTGCATTATGGCGATTTGAGTGATTCGACCAATCTCATCCGAATCATTCAAGAAACACAACCCGATGAAATTTATAATTTGGGCGCAATGAGTCACGTAAAAGTGAGTTTTGATATGCCCGAATACACCGCAAATGCTGACGGAATTGGAACATTACGTATTTTAGAAGCTGTTCGTTTGTTAGGTTTAACCAAGAAAACTAAAATCTATCAAGCATCTACTTCTGAATTGTACGGATTAGTTCAAGAAGTTCCGCAACGCGAAACAACGCCCTTTTATCCGCGTTCGCCTTATGCTGTGGCCAAAATGTATGCCTATTGGATTACCGTGAATTACCGCGAGGCTTACGGAATGTTTGCGTGTAACGGAATTTTATTCAATCACGAAAGTCCGTTGCGTGGTGAAACTTTCGTAACTCGAAAAATCACACGCGGAATTGCTCAAATGGCTATGGGAATGCAAGACACGCTTTTCATGGGAAACATCGATTCTAAACGCGATTGGGGTCACGCCAAAGATTATGTAGAAGCCATGTGGATGATTTTGCAACAAGATCAACCCGAAGATTTTGTAATTTCAACGGGAGTAACTACCACAGTCCGCGATTTTATTAAAATGGCTTTCGCCGAAGTAGGAGTAGAGCTTGAATTTACAGGAACTGATGTTAATGAAATTGCTACTGTAAAATCAACTTCTAATCCTGAATTTGCTTTTAAAGTAGGT
Source organism: Flavobacterium sp. (assembly GCF_035299245.1). Lineage (GTDB taxonomy): Bacteria > Bacteroidota > Bacteroidia > Flavobacteriales > Flavobacteriaceae > Flavobacterium. The sequence continues at coordinate 327,988 of NZ_DATGWY010000014.1, read as the reverse complement.
CAAGTGGTCATCAAAATTGACCCAACTTATTTCCGACCAACTGAAGTAGATTTGTTGATTGGTGACAACACCAAAGCCAAAACTAAATTGGGTTGGGAACCAAAGTATACTTTAGAAATGCTCGTAAAAGAAATGATGCAATCGGATGTTGATTTGTTCCGAAAAGAAAAGTTTTACAACGAAAATAAATAATGGAATTACATTCTAAAATATACGTTGCCGGTCACCGCGGAATGGTAGGAAGTGCCATCGTAGCCAATTTAAAGGCCAAAGGATTCACCAATATTATTGAGCGAACATCTTCAGAATTGAACTTAATCAATCAGGAAGATGTGGCCAATTTTTTTGAAAAAGAACAACCCGAATACGTATTCTTAGCAGCAGCAAAAGTGGGCGGAATTGTAGCAAATAATACCTACAGAGCCGATTTTATCTACGAAAATTTGATGATACAAAACAATGTCATTCATCAAAGTTATAAAAACGGAGTCAAGAAATTAATGTTTTTGGGTTCGTCGTGCATTTACCCAAAATTAGCGCCTCAACCGCTAGTTGAAGAATCACTTTTGACCGGTTTGTTAGAAGAAACAAACGAACCGTATGCCATTGCCAAAATTTCGGGAATTAAAATGTGCGATGCCTACCGCGACCAGTACGGCTGTAATTTTGTATCGGTAATGCCGACCAATTTGTACGGTTTTAACGATAATTACGATCTACAAAATTCGCACGTATTACCTGCTTTACTTCGTAAATTTCACGAAGCCAAAATCAATAACTCACCATCAGTAACGGTTTGGGGAAGCGGAACGCCTTTGCGCGAATTTCTTCATGCTTCCGATATGGCCGATGCGTGTGTTTTTTTAATGCAGAATTACAACGAAAAAGGATTTGTAAACATTGGTTCTGGAGTGGAAATTTCCATCAAAGATTTGGCTCATTTAGTCAAAAATATAGTAGGATTTACAGGTGAAATTGTTTTTGATACTTCAAAACCCGACGGAACTCCACGAAAACTAATGGACGTTTCCAAACTCACCCGTATGGGTTGGAACTACAAAATTGGTTTGGAAGAAGGAATTAGAATGGTGTACCAACAAAAGTTTATCGAATAAGAATGAAAATATCCATCATCACAGTCAATTACAATGATAAAGTTGGGTTGGAACGAACGATAAACAGCGTTCTTTCTCAAAACAATAAAAACTTTGAATACCTCGTTATTGACGGTAACAGTAATGATGGTAGCGTTGAAGTTATTGAGAAAAATAAAGACAAAATTGACTTTTGGGTCAGCGAAAAAGATTCCGGAATCTACAATGCCATGAACAAAGGAATTCGAACTGCCAAAGGTGATTACTTATTGTTTTTGAATAGTGGCGATTGGCTTTATGACGATAATGCCATTAGCAATGTTGAATTACTCATTGATGGTTCAAAAGACATTTATTACGGAAATGCCATTTTTAAGTTCGACAAAAAAGATAAAATAGTCAAATACGACCAACCTATTTCGTTTGAGTTTTTTACGTATGGGAATTTTTGCCATCAGGCAACTTTCATTAAAAAAAGCCTATTCTTTGATATTTCTTTTTACAACGAAAAGCGAAAAATCGTTTCCGATTGGGAGTTTTTTGCAGTGGCAATTTGCTTAAAAAATGCCTCACATCAGTACATGGATGTCATTGTGGCGAACTATGATTTAACCGGAATTTCATCGCGTCCAGAATTTGAAGAACTCAAAATGAAAGAGCGAAATGACGTGTTTCAAGAGTACTTTCCGATGTTCATCAACGACTACAAAAGCATCAATGAACTCAATTCCAAACGAATTCAGAACGTGTTACACATTAAGAAATTTTCGTTTGCTTGGAAAGTCTTCAAGGGAATTCTTAACCTTTTTATGCTCTTTCTTCCCAAAGAAAAAAAGTAGATTGAGAGATTAATCTGTGAATCTGTGGCAATTTAATAACTACCAATTGTTGCAATAATCGACTTTAAGTGTTCTACTGAAAACGGTTTCAAACTGTCTTCCGAATGATTTTGCAATTCCAACCACAAGTTTTTATCGGTATACAATTCGATGATTGCTTTGGCAAAACCTTCTTTGGTATCGTCAATCAATGCATTTTTTCGGTCGACTAATTTCATTCCTTCAGCACCAATTGAGGTTGTGACAACAGGTAAATAATATTCAAATGCCTGACCAATTTTTCCTTTTACTCCGGCGCCAAATCGCAACGATGCTACCATAATTCTATTGTCGTTGAAAAACGTTTCAACACTCGGAACATAACCGTGAAACACAAAATTGGGATGTTGAATGTCGTCGATGGTTTCTCTCACATTTCCGACTACATTTACTTTTACATCGGGCAATTGTTCCCAAACTATCGGCATGATTTCGTTGTATAAAAAGTACAATGCATCAATGTTAGGCGTGTGCGCCGAACCGATAAACAACAATCCATCGCGTTCTTCAAATGATTTGGTGGTAGATTTTTCAACTTTCGGATAGTGAATATTTGAAACTGTTATGAGTTTTTCGGGTTGAATGTACTGACTCATGATTTCTTTTTCAAGGTCGGAAATCGGAACGACTAAATCGACTTTTTTGGCCAATTGGGTTTCAATTTTTAAGTATTTTTTATAGCGTTTTCGGAGTGAAATTCGGGTTGGATCCAATTCAATGGCACGTTGGTAACGCAAAAAATGTATGTCAACCATATCAAAAATTGATTTTGAATGAGGTAGAATTTTAGATACTTTTTTGAAATTGTCTTTTAATGTATTCGGACTGTAATACCAAATGTAATCTACTTTCGGAATCGATTTTAAAAATTCAAAATACGACTTGTAGTGTTTCGTTTCTACATAAACAATCAAACCTAAGTTGACATAAAATTGAATGTATTCGTCGGTTCTATACGCATTTTCTGTACAAATTATGCAATTAAAACCTTCTTCTTTAAAATTCAAAATGATTTCTTTCAAACGATTGGAACCCGAATCACGATCGTGAGTAGGCATACTTCCATTAATGAAAACAATGGTTTTTTTGGATGCATCGTACTGATCAAAATTCGGAATCGAATGATCCAATTGTTCTTTTACAATCTTTTTCTTCTTGAGATAGAGCTTTATTTTTTTGAATAAACCCATTTTAATCGACGATTTTTTGTTTTAGTTTGAGTGATTTTGATAAAGGTGCGCCCGCCAAAAGCACTTTAAAAATAGGCCAATATTTGGGTTTAAAAATGCTTTTGAAGAAAAACTGTAAACGTAATTTATTGAGTAAAATCTGATGCCAAAAATAGCCGTAATGTTTACGAATTACGTACAAAAACGAAATTTTCAGTTCGGTTTTTATGGCGGTATTTTGCGGTGTACTTATTCCGTGATAGTGAATGAATTCGGCTTCCGGAATCAAATAGGCGTATTTGTTGATAGTTCGCAATCTCTTACACAAATCGGTTTCTTCGAAATACAAAAAGATATTCGTATCAAATCCGCCAACTTGATGGAAATCAGTAGCATTGACCACCATAAAACTTCCCGCAATAAATTGACCACGTTGCGGTTGCGTGTATTTTATCGTTCGTTTTGGATAGTAATTCGGATTGATTTTTTCGAGTAAATTACGTCCGAAAAATTCTTTCGCAGGTGAAGCAAAATGATCTAAAGTTGGTAGCATTTCGCCGTTTTCTTTGTAAGCGAATGGTCCGCAGATGCCAAATTCTGCATTCGACTTCATCGTTTTGATAATAATCGAAAGACAATCATTCATCAGAACCGAATCATTATTCACAAAAGCATAAAAATCAGCATTAGAGTAATGAACACCCAACATATTTCCGCCACCAAAACCTTGATTGATGTGATTGCGAATGAGTTGTGTGTTTGGGTGTTTTTTTGAATTAATGTAGTTTTCCAACGATAAATAATCGTCTTTTTGAGATGCATTATCAATAATTACGATTTGGTAATTCAAATCAGAAGCCGTTTTTTCAATAATACTTTCAATGCATTGCTGAGTGTAGGCACTGGAATTATAATTGATTAAAATTACGGCAACTTCATATCGTTTTGAATCCATCATAAATACTGATTTATTCCTTTTTCTATAAAAGTAAGTTTTTTTTCTGTGGTTTGACGTTCGATTTCATTATTGATTTCGATGTGACTTTTGGATTGCTCTTTGTGGTAAATATGATAAGCAATTCCGGCGTATTTCAAGCGTTTTCCTTTGATTCCGATGTTGTGTAACCGTTGAATCAATTCGGAATCGTCAATTCCCCAACCCACCAAACCTTCGTTAAAACCATTCACTTTAATGCAATCATCCCGCCAAAACGACATATTGCAACCGCGTAATTTTCCGGAACGCATGTCGTGCAATTTGGCCCATTTCATCATAAAAGGTAACCGAATCGTTCGTCCACGTTTCTTGATTCCGCTTGCAAATAATCCAAAATGGATGGTTTTATTTTTGAATATAGATTCTAAAGCGGATTGTTGAATATTTACTCTCGAACCAAACAAATAAACACCTTTTTCAGCATTTTCAAGATGATCTTGTACAAAATGACGATTCATAATAATATCGCCGTCAATTTCAACAATGTAATCATATTGGGCTTTTGCAATTGCCTTATTCATAATTTTTGGCTTTTGGTTTCCGTTGTCGGGATGCCAAATATGAATGAGTGGAATTGGGAATATCTTTTGAAATTTTTCTATAAGTTGTTTGGTTTCTTCTTTTGAACCATCATCAGCAATTATGACTTCGTTGGGCAAATGCGTCTGATTAAGTACACTCAGCAAAAGTAACTCTAATGCTTCGGGCCAATTATACGTTGGTGTAACGAGCGAACAAGTAGGTAGATTACTCATGATTATTCTATTTTTCGATACATCATCCACAGTTGTAAATAGCGTTTGAACACTGAAAATGAGTGAACATACGCTAAAATAAATCCTTCTTTACCATCTAAAACTCCCAATCGAAAAATGTATTGCCACAAGAAACGGTAAGTTGGCCGAATGAAAAAATGGTACAAATTGGGCCTCTTTTTTAGTTTGTATAAATTTTCCGCTTGTAATTTGCTGTACAAATTGAGTTTGTCATTGTAGTTATCAAAATTCTTATAACTAAAATGATCCAATTTGTTTTTTAAAACACTCGTTTTTCCGCTGCTTTGCACTAGTTCGTGAACCAAACCGTTGTACTGACACTGATTTTTATTAAATAAACGAATCGCTTTATCGTTCTGCCAACCGCCATATTTGATACGCTTTCCCATAAAATAAAAGTTACGCTTGATGTAAAATGCAACGATGTCTTTTGGGTTTTCAAGTGTCAATTTGATTTCTTTTTCTAAGTCGGCAGCAATGATTTCATCCAAATCAAAAAACAAAATCCAATCGTTGTTCGCTTGTTGAATGGCAAAATTACGTTGGTTGGAAAAATCATCAAATTTACGTTGAATGACTTTTACGCCCATTTGTTCAGCAATTTCAATGGTTTTATCAGTGCTTTGTGAGTCTACGAAAATAATTTCATCTGCAAAAGACAAACTTTCAACATAGCGCTTGACGTTTTCCTCTTCGTTATAAGTGATGGCTAAGGCAGTAATTTTTGGTACCAAATTATTTCGTATCTTGTAGTGTATATAATCACAAAAGTAATAATTTTACACAAACTATTTATTCCAAATTCATAGAAATGGCGCGATTACCCGTTTTAATGTACCATAATGTAACACCCAACATCAACGAAAGTGTTGAGTTGACCATTTCTACGAGCAAATTTGAAGAGCAATTACAGTATTTAGCCGAGAAAAACTATACTGCCATTTTTGCTTCTGAGTTGATGAATTCAAATGAAATTCCGCCCAAAAGTGTGGTGCTGACTTTTGATGATGTTACCGAAAATCAACTCCTGTATGCTTTGCCGTTGTTGAAGAAATACAAGTGTAAAGCAACTTTTTTTATTCCGTTTGCTTACATTGGAAAAACAGATGCTTGGAACGATGGTTGTGAAAAAATAATGAGCATCGAACAATTGCAATCACTCGATTCTGAGGTGGTTGAATTGGGTCATCATTCGTATTTGCATCGAAAATATGCTTCGTTAACAGCTGATGAAATTCAAGACGACTTTGATCAGAGTTTTGAAATCATTCACCAAAATAATTTAACTGTAGTTCCTGCTTTGGCTTATCCGTATGGAAATTTTCCAAAAAAAGGAATTCAAAATGAAGTGTTTTTTGAATTATTAAAGAAAAACGGAATCCAATTGGCGTTTCGAATTGGGAATAGAACCAATAAATTTCCATTGAGAGACAATTATAAGATAAAGCGAATTGACATCAAAGGTCAAGATAGTTTGCTCACTTTTAAATGGAAATTACGCGTAGGAAAACTGCGTTTATTTTAAGTCTTTTTCGATTAAAATCATCTTTACATAACGCGAAAAAACGCCGTAAGCATCAATGGTTGCAACGGCCAAACCTGGAATTCCATCCAAAAATCCTCGTCGAATAAAATAGGTGTGAAAAAAGCGGTAAAACGGCTTGAAAACCAAATGCAAATAGGTTGCTTTTTTGTTTTTGTCTTTACTCATTTTTGCCTGAAACCAAGCGTACGAATCTTTCTTTTTGATGTAATGAAACAAACCTTTGTAGGTATAATGAATCATGAAATTGTTGAGTAAACCAACCGTTCCTTTATGAATGAGTTTTTCATGAACTTCGCCTTCAAAATACACACCATCATTTTTTACCAATCGTACCACTTTATTTTCGGTATGGTACAAAAACCGATTCATATAAAAATGCGGAAACTTGATCTTGTAGGCGTTGTGTTTCGGGTTTTCGATGGCTTCCAACAACTCGTATTTTAATTTGTGAGGTACGCGTTCATCGGCATCTACAAATAAAATCCAATCGCCTTTAGCTAGTTTTATTGCTTCGTTTTTTTGATTAGAAAAATTATCAAATTGGCGTTGAATGATTTCGCAATTGAAGTTTTTGGCAATGCTAAGCGTATCATCAGAGCTGAATGAATCTACAATAATAATCTGATGAGCAAAAGCAACCGAATGCAAACAATCTTGAATGTATTTTTCTTCGTTGAAAGTCGGAATGATTACAGTGAGCGTTTGCATAGTATTTTTGGTAGAGTTCAAACATAGAAAAAATATTTTATCTTTGCAATCGAATGAAAAAAGATATTTCAGTAATAATAAGCACTTACAATTCGCCCGAATGGTTGGCCAAGGTTTTGTATGGTTATAATGCGCAAACATTTCGAAATTTTGAAGTAATTATTGCAGATGATGGTTCGGATGAGCGTACAAAAAAGTGCATTGAAGAACTGCAAAAGGAAGTTTTTTACCCAATTATTCACGTTTGGCACGAAGACAATGGTTTTCAAAAAACGATTATTCTCAACAAAGCCATTTTAGCTACTACTACTGATTATATTTTAATGACTGACGGCGATTGTGTTCCGAGAGAAGATTTTGTAGAACACCACGTCAAACACCGTGAAGAAGGTTATTTTTTGTCGGGCGGTTATTTCAAATTACCGATGCATTTGTCACAGCAAATCACAAAAGACGATATTTATTCCGGACGTTGTTTTGACATCAATTGGTTGCGAAGAAACGGAATAAAAATTTCATTCAAAAACAATAAACTAATCGCTAGTGGTTTACGAAGCTGGTTTTTGAATTTTACTACTCCAACTACTCCAAGTTGGAACGGTCACAATGCTTCGGGTTGGAAGACCGATTTTCTCGAGGTCAATGGTTTTGACGAACGCATGCAATACGGTGGAGAAGACAGAGAATTTGGTGAGCGTTTGGTTAATAATGGATTGAAGTCAAAACAAATTCGATATTCCACGGTTTGCATTCATTTGGATCACGCTCGCGGTTATGTTAAACCCGAAATGATTCAAAAAAACCTCCAAATCCGTAAAGAAACCAAAGAGCAAAAGAAGAAGTGGACGGAATTTGGTATTAAAAAATAGCGATCCAAACCGCTAATTGCTAAAATCATATAGTATCATTTTTTTTACCACAGATTCACAGATTATAAATCATTTAAAATCAGTGACACGAGGACGAAGGACGAACTGACGAAGTAATCTGCGGAAAAAGATTTTGAAATGCTTTTAATGCAAGTTATCTTTCAAAAAGGAATCCAATTCAGGAATGATCATTTCGGGAGTTAATTTCAAATACAATTCGCGCGGATTCTTCTCGATTTCCTTGTATTTTTCATAGGTCAATTCGGAAATCGCATTCGGTAAAAAATCGAGTAGGTGTACTGATTTGTGGAATTTCCCATCTTCAAAACTCGACCAATCGTCTTTGTTAATATACGGAGAAAATATCGTGAACGTAGGTTTATTCAGCGCTTTGGCAATATGAACTGTTCCTCCTTCGTTGGAAACGAGAACCGAACATTGATTCATCAGCACTGCAAAATCGCGAATACTCGGCGCATAAATGTCTAAAATAATGTTGGATTTGTGCGTGCACAAGTTGTAAATCTTGTCGGCTTCTTCTTTTTGACTGGGCGAATAATTAAATAGAAGATAGCAGTTGAATTGCTCTGAAATATGATCCACCAGTTGCGCTACGTATTCGTAAGGCATTGATTTTTGAGGAGTACTTCCCAAGATTCCGAGCATGATTATGGGTTTGTCTTGGTAGTTGTAGGGAACTTTAAATTGCTGTTCTTCTTCGGTTAAAAAGATTTTCGGTTCGTAGTTGATCGTATCAAGTGAGATTACTTGTTGCAATAAATGAATCCGATCTTCAATGGCTTTTCCGCAGATTTGGGTTTTCTCTTTCAGAATTTCTACTGGATGTGTGTAATAACCCAAATTACCTATTTTCTTGCGGCTTTTGTGACCAACGGTTTGTTTTGCACCACCAAATTTGCAAATGAGTCTGCTTTGTAATTTAGAATACGGATCAAAAATAATATCGTATTTTTCTTTCTGAACTTGTCGGATGGTTTTGAGCAGATTTTTGAATTTTTTCAACTCTTTTTCATTGATGGAAATGATTCTATCGATGTTGGGATTGTTCTGAATCACACCATGAGTGAACTCGTACGCCATCAAATGTACTTCGCTGTCGGGGAATTTTGCTTTGAAATTATTAGCAATAACCGAACTGATGAGTACATCACCGATGCGTTTGTTTTGGATGATTAAAATTTTTTTCATACGACTAATTCTTGGTGCAAAGTACTATTTTTTTTATACTTTTAGAGCAAATTATACTGCGATTGTGAAAATTACGATTCATCCCAAATACAAAGAACAACACGAAGCCATTGTCAACTTAACAAAGACCTTCTTTCAAAATAATCGCGTTTTGGTTGAAGGTTCGCGCAACAGTATCAAAACCAGTTTTTTGGGTGATGAAGAAGTAAACATCAAATTTTTTCAGAAACCCGGTATTATCAAATCCATCATTTATTCGTTTTTCAAAGCAACCAAAGCCAAACGTTCATTTGATTATGCGAGTTATTTGATGCAAAATGCTATTTTGACTCCGTTTCCGATTGCTTATATTGAAGAGCGAAAGGCATTCGGATTATTAGGAAATAGCTTTTACATCAGTCATCAAGTGAATTGCGATTTTACGTTTCGCGAATTAATTCACAATCCTAAATTTCCAGAAAGAGACGAAATTCTAAAACAGTTTACTGCTTTCACGTATAAAATGCACGAGGCTAAAATTCACTTTCAGGATCATTCGCCCGGAAATACCTTAATTGTAAAAAAAGAGAATGGTTTGTACGATTTTTATTTGATTGATTTGAACCGAATGAAGTTTGAAGAATTATCGTTAGAGCAACGTATGGACAATTTCAAAAAGTTGTGGCTGTCCAAACAAATGATTCAGATTGTTGCCAAAGAATATTCCCAATTAGCTCAGCATCCGGAAGAGTTAGTGTTGAAATTGTTGATGGAAAAATCGAGGTTATTCAAGCAAAAAACAGCCCGAAAGAAATACATAAAAAAGTTTCTTGGGAAAAAATAGATTGCCTTATCGCGTTCCCCATTCCCACAAACCGAAAGCAATTTTTTTATCAATTGGATGTCCCGATTGTTTCAAACATAAAACAATTTGTCCTCTATGATGACTTTCATGCGAAATAATATAACCCAAAAATGCCGTCGGATGTGGTTTAAAACCTTTTAATTTGCCTTCGTTTACTGCTTTTTCTATCATTTTTGTAATAGCAACTCCACTTTGATTCAGTTGATTGATAAGAAGATCTTTGGTTATGTTCTCTTTATCAATTTTTTCAACAGAATCCAACAGTTCAGGCATACCCGATTTTAACCACATCAAACGTACATTGTGTATGTGAGCGAAATGTTCGGCTACAGTTCGACCTTTAGAGAGAGAAACGGATGATAAATGAGCTTCTTCAATCGAATTCAATAGATACAAATTGATTCGATTGTGGATTTCCCATGTTTCAACAATTTCGTTCATACTATATATTTAATATTAAACCGCTACATTGTATTCTCTCAACGCATCGTTGAGTGAAGTTTTCAGATCGGTTGAAGGTTTGCGTTTCCCGATGATCAAAGCACAAGGAACTTGGTATTCGCCTGCTTCAAATTTTTTGGTATAGCTTCCTGGAATCACAACTGAGCGCGCAGGAACAAATCCTTTGTATTCAACAGGTTCATTTCCAGTTACATCAATAATTTTTGTTGAAGCTGTCAAACAAACATTAGCTCCTAAAACCGCTTCTTTTTCTACGCGAACGCCTTCCACTACTATACAGCGCGAACCGATGAAAGCGCCGTCTTCAATAATGACTGGTGCTGCTTGCAATGGTTCCAAAACGCCACCAATTCCAACTCCGCCACTCAAATGAACGTCTTTACCAATTTGAGCACAACTTCCTACGGTTGCCCATGTATCAACCATCGTTCCTTCGTCAACATAAGCACCAATGTTTACGTAACTGGGCATCAAAATTACACCTTTCGAAATGTAAGCTCCGTGACGCGCAACGGCATGTGGAACAACTCGAATTCCTTTTTCGGCATAACCTCTTTTCAACGGAATTTTATCGTGGTATTCGAAAATTCCAACCTCAAAAGTTTCCATTTTTTGAATCGGAAAATACATGACTACGGCTTTCTTCACCCATTCGTTTACTTGCCAACCATTTTCATTAGGTTCGGCTACGCGTAAAGTTCCCGCATCCAATAAATCAATGACTTCTCTGATGGCTTTTGTAGTGGATTCTTCTTGTAATAAAGCACGGTTTTCCCATGCTTTTTCTATTGTTGATTGTAGTTCGTTCATAAAAAAAATTTTTCACAAAGATAACTGATTTGTGCTATTCTAAAAACAGAGTGGGTTGAGAAATGTATTTTCAACAATTGTGAAGAAAACCCCAAATAAATTATGTATATTACTATTTTATAGTAGATTTGTTATCAATTTAAATAAAATAGCATCAATGAAATTAAAATTTACCCTTTTAGCAAGTTTCTTTCTTATTCTATCACAAGCTCAAACGCCATGTACTAATGGTTTTGCAGGAGTTTATCCGTGTGATAATGTTGATTTATTAGCCCGAATGGATTTTCCTCAAATAGGAGGAAATACCAATACAGAAGGAAATGATTCTTGGGGTTGGACTGATCCACTAAATGGTAAAGAATACGCCATTATGGGTTGTACTAGTCATACGGCTTTTGTTGATGTCACTAATCCTACTAATCCGATTTATTTAGGTAAAGTAAATTCACACAATAACATTAGCAGTATTTGGAGAGACATAAAAGTGTACAATAATTATGCGTTTATAGTTTCAGAGGCAAGTGGCCATGGGATGCAGGTTTTTGATTTGACTCGATTGAGAAATGTAACGACACCTCAAACTTTTTTACCCGACACTCGTTATCCTGGATTTGGCAATTGTCATAATATTGCTATTAATGAAGCAACAGGTTTTGCTTATTGTATTGGGAGCAATACTTTTTCTGGTGGGCCACATGTTGTAAATATTCAAGATCCATTGAACCCAACCTTCTCCTTTGGCTATTCTTCTGAAGGTTACACTCATGATGCTCAAATTGTAAACTATAATGGACCAGATACCGAACACATTGGTAAAGAAATTTATTTTGGTTGTAATGAAGATAAAGTAATTGTTTTGGATGTTACTAACAAGTTGAATCCGATTCTGATATCCACGTTTTTTTATTCCAATACCGCTTATACACATCAAGGCTGGTTAACTCAAAATCAAAAATACTATATAGTTGGAGATGAATTAGATGAATTGGATTTTGGTTTTAACACTCGTTCGGTTGTAATTGATATGTCCGATTTAGATAATCCTACGTTAAAATTTGATTATTCGGGCGCAACGCCAGCCATCGATCATAATGGTTACACCACTAATGATAAATTTCACTTAGCCAATTACAGAGCTGGTTATAGAGTAATGGATATTTCTCAAATTGATAACGATGAAATGACTGAAGTAGGTTTTTTCGATACTTACCCAGCCAATAATAATGCTCAGTTTAATGGAGCATGGAGTGTTTATCCTTATTTTTCAAGCGGAACAATAGTTGTAAGTGACATCGACAGAGGTTTATTTTTAGTTCGATTGAATGCCAGTTTAACTAATTCTTTGTACGAGAAAAAAGAATTTGCTATGAGTCCGAATCCGGCTCAAAATACCTTTTCTGTGAAAAGTGAAACGGATATTGAAACTATTGAAATCATTGATGTTTTAGGTAAAACAGTATACCAAAACAAAGCTGTATTTGCAAACGAATTTACAGTTGATGTAGAAGATTTGCAATCGGGAATGTATTTTGTAAAATTCAATTCGAATTCGATTCAAAAACTACTAATTGAATAAATTAAGATCATGAAAAAATTAGCGTTTATTGGCTTATTAGCTGTATTGTTTTCTTGTTCTAAAGACGAGGAAGCGCAGCAACAAGGCATGAGCGGAACCATAGCTTGGGCAAAAACGCTCGGCGGTTCGCTTGACGACACTACTGCTGGTGTTGTGGCAACTCCCGATGGAGGTGTAATTGTTGTGGGTTATTCCAAAAGTACGGATGGAGATGTGAACAAAATATTCAATCTAAATGATATTTGGATCACTAAATTGGATGCTAATGGAAATGTTGTGTGGAATAAAACCATTGGTGGTTCGGGAGATGATTATGCCATCAATATTATTAAAACCAACGATTCAAATTATGTAATTGCAGGTTATTCGGGAAGTTCCGATTATGATGTTCCTAGAAATTTAGGAATGCACGATTTTTTCATCTTTAAAATAAATGAAAGTGGCAACACCATTTGGTCTAAAGTATACGGTTTCAGTAGCCACGATCACGCGCACAAAATTATCCAAACCCGGGATGGTGGATTTTTTGTTGCGGGTTATGCTGATTATGCAGGTTTAAGCGGACAACCCGACAATGGCGAAGGTCATCAAATGGATCGTAATTCGTACAGCGTTCAACATGGAGTAGGCGAGTTTTTCGGAATTAAATTGGATGCACAAGGCGAATTTCAATGGTATCGTTATTATGGCGGAACTCAAAATGATCGTGTGAATGATATTGTAGAGGCCAACGATGGTGGTATTATCATGGTTGGTTATTCGGAAAGTAGTGATTTTGATGTGGAAGGTGCTAAAGGCAGTTACGATTACTGGGTAATCAAAATTGATGAAATGGGTCATTTGCATTGGAAGAAAAACTACGGCGGAAGCGATATCGATCAAGCATACGGAATTGTCAAAACCGATTACAATTCGTATTTAATTGTTGGTCAATCCAATAGTACTGATGGCGATGTTTCCCATCCCAAAGGCAATAGTGATGTTTGGGTGATTCACATTGATGATCACGGACATTTAATTTGGAATAAATCGTTTGGTGGAAGTCAGTTTGAAACGGGTTATGCCATCAAAAAAATGGCTAATAATCAATTCATGATTGCAGGACACACTAGAAGTAATGATAATCAGATCGAAAATAAAGGCCAAAACGATGCTTTTTTATTGACCATTGATGCACAACCGAATTCGGGTCTTCTTTGGCAAAAAACAGTCGGTGGTTCGAGTTTTGATTTAGGAAATGATTTCACACAAACTAAAGACGGAAGTATAATAATAGTAGGCGACACACAAAGTAGTGATGGCGATTTCACTCTCAATAAAGGAATGAATGATCGGTTTGTTGTCAAAATAAAATAAATAAAAAAATCCCAGTTTTGAGCTGGGATTTTTTTTATGATTCGGTTTTCAAATTTTGATTTTCGCTAATTTTATTTTCAGTATTGGGTTTTGCTTTGCGCATTAAAATCAAAGAACAAATTAAGGCTACTATAATTCCCAGCGGTAAGATTTCCATAAAAGTGAGAAGAATAATATAAAGTGGGTTTTTATACCATTCTTTCATCATGTTGACTTCGGCTAATTTTGCATTTATTTGTTGTGCACTTTCTCCTGCAGCTTTTGCATCATCAACTACACATTTACTGTACAAATCCATAAAATCAGGAATGAAATTGTAGTACAGAATTAACCAAGCCAAAACATAACAGGTTGAGGCAATCAAGGCAATTAAAGAGCCAATTTTAAAGGCTTTTCCAAATGAGATCGCACCATTATTTTCATTATCACGATAGCTTTTTATTCCGATAAAAATAAAAGCAAAAGCGATAAGCATTCCGGTAAAACCATAAACAGCGGTGGGTTTAAAATTGGGATCGGTTTTCCATAAATAAGTTGAAATAACCATAAAGAGCACTACAAGTGCACTTGCAATAAGTCCGTTTTTAATAATAATTTTTTTCATACGATTGAGTTTGATTAGGTTGCAAAATTGAAGGTTATTCTAATAAAATCAGTCATACTTTAGAATGATTTTCAAAAAAATACTACTAAAGTGCTATTGAATTAGTTCTAATTTTTTTGCGGTTTCAATTGCTTGGGTTCGGCGCTTAACTTCTAGTTTTTCAAAGAGATTAGAAGAATGAGTTTTGATGGTATTGAGTGATACAAATAGGCGAGAGGCAATTTCTTGATTACTCAAACCTTCGGCCATGAGTTCCAACACTTCGAGTTCGCGTTTGCTTATTTTTCGTTTCTCCAATTCCATTTGATTAATTGAAAATGCTAAGTTTTTTTGAACTACAATTTCTTTTTCAATAACTACTGTTTCCACTTTTGGCTTGGATAATTTTTGCGACACCCAAACGCCGAGTAACGTAAAAAACAAAGCAATTAGTCCGATGTAAAATTCAGTTTGACTTTTTAAAAACAAAAAATGATATTCACTCCAGCGCAATATCAAAAGCAGAAATGCCATCGAAATTCCGTAACCAATAAACTCTTTATGTTTTTTTATCAGATTCAAATGAAATAAATAAGAATACCAAAAATAGATAAAATTTTCATTCTTGAAGTGCTTTCATCCAATTAGAAATGATCAAAATTAAAGCGCTTTCATTAGCTTTTACTTCTTCCAAAGTGGTAAAAGTTAGTATAGCTCTGTCGTTGGCTGCCCATTTTAGTAGCTTAGAATCGTCAGTGATTAAATGATCTTTAGGCTGTTCTTTGACTTTGGCACCACGATGAAAAATGAGTTGAATGTTTTTGGGTGGAAATAATTTAAACGTTAGAAAATCGGTTTCATTTGTTTGGTAACTTGGTGCATTCCATTTAATGACTTCATTCAATTGCGGAAAGTGATTGCAAATGAGACGTCTAATTTCTATGAATACATTTTTTAACGGATGTTCTAATTCGGTTATGTACTGATCTACTTGACTATTCATCGTATATTGTATTGTTTCTTGTAAAAATAATTAAATAATACTGTAAATTTACGCTAACCATTTACAAACAAAAATTAGAATCATGAAGAAAGAAGATTACTCACAATTGACTATCGAAGAGCTTACTAAAAAAGAAAAAACGGCAAAAACAGCAACCGTCATGCTAGCGGTTGTAATTGTGCTTCAGTTTTTGGTTGGTTTGTTTTTAACGTTCAAGCAAGGCTTCAATGTTTTTACAATTTTACCAGTAACTTTTTTACCTATACTGATTGTAAATTATTCTATCATAAAAAAAATCAGAGAGGAAATCAATTCGAGAGACAAAAACTGATTGTTTACTGAAGCTATTTTTTGCTTTTTTTTGCCAACGGATTGAAATCTAAGCACAATTGCAACCAATGTTCTAAATCTTTCGGGCTTTTAATTCCGTTTTCAGTAACATAAACATAGCCTTTCATTGGTTTTCCTGTGAATTCCATCGGAATGCAGTTTACGATTTCTAATGCTTTTTCGTATTCATTTTCACCAATCCGGCACAATAGAACGTCTTCGTTATTTTTTTTATCGACGTGAGTTCCACAACACATTTTATCATCCACCATAAAACAAATTCCACTGAACATTTTCTTTTCAGTAAAAACTATATTTTTTTCATAAAACGCATTTCGAATGCGAATGGCTAAGGCTTCGTTGTAAGGCATTTTTTAAGAAATTGATTAGTAAATGTATAAAAAAAAAACAGAGATTACTAGTAAAAGTAATCCCTGTCAACAAATAATAAGCTACTATCTCAATTTTATTCACACCAAGTGACCATTGTAATTTCTACAACACCATTTGAATTTACTAAACTTGGAGTAAGTGTTACTGTAGCACTTCCTGTTCCACAAAGGCTTCCTTGTGAGGGAAATGAGAAAAATTCATAAGTGCCAGATGGTAAATTCACAAAACAATTTCCGTAGCCATAATCTTGTCCATTTGGATCACCAGGATAAAATAGCTCTCCAGTTGTGGTGTTTTGCGCTCCAAATCCACCATCTATAGCAGTATTCCCTTGAGAGTCTGTAAGATATAAACAAACATTGTAGGTTCTGATGGCTGTTTTTATTGCCTCAATATCAGTTATAATTTTGCCTGATCTGTTGAATTGTTTAGTCAAAGCTGAACGAATGGGTTGTACTAAACTCAACGCCAAAGAAGTATTGTTAGCATTAATTGCAGCTGTCATTTGAGTTGTTAGTGCCATGATGATGTCGTTTTGATTGACCAATTCATTGCAATCATTTACAATTGATGTAGAAGAAAATGGAATTGACGAATTGCTTTGTGCTAATCCAACAAAATACTGAACATCATCTGAATTATTCAAAACAGAATTTACGTGATAATTCATTTTCGATTCGAATAAAGCAGCATTTGGAGTTCCTAAAACGGTCAATTGTTTTACTAATTGATTTACAGCTTTACGAGCCACAGTAACTTCTTGTTGAACATTTTCAGCCGATTGAATAGCCGAATCCAAGTTCTGTTCTGCAACCGATTGAGCAACCGATTGACCAAAAGCAAACACGCTTAGTGTAAAAGCAAAAAGAATAATTTTTTTCATGATTAGATTTTTTAAGATTAATACTAGTTCAAAGGTAAATTTGACTATTGAATTGGAATCTTTTTTTGAATTATCTAATCGTTAAAATTACTCATCTAAATATGAAAAACTTATTGATTTATAAATGTTTAAATAATTGGTTTTTAACTTTTGAACTATAATTTTAGTAGTTTGTAGCTGATGTTTTTTGTGCTTTTAAAATTTTATTTTTTTCGAAAGAAAACCCAATAATTACTACAATAGTGAAAGTGTTTAATTTAATACAATCTTGTTTTTTGATTAATTCTAGTTTAACACTACTGAACCAAATTTGCCACATCAATTTTAGTTGAACGGTTATTGACTAAAAGTGACAATAAAGTAAGTAGTAGGTAGTTTGTTTGTAGAACCCTTGGCGCAAGTTGAGGGTTTTATTTTTCGTAAAACTCAATGGGTAATCCATCAGGATCAGAGATGAATGTGAATCGTTTTTG
The DNA here is from genome assembly GCF_035299245.1 of Flavobacterium sp. GTDB lineage: Bacteria > Bacteroidota > Bacteroidia > Flavobacteriales > Flavobacteriaceae > Flavobacterium. Next base: position 310,029 of record NZ_DATGWY010000014.1, on the reverse strand, counting down.
AGTGAATTCATCAATGCGAATGGGTTCTGCTTCAATATTATTTTGATTGAGATGCTGGATGATTTTTTCAATATCGTCCACTTCAAAAGCTAAATGACGCAAACCGCAAGCTTCAGGATACGATGGCCTTTTTGGTGGATTGGGAAATGAAAACAACTCGATGATGTACGTTCCATTCAAAGTCAAATCCAATTTGTACGATTGACGTTCTTCTCGATATACTTCACGAATAATTGTTAATCCTAAAACATCAGTATAGAACTGTTTGGATTTTTTATAATCCGAGCAAATTATGGCGGTATGGTGAATGGAGTTAAGCATTTATTTTTGAATCATTTTTTTTAACAAAACAACCTGTCCCAAATGATAATAACTGTGTTCAATCATTGCGTCGATGTTTCTTAAATAGGTTCCGTATTTTTCATCTACAAAAGAGCGATTGAGTTGTTCATCAGACATTTTTTCTATGAAAGAGGTAAATTCTTCGGCATCGTTCCAAAATTGTACCAAGAAAGTTTCCCATTGATTTTGTGAAGTAATAGGAGCAAAGTCAAAACTAAATTGGTCTCTTATGTCTAGATTTCCACCTCTAAAAACATTTAATATTCCGTTGATGTAATAATGAATATGTTGCGCTAATACAGCAATTGTATTGAAAGAACCAATTTGGGTTATTGCTATTTGATGATCTAAACCATCCAATTGGTCTTTGAAATTGGTATTGGCAATCCAAGTTCCGTTGAGAATGACTTCGCGGAAACGTAAAGCGGTTTGTTGTGCAATTGTATTCATGTTGCTTCTATTTGTTAAACTGACCAATGTGCCACAAAATTCCCGATGGATCGTGAAGATAACACACGCTTCCCCAATCGTGCTTTTTAACAGGAAGTAGTCGTACAGTTGGGTATTTTGATGGTAAATTTAGAGCAGCGATTTGATTATAAAAGAAATTTACATCTTCCACTTCCATAAAAACCATAGTATTATCAATCCAGTCTTTTACGTAAGCATCTTGCAAATAAAAACCAATGGTTTCATTTTGAAACAACGACATATTGGGAAACAAAACCACTTCTTCAAAACCCAGATCACGGTAAAACTGCCTTGAAACTTCGTAATTATTAGCTCCGATAAAGGGTCGAATGGATTTGGTGGGTTGCATAATCTTCTTTTGAACAAATATAAGAATTTATGCTTTTGCAGAAAAAGAATTAGCGGTTCAAAAGCTCTTTTAGAAGTGTTTGCAAACTGCTACCAAACGAGTTTTTGCTGAGTATTTTTCCGTTGCTGTCCAAAACATAAAGTGCGGGAGTAGTGGTCACATTGTAATTGGCAACTACTGTCGATTTTTTAATGGGAACCATTTCACAAACGTTTTTCCAGTTTTTGTTTAAAGTTGTAACCTTTTCCCAATCTTCTTTTTTTTCATCCAAAGAAACAGCATAAATGCCCAAACCGGCTGACTTGTATTGGTTATATAGTTCGTTTAGTTTTGGAATTTCAGATTGGCATCGAGCACACCAACTGAGCCAAACTACAACTAACGTTACTTTGTTTTTAGCTGTATATTCTCTCAGCGAATGGTATTTCCCTTCTTTGTCAGGAAGCGATATTTCGGGAGCCAAACCGCCAACCGACAATGCTTGTAGGGTTTGGAGTTTTTTCAACTCTTCAAAAGGCAAGTTCAAAGCACATTCATTACCGTATTTTTCCATTAAGTATTTTGATAATGGTTCACTCTCTAATTTGATGAATGTTTTTAAAAGTAAATTGTAAGTAAAACTTGAAAGTTCGGAATTGCTTTTTAATGTTTGCATTATAATATCAACCCCTTTTTTAGTTCCTTCCTCGTTTTTATCACAAAAAGTACTCAAGTAGTAAAAGATTTTATCCTGAAAAGCGTAATGATATAAGTTTGAATTGTCTTTAGTGTTACAATGCATGAAAAAATTTTGATGCAAAAACGAAAAATAACTATCGTACTGCTGCGCCCATTCTTCTTTGACCGACCGAACCGGTATCAATGCTAAAGGAATGAGAGTTTGCGTTACATAGGTGTTGGGGTATAATTCACCTAATTTGGCTAATTTGTTGTTGTAATTGTATTGAATGTTTTCCGTTTCGTGCTCAATTTCAATTGCCTTTTGTTTGCTGTTTGGATCAAATAATGAATTAGATAATCGCTTTTTTACTAGTTTTTCTAAAGTATTTTCAAATTCATTTCTCAACAAGTTGAACTTGGTATAGACTTCATTTTCTCTTGATTTTTCGATACTCAATTCACCATTTTTAAGTTGGTAAAAGTGTGCATCCATTTTTAAATTTTCCGAAGGATTCCAAATAAATTCAGCTTTATTGATTTCTTTTTCACTATTATCACCAATAAAAATAGTGTACAATCCAGTGGCTGAGGAATTGGGTATTTCAAAAGTAAAAACAGCCACCGTGTCTTTTACTATGGATTGATGGGCAAAATGATGAAATTCTCCGTCGTAGTAGCGGCCTAAAACTAATTCATAATTTTTGCTAGCGGCAACTCCTTTGTTGGGGATACTGTGTAAGGTAAACTGCAGTTTTGATTGTCCAAAGGATGATGTTATGGCTAATAAAAGCGCAATTATAAGTGTTTTTTTCATCCAGAAATTAATCAAAGTTCATGCAAATTGCTGTACAATTAGTGGCAGTTGTATCGGCAAAACCTTCTAAATACATAAACCAATTTGGGCGCTGATTGAATTGGTAAGTAAAAAAACTATCCCATTGATTGGCTTCACCAGCATCAGCATGAGCATTAGGATAAACTGAGCATTGTACATCATCGTCTTCGTCTGTTGCTGCATTTACATTTCTAAATCCAAATGCGCCTACTGCACAAAAATCCCAAGCGCCTAAATTATGTGTTTGCGAACCCCAACCAAATCCAGCAGTACTTCCGTAACGATTGATCCATCGATAGTTTTTACGCATGCGAATTCCTCCGTCTTCTATATCCAAACCTGTGGTGCCTGTTCCACCACCTGCAGATCGATATGCTGAATTTATGATTACTCTAGAACCGCCAGGAGGTGAAAGATGCAAATTACTGTTAGTTGATAATACGCGACCTTGTATCACTAAATCGCCCCAATTTGCTCCTGCTCCGTCAGTAATATCATAAGCATTGGCAAGGCCACAATCATTACAATCAAATAAAACGGCTCGATTGATAGCGGTTGTTCCGTTTCCATTGATGTTAATTCGATCAGCCGCTGACAATCCGGTTCTAAAAGCAATATCATCGTCGCTGTCGTTAACATTAGCGATAACAAGTTTGGTGTTTTCTCCCGCTTCCACATAATGACGTATGTAAGCTTCATCTCCACCGCCGCCACCCGGATTTGGTGGGAAATAGATTCCTGAAGTTAAGTTGTTTCCCGTTTGAGGCATGATAGAACCACCTACTACTTGTAAACGAGCACCAGCAGCGGGAACGGCGATCCCTATTCCTACATTTCCTGCGGAAGTCACCCGCATTCGCTCCAGATTAGCAGTGCGAGTAACAAAATCAACAGCATCTGAAGTTCCAACAAAATTTACACTTGCATTGGTACCGCTATTTCCGAATAATGTCCAAGCATTTGTGTTCATATTTCCAGTTGTAATTAATCGAGTCCAGCTTTGTGTTGCTGAATTGTTGGTTTTTCTGAACCAAAGTTCTTGGTCAAAGAAGCTACCCGCAATTTGCAATGCATAATTATTAGCATTATTCGAATGTCGGGTGTCAATTAGATGCCACCAACTAGTTGCTCCAGCAGGAAAATTTACTGGATTGGCTGCTTCAAAAAAACCGGATTGACTGGTTCCGAAAGCACCTGCATTGTCTCGAGTTTCAGTTCTAGAACGATACGCACCTGATGTACCATTTCCAAAACCGAATGTAGAACCTAATTCCAACCCATAAGCTGGATTAGTCATGCCCATTCCTATATTTCCCGCTGAGGTAACCCGCATCCTTTCAGTATTGTTCGTACGTGTTACAAAATCTACCGGATTGGTTGTACCAATGAAATTAATCGCAGGATTTGTAGTGTTGTTTCCCGTCGTAGTCCAATCAACAGAATTCCCACTTTGTAAACGAACCCAACCTGTACCACTCCAATAATAGTATCCTGGAGTTACATCGCCTGCTGTAGCAGTATTGAAGACCAATAAAGAAACATCTGGGGCTGCTATAGGAGAAGCACTGGTTGTTAATGATAAAGCAACTCTCGGGACTAATAATCCTTTATTGGTGGATACGACATCAAGCATTGAACTGTCACTTGGGCTAGTTGTTCCAATTCCTACTTGTGCAGTAAGAGTAAAACAGAAAAGAAATAAAAATGCTGTTAAAAAACACTTTTTCATTTTGATTATTGTTGGGTTAAACATAAATATTATTTGAAACTAATTTAGTTTCAAAAAAGTAGTTTACGAATTTGATTTTGGGAATCGGTTGCTAATTTAGATAAACTTTTTTTGGTAATAAAAAAAAATAATTAGCACAAGTTGTTCATCGATAAAAAAAGTTTTACATCTATCAAAAAGAAATAAGGCTATTATTAAATACGAATTTTCTTAAAGAAAAAACCAATGGTTTGGTTTTGGAGCAGCACACATTGTGGAACAAAACCACCTATTCAAAACCCAAATCACTGTAAAATTGCCTTGAAACTTCGTAATTATTAGCTCCGATAAAGGGTCGAATGGATTTGGAATTGTGTTGCATAGTTTTGCATTTTATATGCTAAAGATAGTGTAAATTTAAACTCTAAGTAAGCCTCGAAAACCACGTGCAGCATAATACGATTGCGCTCCATTATGATAAAAGAACACTTTGCCGTAACGGTAATCTGCAAAAAGTGCTCCACCCAATTTTCTTATTTCAGATGGTGTTTTAATCCAACTTGACGTTTTGGAGTCAAACTTACCCAATTGTTGTAAGTTGAGGTAATCTTCTTCTGATACAATTTCAATTCCCATCTCATTAGCCTTATCAACAGCGTTGTTTTCGGGTTTGAATTCTTTTCGCGATTCCAATCCTTCTTTGTCGTAACACAAACTTCTTCGTCCAGCTGGACTTTCAGTCGAACAATCAATAAAAATGTATTCACCTGATTGCTCATCAAAACCCACAACATCTGGTTCGCCTCCTGTTTGTTCCATTTCATTAAGCGACCATAATTTTTCTGGATTGTTTTCTAGCTTTTCTTGAATTGTACTCCAGTCCAAATTTTTGTGGCGAATGGTGTTTTTTTCGAAACGAGTTTTTAGGATGTTGAGCAATTCTGCATGTTGTTCAGCTGATAGTTGTTTGTTAGAACTTTTTTCCATTGTGATTTTTTTTTGCAATTAACAAATATAAAGAAAAAGCTATCACATTTTTATAGCTCTTAGAACTCTTGTTTTTGCAAAAGACGTTTCTCAACTAGCCCCGATTGGAGCGGCACGCAGTAAAGCGTAAAGCGGGAAAATGGATTACAAGAAAGCCCAAGCCATTTGCTACAAAAACTAAAAAAAAGCCCTAACAGATTCACTACCTGTTAGGACTATCAAACCAATTACTAATTATGAAAATTTATTTTACAAAGTCAAAACTCTATATTCTATTGTCTCTTTTCTCAGGCACTCAATTACTCATTCGCTCCATTCCTAAAAACGAGCTGACCATCAAAACAATCGAGTAAAATAATACTGTCAACTGTTACTTTTCCTGCTAGAATTTCTTTGGAAAGTTGGTTTAACACTTCACGTTGAATCACTCTTTTTACAGGTCGTGCTCCGTATTGCGGATCAAATCCTTTTTCAGCCAAATAGCCTATGGCTTCTGGAGTGGCATCCATAGTAATGTTTTGTTGCGCGAGCATTTTGATAACATTTTTCAACTGTAAACTTACAATTTGTTTGATGTTGGCTTCGGTCAACGGCGTAAACATTACTATTTCGTCAATACGATTGATGAATTCAGGTCGAACCGTTTGTTTTAATAAACCTAACACTTCCAGTTTGGCTGCTTCAGTTGCAGCTTCAATGCCGCCTTTCAAATTTTCAAACTTCTCTTGAATGATATGACTTCCCATATTCGAAGTCATGATGATAATGGTGTTCTTGAAATCGGCAACGCGACCTTTATTATCGGTCAACCTTCCTTCATCCAACACTTGCAATAAGATGTTGAAGGTGTCGGGATGCGCTTTTTCGATTTCGTCTAATAAAATTACTGAATACGGTTTTCTGCGGACTGCTTCGGTCAATTGTCCACCTTCGTCGTAACCCACATATCCTGGAGGCGCACCTACCAAACGACTCACACTGTGGCGTTCTTGGTATTCACTCATATCGATGCGCGTCATGGCATTTTCATCGTCAAATAAATATTCGGCAAGTGCTTTGGCTAATTCGGTTTTTCCTACACCTGTTGTACCTAAGAAAAGAAAACTTCCGATGGGCTTTTTCATGTCTTGCAATCCTGCTCGACTTCTGCGAACCGCATCACTCACGGCTTCAATGGCTTCTTCTTGACCAACAACTCTTTGATGTAATTCGTCTTCTAATTTCAACAGTTTTTCGCGTTCACCTTGCAGCATTTTCATTACTGGAATTCCCGTCCATTTGGCAACCACTTCGGCAATGTCTTCGCGAGTAACTTCTTCTTTAATCAGTGAATTTCCTGCCTGATTTTCGGCTAATTGTTTTTGCAATGCATCCAAACGCTCTTGTGCTTCCTTGATTTTTCCGTACCGAATTTCGGCTACTTTTCCGTAATCGCCATTGCGTTCGGCTTGCTCGGCTTCGGTTTTGAAATCCTCAATTTCGAGTTTTACCGTTTGAATATTATCGACTACATCTTTCTCCGATTTCCATTGCGTAAAAATCTCGTTGCGTTCTTCTTTTAAGTTGGCCAAATCCAAACCTAAACTTTTGAGTTTGGTCTCGTCATTTTCGCGTTTGATTGCTTCAATTTCGATTTCCAACTGCATAATTTTTCGATCCAAAACATCGAGTTCTTCGGGTTTTGAATTGATTTCCATTCGCAATTTTGACGCAGCTTCGTCCATTAAATCAATGGCTTTATCGGGCAAAAAACGATTGGTAATGTAGCGTTGCGAAAGTTCAACCGCGGCAATAATAGCGTCGTCTTTGATGCGCACTTTGTGGTGTGTTTCGTATTTCTCTTTGATTCCGCGTAAAATCGAAATGGCACTTTCAGTATCGGGTTCGTCAACCACCACTTTTTGAAAACGGCGTTCGAGTGCTTTGTCTTTTTCGAAGTATTTTTGATATTCGTCTAAAGTTGTGGCACCAATTGCACGCAATTCACCGCGCGCCAAAGCAGGTTTTAAAATATTCGCGGCGTCCATCGCACCTTCGCCACCACCAGCACCAACTAAAGTGTGTATTTCGTCAATGAAAAGTACGATATCACCTTCGGCTGAAATGACTTCTTTGACTACCGATTTCAATCGCTCTTCAAATTCACCTTTGTATTTTGCTCCAGCTATGAGCGCACCCATGTCGAGTGAATAAACGATTTTATCTTTTAGATTTTCGGGAACGTCACCATCTACAATTCGGTGTGCCAAACCCTCGGCTATAGCGGTTTTACCAACTCCAGGTTCACCTACAAGCATCGGATTGTTTTTGGTACGACGCGTTAAAATTTGCAGTACACGTCGGATTTCTTCATCACGACCAATTACAGGATCAAGCTTGCCACTTTTAGCTAGTTCGTTGAGGTTTTTAGCGTATTTACTGAGCGAATTGTAGGTTTCTTCAGCAGAAGCAGAGGTTACACGTTCGCCTTTTCGCATTTCTGAAATAGCGGCTTCCATGGCTTTCTCAGTTACACCTTGGTCTTTTAAAATTTGGGCTACTTTGCTTTTTGATTTGAAAATGGCCAACAGTAAATGCTCAATAGAAACGTATTCATCGTTCATTTTTTTGGCGATGCTATTGGCTTCATTCAGCATTGTTCCTGCATCTCGAGAAAGCATAATATCGCCACCCGAAACTTTCGGAAAACTTTGAATAGTGCTGTCCAAGACTTTTTTGAACAAATCGACATTCACATTAACCTTTTTCAAAATAAAAGGAGCAACGTTTTCGTCCACTTCCAAAATACCTTTGAAAATGTGTTCGTTTTCGAGCTGTTGTTGCCCGAAACTTTGTGCAATTTGCTGCGCTTGTTGCAAAGCTTCTTGCGATTTTATGGTTAAATTATTAAAATTCATTTTAGTTTTTATCTGGTTTACTGTTGTTTGGTCAATTTATGTTCCATTATTAAAAACAAGTCAAAATGACGTATTTTGGAATATATTTACCGTAATTTTGCGTCAATTAGTCTGATTTAATGACAACATATGAGTTTTTTTAAAAATATATTCGGAAGTTCGGAAGACGAGGCGGTAAATTCAAAAGTACATTGGCGCGAATTGACTGATTTAGGTCAGTTGAATGAAATCATCAATGAATCTACAGAGCAACCTGTAATTATTTTCAAGCACAGTACACGCTGCAGCATTAGTCGTTTTTCCTTGAAACAATTTGAATCGGAGTTTGATTTACATGATAAAATAATTCCGTATTACCTTGATTTATTGAATCATCGCGATATTTCCAATGAAATAGCCAGTCGTTTTGACATCGAGCATCAATCGCCACAATTGATTTTGATTCAAGACGGAAAAGCAATTTACGATGCGTCACATGATGCGATTTCGGTTGCTGGTGTTAAACGTAATTTAGAATAATTGCTAATGAAAATTACCAGTAAACTTCTTTTACTTTTTTCAATTCTATTGATGAGCTGTTCCACTTCTAAAAACAACACTTATTTAGTAGGTACGTATACCGAAAACAAAAGTCAAGGAATCAACATCATCGATTTTAATGAGGCTTCGAAAGTAATTTCGTTACAAAAAGTAGTAAATGAAATCGAAAATCCGTCGTTTGTAATTACGAATAAAGCCAAAACGATTGTAGTTGCTGTTGAAGAAACGGCAAGTACAATAGGAGGAAAGGTGACTTCGTTTTCTTATGATTCTAAGTCATCCACTTTCAAAAAAATCAATTCACAATTTACGTTGGGAGATCATCCGTGTACGGTGGCTTTTAGTTCGAATGAAAAGTTTGTTTTAGTTGGAAATTATTCAGGAGGAAATTTGTCCGTTTTCCCAATTGATGCCACGGGGAAATTATCTGAAGCGAATCAAACCATCACTTTTCAAGGAAAAAGTAGCAATGCACAGCGTCAAGAAAAACCACACGTTCATTGCATTGTTTTTCATCCAACAGATAATAAAATAGCGGTTGCCGATTTAGGAAGAGATGCAATTGATGTGATTCCATTTGATGAAAAGGCTCCTTTATTTTTAATTGAAAACAAAATTATTTCTACCAAAGTTCCTGCTGGCTCGGGTCCGCGTCACTTGATTTTTAATTCCAAAGGAAATCGCTTGTACGCTACTTTTGAATTGACCAATGAAGTGGCTATTTTTGATTATTCAGATGATAAATTACAACTTTTGAAGACGCTTTCTTTGACAAAAATTCCAACACAAAATGGTTCAGCTGCTGAGGTTCGGTTGAGTGATGATGAGCAATTTTTGTATGCTTCGGTACGTGGAAATGACAATCAATTAGTTGTAATTCAATTGAACGATGGTAAAAATGCCAAAGTAATTCAATCTATTTCTACTGGAACATCACCGCGTAATTTTATCATTTCTAACAATCAAAAATCAATTTTAGTTGCCAATCAATTTTCCAATTCGATTATCGTTTTTGATCGAAATAAAAAAACAGGCTTGCTAACGCCAACTTCATCTGAATCTGAATTGACCATTAACCAACCGGTTTATTTTTATCCTTTTTAAGAAGTTATCGTCGGAACTTATTCCGAACAATGATGTCTTTGAGTTTGGCTTTTAAATCTTCACCCGAATCGTAAACCATTTGTTCGTTGCTAGGAAACGCTACTGCACGTTTATCAAAATAAGGCAAATAACTGTCGTCACACGCTCTTCTATCTCCGTTGTATGTTGAGTAAATGTGTTCAAAAACAAATTCGCTAGCTAAAGGAAAAGTATCGATTAATTGATTTGTTTTAAAATCGATGTAATCTACTTTTGCCGTAACTTGGGTGGATTTGAATTGACGGAATTCGTAGATGTTAATGCGAATTGTTTTGAAATTATCCACCATAATCACATTACCCAAACTGTCTTTTACTTGTTGACCTTGGGCGTTGACCAATGGTTTTTTTCCGTCTTTGATTTGCTTTTCTTTAATGAATTCTTTTTCTTTCACTTGTTCAGGAGAAATGTTGATTTCTCTAAAATTAACGATTAATCCATAATCATAATTAATGTCTTTCATGCGATTACTGTGGTACACAGTCCATTTATCATTCAAACCAAACGTACTGAAATCCAATAAATCGTTTTGCAAACGTACAGGAATCACCATATTGGTTTCGTTTTTGGTGAATACACTTACGTAATCGGTTCCTTTGAATTTGGCTTCGTCCATTAATTTGGCTACATCTTTATAACCCGGACTTAATTGATCCAAATACACTAAATCATCGTAAGCGCGACGAATACTCATTTTGTCTTTTGAACCTAAAAGTGCTTTCGAATTGTCGTATAAATGTTTCGATAAGGCATTTTTACTACTTACAATCTGATCCGTATAATCATCAAAAGGGAAAATAGCGTTTCGACCTTCTTTTAATAATTTTAAAGGTAATAATGGTCGAATCAATTCCTGACGATTGTTCAATTGCTGATAAGTATTGAATATTTTTTCTAAGTTATTAGGATTAGCGTCTTTAAACCAAGTTGCAATGTTACGCAAATCACGTTCTTTAGCTTTAGCAAACGCCTCTTCTAATAAGTACACATAATCTTGTTTTCCTTTGGCATCTTTGCGGTTGCGTAATCCTTCAACAGCATTTTGAATGGCTGAATCATAATCGCCTGAAGTGAGCGATTCTCTAGTTTGTCGTACTCCACATGAAGTGATGAGAACAAAAAAGGTGAGTAATAAAGTAATTTTCTTCATGGTGTGTAGTTTTAAAGTTCTATTTGAAATAATCCAAATATTGAGCCACAATTATTTTCTCACAAACGGCGGCAATAACTTACTCGAAACTTCACCAAAACCAATACGAACAGAACTATTCTCACAATAGCCTTTGAAAGTCACAGTGTCATTATTATTGATGAATTTGCGCTCGGTTCCATCACTCATTTTTATTGGGTTTTTTCCACCCCAAGTCAATTCTAGCATCGAACCAAAACTATCGGGTGTTGGTCCGGATATGGTTCCAGAACCCATCATATCGCCCGAATTAACGCGACAACCATTAGAAGTGTGGTGTGCTAATTGCTGTGCCATTGACCAATACATGTATTTGAAATTGGATTTAGAAACCAAAGTGGGTTCTGCTTTCTCAGGCTGAATGTACACTTCTAAATTGATATCGTATGAGTTTTTTCCTTTTTGTTGTAAATAAGGAAGTGGAGTAGGATCTTGGTTCGGACCTTTGGTTTTGAAGGGTAATAAAGCATCCATCGTAACAATCCATGGAGAAATGGATGAAGCAAAGTTTTTCGCCAGAAACGGTCCAAGTGGAACGTATTCCCATTTCTGAATGTCGCGCGCACTCCAGTCGTTCAGTAATACCATTCCGAATATGTACTCTTCAGCTTCACCAACTGGAATATTTTCTCCCATAATGTTGGCATCAGTGGTAATGAAAGCCGTTTCCAACTCAAAATCCACCAAACTCGAAGGTCCAAATACAGGAGAGCTTTCCCCATTAGGTAAAATTTGTCCCATTGGACGATGTACCGGAATTCCTGACGGTACAATTGTAGAACTTCTTCCATGATAACCAACCGGAATGTGCAACCAATTGGGCAACAAAGCATTATCAGGATCGCGGAACATTTTTCCAACATTGGTAGCGTGTTCTTTGCTTGAATAAAAGTCAGTATAATCACCAATTTGAACAGGTAAAAGCATTTCGATGTCTTTAATATCAAAAATAACTATGCTTCGATGTTCTTCATTATCTCTTAATTCTGGATTATTGATGTCGAATAATAACGCTAAACGATTACGAACCATTCGCCACGTTTTCTTACCATCAGAAATGAAATCATTTAAAGTGTCTTGCATGAACATATCGTCTGTAAGTTCGATGCCTTCAAAATACCCGAGTTGTTGTAAAGCTCCCATATCAATGGCAGAATCTCCGATTCTAGTTCCAATGGTTACTACATCATCTTTGGTTAAAAAAACTCCAAATGGAATATTCTGTATGGGAAAATCACTGTTTTCAGGTACTTCAATCCATGATTTTCTAGTTGGGTCGTTGGCTATATTTGGCATATTTTGGGCTGTTGATTTGTTGTTGAAAAATTTGTAATCAAATATATCATTTAGAATTTATATGACAAACATATTTTGTAATTTTGGAAAGTTTTAACGAAAATCCAATAAAAATGCAACGCGACGAACAAATTTTTGACCTAATTTTAGACGAACAAGACAGACAAATTCACGGAATTGAACTTATTGCTTCTGAGAATTTTGTAAGCGACCAAGTAATGGAAGCTGCAGGTTCCGTTTTAACCAATAAATATGCTGAAGGTTATCCAGGAAAACGCTACTACGGCGGATGCGAAGTAGTTGATGTTGTGGAGCAAATCGCTATTGACAGAGCCAAAGCACTTTTTGGTGCTGAATACGTAAACGTACAACCTCATAGTGGATCACAAGCCAATACTGCTGTTTTTGCAGCTTGTTTGAAACCGGGAGACAAGATTTTAGGTTTTGATTTATCGCATGGTGGACATTTAACGCACGGTTCTCCGGTTAACTTCTCAGGTAAATTATATACTCCTTCTTTTTATGGTGTTGAGCCTGATACAGGAGTGTTGAATTACGATAAAATTCAGGAAATTGCTACTAAAGAACAACCAAAAATCATTATAGCTGGAGCTTCTGCGTACTCTCGCGATATGGATTTTGCACGTTTCAGAGCGATTGCTGATTCAGTTGGAGCGCTTTTAGTAGCCGATATTTCACATCCTGCTGGTTTGATTGCAAAAGGATTAATGAACGACCCAATTCCGCATTGTCATATTGTAACTACTACAACTCATAAAACGTTGCGCGGACCAAGAGGTGGAATGATTATGATGGGAAAAGATTTCGAAAATCCATGGGGATTGACGACTCCAAAAGGAGAAATCAGAATGATGTCACACATTTTAGACATGTCGGTTTTTCCGGGCAACCAAGGCGGACCATTGATGCACATTATTGCCGCAAAAGCAGTTGCATTTGGCGAATGTTTATCGGATGAGTTTTTCCAATACGCAATGCAAGTTCAAAAAAATGCCAAAGCTATGGCTGATGCTTTTGTAAAAAGAGGTTATAATATTATTTCGGGTGGAACTGACAATCACATGATGTTGATTGATTTGAGAAACAAAAACATCTCAGGAAAAGAAGCCGAAAATGCTTTGGTAAAAGCTGAAATCACAGTAAACAAAAACATGGTTCCATTTGATGATAAATCGCCTTTTGTGACTTCAGGCATTCGCGTTGGAACACCAGCAATTACAACTCGTGGTTTAGTTGAAAGTGATATGGAAACCGTTGTTGATTTAATCGATAGAGTTTTGATGAATCACACTAATGAAGACGTTATAGAGCAAGTAGCCAATGAAGTAAATGAAATGATGAGTGAGCGACCAATTTTTGTATTCTAATTTTGAAACAAACGCTCTTCATAACCAATGATGGTTCAACATCCATTCGTTTGGATGAGTTAGACGAAACGTACCATTCTAAACACGGTGCCATTCAAGAAGCTTATCATGTATTTATAAAAAACGGACTTTCCTTATTTGAAGGAAGGTCCGTTTCTGTTTTAGAAATAGGATTTGGTACAGGCTTAAATGCTTTAATAACATTAAAAGAAGCTCAGAATTTAAAGCAAACTATCGATTATGTTGGAATAGAAGCACATCCAGTTTCTTTTGATATGATAATGCAAATGAATTACGTGCAGCAATTGGATCAAGATAACTTGAAATCGAGTTTTGAACTCATGCATCATTCGGATTGGCAAAAAAGAATTGCAATAACACCTAATTTTAGTCTTATCAAAGAGAAAAAATTATTCCAAGAAATCAACAATGAAAACCAATTTGACCTGATTTATTTTGATGCTTTTGGATTCAGAGTACAGCCTGAATTATGGTCGGTTGAGATTTTTCAGAAAATGTATAAAGCGTTGAAAAAAGATGGGGTTTTGGTCACTTACGCGTGCAGAACTTCAATTAAAAATGCTATGAAAGAATGCGGTTTCACTGTTGAAAAACTTCCCGGAGCACCTGGAAAGCGTGAAATGTTGCGAGCATTTAAAATTTAACAAACAATTAAAAAATCAAATTTCATTATTTTTTATATTTGTAACAATAAAATGTACTATTCTACGTTTTATGACAAGTTCTTCAAATAATTCTAACCAATTTAGCTAATTTTTTATGTCAAGATTAATTTATGACTACACTAAGTCAGTTCTTGAAAGAGTTAGTTTCGATTCTAAACTTTTTCGAAAAGAATTAGAAAAAGCAATTAAGGTGCTTTTACCTTATGAAGTTGAGCAGTTGACCGAATGGTTACTCAATTTTACTAAAGAGAAGCCCGAATTAAGGCAATGTTTACTGAGTATCAATAAATAAAAACTAAAGGAGCTTAAACGGCTCCTTTTTTATTGGAATCAATTAGGGTATTTTATTTTCAAAATGTTATAGTAGTAAATGGAAAGTGAAATAGAATATTAATTATAAAAATAATCTTACTTTAAAACTTAAAATATGTTTTTAATCGATAAAAATAGTTTTTAAACGATTTTAAATTTTGTTTTTTAAAGTTTTACTATTAGTTTTACTCTACGTTCTTAAAACAAGATAACCCTAAATCTTAACAACCTATGCCAAGAATGATCTATGATTACACAAAATCTACGTTGGAAAACGTGAGTTTTGACCCCAACCTTTTCAAAAAAGAATTACGAAAAGGAATTAAAAACCTAATGCCTTACGAAATAGAATTACTTGGCAGGTGGTTGATGTATTACACATCAAATAGACCCGATTTAAAAAATTGTTTGAGTGAGTTTAGTTCAGATTTCAACGAAAGAGGAGTCGCATAAAGCGATTCCTTTTTTATTTTACCGTTTTCGGACTTACGATTTGTACGTTATTAAAAACTATTGCGCCTTTTACAACTCCAGCAATCGTGCTTCTCAAGGCATCAATAATATGAATTTTTAATTCACTTTTTGGGTAAATCAAACTCACCTCGCGAGCCGGTTTTGGTTCGCTGAATTGCCTTAGTTTTAATTGGTCTTTTTCCTTCAAATCCAATGTATGTAAATAAGGTAAAAGTGTGGTTCCTAAACCTTCATCGGCTAATTTGATTAAGGTTTCAAAACTTCCACTTTCCAACTGGAAATGATTGTGCTCTGAGTTTTTGTTATTTCTACACAAGTTTAAAACGCTGTCTCTAAAACAATGTCCGTCTTGTAATAGCAATATTTCATCCAAATTCAAATCGTCAATTGTGATTTCCTTTTTATTGAAATGATTGTGATGTTCTGGTATGTACGCCACAAAAGGTTCAAAATACAACACTACTTCTTTTATTTTCTCTTCGTTCAAAGGTGTAGCAGCAATTGCCGCATCTAAATGTCCATTGTTGAGTTTGAAAATAATGTCTTCGGTATTCAACTCTTCAATAATCAATTTTACTTTTGGGTATTTTTTGATGAAATTATTCAAAAACATTGGTAATAATGTAGGCATTATTGTCGGAATGATACCCAATCGAAATTCACCTCCAATGAATCCTTTTTGCTGATGAACTATATCTTGAATGCGATCAGCTTCATTGACGATATTTTTTGCCTGATTCACAATTTTCTGACCAATTTCGGTCAACTGAATGGGTTTCTTGGTTCGGTCAAAAATTTGAATACTGAGTTCTTCTTCTACTTTTTGAATTTGCATACTCAAAGTAGGTTGCGTCACGAAACATTTTTCGGCGGCTAAAGTGAAATTTTTGTGCTCGGCTACAGCCAAAACGTATTGAAGTTGAGTAATTGTCATTTGGATAGTAAAATTTGATGCAAAGATAAAAACTATCAATTTAATTTATGGTTAAAATTGACTTTTTATTAAGAAATTTGTTAATAAAATTAATAGAATCATGAAACTTAATAGCATTGGTTTACCCCAAAAAGAAGCTGAAATTGTGGCTGCCGAATTGAATATTTTACTAGCCAATTTTCAGGTTTATTACCAAAATTTGAGAGGATTGCATTGGAACATACGAGGCAAACGTTTCTTTGATTTACATTTAAAATTTGAAGAATTATACAATGATTCTCAACTAAAAATTGATTTAATCGCAGAGCGAATTTTGACTCTAGATGGAATTCCGTTGCATACTTTTGACGATTACATCAAATACAATAAATTGGAAATTGGTAAAAACATCAATAATGATGAAAGAGCCATTGAGTTGATTTTGCAATCATTAACCCAATTACTAAAAATTGAGCGTGTTATCCTCAAAAAAGCAAGTGAAATTGAAGATGAAGGAACCACATCAATGATGAGCGATTTTATTGTTGAGCAAGAAAAAACCATTTGGATGATGAAAGCGTGGCTTGAAACCGAAGCCTAATTAAAATAATTGTTAAAAAATATTAAATAGCTTTTTATTACTGTAATGAAAAGCTATTTTTGCCATATGAAGTTAATAGCTCGATTCATATTATTCATTTTTGTAGCTTTTCTTTCAACACCAACTATTGTCACGTTGATTGAAAAGAATTCAGATGTATCGATGTTTTATAACTTCGCTGAAGAGGAAAATCACAAAGAAATTAAAGAAATCAAAGCCGATTTAAGCTTGGGTTTCGATTATCCTTTTATTGAGTTGCAACAAAATTGTGATTCCAAAATTACTTCAAAAAACTTACTACGTCATGACAACATCGCGGAAGAAATATTCATTCCGCCCCCAGAATTAGTTTAATACTGCATTTTTGAATGTTCGCTTGTGCGAATGCTTTTAGTATTAAATTAATTTATGGTATGACAAAAAAAATCAATCTTTTTGCTAACCTTAAGTCTGATTTCGCATCAGGTTTAGTGGTTTTTTTAGTGGCTTTGCCACTGTGTCTCGGAATTGCATTAGCAAGTGGAGCACCTTTGTTTTCTGGAATTATTTCAGGAGTTGTGGGCGGAATTGTGGTAGGTTATTTAAGCCAATCTCATTTGAGTGTTTCGGGACCAGCAGCAGGTTTAACAGCCATCGTTTTAACCGCAATTTCCGATTTAGGAGCATTTGATGTGTTTCTTCTCTCGGTTGTATTGGCAGGATTGATTCAGTTAGCTTTAGGCTTCATTAAAGCGGGTTCTATTTCCAATTACTTCCCAACTAATGTTATTGAAGGAATGCTAGCCGGAATTGGAGTCATCATCTTTCTAAAACAAATTCCACATGCCTTTGGGTATGATAAAGACTATGAAGGAGATTTGGCTTTTCTTCAACCCGATGGTGAAAATACATTCTCAGAAATGTTTCAGGCTCTGAGTCACATTCAATTAGGATCGGTAATTATCACATTAATTTCGCTTTTCATACTAATAGCGTGGCCTAAAGTTGATTTTCTCAAAAAAATAAAATTACTTCCACCTGCCTTAATTGCGGTAATTGTAAGTATAGTTGTAAATGAGATTTTTATACGTACAGGAAGCAGTTTTTCCATCAAAAAAGAACATTTAGTTAGCTTACCAGTGCCAACATCTATAGAAGAATTTAAAAATATTTTTATACTTCCAGATTTTACTGCCATTGCAAACACAAAAGTGTGGATAGTAGCCATTACAATTGCTGTAGTAGCTTCGATAGAAACTTTATTGTGTATTGAAGCTTCCGATCGTATGGACGCTCAAAAACGATATACGGATACCAATGTCGAATTAAAAGCACAAGGAATCGGAAACATGATTAGTGCAATGTTAGGAGGTTTACCAATGACATCTGTGGTTGTGAGAACTACCGCTAATAATTCTGCCGGTGCCAAATCAAAGATGTCAACTATAATTCACGGCTTCTTTTTAATGGTGAGTGTTCTTGCTATTCCTGTAATTTTGAATAAAATTCCACTAGCAACATTAGCAGCCGTACTTTTATTAATCGGATACAAATTGGCAAACCCTAAAACCATCAAACACTTTTGGGAAAAAGGAAAATACCAATTCATACCTTTCATTGCCACCTTTTTAGCGGTTGTTTTTACAGATTTGTTAAAAGGCGTAGCTCTGGGAATGATCATCAGCGTGATATTTGTTTTGAAAGGAAACATGAAACGTGCTTACAATTTTAGAAAAGAGCAATACCATGATGGTGATATTATTCATATTGATTTGGCTCAAGAAGTGTCTTTTCTTAATAAAGCAGCAATCAAAACAACTCTAGCATCCATTCCAGAAAATTCAAAGGTTATTATCAATGCATCAGATACCGTTTATATTGCTCATGATGTGTTGGATTTGATTAAAGAATTCAAGAAAACGCGCTCTAAAGAAGAGAATATTAAAGTAAAATTAGTAGGTTTTAAGAAGGCTTACGACTTAGTGAACACAGGTGACGAAGAAAAACACGTTTTTGTTGAACATAAATAATTAAAATACTATAAAATGAAAACTTTAAATAAAGAATTACAAGCTCAAATTACGCCAAGAAAAGCGTTAGAATTATTACAAGAAGGAAACAAAAGATTCATCAGCAATTTAAAAGCTCATCGTGATTTATTGGAGCAAGTAAACGAAACTCGCGATGGTCAATGGCCTTTTGCTACTATTTTGAGTTGCATTGACAGTAGAACGTCGGCCGAATTGATTTTTGATCAAGGTTTAGGCGATATTTTTTCAGTTAGAATTGCCGGAAATATAGTAAACACTGATATTCTTGGAAGTATGGAATTTGCTTGTAAAGTAGCAGGTTCTAAACTAATTGTGGTGTTAGGTCATAGTAAATGTGGAGCAGTAAAAGGTGCCTGCGATCATGTTGAAATGGGTAATCTAACGGAGTTGTTGTCCAAATTGCAACCTGCAGTATACCAAGAAACGGCGACAAAAGAAAACCGAACTTCCAGCAATTCACCGTTTGTTGAAAATGTAGCCCAAATCAATGTAAAACGCAATGTAAAAAACATCATTGAGCGCAGTTATGTATTGGAGCAAATGATAGAAAATGGCGAAATCGGAATTGTAGGTGCAATGCACAACATTGAAACCGGTGAAGTTACTTTTTACGACGATGTTGTTTACATTAAAGACGAATTAAATCCAGCTTTTTCTGTAGCTGAGTTACGATAATTTTTTGGTTAATTAGGTTAATAGTTGCCATTAGCCACAAATCCAAACGATTGTGGTTAATGGCTTTTTTATTTCACTATCTTTGATTTTTATCTACCATTATGACTGATTTTTACAAAAGAATTCTTGACAACAACAAAAAATGGGTGGAAGACCAACTCGCCATCGACCCAGAATATTTCAACGATTTATCCAAAGGACAAAATCCACCACTTTTATGGATTGGTTGCTCCGATAGCAGAGTTCCAGCTAACGAAATAATAGGTGCTAAACCCGGTGAAGTTTTTGTTCACCGAAACATTGCCAATTTGGTTATACACACCGATATGAACCTTTTGAGCGTTTTGGATTATGCGGTAAATGCCTTAAAAGTAAAACACATTATTGTTTGCGGACATTACGGTTGTGGTGGTGTGAAAGCGGCTATGGGAAATGAATCCATTGGAATTATTGATAACTGGATTCGACACATCAAAGATTTGTTCCGAATTCACCAAGAAGAACTACTAGCTATTCAAGACGATGAACAACGTTTCAATCGTTTGGTTGAGCTTAACGTGATTGAACAAGTATACGATTTAGCCAAAACTTCCATTGTACAAAATGCTTGGAAAACCGGACAAAAATTGAATCTTCATGGTTGGGTGTACGGACTCAATTCGGGCTATGTAACTGATTTGAATGTGAATTTCAGTTGTGATAAAGA
Source organism: Flavobacterium sp. (assembly GCF_035299245.1). Lineage (GTDB taxonomy): Bacteria > Bacteroidota > Bacteroidia > Flavobacteriales > Flavobacteriaceae > Flavobacterium. Next base: position 289,827 of record NZ_DATGWY010000014.1, on the reverse strand, counting down.
TCTCGACGAAGTATTCAAACTCGATTTCTAATCCTCTAAATTTTCATTAAATGCCGATGGCAATAACTGCGGAATAAATTTTATCAAAATCGGCAATAACAATCCGCCACCAGGAAGTAAAAAAATAGTCAACGACGGAATTGATTTGCAAATATCTAAAATCTGTTTTTTTACTTTCTTTTTTTCTTCCGGACTCAAATCTTTGCTCGTTGATTTGGCCAAAAGCTGCATCAATTCTTTGCTTTCCGAAATTTCTTTGGTCAGACGTTTTTTATTTCGAGTAATCAAAACCTGAACTCCAGTTGTGGTTTGGTCGTAAAAATGCTTCACCGGATTGGAGTAGTGGAAGTACTGAATTTCACTTTTGTATTTGGTGATGAACGCGTCTGTGTCGGTTACACTTTCGTTGACAAAATCATCTGAAATGCTTATTTTTTCAGCTAATTTGTGTAAAAAATACAACTCATCATTTTCGATAACTGCGTCGTTCCAAAGCGTCAACCCAGCCAAATCCAGTATGTAGTATTTTTCTAAATCAGCTGAAAGATGATCAAAATCAAGGGATTCTAACACCTTATTCTTCGATTTTTCATTGTCGATGGAAAACTTGCTGTAACGCACCGACGACTCAAAAAGTTTGATCAGCAAATCATCGTTTTGCGATTTGATGGTTTTTACTTTCAAAGCCAAAGTGACTACGCTGAGAATAATTTCCTCGATATTCTTGATGTATTTATTCGAAATTTTTCCCGTCATCAAAAATTGACGAAACGCCAAAACATCCACAAAAAGCAACGCATTAGTGACTATGTGCGAAAAGTTTTTACTGATGATGTCTTTGTTGGTTTGGATGCGTTCTCTGATGATGCTTTCCAACTTTGAGCTGTTCGAATGCGATAAAATTTTATCAAAAAGATCAAAACCTTTCGGACTCAGTTGATTGTAAAATTCGATGGTTTTTTCGACGAATATTTTGAAATCCGAATCATTCTGAGTAAATAAATACATCGAATACAAATGAGTCAACAAAGCCACTTTCGAAATTTCATCCGATTTCCAATGCGAAATATCAAGGGTTAACGATGGGTCAATCTCTACCACATGTCCGTAAATAAACCCAGTTTTCCGAATGTTTTTATACAACGACAATTCATAGGTAAAGTTGTTGGTCATTAACTTTCCTTGCTCTTGAAAAAATTTGTCAATCCAGCCGTTTGCCGATGGGTTAATCATAGTGGTAATTTGAATTGTAAAACTAAGTTTTTTTATGAATGTGAAGAGTAAATCAACTTTAAGTTTTGGTAATTTTTGTCAAAATTTATTGACGTGATTTGATGTTTTTAGCACACAAATCAATGATTTCGGCAATTCGATTTTGTCGTGTTTCTTCACGTTTGGCTTGATTGAGCCAATACAGATAACTTTTTTTATACGTTTTACTGAAATTGTTATAGTTGTTGAAAGCCAATGGGTTAGTATCAAATGCACTTTGTAAATCAACTGGAATTTCTAAATTTTCCACCGCATCTAATGATTCCCAAGAGCCATTTTTCTTAGCAGTTTCAATTTTTCTTAACCCGCTTTCGTGCATCAAATTTTCTCGGATTAACTCTTCAATGTACGTTTTGTTGAGTTTACTCCATACGCTTTTGTCTTTTCTGGGAGTAAATAGTTGCTTACGGCGTTCATCATCCATTCGTTTTACAGTCGAATCAATCCAACCGTAACAAATAGCCACTTTTACGGCTTCTTCCCAACGCATACTTTCAAATTCGCTATCCACTCGATAAAAAATAAGAAAAACACTGTTGTGCAAATGATGATTTTCGTGCAACCATTCGCGCCATTCTTGAGCATTTTTGAAGTAGAGATGTGGTTTTTCAGACATACTATTCTTTTATGATTAGTTCGTATTTATCCAATAATCCTCTGATGTTATACGTCGAAAAAATCGCTCTTTTCAATTTGTTTTTTTCAGGATCGATGGAAAAATTGTAGCTGGTATACAAATCGGCTTTGTTCATAATAGTTTCACTAAAAACAGCCAAGCGTAAGTTGCAATTGTCAAACAATGACTCACTCAAATCACTCGCCATAAAATCGACCGAAACCATGCTGCAATTGATGAATTGTATTTTTTTCAACTTCAATTTGTAAAACTGAGCGTAATCCAGCAAACAATCTTTAAAGTTGAATTCGTAAATCACTTGATCGGTCATTGCAAAATTAACACTTGTAAAATTGCATTTCGTAAACCAAACACCACGCAAGGATACGTGATTGATTTTGGTACTTTGAAAGTTACATTCGATAAAATTACAATCTGAAAATGTCACAGCCTGAAAGAAACACGCTCTAAAATCACAGTCAATAAACGTGCAATTCTCAAATTCAGTTTCCCTAATTTCTTCCGAAGTAAATGCGTGATTTTTGTATTCTTTATCGAAAATAAAATGCAATCCCATTGTGTAGTATTTTGGTTCAAAAATAACGATAAAAAGTGTAGTTTACTGTTAATAAAAAGACACTTTCTTTTAATAACTAAATGTGCATTTTTTGCATTAAAACTCTAACTTTGACAGTAAACTAATGTGAATTATGAGAATAGAAACCGACTTAAAATTAGGATTTAAAGATGTAATGATCCGACCCAAACGGTCTACTTTAAACAGCAGATCAGAAGTGTCTTTGGAGCGCGATTTTAAATTTTTACACAGCACGGTCGAATGGAAAGGAATTCCAATTATGGCAGCCAACATGGATACGGTTGGAACATTTGAAATGGCAAAAGCGTTGGCTGAGAAGCAGCTGTTTACTACCATTCACAAACATTATACTTTAGAAGATTGGAAAAACAATTTGTCGGATGTATCGGCTGATTTTTTCAATTATATCGCCGTAAGTACAGGAACGGGGAAAAACGACCAAGAACATCTGAGTCAGATTTTGAACGCTTTTCCACAAATTGATTTCATCTGTATCGATGTGGCTAACGGTTACTCAGAACATTTTGTGAAATTCGTCAGTCAAACACGCAAAAACTTTCCCAATAAAGTAATCATCGCTGGTAATGTAGTTACAGGCGAAATGGTCGAAGAACTTCTCATTTCAGGTGCTGATATTATTAAAGTCGGAATTGGTCCGGGTTCGGTGTGTACGACTCGAGTAAAAACAGGCGTGGGTTATCCGCAATTATCCGCCATTATAGAATGTGCCGATGCAGCACACGGTTTGGGCGGACAAATCATTAGTGATGGTGGTTGTACAACTCCAGGTGATGTGGCTAAAGCGTTTGGAGCTGGAGCCGATTTTGTGATGTTGGGCGGAATGTTGGCTGGTCACGTAGAAAGTGGCGGTGAATTAGTCGAAGTCAACGGCGAAATGTACAAACAGTTTTACGGAATGAGTTCGGAAACCGCCATGAAAAAACACGTAGGTGGCGTTGCCAATTACCGCGCCAGCGAAGGTAAAACCGTTCGTATTCCGCTCAAAGGAAGTGTCGAATTTACCATTCAAGATATTTTAGGCGGAATTCGCAGTACGTGTACGTATGTAGGTGCTTCTCGTTTAAAAGAACTAACCAAACGCACGACTTTTATACGCGTAGCCGAACAAGAAAACCAAGTCTATCCCAAATAAATGATTGATTTCTCAACCTCGTTTTTTACATTTTGCCCTAATTGCAAATCGCAACATTTTGATTTCAAGCAATTAGTCAAATTTCAGTGTCATGATTGCGGATTTGTTTATTATCATAACATTGCTGCAGCTGTTGCAGTGATTTTAAAATTCGAAGATAAAATTCTTTTTACTGTCAGAAACGTCGATCCCGACAAAGGTAAATGGGATTTGCCGGGCGGTTTTATAGATCCAAATGAGAACGCACAAGAAGCCGCTTGCCGTGAAATCAAAGAAGAATTAGGTTTGGATTTACAACCTTCTGATTTGCAGTTTGTAACCACTTCACCCAATAATTATCTCTACAAAAATGTTCCTTACCGAACCATGGATTTGTTTTTTGAATGTGAATTACAATCCGATACTATAAACATTACTGCCGAAGATGAAATCAAAGAACTGCTTTGGGTAAAAACAACCGAAATTGAGTTGGAAAAAATCGGCTTTGTATCCATTCGGAAGGTGATTGGAGAACAGTACGGACTTTAACTAAAAATTAATAGTCGTTCTCGAGTTCGGTTTAACTTTTAGTAGTAATTTTAACTCTATGGAAACGACGAAAAGAAAAGGGTTTTACTTCAAAACCTACGAAGCACCCAACTTATCTCCATTTGATCGTCTCTTTGAGATTTTCAAGGAGTTGATTACCTATACATCGGGTGATTTTGATGAGGCAATCGATTGGCTGCGTCAGTTGGATGTAGAATACAAGCTTACGGATGAAAACTATACTATCGATGATTTTATTGAAGATTTAAAGAAAAAAGGATACATCAGAGAAGAGTTAAAAGACGATGGAACATCCGGAATCGGAATTACCTCCAAAACAGAACGCGCCATCAGACAGCAAGCTTTAGATCATATTTTTGGAAATCTCAATAAATCGGGTTCTGGAAATCACAAAACAAAATACTCGGGTACGGGCGATGAAAAAACAGGTGAGTTCAGAGCCTATCATTTTGGCGATGGACTGGAGAATGTGGCACTAACCGAAAGCCTACGCAATGCTCAAATCAATAACGGAGCAGCCGAATTTCGATTAACTGAAAACGATTTGGTAGTGGAAGACACGCAATTCAAAGCGCAAATGAGTACTGTTTTGATGATTGATATTAGTCACAGCATGATTTTGTACGGTGAAGACCGAATTACACCAGCCAAAAAAGTGGCGATGGCGTTGGCCGAACTAATCACCACTCGTTACCCTAAAGATACCATTGATATTTTAGTTTTCGGAAACGACGCTTGGCCCATCAGCATCAAAGATTTACCGTATTTAAAAGTGGGACCATATCATACCAATACGGTTGCTGGACTCCAATTGGCAATGGATTTGCTCCGAAGAAAACGGAATACCAACAAACAAATTTTCATGATCACCGACGGAAAACCCAGTTGCGTGCGTGAAAAAGACGGAACGTATTACATGAATTCCAATGGTTTGGATTCGTACATCGTGGAGCAATGCTACAACCAAGCGGCGCAAGCACGGAAATTGCACATTCCGATCACAACCTTCATGATTGCCAACGATCCGTATTTACAGCAATTTGTCAATCAGTTTACCGAAGCCAATCAAGGGAAAGCATTTTACACCGGACTAAAAGGTTTGGGTGAAATGATTTTTCAAGATTATGAAACCAACAGAAAGAAGAAGATTAATTGAGAACGCAGAAGGCAGAAAGCAGAATTTAGAAAATAGAAGATAGATAATAGAGACTTCAATACAAAATTGAAACATGAAAGTAGAAAACATAAAAACATTCGGCGAATTAAAACAATCAGACTATGTATCGCGCAGTATTAAAGATGAATTACGCGATAATTTACGAGCTAAAATAAAATCGGGGCAACCCGTTTTTGAAGGTGTTTACGGATTTGAATACACCGTTATTCCCGAACTAGAACGAGCCATTTTATCGCGCCATAATATAAATTTACTCGGACTCCGAGGTCAGGCAAAAACACGTTTGGCTCGAAAAATGGTCGAATTATTAGACGAATACATGCCGATTGTGGCAGGTTCCGAAATTAACGACGATCCGTTCCAACCAATTTCCCGATTTGCCAAAGATCTTCTCGCCGAAAAAGGGGATGCAACTCCAATTCAATGGATTCACAGAAGTGAACGTTTTTCTGAAAAATTAGCCACACCCGATGTAACGGTTGCCGATTTAATTGGCGATGTTGATCCTATTAAAGCCGCTAATTTAAAGTTATCTTATGCCGATGACCGCGTGATTCACTTCGGTATGATTCCGCGTGCCAATCGCTGTATATTCGTTATCAATGAACTACCCGATTTACAAGCCCGAATTCAAGTAGCTTTATTTAATATCTTACAAGAAGGCGATATTCAAATACGCGGATTCAAACTGCGAATGCCTTTGGATATGCAATTTGTATTTACAGCCAATCCAGAAGATTACACCAATCGCGGTAGTATAGTAACGCCTTTAAAAGACCGAATTGGTTCTCAGATTTTGACACACTATCCTGAAACTATTGGCATTGCACGAACCATTACACAACAAGAAGCGAGACTAAATAAAGAACAATCGGAAACCGTTTACGTTCCATCATTGGCCAAAGATTTGTTAGAACAAATCAGTTTTGAAGCACGTGAAAGTGAATACATTGATGCCAAAAGTGGTGTGAGTGCTCGTATGAGTATCACAGCGTATGAGAATTTAGTCAGTACAGCCGAACGCAGAGCATTGCAATCGGGTAGTGAGCAAACTACGGTTAGGTTATCCGACTTTTTAGGAATTATTCCAGCTCTTACAGGCAAAGTCGAATTGGTTTATGAAGGCGAACAAGAAGGTGCTGCAGTAGTTGCACAACATTTAATTGGTGATGCAATTCATACTTTCTTCCCTGCATTCTTCCCGAAAATTGAAAAACTTGAACGCGATGCCGATGCGAGTCCGTATGCCAAATTACTCGAATGGTTCTTTGCCGAAACCGGCTTTGAATTGCTCGATGATGCTTCCGATGATGAGTACAAAAAACAATTGGACGCTATACAACCCTTGGAAGATCTCGTTCAAAAATACCAACCTGATTTCCCAAAAGAAGACATTTGTTTCCTGAAAGAATTTCTATTGTGGGGTTTGGTCGAGTACCAAAAGCTCAGTAAAGACCGAGTAGAATCAGGCTATCAATTCAAAGATTTGTACGGAAGTTTTATCAGTAAACTTTAGTATCATTAAAAAAAAATATCCTCCGCAATAATCATTTGATGTTGCGGATTTTTTTTTTTGGAAGCAAATTAGCTTGGGCTTTCTTGTAAACGTCTTTCCCGCTTTCCGTCGCACGCGGTGCTTCCTGCAATCGGGGCTAATTTCAGCAACGTCTTTTGTTAAATAACCATTTTGCAACACAAACTCAATTGTGATTTAATTCTAAAAAGTTATTTTTGATGAATTAAACGTTGTGATATGTCGTCCCAATCCAATAAAATTTCATCCATTTTCCAATTGATCAAGCAATCGCTCAAAGGCGAAGAACACGATTATACCAAAGGAAATGTAAAAATTGCCATACTATTACTTTCCGTTCCGATGATATTGGAATTGAGTTTGGAATCGGTTTTTGCCGTAGTCGATATTTATTTTGTGGGTCATTTACCTAATGCCAATGTAGCCGTAGCAACAGTCGGTTTGACCGAAGCCGTAATTTCGCTAATCTACACACTCGGAATCGGTTTAAGTACGGGCGCAACCGCAATTGTAGCGCGTCGAGTAGGTGAAAAAGATTTCATCGAAGCTTCTAAATCGGGAGCACAAGCCATTACAGTTTCGTTTTTGATTTCTCTCATAGTTGCTTTTTTAGGCGTTTATTTTGCCTCCGATATTTTGGCTTTAATGGGTGCACAACCCGAAGTTATAACTGAAGGAACCATTTTCGCTCAAATCATTTTTGCCAGTAGTCCGGCAATTATTTTACTCTTTCTAATCAACGGAATTTTCAGAGGTGCCGGAGATGCCGCCATGGCAATGCGAAGTCTATGGATTGCCAGTTTGATTAATATTATTCTGTGTCCGCTTTTAATTTACGGTTACGGTCCATTTCCCGAACTCGGACTCATGGGCGCGGCCATTGCGACCGCCACAGGAAGAACCATCGGAGTAATCTATCAATGCTATCATTTGTTCGCCAAAAGCAGAACGATTAAGATTTACAACCACTATTTCAAGCCCAATTTCGAAATTATTAAATCATTGCTGAACATCTCAATGCCAGCCATGCTACAATTTTTCATTCAAAGCGGCAGTTGGATTGTCTTGACGTATTTGGTTTCCATCACCGGAAGCACCGATGCCAGCGCAGGCTATCAAATTGCCATCAGAAATTTAGTATTTTTCATACTTCCCGCTTGGGGTTTAAGCAATGCCGCAGCAACTTTAGTGGGTCAAAATCTCGGAGCCAAACAGCCCGACAGAGCGCAACTAAGCGTACTCTTGACCACCAAATACAATATCATTTTTATGAGTTTGGTAACGTTCTTGTTTGTGTTTTTCTCTGAGTTCATCATCAGTCTTTATACCGAAAATGCTGTAATCGCCAATTACGGCAGCCAAGCGCTCCGAATCATGGGATTGGGCTTTATTTTTTACGGCATCGGAATGGTAATGATTCAGTCATTAAACGGAGCAGGCGATACCAAAACACCAACGTGGATCAACATTTTCTGTTTTTGGATCATTCAAGTGCCGCTGGCTTGGTTGTTGGCGGTGTATTTTCAACTCGGACCCATAGGCGCATTTATTGCGATTCCAACGGCAGAAACCGTATTGGCATTATTAGCGTTTTACTTTTTCAAAAAAGGAAAGTGGAAAACGGTTGAGGTGTAGGTTTTGTTATAGAATAAAGATTTATTTTTTTGAAGCTATTCCTGCTGTTCGTTGCAAGTCCTCAGTAACCGCTGTGTTTTTGTAAGTCGCCCACAAGCTTCCGTTGGTCGCTTTTGTGCATCAACAAAAACTACAGCTATTACTTGCGGGCTTTTCACTTCCATCAGGGCTAGGTTGTGTAAAGCATGAAAAAGTTTTGTGTTTGTTTTTCACGACTGGATTTTGCTGCGCAACATCCATCAAAGCTCCGCTTTGATAATAGTACAAAAGAAAAAATAACTTCAAGCAAAACTAGGTAATTGAGAAGTTTCACGACAGGATTTTGCTGCGCAACATCCATCAAAGCTCCGCTTTTATAGTATTCATTCGTGACCTCGACAGGATTAACTTCGTTGTTCCAGAATGCGCTCCGTAGTGGTAATGAAAAGTCTTTTTCAATCAGAGATTGAAAAACTTTTTTTGTTTTAATTTTTAATTTTATGTACAAGCTCAACATTAGAAATTAAAACAAAAAAAGCTCTGATGTTCATCAGAGCTTTTTATTCTTAAGTGACCTCGACTGGATTCAAACCAGTAACCTTCTGAGCCGTAATCAGATGCGCTATTCAGTTGCGCCACGAGGCCTTTTTTGTGGGTGCAAATATAGACATAATTGTGTAACTTGCAAACCAAAATTACGATAATATTAAAAAATATGCCACTAAAACAATACATCCGTGATATTCAGGATTTTCCAAAACCCGGAATTGGCTTCAAAGACATCACGCCACTTTTGATTAATCCGATTGCCCGAAAAGAAACACTCAACATCCTACTTTCTACTCTAAAAGATCAAAAAATTGACAAAGTAATCGGTGTAGAAAGTAGAGGCTTTTTCTTCGGAATGTTGTTGGCGGAAGAATTGAACGCTGGATTTATTCCAGTGCGTAAACCCAATAAATTACCTTATAAAACCATTTCAGCTTCGTACGACTTGGAATACGGTTCGGATAGTCTGGAAATTCACATCGACGCCATTCAAAAAGGCGATAGAGTAGTCATACACGATGATGTCTTAGCAACAGGCGGAACCGCCAAAGCAGTTTGTGAATTGGTAGAACAATTGGGCGGAACAATCGTTCAAGTCAACTTTTTAATGGAATTGTCGTTCCTGAACGGAAGAGAAAAATTAGGTAATCTACCTGTATTTTCAGCCATAAACTATTAGAAGTCAGACAACCGATAACTGAAATCCGACAACTATTTTTTTAAAGCACGAATTGTGACATAATAACGCCAACCAATGATTGCCATTTGCCATTTTTTGGCTTTTGATAAATCCAATTGCTGTTTGGTGAAACTGGGTAAAATCAGCTTGTTTATTTTGGCTAGAATTTTGTACATCGGATGATTTTTTTACAAAAATAAAAAAGACCACTCAATTCGAATGGTCTTTTTCAATTTTAGTATGAAATAAAATTGTGGATTTTAATCAATTAAGCTTTACGCACTTTTAATGACGATTTTGCTTTTTCCAATTCGGTTTTGGCCTTTTCCATTTCTTCTTTTGCTTTAATCATCTCTTCTTTGGCCTTGATCATTTCCTCTTTGGTTTTCTCCATTTCTTTAACATCTTCGCTTTCTCCTTTTGATGAGCCATTCATTTTACTCATCTCTTCACGCATTTTTTCAAATCGTTGTTTGATGTTTTCATCCGATTCTGAATTAAAATTGAAACTGTAGCTTTTTCCATCACCATACGAATCCATTTTGTAGCTTTTTTTGAATTCTTCAATTTCTTCTGGACTGTAATCATCAGCGCCTTCAATTACTTCACCATCTTCAATAACTAGAGGTTTTTTGCCATCTTTTTGAATTCTAATTTGTGTTTTAGAACGCGATGACATCGAACCATCACCTTCTGGAAAATCGAAAAACTGAGGCATTTTCTCAAAATTGAACTGCTTCATAAAACTGTCGCCACCCGCAAAACCGTTGAACGGACTTACACTAAAACCATTTCCATTGGACGGTTCACCAAAACCAATTTCATCATTGAATTTGAAGAACTTAATCGTATTGATTGGGTTTTGATTGTTCAATTCCATACTGCCTTTATTGCCTTTTCGATCGGAATATTCCACTTTTAGAGCAATAATTTCGTCTTTAGAATTTCGTTTTACACCCGAATACTTGATGGTGATTCCTTTCTCAGCCAAGGCTTTGATATCGTCTTTCATTTCACTTTCGGGCGTGTTTTTGTTCCACGTCATAACAATGTTATCGCTCGATGCTTGATCATCGCTCCAAGTAAACGACTTTTTGTCTTGAGCCATACCATTCGTTTGAAATAACAACGCTACAATGAGCATTGGAATCATGAAGGCAAAATTTCTAACTTTGGTTTTCATTTTTATTCTGTTTTTAATTAATTACTAAACAAATTTATAAATAGATTAAATTCAGTAAAATAGATTGACAAATTTTTAACTTTTAGCGTCTTAGTTCTGCTTTGGCTTTTTCTAATTCGGCTTTTGCTTTTTCCATATCGGCTTTCGCTTTCATCATTTCTGCTCTGGCTTTTTCCATCTCAGCTCTGGCTTTTTCAAATTCGGGACTATTTTTTTCGATGATTCGCATTTCTTTTTCGATTTGCGGAATAGCACGTTCCATTTGCACTCGTGCTTTTTCCATTTGATCTTTAGAAATAATCATCTGACCTTCTATTTGCTTCATTATTTCAGGTCGAATTCGTTTCAATTGCTCTAATGAACTATCCAAAGCATCGCCTTTTATTTTTTCAATGTTCAAATCGGTAAGCATTTTCAATTGTCCGTTATTGAATTGGTATGCAAATCCTTTTTTGAGTTCGTCAATTTCTCCATCCGAAAAACCTTCACCCAATTCGATTACTTTTCCATCAATCATGATCAATGGTTTTTTACCGTCTTTTTGAATGACAATTTTTGAAGTAGTTTCATCCACTATTTTTTGGATTTCATCTTCGTCAATATCCACATCAATATCGATGTCAAAATCCATACTGTCTTTCATTTTGAAGTTGAGTTCTTTTTCTGCAATTACATCATCAGAACCATTGCCTGAATAAACAATTACGCTATTGCTTTTTCCAAACCCAATTTTGGTAGGAGTTTTGTAAAAATAAATCGGTTTTATCGGCTCGTTTCCATCAAATTGAGTGGTTCCAGTATTGCCGTCTTTGTCTTTGTAAGTGACTTTAATTCCGGTTATTTCGCCATTTGCATTGCGCTTTACTTTTGAAAACTTCAGTGTTACGCCGTATTTTTCTTTGGCAAAGGCAGCGTCTTTTTTCATTTCGGCATCGGTGGTGTTTTTGTCGGTGGTGATGTAGATGCCGCTTTTAGAATTTTGAGATACTTTTACAATTTCGCGTTCTTGCGCAACGGTTTTTATTTGAAATAAAAATACAAAGGCAATGAGCGCCGGAATTACAACGGTGTACTTCCATGAATTTCTTTTGTGTGATTGATTTTTGTTTAACATAACGATTCGTTTTTTGATTAATGATTGATAAAAATGATTAGTAATAGGCAAGCAGTTCTGATGAGAAACTACCTTTAAGAGTGTTAATTGATATAATTTTTTGTCGTTGACTTCAATCGCTTTTTGGTCGGCGATGTATTCTAAATTTTGCACAATGGCTTTTTTGTAGAGTTGCATAAACGGATTGAACCAAAATACAATCGAAAAAAGCTTGGTAAATAATACATCTATTGAATGTTTTTGACTGCTGTGAATTTTTTCGTGTGATAGTATATTTTGCAATTCGTTTTCAGTGTACAATTTAGAATTGAAAACGATAAAATTGAAGAACGAAAACGGTGCGATGTCTTCTTCAACATCCACTAATGAGAAATTTTCTGTTTTATGAATGGTTCTTTTGTGTAAGGTTTTAAACAAAGAAAAACTATTGTAAATCACTTTAATTAAAAGGAGCAAAGCCACAATTCCGTACACCCAAAAACCTACTTGAAACCAATTGATTGGAGTAGCTTCTGCTGTTTGCGAAACCACAGTAGACGAACTTTGTGGTAGCTGAACGAGTTGATCCCAATTCATTGGAGTTGATTCGATGTACACTATTTTTTTAATGAAAAATAGAGGAAGCACAGCAGAAACAACTAATCCCATCAACAAAAACCATCGATTTGTGTTGAAAAAAGTTTCTTTGCGCAATAATAAATGATACACTAAAAAAAATAGTGTGATTAGAGCACTTGATTTTATAAAGTAGATGAAAAGAGTTTCCATACTATTTCTTTTTTTCGATGATTTCAAGTATTTCACGAAGTTCTTCGGCCGAAATTTTATCTTCTTGTGCAAAGAACGAAACCATACTTTTATAAGAGTTATTGAAATAATTCTCAATAGCGTTGTTCATGAAACGTTTTCTGTAGTCTTCCATAGAAACCACCGGAAAATACTGGTGCGTGTTTCCATAGGCGTTGTGCGATACAAATCCTTTCTCTTCCAAATTTCTAATAATGGTAGAAAGTGTGTTGTAGTGCGGTTGATCTTCAGTGATTTCGGCTAAAACATCTTTTACGAAAGCTTTTTTTAACTTCCATAAAATGTGCATGATTTCTTCTTCTTTATTCGTGAGTTTTTGCATGATTTCAATTTTAATAAATCAAACTTACAACTATGTTTTTAGTTTTACAACTATATTTATAGTTATTTAACTAAAAATTAAGTTTTATATTGTGTAACTGCACACGGAAATTAATTTTAAATACAAATAATAACAAAAGGAAAATAGTTGTAAATCATTGTTTTTTAATTTTTTAAATAGATGTGTGTGTTTATTTATCAATGTACTATAAGTTTATTTTGCCACGAATGCACAAATTCAGTTTAAACTTTCAAAGTAAAATTTGCTCATTTTAAATGAGCATTCGAATTAAATAAATATTTAAAATAGAAAATTCGTGCATTCGTAGCTCATAATTCAAAGCTTATGATTGAACTCATTTTTAGAGGTACTATAAAACGTTATCTTTGCCATGATGACAACAACAAAATACAATCGGACCAATTTTCACAAGCATACGTTTTGTGTTTTTCAAGAAGAGGATGTAACTATAGTTGGTAGTTTGCAACTGAATTACAAAAGCAAATCGGGGAGTAGTTATTTTTTTACCGATGATGGTGTGTATCGGTTATCGAATCATTGGAGTAGAGTGGCCAATTGCCGATGGCGATTACAAGAAAACCCCAAATTGCAAAAAACGAATCCCAATCGAATTAAGTTAGGCTTTGCCAAATGGACGGAATTTTATGCCGATAATGAACTAGAGAAACTGTATTTTATTGAAGTTGATTTTGATGAAAAAACGGCTGCTTTTCATCATAAAGAGAGTGATAGTTTTTCTGAAGATAAAATGCTCAGAACGGCATCTGAAACAGCCAAAATAATCAAGCAAATCCGACTTTTGTTGCTCGAAGATGCTTGGGCAAAATACCTTAAACCTATTGGTATTGATGAATTGCGAAAAGAAATCATTCAACAATTGATACAAACCAATCAATCGTTCAATGAAATTCGAAGAAAGTTCTTGGTTTAAATTTCGCGTTCGCCACCATCGGCTGGATGTGAGAAAAGGAATTCTTCTTTTTCGGTTTTGTATTTGGATTGTAATTGCTCTTCTTTAACCATTTTAAGCACCCAAAAACCCAATAATGTTCCGATTACACCCAAAACACCCATAAATGCCCAATTGATTTGGTAACCCATTTCGTATCCGTATCGTTTACCAAAAAAATCAATGATACTCATTCCAACTTTAGCACTCAATATGTGTGCTAAACTATAACTCATGGTAAAAATAGCCATATAACGTCCTTCGTGTCCTTTCGGAGCTCTACTCATTGCAAAGGAGTTGGAAAACGGAAACGAAAACATTTCGGCAAACGTCATAAACAACATCATCAAAAGCAACATTCCCGCCCAAAAGTTAATGAGAAGAATAAACATACTAATGGCCATCATTAAACAGCCTATAGATACTATTTTTACTTTATTGAGTTTTTTGCGTTCAATATAGCTTACAATTGGCATTTCTAAGAAGAAAACCAATACACCATTTAGTGTTAATAGTAATCCGGTTTGGAACTCGGTTAAATTGTATTGGTCTTTATGGTACAGCGGAATGGTTGTAAACAATTGAAAGAACAGTATTCCCGAAATCACACAGCTGAATAAAAACACCCAAAAAGGTTTGTCTTTGAACACCGATTCGCGATTGGCTTCTAACAATTGCTTTTCCTCTTTAGAAATAGGAATGCTTTTCTTTTCTTTCACCAACAACCAAAAAACAAGTATAGCAATGATGCACGTTGCCCCATCAACCCAAAACAATCCTCCATAACCAATTCCCATAATGATTAAACCACCAAAAGCGGGTCCGGCTGCAAATCCTAAATTAATAGCCAAACGAACCAACGTCAAAGCACGAGTTCTGTTTTCGGGTTTGGCATACGCACCAATCGATACAAACATGGCAGGGCGAAACATATCGGCGATGGTCATAATCACAAACATAGCAATGCATAATCCAACAAAACTAGTTATGTATTGCAGTGCAAAAAACAGCAAACCGCTGGTGAATAAGCTGAAAATCATGATTTTGTAAAAGCCTATTTTGTCAGAAAGTTTTCCGCCTAACCACGATCCTAACATCGATCCAATACCGAAAAAAACCATAACCCAACCTACTTGGCTGTAGGAAAAATGCAAATCTTCTTTTAAATATTTGGATAAAAAGGGCAACACCATCGTTCCGGCACGATTGATAAAAGTAACCAACGTCAATATCCAGATTTCTCTCGAAAATCCTCTGAAATTATCGATGTATTTACGAATTCCTCTTTTTAACATGAAAGTATTGGTTAGGTGACAAAGGTAAAAAACTTTGTGGCTTTTCTACTTTGCGACCTAACACTTTTACGCTATTTTTGTAAAAAAAATGTACCATGAAAAAGGCTTTGCTGATTGTAATGATTTTGAATGCTTATTTTGTTGCATCTCAAGAAAATGCACCGAAACAAACCTCAAAAGAATTTCAAGAGGAATTGAATCGCGACTATGCTGATTCTACTAAAAGTCCGCTGACCGAAGCCGATTTAAAAGTATTCAAGGAATTGGATTTCTTCCCAATTAATGAAAAATTCATTGTAAAAGCCCAATTTAAGCGTACCAAAAAAGCCAAAGTATTCAAGATGAAAACCTCTACATCGCGAACACCCGAATACAAAAAGTACGGCGAGTTGTATTTTACAATTGACGGAAAAGAATACCAATTGAACGTCTACCAAAGCATCGATTTATCTAAAAAAGAAGAATACAAAGACTACTTGTTTTTGCCATTTTCAGATTTTACTAATGGAAAAGAAAGTTACATTGGTGGACGATACATTGATATGAAAATTCAGGATGCTAAAGTATGGGAAATTGATTTTAATAAAGCCTACAACCCTTATTGTGCCTACAATCATAAGTATTCGTGTCCGATTGTTCCTTTGGAAAATGATTTGGATGTAGCCATTTTGGCCGGTGTTAAAAAATTTCACGACTAATGGAGTACTTCAACTTACATACGCACCGACGTACTTATGACGCCAATACATTGGAATTGCTGAACCAATATCCGTGGGAATTTGACGCTACTTTTCCGCAATATTCCATCGGAATTCATCCGTGGCACATAGACGAGAATCGTTTGGAAAGCGATTTAAACATCATCGAAGAGAAGTTGCAATTAAACGAATGTTTGGCTTTGGGCGAATGTGGTTTGGATAAGCGAATTGAAATTCCAATGGAATTGCAAATTTCGGTTTTTGAACGTCAGATTGCTCTAGCCGAAAAATACCAAAAACCGTTGGTGTTGCATTTGGTTGCAGCGTTTCAGGAGTTGATCGAAATCAAAAATAGGTTGAATATTTCGGTTCCGATTGTGATTCACGGATTTTCAAAAAATGAACAAGTAGCGAAACAGCTAATCGATAACGGATTTTATATTTCATTTGGAAAATATTTATTGAGAAATCCGGAGTTGAAATCAGTTTTTCTATCAGTTCCCGATGATCGTTTTTTTCTCGAAACCGATATGATTGAAGAAACATTAGAACAAGTATATAATCTAGCTGCGAATTATAAAAACATAACTTTAGACGATTTGAAACGAATAGTAAATACTAATTTTGCCACCGTTTTCAAACAACTTTAAACTCTTAATAAATTAAATATAGAATATGGCAAAGTGGCAAGAAAGAGCGGAGCTTTTATTTAAAACAGAAGGATTAAACAATTTAAAAAATGCCAACGTTTTAGTGGTTGGATTGGGCGGCGTTGGCTCGTTTGCAGCCGAATTTTTAGCTCGTGCTGGAGTGGGAAATATGACTATTGTTGATGGAGATGTGGTCGATATTACTAATGTTAATCGTCAATTACCAGCATTACATTCAACCGTGGGAATGCCAAAAGTACATGTAGTTGGCGATCGATTGATGGACATTAACCCAGAATTGAATTTGACACGATTGGAAGAATTTTTATCGCCCGAAAGAGCATTAGAAATTGTAACACCTGAGTATGATTATGTGTTGGATTGCATCGATAGCATCACGCCAAAATTGAATTTATTAATAGCATCCAAACGCAAAAAAGTAAAAGTCATCTCGAGTATGGGCGCTGGCGGAAAATACGAAGCGAGTAAAGTCAAAGTGCGCGACATCAGTCACACCGAATATTGTCCGCTAGCCAAAAACATTAGAAAAAGATTAAAAGAACATAAAATTTCCAAAGGAGTCAAAGCTGTTTTTTCAACAGAAATGCCTGATCAATCCAGTGTGAAATTAACCGATGGTAAAAACTACAAAAAGTCGTTTTACGGGACCAATAGCTGGATGCCATGCCTTTTCGGATTGCATGCAGCAGAAACGGTGGTAAAATATTTACTAAAGAAAAACTCGGCAACTCAGTCACTCAGCCACTCAGCCTCTTAATATGATACAAACCGTAATTTTTGATATGGATGGCGTAATTGTGGATACCGAACCGGTCCATCATTATGCATACAACCAGCAATTTAAACAATTAAATATTGAGGTTTCTCCCGAAATGTATGCTTCGTTTACAGGAAATTCGACCAAAAATATTTTTGAAAAGTTAAAAGCTCAATTCAATTTAGAGCAAGATGTTCAAACGTTAGTTGAAACCAAACGAAGTTTGTTCAATGAAGCTTTTGACAGCAAAGAAGATTTGTATTTGTTGGATGGAGTAGAAGAGTTGATTAAAGATCTGCACAGCAACGGAATACAATTGGTATTGGGCTCGTCTTCGGCAAAAGTGACCATCAATCGAATTTTTAATCGATTCAATTTACATCGTTATTTTACTCATATTGTTTCGGGAGAAGATTTTCCTAAGTCAAAACCACATCCTGCTATTTTCCAACATGCGGCATATTTAGCAGCAA
Organism: Flavobacterium sp.; assembly: GCF_035299245.1. Lineage (GTDB taxonomy): Bacteria > Bacteroidota > Bacteroidia > Flavobacteriales > Flavobacteriaceae > Flavobacterium. Next base: position 271,796 of record NZ_DATGWY010000014.1, on the reverse strand, counting down.
CTCCAGTTGAAAATTGCATCGTGATTGAAGATAGCACTAACGGAATATTAGCAGCAAAAGCAGCCGGAATTTATTGTATTGGATACGACAGTTTCCATTCCAAAATGCAAGACTATTCCAAGGCAGATTTAGTTATCCGACATTTTAATGAGTTGAGTTTTGAGAAAATTATAAATCTGTAGAATCCTTTTCTCTTTTAAGATAGTTTAGTATTTTTTTAATTTTAATGTACCCTAAATTACTTTCAACTTCTTTTACTTTAAGTCGAATATTATTTTCTTCACCTGCCATTACTGCGGGAAGTGTAGCTAATTCCTCGGAATTTGTTAAAAGCAGTATTTTTTCGCCTATTTTTGACTTCTTAACCCGATCAAAAACAATCACTTTTGTAATTAATACGGCAGAATCGAATTTTCTTTCTCTTAGGTAAATTTTGGGTTTCAAATACTGTATATCATAGGCATATACTATGTATTTCGAATTTTTAACTTCATTGAATTCTTTTGTAAACAGTGCTATTTTTTCCTTTTTTTGATTAATAGTAATAGAATCGTGTCGATCATAATTTGATTCTTTTTCGTTATGAGCATCCCAAATTGCAAGAAAGTTGATCGAAATTAATCTTTCGTCTTCGTTAAAAAAATCCAAATCAAACTTATATTTTGTAGCAATGGATGAAGTATCGTTTTTAAATCCAAAAAGACTTAAGCCATCATATCTAGTTACCAAAATGGTAGTTAATGGATCGAATTTGTATTCTTTATTCAAATAAGTAGAATCCGTAAGCAACTGAGGAAGTATTTTAAACATAAAGTCTTCACTGCTTTCTAAACTATCTGCGATACTAATTTTTTGGTCAAATGTCTTTTTAATGTCATCAAACAACTCGATTTCTTGACAGATGTCAATTAAGATTTTTTTGTTTTTATTATAAACACTGTCTAGAACTTTTGCTTCAGTAGTTATATATTTATCCTTATTAGATCCATTACAGGAAATAAGTAACAAAAGAACTGCTGAAATTAGGCTAATGATGTACGTCTTCATAAAAAAAACATATAATAACACAAACATAATTATTTTCGTCATTTCTTGTCACTTAATTTGCTAAATTTATAAAATCTAAAGTTGCATCAAATAACAATAAACTCAAGAAATATGAAAAAAAGCCTTGTTTTTTTGCTAACTCTCTTTTTATATCTCACTGCTTTTTCTCAAGAAAAACCTTTCTGGGATGAAATTCAAGCCTTCAGAAAACAAGATAGCTTGCAACCACCCAAAGACGGAATGATTCTCTTTATTGGTAGTTCTTCTTTTAGATTGTGGAAAACACTCAACGATGATTTTGATAATGAAACCATAGTCAATAGAGCATTTGGAGGTGCAACACTTTTGGATTTGATTCACTATCAAGATGATGTAGTATTACAATACAAGCCCAAAAAAATCTTTATTTATTGTGGAGAAAATGATGTTGCCAGTTCTGAAAAAGTGAGTGGTTTAGCGGTTTTCGACCGATTTATGATGCTGCATGCTACTTTGAGGAAAAAATTTCCAGTTACTCCAATTGTGTTCGTATCAATAAAGCCGTCTATTTTAAGATGGTCGATGAAAGAAAGGATGATTGCTGCCAATACATTAATTAGGAATTATTTGAAAAATGATTCTAATGCAACTTTTGTAAATGTTTGGGATTTGATGCTTGAAAATGGCCAGCCTATGAACGATATTTTTGTTGAGGATAATTTACACATGAATGCCAAAGGATATGCTATTTGGACCAAAGCGATGTATGAATTAGTCAATGAATAATTTTTTTTAATAAAAAAAGCCAGTTCAAACTGGCTTTTTCTTTTGTATTTTATAATGAAGTTTACTTTTTAACTTCAATATCTACCGACTTACCTTTAATGTCAACTCCATTACTATCAATTTTCACAGAGGTTCCATCAGTTTCAGTAGGCTCAGCTACTACGGTGTCAGTTTCTTTAACAACGGTGTTTGTCTCAATAGTTTCGGTTGTTTTCTCTACCTTTTTTTCACATGCTGATATCATTAAAAATGAAATCAATCCTAAACACAATACAATCTTTCTCATGAGCTATACTTTTACGGTTAGTTGTAAAGGTAGTCATAAAAACATCATCAAGTCATTAAATCTTATCCAACCGCTACTTTATAGGTTTTCAGGCATTTTTCTCGTGCTTCTTTATGATCCACAATCGGGTTTGGGTAATCTAAACTGTTGAGTTCGGGTATCCATTTTTTGATGTAGACTAAGTCTTTGTCGAATTTTTTGATTTGTTCGGTCGGATTGAAAATTCGGAAATACGGTGCAGCGTCGACACCACTTCCGGCTGCCCATTGCCAATTGCCCACATTACTAGCTTGTTCGTAATCCAATAATTTAGAAGCAAAATAACTTTCGCCCCAACGCCAATCAATCAATAAATGTTTGCATAAAAAACTTGCTACTATCATGCGCACTCTGTTGTGCATGTGACCTGAGTTATTGAGTTCGCGCATTCCTGCATCGACAAAAGGATAACCTGTTTTTCCTTCGCACCATTTTTGAAACAAATCTTCATTGTTTACCCATTGAATTTCATCGTATTTGGGTTTGAAACTTGACTTCACGGTATGCGGAAAATGCCATAAGATTTGCATAAAAAATTCACGCCAAATCAATTCTTTTAGAAACGTTTCGTTTTTGCTTTGCAGCGCTTTTGCTACCATTTTTCGGATGGAAACCGCGCCAAATCGAAGATAAATACCCAAATAAGAAGTTTTATTTAAAGCGGGAAAATTCCGAGTTGCTTCGTAATGATCTATGAGTGAATCGGAAACATCAAAAGGAGTGACTTTGATGGATGAGGTTACAAAACCAATGTCATTCAAACTCAAAAACGGATAGGAGTGAAGCGCTATTTTATTCAAAAAATCTTCCGATTGATAGTGAATCAATGGAGTTTTTTTGAAAAGTTCTTTCCATTTATTAGAATAGGGTGTGTACACTACGTATGGTTTTCCATCGTCTTTTACGACTTCACTTTTCTCAAAAATGACTTGGTCTTTACTGGTTTTAAATTCAATTCCGTTTTCTTTAAACAAATGATACAATTCCAAATCGCGTTTACGTGCATAGGGTTCGTAATCGTGATTAGTGAAAACTGTTTTTATGGAATTTTCAGATATTAATTTTTGATACACTTCAAATGGCGTTCCGTGAAAAACAGCCAATGATTTTCCGATTGCTTTCAGTTGGTTCTGAATTTTTTCCAGTTGCTGATGAATGAAAGTTACTCGAGCATCATCTTTATCTAGTTGTGAAAGAATACTATGATCAAAAATAAAAATAGGAAGTACTTCTTCACCGCTTTTTAAAGCATGAAAAAATCCGATATTATCGTCTAAACGTAAGTCGCGTCGAAACCAGAAGATGTTCATATATTAAAGTGCAATGTCAATGACAAAAATCAAATTCAAATTCGAGTAATTAATGTTGTCATTGAATTTTGTAATTGTTATTGATTTACTAATAAAGTTGACATTCCGCCATCTACATGGAAAATTTGACCCGAAATCCAACTGCTTTTATTACTTAATAAAAAAGCGGCCATATTTGCAATGTCTTCGGGTTTTCCGTATCGTTTTAACGGATGACGCTCAGCCGATTTTTCCTGCTTGGTTTCGTTGTTTAAAAATTTATCTGCCAATGGAGTATCCGTCAACGATGGTGCAATTACATTCACTCTGATTTTGGGCGCATATTCCGCAGCTAATGCCTTGGCAAAACCTTCAATCGCTCCTTTTGCAGCTGCAACGCTAGTATGAAATGGCATTCCCATACTGGCGGCTACCGAACTAAAAACTACTATACTCGATTGTTCGGAAGCTACTAAATTAGGTAAAACACTTTGAATTACTTTCACCAAACTAATGAAATTTACCTGTAAATCAGTTTCAAAACTTTCTGGTTTTAAACCTTTAAAAGGACGTAAATTAATGCTTCCAGGCAAATACACCAATCCATCGATCACTTCTGGAAGTAAACTGGTGTCTAATGTGTCAGTAGTAGCATCAAACGGAATGTGAGTGATGTGCATTTCTTCAATATTTTCCTTGGTTCGAGAGGCAATAAAGACTTTATTCTCAAATTGTAATTCTTTTGCAAGCGCTAATCCTATTCCGTAAGAACCACCAATTAAAAGTATGTTTTTCATATCTTATCCTTTAAATTCACCAAAAAGTTCGATTAATTTTTTTCTTCTGAAATCAAATATTTCTTTGAGTTTTGGGGCAACTAAAATGGGATGCACTAATTGGCCTAAAATTCCCATTGGCACTTTATAATCAACAATGTCTTCCATTTCAACACCGCCCGGAATTTCCTTTAAAAAATGTTTGTGATGCCAAAGAGCGTATGGTCCGAAACGTTGTTCATCTACAAAATACTTTTTGTCTTGCACGTGCGTAATTTCAGTTACCCATTTCATCGGAATTCCAAAAACCGGAGTCACAATATATTGTATAATTTGACCAGGAAACATGGCTCTGTCATCTCCCGAAAGTGTTTTAAATCCCATATAATCAGGCGTAATGGTTTTTAGATTTTTCGGGTTGGATAAAAATTCCCAAGCCTCGTCTAAGGTTATTGGTAAGTTTTGTTTGGAATGTAAAGTGTATATTTTCATTATTGTTATATTTCGATGTAAAATTACTAAACGTTTAACGATTAAACTAAAAAGTTAAACAAAATATTCATTCATTTAAGTTTAAATTAACATTTCAAAAAATTACAATTTGTAATTTTGGACATCTAATCAATATATCATGAAAAAAATTATCTTTTTTATCGTAGCTGTAATTGCTAACTTTACTATTGAGGCTCAAGTAAAAACGCCTCAACCGAGTCCGAAATCAACTTTAAATCAAACAGTTGGGTTGACGGAAGTTGTTGTAGAATATTCTAGACCAAGTGCTAAAGGAAGAGTAGTTTTTGGTGATTTGGTACCGTTTGGAAAAATATGGAGAACGGGTGCCAATGCCAATTCTACCGTTTCATTTAGTGATGATGTTACTATAGGTGGAAAAACACTCAAAAAAGGAAAGTATGCTATTTATACATTGCCAAAAGCAGACGTTTGGGAAGTTGATTTCTACAGTACTACTGACAATTGGGGAACACCTGAAAATTGGGATGAAAATAAAGTAGCCGTAAGCGTTATGGTGGATCCAATTATGTTAGGAAACAACGTAGAGACATTTACAATCGCTGTGAATAATATCACCAATGATAGTGCAACTTTGGATATTTCTTGGGAAAAAACTATGGTTTCTGTGAAATTTGAAGTTCCGTCTCACAAAATGGCAATGGCTAGTATTGAAAAAGTATTGGCAGGTCCAACGGCGGGTGACTATTTTTCATCGGCGCAATATCTGTTACAATCTAATGGCGATTTAAACAAAGCGTTAGAATACATCAACAAAGCGGTTGCAATGACTAAGCCAGGAACTGATGTTCCGTTTTGGTATTTGAGACAAAAATCATTAATTCAAGCAAAATTGGGTGACAAGACGGGAGCTATTGAAACTGCAAAACTTTCTCTTGCTGGCGCTACCAAAGAAAAGAATGATGATTACGTTAAAATGAATAACGACAGTATTAAAGAATGGAGTAAAAAATAAATTACTTTTTCATCTGGACAGAACCACGAATCTTAAATTTAGGATTCGTGGTTTTTTTATGCTTTAATTGTTTCTTTTTTAGATACAACTTGAAACAATAATCCGAGTAGAATGGTCAGAATTGCCCCGATGAAATTCAGCCATAGATAGCCTAATTTTTCATCGCCTGGATGAATATGAATCGCAAAATAATAAATGACAATAATGGTCGATTGACTGATGATAGCACTCCAAAACATCGCATTTGCTTTTACGTATTTAATATAGAAACCGACTAAGAAAATTCCCAATACAGTTCCGTAAAAGACCGAACCAATAATGTTTACCAACTGAATTAAATTCTCAAACAAAGCACTCACACACGCAAATAGTATAGCTATAATTCCCCAAAGTATGGTAAAATATTGCGTTGCATTTACAAAATGTTTCTCCGAGCGTTCGCCTTTTATATTTCTTCTGTAAATATCGATTGCAGTTGTCGATGCCAATGCGGTCAAACCCGATGCAGACGATGACATGGCAGCAGAGATGATAACGGCTAACAATAATCCGATCAAACCATTGGGTAAATAGTGCAAGATGAAATGAATGAAAACGTAGTCTTTGTCGTTGGTTTCGGCTTTTCCGTCTACTTTACTAATCAAATCTTTGGCTTGATCGCGCAAGTCCTTTTCTTTTCCGGCAATGGCAACGAGTTCGTCTCTCAAAATTGGATTATCGTAGTTCTGATTCAAATGGTCAATGTACAATAAGTTGTATTCCTTTTTTTCTTCAGTCAACGCATCCAACTGTTTTTCAAGATTGTGGTATTGATCGGCGTATTGTGATTTTTCTACCAAGGCTTTGTTATTCGGATTGAAATGCAGTGGAACCGGATTGAATTGAAAAAAAACAAAAACCATTACTCCAGTCAACAATATAAAAAACTGCATCGGAACTTTTAAGAAGCCATTCATAATCAATCCCATCTGACTTTCTCGATCGGATTTTCCGGATAAATAACGTCCAACTTGCGATTGATCGGTTCCGAAATACGCCAAAAACAAAAAGAATCCACCTGCAATTCCGCTCCAAAATGTATAACGCGTTTCTGGGTCGAACGAGAAGTCAACAATTTTCATTTTGTCATTTGCACCCGCAATGTGCATGGCATTGCTCAATGTCATTTCGTTAGGCAAATAATGTAAAATCAGATAAAAAGTGATGAACATTCCGCTCATAATCACAAACATCTGTTGTTTTTGAGTTACGTTTACCGCTTTGGTTCCACCCGAAGTAGTGTAAATAATTACCAGAATTCCGATGATAATGATGAGCAAATTCAGGTTCCAACCTAAAATTGTTGACAAAATTATTGCTGGAGCATAGATGGTAAATCCTGTTCCTAAACCACGTTGAATCAAGAAGATGACCGAGGCAAACGAACGCGTTTTTAAGTCGAAACGTTGCTCTAAATATTCGTAAGCGGTAAAAACTTTCAGTCGATGGAAAATCGGTATAAAAGTGTAGCAAATTACTACCATTGCAATCGGCAAACCGAAATAGAATTGCACAAAACCCATTCCGTCGTGGTACGCTTGCCCTGGTGTAGACAAAAACGTAATCGCACTAGCTTGAGTGGCCATAACTGACAGTCCGACTGTCCACCAATTGGTTTCCTTGTTTCCTAAAATGTATTCTTGTACGTTTTTACTTCCTTTGGTTTTGTATACGCCATAGACTACTATAAATAGCAAAGTCAACGTCAGAATGATCCAGTCGAGTTGTTGCATAGTTTAATCGAAAGTTTGCATTAGGATAAAAAACACAATAATATAAATGGCGTTGATGACCAAAAGCCATGTATAATTGTTGTTCCACGATTCTTTATTCGATTTCATAATTAATTGCGTATTGAAATCATGTTGGCGATCAATCGGAAAGCACCCGAAACACCTTCAGGCAATTCTCTGAAAAAACTAATTCCGGTATAAATATACGTTCCTTTTCCGTGTTTTGCTACCAAGATAGCGCCGTCTTTTGCCTTTTCACCTTTGTCATTTGAGGAAATAATCGGAGTGAAATTAGCATCCCATTCGTTAGGATAATACAAACCTTGTTCTTGTTTCCAATTTTTAAAATCGTTGGAAGTAATTTTGTTCGGACTGTTCAAAATTGGATGTGATGGAGCTAAAAATCGAACTTCGGCGTTTTCTTCAGTGACACGATCGCGTGAAATTTTTAGTGGGAATGGCGCAATTTCTTTCGTAACCAAATCGTCAGTGGTATTGTACTGAACAATCATCGTCTTACCATTTTTTACAAAATCCAACAACACCGGCTGTTTGAAATTCAATTCAGTTAACACATTGTACGCTCTAATTCCGGTCATGACTACATCAAATGAAGCCAATCGTTCAGTAGTGATTTCGTTTGGTTTCAAGATAGTAACTTCATAACCCATTTGTTTCAGACTATTCGGAACTTCGTCGCCTGCGCCCATGATGTAAGCGATTTTTTCTCCGTTGGTTTTGATGTCCAATTTAATGGCTTTGGCTTCCGAAGGTTGCAATACCATTTGTTTGAAAATATGAGGATAATTGATGTCGATTTTTTCTTTATCGAATTGAGTTCCATCCACAGTTACAATACTTTTTAACGTTACTTCAGATGCTTCTTTAGATGGAGTTACAGTGAATGAAACTTGTTTTTCTTCTCCATTTTTTGCTAGTGAAAAAGTGTGTGAAGTAGGCGTAACGGACCAATTGGTAGGCATATTCAATTGAACTGAACCCGAAACAGTATCTTTTCCGGCTTTGATTTTGACCGTTACTGTTTTCGATTTATTGGAATTGAAAATAAATACCTTTTCGGTAATGGAAGAAGTCACAATCGGAACTACATCCAATGGTTGATAGACTTCGCCTTTTACATCGTCGTTGTATTTGTAGATGATGTTGCGTTCAAACGGAATTGTGGTTTCGTTGATTTTAATATTGAATGTTGCGTTTACAGTTCGAATTACATCGGGTTTTCCAATCAAATTCTGGTCGTCTACACGATACATCCCAACAGTTCCTGGTTGAGACAACCAATACGGCGAGGTGTTTTCTTGGTTTTTTGGAAGAAGAACTTCCACATCAAAATTATTTACTTTATTGAATTCTAGATTTTTATTGAATGGCGTGTTGTTTGAATTGGGTAATGATATTGAAACCAACTCCATTGCTACATTACTTCGATTGATGGCTTCAATTTTTAAATCCAATTCAGCACCCGAATTGGTTTCTTGTGAATTCGCTTTGGCCTCGATATACAAGCCCGAACAAGCGGCTATGATCTTCTTTATTTCTTCGCTTTTGATGGTTTTCCAATGCGTATCTTTCAGGTTTTGAATCAAATTGTAGGCTTTTATCAATTCGGGAATACTAGCTGATGGGTTTTTAAAATCAAAGTTTTTTTCTACAGCCCAAAGTACGATTCCGACTTCTTTTCCGCCATCAAGTCGATTCCACGTCGTATCAATTCCTTCAAAAATATTGGTTTTGTCTTTCGGAGTTTCTCCTTTTAAAAATTCTAGGTATTCGTCTTCTTCACCACGAGTTCCTGTATTTCCGAAGCCTTGCGATTGGTGGCAACTTCTGCTCAAAGCCGCAATTTCTTGGTTCGATTTCCCAATGGATTGATAGTAAACACCCGTTTTCAAATTGACTAAATTGGTTTTATCGGCTTTTTCAAATTTTTCTCTACTGCCATAAAACCACCATGAAGTATTGAAATAGGCGCGTTTGGGTTGCCAAACGGAAGTGTATTGCAGTTGTGAAGCAAAGGTATTTGGGTCATTGGCCAAATCGAATGCTTCCAAGCCAAGCATGGCTGAAGCCGTGTGATGACCGTGAGTGGTTCCGGGTGAACGATGATCAAAACGATTGATGATGACATCGGGTTTGAAGGTACGAATCGCCCAAACAACGTCACTTAATACTTGTTCTTTATCCCAAATGGTTAGGGTTTCGTCGGGAGTTTTAGAATAACCAAAATCGTTGGCACGAGAAAATAATTGTTCGCCACCATCAATTTTGCGTGCTTCGATTAATTCTTGAGTTCGGATTACGCCTAATAATTCGCGCAATTCGGGTCCGATTAAATTTTGTCCACCATCGCCTCGAGTTAGAGATAAATAGCCGGTTCGCGCTTTGACTTCATTTGAAAAATAAGAAATTAAACGCGTATTTTCATCATCAGGATGTGCCGCTACATACAAAACGGTTCCCAAAAAATTCAGTTTTTGAATCTGATTGTAAATTTCAACTGAGTTGGGTTTTTGTGGTTTCTGAGCCATTACATTTAGTACACTCAGCAGCAAAAGGAGAATAAAGTATTTTTTTTGAATACGCATTTGATTCTATTTTTTTCAATAGTTTCAAATGTAGTAATAATAATAAAGACACGAATTGTTTTTCAAAATTTTGGAATTTCTTTAACAAAAAAAAAAGAGTAAAAGATGACTCTCTTACTCTTTTATAAATTTAATCGTGTTTCCCTTTTCCTTTTCCCTTCCCTTTTCCGTGACCTTTATGCTTTCCTCTATCATGGTCGTGTACTACATAATAATTGCCTCTTTTTTTGTATTTTACTTTATGTGCTTTGTAATAGGTATAAGGAGCATTTCCTCTGTAATCAGTAAGGTACACTATATTTCCTCTTCTTAAGTCATAGTTTCTGCAACGATCTGGTAAATATGCCGAACGATGCCAAACTCCGTTGCGGATGTAGATGAAACGAGCCGCTGGCACATCGTAATATACATCAATATCGGGTAAAAAATAGTATTGTGATTCAACGTAATTAGCTGGCGCCCAAACAGGTGGTGGGCCGATGTTTACGTTGACAGAAACTTGAGCTTTTGACGATGAAAAACTCAGTACAATTAATAATAGTATTGTGCGGATTGTTTTCATGATTTCTAGATTTTATAAATTAATTAAATTGTTTTAATGATAAAGTACTATAATTATTCAAAAGCTATTAATTGTTGTTTTTCTTTTGCTTGTTGTGCTTTTAGAGCAGCTAATTTTCCTTTTCGGTCATTAGAATAGTACGGAAATTGTTTTTTGTGATAGGTCAATCTTTCGTAGGGTTTATCATCAAAATAATCGGTAATGTCTACTCTGTAGTTATTGAATAAAGAATAACCTCTGTAACCACTCGGAATTTCTTTGGCTACTTTCCATTCGCCTTTATCCTTGTAAATAAACTCAGAAGTTTCAGTATTGAAGTAGGCTTCTAAATTAGGATAATACTGATATTTTACAGTACTAATAGTAGTTGCTGAGTTGAATTCTGGAAGCGAATTAACTGTTCTGTTTTCTTGTGCATTAGTTTGATTAACTACTAATGAAAGGAACAATGCGATAAGATAAACTGACTTTTTCATATTACTAAAATTTAGATATGTAAAGGTCAGTATATAAGGTGTTACGCTTATTATATGATTTTTAGAAAAAGTTACAGAATCTTCAGATGAGCTTAATCAGTGTATTCTTTATCGTCTATTTTAGGATCGATAATGGAAATTCCTTTTTGAAGTAATAGATTGTTAGGATAAGTGATTCGTTCCCCATCAATGGTTTTTAAGTTGACGTGAAATGCATTGATGTCTTCAATTTCGGCTTGAATCGGAAAATCTTTATCATGAATTTTGATTACATCTCCAATTTTAAAAGGAAAGAAAAAGAATAAAATGATGCCTGATGTGATGTTACTCAAAATCGACCACTGGGCAAACATCGCTACACCAATTACGGTTGTAATGGAAGAAACGGTGAGTAAAATGTCTTTTTTCTGTACACCCCAAATTACGATTAAAGCAATTACAGCAATAATGTTAATGAGTAAATCGATGTATTTGATGACCAAGTTGGCTCGTTGTTCGATGATTTGGCTGGATTTAGCGTAACGTCGAACCAATTTTGCTATTAAAAATCGAAGTATAAAAACAACTACAATTACACTTATGGTAGCAATAACTTCAATAGTAAAATTCGAAAAAACATCCATGCGATTACAAATGACCAGTGTCAGAGCGTTGGTTAACGTATTTTAATTGGTGTTCGGCAACATAGTTACGGAACAACGAAAGTAAATTGTCGTAGTATTTTTGAAGGTTTTTAACGTTGACTTCAGGGTTGCTGTCTATCGGAACAGTAATGGGCATTTCATTTAAATACTTCAACAACTCGGGGTAATTTTCTTGAATCACCATCGTCACTTTCATAATTTTTGCATTGATTTCTTCTTCAGTCTCCATTTGTCTTGAAAATTTATTGAAATAAGTAGAACGTAAAATTACTTATTTAAAACGAAATTTTTTGTTAAATAATTATATACTTTTTCAGTAGGCAATCCAACTACATTGGTATACGATCCTTCAATTTTTGAAATACCAATTAATCCAATCCAATCTTGAATTCCATAGGCACCGGCTTTATCAAATGGTTGATCTTTTTTTAAGTAATAATGAATTTCTTCATCGGTAAAATCAGAGAAAGTAACTTTGGTCACTTCGTGAATTACTTCCGATTTTTCGGTCGTTTTAAAGCAAACGGAAGTGATGACTTCGTGAGTCGAATTGGACAACGATTTTAAAATCTGAAACGCATCGTCGTAATCTTTGGGTTTTCCTAAAGCTTTATTATTATGCCAAACGATGGTGTCGCTAGTAATCAGCAATTCATTTTCCGCTAAAGATTCGTTGAACGCATTAGCTTTTAATTCGGACAAATAATTGGTGATTTCTGCTGCCTTTAAATGTTCAGGGTAGACTTCTTCAACTTCTTTCAATCGAATTTCAAAATTAAAATCAAATTCCTTAAAGAATTGCTGACGTCTCGGCGAACCAGAAGCTAATATGATTTTGTATGCTTTATCCATGATGGTTGGTGTTGTAAGTAATTACAGCAATTGAAAGTATTCCGAATAGAATAATCCATTTTAAAACGGTACTGATGAAATGAAAATCGCTTTTCTCTTTGGCGGACCAAATTTTTACCAGACAAAAAATCAGCGGTGCTACAACCAATGCAGCTATATAAATAACACTAGTATACAGATTATGATTAAAAAGATAGTTCTGAATGTAAATTAAAAGATAAAGGGTAGGTAAAAGAAGTAATACAAAGGCAATTTTACTGGTTTTTTGGACGCCGATTAGTACAGGAAGTGTTCTCATACCTTGTGAATGGTCGCCTTTTACATCTTCACAATCTTTTATGATTTCACGTACCAGATTGATAATGAATGCGAATACGGCATAATCCAATAGGATTTCGAAAGCCATTTGCATTTGGTCTTTGTTGAAATCAAAAGTATTCGGATAAATATCAAAAATTCCTATTATAATGACACTAAAGGCAAGTACTGAAGCAACCACCAAATTTCCTATAAATGCAATCTGTTTCAATGTACTGGCATAAAAATAGAGTAGTGTAGCAACCAGTACAAAAATGACACTTAAATTGGAATGGTTGACTGTATTTGCAAGGATAAAACCAAGTGCAACACCAATAATAGTCAATGTTACATATAATGTATACGCTTTAGATTCCGATATGTATTTACCAACAATGACTTTTTCAGGATGATTTTCCAAATCGGTTTCTTGATCCATGATGTCGTTGATTATGTATCCGCCAGCAGCAATTAAAACAGTAGCAGCAATTAACATAGCATACTGCCAATACCACAGTGAAAGTGGAATTTGAATCGGTTCTAAATACCCCAATCGGAAAATGAGTTGCATTAAAGCAAGAAGTAATAAATTTTTGTATCGGATGAGCTTAAAAAAATGTAACATTCTTATAAATAATAGATTGTAGTCAGATTAATCGTGTTGGCCATTGTAATACGTATGCCATTTTCCTTGTGTTTTCATGGTTTGTTCGATGACATCTCGAACGGCACCTTTTCCGCCATTTTTATGCGAAATATAATTGGAAATGGCTTTTATTTCAGGACTCGCATCTTGTGGACAAGTGGGTAAACCGACTAATTGCATCACATGAAAATCAGGAATATCATCACCCATGTACAACACATTTTCAGGTTGAATATTGTATAATTCGACGTACTCTTTGAAAGTAGCTACTTTATCAGGTGAACCCAGATGAATATCGGTGATTCCTAAATTGCGCAATCGAATACGAACACCTTCGTTGCTTCCACCCGAGATAATGCAAACGTTGTAACCACTTTCTATGGCGGCTTTCATTGCAAAACCATCGCGAATGTGCATCTCTCGTAACATTTCACCTGTGGGAGAAACATGAACAGTTCCATCAGTTAAAACTCCATCCACATCAAAAATAAATGTAGTGATGGAATTCATAATTTCTTTATAACTTTTTGCCATGATCAATTATGGATTTGGTAAGAATTTTATAGATTTCTTTCTGATTTTCATCGGTTAAAATAGCCAGATGTTTATTGATTGTAGTGGAGTCGTTTCTTTTGGCTGGACCCGTTTGAGCATCAGTAGGAGCAAGCGTTTGAATCTTTTTGGCAGTTTCGTTAATTAACGGTTTTAAGATTTCAAACGGCACTTCATGTTCGGTACAAATATCGTTTCCAATTTTGTACAAGTGATTGGTAAAATTACTCACAAAAACCGCTGCAACGTGTAGTGATTTTCGTTGATCTGAATTGACATTGTACACATGATCCGAAAGACGGTTGGCTACTTCAGTTAAAAGTTGAAAATCAGCCTGATTTTGAGCTTCAATGCAAATTGGAACTGTGGTAAAATCAACTTCTTTTTTCTTGGATAGGGTTTGCAACGGATACAAAACAGCTTTCCGATTGGAATCGTTTAAATCTTCCATGGAAACACTTCCCGAGGTATGAGCCACCAATTTATCTGTGAAAATAAGTGAATTGGAAACACTCTGGATAGCGTCGTCTGAAACCGAAATGATGAACAAATGAGCTTCTTTTAAAGCGGCAATTTCAGAGGTAATTTGATCCGAAGATATCAAATGCGAAATAGTTTCTGGATTTCGAGCAAAAACCTGAACCAGTTCCAATTGATCGGATTTTACAATCGCTTTGATAAGATGTTGAGCTACATTTCCGGAGCCAATGATACTAATTGAAATCATTCGGCAAAAGTAGTAAAAAAGCAATCAACAATGAAGTACAACTACTTTAGAATGCTATTAGTTCTTGATTTTTTCTTCCAATAGCTTTAATCGCTCTTCCATCGATTTGATTTTTTCTTCCTGACTTTCGATTATTTTTTGCTGTTCTTGGATGGCTTTTACCATGGGTGAAAATAAGTCGTTGTAGCGCAAACTGTACATTCCATCGTCGTCTTTAGTCAGAATGCCAGAGTTGGTTACGCCCAATGAATTAAGAGTTTCTTCTAACTCTTGCGCTATAAATCCGTACTCCAATCTTTTGAGCGAATCATTTTTCCTCAAATACGATACTGGATTCAATTTTGTAATAAAATCAAGTCCTAAATTGGAAGGCATAATATCCGATTTCCATCTTCTATCCGAAGTAACGGATAAACCCACTTGACAGCCCAAATAACCAATAAAAATATTTCCCAACCTCATTTGGTCATTTCCAGCTGCATTGGGTACTTGTGCTGTATCTCCAAT
Organism: Flavobacterium sp.; assembly: GCF_035299245.1. GTDB lineage: Bacteria > Bacteroidota > Bacteroidia > Flavobacteriales > Flavobacteriaceae > Flavobacterium. Next base: position 256,467 of record NZ_DATGWY010000014.1, on the reverse strand, counting down.
TCCGATGTTGTTGGAACCCGTCGTAACATTACTCAAAGCGCCTTTACCAACAGCAGTATTGTAACTTCCTCTTGAGTTGTACAATGCATTAATTCCGATAGCTGTATTGTCAAAGCCTCCAATATTGGCGAACAATGCGTTAATTCCAACAGCAGTATTGTTAAAGCCTGTACTGTTTGTATACAAAGCGTTGTATCCAATAGATGTATTATTAAAACCATTTTGATTGGTATAGAGCGAAAAATTTCCAACGGATGTATTTTGAATTCCAGATGTATTTGAGGCAAGACTATAGTAGCCCATAGCAGTATTATCGTTTCCTGTATTGTTGCTTCCTAGCGAATTGTTTCCAAAAGCTGAATTCTGATATCCTATTGTATTGGCGCCCAACGATGAAACACCGTAGGCTGCATTATTAATTCCTGTTGTATTACTGTACAATGAAAACATACCATTTGCGGTATTAGAATAACCGACAGTATTGTTATTTAAAGCATAAATACCAGTAGCTGTATTGTTAAATCCAGTTGTGTTAGTAGTAAGTGCATAGGATCCAATTGCCGTATTGTCTTGACCTGAAGTATTTGTAGTAAGGGCATTGTATCCAATTGATGTATTGTTGATGCCCGTTGTATTGGCGAGAAGTGAGTTCAAACCCAATGCTGTATTGTTAAATCCAGTATTATTTGGATTAGCGTTGAGTCCGAAAGAAGTGTTGTCGATAGTTAATCGACCAGCCATAGCATTGTTTCTTTTGAAAACAACATCAGCATTATCAGCAGTACCAATAAAATTAACACTCGGATTGGTTCCTAAATTTCCAGTTGTTTCCCATCCATTATCGCCATCTATTCCTTTCCATGAAGTAGATGAATTGTCCCAGTAATAAAAACCAGATTCTTTAGTGCCCGAAGTTGTGGTTAGAAAAACTAGCATTCCATTTTGATTAATAGTTGGGTTTACAGAAGGAAATGTATTGATTCGCGGAATAATAATTCCGTCTGTGTTTTCAGGAAAGTTACTGTTGGATGAATTTAAGTGAAGTCTGGCGCTAGGAGTGGTTTCACCGATTCCGATTTTTCCGAAGTTGATGTTGCCCATATCGCTACCATAAATGACATTATCAATAGACAATTGATTGGAACCAGAATTGTCGGGAACTTGTGCGCCGGAACCAATTGCAATGTTGGAATATCCAGTTGTTAAATTACTCATTGCGCCAGTCCCAATAGCTGTATTGCTATTACCTACATTCATACTTTCTAATGCCGAAGCTCCTAAAGCTGTGTTTCCCGAACCCGTTGTGAGTCTTGACGAATTCTGGCCAACTGCAGTATTTGAAAGACCAATACTATTGTTTTGTAATGCACTATGGCCGATGGAAGTGTTGTTGTTTCCAGTTGAGTTTGAATAAGCAGAATTCGCTCCGATGGAAGTATTTCGTTGTCCAGAAGAATTAAAATACAAGGATTGATACCCCATGGCAGTATTGAATCCACCGAGCACATTCATCTCCAAAGCATGGCTTCCTGTGGCTGTGTTGTAATTTCCAAAGGTGTTGTTATAAAGCGAATTATAACCCAAAGAAGTGTTTTCGAATCCTGCATCATTATTTAGTAATGAGTTTGCACCAACTGCCGTGTTGTAACTTCCACTACTGTTCAGAAAAAGACTGTTTTTTCCGATGGATGTATTTAAAGAACCTGAAAGATTGTTATTCAGGGCTTCATGGCCAACAGCAGTATTGTCGTTACCGTTTTCATTGAAAGCCAATGATTCCGATCCAATGGCGGTGTTGAAATTACCGGATGTATTACCCGCTAAAGAAAATGAACCAACGGCAGTGTTGCTCGAACCATTGGTGTTGTTGATCATTACATTACTGCCTATTGCAGTATTGTAATTTCCGACAGTGATAGAAGATAAGGAATGGTTTCCAAAAACAGCATTTTGCGCTCCAGTAGTAGTAGAATTAAAACTGCTGTTTCCAAAAGCAGTGTTGTAAGTAGCCAATTGTCCGGCCAAAATAGTATTTCGTTTGAATACTACATCGTTGTCATCTGTAGTACCCATAAAATTGGTGCTTGTATTGGTTCCAGTATTTCCTGAAACACCCCAACCTTTATCGCCACCCACCGATTTCCAGGTACTTGTTGTTCCATCCCAATAATAAAAACCAGGTTGATTCGAACCAAAAGCTGTCGTCAAAAAAATCATCATTCCGTTTTGGGAAGATGTTGGGATAGTGGCAGGGAAGTTGTCGACTCTCGGAATCAGTAATCCGTCGGTATTGGCTGGATTTATTGGGTTAGATGATCTAATATCTAAAACAGCACTTGGAGTTACAGTATTTATTCCAACTTGTGACCATGACTTAGATAAAAAACAAAGTGCAAACAAAAAAATAAACCGTTTCATGATTTTGGATGTTTGATTTTAGGGTAATTGAACAAAGTTAAATCACTAGAATAAAATTGTCAATCCACCTTTTGTATCATTTTTACCAACTAAAAACTAATTGATTGGCATGGCCAAGACACTCATGTATTTTCCATTAAAATCAACAGCAATTCCAGTACTAGTGCTTCTTCCTGAAACTCTTAAGGTATATGAACCAGGATTTAAATCAATCATGTAGTTTGAAAACGTACCGGTTGAATAGGTATCATTCAAATTGTAAAGTTGAACGGTAGTTCCGTTGAGAGGATTTCCATCCAATTCCAAACGAATTTCTCCCCAACCACCGATTACCGAAGCCAATTGCCAAGCATACATGTTAACTACAGCGTTTACCATTACTCTTGATCGTACGGGTAAGTTAATGACTGTTGTGATGCCTGGAATTTCTGAAAAACCAGTTCCATAGTTTTGGGTATAACAACTAATACTTGTACAGTTGTTTGAGGTTTGCCAGCTCAGCATTACGTTCCCCAAATTGCTCCATGAAGCGGTGCCACTTCCATCAGAAGTTAGTATTTTTCCGGCACCTTGTGTTCCATCGGTCATTTTAATTTTACCGATGACGTCTAACTTTTGAGCCGGATTTGTGGTTCCGATTCCCATATTTCCGGCATTTGTAACTACTGCTTGATCAACATTTCCAACTCTAAATCCAATATAGCCAGCTCCTGTATTTTGTTTGTTGATAAGTGCGAAGTTTCCATCAGACGAATGTAAAAACCCGTATCCCGTTGTGTTAGCTTGATTATAATGCGAAAACCCACTCCAAGTGGCACCATGTCCTAAATCACCAATAAACGTATTATTGATTCTAGCATTTCCATTTTGAACGTCCAATTTTTGAGTAGGTGTTATGGTTCCAATTCCAACATTTCCATTTACCAAACTCATAGCACGAACGGATCCAAATAAATTTCCTGCACCCGAACCGTTGGTGTAAAAATCCAATCGTCCAGTAAAGCCACCATTATCTCCATCTTCAATGTAAGCAGGACGCCATTCGCTACCCAATCCACGATCACTAATCATTGAAAAACGAGTTGGTCCAAAACCAGAGGTTGAGCTTAGTCTGATTTCGGTTGTTCCTGCGCCACTCACTTCTAATTTTGATAATGGGTTGAATGTGCCAATTCCCACATTTCCGTTTCCTTTTACACGCATCAATTCGTTAGAGCTGACTGAATTTACACCAGCAAAGAAAACATGATCGGCCAAAACAGAGTCGGTCTGATAGCGAAAAGTAGCACCATTAATTCCTAAACCATAATATTGATGGTCATTGTTATTGGTGTCGTATAACACTATTTTACGATTACCGGTTGAGTTTGAAAATTGCAATGGTGCATTGGGTGTTGAGGTTCCGATTCCAACATAATCTGAAATTGTTGAAGGATATAAATGACCTGAAACACTCCGTGACCAAAAAGAACTATTATTTTGCCATGCAGGTCCGCCTGCGGTTTGAGTTAACACTTGGCCAACTGTTCCAAAAGCAGTTGGAACTAATGTTCCATTGGCATCGGCTGCAACCATACGTGTTCCCACGCCAGCTAAATTGGATGAACGAATATTGCCATTAACATGAAGTCGTTCGAAAGGTGTTGTGGTTCCTATTCCAATATTTCCACCATTTAAGACAGTTAGTTTTGGGGAATTATTGGTGGTCAAATGAAGCGCACCAAAATTTCCACCATAAGTTCCAAACTCAATGTCTTCAGGATTTCCAGCATAACTTCCAAAGTAACCACGATTGATTCCGTTTTCTGCAAATGTGAGGTATAAAAAATCACCACCATCAAAAATAACCGGATTGGAACTTGAAGAAACCAAATGTAAATTGGTCTGCGGATTATTCGTTCCAATACCAACAAAATCGGTTAAAGTTGTTGGGTATAATTGTCCGAAACCACCTCTTGACCAAAGTTGAGGTGTATTGTTGTCAAATAATTTGGTCCATTTTGAACCATCCCAATAGTAGTAACCAACACCATTTCCTCCAGTAACTGCAGCATTTGTATTGTATACTAATAAACTAGTTGCTGGAGAAGATACAGGTGTTGTTCCATTGGAAATGTCAATTAAACTAACTCGGGGAATTAACACTCCAGATGAATTGGATGAAATATCTAAACTTGACGATGCGTTTGGGGTTGTAGTCCCGATTCCGACTTGGGAAAAGGAATTCCAAGACCATAAAAATAAAGTTGAAAGTAGTAGTAGTTTTTTCATAATGATTGTTGGAATTAACTGATTTTCAATTAATACTTAGTAGAATCATTACAAAAGTAGCGGTTGGGTTAGGTGATGTCAATCCACCTTTTGTATCATTTTTGCATAAAAAAACCGAGTAGAAACTCGGCTGATTGTATTGATTTGAATTACTTTCCGTACAGTTTATTCACCGCTTCGGTTTTATTTTGTACTTGTAATTTTTCGTAGATATGATTGATGTGACGTTTTACGGTGCTTATCGATATTGACAATTGATCGGCAATTTCTTTATATAAAAAACCTTTGCTCAATAATTCGAGTACTTCAAACTCGCGATGAGTTAGCAAATTTTCTACTTTTTTACTCGATAGATTGCTATTAAACGTATTGATTACTTTTCGGGCAATTGACGGCGACATCGGACTTCCGCCTTCACTTAATTCGATGATCGATTCGATGATTTTGTTTGGAGTAGTGTTCTTTAAAATATAACCGCTGGCACCCGATTTCAAGGCGTCAAATACTTGATCACTATCTTCATAAATAGTAAACATGATGAATTGTATTTGAGGAAATAGATTCTTAATGTATTTTAATGCATCGATTCCGCTTTTATCAGGAAGGTTGATATCGGATATCACTATATCGGGCATTAGTTGAGGTATTTCTAACATTGCTTTTTCAGCAGTGGTAAAATTTCCAATTATTGAAAACCGATGGTCTTTTTCGAGTAAATCAACCAAACCTTCATTGATTTCGGGAATATCTTCTATGATGCAAATTGTTAACATACTATAAATTTATAACAAAATTAAGAATATAGTTTTTCAAAAAAATAGTACTTTAGGTTGATTTATTTGATGGGAACAAATACGACTATTTTGGTGCCATTATCATTACTAAAATCAACTTTCCCGTCCATTTTTTCTACTCTATTTCGGATGTTTTTTAAGCCGTTTCCGTTGTTAGTATTTTCAATGTTAATTCCGCTACCATTATCGTGGATAATTAACTCAATATTTTTAGTACTTTGAAAAATGAACTCCACTTTTTTAGCTCCAGAGTGCTTCACTACATTGTGTAACGCTTCTTTAACAATCAGATAAATGTTTTTTCGAATGTCGCCTCTAATCTGTAATTTTTCATCAACGATTTTTGTGGTAAAATTGATTTCAAGGTCGTTTTCTTCGCAATACGTGTTGGCGTATCTTTTGAGGTAGGAAATCAGTTCAATAATAGAGTCGTTTTCAGATTTCATCGACCAAATCAGCTCACTCATGTTTTTAATAAGTTCTTTTGCTTTTTCTTGAATTTTGCTATTTGAATCCTGTTTCTGACTCAAATAGGCAATTGCTGTTAGGCCTGAACCCAAATCATCGTGCATGTCGTGAGCAATTCGTTCGCGTTCCAATTCGACCGCTTTTAATTTTTTAATTTCCGCTTCCTGTTGATTTACTTGAGCCAAATAATATCCTCGTTGAGTAAACCAAATGGTAAATGCAAGAAAACCAAAAACAAGCATCCAAAACCAAATGCTTTTCCAAAAAACCTGATGTACAACAATTTCGATTGATTTCAACTGATTGTTATCCGGTGTTTTGACATAAAAGGTATAATTTCCGGCAGGTAAATTGCTGTATCGAATGATTTGATTGCTTTGCCCAGAAATCCACGTTTTGTCTATTCCGTCCAATTTGTACAACAAATCATGTTGAATCAAACTCGAATTATAATTGATAATGATGGGTTTTAAGCTGAAGGTAGTTTGATTGTTTTTTAAGACTAAGGCTTTTTTTGATGAAAAATGAAGCGATTCTTCAGTGATTTTATCTTCAATTTTTAATTCATCAAATAGAATAATATCCTTGTTTTTAGAAGTATAATTTTCATTTGGATTGATGATGTTCAATCCGTTGGTTCCTCCGAAGAAAAGAACACCTTGGTTATTTTTTGCGAAAGCTTTGGTATTGAATTCATACCCTTGCAACCCATTACTCAAGTTGTAATGGGTAGTTTTGTCTTTATCAATATCAAATTTTGTAATTCCGGCATTATGGCTCACCCATAGATTTCCATTGTTGTCGGGTAATAAACAATACAAATACGAGTTGGTCCATTTGTCTTTAGAATTGTCCAAAACAACTTTATTGCTGCTTATGGTGTGTTTTAAAATTCCCAATGTTGAAGCAAACCAAACCTGATCACGATCTTTACAATACATATCCTTAATGCTGGCATTTATCAAAAATGACTTCATTTTTTTCAAACGATTGTTTTCGTAATTATACAAATCAAATCCTTTGTAAGGCCTACATACATAGAGGTATTTATTGTTTACTATGTAACATCGTAAGTAGGTTTCATTTTTATCAAAAACAGAGAAATTGGTCGAGGTTTTAAAATCTTTAGAGACTACATGAATACCTTTCTGAGCAGCAATTATGTAATGATTTTCGTCAAAAATAGTGATGTCGTTAAAAGTGTTGTTTTGTAATCCAGGGCAATTTATTTTGACTTCAACTATTTGTTTTTCCTTTATTCTTAATTCGTAAAGTTTATCCAATCCAGAGACAAATATTCTGCCATCAAAACCATTGTGCAAGTAAAGATCACCACCAAAATTGGTTCGGTTAAATGAGTTGATATTGGCTATTTTAGTAATGTTTTTTCCTTCTTGATTTACGGTGTAAAAATCGCCCGATTTGGTGTAAACCAAAACATCATTATTTTTCAAAGGCAATAAACTACAAATGTATTGGTCATTGATTATTTTGTTGGTCACATCCGATTTGGTAAAACTGTACTTGAACAACGAATTATTTTGATCATAGCACGCGATTCCTTTTCCCCAAAGCGTAAAAAACACATTTTCTTGTTGGTCTACAAACAATCGTTGAATACCATTTTTTTTGCATTCGTTTTGGTCTTCTTCAGAAAAAAAAGATTGTAAAAAAATGGTGTTTTTTTGAACGTCTAGTTTATAAATTTCGCCGTTTTTGGTACTCAACAAAAACTGTGAAGCATTGATGTCGTCAATAGCAGTTACATCGTTTTTAAATTGTTCTGATAAATAAGATGATATTTTTTTGGTTTTTAGGTCAATCAAACTCAAACCCGAATTAGTTCCGATGAGATAGGTGTTTTCGTTTATTTTTTGGAATGCTTTGGTATCAAAAGCGGTATTGTTATGGGTTATTTTAGGCTTACTCAAGTCGGATTTTGAGAATTCATAAACTCTGAAAGTAATTTTTGAGTCTACTTTGCCATCGTTTGGTTTTCCTTTGATGAATACGATATACGAAGAGCTAGTTTCAAATGTTTTGGATGAAAAGTTAGTGTACTTAAACGCTTTATCAACAAAAAAAAGTTTTGATTTATAGGAAGTAATATCAGTAATGTAAAAACGATTTCCTTTTTGAAATACCACCGAATTTTTAGTAGCAAAAAGCGGATAGTGATAGAAATTACTCTTATCGTCTACTTTAACGTGTTTGAATTTATTTTGATGGTACCGATAAATGTTCAAACAACTATTTCCGCCTGTCCAGATGTTTCCGTTTGCATCTTCAACAATGCCAATGGATAGATTTCCCAGAAAAGAACTTTTATCATTATAATCGTAGGTGAATTTTGTGATTTTATTACTGTCAAATTTATTAATGCCATCATAACTAGTAAACCACATAATACCTCTACTGTCTTGAAAAATATCATAACTAATAGCCTGACTTAATCCTTTTTCTGTGGTCAGATAAGTCAGAGGTGGTATTGAGTTTTGAGCAATTGAGAACAATTGAAAAAAAACAAATGCAAAAAATAAGTAGGTATTTTTTAAATGTTTCAAAGGTCTTTTTTGAGTAAAAATAATACTTGTAAATGTATTAAAAAATAGTACAAATGGTTGATTTTTGAATAAGTCTGTACATCTCTTAAAAAAGACTTAAAACGAGAGTAATTAATTCTATAAATCCACTTTTTTAAATTACTTTTGTGCGACTCAAAAAATACATTCCAATTCAATTATGGAAAAGCTGAAATCAATCCTTTTTTCTACTCGTTTAATGGCCGTTTTATTTTTTACTTACGCATTTGCCATGGCGTGTGGAACCTTTATAGAGAGTAAATACAATACAGATACCGCCAGAATATTAGTCTACAACGCTTGGTGGTTTGAAGCCATTCATGTTTTTTTTGTGATTAATTTTTTCGGAAACATTCAACGGTATCAATTGTATAAAAAAGAAAAATGGGCCACGTTGATTTTGCATTTATCGTTCATTTTTATCATTATTGGAGCATTTATCACACGCTATATTAGTTACGAAGGAATGATGCCAATTCGTGAAAACGAAATCTCAAATTTGGTGTATTCCGACAAAAATTTTCTCACAGTTTTTGTAGATGGCGATTACAAAGGCGAAATGAAACGCAGAGTTTTTGAAGAACCCGTTTTGTTGTCTGCTGCAACATCCAATAATTACTCTATCAACGATAAGTTTGCTGAGATTCCGTTTGAAGTAGAGTTGTTGGAATACTTGATGGATGCAAAAGAAACCATTAAGCCCAATGCGAATGGTAAACTTCATTTGAAATTGGTTGAATCCAGTGGTGGAACACGTCACGAACATTATTTAATTGAAGGTGAAGTACAAAATATTCACAATATTTTATTTGCTTTCAATAAAGAAACCAAAGGAGCAATCAATATTACCTTCAAAGACAATAAAACAACCATTTATTCGCCTTTTGACGGACAGTTCATGAGAATGGCCGATAAGTTGCAGGGAAAAGTAGCCAAAGACAGTGTACAGGATTTAATGTACCGATCGTTGTATAATTTAGCCGAAGCACAATTTGTTTTTCCGGAACAACCCATCAACGGAACCAAAGATTTTGTGTCGAGTGGTAATTATAAAAACAAAAGAGCGGAGGACATTTTAAAACTTAAAATATCTTCTGGTGGAGAAGAAAAAATAGTTACTGTAAAAGGTTCAAAAGGAAAACAGGGCGAACCGGTTTCGGTTAAAGTAGGTAAGCTAGAATACACTTTGTTTTTTGGTAGTAAAGTATACGAATTGCCATTCAAAATTAAACTCAACGATTTCATTGCACAAAAATATCCTGGAACAGAAAAGAGTTTTTCTTCTTTTGAAAGTCAGGTTACCGTTATGGATGGAGCCGAAAACAAAAACGAGCGCATTTACATGAACCATATTTTAGATTACAAAGGCTTCCGATTTTTTCAAGCCTCGTACGATGAAGATCAAAAAGGAACTGTTTTGTCTGTAAACCACGATTTTTGGGGAACCAACATCACTTACATTGGGTATTATTTACTTTATTTTGGATTGATGGCGATTTTATTTACTAAACATTCGCGTTTTGGCGATTTAAAGAGAAAATTAGAAGCCATCAAGAAAAAGAAATCGGCTTATTTAACGATACTATTGTTAATGTTAACTTTAGTTGGGTTTTCTCAAAACCATGCCAATCACTCTCAAATTCCTACTTTAAAGCAGATTGATTCCATCATCAACAAATATAAAGTAGCACCAAAACACGCAGCGCAATTTGGTCGATTGGTAATTCAAGATGAAGGCGGACGCATGAAACCCATTAATACTTTTTCTTCTGAATTATTGAGAAAAGTAAGTAAAAGCGATACCTACAAAGACATGAATTCCGATCAAGTATTCATGTCGATGACTCAATTTCCAACGGTTTGGTTTGAAGTGCCAATTATTTACTTGAAAAAAGGTAACGATAGTATTCGTAAAATAATCGGAATCAAAAGCGAAGATCAATATGCTTCTTTTCGCAATTTCTTTGATGAAAACGGAAATTACAAGTTGTCACCTTTCTTAGATAATGCTTATAAAACAGCTAATCCCAACAATTTTGAAAAAGATTTTATCGAAGCCGACAAAAAAGTAAATTTACTTAACAGCGCTTTGAGTGGGAAAATTTTACGTGTTTTTCCAGTGCCTAACGACAGCAATAACAAATGGGTTTCGTTTTTAGAAATCAATCATAAAACTGGAACTGCCTTAGACACTGTAAAAAATGTACTACCTGTTTATTTTGATGAATTATTAAAAGCTACTGACAAGAATGATTATACAATGGCCAATACCTTTTTGGTAGGTTTAGAAAATTACCAAAGAAAAGTCGGGGCTGCTGTTCGACCTTCAGATGATAAAATTGATTCTGAGATTTTATACAACAAATACGATGTTTTTCAAAAACTGCCGTATTTGTATTTAACCATGTCAATTTTAATGTTGATGTTTACTATTCTTCAGATTTTTTATGATAAAAAAGGGTTGAGTATTGCGATAAATGTTTCCCATATAATCATCGCGTTATTATTTGCATTGCACACTTTTGCATTAATTGTACGCTGGTACATATCGGGTCACGCACCGTGGAGTGATGCTTATGAGAGTATTATTTATGTTGCATGGGCGACAATGTTCTTCGGACTAGCATTTGATTTTAAATTAGTAAAACGTTATCTTCCTAAACCATTATTACCATCCGAATTATCAATAATTTCAAGTTTAATGTATGTAAGGCTAAAGGTTGAAAGTGAATCTAAACTAACAGTAGCTTCTTGTGCCTTTGTTACCGCAATGATTTTAGCGGCAGCTTATGCCAACTGGATTGATCCAGCAATTGGTAATTTACAACCCGTTTTGAACTCGTATTGGTTGATGATTCACGTTGCAGTAATTGTGGCGAGTTATGGCCCATTTGCATTAGGAATGATTTTAGGTTTTGTTGCTCTGTTATTGATAGCATTTACCAATTCGAAGAACAAAGCAAAAATGGAATTAAGTATCAAAGAAATCACCTACATCAACGAAATGGCACTGACCATTGGTTTGGTGATGTTGACCATTGGTAATTTCCTTGGCGGACAATGGGCGAATGAAAGTTGGGGTAGGTATTGGGGTTGGGATCCAAAGGAAACTTGGGCTTTAATCAGTATTATGGTGTATGCTTTTGTGATTCACGCTCGATTTGTTCCTTTGTTAAGAGGATTATGGATATTTAACTTAATGAGCATGTTCGCTTTTGTGTCGATATTGTTTACCTATTATGGTGTGAATTTTCATTTAGTTGGATTGCATTCATACGCCAGTGGAGAGGCCAAATCATTGAGTTGGATTTATTACACCTTATTTGCTTTTTCAGTCATCGGAGCATTGGCTTATCCGAGTTACAAGAAATACTACAAAAACAAAAAAGTGAATTAATATCGAGAGTTTCAACAACTTTTATATATTTGAAAATCAATATGAATTAAATAAATTATACAATGAAAAATATAGTAGTAATCCTAGCCATGTTGTCGTTCAGTCTTGTTTCTTGCGGACAAAACCAAAAAAACAACACACCAACATTAACTGTTAATAACGAAAAGAAAATGGATAAGCCTTCAATTCATCAATTTAAAGTAACTGATATTAATGGCGAAGAATTTAATTTTGCCAAATATGCAGGTTATAAAATTCTGGTTGTTAATACTGCATCAGAATGTGGTTTGACGCCTCAATACGCTGAACTACAATCGCTTTACGATCAATACAAAGACAGAAACTTGATCATAGTAGCTTTTCCTGCGAATAATTTTGGGGCACAAGAACCAGGAACCAATAAACAAATTGCTACTTTCTGCCAGAAGAATTACGGTGTAACTTTTCCAGTAATGAGTAAAGTTTCGGTAAAAGGCGATGATATGTGTGAAGTGTATCAGTTTTTAACCCAGAAAGCAAAAAATCTAACTTTGGGTAGTACTGTAGAATGGAATTTTCAAAAATACTTACTCAATGAAAAAGGCGAATTGGTTCAAATGTTTTCGCCCCAAACAAAACCAATGAGTGCAGAAGTGATTCGCGCCATAGAATCGCTTTAAAAAGATAAAAGCCTTGTGAATTTCACAAGGTTTTTTTATAACATCTTTTGCACAAACACCGAGTGCAACCAACGGTCAAATTTGAATCCGGTTTCTTTAATAACAGCTACTACTTTGAATCCGAATTTTTCATGAAATTCAATGCTAGAAGTGTTTTCCGAATCGATTACACCAATCATAGTGTGAAGGTTTTGTGCTTTTGCTAATTCAACTAATTCGGTCAAAATCAATTTTCCAATTCCTTTTCCAACGTGATTTTGATGAGCGTAAACGGAGTGTTCTACAGTAAATTTATAGGCTTCTCTGAATCGAAATTCACTGTAAAAGCCAAAACCGACCACTTCATTATTACTTTCGGCTACAATTACAGGAAAACCTTTCTTTAATTTATCGTCAAAAATGGCTAGCTGTTGGTCTGTAGTTCGAATGTTGTAATCGTATAAAGCAGTCGAATTCAGTATGTTGTAATTGATGATTTCTAAAATGGCAGCAACATCTTCGTTGCGGTAATTTCGTATTGAGATTTCCATAAATTGGGATTGTAAAGGAGTGTTAAAAAAACAACTCAAATGTAGCAAAAAAGTCCGCAACTTAGTAACTTTGCAAATTACAATCTATGAAAATGATGTACCCAAAAATACCTTTAGCACAATCAATTATTGAAATTTTTCGTGCCAAAGGAATTCAAACTATAGTAATCTCTCCAGGATCAAGAAATGCACCGTTAACAATCGGTTTTTCTAACAATTCAGCCTTCAAGTGTTATAGTATCGCCGATGAACGCTCGGCTGGTTTTTTTGCTCTTGGAATGGCACAACAATTACAACAACCAGTTGCATTGTTATGTACTTCTGGTTCTGCTGTACTCAATTATTATCCTGCATTTGCCGAAGCATTTTACAATCAGATTCCGTTAATTGTTGTTTCTGCCGATCGACCATTGGATAAAATTGATATTGGCGACGGACAAACCATTCGCCAGCAGTACGTGTTTTCCAATCACAGTATTTTCAATGCCAATCTCAATGAAGCAGCTTGTGATGAAAACGATACGTTGATTAATGAAGCCATCAACCTTTCCATTTCCAAAAAAGGACCGGTTCATATTAATGTTCCTTTTGAAGAACCGCTGTATGAAACTGTCGAGGAAATTAGCGTTGAACCAAAGGTGGTAACTTCTATTCAATCGAAGCCTATACTGAACGACTTAAGTATTTATGCTCACTTTTGGAATCAGTCCAAAAAGAAATTGGTATTAATAGGAGGTTTGGAACCCAATACCATAGAGCAATCTTTTTTAGATGTTTTAGGAATGGACGAATCCGTTGTGGTAATGACTGAAGTGACTTCCAACGTGCATCATCCTAATTTCATCACCAACATTGATACAATAATAACACCATTTACCGAAAAAGAATTCTCAGAATATCAACCTGATTTGTTGATTACTTTTGGTGGAATGATTGTTTCAAAGCGCATCAAATCGTATTTGAGAAAATATAAATCCATTCAACATTGGCACATTGATGAACTCAGAGCTTACGATACATTTGGTTGTCTTACCAAACACTTTGTGGTGGCTCCGAATTACTTTTTCCAACAGTTTTTTCTTCAAACAATTGCCGTCGAAAGCGATTATCAAGCCAAACTTTTGAAAATCAGAAGCGATAGAGAAAAGAAGCATCAAGAGTATCTTGACGCAATTCCGTTTTCAGATTTGAAAGCATTTGACATCATTTTGCCCACCATTTCAACTCATTTTGATTTGCAAATAAGCAACAGTTCTCCTATTCGATATGCGCAATTGTTTTCTATAAATCCGAAAGTATCCGTTTTTTGCAACAGAGGAACCAGCGGAATTGACGGAAGTACTTCAACGGCAATTGGAGCAGCTGTCGCATCCAAAAGACCAACTATTTTAATCACTGGCGATATTGGGTTTTTATACGATAGCAACGCGTTGTGGAACAATTACATTCCGAAAGACTTTAAAATAATCCTCATTAATAATGGTGGCGGTGGCATTTTTAGAATTTTACCCGGACATCAAGAAACGCCCACATTCAATACTTTTTTTGAAACATTCCATTGCTTAACAGCCGAGCATTTAGCCAAAATGTACCAACTGGATTATGTAGTTGCCAGTAACGAAAAGAGTTTAAAACGTGGTCTGAAACATTTGTACGAGCAAAATGACAAGCCTTGTATACTGGAAGTTTTTACTCCAACGCTAGAAAATGACACTATCTTGCTCGACTACTTCAAAGCTTTAGTTTAGTTTTTAACTAACCTTGCTTGTGAATTTGTACCTTTGTGCCTTTATACTTGAATTATGATCGAAATAGGGAAATACAACACACTCAAAATTGAACGTTCTACTAACGTCGGACTTTTTTTATCTGATGGAGAAAAAGACATTCTATTGCCTAATAAATACGTTCCCAATGTGTATGAAATAGGCGAGGAGTTGATTGTTTTTGTGTATTTGGATCATGAGGAACGACCAGTTGCAACTACTTTAGAACCGTACATCAAATTGAATGAATTTGGTTGGTTACGCGTGAATTACATCAACGAGTTTGGTGCTTTTTTGGATTGGGGTTTGGAAAAAGATTTGTTCGTTCCTTTTAAAGAGCAAGCGCGTCCAATGGAACAAGGGAAACGCTATTTGGTTTACATGTATGCCGATGAACGTTCGCAGCGATTAGTGGCATCCAGCAAAACCAATCAGTTTTTAAGTAACGATGAAATCAACCTTGAAAAAAACGAAGAAGTTGATTTGATTATTTCACATATTACCGATTTGGGAATCAACGTCATCATCAACGAAAAACACAAAGGTTTGGTGTACAAAGACGAAGCCTATGTTGATGTGAAACCAGGTCAGCGAATGAAAGGCTACATCAAAACTATTCGTCCTGATGGAAAAATTGATGTCAGTTTTCAAAAATTAGGCTATGAAAGTGTCGAACCCAATGCAGAGAAAATTTTGAGCGAACTCCGATCGAGTAGAGGTTTTCTTCGTTTGAACGATAACAGCCATCCCGAAGACATCAAAACGGTACTTCAAATGAGTAAAAAAACCTTCAAAAAGGCGATTGGTTTGCTTTATAAAGAGAAGATCATCGAAATCAAAGACGACGGAATTCACCTCGTTCAATAATCCATTTGTTAAATTTTCTTTAGAAGATAGTTGTTTTTCAAATTACATTCATACATTTGTATATACAAATGTTATGCATTGGAACGCAAAGATTTTATAAAAACACTACTAGGAGCAATGGCAATAACTTCGCTAGAACCTTTCTATAATTGGTCTAAAAAATTACAGACCAATGATGATTTAATGCCCGTTTTATTCATAGGTCACGGTTCGCCTATGAACGGAATAGAAGATAATGAGTTTTCACGTTCGTGGTCAAAATACGGAAAAGAGATTCCGCAGCCCAAAGCGGTTTTAGTGGTTTCAGCACATTGGCTAACCAACGGAACGTATGTAACTGCTATGGAAAATCCGAAAACGATTCACGACTTTGGTGGTTTTCCGAAAGAGTTGTTCGATGTTCAATATCCCGCAAAAGGAAGTTTAGAAGTCGCACAAGACACCCAAAAGATAATTACATCAACTAATGTTCATTTGGATCACGATTGGGGTTTGGATCACGGAACGTGGACAGTAGTTCGTCATATGTATCCAAATGCTGATATTCCGGTGCTTCAATTGAGTATTGATTATAATAAACCGGCATCGTATCATTATAATTTGGCAAAAGAATTGTTGCAACTGCGACGAAAAGGAGTGTTGATTATCGGTAGCGGAAATATGGTGCACAACCTGCGAATGGTCGCTTGGGATAAACTCAACGTAGATAACTACGGATTTGATTGGACGCAAGAAATGAATTCCATTTTTAAGGAAAAAATTTCAAAAGGCGATCATCAAGCCTTAATAGAATACGAAAAACTAAATAAAGCAGCTGTAATGGCAATACCAACTCCCGATCATTACTACCCAATGTTGTACGCATTGGCGTTGCAGACTCCAAATGATGCAGTAGAATTTTTTAACGATAAAGCCGTTGGAGGATCACTAACAATGACATCAGTGAAAATTGGTTAATCCATTTTGATTTCGATGTTCGGATTAATTTTCTTTAATTCTTCTAAAAAAATGGAACTGTTTCTAGGTGAAACAAACACATCATCGTATTGATTGTAAGTAATAATGAATCCGTTAGTATCTAATGCAGGTTTCATTGAAACGGGAACAAATAAACCAGAATGTAATTTAATTTTTTTAATTTTGGTAATATCAATTCGACCTCTAAACGGACCCGAACGGTACAATAAAAATTGGGTTTTGATAACGTAACGCGTGTCCAATAAAATCCAAATAATCACACCTATTGACAAACCTAAAATCACAATTGGAAGTAACGGCATATCATCCATTAGTAATCCATTGACTAACAGAGCGGTCATTACAATTACGATTCCCCAGAGAATAATCTGAGTTACTTTATTTTTGGTAGATAAAAAACGTTTCATAGCACACTTTTTTACAAAATTACTAAATATTTGTAATTAACAAACCGCTTTTTTATTAAATTCCTAATAAAGATCGAGTTGCGCTCAACAAAGCATCTTTGTGAACCATAACCGAAATCGCTTTTAATTTCATGTAAGCTGCACTCATGTAGATGTATCCATTATGACCAGCGTTATCCGTTCCCCACGAGTTTTTTACTTTGTAATAAATGGTTCCTTTTTGATCTTTCATTTTTCCAACAATGTGCATCAAATGATCATCTGTTGTGTTGTAGTTTTCAAATTCTGCCTGACGTAACTCGGGTGTAACTTTTTTTTCGGGTTTAATTTCGGTTAAAATAGTCGTGGCATCATTTTCATTTTCGGGTACAACTGCAATTCCGTAGATTTTAGAAAATGTTTTTTCACTCACATCGGCATCTAAAGCCACGGTATACCCATTCTTTAAAGCATTATCAATATTCTCAATAAATTCATCCAAAGGCAAATTCATAAAAGTTCCATTGGCAAAGTTATCAGGTATGTTTAAAATGAACTTCGAATAATACGGTTCGTGAGTAAAAGAAGTTATAGTAATATAATCGGCTAATTTCAGTTGAGTGGCTTCTAAAAATTGTTTTGGAGTGTATTGTTTTCCTTCAAAAGTAAATTCGGTTACCGGTTTTCCAATATTTTGATCTAATATGGCTTCGTACTCGCTTTTCCATGTTCCAGCTAACTTTACTGGATTTTTTACCACATTATTCAAAACATCTTCCAAATCTTTTACCATTTTAGAGTGGTTTAATTTTGGACCATTTATTCTTCCTGAATAGGCACTTTCGGGAACCAAACCATATTCCAAAGCACTGTTAATGACATCATGATTCAATCCGCCTTCACCAAATTGCGCTTTTCCTTGTCGC
The DNA here is from genome assembly GCF_035299245.1 of Flavobacterium sp. Classification (GTDB taxonomy): domain Bacteria; phylum Bacteroidota; class Bacteroidia; order Flavobacteriales; family Flavobacteriaceae; genus Flavobacterium. The sequence continues at coordinate 238,425 of NZ_DATGWY010000014.1, read as the reverse complement.
ATTACATAATTCAATGCTTTTTTAGGATAGGTTTGTCGAACAGAATACATCTCTGATAAATCAATCGGTTTGCCTGTTATTCTCAATATTTCAGATTCTAAAAATGAAGTAGAAGAAAAACTCCAACACGTTCCCGTATTGTCTTGTGAAATTACAGGCAAACACGGAACTTCTGTTACGGTCTGAAAATCATACTTTTGTGAGAAGCAAATTGCTGATGTTGAAAGAGCAAAAAGCAACACTATTTTTTTTCCGAATAAAATCGATTTTTTCATTTCTTTTAGTAAATAATTGGGGTTAAATATACTATTTTTACGCTAATAAACTTTTTCTGTATGGATAAAATTAACTGGCAAACTGTCAAAGAGTTTGAAGATATAACGTATAAAAAATGCAATGGTGTTGCACGCATTGCTTTCAATCGACCAGATGTGAGAAATGCATTCCGACCTAAAACCACATCCGAATTACTACAAGCCTTTCACGATGCTCAAGAAGATACTTCAATTGGGGTAGTGTTACTTTCTGCCGAAGGTCCATCTTCAAAGGACGGAATTTGGTCCTTTTGCAGCGGCGGCGATCAAAAAGCACGCGGTCATCAAGGCTATGTTGGTGATGATGGTTACCATCGTTTGAATATTCTCGATGTACAGCGGTTGATTCGGTTCATGCCCAAAGCAGTAATTTGTGTAGTTCCGGGTTGGGCAGTTGGTGGCGGACACAGTTTGCATGTGGTCTGCGATTTGACATTGGCCAGCAAAGAACACGCTATTTTCAAGCAAACGGATGCCGATGTAACCAGTTTTGATGGCGGTTATGGTTCGGCCTACTTAGCCAAAATGGTCGGTCAGAAAAAAGCACGTGAAATTTTCTTTTTAGGGCGAAATTACTCGGCTCAAGAAGCTTTTGAAATGGGTATGGTCAATGCCGTAATTCCGCACGATGAATTGGAAGATACAGCCTATCAATGGGCACAAGAAATCTTAGCCAAATCGCCAACATCGATCAAGATGCTCAAGTTTGCCATGAATTTGACCGATGATGGAATGGTGGGTCAACAAGTATTTGCTGGCGAAGCGACTCGTTTGGCTTACATGACTGATGAAGCTAAAGAAGGAAGAGACGCGTTCTTGGAAAAAAGAAAACCGAATTTTGATAAAAAATGGTTGCCGTAATTTGGTTATTTGTTTCAAGACCTTTTTACATTTAAAATGAATTAAATGAGTCAGTAAAAAATATGGAAAACTTTACCAACGAAACCATTGATACCAAACAACTTCCTCGTTTTGAAGAAGTACAACTTTCGGCTTTGCATCCAAAGTATTGGATTGTGTCGTTGATGAATACAACGATAGTTTTTTTTGTACTCGGAATCGTGCTTGGTTTTGTTTGGTATAATGCGGAAGAATTTTCCCATGTCGGAATCTACTTTTTATTGGCCTATTTATTGATTTTGGCAATTGCTTTTTTACTCACTCGAATCGGATTCAAAAAGAAAGGATTTGCTTTTAGAGAGCACGATGTAATTTACCGAAGCGGAATCATTGCAACCAATACCATGGTCATTCCGTATAATAGAGTGCAACACGTGGCGTTACACGAAGGATTGATTTCGCGCTATTTCGGATTGGCAAAAGTGGAGATTTTCACAGCAGGTGGAAGTTCGAGTGATGTTGAAATTCCAGGAATCGCCAAAGAAGAAGCCGAAAACATCAAACAACTTTTAATGGGTAAAATCCAAAAACAATTGTAATGGAGGTCAATTTCAATCAGCCACAACGTCAATCTTCAACTGGAATATTGGTTATGTTTGTTGATTCTTTGCAAAAATTTGCAAGGGCTTTTTTCCCTTTATTGCTGATTTTTTTCTTCAAATCGGATAAAGTAAATACAATTTTTGTGATTTTAGGGATTGTTGGAGTAGTCGCAATTGTTGGCGTTGTTGCGTATTTGAAATACATCAATTTCACCTTTTATATTGATGATGAAAACGATGAATTCATCATTCAGGAAGGCATCGTCAACAAAACTAAAACTACCATTCAGCTCAATAAAATTCAACAAGTAAACATCAATCAGTCACTCATTCAGCGATTAATTGGTGTGTATGCTCTTGAAGTAGACACCGCAGGAAGTGACAATAAAGAAGGCAATATCAAAGCCATTTCGCATTCATTGGCATTGGCTCTAAAGGCAAAATTGTTGGAAAATACCAAGAAAAGTGAAGTTGTTGAAGCTGTCGAAAGTGAAGTGGAAACAATTACTACATCGGAACAACCATTTTTAAAAATCAATTTACTGAGTCTGATTAAAGTCGGAATCACATCCAATTACGTAAAAAGCATCGGTTTAATCCTAACGTTCTTTTTTACCATTATGGAAAATTTAAAGAACATCGGAAAAGACGATGTCATTAATGAAGATGAGATTGAACGGTTAGTAGCCAATTCGGTTTGGTATTCTCTTCTAGTGATGATTATTATTCTGTTTACCATCGTTTTCATCATCAACGTAGTTCGTACCTTAGTAAAATACTTCAATTACACCATTACCAAACAAAAAGGTTCTTTGTTACTCTCATTCGGATTAATCAATACTAAAAGCACCATCGTAAAACCCGAGAAAGTGCAAATGGTCTCGATTTCAAGAAATTATTTTCAGAAAAAACTTAACGTGCTCGAAATTAAAATTAAGCAAGCGGTTCGCGATGAGAAACAACACAATAAAGCGCAAATAGAAGTTCCGGGTTGTGATGAGCATGAGAAAGATGAAATTATAAAACTCATCTTTAAAGAGTTGCCCCAAAAAGGGAAAATGATGAAGCCTAATTTTCGTAAACTAGTATTTTCTATTTTTATGATAATTGTACTACCTTTATCAGGATTTTTTACAATTGCTAACTATAACCCTAAACTTCTAAATTATTCAAGTCTTGCTGTCTTATATGGATCATTTTTCTTGATAATTTTGTTTTTTGGTTTTAGAAATTACCGATTGTTTGTAAGCGATAATCACATCATCAAACAAAGTGGCGCTTGGGATATTGATAATGTTATCATTGAAATCGATAAAATTCAAGCCTTGTCAACTTCACAACTATTTTGGCACAAAAGTTTGAATATTGGTTCGCTAACGATGCATACAGCAGGCGGAAATGTAACGTTTCAGCTTGGGAATTATGACAAAATTAAAGAATACGTTAACCTTTGGTTGTACCGAATTGAAACGACCAATAGTAATTGGATGTAATAAAATAGTAGATTATTAATAAATTGGATTGTAAGTCTAACATTCTAAAAATCTAACAGTCTAAAAATCTAAAAAAATGAAACACTGGATTGAAGCCGCAAGAGTACGTACATTACCGCTTTCGGTATCGGGAATATTAGTTGGAAGTTTTGCCGCTATTTCGCAAGGAGCTTTTAATTGGAAAATTGTAATATTGGCACTTTCTACTACTGTCGGGTTGCAAATTCTATCCAATTTTGCCAACGATTATGGTGATGGTGTAAAAGGTACAGACAATGAAGATAGAGTGGGTCCCAAACGCGCTATACAAAGTGGAACGATATCGCCAGGTACCATGCGCTACGCTATTTTTGTAACGGCTTTTCTAACATTAGTTTCTGCAATGTTACTCATTTACGCTTCATTCAAAGGTAAATACTTTTTGTATTCCATCATCTTCTTTGTGTTGGGAATACTAGCCATCGCTTCAGCAATTCGATACACAGTCGGAAAAAATCCTTACGGTTACCGAGGTTATGGTGATGTTTTTGTATTTGTTTTCTTCGGATTAGTGAGCACTTTTGGGGTGTATTTTATGTTTTTAAAGCAAGTAGATTGGTTGTTGTTTTTACCCGCTACAGCAGTCGGTTTTTTGAGCGTCGGAGTTTTAAATCTCAACAACATGCGCGATGAAGCTTCAGATGCAAAATCCAATAAAAACACATTAGTAGTCAAATACGGCGGTGCATGGGCAAAGAAATACCATTATTTTTTGATTGTATCGGCCATGATTCTCCTCGTCGTTTTTGCATACATCAACGATATGAGAGATGGTGTCTTTCATTTTGATCAGTATTTGTTTATTGTTTTTTATATTCCGCTAATCAAACATTTAAAGAGAGTTCACGCCAACACTGAACCACGTCTTTTAGATCCAGAATTAAAAAAACTGGCGTTAGCTACATTTTTTATCTGCACAACGCTTTCGTTTGGTTTAATTTTTCTTTTTACCGATATATTACTCTACTTAATTCAAAATATACTATAATGAAAATTACTTTCTACGGTCATGCTTGCTTAGGCATCGAAGTAAGCGGAAAACACATTATTGTTGATCCATTCATAACAGGAAATCCAAAAGCATCTCATATCGACATTAATAGTCTAAAAGCAGATTATATTTTGCTCACACATGCACATCAAGATCATACGCTCGATGTAGAGGCTATTGCAAGCCGAACGGGAGCAGTTATAGTATCCAACTACGAAATTGCCTCTCACTATGGCGCAAAAGGCTTCAATTATCATCCAATGAATCACGGCGGAAGTTGGAATTTCGATTTTGGAAAAGTGAAATACGTGATTGCTTTACATACCAGCTCGTTTCCCGACGGAAGTTACGGCGGTCAACCGGGCGGATTTGTAATTGAAGGTGAACATAAAAACATTTACATCGCCGGCGATACAGCACTTACCATGGATATGAAACTCATCCCAATGCGCACTAAGCTCGATTTGGCAATTCTCCCAATAGGTGACAATTTTACAATGGATGTAGATGATGCTATTATTGCTTCGGATTTTGTCGATTGTGATAAAATTCTTGGCTATCATTTCGATACATTCGGCTACATCGAAATCAACCACACCGAAGCCAAAAAGAAATTTTTCGATGCTGGAAAAGACTTGATGCTACTCGAAATAGGAGAAAGTATCGCGCTTTAGTATCATTGAGAGCCGTCATTGCGAGCTGACAAGCGAAGCAATCTCATATAAAGTAGTTTGATTATCAGAAGCTATTTCCAGCTATTCGCTCTATCTTTTTACTGTCAGTCACCCTGAGCGCAGTCGAAGGGCTTTTTCTTTAACAGTAAAAAGGATGCCGCTTCTATCTGGGCTAGGGCAATCTGCATCAAAGTAATAATTCCTTAAAATTGGCACTCTAATTGTTATCTACACTTTAAAAATTAAAATGAAATTAATTAGAATTTTACTGTTTTTACTTCCATTTGTGTCCATTTCCCAATCCAAGGAAGGTTATTGGGACAGTGTTCGCATTACATCAGAAACCATTTCAGTCAACTCAAGTGAAAAGAAAATTATAAAAACCGCTAATTTTCCAGAAGGAACAACAGAAGTGGTGTTTAGGGTAACTGTCCTCGATGATAATCAACAGCTTTCCAGTAGTTTGGTTTCACTTCTAAAAGCCATTCCTGATCCAACCGGAATAAGTCAAGGTTCGGCTGGTGCCGTTTTTCTAGTTTCTAAAATAGCAGGCGAGGACAAATGCAAGTTCTCTGTTTTTTCTTCTGCTATTGATACTGAAAATTTTGTAAAAACTGGAAAATCGAACAATGCGATTTACACCCAAAATACTCCTGTTAATAAAGATGCTAAATTATTTACAACAGAATCGGATAATTTCTGGTTTGTGTTTGAAAGCAACAATTGGATTCTAAAAGAAAAAATTGCACTTGAGGTTGTGCCGTGGGTAGATCATAAATTAAGTCGAGGTTGGAATTCAGACACCAAAAAAGAGTTAATTTCACTACTCGAAAAGCAAAAAGTAACGGCTTCGTTAAAGAAAAAAGACGAATTTTTCGCCTTGTTTTTAGATGATTTCAGTAAAAAATACACGTATAAAGAATACAAACAATTACTTCAAGTAGAAAAATCTAATGCGCTGGAAATCTGTACAGAAAATTCATTAAAAAAATCAGGAGAAGTAGAAAAATTATATAATGCTATTCGTGATAAATCACGTGATCTTTTTCAACAAGGAAAAACCAATGAAGCGATTGATGTCATCGCCACCGAAATGATTGAAAAGAAAAGAGCGACGTACAAAGATTTCGGAATCCTAGGAGATTATTATCTGCTTTCAAAACAATTTACTAAAGCTGAAGAAGCTTATCAAAACGGATTGAAATTAAAACCTTCAGAGATCAATTTTCAACTCAACCTTGCTCACGTGTATTTGTTTACTGAACGTGTCTCAGAAGCCAAAGAAATATATAAAAAATACGCCAACCAAACGCTGTTCACAGGTAAAACATGGAAAGAGCAAGTGAAAGCCGATTTTGAGAATTTTGAGCAACGTGGATTTCCAAAACAAAACTACAAGAAAATTCTTCGAATGATTGAATAAATCAGGCAATGAAAGCTACTTACTACAAATACATTCTCACTTTTAAAAAGCCTTCAGGAACGTCACGCGGTGTGATGATGGAGAAAGAAACCTGGTTTATTGTTTTGGAAGAAAACGGTAAAAAAGGAATAGGTGAGTGCGGAATTCTTCGAACGCTAAGTGTTGATGATCGACCCGATTACGAAGAAAAATTACATTGGACGTGCCAAAACATTCATTTAGGGAAAAACAAGCTATGGGAAAGTTTAATCGAATTTCCGTCGATTCAATTTGGAGTTGAAATGGCATTTTTGTCGTTAGAAAGTGAAAATCCATTTGTTTTATTTCCATCTGAATATACAAAAGGCGTAAAGTCAATCGTAATTAATGGTTTGGTTTGGATGGGTGAAGAGTCGTTCATGAAACAGCAAATCGAAGACAAACTAGCGCAAGGTTTTAGCTGTATTAAACTTAAAATTGGAGCCATTGATTTTCAAAAAGAACTCGACTTATTGAACTTCATCCGTAGTAATTTTGATGAAAACACCATCGAAATCAGAGTGGATGCAAACGGCGCTTTTTCTGAAAATGAAGCTTTAGATAAACTCAATCAATTGGCTGGTTTTAAGTTGCATAGTATCGAGCAGCCAATTGCTAAAAGCCATACTGACACTATGTCAGAGTTGTGTAAAATCACTCCTTTTCCGATTGCTTTGGATGAAGAACTTATTGGCGTGTTTTCTTTAGAAGATAAAAAACAATTACTTCAAAAAATTCGACCACAATACATCATTTTAAAGCCTAGTTTGGTTGGAGGTTTTAGAGGAACAAAAGAGTGGATTGATCTTGCAGCACAATTGAATATTGGTTGGTGGATTACTTCGGCTTTAGAAAGCAATATTGGATTGAATGCTATTGCTCAATTTACTTTTTTACAAAACAATCCAATGCCACAAGGTTTGGGTACAGGAAGTTTGTACACCAACAATTTTGATTGTCCGTTAGAAGTTGAAAACGGAAACTTATGGTATCGAAACAATAAAAAATGGCAAGACGGTATTTTCGAGTTACTCTAATTACTTACTCGCTTTAATATTGGTAAAAAAATACGTAATAGCTTTTGTTTTCAGCGCTTCTTTATTGATCGTATTACTTTCAAATTCTAAAAACAGGTAATAGCTATCTTGTTTAAAACAAAAGGCATAACCATTAAAAAGCGAATTGTTTTTATTTACAGTATAAGTAATGGTTTTTAAGTCTTCACCTTCCATTACAACCGATTTTAAATCTGAACCACGTTTTAAACTTTTAAAAACAGCATCTGTATTTTCTTTACTTTCAAAATCGTGAATAAATACCGTTAGGTTTTCAGGAGTTTTAAATGCCAATTTCAGTGAGTCGTCATAGTTTTTCTGCAAATACCACTCTTTAGCAATTTTTATTTTAGTTTCAATATCGAGGCTTACTAAAGTATCTTTTTCAAGTTTTTTTACTTGATACAATTTTCTTTCACTTTCTGAAACGCTATCCAATTGTTTGTACGACAAATACAAAAATTGATTCGATTTAGTGCTAATTTGTTCCTCTCTCAATGCTCTGACATAATCGTAATCAACATTTGGCAATGGATTCGAGTTGTAATTGGATTTTTGGTTGTTCATATTAGAACAAGTATACATCAACCTTCCCACCATGAAAAGAGTGATGCAAACACTGAGCATGATTTTCCATGCAGGTCTATCTTCGCTCATACTATCTTAAATCAGCCGATGTAAGGTTTAGATCGGTTATTTTTTTTCCACTACTGTCTAAGTAAATGTACTTCACTTTTGAGATTCCATAATTTCTCATGCCTTGTACCAAGGTTCTAAAATCTGGACTTCTCAAAATGGATTCTTTCATTATGCCTTTTGCTTCTTCACTTTTTAAAAGTTCGGCGTAATCTTCACCAACTTCAACTGAATACACCAACTCGTTTGTTCCATTGATGTCAATTTTAGTAATTTTTGTTCCTTCTTCTTTATTTTCAATTGGAAGACTTTGATTCATAATTGCCAACATCTCTTTCAATTGTGGAGATAATGAAGATGAGCTACTACTAAGATCTGCAGTTGGTTTTTTAGCTTTGAGGAACTCGTCTAATTTTTTCTTATCTACTTCAACCGAAGCAATTTCGCGATTGTTGTCAGCATAAATTCCAATGAAAAAAGTGATGCCTTCCTCGATTAAGTCTTTTGTAGTTTCATCTTTGGTAAAAATGCCCGACATTAAGTTAGGAACAAATTGTGAATAAAGCGCTTGATTATCTGGACTATACTCTAAGTTGGTTTCAAATCGAATTTCAATATTGTTGTTTTCAATTAACTTTGCTGATGTAGCCGTAACCACATTATTCGTATAAAATTGTGCTGAATTATTATAGGAAGTCACAAAGTCATTTGCTTTTTGCTGCGCATTTTTACAACTGATAAGTAGTAATTGGAATAAAACGATAATCAGGATTTTAATTGATTTCTTTTTCATAGTTCTAGTTTTTTTAAGAGTTTAGATTTGTAATTTTAAAGAAAATCAATTCAATCACAAATAGTTTAATTTTTCAAATATAAAAATTTAAACTATTGATGGAAATTTTATTCCAATAAATTCAAAATAGTAAACGCTACTAAAATGCAATTTTAAAAGGCATAAAAACAAAAAAACCACTCGTACTACGAATGGTTTTTCTTAATTAACATAACTAAAATTAAAAACAGTAACTATTTTCAGCGACTAACTTCGCGGTTATAGTTTCTCTTAAACCAACAATATTGGGCATGTTGGTATATTTTGTAAAGCGTCGTAATCCCATAAGCATCATGCGTTGTTCATCGCCTTCAGCAAACGAAATGATACTTTCCTTTCCTTTTTGAGTCACCACATCCACAGCTTTATATAAATACAATTTAGCCATGGCGATTTGCTCGTTCACATTACTTTCACCTTGTTTTTTAGCCATTTTTTCAGTACGCAATAATGTACTTTCAGCCATATAGATTTCAATTAACATATCAGCAGCAGCAGTCAATAATTGTTGATGACCTTCTAAATCAGGACCGTATTTTTGTACCGCTCCACCTGCAACCATCAAAAATGCTTTTTTCAATTTGCCAATCATTTCTTTTTCTTCAGAAAATAATTCAGAATAATCAGGTGTGTCAAACGATGGAATTCCCATTAATTCTTCTTGCACTTTTGTAGCTGGTCCTAATAAATCAACATGACCTTTGAAGGCTTTTTTGATTAACATTCCCACGGATAGCATACGGTTGATTTCGTTCGTACCTTCGTAAATACGAGCAATACGAGCATCACGCCAAGCGCTTTCCATTGGAGTATCTTCCGAGAATCCCATTCCGCCATAAATTTGAATTCCTTCATCGGCACAATTTTGAACGTCTTCCGAAACGGCTACTTTTAAAATAGAACATTCAATAGCAAATTCTTCAACACCTTTCAATTCGGCTTCTTGATGCGAAGTTCCTTCTGCTTCACGGATTTTAATACGGTTTTCAATGTCTTTTGCAGCACGATACGTTGCACTTTCACCAGCATAACAACTGGTTGCCATTTCAGCTAATTTGTAACGAATGGCGCCAAAACTTGAAATTGGCACATCAAATTGGTAGCGTTCGTTAGCGTAATTGATCGCGTTTGAAGTAACTCTACGTTGCGCATCCAAACAAGCTGCGGCCAATTTAATACGACCTACGTTTAAAGCATTCATGGCAATTTTAAAACCATTTCCTCTTTCAGACAACATGTTTTCAATTGGAACTTTAGTATCGGCAAAAAACACTTGACGAGTTGAAGAAGCACGAATTCCTAACTTATGTTCTTCTTCGTTCATGGTGATCCCGTTGCTTGGGTCGTTTTCTACTATGAAACCAGTAATGTTTTTATCGTCTTCAATTCGGGCAAAAACGATGAAAAGCGAACAAAAACCAGCATTGGAAATCCACATTTTTTGTCCCGTGATTTTATAATGCGTTCCATCTTCCGATAAAACTGCTTTGGTTTTTCCAGAATTTGCATCCGATCCAGCGCCCGGTTCTGTCAAACAATACGCGCCAAACCATTCGCCCGAAGCCAATTTCGGAACGTATTTTTGTTTTTGTTCTTCGGTTCCATACAATGTAATTGGCATGGTTCCGATTCCGGTGTGTGCTCCAAAAGCCGTTGAAAACGAACCCGTTGCACCCGAGATGTAATCACATACCAAGCATGTGTCTACAAATCCCATTCCCATTCCGCCGTAGGCTTCAGGAACAGCAACACTCAAAAAGCCCATTTCTCCAGCTTTGCGCATCATTTCTTCTGTAAAAGCGTAGTCTTTGTGTTCAAAACGGTCTTTATTGGGCCAAATTTCTTTGTCGACAAATTCTTTCACCGAATCGCGCATCATGATTTGTTCTTCTGAGAAATCTTCGGGTGTAAAGACGTTCTCACATTTGGTTTCTTTTACGAGGAATTGTCCTCCACGAGTGATATCTTCCATGATATTGTTATTTTAAATTTTGAATTTATTTTTTAAAGAAAGAGGAAAGACCGCTGCGCTGAAAGAAGAAAGACTACTTCAGTTTGGCAATAAATCCTGCAATCATCTTTTGAAGTTCTATTATTTTGTTCTCTAATTCAATCGTTTTTCTTGTTTCAATATAATTGTTCATGTTGGCAATTAAAAGTTGTGTCTGCAATTCGAAAGAAGATCCGAGGCTTATATTTAGAAAATGGATAAAATGAGTATTTCCTCTATTTGAACCTTCAGCAATATTAGAAGGAATGGATACTGATTCACGATTCATTTGACTGACCAAACCATACATTTCATTTTTAGGAAATCCCAAACAAATTTTATGTATTTCTTCTGTAATTTCCATTGATAAACTCCATATTCTTAGATTTTTAAAATTGTGATTCATGGCATATAATTATTTTGATTGGTTTGTATTATTTTTTTCTCTCTCTTCTTTCAGCGCAGCGGTCTTTCTTCTAAATCAACTCAAAAACTCCCGCGCTTCCTTGTCCAGTTCCCACACACATACTCACAATTCCGTATTTGGCTTTACGCAAACGCATTTCGTCAAATAATTGCACTGATAATTTCGCTCCAGTACAACCTAGTGGATGACCTAATGCAATCGCACCACCGTTTACATTTACGATTTCGGGATTCAACCCTAATTCGCGAACTACTGCCAATGATTGTGACGCAAAAGCTTCATTCAATTCAATTAAATCAATATCATTTAATGTCAATCCTGCTTGTTGTAAGGCTTTCGGAATGGCTTTCACTGGCCCAATTCCCATGATTCGTGGTTCGACACCAGCCGAAGCGAAGTTTACTAAACGTGCGATAGGAATAATGTTTAATTCTTTTACCAATTCTTCGCTCATAATTAACACAAAAGCGGCGCCATCACTCATTTGAGATGAATTTCCAGCAGTTACACTTCCATCTGCCGCAAAAACTGGTTTTAATTTGGATAAAGCTTCTTTGTTGGTATCAGCTCTCGGACCTTCATCTTTATTAACTACATACGATTTCGTTTCTTTTTTACCGTTTTCGTTGAGGAACGTTTGTTCTACTGTAATAGGTACAATTTGTTTGTCGAATTTACCTTCTGCTTGCGCTTTCAACGCTTTTTGATGCGAATGGAAAGCAAACTCATCTTGGTCTTCACGAGAAACATTGAATTGCTTAGCCACAGCTTCTGCGGTTAATCCCATTCCCCAATAGTAGTCTTCGTTTCCTTCTTTCGCAACAGCGTAATCAGGTGTTGGTTTGTAGCCGCCCATCGGAATAAAACTCATGCTTTCGGCACCACCCGCAATGATGCAATGCGCCATTCCACTTTGAATTTTTGCTGTTGCCATTCCGATGGTTTCCAATCCTGATGCGCAATATCGATTGACAGTTACACCTGGAACATCAGTTACTTTCAATCCCATAAGAGAAATCAAACGACCTACATTTAGACCTTGTTCGGCTTCAGGCATGGCGTTTCCAACCATTACGTCGTCGATTCTTTTCTTATCAAAATCAGGAAGCTGAGCCATCATGTACTCAATAGTTTCTGCTGCTAATTCGTCGGGACGTTTGAAACGAAAAACCCCTTTAGGTGCTTTACCGACCGCAGTTCTGAATCCTTGTACTATATATGCTGTTTTCATTTTTTCTATTTTAAATTTTAAATTATGAATTTTAAATTGGGTTTATTTTAGATGATTGAGAATCATTTAAAATTTAGAATTTATAATTCAAAATAATTAATTACGTAGCGGTTTCCCTTTCGTTAACATAAACTGAATGCGTTCCAATGTTTTTCTTTCGGTACACAAACTAAGAAACGCTTCGCGCTCGATGTCTAATAAGTATTGTTCGCTTACTAGTGTAGGTTCAGATAAATCGCCACCCGCCATAACGTAGGCTAGTTTGTTAGCAATTTTTTTGTCGTGTTCAGAGATGTATTTTCCGGCTTCCATTTGGTCGGTTCCCACTAAGAACATTCCCAATGCTTGTTTTCCTAATACTTTTACATCTTTACGTTGGATGGGTTTGGTGTAACCTTGTTCCGCCATTTGTAGAGCGATTTGTTTGGCTACTGCAATTTGTCGGTCTTTATTCACTACCACAATGTCTTTGCCTTTTTGTAAAACACCCATATCAAAAGCTTCATACGCAGATGTTGCCACTTTTGCCATACCGATGGTGAGGAAATATTCTTGTAATACATTCAACTCCACATCATTTTTATGGAACAAATCAGATGCACGAAGCGCCATTTCTTTGGATCCACCGCCACCTGGAATTACTCCAACACCAAATTCCACTAAACCAATATAAGTTTCTGCTGCAGCCACCACGCGATCAGCATGCATGGTCATTTCGCAACCGCCACCCAATGTCATTCCGTGTGGAGCCACAATTACCGGAGTAGAAGAGTAGCGCACACGCATCATCGTATCTTGGAAGTACTTGATGGCCATGTTTAGTTCTTCGTATTCTTGCTCGACTGCCATCATGAAAATCATTCCGATGTTGGCACCAACTGAGAAATTAGCAGCTTGATTTCCGATAACTAATCCGTTGTATTCTTTTTCAGATAAATCGATGGCTTTGTTGATGGCAGCTAAAACGTCGCCACCAATGGTATTCATTTTTGATTGGAATTCGAGGTTTAAGATTCCGTCTCCCAAATCGTGTATCACCGCGCCACTGTTACTCCATACTTTTTTGCTTTCGCGTATGTTATTTAGGATGATGAAGGCATCTTGTCCTGGCACTTTTTCTTGTGATTTAGAAGGAATGTTGTAAAAATAAGTAGCACCTTCTTTTACACTATAAAAACTTGAATTTCCTGAAGCAATCATTTCGGTTACCCAACTTGCTGGTTCATAACCTTCTGATTTCATCAATTCGATTCCTTTTTCAACTCCAATGGCATCCCAAATTTCGAACGGACCATTTTCCCAGCCAAAACCGGCTTTCATGGCATCGTCAATTTTGTAGAATTCGTCAGTAATTTCGGGAACTCTGTTCGAGCAATACGCAAACATCGCCGAGAAATTTTTACGGTAAAAATCGCCCGCTTTGTCCTTTCCTTTTACCAAAACTTTAAAACGATCGATAGGTTTGTCGATGGTTTTAGTTAACTCTAATGTGGCAAAAGACGCTTTTTTTGCTGCTCTGTATTCTAATGTATCTAAATCTAATGATAAAATGTCTTTCCCTTCTTTTTTGTAGAAACCTTGGCCAGTTTTGCTTCCCAGCCATTTGTTTTCCATCATTTTGGAGATGAAATCAGGTAGTTTGAACAAATCGTGTGCTTCGTCATTTGGGCAGTTTTCGTATAAACCATTGGCAACGTGCACCAAAGTATCCAATCCCACAACATCAACCGTACGGAATGTAGCCGATTTTGGTCGGCCAATTACTGGACCAGTTAGTTTATCCACTTCTTCAATGGTCAATCCCATTTCTTTTACTAAATGGAACAAACTTTGAATACCGAAAATTCCGATTCTATTTCCGATGAATGCGGGAGTGTCTTTAGCAACAACTGATGTTTTTCCGAGAAAACGCGAACCGTAATCCGTTAAGAAATCCAAAACGTCTTTACTGGTTTGTGGGCCCGGAATGATTTCGAATAATTTCAAATAACGAGCTGGGTTGAAGAAGTGCGTTCCACAGAAATGCTTTTGGAAATCCTCGCTTCGGCCTTCGCTCATGAATTTAATTGGTATTCCAGAAGTGTTAGAAGTAACTATTGTACCTGGCGTTCTGAATTTGTCAATTTGTTCGAAAACCAATTTCTTGATGTCCAAACGCTCCACAACTACTTCGATGATCCAATCGCATGAAGCAATTTTTGGCATATCATCCGTTGTATTTCCTGTTGTAATTCGGTTGGCGAATTTTTGGCTGTAAATGGGTGACGGATTCGATTTTAAGGCATTTGCTAAATGATCATTCACAAGGCGATTGCGAACCACTTTACTTTCGAGCGTTAACCCTTTCTTTTCTTCGGCTTCGGTAAGTGCATTCGGAACGATATCCAAAAGCAAAACTTCTAGGCCAATGTTAGCAAAATGACATGCTATTCCTGAGCCCATGATTCCAGAGCCTACAACTGCCACTTTTTTAATTGTTCTTTTCATTTTTTTTTAGATGAAAGAAGAAAGACCGCTGCGCTGCAAGAGGCAAGACTAACTTTCTTCATGTTTATATTTTAGGTTCTTTAACTATTTTTTTCTCGTTTACTTCTTTCGTTTCGGCTCAGACTCAGTTCAGCGAGGCAATCTTGCAATGAAATGGTCTTTATTCTTTCAGCGAAGCGGTCTTTCTTCTTAAAAAATCTTCTTCTCCGCAATCAAGTCATTAATTACTTCGGCCACTTCCATAAAATGTTTCAGCTTTTCTTCTGAAATGTTTTGTTTAACTATTTCATTAAATTTTAACACGGTGTTGCGTGATTGTTCTCTCATTTGTTTTCCTAAATCGGTCAAATAAATCAGTACACCACGACCATCTTCAGGATTTTTTTGGCGCGTAATGAGTCCTTTTTCTTCTAATGTTTTTAAGGTTCGTGTCAAACTAGTTGGTTCCATTCCCATTCGATTACTAATGTAGGTAGATGGAGTTCCTTCTTCTTTGTCTATACTTAATAAAGCAAAACCAATTGCCATCGAGCCATCAAATTTGGATGCTTCTTCGTTGTACATTCGGGAAACGGCTTGCCATGTGGCGCGTAACGTATAATCTATAGTTTTTTCTTTCATTAATTACGATAACGTTTTAGTTTCGAAAATCAAAGATATAAAAAATTTATTATGCACGCATACTATTTTAAAAAATTTTATGCGCGCATAGTATTTTTTTTAGAAGTTAGTGTATATGGATTGTGATAATGGTAATTGAAAAAGTATTCAATTAGGCAATTGATGCAAAAAAAAGTGCCGCAACTTACAAGAAATTACGACACAATCAAAAGTAGTCAACAATTAAACTTTTGTTAGGGTTTGGGGGAAATACATTATTTTGGGGAATAATCAAAATTAACAATCATAGCGTAGGTTAATTAGGGTTTGGGGCAAAAAGGGTACGACGTTAATTTATTTTTGGTTTAGTTGTTGTTTGCTAACTGTAAGACTACTGTTTTTTAATTCTTCGAATTCTTTTCAATTCAGATTCCATCCACATTGAATCATCATCAATGTTGTTCAAATAAATCTTACAAGTTGATAATGTCAGTAGGAGACAAGCTAAAATTGTAATTAAAACAGTTGGTTTTTTTGAGCTTTTCGAGAAGAACTCACTATTATTAGCCAGTTGATAACTATAGAATGATCCGTTGCTAATGAATGAATAACCAATGTTGTTCATGGAATTACCTAGACTCTTTTGTTCAGGTAACACCATAGAATAGGTCAGCTTTTCTTGAGGATTGATAGTATCATCAACTACATTTTGACTTTCGGTTGTATTCACTTTGGTAGGTGCAACTTGTGAACACGATGTAGTTAGGAATCCAGCTATCACTACAGCTAGAAAAGATTTTTTTAATTGCTTCATACTTTTAATCTTTTTATTGGTTGACGAAGCAAATCTATAACCTAATTATTTCTAGAAATTATGAATTTCCATCAAATGCTTATTAATTTAAATTTCTTGAGTTTTCTAGAAGTTGTTTGGCACTAAAACCTGTTTTTTTCTTGATGAACTGAGCAAAGTTGGTTGAATAATTAAAACCTAAATCGTAGGCTATCTCTTTGATGGAATTGGTTTCGCAGAAAATCATTCGCTTAGCTTCCAGTAATAAACGATCGTGTATGAGTTGTAACGGAGTTTGCCCGAAGTGTTCTTTAGTAATGAGCGATAATTTGTTCTCAGCAATATTTAGTTTATTGGAATAACTGGAAACGGTATGCCATTCTTTGTAATTTTTTTCCAACAAACTCATAAATTCAATGTGAATTCCCTTTGATGCGATATCTTTTGTTTGCGAAAAATTCAACAAAAAACAAACAAATGAATTCAGTTGATGGGCAAGAATGCTTTTGTAGTTCTGTTGCTTACTTACGGCAATAGATTTCATAAAACCAATGAACCGCTCCGTTTCAAGATAGAGGTTTTGGTCGTTTTCAAATAAAATAGTTTCGCTTATAGTGGCTAATTTTCCCGCAAGTACATTATCGCTGATGGATTCATAAGTAAACTGAACGATTTGTCCCTTTGTGGTGTCGTTTCGTTTTAATAAATGCACTTGTTTAGGTAAAACTATATAGCAACTGTAATCCTTAAGGTCAATTTCTCCAAAATCAACCCATTGTTTACCTCCGCCTTTCTCGCACAAAATGATTTCTAAATAATCATGACGATGCTTTTTGTGAAAGTCGTAAGGATTTTGATACGCAATATCTTCAAAAACAACAATTTGGCTTTTGAGTGAATGCAACGGTAATTTTTCTAATTGGTCTGACATACTATATAAATTTAGATGCCTTAGAAAATTGGGTAACAGAATTAGGCTAATTTAAGAATTTATTTTTATTATCCAAAATCCATTTGTAGAATTAGTCCTGTGTCTTGTTCTTACTTGTCTTGTTCTTACTAACGGTCAATCAAAGTGTACTTTTCCCTTTTTCTTTGTAATAAACTAATTTTTCTATTTTTGTCAAAAAACCAAACATGAATCTAATTCTGAACCGTTCGATCATTATAAAATCTATGATTGCTGGAATAGCCATTCTAAGCCTTAAAAATTTTGTGTTTAAAAACTTGTCAGTTTACGGACAGGATTTTCACGATTTAATAGAGTTGTCCGATATTACCATCATATTTACAGGTGCTTTTTTTGTATTCGGACTGCTTTTGGCTGCAACCATGTCTGATTTTAAGGAAAGCGAACGAATTCCGGGTGAAATAGCCTCTAACTTGGAAGCGATAAAAGATTGGATTTATTTGTCCTTTAAAGCTCCACGAACTGGAACAACAGATTTATGCAAAGAAGAACTCAATAAAGAGTATTTGCGAAATGAATTAATTACTATTACCGATGGAATTATTTCGTGGATTTACAGTAAGGCTAAAGATTCGAGTGTGATTTTCCCATTGATACGAAAGTCGAATGAAATTGCCTACTATTTTGCCGAGCGAGGTGTAGATAAAGAAGCCATCAAAGGAATCCAAGAAAATACCAATGCGATGCGTAAACAACTAACTCGTGCGTATTCTATTTCGCGGAATAATTTCGTCCGACCTGCCTATATTTTGCTTCAAAGCATCTTATTCATAGTAATGACTTTATTGCTCATTACTAAATTCAAAACCACTGCAGCCGATTATTTTGTGACATCAACAATTACCTTTTTATTCTGCTATTTGTACCTTTTAATTGTAGGCTTGGATGATCCATTTGACATTTCATCAGGCGAAATAGATGTTGATTTAAAACCGATTGACCGCTTTAGACAACGATTGGTGTCCGATTTTTTGGTGTGATTCTAATCCAATCCAATAGAAATAGTATTGATTTTTGGGCGTTACCCAAAGGGTCGGGCTTTCCGTTTCAATCTTTTGCTTTAAAAAAGCAAAAGGATTTCCACTTCAATCCCTAACGCAAAACGCATAGCGTGAGTTTACAAGCATTTATATCACTGTAGATACTGTAGACTATACGATTATGGAAAGTTCGCTAACTGTTTTATCAAAAACTGTGATTTTAAATTGTATCACAAGGATACCAATCACAAAGTTTTGCATTGGATTTATATGCTCACAATCCTACAGTCTTACAATCCTACAGTCTTACAGTCCAAAAATCTAATTCATCGAATGAAACCCAATTGGATTGCCTTCGGTATCCATAGCTATCGCGCAGAAACCGTGTTCGCCAATCGGGAATTTTTCTTGTAATACAGTTCCACCTGCATCAGCTACTCGAGAAAGTTCAACTGAACAATCGTCACAGGTAAAATACACTAAAGTTCCGCCACCTCCAGGTTCCATATCTTTCATTTTACACAAAGCACCACTTATGTTTCTTCCGCCATCTTCCCACGGAAAACACAACATTTGTAAATCGCTAAAATCACCCGGAGCTTCCATTGGCATCATGGTGATTTGAAATACAGTTTCATAAAATTTTTGGGCACGTGCCATATCCGACACATAAATTTCGACCCAAGTAAAAGGATTTTTCATGTTTTTATTGATTAAATGATTGTTTTTCAAATTTAAAAAAATGTTCTTAAAACAAAAACTTAAGTGGAATAACAATCGATTTCAAATAAAAAACTACATCATTTGATGATGTAGTTTTTTATTTTTTGATGGTTTTATGCATCTAAATTTTTGGTGAATTTATATATTAAATCCACCTGAAACTTCCAATCGTTGCGCATTGACCCACTTTGAATCGTCGCTGCACAAAAAGGCAACTACCGAACCAATATCATCTGGTAATCCAACTCTTCCTAAAGCAGTATTTGATGAAAGCATGTTGTTCAAATCTTTGTTGTCTCGTACTGCGCCACCACCAAAATCAGTTTCAATGGCTCCAGGAGCAACAGTGTTGACTCTAATTTTTCTCGATCCTAATTCTAATGCTTGATAACGACTCAACGATTCAATAGCGGCTTTCATGATAGCATAAGCTGCATATCCATTAAAACTAAAACGTGCCAATCCTGAAGAAATGTTGACAATACTAGCACCATCTTCAATAAGCGGTAATAATTTCTGAGTAAGGAAGAAAGCGCTTTTTAAATGAATGTTCACCATACTGTCAAATTGTTCGATGGTAGTTTCTGCAAACGAAGCGTGAATTCCAGTTCCGGCATTATTGACTAAAGCGGCAATAGTTGTAGCTTGAAATTCATTTTTTAGTGTAGTTGAAAGAGTTGAAGTGAATTGATCAAAAGAGTTGGCGTCAGCTACATCAAGTTGAATTGCGTACCCTTTTTTGCCGTTATTTTTAATTTCATTCACCACTTCTTGTGCTAATTCGTTTTTGGTTTGATAAGTTACGATTACATCAAAACCTTTTTTTGCTAATTGTATTGCCATGTCTTTTCCAAGTCCACGACTTCCGCCTGTTACTAAGGCAATTTTGTTTACTGTAGTTGTCATTTTTTTATGAATTAATTACAGTACAAAATTGGGTGATTCGTCTCAGATGATTGTTGCGATATTCAAAGTGTTGTTTGCAAAAATCAAATAATTAGTTTTCTCTGAAATGTAAAGGTGATTGATTGGTTTGCTTTTTAAAAAAATTGGAAAAATGAGCCACTTCGTCAAAGCCGAGGCAATTTGCAATTTCAGAAACGTTCCAATCGGTTTGTTTTAGGAGAATTTTGGCTTCTTGAGTAATTCGGCTACTAATAATTTCGGTAGTAGTTTTTCCGGTGACTTCTTTCAGCACTTTATTCAAATGGTTGACATGAACTCTCAAATTCTCTGCGTATTGTTTGGCAGTACGTAATTGCAGTTCTTGTTGGATGGATTCAATTGGGAATTGTCTTTCTAGTAATTCTATAAAAAGCGATGAAATTCTTGAAGTAGCGTTATGTTTTCCTTTTGTACCTTCAATGGGTTTTAGTTTTTGTCCTGTGTGAATGAGCTCGGTGACGTAGTTGCGCAACAAGTCGTATTTGAAAGCGTAGTCCGAATCAATTTCAGAGCTCATTTTTAAAAAAATCTGTTCGATCGCATCAAATTGTTCGTCGTTAATCTGAAAAACAAAATCACTTTGACTACTGAAAATGGGCAACGAATCTAGGTGTAAAGCCGTTTTGGATTTGTGCATAAAGTCGGCAGTAAATATGCAAAAATAGCCCGATTGATTTTCGTTTTGTGGAGTGTATCGGTACGGAATTCGAGGAGAGGCGAATAAAATCCCTTTCTCTTTAATTTCAATTTCCTTATCGGCATATTCCACCCAATTATGTCCGTTGATGAGACTTATCTTATAGTAGGTTCTTCGGTTGTAGGGCATAACAAGTTTGCCTTTACAAGCACTATTCATTTCGGCAATATTAAATACATTGAAATGACCAATGTTGTTATTGTTTTGTTCGCTGAAGAACAATTCAGTTAATTCGCATTTATCATCGAATATTTCTCTGTAGAATTCGTTTATTGAAATGGTTGTCATTTTGTAAAAATCAAATAGTTTACAAAGATAACAAATTCGGCTGAAAGTAGTAATTATAAAAAAACCACGAGAATTTCTCGTGGTGTAATCAATTTTCTATACTCTATGTTCCCTTTTCTTAATGAAAACTAATTCAAAGTATATTCAACTGTTATTTTCGTATCTAATAACTTCGAAATTGGGCAATTGGCTTCCGCGTCTTTTACCAATTCTGCAAATTTCTCCTCAGAAATTCCATCAATTTTGGCGCTTAACGTCAAGTTCGATTCGGTGATTTTTCCTTCTTCCAAAACGATTACACCTTTGGTTTTGAGTTCTTCTGCAGCAAAACCTTCGGCTTGTAAGTTGAAGGCTAATTTCATTGTAAAACAACCTGCGTGTGCTGCGGCTATTAGTTCCTCTGGATTTGTTCCGATTCCGTCTTCAAACCGAGATCCAAAAGAGTATTGTGTTTCGTTCAATACACCACTTTGCGTGGTCAAATTTCCTTTTCCGTCTTTTCCTGTACCGCTCCAAACGGCTGTTGCATTTCGTTTCATACCTAAAATTATTTAATTTCCATAAAATTACAAATCAAAAAATGGTTTTGTATTAGGGTTTTGTTAAATGTTGTAGTATTCCATTTTATTTTTCAAGATACGCCCAAACAAAGTTCGGATGATGTCCGTTTTTACGCACCATTTTCACCCACAACAACGTAAGGTGTTCCAGATGCAATGCTTGATCGAGTAAACCTGTATCTAAAGTTTCAAAACCAAGATCTGTGATGAGTTGTTGCACTTGATTTTTGGCTTTTGCATCGTTGCCCGCAATCATCATCACAGGTTTTACATTGTAATTTGGGAAAGAGTTATCGATGAAGTTTTCAAAACCATATATTGTAAATGCTTTTACCACTTTGGCATCGGGCGCCCATTCTTGTACTTTCTCACTTCCCGAAATTTCGCTTTTTAATCCGTGTGAAATTCCTGCACCCACCGGATTTGTGCAATCAACCAATGTTTTCCCTTCAAATTGAAGCGATTGCAAAACTTCTTGATTGGCTTGAAAAGGAGTAGCTAAAAACACAATTTCACTTTGTTTGACCGCATTTTCAACAGAAGTAAACCGATCTTCTCCAATGCGAGTTGCCAAGCTAATATTAGTATCACTCAGCGGGAATTGAGCACCAATAAGTACTGTGTGATTTGCTTTAATTAGTCGTTGTGCCAGAGTTCCACCCACATTTCCCGAACCAATAATTGCTATTTTCATGTGTTTCTAATTTTTAATAGTAAAGGCTTATGATTGTGTTAAAAGTGCAACTACTAATTCTGCAGCATCCGCACCCGAATTTTGTTGTTGTCCAGTAATTAAATTACCGTCAGCTATGGCATACGAACTAAAGGGTGCAGCTACTTTAAAATTAGTGTCAGTTATTTTTTTAGCTTCATCTTCAATTCGATACGGTTGAATTTTCATACCAACGGCTTGATCTGCAAAATCTTCCTCCGAATTCGCAAAGCCTGTCCATGTTTTACCTTTTACAATCAATTCGCCATTTGATTTTTTTGCTTCCAATAATAAGGTTGTTGAATGGCAAACGGCTGCAGTTGGTTTTCCCGATTCATAAAAATTAGCAAACAATTTTTGAAGTTCATCATTTCCTTTAAACGTATACATTGGAGCTTGTCCACCAACTAAAAAGATAGCATCATAATCGGTTGCAGAAATTTGATTAATTGGCAAGGTATTTTTAACCATTTCTAAAAAGGCAGTTTGTTGAAGATAGCCCAATGATATGACATCGTGAGCAGAATATCCGCTTTCATCCGTTGGGTTGGAATAAGCGTCCATTTCGATTGTTCCACCTTCAGTTGATGCCAACACTACATCAAAACCAGCTTCTTGAAATACACGAAGCGGATGGGTTAATTCGGCTGCCCAATAACCAATGGGCCAACCCGTTTGAGTTGATATAGTTGGTGAGCTGGCTACCATAAGAATTTTTCCTTTGGATGGAGCACCATGAAAGTGAATGTAGCGATTGATTTCTTTAGTGTTTTTCATAATTAGTCGTATTATTTTTCAACAAAATTAAATTAGCTTTGTATAAAAGACAACAACCACGTACTTTTGTAAGTAACTAACAAAAATGTAAGTATGCCCGATTTTGTTAAAGACAACCACTTGTTTCACAATCCAGTAGAGTTTGTGATGAGTAAAATAGGAGGAACCTATAAAATGCCTATTTTATGGAGGCTAAAAGATAAGAAATGGCGTTTTGGCGAACTTCAGAAAAGTCTCTCTCATGCGTCTGATCGAATGCTATCAAAAGCGCTGAAAGAATTGGTAGATGATGGTTTTGTAACTAAAGAGGTTTTTCCTGAAGTTCCTCCTAAGGTAGAGTATACCATAACTGAAAGAGGTTTAAAATCGATTGCAATTATTGATGCATTGCGGGTTTATGGCTTTGATTTGATGCAGGAATTTGGCATCAATCAAAAATAAAAACCACGAGAAATTCCCGTGGTTTCAAAGTATAAAGGTTAGGTTGGTTATTTCATTTTTCCATTAATAAATCCTATGACTGCTCCCACAATAGCACCACAAACCAACATCAAAACAATGTCTAATGCAATCATTTTCATTGGTGGTTCCAATTCCATACTGTGGCCAAAGAAGTTGCTGAATAAACCTAAAAATAAGGCGATAATGGCACCGCCTTTTGCTCCACCCACAGCGGTTGAAATACTTGCCAAATTCGTAAATATATACGATACGAAAAATCCAAATGTCATGCATCCTAGAAAGATGAACAACATATTCATCTGACTCTCATCTCCCATAGGAAAACTTTCTTTAAAAAGAGTTCCCCACAAAAGCCAGCCTAAAAGATAATCTACAATTCCGCCGACAATTCCGCCAACAATAAAGTTTTTTACATTCATAATTATTAGATTTTATTGGTTATTGAAATAAAAGTACTAAAAATTAAGAATTGTTTAATGTTGATGTCAAATAATTATTAACTATTAAATAAGATAAATTGTTTATAACCAATTATTTAGAAAAATTTCCGCTGTCAACATCTTTTAGAAACTGTATAACACCCGGAAAATAATGTTCTTGATCGTCGTATTGAGAACAATGACTGCCGTTCGGACAAAACAAAAAGCGTCCGTTTTGAACTTCTTTGGAAATCCATTCCATATGTTTTGGATCCATAGTGTCGTGTTGCGCTCCAATAACTAGAGTAGGTAAGGTAAGAGTTTTCAATTGTGCCGTAATATCCCAGTTTTTCAAAGTCGCATCTCCAGTGATTCCAAATTCACTTGGACCTTGCATGTACACATACACATTTGGATTCAGATGTTTGAATGCTCGGTTAATCGATTCTGGCCATTGATCAATGGGTTTTCTTAGAATGTGCTCAGTATAGTAATATTTAAAGAGTAATTCAGTATACTTCGGGTTAGTGTAGTCTTTATTTTTTTCAAAGGTTTTAATTTGGTCAAAAACATCTTTGGGTAATTTAGGTCCGAGTACTTCTTCGGCGTATTTATTGTAAGCAGGAGCACTTGCCATCATATTGGAAATGATCAAGCCTTTCATGTTTTTTTGGTGTTTCAGTGCATATTCCATCGCTAAAATTCCGCCCCAAGATTGCCCTAACAAATAAAAGTTGGTGTTATCTAGTTTTAGTGCTTTGCGAACTTGTTCTACTTCGTCTACAAATCGCTCAATCGTCCATAATCGGTTGTCATTCGGTTGATCGCTGTAATACGAACCCAATTGATCGTAGTATATATACTCAATGCTTTCATTCGGGAAAAAACCATCAAAACTCTCAAAGAATTCATGAGTTCCACCTGGTCCACCGTGAAGTAATAGCACTTTTATTTTGGGATTATTTCCAACGCGTTTTGTCCAAACATTGAATGTACCGTGTGGTGTAGTAATCGGAATCATTTTAATTCCGCCTGTAGCCTGATCATCAGCATTGGTGTAATTGAAGTAGTTTTCTTTTATGGAATCCACTTCTTTATTTTCTTTACAACTTGAAAAAACAACTAAAGTAATGGCAAAAATGAGTATTGATTTTAGTTTCATGTTTTGGATTTTAGTTTAGTTTTCAATTACAGTTAGAGTCACAGTCGCAGTTTTTGGTTTTCAGTATACAGAAATTAATCGTTTCTATAAATCTTATCGTATATGTCTTTGTATTTTTCACGAACTACTTTTCGCTTCAATTTAAGAGTAGGAGTGAGTTCGCCGCCGTCAATACTCCAAATATTCGGAGTCAATTCAAATCGTTTGATTTTTTCCCAGTTTCCAAATTTTTCGTTGGCCGTATCCACTTCTTCTTGAATGCGTTTAATGACTTCTGGGTTGGATGCAATTTCTTCGTTCAAATCGCCCACATCCACATGATGACGTTTGGCCCATTCTCTGACAAAATCAAAATTCGGCTGAATGAACGCAGCAGGCATTTTTTCACCATCGCCAATCACCATTATTTGTTCAATAAAAAGCGATTGTTTCATCTGGTTTTCAATCAATTGTGGTGCAATGTATTTTCCTCCTGAAGTTTTGAACATCTCTTTTTTTCTGTCTGTAATTTTAAGGAAACCTTCGGCATCAATTTCGCCTATATCTCCCGTATGAAAATAACCATCTTTGATTACTTCATCGGTAAGTTGTTGGTCTTTGTAATAGCCCATCATAACGTTCGGACCTTTACATAAAATTTCGCCGTCTTCAGCAATTTTTACATCTACATTGTTGATGACTTTACCCACAGTTCCGACTTTGAAACCTTTGTTTCTTACATCATTTACTGAAATTACGGGCGAAGTTTCGGTCAAACCATAGCCTTCCATTACGGGCATTCTGGCAGCAGCAAAAACGCGAGTCAAACGGGTTTGTAAAGCGGCACTTCCCGAAACCATTACGGTTAAATTGCCACCCAAACCTTCTTGCCATTTGCTGAAAATTAATTTTCGAGCAATTTTTAATTGGGTTTCGTACCAAAATCCGTTGGCACCATACGGTTCATATTTCAGGCCAAGTTCAATAGCCCAAAAGAATAATTTCTTTTTAATTCCGGTAAGTTCAGCGCCTTTAGCGTAAATTTTATCGTATACTTTTTCCAACAAACGCGGTACAACCGAAAATACTGTAGGTTTTACTTCTTTAATGTTGTCCGATAATTTTTCGATGCTTTCGGCAAAGTAAATTGATACCGAATAGTATTGATAGATGTATAAAATAACACGTTCAAATATGTGGCAAATCGGTAAGAAACTCAGTGCGCGACTGGTTCCTTCTTCAAATGGAATGCGTGGTGAACTGTCCAATACGTTGGAAACGATGTTGTTGTGCGATAACATTACGCCTTTTGGTTTTCCGGTAGTTCCAGAAGTGTAAATTATGGTAGCTAATTCTTCGGGTAACACATTGTTTTTTCGATCTTCAACAACGTCTTGATTGCTTTTGTCTGATCCAGAAGCAAGTACTTCTTTCCAATTTTTGCAACTTTTGATTTCGTCAAACGAATAGACTTCTTTTAAAAGCGGTACGTTTTTTTGAATGGATTGTAATTTTTTAAGCACTACATCGTCCGAAACAAAACAATATACCGATTCGGAGTGGTTTAAAATATATTCATAATCTTCTGCCGAAATGGTTGGGTAAATAGGAACGGTTTGCGCTCCTACTTGCAACACTCCAATATCCATAATGTTCCATTCGGTTCTATTAGAAGAGGAAATGATGGCAATTTTATCGTTTTTTTGAACTCCCATTCGAAGCAAAGCTCTCGAAATGGCATTGGCTTGGTCAATGTAGTCTTGGGTAGAAGTTTTCACCCATTCGCCATTGTATTTGGTTACCAAACAGTCGGAAATATTATTTTTCTCTAATTGGTAGTAGGGAAAATCAAAAAGTCGTGTGATTTTTGTCATTATCGCATTTTATTTGTTGCAAATTAATTAATAAAAAACAGATTAACAATTATTTTAAGAATTATAGTTGCTGAATTTAGTAGTTTTGCCAAAATTCTTTTTCACTACATGAAGAAATTCCTGCGCATCGATGAGTATAAAGTCTTGTTACTGAGAATAGGATTAGCGTATCTGTTTTATACCATTGCCCGTTTACTTTTTTATTTTTATAACGACGATTTGTTGCAAGTTAGCTCGTTTTCCTATTTTTTAAAGTTGTGTTACCACGGATTGACCTTTGATACTTCGGCTATTTTATACGTCAATTTGCTTTTCATCTTAGTGAGTATTTTACCCTTGGTTAAAAACACTTCGAGAGGTTTTCAAAAAGGACTTTTCTATTTGTATTTCATCACAAATTTACTTGCCTTCTCCACCAATTTTATCGATTTTATTTACTATAAACACAGTCTAGCTCGAACCACCTTGGCTGCGATGAATGTAATTGAAAACGAAACGAATAAAGCCACCTTGTTTCTCAGTTTTATAGTCGATTATTGGCACGTTTTTGTGTTGTTTTTTGCATTGTCTTTCCTTTGGGTGTTTTTGTATAAAAAAATCCGATTTAAAGAAGACATTCCACAAAATAAGATTGCTTATTTCGGGTTTTCAACAGTAGCTTTTGTTGCATTTGGATTGTTGATTGTAGCAGGAATTCGTGGTGGTGATTTGAGTAAATCTACTCGACCAATCAATTTATTGGATGCTAGTCGACACGTAAAAAATAACGTTCATGCAGATATTGTACTGAACACGCCATTTGCCATCATCCGCACCCTTTTTAGTAATAATTTCAAAAAAGTAGAATTCCCAGAAGTGACCGAACAAGTCATCGCCGAAAAAATTCAACCGATTAAATTTTACGATAACAATCCAGAGTCAAAACCCAATGTGGTTTTAATCATTTTGGAAAGTTACGGAAGAGAATACTGTGGTGCGTTCAACAAAGACATGAACATTAAAAACTATAAAAGTCACACCCCATTTATTGATTCATTAGCTCAACACAGTTTGATTTTTACGAACGC
This sequence comes from Flavobacterium sp., assembly GCF_035299245.1. Classification (GTDB taxonomy): domain Bacteria; phylum Bacteroidota; class Bacteroidia; order Flavobacteriales; family Flavobacteriaceae; genus Flavobacterium. The sequence continues at coordinate 210,365 of NZ_DATGWY010000014.1, read as the reverse complement.
TTACGCGAATGGCAGACAGTCGATTCACGGAATGTCGTCAATAATAGCTGGAATTCCTACCTATAAAGATGCGTTCACTTCTTCACCTTATCCGAAGCAAAAAATTGAATCGTTGGTTTCTACTTTGGAAAGTAAAGGCTATACTACTTCTTTTTTTCATGGTGCGGCCAATGGATCAATGGGATTTTTAGGATTCAGCAATATACTAGGAATTGACAATTATTACGGTAGAACGGAATACAACAACGACGCCGATTTTGATGGTTTTTGGGGCATTTGGGACGAACCGTTTTTGCAGTTCATGAAATCGACTTTAGACCAGCAAAAAATACCTTTTTTCTCAACTGTTTTCACCGTTTCTTCTCACGAGCCGTACATCGTTCCCGAAAAATACAAAGACAAGTTCAAAGAAGGCGACATCATCATGCACAAATGCGTTGAATATACTGATTATGCTTTAAAACGCTTTTTTGAAGAAGCCAAAAAATCTTCTTGGTACGAAAACACCATCTTTGTAATGGTGGCTGATCACGGAAATCAAGTATTTTACAACGAATACTACCAAACCTTGAATCGTTTTGCCGTTCCGATTTTGTTTTACAAACCCAACAGTGAATACGTTGGAGTGAATAACGAATTGGCACAACAAATCGATATTTATCCGACACTATTAGACATGATTGGTTACAATAAACCTTTCAGAAGTTGGGGCAGAAGTTTGGTGGATAAAAAGAAGAAAACCCAGCCTTTTGTTGTCAATTCGATGGGAAATGTGCATCATTATTCAAAAGGAAATTATACTTGTGTTTTCGATGGAAAGCAAGTAATCGGATTTTATGACATCAAAGACAAAGCATTGGAACACAATTTGATTAAGAATAGAAATGCTGAAATGGACGAATTGGAATTGGAGTCAAAAGCATTTTACCAAGATTACATGAATCGGGTGATTGATAAAAAACTAACAACACAACTGAAATGAGTACAAAAAAGAAAATTCTATTAGGTGTTTTTTTAATCGTTCTTGCTGGCGTAGGAAAGTATGTCTATGACATGCACATCAATCATAATTTTGAGACTATAACCGAAGGGAAAGTGTATAAAAGTGGTGTAATTCCACCTGATGAAATTGCTGATTACGTAAAAGAATACAACATCAAAAGTATTGTTGATTTGCGTTTTCCTGGAACGGGCGACGATGTCAATAATCCAGAAATTCCTGCCGAATTAACAGCCGAAAAAGAAGCGATTGCTAAATTAAAAGGAGTAAATTATTTTAATAATGGTTCGGATCAAATTCCGACCCAAAAAAACTTAGATTACTTTTTCAAGATCATGGATAATCCCGATAATTACCCAGTTTTATTGCATTGCTATCACGGTGTGGGTCGAGCAGAAATGTATTCGGCTATTTACCGAATAGAATACGAAAACTGGGATAAAAACGACGCACGTTTAGCCACAAGAGTTTTTGTAAAGTTCAGCTCATTTGACATCGGAAAGCCTAAAGGTGATTACTTGATGAACTATCAAAAGCAGAGAAAATAAATTATAAATGTCCTTTTAGTAGGACATTTTTTTGGTGCATATACAAGATGTTTTATTAAAGACACGTCGAATGGTATTTCTTCATCTTAATTACACAATCCTAAAGTCTAACAATCTTATAGTCTTACAGTCTCAAAGTCTTATAATCTTACAATCATAAATTCTCTCCTCATCACTTTATTAAAAAAAGGGTGTTTTTCCTCTTTTATCGCTTCGCATTTATATTTAATTTCACATTTTACTATTCTGACTATCAAAAAGATACTCTATTAATTGTGTAATTTAATAAACTAAATCATGAAATATCCCGGTAGATTGATCAAAAAAGGAGAACAAGACAAAACCATTGTCAAAGCCGTTCAGAAACAGCTTAATGCCAAGGGTTATGGTGTAATTGATGTGGATGGCGACTTTGGAAACAAAACAGTTAGTGCTGTAAAATTGTTCCAAACTCAAAATACCGATCAAAACGGAAATCTGTTAGTTGTTGACGGTGTTTTAGGCGCCATAACTTGGGCCATTTTATTTGGTGAAAGTTCGGTACCACAAAACACTACTGTAAAGAAAAAATTAGCTGAGAAAGCGATTGACTATGCCAATTCTCAATTAGGCGTTCGCGAAAAAGGAGGCAGTAACAGTGGTCCGGAAGTAGAAACTTTTTTAAAATCGGTTGGTTTGGGCAAAGGCTATGCTTGGTGTATGGCTTTTGTGTATTGGAGTTTCGAACAAGCAGCCAAAGAACTTGGTCAAACTAATCCATTGGTAAAAACAGCTGGAGTTTTGCGAGGTTGGAACGAGGCAACGTGTACTAAAATTTTAGCCAAAGATTCTAAAAACAATCCGTCATTAGTCAAACCCGGACAAATTTTCATCATGGATTACGGTCAGGGTTACGGTCATACCGGAATTGTAAAAGAAGTTAATGGCGGATTCATCACAACCATCGAAGGAAACACCAATAATAACAAGAGTCGAGAAGGAATTGGTGTTTTTGAGCACATCCGCAAAATTAAAGACGTAAACAAAGGATTTCTTCAATACTAAAAACTAAGCGATGCCAACACCATTACAAATCAGAATTGAAGCGGTTCAGAAACGATTGAAAGTGAATCCGACAGGAATATTCAATTCAGAAACTTGTGCCGAAATTGAAAAGTTAAAGAAAATTGTGGTTCCGAATGGGAGTCTGATTCATGAGCGAAAGAAATCCATTCAAAAAAGCCTCGGATTCACAGGTAAAGATGTAGATGGGATTTTTGGTCCAGCTACACTCACTCGGATTGAAGATTTTTTAGACAAGCAATTGCCCGAAATTCCGAATGGAGCCAGCATGATTGTTTCTAAAAGAGCCTTGGATATTATTATTAATTCGGAAATTTCTTCTAAAGCATCTTATTTGGCAAAGTATAAATTCCCAATCTGGCCCGAATTAGAAAGCGGAATCACCATAGGAATTGGCTATGATTTGGGATACGTGACGTCAACACAATTTCAAAAAGATTGGAGTGGATTATTGTCGACCAGTACATTCAATTCGTTGAATGCTGTTGTTGGGAAAAAAGGCGATGCAGCCAAAAACGCACTGACCACAGCGCTAAAGAAAATTGAAATCAGTTGGGAAGTGGCTTTGGAAGTTTTTTACACCAAATCGATGCCTAAATATGCGGTTGATACTAAAAAAGCATTTCCAGGCGTGGAGAAATTACCAGCCGATGCCCAAGGTGCGCTACTGTCGTTGGTGTACAATCGGGGTGCATTAATTGACAATTCTGATCGAAGAAAAGAAATGAAAAACATTGTTGGTCACGTTGCTTCTGGAAATTTAGCCAAAATTGCTGCTGAGATCAGAAGTATGAAGCGTTTATGGGATATAAAAAAGGCCAAAGGATTACACATCAGGAGAGATGCAGAAGCCAATTTGGTAGCCAACGCAACATTTTTTATGCAAACCAACGAATATATTTTTGTTTAATTTAAAAGAATCGATTTATGTTTCCAGCCGTTCTTGAAGTTGTAATTTCCCTAGTTGTTGTTTATTTTTTAATGAGTACACTTGTTTCGTTCTGCAACGAATTCATCGCTATGGTTGTCAATAGCAGAGGGAAAATTTTACATAAATCATTACAGAATCTACTGGATGAAAATAAAAATGACGAAGACTCATTCATCAATAAAATTTACAGTTCAAAATTTGTTACCCATTTGGCTTCAAAATTTAGGGTAGCTAGTAAAGTCAATAAAAAACCCAGTTATATTGGAACTGAAAATTTTACAAGTGCTTTGATTGATGAAATTCAAAAAGGATCTGGAAAGAAGTCATATGCACGAGATTTTGATGAATTGAAAAAGAAAATAGAAGCTTTAAAAGATTCGTTCATCAAAACCAAGTTGCAAGAAATCATCACTGAGTTGGAAGAAACCCAACAAGCGAGCATTACTGCCATCAAGAAAAAAATCTCAGAATGGTACGACAGTTACATGATTACCGTTACAGAAGTATATAAAAATTACGTACGTTTTTGGATATTCGGAATTAGCATTTTCATCACTTTTACCATGAATATTGATACTTTGGTTCTAATAGAATACTTCTATGAAGACAAAGAAAAACGAGAAGTGATGGTTAGTTTTGCCGAAAATGTTGGTAAGGACGATTACAAAATAAACGATTCACTAACAGGTGATGAACGGGTAGAAGAAATTAAAAAACTAAAAAAAGTGGTTGTAGATGATTTCAATGCATTCGATTTGCCTTACGGATGGAAAAATGGAATGTCGAATACCTTAGAATACGAAAGAAATGCCTTGAAAAACCCTTCTAAAGATTCCGTGTTTAAGAAAATTATAGGTTTATTGTTAACGACTATTTCATTAACTCTTGGAGCACCATTTTGGTACCAATTGATGGTGAATCTGTTGGCTTTAAAAAAATCGATTACAGAAAAGAAAGTAACTTAATTATTTTTCAGTGTAATCATTTTTCTGCCTTTGGAGTATACGTTTTCATTCGTTCACCATTGATGAACATCTTCATCGAATTCAGATGAATGGAAAATTCTACTTTGTTCCATTCTTCTTCCGTTTCTGTGGATGAGGTGTATTTATAGTACAAAATATATTCAATGCTATCGAAGCCTTTGGTGAATTTTAGCACTCCTTCTTTACTGCATTCCAATCCCCAAATCATTGCTTTTTTGGATTCTTCATGTTGTTGATACAATCCAGTTCCATTACTGTTCAATTCTACTATTGGTTCAGCGCCTTTGAAAAAATAGGTTCCAGTAACCGGATGATCAATAGAAGTCGTAATGTAATGAACGCCATCTTTTGTATTGATTTCGGTTGCTGAATTCTGTGAAAATACATTAACAGAAAAAAATAAAATTACCAATAAGAGTACTTTCTTTAGTTTCATATTATTTAGAATTAATGGTTTCAATCCATAATCGTGCATTTACAAAGGCTTCAATCCAAGGCGAAACTTCATCGTTTCTGTCTTTTGGATAATGTGCCCAATTCCATGGGAAAGTCGAACGCTCAATGTGCGGCATCATCACCAAATGTCTTCCAGTTGCATCACACATCATCGCGGTGTTGTAATCCGAACCGTTTGGATTGGCAGGATATCCTTCGTAAGCGTATTTGGCCACAATGTTGTACTTGCTTTCTTCGTATGGCAATTTGAATTTTCCTTCACCGTGCGAAATCCAAACGCCTAATGTACTTCCTGCTAGAGTTTTCAGCATCACCGAATGGTTTTCTTGAATGGTTACTGAAGTAAATCCGCTTTCGTGTTTGTGCGAATCGTTGTGGTGCATTTTTCCGTGAATTTCGTGCTCCGGATTGATGACTTCCAATTCCATAAACAATTGACAACCATTGCAAATACCCACCGATAAAGTATCTTCTCTTTTGAAGAAATTATCTAACGCCGTTTTGGCTTTTTCGTTGTATAAAAAGGCACCAGCCCAACCTTTGGCAGAACCTAAAACATCCGAATTCGAAAATCCACCCACAGCACCAATAAACTGAATGTCTTCTAATGTCTCTCTTCCCGAAATCAAATCGGTCATGTGAACGTCTTTCACATCAAATCCAGCTAAATACATTGCGTTGGCCATTTCGCGCTCCGAATTACTGCCTTTTTCACGAATAATCGCAGCTTTCGGACGATCATTGCGAGAAGTTTGTTCAATTTTTCCTGTAAAATGACTCGGAAAAACATACTTCAAAGGTTGATTCACATAATTTTCAAAACGTTCCAACGACTTGCCGTTTTTGGTTTGTTTTTGGTCGAGTAGGAACGAGGTTTCGAACCATAATTCGCGGTATTGTTCTATGTTATAAGTTGTAAGTTGTGAGTTGTGAGTGATTTCTAAAGTTATTCCTTCAGCAACAGAACCTAACTTGAAATACTCGATTCCATTTAAAGCACTTTCAAAAGTAGCATCATTTTTGGCTTGGACAACTAATCCAATATTTTCTGAGAATAAAATCTTTACCAAATCTTTTTCTGCGAAAGAATCGAATGAAATTTTGGCTCCCAAATTCACATCGGCAAAACACATTTCCAATAAAGTGGTAATCAATCCGCCACTTCCAATGTCGTGTCCGGCTACAATTTGATTGTCTTTGATTAAATTTTGAACTGTATTGAATACTTTCTTGAAGAAAGTTGCGTCTTTTATAGTTGGCGTTTCAGAACCTATTTTATTTTGAGTTTGGGCAAACGAACTTCCACCCAATTTAAAATCATCTTGTGATAAATTGATGTAGTATATTGAACCTCCATTTTTTTGCAGAACAGGTTCTACTACTTTTGTGATGTCTGAGCAATTTCCTGCTGCAGAAATAATTACAGTTCCTGGAGCAATCACTTCATCATTCGGGTATTTTTGTTTCATCGAAAGTGAATCTTTTCCGGTTGGAATGTTGATTCCCAATTCGATGGCAAATTCCGAGCATGCTTCAACTGCTTCGTACAAACGTGCATCTTCTCCTTCATTTTTACACGGCCACATCCAATTAGCTGAAAGCGAAACACTTTTCAAATTGTCTTTCAATGGAGCAAAAACAATATTTGAAAGTGCTTCTGCAATGGCATTTCTACTTCCTGATTTGGGGTCAATTAATGCCGAAATAGGCGAGTGTCCAATGGAGGTTGCAATTCCTTCTTTTCCTTTGTAATCCAAAGCCATTACTCCCACATTATTCAATGGCAACTGAATTGGTCCAGAACATTGTTGTTTGGCTACTTTTCCACCTACACAACGATCGACTTTATTGGTCAACCAGTCTTTACAAGCTACTGCTTCTAATTTTAAAATTTCTTCTAAATAGGTAGGAATGTTTTCTTGTGAGTATTCTAAATCAGTATAATTTCTTGTAATTGTTGTGTCGGCCATGATGGTTTTGGGAGAACTACCAAACATATCTTCTAAAGCAAAATCCATTGGTTTAGCGCCAGTTGTTTTGCTTTCAAAAGTGAATCGATGGTTTCCAGTTACATCGCCCACTTGATACATAGGCGAACGCTCTCTGTCGGCAATTCGTTGTAACGTATCAATGTCTTTTTGGCCAATGACTAATCCCATGCGTTCTTGCGACTCGTTTCCAATGATTTCTTTCGCCGAAAGCGTCGGATCACCCACAGGCAATTGGTCCAAATCAATCAATCCACCGGTTGCTTCGACCAATTCGGATAAACAATTCAAATGTCCACCCGCTCCGTGATCGTGAATCGATACAATAGGGTTTTCATCGCTCTCTACCAATCCGCGAATCGCATTGGCAGCGCGTTTTTGCATTTCGGGATTCGAACGTTGAATGGCATTCAATTCAATTCCAGATCCAAAAGCTCCAGTATCTGCAGAAGAAACTGCCGCTCCACCCATTCCGATTCGGTAATTTTCTCCACCCAGAATTACAATTTTATCACCTACTTTCGGTTCGTGTTTTTGCGCTTGCGATGCTTTTCCATACCCGATTCCACCCGCTTGCATGATGACTTTGTCGTAGCCTAATTTTCGGTTTTTCTCCTCGTGTTCGAAAGTCAAAACAGAACCTGTAATTAAAGGTTGTCCGAATTTATTTCCGAAATCAGAAGCACCATTTGAGGCCTTAATTAAAATATCCATCGGAGTTTGGTACAACCATTTGCGTTCGGGCATTCCGTTGTTTTCATACGAACGATTGTTGGTCAAACGCGAATAGGCTGTCATATACACCGCAGTTCCAGCCAATGGCAGCGAACCTTGTCCGCCCGCCAAACGATCGCGAATTTCACCACCCGAACCCGTTGCGGCACCGTTAAATGGCTCAACAGTGGTTGGGAAATTATGGGTTTCTGCTTTTAAGGAAATGACTGAATCGAATTCTTTTTTAGTGTAAAAATCGGGTTTATCGGCGCTTTTAGGTGCGAATTGTTCCACTTTTGGGCCTTTAATAAAAGCCACGTTATCTTTATAAGCCGAAACAATATCATTTGGGTTTTCAGCTGAGGTTTTTTTGATTAATTTGAATAAAGAAGTTTCTTTTTCAACACCATCGATAACAAATGTTCCGTTGAAAATTTTATGGCGGCAGTGTTCAGAATTCACTTGTGAGAAGCCAAACACTTCTGAATCGGTTAGTTTTCGGCCGATTTTTTTCGATAAATTTTCTAAATAATCAACTTCTTCCTGACTCAACGCTAAACCTTCTTTTTGGTTGTAAGCGGCGATATCGTCAATTTCAATAATCGGTTCAGGTTGAATGTTGATGGTGAAAATATCTTGGTTTAATCCGGTGTATTTCTGCGAAAGCATCGGATCGAAATCGGCAAAATCACTTGAAACTATTTGGAATTCTTCAATTCTGATGATACCTGAAATCCCCATGTTTTGAGTGATTTCAACGGCGTTGGTACTCCAAGGTGTTACCATTGCGGCACGTGGACCAACAAAAAAATCCGCGAGAACGGATTTATCTATTTTGTGAGCGTTGCCAAATAACCAATTAAGTTTTGAGATGGTTGCTGCCGAAAGTTCGGTTTGCGTTTGTACAGCAAATACAGTAGAGGTTTCGTTTCCGAAAAAGTGAATCATTGTGTTGTTGTTAGTTGTTGTGCAAATTTAATCCAAAAACCACGATTCGCCAAAAGAGTTATCAATAGTTTTTAACGGTTTTTTTGACAATTGAATTTTAAAAAGAAAGCCCCGAAATAATCGAGGCTTTTCTTTTAATTGATGATGATTTTCTTCATCAATGATTCTCCTGATGAACTTACTTTGATTAAGTAAATCCCCGATTGCAGATGGTTGATTTCTAAGGTTTCAGTAGTTCCTGTTTTTTCAAATACTTTTTGACCTACAGCCGAAAATACTTCTACGTCATACACCATTGAATTATCAGTTAATTGAATGGTAAATGTACCGTTGGATGGGTTTGGATATAACTTATAATCGAGAGAAATTCTACCATCTTCTGCAACTTTATTTCCTATTCCGTTGCACGTGTCCAAAGCATAAACGGTCCAGTCGGTAGTTTTGTTGAATGTCGCTTTGGGTACAGCAACAGTTGTATTTCTTCGCAGCGTTTCGTCAGCTGAAAAATTAGCAGTTCCACCGTTAAATGTTCCAATGATGTCTATCAAAACTCCATTTTTGAATAAACCCACTGCGTCGTTTCCGTTGAATGTTAATTCGCTTCCTGCGCTCGAATAATTTGCAGAAGCCACAGGATAACACACACTATTAGTACTGCTATTAGCCATTACGTATTTGGCTCCGTTAGCCAAAGTTCCCGATAAAGTGATTCCGGTACTCCAAGCGCCAGCTCCATTGGTTTGTTTTTTCACTACATAACTCGATAAAGCTACAGAACTTCCTGTTCCGTTAGCAATTTCTAATATTTTATTGTTGGATGAACCTTCAATGTATTCCGAAAAATACAAATCGGTTATCAATGAAGCCGAAGTAGTGGTTGCGTTAATCGTTGTGCTGTTGGCCGAAGTATTTCCGGCTGCATCTTTGGCTTTTACATAAAAAGAATAGGAAGTGGCGGCAGTTAATCCAGTAATTGATGCAGTTGCAGAAGTAACCGATGTTTTTAAAGTTCCATTCATATAAACATCATAGCCCGAAACACCAACATTATCGGTCGAAGCGGTCCAATTCAATTGTAATGATGAAGTCGTGATGTTGGAAGCCACCAAATTAGTTGGAGTTGTTGGCGCTTGTGTGTCGGGAGTAGGAGCAGTTCCACCCCAAATCATTCCCACGTATTCGGGATGATCAATAAATGGATTACGATTCAATTGTCGAGCGTAAATCGCATTATTTCGAGCAATTTCTCTAGTGCTCACCGGATCTTGATTGTGCCACTGAATCAACATTGCTAAAAATCCGTCTGTAAAAACCTGATTGCTAGTTCCGTTAAACATTGGGTAAGTGGTGTAAGAAGCAACTGTATTTTCATAACGAGTAGCAAAGTAGAAATACATACGCGCTATATCACCTTTAAACGCATCCAAAGGCTCAAAAACAGTTCCCGTATAACCTGTAACTGCGCTTGTTCCGCGTTTGCTACCGTTTAAAGAAGTCCAAGTGGCAGAAGCTACTTTTCCGTGTGGATTATCCGAACGCATTCCGTTTACATAGCCATCCACTGGCGGAATAAAATGCGCATCGGCAACCATAGGTGAAGCTGAATTGAAAACCGATTGCGGAATAATGTGCTCTCGGTTGTAGCAATTTCCCTCAGTGGTGTAAGTTCCACATTGATTGGTGCTGTATGCAAAAATCACAGGATCAGGTCCATTCGGATTTTCAGAATAATAATCAAAAATAGTATTGTCGTTTTCGTACTGATTGTCACGGTCGGAAGTGGCATAGGTTGTCCATAAACCCGCATAGCCTTTGTTGGTGTGACCTTTAATTTTATTGTACAATTGCGTTTTAAGCGTGTAGCCAGTTCCTGTTGCCGTGTTGTAATAGCCAGCTGGAATTTGGGCATACGAAAAATACGACATTACAAATGCCGCCAATAGTAATTTTAGTCTCATAGTTAAAATAGTTAATAGTCATGTTAAAAATAGAAAACATCATTAGCATTTTAACTATAGCTTTGAAAAGTTAATAACAAAAAAAACTGTCATTTTGTTGATGACAGTTTTGTATGAAGATTAATTTTTACTTTTTTATGGCACAAATTGATACGCACCTAAATCGGGTGAAGTTGCTCTGGATACACCCAGAATGTCATTAAAATTGCTGGCGGAAGTCTCAGTTGCCAAATTCAAATCTTCACTCAAACGCATGTCATTGATATCCGTGTCCACAAATTTTGGATTGTTGATTTGTGAGTTGGTGGCGAGGAAAATATCAGAATAATGAACCGCATCACTTGCAAATTGATACAACGGATTATTTGTAAATGAATTATTTATATTATTGAAACGTATCAAACAATTATCAAAGAAATAATTGAATGCAACACCGCTGTCTGTCGTTTTATCCAAAAGCATTTCAATTTGATTGCTACCATAAATGATGCAATTGGTAAAGTTGGCTTGAGTCAGTTCGTGTACATAAATAGTGTCTTCCGTTTCAAAATAATCGCTAAGTAAAACCGCTACTTGACGAGAGCTGTTCCAATCGTTACTAAAAGTACAATGAGTAAAGTTATAAATTCCGCCGTATGTACATGCTAATGTGGCTTGACCACAGTAGTTTCCAACTAAATTGCTTCCTGTTAATTGTGCTTTACGAGCCAGAATTCCTACATTCGAACAATTGTAAATCTGCGAATTGGTGATGGTTAAATTCGGAATCGTCGTTCCTGTTGCAGTAGCAATATTTTGCATCAAAATTCCAACTGTAGCATTTTTAATCGTTAAATGATTAATCGTGTTTTCAGTGCTATTGGATAAAATCATCAGCGTTCCCCATTGACCAGGAACATCGTTATAAAGAGGTTCTAAACGATCACCTTCAAAAATAACTTCATTGGATAAATTATCGTAATCTGAACCTGGTGGATTTCCTCCGTTAATCTGAATTTTAGCGTCTTGTCCCACAATCAAACCCGAATTGGCATGGAAATGTACTCTTGCTCCTGCGTCAACCACCAACGTTTCAGTTCCGGGAACTAGAGCATATCCATAAATCACATACGGTTTTGCTGCAGTCCAATGCAGTTCATCTCCATTAACAGGATCAGTATGCGATAAATTGCTTCCTACTGAAATGATTTGCTCATTAGCATCATCCAAACCTAAATTAATGGCTTCGTACAAATAGTCGTCGGGGTTGGTTCCTGTTCGTTGCGGATAGATAAAAATCGCATCCTGTATCAACGTCACCAAATCGACATCTTGTTGTGCACCGCTTATGTTGGTGAATTCTAATTTATCAGTATATAAAAAATCAGTTGGATTAGCGCTGGCAACATCGGCAGTAACTTCTATAAAAACAAACAAACTGTCGTTGGCCAATAATTCTACATTGTTAAAGATTTTTCCATCGCCAACACCACTATTGTCAGCATCTTCACCCGTTAAACCATCTACCATGATTCGGTACTTGGAAGCCGTTCCTTTAGCCAAACGAATTTGTGGAATTGAGATGTCTGAATCGCTTCGGTTGTACACTTTCAATCGGTACGTACTCGAACCAATATTAGTAAAAACAGTATCTAAATAAACAGTGTCTTTAGAGAATTCCAATCCGCCTGTACTCGGTTCAAACTCGAAATCATTTCTACACGAGGTTAATGAAAGCACCAATACGATAACGAGTAATGATAAATAACGCATAATAAAATCAATTTTGGTAAAAGTAGTTATTTAATTTAAAAATTAAAATCACCAGTTAAAAATTATAAAGTAAACGCTCTTTTTAAAGCATTAGTACTTTTTTAAATATCTTTTTTCTATTTTCCTTTCTCTATTCTCTTTACTAAAATTATCTTTACAACAAAATTACGATTATGTCTTTTGATAAAGAAAAAATGCTGCAATGGTGTAACGATTGGTCGAAAAATACCTTGATGGAAACACTAGAAATCAAGTACGTAGATGCAGGTGAAGATTTTTTAGTTGCTACAATGCCAGTTAATCCCAGAGTACACCAACCTATGGGATTGTTGCATGGTGGTGCGAGTGTGGCTTTGGCAGAAAGTGTGGGAAGTGCTGCTTCGATTATGTTTGTCAATCCAGAACGTCAGGAAGTACGTGGCATCGAGATTTCTGCGAATCATCTGAAAAGTAAAAAAGAAGGAATGGTAACGGCAACTGCCAAAATCATTCACAAAGGCGCCAGCATTCATCTTTGGGAAATCCGAATTGCTGATGAAAACGACAAATTGATTTCGCTCTGCAAACTAACCAACATGATTTTACCTCGTCGCTAATGAATGTATTTGAAACCGCAAAAAATCATTTTGCCTCGCAATTGCCCTTTGTGCTTTTTTGTAAGCCCAATTCGCATAAAATAGTGGGTGTTTTTCAACAAAACGACCAATTATTTGAGTTGAACGATGTTACAGAAAGTGGTTTCGCCTTTGTTTCTTTCGACGGAAAACAGCGCTATTATTTGCCTGTAAGCGAATGCAACGTTGTTGTAAATCAAAACAACCAAATGGATTTCCATTTAAGCAAAGAAGTTACCGCTTCTTTTGATGAAAAAGCTAAAAACTCCTTTGAGAATTTAGTTGCTAATGGAATTCAGTCCATTCAAAATAATCAGTTTCAAAAAGTAGTTTTGTCTCGTAAAGAATTGATTTCTGTACCAAATATCGATGTTGTATCCGTTTTTAAACAATTAATTTTCAATTACAAAACGGCTTTCAATTACTGTTTTTACCACCCAAAAATAGGTTTGTGGATGGGTGCCACTCCGGAGCAATTCATTAAAATTGAAGGAACTACTCTCAAAACTGTTGCTTTAGCTGGAACACAATTGTTTGATAATGATTTGATGTGGCAAAATAAAGAACGCGAAGAACAACAATTAGTTACCGATTTCATTACTCAAAATCTGCAGCTATTTTCAAATCAAGTAGCTGTTTCGGAACCCAAAACCGTTCAGGCCGGAAATTTAGCGCATCTCAAAACCGATATTTTGGCAGTGATTGATAAAGTGAATTTAGGTCAAATTATCGACAAATTGCATCCAACGCCAGCAGTATGTGGAATGCCAAAAGAACCCGCGATGCAATTTATTGTTGCGAATGAAGGCTACAATCGCGAGTTTTATACAGGATTTTTAGGCGAACTCAACATCGATTTTACTTCTTACAAAACTGAGAATTCCGATTTGTTTGTTAACTTGCGTTGTATGAAAGTAGAAGAGGAGCAAGCGACTGTTTTTGTGGGCTGCGGAATCACCAAAGACAGCATTCCTGAAAAAGAGTTTTTTGAAACCGTCAATAAATCGATTACGATTAAAAAAAGTATAGTGTAGTGGAGTTCAGAGAAGCCATTTCATCCGATTTAGAAGCCATTATGGACGTTCGTTTTTCAGTCAAAGAAAACGTGCTTTCCAATCCTGATTTGGTAACTATTGCTGATTGTGAAGATTTTATTTTCAGAAGAGGAAAAGGTTGGGTGTGTGTAGTGGATGAAAAAGTGGTTGGTTTTTCGATTGTCGATTTGGTTGAAAATAACATTTGGGCGTTATTTGTGCGTCCGGAATTCGCTCAACAAGGCATCGGAAAACAATTGCACAATCTGATGCTCGATTGGTATTTCAGTCAAACACACAAAACGGTTTGGTTAGGCACTGATCCAGGCACAAGAGCCGAAGCATTTTATAGAAAATCAGGTTGGCAGCACATTGGAATGTACGGTAACGAATACAAATTTGAAATGACCTATTCCGATTGGAATCAACAAAATAATAAAGTATGAAGTTAGATATTTTAGCGTTTGGAGCGCATCCCGACGACGTAGAATTAGGTTGTAGTGGCACCATTGCCAAAGAAATTTCACTGGGTAAAAAAATCGGAATCATTGATTTGACTCGTGGCGAATTAGGAACGCGTGGTTCCGTTGAAATTCGCAATTCAGAATCGGCAAAGGCTTCACAAATACTCGGAGTTTCCGTGAGAGAAAATCTCGACATGCGCGATGGCTTTTTTGTGAACGATGAAGAGCATCAGTTGAAAATTATTCAAATGATTCGCAAATACCAACCCGAAATAGTATTGTGCAATGCTGTAGAAGACCGCCATATCGATCACGGAAAAGGAAGTAAACTGGTTTCTGATGCTTGTTTTTTGTCGGGTTTGCGAAAAATTGAAACAAGTTTAAATGGAGAAAATCAATCAGCATGGCGACCCAAAGTAGTGTATCATTACATCCAATGGCATAATTTGAAACCCGATTTTGTTGTAGACATTACAGGTTTTATCGATGTAAAAATGGAATCCATTTTGGCCTATAGCTCCCAATTTTTTGATCCGAATAGCAACGAACCTGAATCGCCCATCACTTCTAAAAACTTTTTAGATAGTGTAAGGTATCGTGCGCAAGACTTAGGAAGAATCATCGGGACTGAATTTGGAGAAGGTTTTACAGTAGAAAGATATTTGGCTGTCAATAGCTTAGGCGATTTGCTGTAATTTTTTACAATTTTTCTTGGCAAAAGAAAAGAATTGCAATATATTTGCATCCTCAAAATAAATGGTGATTGTAGCTCAGTTGGTTAGAGCGTCGGATTGTGGTTCCGAAGGTCGCGGGTTCGAGACCCGTCTTTCACCCTGAAATTTTCAACCATCCGTGAACAACGGGTGGTTTTTTTATTATTTTTGTTTTGAAATTTTAATTGTAATGAAAAAACTACTGCTTCTTTTCGTCTTACTTCCGATGCTTTCTTCAGCTCAGATTGAAAAAACAATCAAGTTGAAATTGGCTGTGATGCAGAATTTTGTCAGCAAAGGTGAAGAAGGTCAAACGATGTTTTGGCAAACCAAAGGTAAAATCACTTTCGGAATTGTTAATTATACCGAAGCTCAAAATTACCAATTCAAAGAATTGTTCATCAATCAATACAAAGAATTAGAAACCATCTACAATAAAATGATTGTTTCTCAAGATGAAAGAGATACCGATCTGTACATTCGCACACTCATTCGCCAAGAAGACGATTACCGCAAATTACTCACAGCCGAACAGTTGGCAAAATACACCAAACAATTGGCCGATTTTGAGAAAAACAATCCACAAGCAAACGATTCGTATTCGTCGTTGTTCTTTTCAGATAATTTACTGAAAGAGTTCAAAACCAAGTTTCAGTACAAATAACTTTCAAACATCATTTAAACACAAAAGTCACAAAAGAGAATTCCTTTGTGACTTTTGTGTTTGTGATATCATTTTAATCTAAACTTCAAACTTTGTAAATCGTACTTCCTATCAGCTTCCGCTTTTATCCACTACCAAACGCTTCTCTCTGTTAGCAATTTCCCAAGCCACAGCAAAAGCAAGCTGAGTTCGTTTGGCTAAAGCATCAAATTCAATTTTATCTACTTCATCAGTGGGTTTGTGGTAATCAGCATGAGTTCCGTTAAAGAAAAACACCGATGGAATTCCGTTTTTAGCAAAATTATAATGATCAGAACGGTAGTAAAAACGATTCGGATCTGCACGATCGTTGTATTTGTAGTCCAATGCCAAATTGGTGTATTTCTTATTCACATCTTCGCAAATGTTGTACAAATCAGTCGATAAATAATCTGAACCAATAATGTACACATAATTGTTACTGTCTTTATGAAAATCATCTCTACGACCAATCATGTCAATATTTACATCGGCAACCGTATTTTTTAAGGGAAATAGTGGATTTTCAGAATAATATCTAGAACCGTGTAAACCGTGTTCTTCTCCAGTTACGTGCAGAATTAATATCGAACGTTTGGGTCCATTGCCTTCTTTCTTAGCTTGTTGAAACGCTTGAGCAATTTCGAGTAAAGCAACAGTACCTGAACCATCGTCATCGGCACCATTGTACACCTCTTCGTTTTTCACGCCCACGTGATCATAGTGCGCAGAAACGACCACAATTTCATTGGGCAATTCACTGCCTTCAATGAAAGTCCAGATGTTTTCAGAGTCATTCAATTTTGGACTAAACCCTTTTTTCATGAATTCAGAAGGTACTTTCTGATAAAAATCGGTTGCTCCTGGAGGAAACGAAATACCGTCTTTTTTATATTGATCAATCAAGTAACGACCAGCTTTTTTCTGACCTTCAGAACCTGTATTTCTACCTTCCATTTCATCAGAAGCCACAATTGTAAGATGTGTTTTTAATTCGTCTGCCGTAATAGAATTGATGTATTTAGTCACATCAGCAATAGGTTGTTTAGCATTTTTAGGAGCAGAACAATTGATGAATAATGCGATAGCTACCAATAAGTAAAATAGTTTTTTCATAGCGGTTTATAAATTAGCAAAGGTATAGATGAGAAACAACGTTAAAACAATAGAAAATAGTATACTGTTAATAATGAAAATAAAAACACTTTTTATAAATGAAACCATTCGTGTTTCACCATAAAATCGGTGATGTGCCGGAAAAAAGTAATACAACATCCAAATGGTTCCAATAAAGTTGATGAAGAACTCCATTGTAATCCAAAACCATGAATCACCTATCAATGAGAATAGGGTATCCAAAAGCAACATTATTAGAGTAATCAGTAATAAAAACGAAAAGTAATGCAACGTAAAAATACCGTGATCAAAATAATACCATCTCTTTTTATCGTGGAAAAACCACAAAACAAGAGCAAAAATTGGCATATAAATGAATAATGTCTTTGGGAAATTATGTTTTATTGATTCTAAAAACTTTTCTTTTAGTTGTTCTTCGGTGTATTTTTCTTTGAGTCCAATTGATTTTTTTTCAAACCAATACTCAACGTCATTCATTTCGTTGGGTTTACTTTTTCGAACCGAATCCAATTGAGCAATAGATTCATACTCTGAACTAAAAAGACTGTAATTTTTTTTGGCAGTCTCTTCCTTTTTCCCCAATTGAATTAACTTTTTAATCGAATCGGCTTCACTAGGTTTTAGGACACCTTTTTTCTTCAGTTCTTCAATTCGCATCGCTTCCTTACTTAAGGTGTCTGTAGAAATAGAATCCTGTTGCTGTATTTCTTCTTTGACTTCTTTTTTGATGGAATCAGCGTAGTTGTAAGATAAATTCTTCTCCGATTTTACTGGCTCATCCTTTTTCTCATTGATTTTGATTACGTCGTCACTTTCGTCTTCATCCGGCAAAACGGCAATCATAAAAAACGTCACAAAACTGATGAAAATATACAATCGTACGGGCGCCAAATACGACAATCGTTTTCCCGAAAGGTATTCTTTAGTTAACGAAGCAGGTTTAAGCAGTAAATTCTTTATGGTTTTCCAAAAGGCATTTTCGTAGTGGGTTAAATCTTCAAAAAAGTGAACAAACAAATGGTAAAACGTTTTTCGAGTATCGGTGTTTTCCTGACCGCAATTCGGACAAAAGCGCTGGTCCACAACGTGATTACAGTTCAAACAAGTTTTGTCTTTTCGTATCGGATTTTTATGCGACATAGGTGAATAAGTGATTTAACGACGTAAATCTATTAAAAAAAATTATTATTACCTTTGTTTAGCTACATTAGTAACCAAATTAAGAACAATTATGCAATCTAAAGCGACTACTGCTGACCAGTACATTAATGAATTACCCGAAGATCGAAAAATTGTGATGCAAAAATTACGTGAAGTAGTTTTAGCTAATTTACCCAAAGGTTTCAAAGAAATGATGGGTTACGGAATGTTAGGATATGCAGTTCCACACGAAATTTATCCCAACGGTTACCATTGCAATCCAAAAGATCCATTGCCTTTTTTCGGAATGGCTTCACAAAAAAACACCATCAATATTTATCATATGGCGGTTTATGCCGATAAAAACCTGTACGATTGGTTTGTTGGCGAATATCCAAAACATTGCAAATCCAAATTGGATATGGGCAAGAGTTGTGTGCGTTTTAAAAAGCTGGATGATATTCCGTATGACTTGATTGGTGAATTGTGCACTAAAGTAACCGTAGAGCAGTGGATTGAAATGTACGAGAAAAATTTAAAAAGATAAGAATGCTCGAAGTATTAAAAGCCAATTATAGCTCGATTTTTGAAGAAAAACTAATGGAAGAAATCGCTCAAGTTGCTTCGTTACGCGATTTTCACGAAGGCGACATTCTGATTGATTTTGGCGATTACATCAAGAAAATGCCTTTGTTGCTCAATGGGGCTATAAAAATTTTAAGAGAAGATTTTGACGAAGGTGAATTGCTCTTGTATTTCATTGAAAAAGGCGATACGTGTGCCATGACCATGGCGTGTTGTTTGGGAGAAACCAAAAGCGAAATCAGAGCTGTAGCCGAAACCGAAGGTAAGCTTATGATGATTCCGGTCAATAAAATGGAAGATTGGCTCGGAAAGTACAAATCATGGCGCAATTTTGTGTTCAACAGCTACAACAATCGTTTGAAAGAAATGCTCAGCGCTATTGATAGTTTGGCATTTATGAACATGGACGAACGTTTGTCAAACTATCTTTTGGACAAATCCAAAATCAATAAAACCAAATTCATTCAAAATACCCACCAAGAAATTGCCTACGATTTGCACACCTCAAGAGTGGTGATTTCCCGTTTGTTAAAAGCATTAGAAAATCAAGGGAAAATTCGCTTGCATCGTGCTTCTATCGAATTGATTAAATAAATGTAACATTTGTAACTCAGGCAACGCTATAAAATACGCAACTTTGTCTTTTCAATTTAATTCATGGATTCCAACCACTTACTCGGATACTTTTTAGCTGTTCTCATCGGAATTTCCCTCGGATTGATAGGAAGCGGCGGTTCGATTTTATCGGTTCCAATTTTGGTGTATGTGATGGGAATTGAGCCCATTTTAGCAACGGCCTATTCTTTGTTTACTGTTGGCATCACAGCTTTGGTTGGCGGAATCAAAAAAGCAAAAGAACAATTAGTCGATTTTAAAAAAGTAATGGTTTTTGGGTTGCCCACTTTAATCGCCGTTTTCCTAACCCGTAAATTCATCGTACCTGCATTACCCGAAGTGATTATTCAAAGCGCAACAATTACGGTACACAAATCAACACTAATAATGAGCGTTTTTGCCGTAGTAATGATGATTGCTGCCCTGCGAATGATTCAACCAACAAAAGAAGTCCAACCTAATGAGCATTCGGAAATCAACTACCTAAAAATCGCTTTTACCGGAATTTTTATCGGATTGATAGCTGGATTTGTCGGTGCTGGTGGCGGATTTTTAATCATACCGGCTTTATTGTTTTTAGCCAAAACACCAATGAAAATTGCCATTGGAACCTCATTGTTTATTATTGCCATTCAGTCGCTAATTGGTTTTATCGGTGATATCCGTCCAGAACAAATTCTCGATTGGAAATTACTACTCATTTTTTCTTCCTGCTCAATCTTTGGCCTGTTCATTGGTTCGGCTTTATCCCAAAAATTGGACGCCAGCAAACTCAAAACACTTTTTGGTTGGTTTGTTTTGGTAATGGGAATCTACATAATTGTAAAAGAAATCTTCATCTGATAAATATCATATTTTCTATTCCTTTTCATTGATAATTTTGACTAAAATTTAGTACAATGAAGATAGAACAAATTTATACCGGATGCTTAGCCCACGCAGCCTATTACATCGAGAGCAATGGCGAAGCAGCTATTGTTGATCCACTCAGAGAAACGCAACCGTATTTAGATCGCATTCAACGTGATGGTGTAACGCTTAAGTATATTTTTGAAACGCATTTTCACGCCGATTTTGTCTCGGGTCACGTTGATTTAGCGCAAAAAACAGGCGCAACTATTGTCTATGGTCCAACTTCTATGAAGACGGGTTTTGATGTGTACATCGGAACCGATGGTGAGATTTTTAACGTAGGCGGAATCCAAATCAAATTGATTCATACTCCAGGACATACCCTAGAAAGTTCGTGTTTTTTACTTACCGATGAAAACGGAATTGAACACGGAATCATAACAGGCGATACCTTATTCATAGGTGATGTGGGCCGACCTGACTTGGCTCAACACGTAATTGCCGATTTGACGCAAGACAAATTAGCACGCCATTTATACCATTCTTTGCGCACTAAAATTATGCCTTTGTCAGACGATTTGATTGTATATCCCAATCACGGTGCCGGAAGCGCTTGTGGTAAAAACATGAGTAAAGAAACGACCGATACTTTGGGTAACCAAAAGAAAACCAATTATGCATTGAATCCGAATTTGTCTGAAGATGAATTTGTAGTGGCCATTCTTACAGGATTGACTACACCTCCGCAATACTTTCCTAAAAATGTATTGATGAACATTCAAGGCTATGAAAGTTTGGAAAAAGTAATCAACCGCGGACATAAGTCGTACGACGCAAAAACTTTTGAAATAGTTGCGAATGAAACTCAAGCGCTGATTTTAGATACAAGAAACGCTTCTGAATTTGCCAAAGGATTCATTCCGAATAGTATTAATATCGGTTTAGAAAGCAACTTTGCTTCTTGGGTAGGTGAATTGATTACCGACATCAAACAGCCTATTTTATTGGTAGCTGAAAATAACGAAAAAGTAGATGAAGCCATTATTCGCCTGTCGCGAGTAGGTTATGATTATGCAATTGGTTACCTCGATGGCGGATTCAAAACGTGGGTAGATGCCAGAAAAGAAACCGATCGCGTGCATCGAATTACTGCAGCCGAACTAGAAAAACAGTACAACAGAGAACATCTTATTTTAATTGATGTCAGAAAACAAAGCGAATTCGATTCGGAACACTTAATCGATTCTGTCAATATTCCATTGAATGTTCTTAACGATCATTTAGCCGAGTTTCCAAAAGAAGTACCTTTTATTGTGTATTGCGCTGGCGGCTACAGAAGTATGATTGCGGCTTCAATATTAAAACAAAGAGGATTTGATAATTTCGTAGATGTTATTGGCGGATTTAATGAAATCAAAACAACTTCACTGCCAAAAACCAACTACGTTTGCCCGACTACACTATTGTAGAGATGGTGTGATTTAGTTTATTTTGGGAAAAGCATCTATTAGCGATAATGGGTGCTTTTTTATTTGTTAAATTTGTAACAATGGTTACAGTATTTTTATCTGAAACCCATTAATTTTACCAAAAATAAACAGAACACACTATGAAAATAGAACAAATATACACCGGATGTTTGGCGCAAGGTGCCTACTATATTGAAAGCAACGGAGAAGTGGCCATTATTGATCCGCTTCGTGAAGTACAACAGTATGTGGATAAAGCCAATGCCAACAACGCCAAAATAAAATACATTTTTGAAACCCATTTTCATGCTGATTTTGTGAGTGGTCATGTTACTTTAGCTCAAAAAACAGCTGCGCCAATCGTTTACGGTCCGAATGCAAATCCATCCTTTGAAGCACACATTGCCCAAGATGGAGAAGTGTTTCAATTGGGAGAAATTACGATTACGTGTTTGCACACACCCGGACATACAATGGAAAGTTCGTGTTATTTACTAAAAGATAAAGACGGAAAAGATCATGCCCTTTTTAGTGGTGACACGTTGTTTTTGGGAGATGTGGGTCGCCCTGATTTAGCCCAAAAAGCAGCCGATATGACGCAAGAACAATTGGCAGGAATTCTATTCGATAGCTTGCGAACCAAAGTCATGACACTTGCCGATGACGTAATTGTATATCCAGCTCACGGTGCCGGAAGCGCTTGTGGAAAAAACTTAAGTAAAGAAACGGTAGGTAGTATTGGTGATCAAAAAGCGACAAATTATGCGCTTCGTGCCGATATGACCCGAGATGAATTCATCAAAGAGGTAACCGATGGTTTGTTGCCACCGCCAGCTTATTTTCCTATGAATGTGAAGCTGAACAAAGAAGGCTATGAAAACGTAGAAAACATCATTTCGGAAGCCAAAGCCTATGATCCTAAAACGTTCGAATTCATAGCCAATGATACCGATGCGTTGATTCTAGACGTGCGTCATCAAGACGACTATTCAAAAGGTCACATACCAAAATCTATTTTTATTGGTATTGACGGGCAATTTGCTCCTTGGGTAGGTGCTTTAATTTTAGATTACAAACAACCTATTTTATTGGTAACTCCAATCGGAAAAGAAGAAGAAACCATCACTCGTTTGTCACGCGTGGGTTATGATAATACATTGGGTTATTTGCAAGGCGGATTTGAAGCTTGGAAAGCAGCAGGTTTTGAATACGATACATTAAATAGTGTAACAGCATCCGAATTAGAATCTAAAATGAAGGAAGGAAATACAGCTGTTTTTGATGTTAGAAAACCAGGTGAATACGAATCCGAACACATTGAAAATGTGCCTTCAACACCACTTGATTTTTTAAACGATCATTTAGCCGAATTTCCAAAAGAAGATAACTTTTACATCCATTGTGCCGGCGGATACCGTTCTGTAATTGCAGCCTCTATTCTTAAAGCACGAGGTTTTCATAATGTGGTCGATGTAAAAGGTGGTTATGCTGCCATAAAAAACACGGGCATTAAAAGAACCAATTACGTTTGTCCTTCAACACTAAAATAATGAAACGATTACTATTGACCAACTGGCATTTCATGCGCTTTTTACGATTGGGTTTGGCAACTTTTTTGTTCGTACAAGCTTGTATTACTCGCGAATGGATGTTTGGCGCCTTTGGGTTGTTTTTCTTATTTCAAGCGGTATTTAATTTAGGATGTGGACCCAATGGTTGTAGTGTTAATTACGATAAAAAGAAGTAATCATGAACAATACTTTTCACGATATTATCAATTCAAACAAACCTGTTTTAATTGATTTCTATGCTACTTGGTGCGGACCATGCCAGATGCTCGGACCTATTTTAAAACAAGTGAAAGATAGCCTTGGAGACCGCGTTTCCATCATCAAAGTGGACGTTGATAAAAACCAAGAGTTGGCTAGCATGCAACAAGTACGAGGCGTTCCAACGATGATGTTGTTTCAAAACGGGCAACAATTATGGCGGCAATCGGGTGTTCTATCCAAAGAAGAAATCATTCAAATCATTTTAGAGAAAAGCAACTAATGTCGAAAAAGGCCATCATACTCACATCAATTGGAGTAGTAGTAGGTGCTATTGCTGGCTATGCGTATTACTATTATGTAGGTTGTCAAAGCGGAACTTGTGCCATCACTTCAAAACCCATCAACAGCACTTTATACGGAAGTGTTATGGGTGGATTGTTGTTCAATTTGTTCGTGAAAGAAAAAAAGTAATGTTAAAATTCAATAGGGAAGTGAACAACCTATTTATTTTTTCATACTTTTGAGAGACAGTAAAAGAAATTTATAACTAAAAAATAAAATAAAATGAAAAAAGTAGTATCAATGTTAGCTGTTGTGGCATTCTTGTTTACAATGAACGTTAACGCACAAGAACCAAAAAAAGCTAAAAAATCAAAAGCTAAAACTGAAAAAGCAGCGGCAGAAGCATCTACTTCAACAGCTCCAGCAGCAGCTTCAGGAAAATCGTGTTCATCAGGAAAATCATGTTGCGCAGCTAAGAAAGAAGAAGCTAAATCGTAATCAAAAAAGTTTTCTTACAATATCTAAGTGCTCGAGTAATCGAGCATTTTTTTTTGTTTTGAATTAGGGTATTTGCACAATAAATTGTTAATAATTTAAGTTATTTCTACATCGAAATCGGCGCGGTTTTGCTAAATTTGATTCAAAATTGCCTCATTTTCAGTTTCTAACGATAGAAGCTGCCTACTGTTATGAAAAGAAAGTATACATATCTTCTTTTACTGTTGATCCTGTCAACGTATTCGATTTACGGATTTACGTTTACGGCAACTCCTACCAACGAGACGTGCTCAGGCAATGGCACCATCACTTTTACCAGTTCGGATACTGATGCCAACGGAACTTTGGTTTATGTAGTCTATAAATTACCCGATACAACCACACCGTACGCCACAGTAACGGGTACAAGCATCAACGGACTTTCAGCTGGAACCTACCGAATCATAGCTCGTGAAACGGTCGGCTCTGTTGTGACTACACAACAATTGGATGTGGTCATAAGTAGTAATATTGTGCCGTTAGTGTATACCATCCAAAGTTTAAATCAAGCGTGTTCCGACATTAGCAATATTTCAATAACTGTGACTTCAGGAACGGCTCAGAGTTATGAAATTTTTGATGGACCACTTTTATTTCCTCCACAAACCAGTAACACGTTCAATGGCTTACCCGTTGGAGTGTATAAAATCAGAGTGTTCAATAGTTGCGGAATAGGAGTAGTCCAAACCTTTACCGTCAATCAAACTACGGCTGGAATAACGATTAGTCCGCCTACCTATGCCAACACCAATCCTCCATCGTGTAATTTTACAGTTGCAACCAATGTATTAACACCTGCTACAGGAACTATTTTAGGCTATCCTTTAAGTATTTCGTATTCGGTGCATCCTCCGGGTGGTGGCGCGCCAATCAATTCATCGGCTTCAATTGTTAATGGTAATTTAACGTCGCAAGCTGCATCGGTTACGATTCCGTTTTATCCCAGCCAAGTCTATGATTACGACATTACGGTAACCGATGCTTGTGGAAGCGTATATACCGAAAACTTTACAGTGAACAATAATGTGGGCATCATTACCAACATCATCATTTTGGATTGCAATCAGAATTATTTTGAATTGATAGCCAACAATTTTACACCACCTTACACGTTGAATTTTCTTAATGCACCTGCTGGTTTTAATCCGAGTGCATTTAATGGAAATTATCCCGGACCTTATTTTCAAGGAACAGTTCCTTTTGGTAGTGAAACAAACACCGTTCCTTTAGGAAACTACGCCGTTCAAATAACCGATAGTTGTGGGCGCACTCAAACTACTGCTTTTTCTATAGTTCTAAATGTTCCAACCCCCAATGCAGTAGGCTCCAATAATGGTTGTTTAACCAATAACGGAACGATAGTAGTGAGCATTCCATCGTTTGAATTAACATCAGCAATAATTACTGTCGCACCATCGGATTATCCATTTCCGTTGCCACACGATGTTTCCTCTCAAATTGATGCCAATGGAGAATTGACTTTGAGTCCGGTTCCTCTTGGTGATTATACTTTTATAATTACAGACAATTGCAGCAGCATTTTGTCGCCTTTAGATTGCAATGTTCCGCCTTACTCGAATAGAGGTTTATCGCGCCGAATTCGTCCTGGTTGTACTTTAGGTACTTCATCCGTTGAGGTATGGAGCAATAACGGACGCATGACTTCAGTATCCATTGTTACAGCTCCACCCGAATTTACTCAAACTCTTCCGTTTAATGTTTCCAATAATATTACTATCGACGATGGAAGATTATTTTTAGATGATTTACCCGGCGGAACGTATGTTTTTTTAATTACAGATGAATGTAATTTTACGAGTACCATTACCATCAATGCGGCTGGTTATGTTATTACAGACAGTACTTTTTCGCTTCAACCCAATTGTGGTTCGTTCAATATTCCGCTGAATTTTATTAGCAACGGAACTCAAAGTGAATCATTTTGGTTGCAAAAATTAATTGATGCCACGACTGATACTTGGGGTCATCCTGCAACACAAGTGATTTACCCGAACAATACAGTGCCAACAGCGGCCAATTCACTTGCATTAGATAACGAAACCACCAATTTTAATTTGTCGTACAACGGAACCTTTCGTATTGTTCGTGAGTTCATTTCGTATAACGATGGCGTTGCTATTAATGCAGGTGCCAACATCAGCAAAAACTGTATTGAAATTTTGAGTCCAACTTTATCGTTCAATCAGACATTAGAATTGCTAGAAGCCAATCGATTGCCGTGTAATGTATCAGGTAATTTAGATTTGGTTATTTCGGCTTTGGGCGCTCCACCTTTAACGTATTCCATTACCGAAAAAGACGGACAACCTTTTGTTGTCAATAACGGAACTTCCAATATTTTCTCCAATTTAGACATCGGAACGTACACGGTTGTTGTAGAAGATGCCTGTGGCAATCAAGTGAGTAGACCGTATAATTTGGCTACTCTAACTTCGTTAGTCAACATCACGCAACCCAACGATATTTTGCAATGCCAAGATGTGATTACCAATAATGAAACTTTTGATTTGACCGTGCAAAGTCCGATCATCATGGGTACACAATCCACTTCAGAATATACGTTAACGTATCACACTTCTGTGAATGATGCCCAAGCCGGAACCAATGCAATTACCAACCTAACCAATTTTAATCCGCCCGCCAATCCGCAAACCATTTATGCACGATTGATTTTTAACGCGTTGCCCACCTGTTATGAAGTTCGCTCGTTTGATTTGATTGTTGGTCAGATTCCGCAGTTCAATTTACAACCCGATTATCTAAACTGTTCAACAGCACCGATAGTAATTGATGCTTCTGCACTTAATCTACCAACCACTACGTATTCATGGTCGAACGGAGCAACAACACCATCGGTATCCTTGACCCAATTAGGAACCACCGATTTAGTAGTGACCGCAACCAATACCTATGGAACAAACAATGATTTGACTTGTAGTGCCTCATTCGGTGTTACCGTAACCATTTCTGAGTTGCCACAAATTGAACGCATTGAAACCGTTGATTGGACCGTAAACGAAAACAGTATTACCGTTTATACGTCCAACAACAACAGTTATGAGTTTTCGGTTGATGGAATTACCTATCAAGATGAAAATACATTTACCAATTTGCAACCGGGTTTGTATACTGTTTTTGTACGCGATAAAAACGGTTGCGGATTCATAACAAAAGAGGTTTGGTTACTCTATTACACCCGATTTTTTACTCCGAATGGTGACGGAATCAACGACCGTTGGTTCATCAAATATTCGCAGTTTGAACCCGAACTCAAAGTGGTAGTCTACGATCGCTTTGGAAAAGCTATGGCTACTTTTGACGCCAACAGTCAAGGTTGGGATGGAACCTACAACAATTTACCCATGTTTGCCACCGATTATTGGTTTGTAGTCTACCGACAAGATGGGCGAGTGCACCGAGGGCATTTTACGTTGAAACGCTGATGTAAATAATTAACGACTAACCCTCGAAGGGTTTCAAACCCTTCGAGGGTTAAGTTAAAAATCGATAATTAATTCCTCAATATCATTCCAATTTTGCGGTTCATTATGATACAGTGTAAAGTTTTCAGTACCTCCAAAAACTTCCAATACATCCTCACGATTTAGGCGTGTGGGTCTATTTGAGAGAATAGTTTCATACGATGACCATGTATATAATTCTATTTTGGAGGCAAATCCATGGTGAACAGGATTGTTATGTATGTAGAAAATAAGTTGCTTAAGGTACTGTTCTGAGGTTACCTGTTTTCGTTCAAATTTTCGTTCAAACAAACTACCAGTTCGGCGATGCCTTTTGTTTATTGCTTGTGTGTAGGCATTAAATAGATGTGAAAATTGACGATAAGGCTCAATAGTTTTTGGTCTGTCTGTTGTATTATAAGTTAAATCACTAGTTATGATTTCATTTTTATCTTTTATTCTTACTAAGATATGAAAATGATTTTTTAGCAGACACCATGCATAAGTCTCAGCAATAGGTACTATGTACTTGGCATACAATCGTAAGAAATAGGTATAGTTGTCTGGTTCAAAAAATAAGTCATTACCATTATTACCTCTGTTGTAGATATGATAATACTG
Organism: Flavobacterium sp.; assembly: GCF_035299245.1. GTDB lineage: Bacteria > Bacteroidota > Bacteroidia > Flavobacteriales > Flavobacteriaceae > Flavobacterium. The sequence continues at coordinate 182,023 of NZ_DATGWY010000014.1, read as the reverse complement.
ACCGAATTCTAAAGGTGTTTTGATTTCCATTTGTGGCGTATAAAGTGAGTGTATGGTATATATAAATCTCCTGGGAGGAATTGATGGTCTAAGATAGGTGTTTTTTAGTTACATAACCCTCGAAGGGTTTTAAACCCTTCGAGGGTTTTTTGAGGGTTTAAAGTATTTTGAAGTACTATTCTTTAGTTTCTTTTATCTACTTTTAATCCAACAGAAGCAGCAACCCGTTAAAGAAACAAAAGAACAAGTAAAGCAATAGGTACAACAATAACAATAATAGGCAAAATAACATTTAAGAACGCTTTACCATAACCAAATTGTTGTGCTTCAGCAACTCCAATAACCAGTAGGAACACATTCCAAATACCAAGTCCGAGTTGAGCTATGGCAAGGCCATAATAGAGAATTGTTACTGCTGTTCCGTATTCATCCAAATAAATAGTGGATTGAAAATAGGAATTTCCAACCAGTATAAGCTGAAATATCATTATGATTAAACCCAATATGCTTGGGATATTGGCATAGGCAATAATACGCAACAAGTCAGAAGTTCCGGCATTGCCATTGAGCCATCCGCCCGTCCAACTCATTAATGCAGCGTAGAGATAATACGAAATCCATCCTAGCAATCCACCAACAATTACAGACATTGCTATCACGCCACCCAATGACATATCGTCTCCCGAATTATTATTGACCGCTCTATCAAAGGTGCCCGAAATACCTGCCAACACTAACAGGACTTTTACATGATTCTCATACTCGTATTTATGAATGAATTTAAAAGCTCTCTTCGGATCTAATAAAACGGTTTTAAACAGTTCATTGCCTTCAATTACATCATGATCGGGTTCAAATTCTTTAAAGTTTTCCATCAGTTTTTCTACTTTATTGTTTGTTAAATTTTATGGGTTTTAGCTTTCAGCTTTCTAAATACTACCGTAACGCAGGCACTATAAAATGACTATCACCATACCATTTTACTTCCAGCGGAATTGCAGCATCTTGTATACTTTCGTCACTCACATCTTTTCCTGTACCGTAGTTGACTTGCCAATTGGCATTTTTTAAAACGCCCAAAACAATTACAATTTGACTGCCTTTCTGCATCTGTTTGCAGGTTATGTAATTAGTAGTCAAAGAAAAACTTTCTTTGGTATTGGGTTTCAACAGTTGTCGTTTACTTCGGTCTTTTGCCAAACTCAAGCGATGCATATTGTTAGACAAGGCAAAATAATGACCATCGGGTGTTTTTTCATACACTTGAAATGTAACATCCATGTCTTTTTTATTGCAACTTACGGATAAATTAGCAACCACATTACCACTTATTGCTACAGCTTCTGCTAAAGGCTCACTTTCATATACGAGATGATGTTTTTCGACTGAAAGACTAGTATCGTCGATTAATTTGAATCCACATACTTCGGTTGAGCCGTCTATTTCAACTTCACTACGGTCTTTAAAATCGATGGTTTGTTGGATGAATTCGCCATTAGAAGGTTTTTGTTCAACCAATTTCTTGTTAGCAAGATACAAAGTCAGGTTATCGTTGTGCATTTCATCTAATTTAGAAACATGCATCCATTTGTTTTGCCCCATCACTTCAAAATTCACTTTATTCGATAGTATGGCGGGCTTTTTGCCCTCTTTTAAAGTGTAATTGAACCAATCAAACACCAAGTCTTCTATTTCTAAAACAGCACGTTCGTCTAAAGTATAGCCATTTAATTGCTCAGATGGAAATCCCTGCGATCCGTAATGGTCATACGGACCAATAAGTAAATAGTGGTTGTTGTTAGGGAGCCATTTTTGATGTTCTTTAAAATAATGCAAAGCACCTAACTGATCATCGTCGTAGTATCCCGTAATCGTTAAAACGGGAATGGTAATGGCGGCAAATTCTTCTTTTTGTGGTGTCATGTTTTGCCAAAACGAATCGTAGGTAGGATGTTGCAACCATTTCTGAAAAATGCCACTAGGTCGTCCTTCTTTTTTGTCGTAGTCTTTAAATCGATATCCTTCAGTAAAATACTGTTTTTGCGCTTTGGCCCATTTTTCGTCGTTACCAAAATCATCGTAATCGATGGTTTTGTTATTGGTTACATAATGAATCCAGCGCAACATATAATTATTAAAAATACCGTTGTGCATCGGGAAATCAATTCCAGCACCTACAGCAACTTGTGGCACTATTGTTTTTAGGGCAGGATGCATTTTTTTGGTGGCACTCCATTGACTAAACCCCAAATAACTGCCACCGTACATTCCTACTTTTCCGTTACACCATTCTTGTTTACTAATCCAGTCAATGATTTCATAAGCATCTTTGGCATCGTGTTCAAACGGTTCAATGGCATCCTTACTGGTTCGTTTTCCGCGCGTGTTGGCAATTACACCCACAAAGTCATTATAATTGATGTTTTTTCCTTTAGATTCATCATAGCCTGCATAAATGTTAAACATGAAAACAGCGGGTTTTTTGGAGGTATCGGTCTGACTGCGCACCACAGTAACAGCTATGGTACCACCATCGTTCATCGGAATAACCACGTCTTCTATTTTGTAGATTTCGGCTTCAACTTTTCTAAAGGTTTTTTCAGCAATGGCATTCGTCATCGAAATGGATAAAAAACTGCCGTATTTTCGGCACAAAAGTACCGCTTCATTTACTTCTAAACTGTCTTTGGTTTGCGCCGATTCAATGAGTTTATGGTATTCTTTTTTGTATTGTTCGAAGTCATAAATCAAATAGTCACTCAAGTACATGCGCGCACTCGGATACAATGAATAGTAATACTCTTTTACATTCTTGAAATAGGCATTTTCAAATTCGGTTGTATTTTGTGGGTTGGTCTGCAAGGTTTTAACCACTATTCGGTAGCCACTACCCGGAAGCACCACTTGCATACTATCACCGGTAGTTTCATAACAAAATTTATTCAGCGTGCTCTCCATCTGTGGGTATTTTTTTGCCACAAACTGAAGCCGGAATAAATTGTCGTAATACGTAATTTTATCTTCATTTTTATACAGTGGAATCAGTTGTTCTGCCAATTTCGGAATCGTACGGGCTCGAGTAACACTGTCTTTTAAATTCTCTTTGGGAAAGTACACTTTTTGCGCCGTTGCCATTACCGAAAACAATACAAAAAGCAAAGTATATTTTTTCATGCCAAAAATTTTAGTAAGTAAATATAGTGTTTTTTACAATTTCAATAGCAAAAGCCATAAGCAGTATTTTCTGAAAATATGATATAAAACATACAACATACAACATACAACATACAACATAAAGCAAACACTATTCAATCACTCCTTAACTGAAAATTCTATAAACATTCCCTAAAATTCTGTAAAACTACTTTGACACTAAATAACGAACTTGTAACTTAGTTAAAATTAAAAATCCAATACCATGAAAAAGTTAATTGTACTACTGATGTTCTTGTTAGGAACCGCAGTAACCTTCGCACAAATGGACCCAATAGACGACACTCAAGAACAGTATTTGGATCAATTGGAACAATTACAAGAAACCCCAACCCAGCTTGAATTGGAATACAGAAGCCAAATAGATGCTGAACGCACAGCAGCAGAAAAAGAGGCCAAAAAACTGGAAAAACAACGCAAAAAAGAAAAAAGAAAAGAAGAGGCTAGAAAGCAGAAAGAGGTCAGCAATTAACTTTTAGCTGTCAGCAGAATGCAGAAAGCAGTAAGTTAGAAAACCTCTTTGCGTACTAGTGTCTTTGTGAGAAACTACTTTTCAAACAAGAAATACGCGGCTTTATTTTAGAATTACTTTTTTTAGCGCTACACCTTTATTGGTAGTCATTTTAATCAAATAAATGCCTTTTGAGTAGTGGCTCAAATTAATTTCGTTCTGATTACTCGTTTCCAGCAGTATTCCACTCATAGAATAAATCTCAACTTTTTCTAAAGCATCGCTTTCTATTACTAAAAGGCCCGATGTTGGGTTGGGATATATGCTAATGTCTTGAACCTCAAAAGGGACTACACTCAAAGGTACGTAAGTAAGCACTAAATCGGATATAATGACTTGCGCTGTATTGGTTACCACCGGAAAGTTGTAATCAAAATAAATGCTAGCGTTGTTGTTCACTTCGATACCATTTGCTAATGCAGCATAGGTTCTTGCTTTGAATTTTACAAACCCATTTGAAGCCAATTCATTCGCGGCGCTGTGAGGTAAGTTAATGTTATCGAATGTAAATTCTAAAACAGGAGTTTCCGTTCCGGTAATGGTAATGGTATACGGATGTGAGCTCAGTCCCCATTGAATGGTTGATGGATCTAAGTAATTGGAAAGAGTATCTTTAATTACAACCTTGTAAGCAGTATCCGTACCTGTGTTCTGAAAACGAATCATATAATCCAACTCGGTTCCAGCTTGTACATAATGATTGGCTGTTATTCCGGTAGGACTTACTATTTTATCATTAGGATCAAAGCTGTCGATGATGGGCAAACAGTGTGTTTCTGTAGCAATACCTTCATCACCCATAGGCATAGTGTCGACAAACCCAGTGCTCATTTGGCCATTAACGCTACCACAACCTTCTACCGTTTGCTGTGCGATACTGTCTCCCATATACATAGGATGTTGATCTACTTCCAGTCTGATTGTTTGACCGTTGGCAGGATAATTTACCACAGTGCTTTGTCCTCCGTTCAGTTGATACGTTTCGGTAACTGCTAATGCATTATCTACATAAATACGGTATTGTCTTGGAGTTAGCATATCACCAATTCCAGGTTGTGAGGTGTTTACAATCGTAAACTCAACTTGGTTTGGGTTCAAACAACTTCCAGCCACCCTAACAACCGATTTATCCCAATTGGCATAATTCGGATCCAAGGCAGTTGCACAATCATTAGCAGGAGTAATCCAAGCGGTGGTACATTGTGTCAATCCGGTGATGCCATCAATACAGTTGGTATGATCCACAATATGTATCAAACCCGATTGATTTGGATTCAATTGACCTACAAAAAAAACATAATTCCCTTGTGCATTGATAGTGTAGGGGTGATCACTTGAAATAAGCGTAACGTATTCGGGCAGTTGCACTATAACTTCCACATTTTGAGCTGTAGCAAAACCAGAATTTTGATAGCTGACATACGTATTGCTATCAAAACATCTTCGGCGTCGATCACTGGATACATCCACATTGAGTAGCGGACAATTGGCCAGTTCTATTGGGAAATTTACATTAGTTGCATCCTGTGCAGCAGCGGTTAGTGTTACACTTTGCTGCGTATAACAGTTTTGTTGAATTAAAGAACTTTGTACAGGATTAGGTAGTATCGCCACAGTATACGATCCTACATCAACCGGAATATCATAATGACCTTCACTATTGCTTATCGAATAGCGAATTAATCCATTGCTGTCGGTAGCCTTTACAATTACAGCATTTTGCACTACATCACCTGTGTTCAGACTGCAATTAGCATCAATATCTTGAAATACAGTACCTGTAATATTGCATCGATTAGCAGAAAGTTGGTAATCGGTTATTTCTCCATACAAAGCATCTCCCGAATTGTTAACTATAACGCTTTGACCCGAGTTATACGTAAAATCCTCATCTATTCTTGCGGCAAATAATACTTTGCTGTTCTGATAATCAACACGGTGATCAAATCCGTATACTCCATCAATTTCTTGAACCCACTTTATTTGCTGAAGCACGTCCATCTTAGCAATAAAACCTTTATAGCCCGTTAGCGATGCTGTTCCTGGGTTCATACCTAAAACAATACTTCCGTTGTATTGCCCTGCTATATAGGCTTCATTATATTCATTAAAAGCCATTGATAGAACTCTTAGACTATTAGTAGAAGGGTAGGTGTGCTCACTGATAACAGACCCATCACTGGTGTAAAAACCAACTTTCCCGTTAGGGTTACCTGCTGGAGTATAGCCAGTAACGCCCATAATTCCGGATGGACTAATAGCCAGTGAAGACGCAACATCCCAGCCATAATTGCCCTCATCCAATACTCGTTTGATCCAGTTTCGCGTGCCGTCCAAATTATAGGACACTAGCAGTAGTCCTCTTTCTATAGAACCATTAAAAGGCATAAGAACATCATCAAAATAGACGTAACCTTGCCCATCAACAAGCACTATAAGTTGATTGGTTTGTGGATTAATTTTTAAGTCAATTCCAAAAGCAAAGGTATTTTGAGGTGCACCACCGGCTTTTTTTGCCCACAGTATCGTTCCATTCGGTTGGTATTTTGCTACCATCATATCCATAGTAGTAAAAGTAGAGGGATTGTTTAGTGTAATAGTTCCTCCTAAAATTATGTTTGAATCATAAGTTCCGGTTAGGTATACATTTCCCGCAGCATCAGTGGTTACTCTTTCAAAAATACTGGCGGTTGTTCCTGAATCGTGCCAAAGGTAGTTTCCGTTTGAATTTACTTTGAGTAATACACCTTCACCACCGTATTGTCCAATAGAACCCACACCACTTAATGGTTGACCGTTGTAGGTTACGTTAAAACCGACTGACTTAAAGGTGATGTAAATATCCCCAAATGGATCAATATGAATATCATTAGGCTCATCATAATAAATAGTATCATTACCACCCATAGTTTTCATCCAAACCAATTGTTTAGCGGTATCCAGCTTCGCAAAGAAAACGTCGCCACGACCTACAACGGGATAGTTAACGCCATTGAATAGAAAAGTATTGCTACCACTAGAGTTATCTCCGATAGTATAGCCTATAAGGTAGGTGTTTCCAGCAGCATCTTGAGTCGATTTAATGCCATATTCATAACCAGCACCACTGGCAGCAGTTGCCCAATTGACTTCTTGCGCTTGCACACTGTGCATGCAAAACAGTAATGAAAGCCCTAATAGAAGTTGTATTCGCATTTGGTAATTGTTTTTATGGGTTCAAATATATTAATTTTATAGAGACTATGAGGGTTCCGAAGCCTTGAGTTTTATTTATTGGCAAACTTTATGGCCAACGGAGGACGCATTGTATTCAACAAGGCTAACAGCAAAAAAGCTTAGTTGTTATTTTTGTCAAGAGACGCGTTCAATTTATCAATATCAGACAAAAGATCTTCAATGGTTGATTTTATCTTGATGTACTCATCTTTTTTGACTCTGTTTACCACTTTAGGATGATGCACTATTGAAATCGTTTTATAAATGTTTTCCAGTCTTTTCTGCACTTTTACGATGTATTCAAAAAAGGCGATGTTGTGCTCTGCTTTTTTATCACTATAAATGTCTTGATAGTCAACATAAAAGCCAAAGTTTTTCTTAAAATTGAATTCGTCAATTTTTTCACAACTAAATGCCGTCAAAATATAGGTACAGAAATTCTCTAGTACTTGTAGTGCCTCTTCACCAGTTTGATGGTCAACGGTTGTTTTTGATTGATTTTTATTTTCGGTTTTGGTGGTTTCAATGATTTTTTCACAAAGGGGAACTAGTTCAATAATACCACTGAATACATTGATCAAATTGGCATAGTTATGCCGTGTTTTGTGATCGTGAAAAACAAATTGAGCATGCTTAATTTTATAAACCTCATACCCATAACTGTGCAGTAAAATTAAAGTGGCTTTAATCATTTCTTCAATACTCAACACCATAAGTGAGATGGCGGTGCTGTACGATGCATTCTCTTTAGCAATTAAAAGAGCATCTTTTTGTAAATGATGGGCATTAATAAAAACAAATCGATCGAGTCCTACAGAATGTTTAGGACTTAATTCATAAAATGTCTTTCTTGATTTTCGTTTCATATCAACGTCTAAAGTAATGGGCTTCTTTGATTAAAAGCAATGTTTTTATATATGTTATTTTAGTATCTACTTTCTACTAGCTTCAATCACTTTGAGGTTTTTATCCATAAACTTGTGATGCTGACGAAGGAGGAATCTCATCAAAAAACTTTCAAGTGTAAAAACTTACTGTAACACTTCTCCCAATCGGTCGAATTTTTCAATGAGTTTTTCCACCAATTCAGTTTTAGATACCCAATACTCTTTTCACTGGTCTTTGGTAGTTTCGCTCATCGAAGCCATGATTCTTCGTTTACCATCGTTGAGTAATATTGATTTGGTATTGACTTCTTTAGAAGAAACAAACAGGATTTTATCTTCCATTTCCATTTTGGTAGCGTTGAACGAAACACCCACAATAAAATAACTGTGGTGTGCCGCAAAAGTGGGCGATAGGGTAAGAGTAAGGTTGTTTTTTTCGCGTGCGTTATAGCGTGATTTAATTTGTAAAAAGATAGGATGAAACTGTCCTTTACGCAAAACAATCAAATCAATACCTTCATTGTCTATAACAGGTTTATAAACATTGAGTTCGCCCATACCACGCAACAATATTAATTCTTTAATACGGTCTTCTACAATGTTGCCTTTGGCTGTTGAAGAAAGTTTGCTAATATTCAATTCTTCCACTCCTTCTTCCACTATTTTAGGTTGTACAGTAGGCTTTTGTGTGGCGATGTATAAAACTCCTTTATCAATAGTAACATCCAAAAAAGTACCTTCTACAATATGGTTGTCACGGTACCATGCCGTAAGCCCAAATACGCGGCCGTACTGTACATTGTAATTGAGTTCAAATGTTTTAACAGTACTATTTTTACAATGTACTTGTAATCGGGTATTTTCTTTTGGTAACAACCCTTTGGCTTTTACAGGAATTGACATAAAGCCCAAACGGGTTTCGACTTCGATGATTTTGCGGATGTAGGTGAGTTTGGACATAAAATATTATCTATCAAGTTTTTTTAAATTTTTACCCACTCATTAAGTTGATATATCCAACCTTCCCACTCACACTTGCCATCATAGTGATAACCTAAAATAAATAAAAAATTTTCTTTTACTGAAATTTCGTTGGCTATATTACAACTTGAAATCACTTTATGCAAGTAATTTGAAACTGGCTCTTTGTCATTTTGTGGATAAGAAACTAAAACTCTCAGGTTGCACCTTGTAATAAGTAAATGGGCTACTTCTTGGAAGAGATTATTATTGTATGTATTTTCATGTTCAAAAGCAATTTCAATATCTTTAAACCAATATGTATTTGAGTTTGTCTCTGGAACTTTGTCTTCAACATTGTAGAATATGGCATCCAGTGAGTAATAGTTTCGTTTATAGACCTTTAATCCGATTGTCTTACTAATATCATCTATAACCGAATTTTCATTTGTAATAATTTCATTTGTAAATTCACTGTAATTGCTCCAAATCGTTTTTAAAGTTGCTAACCTTTCTGGCTGCTCAACCACGTTTAACCATGCCTGAAAAAAATCTTTTGAGGTAGTCATTAAAAATGTTGTTTTACATTTAATGTATTATTACAACTGCATTTTAAACTCTTAGGCTTATATTTCATTGCGATGTTACCATTTTTAGTTTCACTAAAATTAGTCCAATTTGCTCTTAAGTATGAATTTCTTGCTGTGGGATGTCCATAAGTATTTAACTCTCCAAAAGAATAAACTAACATTGATTTTTCACTTATGGGTTTTGGTACTCCTGAAATAGAACTTTTAGATCCATGATGACTGGCAACCAAACCAATGAATTTAGTTACTGGGTAATTAGTTATTTTAGTGTAGCTTGCATCACCCGGTAATAAAACGTATTCATCATTATCGTAGTTTATAAAAAGTGCTAAACCCGAGTTATTCTTATTATTTTGATTTCCTATGCATTTTGAAACTCTGTGACCGCTGAAATTATAATGTGTTAATTTGTTATTCCAACAAATTAAATTACCTCTATTTTGTAATTCCAACGCAATATGTATTGCAGTATTACTTAATCCACCTTGTATAGGAACTAACCATTTTGAATTTAAAATAGTATCATCAAAAACAGCTGTTTGTATGTGGTCTAAATCCCAATGTGATAATAAAACAGGTGGGTTATTTTTAGTACAAAGTTTGAATACTTTAGGATAGGTTTTTTTATTTGTTCCAAATCCACCTCCAACATCATTATAAAGTAGCGGGTTATTTTGAATATCTACTAAAGCAATACAATTACCTTGTCCAACATTATAAACATTCAGGTATGAAAAAGAATCCAATTTAATATTGTCTAAAAAGTCAGTTACTTCTTTTTCAGTACTTTCTTCCAGTGTAGTGGCTCTAATTATTTCATTTACTTTTTCTCTTGAAGCCGAATCCATATCTCTAAAAAGAGTTATACTCTCTAGATTGTAATTACCAATTGATAGATCATCGCCCACTTTAAGGAAATTGAAAAATTGCTCTTGTAGTATAGTAGTATCTTCTATTGAGGTTGTAATCAACGTCCATTTACTTTCTAAAAGATGCAAGTTGTTATAATTAAATTTTCCACGTATAAAATTTTGTTCTCCAGTTATGTCAATTACTATAGATGGAAAATCAAGTATAGTTTGTTTATCAATACTGATGTTATCGGCATCATTTTTTATAATACAATCAAAACGAATATGATATTGTCTATTTATTCTTTCGACAGTATCTAAATAGGCATAGTAAGTTTTACCCTCTAATTCTTTATTAATATCAGAATTGAACAATTTAGGGTTTGGTTTACTATTGTATTTTTCGTTTGGATTATTTACCTTCATTTAATGTGTACCGCAAATTGGTCTCAATTTTTTAGCAAATATTTTTTCTAATACATACAAGTATTCATCCGGGCAATTACCAAGTGAAAACATATGAAGTGTTAAGTCAATATTTAGCTGATTTGTATAATAGGCTAGTTGTAAACCTTGAGTTCTTCCTTCTTTGTAATAGCCTAAATGCTGAACTATTCTACCTGATATGTGGGTAACTTTCTGTTTTTTTGCAGCACTTCCTTTCCGAACACCAACATAAATTACTTTTGAATTTGAGTTTCTGTTCTCTGCGGGTAATATCCGACATTTTTCTTTTTCCTCACTCCACAATTCAACTTTTTTCAGAGAAATTAATTCTTTTAATTGATTTGCATCTTCTATAGAATTAGTAGAAAACCAATACAAGCAATTGGTTTTCAAACTTTCTAGTTTTGTAAACATTTCTTTAAAATCAATATGATACCTGATATCATGATTATGAGTATAGTCATATACATCAGGTAGTTGAGAAGTGTTAAATTCAAACTTTGAATAATCTGATTTTATTTCATCTAATTCTGCTCTAAATTCATCAATATATTGTTCCAATATTTTTTCCATAAAACTATATTTCAGGCAGTCCCAACTCTCTCAAAAATTCATTATGCTTATCAGTTGCTTCTTTTATTTTTAAATTGATGTCAACTAGTTTTAAATTAACTTCTTTCAAATCAATTTTTTCTTCATCGATTGATGTACTTACATATCGTGAGATATTCAAATTGTATCCGTTCTTTTCAATTTCTTCCATTGAAACTCTACGTGCGTATCTTTCTATTTTTTCTGGACGATATTGATACGTTTCTACAATTTTTAATATATCATTTGGCTCACCATTTTTTGCATCACCTTCTCTTAACACATTTTGTTTTTTTCCTTTTTCGAAATGGTCACTAGCATTAATGAAAAGTACATCATCGTGTTTTTTACATTTTTTCAAAACAATGATGCATACAGGTATGCCGGTTGAAAAGAATAAATTGGATGGCAATCCTATAACCGTATCAATATTATTGTCTTTTAATAATTTTGTCCGAATGCGTTCTTCAGCACCACCTCTAAACAATACTCCGTGAGGCAAAATAATTGCCATAGTTCCTTCTTTACCCAAAAAGTGAAAACCATGTAGTAAAAAAGCAAAATCTGCAGCCGATTTTGGTGCAACGCCATAATTTTTAAAGCGAAAATCATCTGCTGTTATTTCTTCAGGTTCCCAACGTAAACTGAATGGTGGATTGGCAACAATGGCGTCAAATTCTATTTTTTTGGCTGGATTCATTTCGTTAAACTCGCTCCAATCGTTATCTAACGTATCGCCATGATAAATTTCAAACTCAGTATCTTTCACACCGTGCAACAACATATTCATTCGAGCCAAGTTGTACGTGGTTATGTTTTTTTCTTGGCCGTAGATTTTGCCAATATGACCGTTGTTTTCTGCTTTTAATTTGTTTTTTACATTCAGCAACAACGATCCCGAACCACAAGCAAAATCCAATACTTTGTCTAGTTTAGGTTTGGCTCCTGTTTTGGGCTCTTGACTGTCTAAAATGACGATTCTCGAAAGGATGTCTGATACTTGCTGTGGTGTGTAAAATTCGCCTGCTTTTTTTCCAGAACCTGCAGCAAATTGACCAATTAGGTATTCATAAGCATCACCTAATATATCAGTATCGTTTGAAAATTCTGCAATTCCTTCTGATATTTTGGTAATAATGGTACATAGTTTTTTATTTCGTTCAACTGTGGTTTTACCCAATTTTTCTGAGTTCAAGTTGATTTCTGAAAACAATCCTTGAAACGTACTTTCAAACGAATCGTTTTCAATATGGCTGAATCCTTTGTCTAATGTTTTTAGTAAATCTTCACTTTGCGTTCGGGCCAATTCAGAAATATTGCTCCACAAATACTCGGGTTGAATCACATAATGCACTTTACGGCGCATTTGTTTTTCAAATTCGATGACATCATCTGGATTTTCGTTGTACCAAATTTCTAGAGGACTCTTAACCTTAAATTGTTTCATTACATCGGGTGGAGTAGTATCAGGATAATCTTTGCCTAACTCTTTTTTGGCCGAGGCTTCGTAGTTGTCTGACAAATAACGCAAAAACAAAAACGAAAGCATGTAGTCTTTAAAATCATCTGCATTCATAGCGCCACGTAAATCGTCGGCGATTTTCCAAAGTGTTTTTCCTAATTTTTGTTGGTCTATTTTTGTCATTTTTATGCGTTTTGAGGTTGGTTGTCCTCATTGAAAATTTGAGGAAAAGAGAATTCGTATTTGTTTACAAATCCGTAAAAAATTCTTTTGAATAACTCTTTATTATCTTCTCCCATTTCTACAGGGTCAAATATAGAGTATTTACCGTGGCTGAATAATTGCAAAGCTCTTTCAAATAGCACTTCATCATTATCTAAACCAATTATGCACTTGTCAATTCTATCATAGCCAAAAAAAGTGGCCGTTTTTTCCATAATGCTTCTTAAAGCATTAAAATGGTGTGTGTAAATCTTTGGTGGATTTTCATCGTCTTGTTTTTCAACAATGTATTTGAGTTCACTAAGAATTGCTATATGATGGAAAAATGGAGTGTCGTTGGTATCTTGCAATGCAAACGCATCAGCGTCTTTTTTGTGTAAAAAGTAGCGTTTGTTTTTTAATTTTCTTCCAAATTCATTGTAGAGTACATTAAAAAATAAACTATGATGCGTTGATATTATAGTTTTTGTTGTATTTCCTTCAGTTGTGAGTAAGTTGCACAAATCACAAGCTACCGCAATGGCATTATTTTCATCTAAAGAAGAAATGGGGTCGTCTATATAAATGTATTTTACCCAATTGTATGCTGGGTCTTTGTCGATAACCAATTGGCAAATGGCCAAAAAGAAACACCAAATAAATAACGTTTCTTCACCTCTTGAAATTTTGATGTTCTCAATAGTTTGTTCATTACCATCTATAACAATGCTTCTTGAAAAAACCACGGTAGCATTATCGTAATTGATATCAAACTTGATGTCAGTATAGTTATTGTAAAAGGATTCGATTTTAACATCCAGTTCTAATTCGCGCAAACCTTCAAAAAAAGCAGATTCAGCATTGAGTTTTAAAAACCGGTTGGTGTCATTATTTAAGTCGTTGTTCCACGAAAATAAATCTTCGGTAAAAGCATTAAAATATAAGGTATCTCGTTGGGTAACATTACCTTCTGCATCCAATTCTTTGCCTAGTTGTTTAAAATCCATAGACAATCTCGTTTTGCCTGTACCATTGTGGGCAAAAAATAGAATTAAATCTTTTTCCGGTCTATGGTCACCAGTTAAGTCTTTGCGAAAATGTTCCGCAACTTCTACTAGCGAATTGAAATTAATAATGCTGCTCATTTTAAGACTCTATTTTAGGAAACAAACCTTGTAACAACCCTTTTTTATGGGTTTTTAATTGCTCTATTGTATTGGTTTCGGCTTGAATTAAATCATCTACCGAAGATAAAAGTAAAGCGATTTTTTGTTGTTCTTTGAGATTCATAGGAATAAGGAAAGGAAATTCTTTAATTTGTTTTTGCGAAAGCATTGGAATTGCACCCATAGACATATTCTTTTTAACCTCGCCTTGAATTCTATCCCCAATTAATATATAGTACAAAAACCTTGCATCACAACTAATATTTTTCAATAAAACCATACTTGGATTGATTGTAGCTGGACCTATCTCTTTATCAATTATTGCACAATCTCCTAATGTTCCTCGTTGAGAAAAAATAATATCTCCAATTTCAACCATAATTTCTGGTGATTCATAATACTTGTCCCAACTAAGATATGTTGGGTCTTTTAATTCAAGTAATTGATTTTGAATATGTTTACCACCAAGCACTAATGCTCCCTCACCTTGACTTACCAAATCTTCTGTTGTGTAACCTCTATATCCTATTCGCCCCTTGACGAGACAATTTTCCTCAACATCCGTTTCAACCCACTTCTCATCCTTTTCAAATTCCTTAAATCGCAATTTAGGCACCGTTTCTCCTTCTTGTGGAAACAAATTTTGTATCAAGCCTTTTTTGTAGTGTTTTAAGTTTTCTAATTTATCGGTGTGAGCCGCAATTACATCATCGAGTGATGTTAAACAATCGGCGATTTTTAGTTGTTCACTTGGATTTGGGACTAATACTTTTTCATTTTTGTAATCTGAATAATAGATATGTGGTATACCACCACCTTTAATATAAGATGAAAAGTCAATAGTATTTAAAAGATAATACATCCAATTAATATTATATTGTACATTATCATTGGACTTTAAAGAAATTAATGTTCCTAAAATTGTAGATTCTTTTTTACAAAGATTTAATCTACCCACACCAGAACCATCTTTTACAATAGAAATATACTCCTCTTTATGTTGATAATGATCAATATAACCAACGATACTATCAGCTCCATAAACAGGATAACCTTCATCTTTCAATTCTAGTTTATTAAATGCGACACTTGAACTTTCAGCTTTCGTAAAATTTTCGATTATTTTTTCGCTCCATTCTGTTTGATTTGTGAACTCAGGAAAACGCAATTCGGGTACTAATCTTTTTTTTGTCTTATTCATATGCTTCTAATCCTGCTATTTTGTTTCCTTGAGCTTGTTTGTTTAACAACCCAACCAAGTCGTCCATTAAAGCTAGTTCTTTTACACGGCGGTCTTTCCAACCCAGTTCTAGTGGTGCTAATAAATCGGTTAATTTTTCGCCGTCAAAAATCATTCGGTACATAATATCGTCTACAAAGGCTTTTAAGGCAGTGATTTCCAAACCGTGTGTTTTGGCAATGTTGGCCAACTCGGCGGCGTTCTTCTCTACTTTAAAAAGCTCGAAACCTTGTTTCAATTGTTTTTCGTCTTGCCCTTGGCTCCAGTCTAAACCATTAATAAACTCGGTCAAGTCTTCTTTGTCGTCCATCAAATTGGCACTCGAGCTCAACAATTGTATCAATTGCTCTTTGGTCATTTTTTGCTTCTTCGATTTGGGGTCGGTATTATCGGCAATTAAGCCCATGATGTAATCGTAATCAATGAGCGCTGAGGCAAACAATACAAATTCAAAATCGAGTTGTTGTATTTCGGGTGGAGTATTGTCGCCATTTTTTTCTTGAAATTCTTTTAATTGCTTGGCCGTTTCCAAATACGAACTTCTAAAAGAGCGCAATCTGTCTTCGGGTAATATGGTTTCGATTAGCAATTTTTGTTCGTCATCCAAATCGGTATATTGGTCCAATTGGGTGCGCAACTTTTGTACTTCTTTAAAGTTTTTTACAAAGTTAATGCGAGCCGTATCACCGTTAATTTTATATACTTCTTGCGGTTCGTTGATTAAGTTTTGGCTGTTCATAAAAATACCTAAAGCTTCAACTGCCTTTTGGTATTTGTCGATAATCACAGGTGCCGGATCAACCAACCAAATTTCTCTGGCATTGGTTTCACGATTGTCTGAAAATCGCATTATTGCTTGATCGACTTGTTGCTGTTGCGAGCGAAAATCTAAAATATTTCCGTAAGGTTTGGTATCATTCAAAACTCGATTGGTTCTAGAAAATGCTTGAATCAATCCGTGGTATTTTAGGTTTTTATCAACATAAAGTGTATTCAAAAATTTAGAGTCAAAACCAGTCAATAGCATATCCACCACAATCACAATATCAATTTTGTCTTTATGAGGAACATCTTTGTTGCTGTATTTTTGGCTTTTAATACGGCTTTGAACATCCTGATAATAACCATCAAATTCGGTGATGGAATGATTGGTACCGTATTGTTTGTTGTAATCGGCAATGATACTGATTAAAGCATTTTTCTTTTCTTCAGGATTTACTTGATTATCTGCTTTCTCTTGTTCTAAATCATCTTGTAATTGCTTGATGTCGGCCGCGTTTTTTGAATCACTGCTAGCCAAGACTTGTGCAGGTGGCGAAAACACACAGGCAATGTTTAAAGGAATGTAGTCCTCGTTTTCGGCAATCTTTTGCTGTTGCAACTGCTTGAATAATTGATAGTAGGCAATAGCATCATTAATAGATGCAGTAGCAAAAAGAGCATTGAATTTTCTATAGTTGGTTGCGCTATTGTGTTTTTCTAAAATGGCTTCGGCCACAGCTTGTTGCGCAATGGGTTCGCCGGGTTTAGGATAAGTATTACCTTGACCTTTGAAATAGTCAATGTGAAAGCGTAACACGTTTTTATCTTCTATAGCGTGAGAAATAGTATAATTGTGAAGCTCTTGCTGAAAAATGTCTTTGGTGGTTTTGTAGGATCCAATTTCGCCATTTACTTTTTTGTACGTGGCATTTTCTTCAAAGATTGGAGTTCCAGTAAATCCGAATAATTGTGAATTATGGAAAAAATCTTTAATGGCTTTGTGATTGTCTCCAAATTGTGAGCGGTGACACTCGTCAAATATAAATACAACACGTTTATTGCGTATAGGTTGTAAACGCTCTTTATAATTAATTTTGTGAGTTTCATCCAAAGCTAAGCCTAATTTCTGAATGGTAGTTACGATGACCTTATCCGAATAATCAGTAGAGAGTAGTCGTCGTACCAAACTTTCGGTATTGGTATTTTCTTCAACACTACCTTCTTGAAATCGGTTAAATTCTTCACGAGTTTGTCGGTCAAGGTCTTTTCGATCAACCACAAACAGACATTTTTCAATGTCATTATTATTTTTCAAAAGGGTAGAAGCTTTAAACGAAGTAAGTGTTTTACCACTTCCGGTAGTATGCCAAATATAGCCGTTTCCACGATTTTGCTCAATACAATTCACAATTGCTTTAACTGCATAGATTTGGTAAGGTCGCATTACTAAAAGTTTTTGTTCACTTTCGACCAAAACCATGTATTTACTAATCATTTCACCAAGAGTACACTTGCTTAAAAACTTTTCAGTAAACTCTGTTAAACCTGAAATGGGTTTATTGTCAATATCAGCTAGTTTATATACAGGTAAAAACTGTTCATCAGCATTAAATTGAAAATGTTGCATTTTATTGTTAGAGAAATAGTAAGTATTACTATTGTTACTCACAATAAACAATTGCATGAAACACATGAGTGAATTGGTATAGCCATTACCAGTATCATTCTTGTAATTAATGATTTGTTGCATGGCTTTGCGAGGTGAAATGTCTAGGGTTTTCAATTCGACTTGCACAACAGGAACACCATTAATTAAAATAATAACATCATAACGATGATTGCTATTTTCGGTATTCATGCGTAACTGATTAATTACTTCAAACTCGTTTTTACACCAGTCTTTGTTATTTACAAGGGTATAATGCAAAGGAGTTCCGTCTTCCCGTTGAAAATATTGTTGTTCGCGTAAAATTTTTGACGCTTTAAAAACATCAGGATTTACGATTTCGTCACGTAATCTTGAAAATTCAGAATCACTTAATCGTACTCGATTTAATGCTTCAAATTTTTCACGAAAATTTTTTTCAAGAGCAAACCTATCCCGAATATCTTGGCGATACGTATATTTTAAATCTGAAAGTTTAGCGATTAATCTTTCTTCAATTTGGTTTTCTTTAATCATAGTAAACAAATGTGCGTAAAAAATATTTTTTTTAAGTGGCGTGAAAAATGATTACCAAAGGTAAATAAAATTATGAGAAAGATTGTAATGATTGATTAATGATTTGGTTTATTTTTTCGTCATTTTTTTTGAATTTATCGGTTTGCATAGATACCGCAAAAATATCTTCTTTTCTTAGGTTATAAGAAATTCCCATTTCATCAAATTTTGCTTTTATGTCCTCAACATCGTTAATGTTTACTTTTAATTCAATATGACAATTGTTGGCTGTTTTTCTTGGCCTTAGCCAAATAAAATTTCTAACAGTTGTACCTAAAGCTACATGATGTTTGTTGTAGGTTATTCGTAAATCAGGGTATATGACTTGAGTGTTTTTTATTAGCTCATCCATCAACGCTATAGATTTTGAATGGGCTAACTTTTCCCAATAAGGTCTACCAACTTCTTCACCTCCCAAAGTTTCTTCATCTTCGGGTTCTTCGTATAAATCCAAGACTTTCGTAAAATGCAATAAAACTTCATTATTAACTTTTATTGCACTTACTTGAATTGCAATGATTGGTAAAGATTGGCTGATTATTGAAATAACATTAAAAAAGCGGTTAGTTATTTCTTCAGCTACTATAACTGCTCTATGACTTTTAGAAGGAAACCTTCGAGTTTCAATATCCCAATACTCAATCGTCCTGATAATATGACTTTCATCGGTTGCGCCCAATTGAATTTCGGTTTCATACATCGTATTTGAATCACTATTATAAAACAAAAAATCTATGCGACCACCGCTGGACTGTTTTCGTTCTCTGGTATGAATATCCAATTCTCCAAGTCCTAATATTGATGTATCTTCTTCAATTCTATCTTGAAGCCATTTTTCATTAAAGTGTTTTTTTAGGGATATTTTTTCCCCTTTTATGTATTTTAAATCATTACTCATTTTTTTATAATTTTTATTTAGGCCTCTTAAATTCTTGGGTTAATTTAAATTACATATTGTATTTCCCAAACATACCAATAAATCCCCAATCCTACAACGCAAAAGACAGGAAGTTTGCTTCCAAAAAAACAGTCAGAATTTTTTTACCAATCCATGTTTAAGAAGATTTTAACCTGTGTATTGATTGATTGTTTCTTTGTGTAGTGTTTAATTATTTTATCAATTAAAGCCTCGTTAATGGCATAAATAGGACAAATAGTGTAGTGATCAGAAGGGTTTTTAATTTGATCTCTAATCGTTTGTAGAAAATCATTGTCTGTATTTGAATTTGTATTGTAATCGCTTTTTTCATTGATGGCTTCCTTGTATATGAGTGCTAATTTTAATATAAAGCGTTTTCCAAAAAGCCCTTTGTAGCCTTTTTCAAGTAGAATTGATTCAACTTCTTCTCTGAATTTTCTGGAATGTTGTAAGCAATAAATCATGTAATTACTCCAAGAACGTCTGTTGTTTTTTTTCAGGTTGGTTTCGTTGAGTGTGATTTCAAAATGGTTAAGCTTGTAATAAATCAATCCTCTGAGTTCATTGTCATTAATCTTAATAATTGCATCATCGTAATAGACATCATAAAACTGCCAAAGGTTTGTATTAGTAATTAAAAATCGGTCTAATTCAGTAAGATAACTTAGGTTTCTGTTGGTAACATTTTGAGTTAGTGCTTTTTTTGTTAATACTATTTGGTAAATAACAAATAATGACATCAACAAAGTTAAAATTGATATAATTACATCTATTACATCTTTAACTGAAAGATGAACTCCCAATAACTCAACCTTCTCTGAATTTTCTTCAATGATTTTGACTTGAATTATTTCGTTTTTGGGTGTGTTTGTGGCTTTTGCTGTGGGTGCCTTTTGCTCGTTAACAGTAGTATTTACTAGCAATAACATTAGGAACGAATACAAACTTACTAGCATTTTTTAGTCTTTTAAATTTACAATTAGCTTGATACAAACGTATAATCACCTGAGATTACCTTGTACGGTTGTGGTTGTGTTGTTTTATTGTATTCCGTCAGAAAATTTTCCGAAATACTTTCAAAACCACTGTTTACGATGTCGATGTATTTTTTCATGACAAAGCATTTTGTATCATAATCGGTTAAGTGCTGCTTATCGTAGCAAATGAAGGTGAAAACTTTGACGTTCCCGTCAAATTTTACGTTTGCAGTAATGTCAACTAGCGAGTAAAAAAGTTCTCTTTTCTTTAGGAGTTCCAGTTCAGAATCGGAGACTTCAAATACGATTCCGTTCAACGAAGAGTTGTGAAAAGGAGCAATATTTAAGTATACCGCCGTTATTTCTTTGTTGAGTTCGGCAGCAAATATTTTAGCCGTATAATTCCACACTCGAGTATAACCGTTGAGTGTTACAGGATGGATTTCATTGGGTTTTAGTTTTCTTTTAATCGTTTTTTCAAGACTCTCAAGGTTTACCAGCGAGCCATAACCAAAAATATACGTACTCATGATTCTAATTGAAATTTAAATTTTAATACAGTATTTTTTTCAACGTCATGTTTTTCAATAAGATAAACACCGTCTTGAATTGTAATGACTTTGTCAGAAATATCAACCTCTAACTGATTACTTGACAGTTCTACACATTGCTTCAGAACAAAAAGTTCATTGTAATTGGGAATGGAAGTAAAATCGACCAACATTCGCAGCACTTTTGTGTTATATGTAGCTTTGACGCCCAAATCAGTGTTACCGTCTTGAAATCCGTTGATGAAGCTACAGGCATTTACAAAAGTATTAGAGGGCAAATCAATGGTTGGATTAAAAACCGTGTCTTTCAATCCGCTTTTAACATCCGAAAAATGCAATTTGTTTATAAAAGGCAGTACTGTTGAAAAGTCTACTGCGTCGCCGTCGGTTCTCACATAGTATTGGAAATCTTTTACATAGTGCGATAATTGGTTGACGGTGAGTGTAATGTATTCGTCCCAAACATCAAAATCTTTGTCTACTCTAAGGATGTGCTTTTTGTACAGCGGCTCTGGCGTTGTTCTTTTGTCGGCATACGACACAAACTTGATGTAATGTGTTTTGGCTTCTAAAAATACTTCTTTGTTTCCTGAGTCAATGGGTTTGTTTAGCGAACTTACTTTTACCCAACCATTATTCAAATCAAACCCTTCCTCGCTAATTGCAGACGATAATCCAGCCAAAATATCCGAAACTAAATCAAGACTACCGTCCCAATACGCTGTGGTTAAATCGGAATTTTGTACTTCGTGAATGAATTGGTCAACTTCCTTATTTTCCTCACGTTCGGTTTTAATAAATGCCAAAACAGGAAGGCCAATTTTTTTTGCGTATCGAAATTCCAAATGAGTGAAGCTAATACTTTCTCCCTCAGTTACTAAATCGGGTTCCAACTCGTGACCATTGTCCGTAATAGTACCGTATCGATCTCCAATAACTAAAACGTAAATATCGGTTTTGTCAATTCGTTCAGTAATTACCGACCATTGTTTTTTATTGGAGGCTGGGAAAATTTCCATTCCTTCAATAATATAATTTCCTTTCACTAGCGCTTTTCGAATTTGATCTCTTTCTTCTTTTAAATCTTTAAAAGTAGAGCTAATAAAAACTTGGTAACGCTTGTACAGGTGATTAGTTTTGATCATGAGAATACACTATTAAGTTAGAACAGAAATCCATCAGTTACTTGCAGAATGGAATTAAAGTTTCAATATTTTTGGTAATGAGTGAATAGTTTTCACCTACTATTTTACAGTACTGATTTTCTGTTGGAGCAAAAATATAGGTAGTTGGCAAAACTTCAGCTAAGTTATCAATATTTTTAAAAACCTGATAACCAATGCTTTCATATTCTGTTTTTTCTTTTCTAGAGTTTGGGATTTTAATTACAAACAGTTTCACTTTTGATTGGTACAAACTGTCTTCATCCAACTTTTTTTTCAGCTTATCGATAATTATATGGCAAGGTGCACACGTTTCAGAGCTTACAACAAATACTGATACTTTACTTTTTAGGGTGTGGTTTGAAAACCTAAAAAGACTGTCAGAGAAGGTGATGGAACGGTAATTGTCTGTTTTTTTAATTTTGGCAACAAGACTGTCCATTTTGTCGACAGTTATTTCAACTTGATTTTGTCTAGAAATACTGTCCTTTTCTGTTTCGATTTTTTTCTCGTTTTGAGAATGGCAGCTACTAAAAGTTAGGCATACGAGTAATAAATACTTCATAATTATACTTTTAGTTTGCATTTTAAGTCTTTTGGATCACCGCATGCTTCTATACTTGTCAATTCTAAATACTGACTAATAGCATCATCTACATTGTAGTAAATGTTGGTGTTTTTTGGTCCATTTTCAAGGCCAGAATCACCACAAATGGAACTTCCTCTGTATGAAAAAGATTGAAAATTATAAGAAGTGCGGCTAGTAGTTAAATTAGTTTTTAAGTAGATGTTTTTTCTTTCACTCTCTGTCAAGTACACCGTTTGAGGGAAATCGGTAGGTAATCCTAAACAATACCATTTTGGGTTTAACATTAAATGAGTTAGATTGTAATCAACCTCAAACGCATCGGTTCCACGACCATCCATTGCAAAAACAAATAGTGATTGTAAATTGGTTAGTGTTTTTTGACTGATGTCGCAATACCCTTCATTTATACTAAAGTCATCAAAATTCTCGAAATTTGATTTATGAGTAAAAACGGGTGTTCTGCTATATCGTTCTCTGTCATTCATCGCTTTTTTGATGTTGTGATTGACTGTTCGATTGATTAATCCATTTTTTTTGTCAAAGCGAGTAGAATTGAAGTTTGTTAATACTTGCTGCACTCTTTTGGTTTGAGTGGGATCTTTTTTAATAGCTTCAAATTGGATTCTAAAGTGTCTTTCAAAGTCACTGTTTTTGGTAAGCTTACTCTCTTCTTCCTTGATGAATTCATTAAGTCCCGGATAATTAATACCTTCATCCTCGAGGGTAAAAATTCTACTGTTCATATAGCTAGGAAGCAATAATGCACTACCAAATAAAGTTGTGTTTTTTATAAAATTTCTTCGGTTCATTGTAGGGTTGAGTTATGTTAATAAAAAGAAAAGCGTCTAAAAAAAGTAGTATCAATTGGCAACTTATTTTTTTTGCACACTTTGATGTACAATTCCTTATTTTCTTTCAATAAATTGATGTTTTCGTCTTTAAATTCTTTAACAGAAAAATAATAATCTTGTGATAAATGTTTGCTTTTCCATGAATCAATTCTGTTGCTATTGTTGTTCAGCATTAATATCAAATTTTCATCCATGTATTCAATAGAATCACATAACAAGTTATTAATTAATTTTTTTTTGGCGTCAAACAGAGGCCTTTTTTCACTATGCAGTATTTCTTTGTATTTATTTAATCTGTTTACCGTTACTTTTTTCGATTGTTCAAATAATTCGTCTTGTCTTTTTTTACTCAAGTAATCAATAGATAAAGGAGTTACAATTGCTATTACCGCTAGGATTAAACCCAACAGCGCTAACTTGTCGCCAGTGCTTAGTTCCTTAATTGTTGTTTTGTTGTTTTGCATGACGCACTAAAATTAAACTCTTTATTGATTCGCGTATACAGGAAAAACACCCTTTTTTAAATAGGAAAAACACCCTTTTTAAGTGCAAATCAAAATAACGGTGAAAGGTATTGTGTTCCTAAATTTGCATTTAAGAAACAGAGCAACCAGTATAAAATTTGATTAAAAACAACCGTAAAACTAATTTACGGTCGTTTAAAGTAAGTTATACGATACTAAATTTTAAAGTCAACCGAGAATTTCATGATTCCGTCTTTAAATTCGTCGTTAATGTCGTTATTGTTAAAGTAGCTGTAATAGCCAAAACGCAGATTAATATATTTTTCAATTTCTACTCCAGCTTCAACATTCAAACCATAGAAATGTCTATTTACATTTTCACCGTATATTTTTTTTATTTTTTCATTGTCATTCAAAGTATTAGAAAAAGCACATTGTACCCATGCCATTCCAATGTTCTCAATGTCATCTGGGTTCCATGCCGCCGTTTGAAGTAAAAAACCAACATTCCCAATTCCGGAAAACAAATTTACTCGCTCATTAGTAACCATATCATTACCGATTATTGATTTGGCACCCAATTGATACACCAACGATATTTTGGAGTAGTCACCAAAACTCAACCACTTCGGACTCCAATTTCCGTGCAATCCCAAATTCAAATAGCCACCATTAGCACTCAATAAATTCACCGAAGTCGATTTGTTTGCATCGGCATCAGTATCAGAACCAGTTTCTTTATCAGCACCCACAACAACGTAAAACGGCATGTAAAACTTTTTGGGTTCACCTATGTTAATTTTAAATAACTGTGTATTGGCTTGAATCAAACCGCCCGAGATGTAGTCAATGTTACCTCCGCTAAAAAATTCATACGATTTTTGTTTGTCGTCCTCATCTTTGGCTCCTTTTGACCGCATTTTAAGATCATAATCAGTTGCATCATTTTTAATGTAACTCAAATTGACAATCTGTCCTTGCGAATAAAAAGTCATAAGGCTAAGTACTAAAAGTAATTTTGTTCTCATATTTTTTGTTTTTTGGTTAGATAATGTAAAATAACTAATTATTTCGCATTGGTACATCACTACAAATGGGTATTTTTTTAATGCAATAATCAAAAACTCCTTTTTGCCCCAAAAGTCATGAAAGTGGTTTACAGGTTAAGACGGAAAGCAAAAACAATGAACAATTGATAATGGATAATTGATAATTGACAATTGACAATTGATAATTGATAATGGATAATGAATAATTGATAATGAACATAGAACATAGAACAAGTATCATTCACTTTAAAACTTTGCAACTTTGCAACTTTGCCACTTAACAAAAAAAACTCCCCACCGAAGCGAAGAGTTCTTTTTGTACACTGAGGTTCTTTTAGCTTTCAGCTCTTAGCTTTCAGCTCTTAGCTTTTAGCTGACTGCTGATTGCTGACTGCTGACAGCTAACCGCGTTCTACACACTACGTCAGTACGACATTACCCAAGTACATGCTGGTAGCGTAGAGTTTATCATCGGCAGAGGCGAAAAGTACCCAAACTTGTGCTGTTAAGCCCGATAAGTAAGCCGGAAGGATGAGGTTGGTGGTTCCATCGGCACGTTCGCCTGCGTTGAGCGAGTAGGTGGTGGTTTTGGTAGTGGGCTCGTATACTGCAATCACGAGTTTATCGGTAGCCAGTGCTTGCCCTTGACCTGAGTTGTTCGTCCAGGTAATGTCGATACTCGTGGCGGCTGCAGCAGTAAGTGTTGGGTTTTGTATGCCCAATAAATCGCCTTTACCAATTTGCACTTTGTTGTAAATGAGTTGGAAATTGGGCGCTACATACAGCAGCGCTTCTTTCATAAAATACGACATGGCTTGATTGCGACGCGTTTTGTCGGTGTTGTCAGTGCCATAGTATTTACTGATGATGGGTTGCACCGAATTGATGAACTCAGTGGCGGTACTGAACTTCAACCGTTGTAATAATTGCGTTTCGGTAGCTACTCGGTTACCTTTACGAGGTAAACTGCGCAACACATCTTTTCCGCGCCAGCTAGCGCCTACTACCGGACCTACTTTGCCTGAAAAGGCACCTAAAATTCCTTTGTTATATGTTCCCATACGTTCTTTTTTTAAAGGTTAGTATTCATTGATTTTGGGTTGGTGTTCTCGAGTGGCAACAACCTGAGAGCAAAGCTAGTAAAGGCGAGAGTAGGTTGTATACCTACCGCCAAAAGTGACTGGTTTTGACCGGTTTTGACTGGTTTTGACCGCTTTTGACTATTTTGAGTGTTTTTTACGAGGTTTTGTTCGTAGCTTGTTCGTACTTGGTTCGTAAGGGCTTCGTTAAAATAGGCGCAGCTACGAAGTAAGTACGAATGCACTATGAAAAAAGAAGCATTCAATTCCTTTTTTCAAATGTAAAATCGAGCGGTTGAGTTAGGATAATAGGCGAGTGGTTGTCTCAAAATAGAGGCAAGTTGTAAGGGAAAGCAAATGGTTTTTTTGCTTTTTAGGGTGTATGGGCAGCAAGCCTAGATTTCTCTGTTTCTGATCTTTTCGAGTAAGATGGAAAAGAAATAGCCTTTGGGGTAGTAATACCTACCTCCAATCTTTTCGTGCGGAATCTTGTTTGCTTTTCGCAAGCGATAGAGTTTACTCTCGCTAAAATTAAACTGAATTTTGATGTCAGCGCTGTCAAACCATTGCTCATCAATACTGCGTTTTTCAATGTTCTGCATTCTAATGAAAATCGCTTCTAAGTCTTTTTTTAATTGTTGAAATTCTTTTTGATTCATGGCGTGTATTTTTAAAAGTTAAAACGGTGTATGCCTTGTACATCGAAATTAAAATGGGATTTGAAGTTGTACAAGAGGAAAAACACCCTTTTTTAATTGATAATTGACAATTGATAATTGACAATTGATAATTGACAATTGACAATTGATAATTGATAATGAATAATGGACAATTGACAATGAACAATGAACCTACAACACTAAAACCCTTGAGCACCTTTGCGACAACCTTTGCGCCTTTGCGGTAAAATAAAAAACTCCCCACTGAAGTGAAGAGTTTATCTATGGTAATATCGAAATCAAATCTATTATTCGTTTTTACTTTTATCGGCTTTTGATAAAGTAAATATTTTAAATCCTACCCCAAACGAGACCCACAGATTGCCTTGGTTTTCCCAATCGTATTTTGTGTTATTGTTTATTTGGTCGGCACCAACATAAATTCCCGCTTGAATATCATTGTATTGCATCATTAAGCCTAAAAAACCAGTAATGGTTGATACATTTTGAGCGGCATCATCAGTGATTCCTTGTGCATTAGAAGCATCAAGTTTAACTGTTCCAATACCTGCACCACACTGAGCATAAAATTTAGCTTTTCTAAAATATTTGTTGCGAATCAGTATACCAAAAGTAGCATTAAGATTAAATTGTGCATCAAAGTCGGCGTCTTCTTGAGGTCGGTATTTAAAAGGTAAAGTAAGAATACCAAAATTAACAGCATCTGGGAAATCTATATCTTTTGCATTAGACTTATAATCGTTGTAACTCATTTTTAATAACTTATCATTATAGTAGAAACTTTTGTCTCTATTTGTTCCTCTATCAGCTACGATTTTAGATAGATTAAAATTATCGGCATAAAAGTATACCTCACCATTTGCCTTATCAACAGATTGCAAGATGTACAATACCTTTGAATGAGCCATCAGTAAAGTATTGGGCGCTAATGTTGTATCCAATGAAATATTTGCAATAAATTTTACAAAAGTTGCATTTGTGTTTGCTTTTAAGACAAATGGTTGACCAATGTTTTCACTTTGCTGATAGGCTTTTGTAAAAACGAATAAAAGAAGAAATAATAATTTTGTTTTCATAATGTGTGTTTTTTTATTAATAATTTTTAAAATGGACCATAAGAATCCCAAATGTCACTTGCTGATTTGCCTTCTTTTTTTTGAGCTACATAGATTTGTTTTCCATCGCTTCTAACATTTATCATTCCGTATTGAATCTCTTGCGTTGGAACGTTAACTGAGCGCGCCAATTCTGTTGAAAATACTAATGGTCGCTTGCTTTTGGAATATTTTCCAGCACATCCGATAGCATCAGCTCGCGGATGAGAATACATCTCATTATCTCCCGATGAAATGACTGTTGCAAATGGATTTAAAACATGCATAAAATCCTCTGTAAATTCTGATGCTCCATGATGACATGATTTTGCTAAATCAACAGCAAATACAGATAAATTATTTTTGTAAAAATCTAATAACTCTTCTTCAGCTTGAGTATTTAGATCACCACCTAGCATGAAGCTTTTCGAATCATATATTATTTTTAAAACCAAACTGTGCCCATTTATGGTATGTGAAGCATCTTTTAAAAATTCAAATCCTTTTACACCTCGTTGGGTTTTAAAAATGGGGCCCAAAATTTGAATATTAAATGGAAGATTATTTATTTGATTGTTTTGTGGAAATACAAATTTTGCAATATTAGGATCGTCAACGTACAATCGTTCTATCCCGTTTTTTAGTCTTCCTTGTGTCTTTGCATTTGTTATAGCATCAATAAATTTGATGAATAGTGATTGCCCATCTATTGAAAAGAGATTCTTCAAATGAGTTAAATCATCAAAATAGGTAACTAATAAATTTTGATTCAAATCACCTAATGTTGTATTCTTTTTTCCTTTTTTAAATTTTCCAATACCCGCTACGTAGATGGTATCAAAAACAAAATTTTCATTATTAATAATATTTATCAGTCCACCGTAGTGATCTTCATCAAAATGACTAATAAATAAATAATCAATAGTTACCTTTTTATTTTTCTTTATAATGGGGTTATACAACCATTTCAAAAAGCGTTCTGTATTGTTTCCTTTTCTGGGTCCACCATCAAAGAGAAACGTTTTATCTCCAATTTCCATAAGTGCTCCATCACCTTGACCAACATCAATAAAAAACAGTTTTAGATGCTTATCTTTAGTTGTGTTTTCACCTTTTACCCATCCATCATTACCATATGTAAATACTTCAAACCATACATCATTATTGACGGTTTTCTTATCAGTTACTGATAAATAAGTTCCTAATAGTACTCTATTTACAACCTTACCATTAGGTTGGTCATAAATAGCTAATTCATTTTCTGTAGCATAACATACTCCAATTACATTTTTTGGAGGTACAATAGGTTTGCTCAGAATAGCTCTGTTTGCATTTTTTTTTATTGGCATCATTTTATTATTTAAAAGTTGAACACTCCAAAACTACTCTAACACCAAGCCACAAAGCGTAGGCATTACCCCAAAAAGGCAATAGGTTTTTACCTAATGAGTTGATAATGTAGTAAATAGTGATTTTTTTAAAAAAAAGTAGTATTTTAGCTGTACGCAAGCCAATTAGGGAAACCCCTATTTTCAGTTTATATATTCAACTATTGTGAGTCAAATGGTTAGGGATAATCTTTGCTGAAAATTATTTATTAACTTAAAACTTAAAATTATGAAAAATCTAAAATTAGTATTGGTAGCAATATTGCTCATACTTGTGGGTATTTTTATTGGATATAAAATTTACAACGATGAACCAGCTACAAAGAAAGCTGACTTTGACAGAGAAACTGGTGAGAAAGAAACATATGAGACCCAAAATAAATCTTTACAACAAATGTCAATTACTCAATTGGCGAATTTTTACGAAAGTAAAGACAGAAATAGTAGTGACGCAAAGGAGGCTTTAGAGGAATTAGGAAGTAGACATTCAATAACTGAAGAACAGTACAACGTTTATGTCGATTTATTTTGGGACGGTAATGGCGTTGGAAACGGTGTGCCCCCAACAAAAGTCTATAATAAAGCAAAAGTAAAATCTATTATAGATTTGTATCTTAAAGAGCCAGACTATCATAGATGGGTTGAATTTAACCCCAACAATCAGCAAACCGTTGCAGAAATTGACTACGCTGGTGTTAAAAAATTCAATGTAACTACTTCTTGCTATTATATTCCAATGTTTTTAGGCATTATAAACGAAATGGGGGATAACGATTTACTCCATGTTACAAAAGGAACCAATTATATTACGACACCAATAACCAATCCTACACCTAATGGACCAACAACTGAAACCAAACGTTATACTGTTATAATTTTTAAATTGGATAGGACAATTAGTAGTCGGAGACCTCTATATTACGATATCTCAACCGATTCAGGTAACTAAATATGCAATACTTTTTTTCATCACTTAACCCTGTCAACTTGCTCGTATTGATTACGATGCTACACTTTCTATATAAGATAGGGTTGGTGAGGAAAGATTTTTATATTCTATTGATACTATTCATAAGCCTTACCAATGAGATAATCCTGATATATAATAAGTACAATCCTTTAAATATTGATTTGTATGTGAGCTTATATATCATTTTTAATGCTTTTTTTTGGTTTTGCATCCTACAAAAGCACTTAACCTATGTCAATTTTTTTTAGGTTTTGTATGGTGTTTTATCTTCTATTCAGCCTATATATTGTTTTCTTTGAAGGAAAATTTAAGATAAATAAAATCACTTTTGTCTTGGGTGCTTTTATATACCTAGCTTTTGTTTTTTTTGAGAGTTTCTATCAATTAAAAAAAGAAAACTTATCCTTTTTTGAATCCAACAGATTTATTTTGATAATTGCCCCGCTACTATTCTTTTTAGGGTTTAGCCTAATGTTCGGATTTATAAAAAAGGATATCCGTTCTACGATTATTTATGGCAATACCAACCTTTATAAATTTGTAAGTTATTACGTGAATCTCATTTATTATGCAATCATCAACATATATATATACAAAGAACGCCGTTTAAGAAATGAATAATAAATATATTGCATTAGGAATTATTATTGGATTGCTTTTTATCAGTCTTGTCATCTTGTTTTGCATATTGCTGGGCAAACTCTACATCAAAAAAATCAAAGAGCACAACCAAAAAGAGCTTGACTTCCAAAAAAACATCAATGAGGCGATTCTTGAAACTCAAGAGCAGGTACTCAACAATATTTCCCAAGACCTACACGACGATGCTGGGCAGCAACTGACCTACATCAACTTTCAAATCGAAAACCTCAAGTTCGATTCACCGGAGTTAAATAGTCAATTGGAACCGTTGTCGCAATCGGTGAACAACTTATCGCAATCCATTCGCAGTATCAGTCATGCGCTCAACAATCAATTGCTCTTGCAACAAGATCTGCTTAAAGCCATTACTACCGAAGTCGAGCGTTTGCAAAAGAACCCTAAAATTACCATTCAACTCGATAGTGAAGAGTCAATTCAAAAAGTGTTTACCGCCAACGAAAAAATCGTAATTTACCGTATTTTTCAAGAGCTAATCAATAATACACTCAAACATTCCAAGGCGACCAAAATTGATATTGTGGTACGGGCAATGCCACATTTTACCTTACAAGTGAGTGATAATGGAAAAGGGTTTGAGGTAAATGCTACAACAAAGCAATCGCTCGGATTAGCCAATATGAAAAGTCGGGCAGCAATCATTGAATATCAATTGGAAATTAAGTCTAAAATAGGAGAGGGTACAACTGTGATCCTTTCGGAAAATATAAAGTAGTATGTCAAAAACAACCCTCTGCATCATCGACGATCACGCTATTGTTCGTCACGGATTGAAAGAATTGTTGCAAAAAATAAGCAACTATGAAGTGATTCATGAGTTTGATAACGGTGACGAATTTTTAGAAGCGTTGCCCTTGCAACCGCCACCCGATATGTATATTTTAGATTATTCAATGCCCAGTATGAATGGCATAGAAGTACTACAAGCGCTAGAAGAAAAAGATACCGAATACAAGGTGTTATTGCTCACTCAGCATTTTGAAGAGTCCATCATCAACGATGCTTATCACCATGGTGCTAGGGGTTTTTTGCATAAAAATTGTACCGCTGCCGATTTGAAATTTGCCATCGATAATATCGTTACCATTGGGTATAATAATATCACCGAGATATTAAAACGCATAAGAAATTATGAACTAAATGGTGTAAAAAAAACAGAACAAATTGTATTATCACAAAGAGAATTGCATTTTTTACAGTTGGTTTGCGATGAACACGAATACACCTATGATCAAATGGCCGACATTATGTGTGTGAGTGTCAAATCTGTAGAAGCCTACCGTACCGCCTTGTTTGAGCGCTATGAAATAAAATCAAAAGTTGGACTGGTCTTATTTTCATTTAAGTACAAATTGACACCACCTTTTATTTAATATTCATTAAAAACTCTACTCTAAATTGAAGAACTCTATTTTTAAACAGAGTTCATAAACTGTCTTCGGCTTTCTGCAATCTAATTGCTACACCTCATAGGTAGCTATTTCAATCAAATGTAGATCGAGCATTTTGTTAAAAATAGGATTCAAGCAACTGCGGCCTTCAGTAGAATTGCTCCAATACATACCGTGAATTTTTAGGTTGTTAAGCAATAAGAAATTAAAGAAACTAGTCTGATTCAAATTGGCTACTTCGTAATTAATGTTAACCGGATGCAAACCGTTGGTTCCAACACCGTATTCGGCTTCACCTTTGTCGGGATTGTTTCTAAAATTGCTTCCCAAAGCATCAAAAATAGAATACACGTTAATCCACTTGATTTTTTTGCTTTCTATTTTGGAACAGCGATCGATGTAATAACTTGGGTAATACGAATTGATAAAATCGTACGGACAACCAATGGTAATAATGGCTTTAGTGCGATTTAACGTATTTCCCGATATTTCATTACCATACGGAAACACATAATCCAAGGCTATTAATGTTCCAAAACTGTAGGTATGAAAATGAATTTCGGCATCCGTTTCATTTTCGCAGATGTAATCAAAGAGTTCGTCTATATTTCCTAAAATATCCTGTTTTTTTTGTCCGAATTGCAAATACAAGTGCGCACTCACAAATTCGGATGCCAAATTCGGAATCACCACATTCGCTTTAGGAACAATAAGCAGAATAAACGCTATGATGGAAACAAAAGTTTCAGGTTTTACAATCAGATGATCTTTTATCCATTTGGCACTTTCATACAACCATTGGTGTTCTTTGATGTAAGTTATGAATTCTTTAGGTGGTTCAAAACTGGATATTACTGCCAAAGTAGACGGAATCATGAACAATATAGACAGAGCAACAAAAAAGAAAAGCGAAAATATATAGAAAGTTTGAAAGGTAAAATTATACCCTTTTGTAGGAACAAAAATCCGCTTAATCAACAAAGGTAATTTCTTAAATACAATGCTAAACAGCAAGTAGTTTTTATAGAGAATATTCTTTTCGTTGTAATCTTTGGTGAGTTGTTCTCCGTATTGGTACTCGTATAGTTTATAAATTACAGTTTGTTTTCGCTCTTGCTTCTGAATGATACTGATAACATTTGATTCTAACTCTTTCAAGTATTTTACCTTTTCGATTTTAATATCAAACTGAATCCCTTCGGTATGATTTTTTAATTCGTTGGTCAGTCGAGTAGCATAGCTAATGGCATTTTCTTCTGCTACTGATTGCCCTAAACCATCAATATATATTCCTACTTTCATGACTTACAGTATTTTATAATTAGTGCAAATCAAATGTATTAGTGTTTATTCGGTTATAATAGAGGAAAAACACCCTTTTTTTAATTGATAATGGACAATTGATAATGGATAATTGACAATTGACAATTGATAATGGATAATTGATAATGAACATAGAACATAGAACAAGTATCATTCACTTTAAAACTTTGAAACTTTGCAACTTTGCAACTTCGTAACTTTGCAACTTTGTAACTTTGTAACTTCGTAACTTTGAAACTTTGAAACTTTGCCACTCACCAAAAAAAAACTCCCCACAAAGTGAAGAGTTCTTTGTAAGAACCAAAGTTCTAATCTGCTTTCTGCTGACTGCTGATTGCTGACAGCTTTCTCCCTTCTAAAATTACTTCATATTAATTTCATTATTTGCGGTAATTCCCCAACTGATTCCAAAAAAAGAAACAAGATTATCGGTTGCTTCGAAGTTTTTACCAAATCCACCATTGAGTGTGATTTTATCATTGACTTTGTATTTTATGCTTCCCACAGAACGGTAATTATCCGACTCACTGGTTCGTACTATGTATTCGTAGCCAACCGCTAAGTCGTTCAATTGGAATTCTACTTTGGCTCCGACATCCAAACTTTTATCTTTATCATAAGTGAGCGTTTCTGGATTGAAATTCATTTCGTTTACTAAGAATCGAGTGTATTGATATAAACACAAGTAGTTCTTTTTATTCTCAAATCTAAAATTACCATTCATAGTCATCCAGGCACCAAATCGTCCAAACTTACCCGATTTGAATTCATTCTGATCAAAAAAATGATTGTATGCGGTAGCAACATCAATAGAAAAAACGGGTTTTAGTGCATTTATTTCATCTACCATATCGTATATTTTCTTTTTCTGATCAATATAAGTTGCATTGGTTTCTAATGCGTTTATTTGAGCCAATTGCCACTCCTGAGATTCTTTACTTCCTGAAGGATGCGGATCGTTAATCGGACTAATGGCATCGTCTAATAAAGCAGCAAAATTGACAAGATTCACCGTGTTTAATGTGTTGATAGCAGCAATTTTATCGGCTCTGTTGATGGTTAGCAAATTGGTTTTGATTCCGACAGAAACATTTTGAATGGTATCTTTTTTTACCGTGGCCATCGAAAATGATAAGTTCTTGTAAGGTTTTGAATAGCTTTTCTTAGTCTCATTTTCGTAATAATCATTAAAATTTCGGCTTTTGTTTTGAAAAACCCAGTACGGTGTGAATTCCAATGCATAATCCGTAGGAAAACCATTTGAAGCCGAGGCAGCGTTGAGCAAACTCAGTGTTAATGCCTGCGTTGTAGTAGGTGAACTGATAGTGGTTGTCGAATTATCCAAAAGGGTAAAAGCAGGAGCATTGGGCAATTCCAAATCACTTATTTTAATGGTTTGTTGTGAATACGAATGTATTGTTAAAACAAAAAGTAGAAAGAGGTAGGATGAGGTTCTCATTTTATTTCAATTATTTTAGTAATTAAAAGTATCTTTTTTTGTGCAGAAACAACCATCTCCGACTTTTTACATTTATAAATTTTACTTTCGATAAAGTTGCCCGGTACATCATCGTCTTCTACTAAATAATAGCTAATGACTAAGTTTTTCATGAACGCCTCCGTATCCGTTATTTTTTGAAGATCTAAATAAGTAACAATAACTACTTTATTAATGTCTTTATACGTAATTGTTTCTCCAATTTCAAAAAAATTGATGTTTCCGTCACCCGGTTTTGAGTCTTTCACTAAAACCTTTTGCGGGTTAGTAGCGTTGCTTTCCTCTTTGATTACCCATGTGCGAGCCAAGTCTTTAAAGTCTACATCTACTTTTAAAAACAATTTAGAATTCGATGCTTGTTTGGTTACAAATGTTTCCATAGTTATAAATTTAAGGTGTGTTGTTTAAATCAAGTATTTAATATCAATCCAATTGAAACAGTATAAAGATAACTCAAAAAAAGGAATCCAAAAATCACTACTAGTGGGTATTTTAATGGTTCGTGTTATTAGAGTTGTAGGTAATCCTCGACCTTAACTTTCTTCAAATTGTTGTTTTCCATTCGTTTTAAATTGTAATCCGAAATTACCCAATTCATCGGGTAAGGTATAATAGTGTCGTTGGCAGTATACGGTAAATTAATTTTCTGATACGGATTCCAACGTCGATTCTTGTACCATTTATTCATGTAAATGTTGAGCTTATTATTGCTCAAATTGGTTTGTTGCCCATATGTGCCAAATACAGTCAATAGCGGAGCTGCAACATCATTAATAAGCGGATGCAAACGATTTCTCTCATTGCTGTTATGAGGTACTCCATTACTAATGTACAGTACCTTCAACTGTAGTTTTTGCAACAATTGATTCAATGCCCAACGTCGTGGTCCGTTAGTAGCTTTTAATGCATCTTCTTGACTTTCTTCTATTCGTTCTTTGATGTATTGAACCAATTCTAAAGTAATACCGCCACCGCTATTGTCAAAATAACCACCATCAACAAAATACTTTCCATTGATTTCTCCAGCGGGTGAAACATACGGAAATCGTGCACCCAGCAATACCGAAGTACTCAATTTAATGGTACTGAAGCGATTTTTTTCACATACATCCGAATCCACTTCTTGCAATACATCCATACGGTTGCTGAAATAAGGAGTTATTTTGATGTTGCTGATGACACCCGAAATGCCCAAATCCAAATTGGTTGTATTGATAAAAAACAAAGGCAAACGTCCGTTATAATCATACACGCTATCGATGGTTCGGTTAAAGTAGGAACCCAAAAGTGGGCTGTCAGGGTTTTGCTCCATAGCTTCCTCTAAGGCAGCAGCTCGGTCGTCCATCGGAATTCCGGGTATAAAATGCCGAAACAAATCCGGACCCAAAAAGCGAGCTGCAGTGTACGTCAAAAAGTCGCCTTTAAAAAAGTTTTTGGTTTCTAAACTGTAATTAACAGGATGTTTTTTAATGTGTTTTTCTTTTAATAAAGAATAAAAAACAGCATTTCCCACTGAACCACCCGATGCACCGGCAATACTCAGCAAATGGTTAGAAAACGGATCTTTTGATTCTGTGGTTTCCTCCATTTTGGATAAAACAGAAGCCACCCAATAACCCGATTTAGAAGCACCACCATCGGCAATTACCAAATATACAGGGTAAGGGTTTTCGGGAGTAGCTTGATTAATTTCTTGATAACGAGCTTTGTTTTTCACCCAACGTTCCAAATACATATCCAAATCCGGTCGACGATTAAATTGTGGTTTATCGGTTGTTGGTAAATCTACATCATACGGGTCACTAAACAATCCAATCAGTACGGCCAATAAGAGTAGAGGCAATCCTAGTTTTACATCATAGCGAATGGCTAAAAACTTTATTAAGTATACAAATCCTAACCAAATACCAAACCCCAACAAAACACAACCCAAAGAGCCATATAAGTGAGCAAATTGAGTAGAAAGCACAATAACAAAATACAGAATTGTAGTGCACAAACTTAAAAGATTATACCAGTTTTTCCATACAGGCATTTTGTGTTCACGGTCTATTAAATTATTATAAAGCATCCTTTTCCAGATGGTTAGTTTTACAAATAAGATTTGCAATACAAAATAAAAAATAGAAGTGAGCATCCACACCCAAACGTGTTGTCGGTAGTTGAACTCAAAGAATTCTACGTTTTGGGTTTCTTCAGTAAAAACATAAATCAAAAATAAGATGTACAGAATTATGATGGCAATTACAAAACCATAGGCTTTTTTCTTAATTATTTTACGATCCAACTGATTGAAAAATACATAATCCAACAAAAAATAAAAGGCGTTATGCAGCACAAACAAAAGGAAAAAGCACCACCAAGAGTTATTGGAAAACCCAATTGTTGGTAAGTTCAATGCAGCAATTTGTAAACCAACAGGAACATTATACGCCAGTATTCTAGGAAAATGATGGTATATTTTTGACTTTTTTAGCTTTAATTTAGCTTGATATTCGTCGGCTACCAAACGCGAACTCAACCATGCAAAATGCATCCAAATCAGTAAACTTAAATTAGTAAAAATAAACGGCCATCCGTTTTCAGTAGTGTGCATCAACATGTCTTGTCCGATAGGCATAAATACGATAATTAAATAGTAAGCCATCAAGAAAAACAAACCTGGCATAAACAGATAAATAGGTTTAAACAGGTTGCCAATACATTGAATGATAGGAATGAAATAACCTTTAATTTTAATAAATAGCTCCATAGTTGTTGATTTAGAAGTTAAAATAAAAAACTGATTATTAATGATTTACAATTGAATCAATTTCATTAATCAAAAGTAAAGTGAATCAGAATAGTGAACAAGGGTGAAAACACCCTTTTTTACATTACTAAAAATAGAAACATCAAATGAGCTGTGATTCACTACAAATGGGTATTTATAAAAAAAAAATCAGCCGTTAGACTGATTTTCTTTATAATGAAGTTTTTATTTTTAGTATTAATCTTCGTTATCCTCTTCTTTTTCCTCTTTAGTAGGAAACATAATCGATAGAATTACGGAAATCAATAATACACCACCAATTACCATCAATGAAATCACCGATTCAATGTGATAGAACGGAGCAATAATCATTTTCACTCCGATGAATGATAAAATCACGGCCAAACCATACGGCAGTTTGTTGAATAAATGGATGAAATTATCCAATAAGAAGAACAAAGCACGTAATCCTAAGATGGCAAAAATGTTGGAAGTATATAAGATGAAAGGATCATTAGAGATGGCAAAAATCGCAGGGATCGAATCGACAGCAAAAAGTAAATCGGTGAACTCAATAACGGCTACTACCACCAATAAAGGAGTTGCTAATTTCTTTCCGTTTTCGATGGTAAAGAATTTGTCACCATCGTATTTATCGCTTACGCTAAAGAACTTTCTGATTAATCGAGCGCCACGAGTATCGTTGTAATCTTCATCGTCATCGTCATCACCAGACGACCATGACTTGATTCCAGCATACACCAAAAACAATCCAAACAACGTCATAATGATGTTGATATCGTATTTAAAACCTTCCATTCCCATCATGGCTAATATCTTGTTCAAATACGTCAATTCGATTAAGAACGCACCCGAAAAGATGAATAGTGCTCTCAATACCAACGCACCTACAATTCCCCAAAATAATACTTTGTGTTTGTTTGAGTTGGCTACATCAAAAAACTTGAAGACGAGTATGAATACAAATAAGTTATCGACCGATAGTGCTTTTTCAATCCAATACGCCGATTGGAATTCGTAGAATTTAGTCGCGCCTGCATAATGGTAAACTAAACCACTAAAAAGCATGGCCAATGATATCCAAACGATTGACCAAGTAATGGCTTCTTTATTGCTTACTTCGTGGCTTTTTTTGTTGAATATACCTAAGTCGAGAAGCAGCATAACGACCACTGCTATTGCAAAAATGGCAATAAGTCCAGGATGTTCAGAAAAAATGGGATGATTGTTCATATAATTGTTTATTGGTTACTAAATTTAATTGTTTGTTGTTTATTGTTGAATTGTTATTGTTTATTGGCCATAGTTACCACTACCACGCGTCCACCTTCTTCTTTAGAAAGCAGTATTTTCTTTCCGTCGGTCAGTTCGAGCATTTCGCCAATGGCAATGTCTTTTTCTTCCGTTTTGTCTACTAACGAAGTTAATTTCTGATTGACAAAAACCCATTTGTTGTTGTGAAATGTAAAATACCCAACAGGCACTTTTTGTTCGGCTGTAAGGCGTTCGTTTCGAATCACATTCCGATTCACATGCCATTGAAACAAATATTGATTGTTGTACACCATTAGGCGATGATTTTCGGGTTTCCAAACCGATTCTTGAAACTGAAAGTACAAATCGAGTACGGGCAAAGTTCCTTGGTGTTTTGTACCACAAAACGGACATTGAGGTGTATTGGTATTATCAAAAACATACCATTTTTGGTCGCAAAACGGGTTGGAACACGTCTGAATCAAATCGGTGGTTTTGAGCAAGGCAATTTCCCATTCTTCTGCGGTTGGGCGTTGCATCGGATTGTGTAAACCATCCACAAAAGCACGGTCAAAAAGTGGTTTTAAATACGGTCCGGTAATGGTATACGGCAATTTATTCACATCCGACCAATACACGTCCCATTTGGAAACTTGATTCAATTTGGGTTGATTGGTTTTGTCAATTGGATGTTCGATGAATAGTGCTTTTTCACCCATCGAAAGCAAATCGTCTTTCTCAGTATCTAAATCGTGTACTTTTCCGCCTTTTAACGGATGACGATGCAATAAATACATGTAAATCAAACATGCCAAAGCATGCAAATCAGTCAAACGATTGGGTAATTTTCGATTCGGATCGGTTTTACTCAAATGTTTGGTTGCCAATACTTCTGGTGCAATAAAATCGGCTGTACCAATTACTTCGGCAGGAAAAAGTCCGGGAACAACCAAGCCATCCAAATCAATCATGCAGGCTGAACCTGTTTGTGGGTCAATCAAAACATTGTTGTACGACAAATCAGAGTGCGATAATCCCATTTGATGCATTTTTTTTACACCGCGTGACAAATTCACACCAACTTGAAAATAGTTGATCCATTTGCCCAATTCGGACTGATCCAAGCACAACGGGAATTGTTTGTTTCTGAACTTTGCTCCAGCAAACCACTTACCGTTTTTCTCTTCGCCTTGAATTAAATCCTGACTCGCATATCCTTTTTTGAAGAAGAATTTGGAGTTGTAAATCGGTACAATGATTCCCGTTTTTCCATTGTGTTCTACTACATCTGTTGGCCAACGGTAAATTTCATCTAGATAGTAATCGCCGCCTTCATTGTTTTTGATGCGGTTCAAATAATCCGAAGTAATTTTTTTAAGTCGCTCTTTCTGATTGAAATCTTGTTTTTCTTTAAAAATAGCTACTACGTACTTCTTATCCGGACTGAAATACACATTTTTGGCTGTACCACTTTTGGGTTCACCATCATCAACGTAGTGATAGGTGTTTCCAGTAATGATTGATTTTACAGTTATTGTAGGCATATTTTGTTAGTTAAAAAATAATGGCTAAAGTACGATCGTCGTGATTTCCCGGACTCCAGAAATCCATCCATTGTGATAATTGATGTGCAATTTCCGAATTATTTGCGTCGAAAACAACAGCGCATTTGTCGTCGTTAGTTCCTTTTAAATCCGTTATGAATTCATTCCATTTTTCTAATTTCTCCAGATTGGATTCGACTACAAATTTAGCATCATAAATGCCATCGGTCATCAACATTAAATACGAAAAATCGTCAATGGCAGTAAATCCGAAGCGCGTTACAAATTTATCACTGGTAAAAATTTCAGGCATGGTGATGAAACGCGTTCCGCCTCCAAATTCGCCTACATCCAACCAATTCATTAGTTTAAAATCGGTTTGATCTTTGTTGATGATACCAATTGGACAATCGCCAACACCAAAAGTCATTACGATATAACCAAATTCATACTTTTTGAATAAAGCAAATATTAAAGTGGTATGTAATTCTTTGCTGTTGATATCGTTAGCGAGTGCAAACTCTTCTAATTTATTGTGTGCCGATTTAGCGCAGCTTCCTAAGTGATTGTAGATGAAACGACCAATTTTGTTTTTGGTAGTTTCGATTGTAATTTCATCACTAGATGCAATTAGTTCAGTACTATCTTCTGCAGCAGCATTTGCTTCTTTATGATGTTCAACAATGAGCACATCCAATTCTGATGATAGAGTAGTTGTAAGGTTCTTTTCAAAGTAATTGATTACTTCTTGACAAGCAATTTGCGAACCTTTTCGTGATGCTTTGGCACTTCCAGCTCCATCGGCAACAGCCACAACGCTCCAACCTGTAGTTTCGTAGAATTTGAAAGCGTAATCATCATCGCGGAACGAACCTACGTTAGCATGTGATCGACCTCTTTTGGAAGCTACAACGATATGTTTATCGCCTAAAGGTTGAAAATCAGCTACATTGTCTTCTTTCCAATACGGATCATTTGTATCACTATCAACATTTTTCCACAATGATTTTGGATCGGCATTGATGATTAAGTTGATGTTTTTTTCATTCAAAGGAGCATTTTCACTTTCGCCATCTACTTTGAACAGAAACTTTATTTTGTATTCACCACTAGTAGTTGGAATTCCAGAAATGGTGTCATTTTTACTATCGAACGACAATCCACATTCTTCTAAACCAATAAATTCGGAGTGAATAAGTTCGTTCCATCCTAATTGCTCAAAATCAATAATGGTTTCGTAGGTTTTTCCCACAGTTCCGTTAGGAATCTGCATGTGATTGTGAATAATGTCATTTATTTTATTTCGAAGCACATAGTCTTTCACCATTTCAGTTTGATTTTGTTGAATTACATTAAATTGTTCAATGACTTTCTCGTCGGATGTAAATGCATCAAAAAAAGCGGATTTATCGGGAGTAATTGTAACTCCATTCGCTAGTAATAATTTTTCAATATACGATTTAATAGTTGACATTGATTTGATTACCCGAGAGTTCTGTTAACGTCAAATCCACCGCTTCCTGATTCGTACGTTCCTTGATTTCCGCACCACGGACATGTACTCACTTGTTCGTCGCCAATGCAATGAATTTTTCCGCACACACACATTGCAAAACCGTATTGGTTTCCGCAACATGGGCATGCTGGCGCACCCATAAGTTCGTCGCTACTGACTTTAGTTTGCATTTCATTTTCATCGCACAATTCAAAATAGGTATTGTCCACTTGAAATCCGCCCACCAAACGATAGGCTCTTGTTTCTAAACCAGCAAATCCTGAAGGCTGAATAAACTTTCGGTATTTCATCAAATACGGACGCTTAGTATTTTGGCATTTGGCAGCTAAAACTACGTAATTTGGGTCGACATACAAACTTGGTGGAGGCGTTTTAGAAAGATCCATTTTGGATAATGTTTCGTTGTCTAAAGTCGCCAATTCAAATCCGGATGCATTATTTTCAACACTGATGCTGCTTGTTTTTATCGAATCGGTAACCCATTTGAAGAAACGTTTGTAGTCTTCTTCGGTTGAATTTTTAAAGTGAAGTACATTTTCAGTCAATTCACTCAATATTTTAGTATCGGTTTCTTCACCAAAAGAAATGGCGACTAAATTGGCTGTTCTTGCCCAGTTTTGTTTCCACTCGGCTACAACAGATTTAGTATCGTCAGTAGGAACTCCATCAGTAAATAAAAACACAATAGGTTTCCAATCTCCTTTTTGTTCATACGTTGTTTTTACTGTATTTTTCCTTAATTCAAACATCAAATGTCCCAATCCTTTACTCAGTGAAGTTCCGCCACCAATAGGAAATTTTGGTGGATAAAAACTCACAATTTCTTGTAAAGGAACTAATGTTTTTGCCTGACCTGCAAATACAATAATGGAAACCCAAACGGTTTCTATAGCATGTGGATCTTGCTTGATGGCTTTGATGATGGTTGCCATTCCGTCTTCAACGAGTTGAATTTGGTCGCCTACCATCGATTCTGAAACATCAATCAAGAAATAAATAGGAAGTCTTCTCATAATTTTAGAATAAATTGGAAAGGATAAGTAGAACAACTAACAGAACAATCTGAGTCATATCTACCGAAAGTCCGAAACCTACTTGAAACGGTTTAATAAATGTTTTTAAAAAGTTAAAAATAGGGCTGAAAATCGAATTAAAAAAGTTAAATATTCCCTTATATTGACTATTTAATTTGTCTTTATAAGGCAATAGTTTGGAGTAGAGGAACAATCCAATAATAAGTATGTAAATGAAGGCTTTTATCATGTAAATGATTTGAATAGTTCGGCTGTTATTTCGTTAGCAATATTGCTGAATGCTACTCTTTCGTTTTCATGACGTGTCGGATAGCCATATACTATGACATTTTCATTGGGTTCCACAAAATTTACAGCTAAAACAGAACCAAAATCAAACGCACCCGAATTGAACGGAATGGAGTGTTTGATTTTGAGATAAATGCATTGGTGTTGTACTATAATTTCTGAAACTTGAAAACTTTTAATTTGATCACTCAATAAAACTAATTGTGCTTTTCGTATTGTATAATTTTGAATTCTTGATGTAGCGTAGCAAATAGTAAGTTCATCAATATTCATATTTCTGAGAATTTCTTCCTTTGTGAGTACAATTGAATCAAATTCACCTTCTCGTGCTTCGGCATAAGCTTCGTCGAGAAAGGTAGCGGTTTTTATAATGGAAGAAATTAAACCAGGCATATTAAATCACTAATGTTATTTCACTTGGCGGTGGCGGTAACTCGAGGCTTTCGCCTGTACCTTGACTTTTACTTCCTTGTTCAATAGTTTCAGATACCCATTTGAAGAATTGTTTCAATGCAGTACTGTCGGCATTATCCAAATGAACAACATCATTGGTCAGTTCTTTCAAAAGACTATCATCAGCCATATTTCCGGCGGCAC
Organism: Flavobacterium sp.; assembly: GCF_035299245.1. Taxonomy (GTDB): domain Bacteria; phylum Bacteroidota; class Bacteroidia; order Flavobacteriales; family Flavobacteriaceae; genus Flavobacterium. Next base: position 138,053 of record NZ_DATGWY010000014.1, on the reverse strand, counting down.
AGCATACGATGGCTCCAAAATTAAGCGATTTAATTTTCGGAATCATTTCACGGTAGACCATTAAATCACTGGGTTTTCCATCGGTAAAAAGGAAAAACAAAGGTTTCCAATCGCCTTTTTGAGAATCGGTTCCTTTAATGACATCGGCTTGTACTTTTAAATGCAGCATTTCTAATGCTTTTCCGGTATGCGTTGGGCCACTTTGCGGACATACAATTTCAGGCAATTGAAACATAGCCAGCTCGGTAAGAGGACAAACTTCGTTTACTTCTCTGTCAAAAGTGATGATACTGATCCACAGCGAATCTAATGCCTGAGCATCCTGACGAAGAGTATTAATCATACTGCTCAACGCATTGTTCAACGCTTGAATGGGTTCGCCGTACATGGAACCCGAAGTGTCCAATAAAAAATAAACAGGTAATCTTCTCATAGCTCAATTTTCAAAAATGGGTCTGTTTTTAATTACACTACAATATTCAACTCGGGTGGAGGCGGAGGTAATTCGTTTAAACCTGTAACTTCTTTGCCACTGTCTTCCACACGCGTAGAAGAAACTCCAATAGAAGCAGTTACCCACAAAAAGAATTTAGAAATACTAGCACTATCAGCTGTATCTAAACTCACCACATTGTCGGTAATTTGTTTTAAAACACTTGCATCAGCATTACTTCCAGCAGCACAGGCTACAGTAAAAGCAGTTTTACGCTGTTTGAATGCTTGCAGACCTCTTTGCCAATCATCGGTTGGGATTCCGTCGGTCATTATAAATACAAGAGGTTTCCAGTCACCTTTTTGCTCGGTAGTAGTTTTGGCCACTTCAGTATCCATTTTGTTGGCTACTAATTGAAGTGCTTCACCCAAAGCTGTAACACCAGTAGCTTTTAGATCGACCATTTGAAACGAAGCCAAATCGGTTAATGGAATGATTTGTTGTGCCGTAGTGTCAAACGTAATGACACTGATAAAAGCAGTTTCAATGGCTTGTGGGTTTTGACGCAAAGAGCTGATCATCACTTGAACACCATTTTTTACTGCTTCGATTGGCTCACCACTCATTGAACCTGAGGTGTCTAATAAAAGGTAAACGGGTAATCTTCTCATGGTATTTGTTTTTTAATTACGCGGAATGTTGTAAGGTGAATCTGAAGTACTAGTTGTATTACTTGAATTATTTGGATTCACTAAGTCGTTAATAGCATAAGTTGAAGTGTTTGCTTCAGGATCATGCTGAATCAACTGACTTAAAACCTCTTGGGTTATGTCTTTTCCACCCGAAAGATGGTGGTACAGCGAACCAATCGTGTAAATTGGACCCCAAGGAATTCCCCACCAACCCAACATCAAATTAGTTCCAACGTGTTTGTAGGAATATTTGAATGAGTTCTCATCGGGACGAACAAAATAGATGCTTGAACTGCGTTTGAACGTCATTATAACGATAGAGATGGTATATGGAAAATGAACGAATCGTCCGCCTTCATTAACTAATTGTCTGATTTGCGCTACTGACAAACCTTCTATATTTCTAATTTCCATAAACTAAAGGTATGATTTTACAATTTTATGAATAGTTTGTCCTAAGAACGTATCTTCAGTTGGATCTCCGATGGCGCTGAATTTCCACTCACCATTTCTTTTGTATAATTTACCCATGATGATGGATCTTTTTCCAGCAAATTGAGCTTCTGCCGATACATTATAATCAGCAAAAACCGAAGTTACGCGTGTTGGAGTTCCTTCGTACATTCTGATTTTAGCATACGGAATTTGAGAAAAATCTTCCGCTCCAGCATTATTTAAGAAGAAGAAAATCTGAGCCACATTTGGGTTTAATTTTGTTAAATCAACAGTAATGATTTCGTTATCCAAACCATCATCGCCACCTTTATCACCTTCTAAATCATCACCTGTATGTTTCATTGCGCCATCAGAAGTAAGTAATTTTCCTTTTGGTAAACCAAATTGTTGTAAAATTTCAACTCGGTACAAAGGCGAATACAAGTGGTCGCACAAGTTATTTTGATCATCAATTAAAACACAACTTAAATCCAAATCGATGTTTTGAACCGATTTTGAAAGGCCAAATAATGTTTTCTTTTCAATTGCACCCCAGTTTACACCTACACAAAAGTTAGTTAATGTTTCACCTGAAGTTTTTCTTAGGTCGATTTTTTGACCTTTACTTAAGTTAATTGCCATGGTTTATTTTTGGTATTTAGTTAAAAAATCTTGTAATCCGCCTTTCATTCCGTTTCCTACGGCTTCAAAGCGCCATTCGTCGTTGCGTTTGTATATTCTTCCAAATTCAACGGCAGTTTCAATAGAGAAATCTTCGTCTAATTCGTACTTCACAGTTTCTTCATTGGTTTGTTGGTTGACTACTCGAATGAAAGAATTTCTAATTTGACCGAAGTTTTGTCTTCTGTCAGCTGCTTTATGAATAGTAACCACAAAAGTGATTTCGGCAACATCATTTGAAATTTTAGATAAATCAACATTGATTACTTCATCATCACCATCGCCAGCACCAGTTAAGTTATCACCGCTGTGAACTACAGCACCATCGGGAGAAGTTAGGTTGTTGAAGAACACGAAATGATTATCACTAATCAATTTCCCATCGCTTCCTAATAAAAACACGGATGCATCTACGTCGAATGCTTCTCCAGTAGCGCTGGTATTGCTGTCCCAACCTAATCCTACTTTAAAACTGGGAAGATTAATTTTTTCTCTTTGTCCTTTTTCTAAATTAATTGCCATTTTATTTTATGTTTATGTTTAACATGGTTCGTAATACATTGGTTTGTTCGTCAATAGATTGTAATTCATCTAAAAATTCTAACGACGAAATTTTATCTAAATAATTGGTCAACACTACTTCAATATCGTGTGGAATATTTTTTAGTGATTGCTCTGCTTTATTGGTTAAATCTAAGTTTTTAGTTTTCAACTCTAAAACAATCTCTTTTTTATTAGAATTGTTTTTTGAGAAATTAATAGTACTGAAACTTTTGGGATTAATAAAAAGAAATTCCTTTTTATCTTTGAAAAACACAAAATACTCGTTGAAATGAATGAATTCGTATATTTCGATGAACTCATTATTGAATTGTAACCCACATAAAAACTTAAGTTTAAACTGTTGGATGTTGAGTTTTCCGAGTAATTTTTTTTCTATACGAAAGCCAAAAATTTCATACACCTGATTAGAAGAAAGCTTGTGTAAATTTTCGTAATCCGTCAACGTTATTTTTCGGTAAAATTCGATTCCCAATTCGTTTGACAATTGATTCATCTTTTCTAGACCAACCAATTGATTTGATTTTTTATCGTAGGCTAATTCGGTATACAAACGTTCCATAATTTGCTGCATAACGATATTGTGTTGTTTGACTTTTACAAAGAAATCGTCGTTCTCCACTTCATTTTCCAACGATTTAATGATATCGTTGTTGATTTGAATTTCGTTGTTGAGCAGCAAATACTTTTGCTCGATGTTCTTTTTTAACTTGACTAACAGTTCCAACAATGAGTCAGTATACTGCAAGTGAAAAAGTTCTAATTTATTAGCATCTAACGTTGGGTTTGAGCTAAAAACATCATGAATCACCCGTGTTCTCACTAAAATAGCGATAACTTTGGCTTGATTAAAAAAATTGGTTAGAACCTTTAATTTGTTTAATCGTTTTTCACTGTGTATGATTAGCTCTTTAGCTTCCAAGCGTTAGTCTTTATAATTTATCCCACGACACTTTTCTTTAATTCGGTTTCCAATTGTTGTAAACCAGAATCCAACTGTCTTCGTGTTTCAGCACCTTGTTGGTGAATTTGTTTCACTTCAGATAAGGTATCGATTAACGATTTGGTTGTCATTTTTAATGTTTCGAGCGAAACGATGGTATTCTCGTTTTCTTTGGCAACTTCTACGCTATTTTGACGGAGCATTTCGGCATTTTTCTGTAAAATAGTATTGGTCGTTTCGGAAACACGGCGTTGTACTTCGATGTTTTGTTTCTGACGTTGTAGCGCTACTGCTAATGTCAATTGATTTTTCCAAACTGGCATTGTAGTAGTTAAAATCGATTGTGCTTTTTCAGCAATCGATGTATTGTTGCTTTGAACCACTCTGATTTGTGCCAAAGTTTGCATCATGATGAAACGAACAATTTTCATATCAGCTAAACGCTTGTCTAAACGTTGAGCAAAATCGCGTTTATCTGAAATTTGATAATCTTGATAATTCGACGGATTGCCTTCCATTACAGCCAATTCTTCTGTAACTTGTTTCCATTTGATGTTACCAGCAATGATGTACTTTTCAATTTCTTTAATCTGACTTACATTACTTTCGAACATGGTTTGTAACGCGGCATTATCTTTGGCCGAATTGATCATTCCGGCTTTAACCTTGTTGCTTATTTTGTCAATATTGGCCGTTACTTTGTCGTATTTCTGGAAAATCTTCTCCACGTTCACCACCAAATTTTTCAAAAACGGAATGGCCGAGATGAATTTCTTGAATCCCGATTGATTCAATTCGTCTACATCAATATAGTTCAATTCGGTTAATAATTCGTTGATGTGACTTCCCACTTCACCCGAATTATACGTACGAACCGAATTTAAAAACGTATCACTTTGTTTGGAAATGTTTTGTTGAATTTCGGCACCAAAATTAATAATGGAATTGCTATCGTTTTCGTTCAATTGGTTGGAAAGCGATTGATAATTGGCTAAATCGGAAGCAGGAATTTGCTCCAAATTTACGTTGCCTTCTTTGGAAATTACCAATGAATTATCGGGCAGAGTGATTTGATTGTTTTCCATTTAAATTCTATTATAAATGATTTTGTTGAATAGTAACTGCAGTTTGTTCTAAAGTACGGTCGGCAGTTGGAACACCGATAGCGTTGAATTTCCACTCGTCGTTTCTTTTGTAGAATACACCTAAAATCATACTTACGCTTCCGGCAAATGCTTTATCGTTGGCAACGTCGTATTTGGCAAAAACTTCGCTTACACGGGTTGGTGTTCCTTCGTAAATACGGATGGAAGCAAACGGAATGTCTTTGAAATCCTGACCTCTAAAGCTGTTGATGAAAAACGCCACGTAATTGGCATTTGAATTCAAACGCGACAAATCCATAGTGATTACTTCATTGTCTAAACCGTCATCGCCATTCAAATCACCGGTTAAATCGTCACCACTATGTTTGATGGCTTGATCTGATGAAGTTAATTTTTTGAAACTTACTGTATCAAGAATGTTTTTATTGGCATCATAAATGCAGCAACTTCCATCTAAATCAACGGGTTCTTTTGAGGTTCCAAAAAATCCTTTTTTCTCAATCGCTCCCCAATTAATTCCTACACAGATGTTTTGTAATTTGCTTCCGTTGCTTTTCTCAAGGTTAATTCGTTGTCCTTTTTCTAAATTAATTGCCATGATGTATTAATTGTATTTGTTTAAAAAATCTTGTAATCCGCCTTTCATTCCGCTTCCAACCGCTTCAAATTTCCACTCGTTATTTCTTTTGTAAATACGGCCAAATTCTACAGCAGTTTCAATAGAAAAATCTTCGTCTAATTCGTATTTTACGATATCAGCATTGGTGTTGGCATCAGCAATTCGGATGAACGAATTACGTACTTGTCCGAAGTTTTGTTTTCTGTCTTCGGCATCATGAATGGTTACTACTACACAGATTTCGGCAGCTGTTCCTTCAATTTTTGAAAGGTCAACAATGATTTGTTCGTCATCGCCATCGCCATCTCCAGTTAAATTATCACCTGTGTGAACTACAGCATCATTAGGCGATTTTAAGTTGTTGTAAAAAACAAAATGTGAATCCGACAACATTTTGCCATTTTCACCTAAAATGAATACCGATGCATCTAAATCGAAACTTGAACCTGTTGACGATTGATTAGTATCCCAACCAAGACCAACAATAAATTTTTGGGCATTGATGGATTCTCTTTGACCTTTTTGTAAATTGATTGCCATAATTAATTTGTTTTTATTGTATTTATATTGTTTTTATATTCCTGAATCTGATGATAGTTGTTACTGATCGCCAAATGAAATAAATCGTTTGCCTTATCTTTAGGGATATTGTTGAGCAAATGAGTAAAATCAGCTTCATTCAAATTCAAAATGTACTTTATTATACGCGTATTGTACTGAAAAGTTGCTCTATTAATCACATTTATTATATCTTCTAAATTTTTCACTGCAAAATAGTTGTAATGATTCTCTATTTTGGGGTGAATGTCTTTGTTGATTAATTCTGCAAAATACACAAAAATAAAATTTCCTACAACATTATATTGATTCAAAATTTTGTTCACGGTATGTTCGTGACTTCCTGTGATTTTAATATCGTCTAAAAGGATACAATACTTGCCACTGATGAAGTTTCGGTCAATATAATAGGTGTCGTTTGAGATCAATTTTACGCGTTCTTCAAAGTCGAGATTTCCGTAATCAGTAACATACGTTTGATTGCGATAAATTTTTGATTCGAGTGCTGCTTTTCGGTTATTGGCAAACAAATAATTGTTCAGTAACGTTTTGAAGTACTGACACAAGAAATTAGATGCAGTCGGAATGGATAAATACGGACTAGGAAGAATGATGATTTCTTCTTGTTGTAAAATTTCGTCTCCAAATTGGAGAATGAATGTGTCGAATAATTCTTGTGCAAATTGTTGCGCATAGAATTTATCACCAAACTTGAACCAACTGTAGTGGTTTTCGTTGAACGGACATTCATCTATGCTGTATATTTTATGTAAACTAAAACTGGTATTCACGGTTTATGGTTTTAAAAGATGGGCTTTGAACCCGTAATTGATGGCACCTTTGTAATCGGCAATTTCATTGTCACCAACGTGCAATATAAGTGATTTTTCGATATGAGGAACTTCCTGATGAATTAAATTAAAAATGGCTTTGTTCGGTTTTGAAAATCCGCATTCATCCGAATAGATTTGGAACGAAAAGCAATCGTCTAATTCGTAGTGAGTAATCAATTTTTTGAGTGTATAGCCTTTGATGAAGGCAGTGTTGCTTAAAATATTGAGCGTCAAACCTTCTGCTTGTAACATTTCCAAATAATTTTTGATGTTTGGGTAGAGTAGAACGGGTTTGTATTGTAGAAATAAGTGTTCGGCTTCGTCGTAAAATGCGCTTAATTTTTCGGTTGTTATCGAATGTAAGTCAACTCCAAGCGAGCCTAAAATAAAACAATATATTTCGTAGGTATCAATGTTTAAACCTGTACGTTCGTTGATGGTATTGCACACTACATCGTAGTATCGAATTTGCTCCGAAACCTTTTCAATAGGCAAATCAATTTCAAAAAAGTCCTTGAAAAGTTGATTGCGGTGCGCTTTGAATTCGGGATTGGATTTGATCAATGTCAGCCAAAGATCAAATGAAATGTGTTGGTAATTTTGGTAGTCTAGTTTCAAATGTATGTTTTTAAAATATCGACAAAATTGTCAGTTGTTTTTGCTTCCCCTATGGCTCTAAAACGCCATTCATTTAATTTCCTGTACGCCTCAGCAAAAATCATGCAACATTTTCCATTAAAGGAAGTATCGTCTGATAAATTGAATCGAGCAATTTCAATGCCTTGAGCATCAACAGCTCGTATGTAGGCATTTTCTACCATGCCAAAATGCTGGTTGTTTTTTTGGCCTTGATAAATAGTTACTAAAAAAACAATTTTGTGGTATTTTGAATCCAGATGGTTCAACTTAACAATGATTTGTTCATCGTCAGCATTGGTAGCACCAGCGCCCGTTTTATTGTCGCCAGTCAACCACACATTTCCAGAAGGATGACGCTTTGAATTGAAGAAAACGATGTCACTTTCGTACAATCCAACCTCTTTACCACTTGTGTTTTTTACGGTTTTGCCTAAATTGGTGATTCTATCGTTATCATTGAGTAAAAAGGCAAAGGCATCTAGGTCGAATTCTTCATTCGGATTGATGTCGGATGGTTTTTCGAGAAATCCTGGTGTTTTTCGTTTCACATCCCAACCCAAGCCAATAGTGACCTGCGACAAATCGTACGATTCGCCTTTCTCGTTTTTTTGCAAATCGATGGTTTGACCTTTTTCAAGATTGATTGCCATTACTATTTAATGATTTGGCCCGAGTAATATTTTTCTAAGAAATAACCTAAATCGGCTTTGTAACCAATTCCAGATGCTTCAAATTTCCACTGACCGTTGCGTTTGTAGAGACGACCAAATTCAACTCCGGTTTCAATAGAAAAGTCTTCGTCTAATTCGTATTTGGCAATTTCGGTTTTGGTGTCTTCATCTACAATTCGGATGTAGGAGTTGCGAACTTGTCCGAAGTTTTGTTTTCTTCGCTCAAAGTCTTCAATGGTAACTACAAAAAGAATTTCATTGACTTTATCGTTGATTTTGCTTAAGTCTACTTTAATTGCTTCATCATCGTCTCCATCACTGCTTTTTCCGTCAGGATCATCTCCAGTATGTTCAAGTGAACCATCTGGCGATTTTAAATTATTGTAAAAAATAAAATATTCTTCTGCTAACAATTTTCTGTTTTCATCAATCATGATTGCCGATGCGTCCAAGTCGAAATCAAAACCAGTTCCTTCGTTTGGATCCCAACCTAAACCTACAGTAATTCGGGTTAAACCGATGTCTATTTTTTGTCCTTTTTGTAAATTAATTGCCATAGCGCTTCTTTTTTGTATTCTTTTTTGGTTTTAAAATTGAAAGTTAAAAATATAAAATTTATTTGATAAGCATGTATTTTTAATAATAAATAAAGAGGTTTTTTAATGAGCTGAAAATTAAACAATTAATTACCAAATCAATTTTAAAGCCTAAAATTTAGGTTAAAAAAATTTCAAAATGAATGGCTTTGGTGTTTTATGAGCTCGAAACTTTTAGAGAAAAAAAGTATACTTTTTTATTATTGTTGTTCAGTTAGTTGTACTAAAAGAGCTGGTTTTAGGGTCAAATAGAACTTGTGATGTATAGAATTCTAACTATTTTTGGAATTCTAATATTAACTATTTATGATACAAAAAAACAAAATCTCATCCAAGAAGCATGCACTAATGTAACAGGTTTTCAAGAATTATTCAATCGGTTCAAACAAAGAATGGCAATCTTGGGACGAAGTGATAGCACACTTAACAATTATACTAGATATTTGGCAAAAATTGCGTTGCATTTTAATCGATTGCCTACCGAAATTGATACTAATGAAATCAATGACTATCTTTATTTTGTACAAAATCAGTACAATACTCCATCACTAACTTATTTTAAATTTACGGTTTACGGATTGCGATTTGCATATAAAGTAGAAGGCTTGAAAGATAAATACATTCAATTACCCTCCATCAAAAAAGACAAAAAACTGCCCGTGGTATTGAGTCGTGAGGAAGTAAAGCGTTTACTTGAAACACCAAAGCGTATCAAGCACAAAGTATTGTTATCGCTTCTTTACGGATGTGGTTTACGCTGTTCCGAAGTTCGAAATATTCGATTATCGGATATGGATTTTGATCGTTTGATGCTTCACGTACAAATGGGTAAAGGTAGAAAAGATCGTTATGTTCCGTTGAGTGAAATTCAAATCAATACAATAAAAAAGTACATTCAGCGTGAAAAAATATCCGATTGGTTATTCAATGGCAAACCCAACGGAATAGCTGGTGGTGATTTTGACAGTCGCTATTCTCAACGAGGAGTACAGTGGACCGTTCAACAAGCGTGTAAGAAAGCTTTTATTACTAAAAATGTTTCAGTGCATACGTTACGACACACTTTTGCAACCCATCTGTTAGAAGATGGTCTTGATATAGTGAGCATAAAAGAATTATTAGGCCATTCCAATATAGAAACCACTATGGTGTATCTTCATGTAGCTCAATACGATCGTTCAAGATCATACAGTCCGTTAGATACATTATATGGTTTGCGGAATTCTAATTTTTCTAAAGGAAATAATTACTATTGTTGCCGAAGTGTTATTGCTTTTAGTGATAATTAGATTCTAATTTCAGAGAAAAACAAATTTATTTTGAAACTTAAAAAAAATAAAAGAGGCTGTCTCACTTTTGAAACTGCCTCTTTTGTTGTTTACCTAAATATTTGGCACTAATTGTTATTCGTTGGTTATCTAAAACTGTTCTTTTCAATAATTTATTCACTTCCAATTCTTTTAGTTTTTTGCTTAGCATTTTATTAGAAATACCATTACTATCATTTAAAGTATCTGAAAATCTTCTTTTGTTTTAATAGAGATGGATAAAATAATGGCTGTTTTCCATTTTCTACTTAAGATATCCATTGAGTCTTGGACGGTCGTTATTTTCCTTTTGTGCTCCTCTGAGTTGAATTCACTACATTTCATGGTTTTTCCTGTGACTTTGTTATTATTTTTTACGCAGTGGAGTCGAGTTTATGATGCATTACATAAAAAGCTCAGAAAAAAACGCAGTGTTCGTCCAATTTTTAGGATGTGGGAATTGTTTAGCGAGGATATTCTAATTGTTATTTTAAGGTATCGAATAGAGTTTTTCCTTATTAAATTGTTGAAAAGCAAATAGCTCTTCTATTCGACCGAGTTTAACTTGAATTCATATAATTTTCCGCCGGATTTTTTTACTTTTTCATCTGCAACGTAAAGTGTTGAATCATCTTTAAAGACAATAGCTTCTTTTTGCGAATAGTGGTTTAAGTCAATTTCGATGGGATTAGTAGTGGTGTTTTCTATGTAACTGATGGGGTACATCCATACTTTGGAGTGGGATAGGAGAACAAATTTAGTTTGATCAGGACTTATCGAAGCACTGGTTATTGCACAATAATTATAATCGTTACAGGTTTTAATGGTGCGAACTAAAATAGCATGATGGTGACCTTCTTTATTTGGAATTTTGTATACATAACTGCTACTATCAAAATTTTTACTTCGGTTTTTAGTAAAAAGATAGAAAAAATTGTTGTATTCAAAAAAAGCTTCCACATCGAACATGAGTTCTGTTTTTTTTGGAGGAAATTCCGTTTGTTCAGGATAATCAAACGTTATTTTTTTTGATGGACTTACGGCTTCTTTACCAGTGTCTTCTGAACTAATTTGATAAATGGCCAAATCGTTACGCGTATTGTCGTTGTTTCCAAAATCACCAATGTACAAGTTGCCGTTTTTATCAAATGTGAGGTCTTCCCAGTCGGTATTTGGGGTGTCGTTGACTTTGAGTCGACGTACTACAGAACCAACCGAATCAATAATTATAATCTCACTGTCATTTCCACTGTCTTCAATGCAATAAATATCATGGTTCGAAATAGCAATGCCTGAAACTTCTTTTAACTCTTTGGGTACATCTGCAATTTCATTTAAAAGGGTTTCTTTTTGGTTTGTGCACGAACAAACGACTACAATTAGAAGCAAAACAAATGTATTTTTCATGGTGTTATTGAATTAAAATTGGAATCCGACAGCAAAGGCAACTCGTAAGCCATCAGCGGAATGAAATGCGCCAAGATTGGCTGATAGTAACTCAGCACCGTTGACAAATAATCCGCCTCCAAACGAATTATGCCACTGTTTAGAATCTTCATTCTTTATCCACACTCTACCATAATCAAAGCTCGAAAACAAACCAATTCTGATGGGAAAGATTTGCGTCTTTATGGCATTGAAAGCAAATCGGATATCACTGTTTTGATAGAGCGCATTTTTACCTGTAAAACGCTGATTTCTAAAACCTCGAACACCATCATTTCCGCCAATGGAAGCCGCTTGATAGAATTCGAAATCCTCGCTAAAATTCAGATGACTCTTAATCTTTGTTGCAACTACCCATTTTCCGACCGGATCAATCTTGTGATTGAAACTGATTTCTGGAATTAAATAGGTAAATTGTTTTTTGGTATCACTTAAGTTGATTTTATGACCCAATTGAATTTCGGTTTTCATTCCCATAGTTGGGTACGCTTTGTTATCAAAATTTTCAAATTTAAACGTGATGTTGCTACTTAAGAATTCCACTTCATCAAAAATATAAGATGGAAGCTGTGGAGTGGTTTTGACGAAGCGTCCATCAGTATTGTTTACTTCAACGTTTTCATAACTGAGGCCTGCAGATAACATGGCGCCTGATGGATTACTCCATTTAAGTTGCGGATTGACAAATGTACTTCTCACTCTGACACGGTTGTAATTTAGGCCGAGTTCATCATCATTATTTTCGGTTTCATTTCCAAATCCAAAAAAGTTGAATGTAAATTTCGGACTTTGGATTCCGGCATTGATTTCAAGATTCAGGTTATTGATGCAATTGGCCCATTCAAAGCGGTAATGTAACTCGTAACCGTCGGTAGCAAAGTAGTAGCCTGCTTTTAGTTGGTGTTGCGTGGTGAATGGATTTCGTACAAAACCATAAGTTGTAAAAGTATCATTGATTCCGATTTTTACACCATCATCAGGATTAGCTCCAATAGTGGGTATTATTTGATTTTGGCTGGTTTTAATTTTCTTATAATCGTAGGTATTGCTATCATAATCATCGCTTAATTTGATTGTGACTTTTGAAGCTGCTTCCAAACTATTTTTCTTTGATTTATAATCGTGAATGATTACGTTTTTGCCTTCGGGGATGAGGTAAGTATCGTTGTTTTGTCCACCGATTAGTCGGATAGTAATGCTATTACTTTTACCTGTCATTTCAAATGTATCGTCTTTGTCTAGCCCATACAACCAAAGTTCTTTAGTGTTTTTTGCATCGTAAATTGCTGAAAAATACGTTTCTTGGACATTGTTTTTTTTCTTGCGAAACACGGTAATTTCGACCTTGTCATTGGTAGCATTAATCGTAAAGAAATCCTCTTTATTGGTACCAGTGATTACAGCATATTTACTTAAGTGTTTGCAATAACGATGAGCAATCTTTTGCAGATTGTTTTTCCGTTGTAATAGTGTTTCTTTTATTTTAAGAATGGTGTTGTCGTTGAGTTCTTTTGGGATGTTTTCAAAGGCATGGTCGATTACTTGGGAAGATAATTCATTTTGGATGAATGCCGCTTCTTGTTGCCATTGTTCTTCATTACAATTCCTAAGAAATGCTTTATCCAAAGGGAATGGCTCTAAATTGAATCCTTTGACGTCTACTAAATCAGCGTTGAATTTTTTTAAGATTTTTGCCATCGGAATCAATTTTACAGCAGCATTCAATATCCAACCGTCTGACATTATGGAAAAGGCTTGATCGCGGTCACGCGCCAAAGGTTTGAACACTGTTTTATCATCTTCTTTAAATTCTAGCCATCGCCACTGATCTTGATGACGATCCCAATCGCCGATTAGCATATCAAATAATCGAGCGCGGATGTAACTTTTTTCATCAATCCTATAATCGTTGTCTTCTTGAATCTTTTGGAGAACTTCCAGTGTACTGTACACTTTTCCTGTATAATTTTTGTCGTCGATAGTTAAGTTGTCGTCAGCGGGATGTTCTTCAAAAAGATACAATTCGTCACCAAATTCACTATTGAATTGTCCCAAATTTGGGTGTTTCGGAATATAATAGAGTTTTGAATTGAGTCGGTACAAATCAATTTCATCAGCCAATTCACCCACAATGAAAGGCGCATAGGGATAAGCACCCGTAAACACATCTTGTACTAAAGCAGCCGATGCCGTATTTTCGAGTTCTTTTTGGATGTACAGATTTTTGAATAAGGAAGCTTGAATGTACTGTGCGGCATTCTTTTTCATCGCCCGCATTACATATTGTTTGCCGTCTTTAGACTGAAGACGTAAGGTTCTGGATTGGGTACCACCACCTTTTCGCAACGGAGTTAGTCCACCCATGAGTGTATCTAAAGTTGCGGTCTTTGCTGTGATTTGGGTACTGTACAAATCACGGTATCGATTTCCCCAAAGAAATTTATAGGCCTTATTTTTGGTAGTTTCCTCAGTTGTGTAAATGCTGGCTTTAGTGGTTTCAGGAAACGTTTTGGGATAGTTGTTATAGGTAATTGGTTGATTGGCAGGAAAAACGGTAGTTTCCAACTCGACAGTATCTTTTTGAGCGTTGACGAATTGTACAATCGATTGTCCGTTTTCATAAATTTTTAGGACGGCATAACCGTTAACGCTGTGAGCGAATACACCACCATTAGTGTTTTTTACGGGTTGAGTTTTTGAACCTGATCCACTAACTATTTGTGGAATATTGTTTTTTATAATGTACTGCAAACTGTGTTCATGCCCAGAGACAAAGATTACTTTATCATTGTACTGAGCAGCTGCAGTCATACTTTTTATAAGTTCATTGTAATGGGTATTTTGGATGTCGGCATTACTGATACCAGTGGTTTTTCGGAGCATATTTTTCAATGTGCCGATTACAGGAAACGGAGTGAAATGGCTTTTGAAGGAATAGTAACCGCCGTGTGGACCGTTGGTGAATAACGGATGATGAATGGCTACTAAAGTAGTTTTGCCACTGGCTTTTTTAATTTCGCTTTTGAATTTCTCAATGAATTGGTTCCTTGTTTTGATTTCACAATTCTCGTTGATCGTGGGATGATTGTCCCAATTGGTAATGTACCATTGCGAATCGACTATAATGAGTATCGTATTTTCAGAGATAGTGACGGTTTCAATGGGACAACCTTCTTTGGGTAAAAATGATTTCTTGCTGGCATTTTTTTCGATGTATTCTTGCTCTCTTTTGAGTCCTTCGTTCCCGTTGTTGTACCAGTCGTGATTACCAGGTATAAAAATTGTTCTGCCTTTAAAATTCTTTGTTGCACTAATTTGAGTGTCTACAATTTTTTCCGCTTCCTTACGTTTTGTATCAGATGTTTTTGGCATTCCCGACGGATAAATGTTATCGCCTAAAAAGAGCACAGTGGCTTTAGAGTTTTCTTTCTGTAGTTGATTTTTAAGATGCATCAGGCTCACGTTAGTAGCACTGTCTCCTGCGTTTCCTGCATCGCCAATCAGATAAAAAGTGTGTTCCGTAATTAGACTATCATTTACTGTTGCGGTAATTGAATTATTATTATTTTTGTTGTATTGTAGTTGGTAGTTTGCGCAGGATTGCAGAAGTAGCACTACACTCAATAAAAGGTACTTGTTTTTTTTTCGTACCCATAAAAGTTTACTAATCACCATCATAACTCGGAATTTTAATTTGCAAATGACTTTATTGGAACAAGCTCAGGATTACGTTTACCGATTATTCAAAGATAAGTTATCTGATTCATTTTTGTATCATAATTTTAATCATACCTTATCCGTTGTTAATGCGGTCACTACTATAGCAGATGCAGAATCCATAATTGGTCAAGATCGCGAGCTATTACTACTAGCAGCTTGGTTTCACGATACGGGTTATGTGAATGGATGCGAGCGCCATGAAGAAAGTAGTGTTGTTATCGTTACCGAGTTTTTAAAATCACACGATTATCCTCAGGAGTATATTGAACAAGTAGCCAGTTTGATTAGAGCCACTGTTAAAAGTTTTGTTCCCACTACCGAATTGGAAAAAATCATTCGAGATGCGGATTATTTTCATTTGGCCAGTAAAGATTATTTATTGAGTGCGACTTATTTAAAAATGGAACTTAAGAATACAATGAATCTTGAGTTTACAGAGTTGGAATGGGCTAAAGAGAATTTGAAATTTTTGGAGCAACATCATTCTTTTTACAGTAGTTATGCACAAGAAAATTGGCAACTTCAAAAAGAGAAAAATAGTAAAAGACTACGTAAAAGAATACAACAATTAGAGCAACCCGATATGGTACAGTCAACAAAAAAAGTGAAGCAAAAGGAGAAAGAAACGCCCGATCGTAGTATTGATACTATGTTTAAGATTACACTTACCAACCATATTCGGTTGAGTGAGATCGCAGATAGTAAAGCCAATATCTTACTTTCGGTTAATGCCATTATCATATCGATTGCGTTGTCTACTATTATACCAAAATTGGATAGTCCGGGCAATGTTCATTTAATTGTACCGACCTTTATTATGGTTTTATTTAGCGTTATCAGTATCATTTTTGCCATATTATCAACCAAGCCTAAAGTAACTTCAGGTCAATTTACCCGAAAAGACATTGAAGATAAAAAGGTAAATTTGTTGTTTTTTGGAAACTTCTATAAGATGCCTTACGAGGAATACCAATGGGCGGTGAATGAGTTATTGAATGATAGAGCGTATTTACATAACTCAATGACCAAAGACTTATACTATCTTGGTTTAGTCTTAGCTCGAAAGTACCGTTTACTTCGATTTACCTATACTATTTTTATGGTGGGAATAGTAGTTTCTGTTTTAGCATTTGTATATGCTTTTAGGAATGTTCCACTGTAGTATTTTGATGCACTACTTTAACTCTGATGCCTTTAAGGCCAGATACTCCTTGAAGATCTTCGACTTCAAATTGCTCAACTGTTTTTTCTAGTATGTTTTTAAATTGGAGGTATTTGATGTAATCGAGGTATTCTTTTTCTTCGTGAGCGTGTGAATACACTATAGTTATCTTTTCTTTTTCGGTAATGCGGTCTTTCGTTCCTTTGATGAACGCTTTATCAATTCTTTTTTTGACCACTTCGTAGCGAGCATTGTAACTTCCGTCTACATCAAATCGCTTTTCATCCATGCGAAAACGAATTGAAATCGGAGAACTGAATACTAAGATGAGCGAAGTCACTTCCAAATGGTAGGGTAGTTCTGCTTTCATTTTATGATGTTCTAACTCCATTTCGCATAAGGTCTGCAATTGCCATAAACGCAAATTACTCAAATACATCTTGTCAAATGGAAGACTGGGATGTATTGAAGCGCCTATGTATAAATTATGTTCAACACCATCCGATTTAAAACGCTCATAATAATGAGGAAAAATGTTTTGCGCTGCAATTTGTTTCTCATCTAAAATAGCTGCCAGTCTTTTGTTTACTTTGGATAGTGCCTTGTCGAATTTTTTTCGAGCTTGATAAAACATTCCCGTTTTTTCGTCTATTTTATCAAAGTAGTTGGAGATAGCAGATTGGACTTCTTCAGTGGTGTTTTGAGTTCTGATAATCGGATGAATCTCCGATTCGATGTAACGTTGAATTACTTGTTCGGTATCGGCCTTTAGTGCAATATCTAATTCATTTAGATGGCTCGTTAATTCAAATTGACGTTGTTCCAAAATCATCAAATTGGCACTCGATTTTAAGGTATCAATGATTTCAATTAAGGTATTGATTTGTTTTTGCAAGTCCTGTTTCACCGTTTGATTGCGGTGTTCTGAAGACCCTTTAATGTCGATTTCTCCAAACAGTGGATACACTTCTTTAAAAATAATCTCTTTGAAAACGTGATCATTTTTTACCTTAGTATTGTGAAGGTACCGTTGGGCTTCTTTTTTGAACTTCCAATACACGCTCGAATGAATGGACGTATATTCTTTCTGAATAATGGCCTCTATTTGGTTTTGAATGTCCAGTTTGTATCGGCTTAATGTATCCACCAAATAAGGTAAAATTAAGTCCAGTTTATTGGCATTGATGCTGTTTAAAACATTTGGACTTTCGGAGCTCAATTCAAATATTCCCAACAACTCATTGTTTTTTACGACTGGAGCTAAAATACAACTTTGAATATTATGACATTTTAAATGTTGAATGAAGTTAGCATTTTGATTTGCTTCGGCAGATTTATTAACATTAGAAATTATGAATCTTTTTTGGTCTTGAACTACGGTTGATCGAAAGCAATCAAATAGTTGTTCATTGCAATCGGCTTTTTCAGTATTAAAAAGGATAAAACTACTGTTGTTTTTATCTTCGAATTTAGGACTAATGAGCAAATTATCTTGAGAGTCGTATATAGTAACACCTGCTTTGAGGTTGGGTATTTTGAAAATGGATCTAAAAATGGATTGAAAATCTTCTTCTAGTTCTTCATTTTTAGTGTCTGTGGCTTTTAGTAAATTGGTTTTCAGATTGGACAATGAACTTTCGATGGAGGCATCAAAAAGTTGAACAATGCCAAATCCGATCATGTTCCAACTGTAAGGTGGGAATTTTTCTTTCCACAACTCTATGTTGTCAAAATTATCAATTAAAATTGCAATGTCTGCCTCGGTTAGTTGTAAGGAATTTGAAGTTGGAGTGATGTCAATAAAATCGGCATTATACAATATGCGGTAATGTTTCATAATCCCATTTTTGTCGGGAATGTCATAAAAAAGCGGATTAGTAAAATCGATGTTTTGATTATAGAATGAATTGAGTATCAAACAACAACTCATTATATATAGATTATTTTGATCGAGGTCACGAATGTTCATGTCGAAATCGACACCAGCTTCATCAAGTATTTTTTTAAAACGATCGGTATAA
The DNA here is from genome assembly GCF_035299245.1 of Flavobacterium sp. Lineage (GTDB taxonomy): Bacteria > Bacteroidota > Bacteroidia > Flavobacteriales > Flavobacteriaceae > Flavobacterium. Next base: position 119,630 of record NZ_DATGWY010000014.1, on the reverse strand, counting down.
TTGAAGGTAATGTTGGTAAATGGTATGGTTACCGCTTTAATTTCGTTTTTGGTTAGCGCTGTAGGAAACAAATCGGCCAACAAATTTTTCAGTAAACCCTGATTTTGTTCAATCAAAGTTAAATCTTGTAACCCGGTTTTAAACTCAGGTATCAGCTTTATTTCATTGAGTAAAGATTGAGCGTAATTGGCTCTGTAATCTACATCGGACGCGGCAATATTTTCTAGTGTTTCAATTAAAATATGAAACGAAATCTGGATGATGAAAGGCGATTCGATTTGTTCTAGTTTCTGTACCATTATGCTGGAAAAAATTACGGGTTAAAGTTACGGTAATTTTGAGTATTTACTTAAACCTTTTTTAATGTATTTGTTATCGTGAAGCTTTAATAAAGACCAATTTTTTGAATAAATATTTATTGCTTATTCAATTTACCAATGATTGTGACCAAATTATTTTATCAACTAGCTTCCTAGCGAGACCCAACTTGAATTTGAATACAAATGATGCGGTATTCAATAAAAAAAGAACTAAACAAAATTAAATTTCATATTGAGTTTTCAGATTTATCATCAATAAAATGTTTTGACTGATAGAAATTAGTATTTAGTCATAATACAAAGTTGCAAAATAAATGCCACAATATTCTTGTTGAGGTTTCCAAGTCATAGCGAACTTAGTCTTTTGATGTTCTAGTTAAAACTAAAGTTTTGATAATGTCAATGCTTTGAAATGATTCTTTTAATTGGAATTGTGCTACTATGTAAAGATTCTTTGGAGCTGATGCCATCTTGATAACATAACATTTGTAATTTCTCACTTAACAGTAAATAACACTGCATAGCAGCAGATAACATCCAGTGTTCACTTACTGACATAATTTTGTCTCATAATAGTAACACATTAAAAAATAAACATTATGAAAACAAAAAAATTAATTCAGGAAGTAGGTTTTAAAATTCAAAAATCAGGATTTTTTTTAGCCTTATTATTATTGCTACAAGTTACGGCTTCAGCCCAAACTCAAATGACAAGCGAAACACCAAAGCCCAAAAAAACTATTGTTCTAATTACGGGTGCCTTTATCAGTAATAGCGGCTGGAATGAGTGGAAATCGTATTACGAAAGTAAAGGTTACAATGTTATTGCTCCAGCATGGCCCAACAAAGAAGGTTCTGTTGATTATTTAAGAACGAGTCAGCATGATCATCTTATTGCCAATCTTACATTAAACGAAGTGGTAGAATATCATGCAAAAATTATTGATTCCTTACCCGAGAAGCCAATTTTGATTGGTCACTCTTTTGGAGGTTTAATAGTTCAATTACTGATGCAGCAAGACAAAGGTTCAGTCGGAATAGCTTATCATTCTGTGCCTCCTAAAGGTGTGTTAACGACCAAATTTTCGTTCATCAGATCATTATGGGGACCATTAGGATTATTCAAATCGAATAAAAAAACCTATTTAATGTCGTATTCAGAATGGCAGTATGCTTTTACAAACGGAATGGAAGAAAGCGAGCAAAAAGCCTATTATGACAAATTAGTTATTCCTGAGTCGAGAAATGTATTGTGGGGTGCCCTAAAAAAATCAGGTAAAGTTGATTTCAAAAAAGCCCATGCACCATTATTGTTTGTATCCGGTAGCACAGATAACATAATTCCGGCAGTTTTGAACAAGAAAACTTACAAACGATACAAAAAACATCAGGCAGAAGGTTCGGTAACAGAATACAAAGAATTCAAAGGTCGAAATCACTTGGCAATGTCGCAACCCAACTGGCAAGAAGAAGCTGATTTCATATTGGAGTGGGCTCTCAAAAATGAAAAACAGACCAAAGAGCAGTATCTAGCAAGCAAACAGTAATTGGATAGTCTTTTTTTAGTACCGCTATTTTCAACGTGAGCGATAATGGCGGTACTTTTTAAAATAATGCTGCTACACCTTGCATCAACTCTTTCTAAATATCACGATTTAAAAGAGTAATTAACGATATGTCGATAAATTGAAATGGTTGATAATATCAAAACCCTTGTAAATAGGCTATTACATTAAAAGGCATACTGCTTGAATATATTGTCAAATAGGTTCTTAACACAAAATAACAATCAATAGTAGTCGATAACTTTTTGACTTCAATCACCGAACTACATTTGACTATTCAAAGTAATCAAATTCCAAAATTCAAATACCCATTGGTTGCTAACAATAAAAGAAACCTAAAATTTAAACAACACAAGTTATGAAAACAACAAAAAACACTATACTAATAACGGGAGGCGGATCGGGGATCGGTTTTGAGATGGCAAAGCTTTTTTCAAAAGACAATAAAGTCATTATAACAGGTAGAGATGCTCAAAAACTGAATAATGCAGCATTGAGTCTTGATAACGTAACGGCTATAGTATCGGATATTAATGATGAAGAAAGTGTAAATCGTTTGGTTAGCAGACTAGATCGCGAATTCCCCAATTTGAATATCGTTATTAACAATGCAGGTCTTGCCCTGTATTACAAACTAACCGATGAGAAGGTAAATGCTTTTGAGAAAGCAAGCGCGGAAATCCTGACCAATTACCTCTCGATTGTAAGGCTAACCGAAAAATTACTGCCACAACTGCAAAAACAGGCAAACGCTGCCTTTGTCAATGTGTCCTCAATTGCAGCTTTTTCTCCGGGGATAGTGCTTCCGGGATATGCTATTAGTAAAGCTGCTCTGCATTCCTATTCTCAAGTGTTGCGTATTACCCTAGAAAAAGAAAACAAATCGCACGTAAAAGTCTTTGAAGTAATGCCTCCATTAGTAAACACTTCTTTTTCAAAAGAAATTGGAGGAGAAAACGGTATAAGTCCGGCAGAAGTAGCCTTAGCATTAAAAAACGGCTTGGAGAGTGACACTTTTGAAATTCACGTAGCAGGAACAGCCGATTTTTACAAACTCTATTTGTCATCACCTGAGGCGGCCTTACAATACATAAACAGTACAAAATAAATATTAATATTAATTAAACTTAGAAACTATGAAACCGCAAATTAATTCAATTATTCGTTTGTTATGTTCGCATATTGAACACAAAATGTTAGAATTTACAAATAGCTGTAAAGCCAAATTGGCCTATGCTTTGAGTATCTTTTTAGTGTTAACAACCTTTACTTTAGAAGCTCAAAACGCCTTAAACTCAAAAACACAATTTGCAGAGGTTACAGGTAGAAAACTAGCCTACCGTTCCATTGGAAAAGGACAGCCCATTATTTTAGTAAACCGTTTCCGTGGCACTTTAGACACTTGGGATCCATTATTTTTGGACAAACTTGCCGAAAACTATCGTGTAATTACTTTTGATTATACCGGAATTGCTTCATCAACCGGAACGCTACCAACTGATATTACCGAAGTTGCCAAAGACGTAAAGGATTTAGCCGACTTTTTAAAATTAAAAAGTATCATCATCTTAGGTTGGTCCTATGGTGGTACTGTTGCTCAAGTAGCTACGTTACAATATCCCAAATTGATTACAAAAGCAATTTTGATTGGTACTGGACCTCCGGGTAAAAACGACGCACCATTGGAAAAAGCTTTTTTAGACCGCGCTCTAAAACCTATAAACGACTTGGATGATGAAATGGTACTGTTTTTTGAACCTGAATCCGAAGCGAGTGTCAAAGCAGGGAAATTATCACATGATCGAATTGCCAAACGCCTGGATGTATCTAAAATACCTTCAACCATGGATGTCTTTAATCTTTATTTTAAAGGCGGTGCCAACTACAGAGAAGACAAAGCCAACTTTAGAGAACAACTAAAAAATACTAAAACACCGATTCTGGTTATTTCAGGAGATCATGATATTTCTTTTGCAGTAGAAAATTGGTATGTTTTGTCTCGCCAATTGCCGACCACACAAATCATAGTATTTCCGCATACTGGTCATGCACCACAACATCAGTTTCCAGAGTTGACCGTAGATTACATTCACAGCTTTATCAATCATTCGAACCACTAAAAACAACTCTTATGAAAACGACAATAAGCACTTTAGCAATAGTATTAACAACTTTATTAGTAACCACATCTTGCCGCGACAACTTTGATGTTTCTGTCGATACGTCGGGTAAAAAAAATCAAAAAAAAATGGAAACAACAGTTCAAAATTATGCAACAGACCCTAATATTGACAAGGGAACCAAAGAATTTCTTAAAGTATTAAACTCAGGCGGAACTCCACTTGAAAAACTACCAATTGCAGATGCCAGAAATGTACTCGTTGGTGCGCAGGCTGGTGTAGATGTCGATTTGAGTGGTATTGAAGAGAGTGAAAAGACAATTACTAGTGACGGGTATACCATTAATCTAAATATTGTCCGACCTGAAAATGTGAAAGGAAAATTACCAGTGTTTATCTTTATCCACGGAGGTGGTTGGGTATTAGGAGATTATCCTACACATAAAAGATTAGTGCGCGATTTAGTAGTTGCCTCTGGAAGCGTAGCAGTATTTGTAAATTATTCACCTTCACCTGAAGCTAAATTTCCTGTAGCGATTAATGAAATTTATGCTGCCACTAAATGGGTTGCCAAAAACGGAGACGAAATCAATGTCGACGGTAAAAGATTGGGAATTGTAGGGAATAGTGCCGGAGGTAATATGGCAGCAGTGACTACCCTAATGGCAAAAGAAAAGAATGGTCCTAAAATTAAATTTCAAGTTTTATTATGGCCAGTGACTAATGCTGAATTCACCAATGAATCGTATCAAAAATTTGGAACGGACCGATTCTTAACTTCCTCTGTTATGCAATGGATGTTTGATCACTACACCACTGATGCTGCTGCACGTAAAAGTAGATTTGTTTCACCATTGCAAGCTACAATAGAACAACTACAAGGATTGCCACCTGCATTGATTCAAGTATCAGAGAATGATATTTTGCGTGATGAAGGAGAAGCCTACGGCAGAAAATTAGACGAAGCCGGCGTGAAAGTAACCACGGTTCGATACAACGGAACCATTCACGATTTTGGTTTGTTGAATGCTCTAGCAACCTTGCCCACTACACGATCGATGATAGATCATGCTGGAGCTGAATTAAGAAAGAATTTGTAATCATTTAATAACAAGAAAAATGAAAACAATCAATTCCAAAACCATAGTATTTGTGACCGGTGCATTTGTTAGTCATCATGGCTGGGATGCCTGGAGAGAATACTTTGAAAGTAAAGGGTATACGACTCATGCTCCGGCATGGCCTCATAAAGAAGGACAACCGGATGTACTTAGAAGTAAACACCCAATTCAAGATACTGACTTGGCAAACTTGCGATACATTGAAGTTGTAGACCACTATGCCAATTTTATCAAAAAATTGCCAGAACAACCGATAGTAGTTGGTCATTCATTAGGAGGATTAACGGTTCAGTTATTGTTGCAAAGAAATTTGGTAGCTGCTGCGGTTGCCATCCATTCAGTACCGCCACAAGGTGTGTTCTCATTTGAACTTTCCTTCTACAAATCTTTATGGAGTCCACTCGGACTATTTAGTTCAACTAAAAAAACCTATTTGATGTCCTTTAAAGATTGGCAATATAGTTTTACCAACGGAATGAGTTATGATGACCAGAAAAGGGCATATGATGCCAATACAATACCTGAATCGCGACTGGCTTTAAGAGATCCTCTGAGTTCAGTAGGTAAAGTAGATTTTAAGAAAAGTCACAATCCTTTGTTGTTTATCTCGGGTAGCACAGATCATATTATGCCAGCTCCGTTGAACTATAGAAACTTTAAACGCTATAAAGACAAAGGTTCAATAACACGGTATAAAGAATTTGAAGGGCACAATCACTTTGTATTGGGGTTGCCGAGTTGGAGAGAAGAAGCGGACTATATTTTAGATTTTATTGAAAGTAATTAAAAGAAAGAACCTAGATATAATAATGGTTCACTATTGATGATGATTGTGGAAGAGCTTCCTTTGTATAGGAGGCTTTTCCGTTATCTAATTTTTAGGACGAAATAGTGAATGTTATTTAGTGTTAAGCGCTTTATAGAGCTTGATGAATTTCGCTATATTTGTTTTATGAAGAAAATCAGACTCTGGAAAAATAGAAAAGCAATCAAACTTTACGCTGTGCTTGCTATTACTTTCATTACCGTATTTCAGGGGTATTGGCTTTTTACTGTATACCATAGTAAAAAGGAAATTATGCTCAAAGAGAGCGAAAACATACTCAAAAAAGTCATTTTGGAATATGATAACAAAACCGTTCAAGAACAAATTTTAAATTCTACCTCAGGTAACACCGAGCTGGATGAAGTAACTCGAAACTTATTAACAGCATTAAAAAATAATAAAAGTCTATCAGTAAAAATCTCTGTGGATGGGGAGCAATTTAATGACAGTACTTCGAGAGAGGTTATTGAAAAATTAACGAAAAAAAACAAAATCGCATCCAATGAAAAGAGTCAAAAAATATACCTTGGCATCAAAGATGAATTGATAGAGACCATTGGGAAGATTAAATTTTCGGTATATCATTACAACAAGAGTGCTGTTGATTGTTATCCGAAGCAAATTTTAGAATCGGATGGTGTAACGGATCAAATAAGATCAGATATGGATAGTAAACAATACTATGAGATTCACTTTGCCAATGTTAATCCAATAATAGTTCGAGACATGATTTCATCTATTATTTTGTCAATCATTTACATTGTAATTTGTAGTAGTGCAGTCGTTTTATTGATTTTTAATGTTGACAAAAGTAGAAAACTCATGCAGCAAAAAGACAATTTTACCAACAACATGACGCACGAGTTTAAAACTCCCATGTCCACTATTTATGCTGCTATTGAAGCATTAGACACCTACGATGTTTTAGAGGATAAAGAAATGACCCGAGAATATCTCGGCATGATGAAATTGGATCTTGACCGATTAATTAATATGACCGATTCCATTCTGTTTAATGCCAAAATGAGTGAAGGTGAAGTTGCATTAAACCTTGAAAAAACAAACTTGGTTTCCTTTGTTAGTACAATTTCGAATAATTTGAAACACGTCCTTGAAAAAAAAGGAGCACAGATAAATATCACTTCAAGTAATGACGAATTGTTTGTCATGGCTGATTTCGAACATTTTGGCAATGTCTTCCGCAATCTTATTGACAATTCCATCAAATATTCTAAAGAAGATGCGATGATAACCATCAAGCTTTCGAGAGAAGGACAATCGGCCAAGATTCTTTTTTCGGATGAAGGTATCGGGATTCCGAATAAATATAAATTGGAGATCTTTAAACCCTATTTCCGTGTTCAAGAAAATGATGTTTACACAGTAAAAGGGTATGGTTTGGGTTTGAGCTACATCAAGCAAATCATTCTATTACACTCAGGAAAAATTGAACTGGTAGATACTAGTACTAACAAAGGAACGACATTTGAAATTCTAATACCATTAGCCCATGAATAATGCAAAAATACTTTACATTGAAGACGAGCAATCACTCGGTAAAATCACCCGAGATATGCTTGTAAAAAACGGCTTTACAGTTGATTGGTTAGAAGACGGAAGAAGAGCTCTTGAAGCATTTAAAACTAATAGTTACAGCATTTGTGTAGTAGATATTATGGTGCCCGGAATTGATGGGTATACGTTTGTAAAAGAAATCAGAAAACTCAATGCGGCAATTCCGGTTATCTTCTTAACCGCACGTTCGCTAACGGATGATGTTGTAAAGGGATTTGAAATAGGAGGTAATGATTACCTTAAAAAACCCTTTAGAATTGAGGAATTGATAGTGCGTATCAATTCGTTATTGAACAGAATGCCAAAACCAGCTGAAACAACGCAACAGGAATTCATCTTGGGTAAATTTACGTTTAATTATGCTACTATGGAATTAATCAGTGCTGCCAAAACAGTTTTACTCACTAATCTCGAAAATGAGTTGGTTTACCGACTGATACAGCAGAAAAATTCAGTTGTTGAAAGGCAAAAAGTGCTAATAGAACTTTGGGGCGATGATACTTTTTATAATGCCCGAAGTATGGATGTGTTCATCACCAAATTACGAAAGTACTTTGCCGAAGATCCATCTATTTCTATTGTAAATATTAGAGGGAAAGGCTACAAGATGATTGTCAAATAAAAGAAAAAAACGAGACTAACAATCTCGTTTTTTTTTAGTCTTTCTTTTTGATTATTCTCCCATCCAAGAGAGTCATGCTTTATCTTTTATGTTGATTAAGAACAAAAACAACCCATAATCGTAGTCTTTAGGTTAAGAATATTTTGATTTTGCTATTAACACTAATTAACACTCCATAGTAGTGCATAACGTTTTGGTCTTCGTATTGCAAATACCTTTGTCGTGTAACATTTAAATAATAGTATTATGAAAACAACTTTTTACACCAGACTTTTTGCATTAGTATTTGCAATAGTAATTTCGACTAATGTAGCAGCCCAAAAAAAGGACTATACTAAAGAATTAGACCTTATTTTTACCTCTTTTCAAAAGATGGATTACAAAACACTTGAACCGCTTTTGGATTCCGATGTCAAAATTTCCGACAAAATTCCTACCGGTATGAATGATATTGTAATTCCACAAGTTTTGGTTCAGCTTCCCATACCGAGTAGTTATACTACATTAAGTAAAGAAACCATTGGTACAAGTACTAAGATTACAACGGAGTACAGTTATCCTAGTGGAAAAAAACGATTGCAATTTTTTACATTTAATCAAGAAGGTAAAGTGATTGAACTTGATATATTGCGAGATGCAACCAAAGTTGAAGCCGAATATCGTTCAAAATAAACAAATAAAATCAACTACATTGCGCTTTTGTGCATTGTAGTTGCTATTTTATACTCTAATTTCTTAAATTTATATCATGAAAAATTTAAAACTTATAGAGGTAAAGACAATGCTAGTTAAAGTAATGGTTTCGTTCCTTTTTTTAGTATTGAACTCTTGTGCCAATGATAAGACAACGAATTTTAACAAAAGAATCAATGCAGTAAAAATTGCAATCGAACAAAAAAGCATCGATTCACTTCAACCATATTTGGCGAACGGCTACACTATTAAAGGATTGCCAGAAGGTATGGAGTCGATTATTCTACCCATGATTCTTAATAAACTTCCAGCACAAAAACGATTTACCATCGATAGTCAAAAAGAAGAGAAAAGAGGCACTCGACTACACGTTACCTTTTTTGACGCAAACAATAAAGCGATTAAATCTAATTTTCTAATAGCTAAAGATGGTAAATTTCTTGAACTGAATATTTTGGAAGACGCCAAAATTAGTACTAGTATCTCAGAGTAAACGTAAGCACTAAAACTGAAAGGATAATCATCCCTTTTACTTAATATCGTTTTGCTTATAACCACACACTCGATATATCGCTAAACTATCTTTTTTAAGTTTTAAAATCAATTGATTTTCAAGCGATTATTGGTTTAGGTATGGTGTTTGGATTTTGTTTCACAATGTTAACGGTCACCAAAGACCATGTAAACAGTACGGAATAAATTCAATCATTAAAAATTAATATTATGAAAGTAACTTACTACGGACATTCGTGTTTCTCTGTTTTAGCTAATGACAAACATATTTTATTTGATCCTTACATTACTCCCAACGAATTGGCTGCTGCTATTGATGTAGATGAGATCAAAGCAGATTACATTTTTGTGTCTCATGCACATTACGACCATATCACTGATGTTGTTAGAATCGCCAATACAACAGGAGCTAAAGTCATCGGAAATTTTGAAATATACAGTTGGCTTATTGAGAATGGAATTCAAAATTCTTTTCCTATGAATCCGGGTGGAAAATTTGATTTTGATTTTGGAACTGTAAAATGTGTAACCGCCCAACATTCGAGCAGTTTTGCTGATGGACGATACGGCGGAATAGCTTGTGGTTTTGTATTTACTACACTGGATGGAAACTTTTATTATAGTGGAGATACCGCTCTAACCAATGATATGCAATTGATTCCAAATTGGGCAACCCTAGATTTTGCTGTTTTACCAATAGGTGATTTATTGACTATGGGTGTTGAAGAAGCAATAGAAGCTGCAAAATATGTTGGTGTGAATAAAGTATTTGGGGTGCATTATGACACCTTCGGATTTATAAAAATGGACCATCAAAAAGCGGAACAAGATTTTAATACAGCAGGATTGTCTCTTTTTTTACCACCAATTGGTTGTTCTTTTGAAATCAAAGACAATGTAAAACCCGATTGCACATAAGGTGCAGTAAAACTGCAAGATTTAGGATATCAAACACTCTCATGTACAAGAACAAATCGCTCCCTATCATTAACTTTTGGTTTTTTAGTCTTTTATTTTTCGCGCTTTCAGGATTTTCCCAAAGCAAAAACGATTGTGATTCACTCATCAAAACGGGTATTGACTTGATGTGGAAAAAAAAGCATGAAAAATCACTTGAATTACTTATTCAGGCAAAGAATATTGCTGAAAAAAACAGATGGTATAAACAGTATTTTGATGCTTCTAATACTATTGGAGGCAACTATTATCTGATGCTGGATTATGGTGAAGCATTACATCAATATATGGAAAGTTACAAAATTGCGATTGCTCATTTGGATGAAAGTCATGAGATGATTGTGCTTAATAATATCGCCATTTTATTCAGCAAAGAAGAAAAATTAGATAAAGCCATGGAATATTTTCTCAAGGCGTATACCATTGCCAAAAAGAGAAATGACTTTGTAAAAACGGGATACTATGCTGTAAATCTTGGAAGCGTTTTGAATGAGATGAATCAGCCTTTAGCAGCTCAAAAGTATATCGATGAATCGCTCCAGTATTTGACAAAACAACCTGATGTTCTTTATTTGGCCTCAATTGTTCAGGCAGAAAATGAACTTTTATTAGGAAAAACAGTATCAGCCCGATCGAAAGCCATGGCATTACTTCAGAAGCCTAACAACAAGTTCAGTCGTGATAACCAAGTTGTTTTGTTCATTATTATTGCCAAGTCTTATTTAAAAGAAAGGAACATTAAATCGTCATTAGAATGGTCTTCTAAAGCACTCAGCAGTAATACAGATTTAGAAAAAAAAACAGACTTGTTCAACCTACTTTCTACAATTCATCAAAAACAAAAAAAGTATGAATTGGCTTTACTGTATAAAGATTCTGTTTTTGAGGCTGAACGAAAATTGAATGCTTTAAAAAATGGTAGATCATTTGAAAACAGTCAGATACGATTTCAATTGCAGAACTATAAAAGAGAAATTGATAAGAAGGAAGTTTCCATCAAAAATGAACGATTACTCTACTTCGGTCTTATTAGTGTAATTTTTTTGGTACTGTTAATTGTTCTGCTAATTTTCAGAAATCAAACCATAAAGAACAAACAATGTCAAACAATTGCCCTGCGCAATCATGAAATCACGTTGTTAAAACTTCAAAAGGAAAAGGATGACAATTTACTTTTCAAAAGAAAAGAAGCAATTGCCCTATTAGAACAAGACCGACTTAAAAAGGAGATTGAACTGCGCAATCAAAAAATAGCAGCTAAAGCATTGTATCTCTCTGGAAAAGACCAGTTGCTTCAGGAAATTCTGAAATCACTTGGTAAAGCGCAAGAAATATCAAAGAATAGTCCATTGAAAAATCATATACAGGAACTTAAAAGACACCTCAATACTGAAAATGATTGGAATAGTTTTATTCTACATTTTGAAGAAGTAAATCAAGGTTTACTTCAAAAACTCATGGCAAAACATTCGAATTTGAATCAAAATGACCTCAGATTTATTTCGTATGAATACATGAACTTAAGTACTAAGGAAATCGCAACCTTACTCAACATAACTTTAGATGCTTGTAGAAAAAGAAAAGAAAGAATTGTGGCCAAATTAGGACTTGAGTCCGATACTACTTTAAGAGATTATCTTTCAATTATTTAAGTAAAAAGGGTCACACTTTTTCCGTTTTTAACTCACACTTTTTCCTAATTAATATTTTCTGGTGATTCGTTTTTTAATGAAAATTTGAAAAAATAAATTTTAAAAATCATGAAAAAGAAATTACTAATTGCCTTAGCATTACTGCTATCGCTAAATTCCAAAGCACAAATCAGCTTTGAGGCTACACCAGATTATGGACGGTTGCAAGACATTACCTATGACGCTGTAATTAAAGATAAATTGTATGCCGTTTCCAATGCTGGAAATCATATTTTAGTTTCTGTTGATAATAAGACAACATGGAACCTTTTGTATTCTTTTCCTAATCCAAAAGCGCAAATCAGTCAACTTAAATTATTGGGCAACAATGCCATTAGTTTCATAGTCAACCTTAGCGATATTCCAAATCAAAACGGAATTTACATTTACAATCTTACTTCTAATAGTGTAAGCAATTATTATGCAATTCCAAATGCTGAAGATAATCCACGAATTATGTCTTATGATGTATCTGATATTTTGGGCACAAAAGTGCTTTTACACGATACTTATAGTGATGGTGGAGTCACTAGTGAACCCAGGACTAAAGTATTTTATACAATAAATTCGGGTAGCACTTGGAACACTGTTTATTATAATTTGGATCATGATGCAGTGCATGTAAACAATGTGGCTATTAGTCCAAATAATCCAGATAAATTATTCATTACCAGAAGTTTTGGTCCTGAGAATGTAGATGGAGGCTTATTCATTTCTGAAGATGGCGGAACTACCTGGGCGGAACATTTAACAGGAATCTTATTAGACCCTATTGCTTTTAATCCAACAGATAGTAATGATATCATTATTGGCACAGGTATTTCAGGGGATTTGCATCCTGAAAATCTTTATCGATCAACAGATGGTGGTGCTACTTGGCAAATTCTGTCTAATGATTGGCATAACATACCCGGATTTAATAATATCAATAAAATTATTTTCAATCCTATCAACCCGTCTATTATTTTAGTATTAGAAGAAGATGTTGTAGCTGTATCTAATGATAATGGGCAATCCTGGACAAACACAGTTTATGTTCAAGACGATACAAATTCTTATTATGCGGGCTTAAACGCCTCATTCAATCCTTTCGTGGCTGGAGAAGTTGTAATTTCAACACCATATTATCCTCAATTTTCTGTTGATGGAGGAATATCACTTTCTCAAATAAACATACCTTTTTACAATACAGTATCCGTTAGTGCTGCATTGTATGGTTCTGAAAATCATATTTATTATGGCGCTCAAGGTGGCACTATTCATAAAAATATCAGCACAGGTTTGTTTGATAGTTACGAAGTGAGTAATGCATTTGCATTCAATCCACCTCAACATTTTCCTTTCGCCGACCCTTTGGTGCCGGGTAGATTGTTCTCTTTTTCAGGAGGTGGCTTTTTTGGTGGTAACTTTAATATCAGTAACGACTATGGCAATACCAATTTGACCTTGATGAATTCTTACGCTAATGATGTAAGAGCAATAGTAGTTGATCCGAATAATGCAAACGTTATCTTAGTTTCATTCAGGAATGGTGAAGGCAGCAACTTATACAGAATCAACTTTGCAGATTTAAATGCAATTGAAAATACAGAAATTAGTACTCCAGGAATTGATATTGAGGGATTAGGAAATGGTGTGGTTACTGGTATTGCTATTTCACCCAGCAACTCTCAATTAATCTATTTAGTACAAAGAGATAAATTTTATAAATCAACCGATAGTGGTATAACTTGGCAAGAAAAAAGCAATGGTATCGTTCTGGAGCCCAATACCATTATTTGGGATATGGCAATCAATCCGTTTAATGAAAATGAATTCATTATTGCAACTGATAGTGGAATTTTTACCTCAACCGATGCAGGTGATAATTGGATGAGTACTTATAGTGAAGGCTCTGTTCATAAAGTGAAGTATTCTCCATTCAACGCTGGATTGATTGCTGCAGGTATCAGAGGAGTTGGCGCTTTGCTATATAGTTTAAACAATGGTTCTGATTGGACAGTCATCTCATCACAACAGTTACACTACATTGCAGCTCAAGCTATTGATTTTACATTTGATGGTACTACGATAGATGCGTTTATAGCCACTACTGATTTAGGGTTGATCAGATATCAAATTATAAACCTTCCTCTAGGAATCGATATCCCAGAGGTCAATGAAAACGATTTGATCATTTATCCAAATCCTGCCTCTGATACTATGAATCTATTTTTAGCTAACAATCTGAATCAAATTGAAACAGTTGAGGTTTTCGCAGTGACCGGACAACGAATCCATTTTGCCAAAGCAACTTCGATTGATATTTCTACGTGGAGTAATGGTGTATATCTGGTTAAAGTGTTGACAACAAACGGAAAGACGTGTACTCGAAAAGTGGTTAAAAGTTAATTAATTAAATCATAATGAATTGGTTTGTGAAACCTTCTTCAACTAAATGGAGAAGGTTTTTTTATTGTGATTATTCACTTTTTGCTAAATACCAATAAAAAAACTAATTGATTAACGAAATACAATAAAAACAACAACAGTAAATAAAATTAAACACCTATAAATCAAGGCTTTATGATTAAGGTACGTTTGTTGAATTTCAAAATTGAACAACAATGTATTTCTTGTTCTAGTTCAATGCAGGGGTTTTATCATGACTGTAATTTTGTCGTGTCATTGATCGTGTTTTAAAGCATACCTAATGACAAATGAAGTACAAACTTTTCTTGTCCTAGTTCAATGTGTGGAATTAAAAAGCACCGCAACTTTGCAGAGTAAATTAAAAGATGCACTAAGCAACTTTAACAAAAAAGTATAACATTAATAAAATAAAAATTATGTCAACAAAAAAATGGTTAATTGACCCTACGCATTCAGAAATAGGGTTTAAAGTAAAACACATGATGTTTACAAATGTTTCGGGTAGTTTTCAAAATTACACTGCAACTATTGAGACAGAAGGTGATGAATTCGAAAATGCAACAATCGAATTCAATGGTGAGATTGATTCTATCACAACTGGTAATTCAGATCGCGATGCACATCTTTTAAGTGCGGACTTCTTCGATGCTGAACAATTTCCGAAAATCACATTCAAAAGTACAAGCTTCAAAAGAACGAACGGTGCTGATTTTGAATTAAAAGGGAATTTGACTTTACACGGAGTTACAAAACCTGTAACATTAGAAACTGAGTTTAGTGGCTTGATGAAAGATCCTTGGGGTAACACCAAAGCGGGCTTTATTTTATCAGGTAAAATCAACCGTAAAGAATGGAATCTAAATTGGAACTCTGCTCTTGAAACCGGTGGTGTATTGGTAGGAGAAGAAGTTAAATTGAATATCGAATTACAGTTTATCAAACAATAATTAAATTAATAACAATAATAAATTTTAAAAATTAAATATCATGAAAAAAATAATTTTAACCGCAGTTTTAGCTTTAGGATCATTTGTAGCTTTTGCACAAAAACCAAGTCCTAGTTTATTGACCCCTACCAATCATGCTTTAGTATTGATTGATTATGAAAGCCAAATGGCATTCCCGGTAACCAGTATCAGTGTTGATCAATTGAGAAATAATACAGCACTTGTAGCAGGAGCTTCTAAAATCTTTAATGTTCCAACAGTAGTAACAACAGTAGCCGAAAAATCATTTAGCGGTCCTGTTTTTCCAGAAGTAGAACAATTTTACCCCAAAGCAACTTCAAACTACATTGACCGTACTACGATGAATACTTGGGAAGACGTTAATGCGTACAAAGCAATCACGGGAAAAGGTAAAAAAACCTTGGTAATTGGTGGTCTATGGACAAGTGTTTGTATTGTTGGACCAGTATTATCTGCAATTAACGATGGATATACTGTATATGTAATTACTGATGCCAGTGGTGACGTTTCTAAAGAAGCACACGAAATGGCAGTTACCAGAATGGTTCAAGCTGGTGCACGTCCTATTACTTCATTGCAATACTTGTTAGAGTTGCAACGTGACTGGGCTAGAGGTGAAACATACAAACCAGTAACCGACTTGGTGAAAAAATATGGTGGTTCTTACGGAATCGGAGTGCAATATGCACACGACATGTTGAAACACTAATAACAAAAAATGAGCGGGTATTGAAAAATACCCGCTTTTTTAACCAAAATAGGAATCATGAAAACTAATACCATAAAAATAGTATTACTCTTTTTTCTCGTAGCGAATACTACCATTGCTCAAAAAAAAGCAACATTAATTATTACTAATGCTAAAGTAATTACCTTAAATGATGCCAATCCACAGGCAGAGGCAATAGCCATTCAAGCGGATAAAATTATAGCCGTTGGAACAACTGCACAAATAGAAAAATACAAAAACAGCAAGACCAAAGTTATTGATGCTAAAGGAAAAACGGTAATTCCAGGTTTATACGATTCACACCTGCATGTTATTCGAGGCGGACGATTTTATAATACTGAATTGCGTTGGGATGGAGTAAAAACGCTGAGTCGTGCTTTACAAATGCTTAAAGAACAAGCGCAAAGAACACCACAAGGTCAATGGGTGAGAGTAGTTGGCGGCTGGACTGAGCATCAATTCGAAGAAAAAAGAAAACCAACATTGGCTGAAATCAATGAGGCAACAGGGAATACACCAACTTTTGTGCTGAACTTATATGGAGAGGCTTATTTGAACAAAGCAGGTCTACAAAATCTAGGCATTACAGAAGATACGCCCAACCCCAATGGAGGTTTAATACAAAAAGACAGTTACGGTCAACCTACTGGATTGTTGGTAGCAGAACCGAACGCTTTTATTCTCTATTCTACTTTGGCCAAGCTTCCCGAATTAACTGCCGCAGAGAAAGTGAATTCGACCAAATTGTTCATGACTGAATTGAATTCATTAGGCGTAACCAGTGTGATGGATGCCGGAGGTGGATTTCAAAATTTTCCCGATGACTACGCTATTACCGATTCACTTTCTAAAGTGAACCAACTTACAGTGCGTTTGCCTTATTATCTTTTTGCTCAAAAACCGGGTAAGGAATTAGCCGATTATCAAAAATGGATTGAAATGGTGGATATTGACGCCCATGATCACGATGATAAACCAACAGAGTACTATGTACAAGGTGGAGGTGAAAATTTAGTAGCTTCGGGCGGTGACTTTGAGAATTTCACCAAGCCTCGACCTGAATTAGCTTCGGTTATGGAGTCACAGTTAAAAGCAGTTATAGGAACTTTAGTGAAAAACCGTTGGCCTTTTCGATTGCACGCGACTTATAACGAAAGTATTACCCGATTTTTAAATGTCATTGAGGAAGTCAATAGAGAAACACCCTTAAATGGTTTGGTGTGGTTCTTCGATCACGCTGAAACGGTATCCGAAGAGAATCTGTTGCGTATCAAGGCTTTGGGAGGTGGTATTGCCATTCAACACCGTATGGCTTATCAAGCAGAAACTTTTATTTCTCGTTATGGAAAAAAAGCGGCTTTAAACACCCCACCAATCCGTAAAATGATTGATTTAGGTTTGCCAATCGGAGGCGGAACAGATGGTACTCGAGTTGCCAGTTATAATCCATGGGTTGGTTTGTACTGGCTGGTGACCGGAAAATCTATCGGAGGTGTGGAATTTGCTGCAAAAGAAAATCAATTAGACCGAATCAAAGCTTTAAAAATCTATACACAAGGAAGCGCTTCACTCATCCATCAGCATAAGGACAGAGGAACTATTAAAGAAGGCTATTTAGCGGATATTGCCATTCTTTCAGACGATTATTTAACTGTACAAGAGGATGCCATTAAAGATATTACTGCAGAATTGACCATTCTTGATGGAAAAGTAGTTTATGGCAAAGGTGTTTTTTCAAAATTTGCCCCAGTCATTCCAGCTGCATTACCGGCTTGGAGTCCAGTTAATTTTTACGGAGGATATCAAAAAAATTAAGCGATGAAAAAAATACTCTTATTATCGATGCAAACAAATCCAGGCAATACGCTAAGTCATTTGGCATTGCTCTTTTTCAGAATAGCCATTGCGTCTGAATTAGTTGTTGCACATGGTTTTAAAAAAATTGGTATAGGGGTTGCCGTTGCTGAGACAGTACCAAATCCACTTGGTCTTCCTGAAGCTTTGAATCAGGCTTTTGCTATTGGAACCAATGTTGGAATGCCATTATTTATTGTTTTGGGGTTATTGACAAGAATAGCGGTATTGCCTGTTTTAGCGATTACTCTTACCGGATATTTCATCGTGCATTTTAATGATCCGATTTTGGTCAAAGACATTCCCTTTATGTACAGTGTAAGCTTTCTGTTGATTGCTTTTACCGGCGCTGGAAAATACTCTTTGGATTATTATTTTACCCAAAAATAAATTCAACATGAAACCTTTTGTAGTCTTATTTTTTATTAATATTAGCTTACTTTTCGGGCAACAGAAACCTATTTTCAAAACGTTGCGTTATGAAGACGATTTTAGCTATTTAAAGACTGATACTTCAAAGAGTGATTATGAAAGACTGAAGTTTGTTACTTTAAATTCCAATGGAAGCACTTATATCTCTTTTGGAGGTGATGTACGTTTCCAATACTTCAACATCAAAAATGAAGATTGGGGTGACACATCTTATGATAAAGACGGCTATACACTATCGCGTTATTTGGCTCATGCCGATTTTCATGCTTCGCATTTTAGAATATTTTTTCAGTTGCAAGGCAGCAATTCCGGTAGCAGAGTTAATCCTAATCCTCTAGAAAACAACCCTCTGGATTTTCATCAGGCTTTTTTTGATGTATATTTTGGGTCAAAACAGAATTCAAATGTTACTTTTCGTGCGGGTCGCCAAGAGTTGATGTATGGTAGCCAACGTCTGATTGCAGTAAGAGAGTTGCCCAATAACCGTAGTGCTTTTGATGGTATAAAATTGTTTTGGAATCACAAGCTTATAAAATCTGACCTTTTTTACACTCATCCAGTTGTAAACAGAAATGCAATATTTGATGATAGGTTTAATAATGACAGCAAATTTTGGGGTAGCTATACCACTTTTAACAAGACCTCATTTTTAAAAAATATTGACGTTTATTATTTAGGACTATGGAAACGGGAAGCACTATTTGATAATGGTTTTGGAAGAGAAATACGACATTCCGTCGGAACAAGAATTTGGAAAAACGAAGGGAATTGGCGTTATGATTTTGAAGGCGTCTATCAGTTTGGTAGCTCTGAATATAAAGATATTCGTGCTTGGACAATTTCTTCCAATACGTCCTATCAATTTAAATGGCTTTTGTTTAAACCTACATTCGGAATTAAAACGGAACTTATCTCAGGTAATCAATCTTACGATGATGAAACTTTAGAAACATTTAATCCGCTTTTTCCAAGAGGTGCTTATTTTGGATTAGCTGCCTTGATTGGCCCATCTAATTTAATCGACGCTCATCCTTACTTAAATTTCGAGATGACACCTAAACTCAATATTGCGTTCGATTTTGATATCTTTTGGAGGTACAGTAATAATGACGGACTTTATGCTCCCAATATGCAACTTATTTATCCAGGTCATACAACTTCTGAAAAATTCATCGGGTCACAACTAGGTTTAGAAATTACGTATCAATATTCAAATATGTTGTTTTTAAAACTTGAATCAACCTGGTTTGATTCCGGTGAATTTATTAAAAAATCGGGTGCGGGAAAAGATATCATTTTAGGCGGTGTAACAACACAATTCAAATTTTAAAGATTAAAAGTAATACAACACTGATGGCCCATTTTAAGAAGCAACAATTATGGTAAATAATGAAATAAATTGTGCCTGTAAAAGCGAATCCATTTCTTAATCTAGTTCAATGCCTAGAGCATTCAAGGATCGTAAATTTGTTCTATAATTAATACAATAAATATCATGGAAAATACAATTTTAGGCATACATCATATCACCGCAATAGCCGGAGATGCCCAACGCAATTTTAACTTTTATTCTAAAATTTTAGGATTGAGATTTATCAAAAAAACCGTCAATTTTGACGATCCAGGAACTTACCATTTTTATTTTGGTGATGAAATTGGAAGTGCCGGAACCATACTTACTTTTTTCCCTTGGGGTGAAGGCATTCAACAAGGAAGAAAAGGATCAGGAATGGCTACTGAAATAGGTTACTCAGTTCCGGTTGGTAGCTTAGACTTTTGGATCAAACGTTTTGAACAATACAATGTCATTTACAACAAACCTGCTGAAAAATTTGGCGAAAAATATGTGACTTTTTTAGATCCAGATGGTTTGAAATTAGAGCTTATAGAATCTAAAACAGCAGATACCCGTAAAGCTTGGGAAACCGATGAAATCAAAGCTGATGTGGCGCTCAAAGGATTTCACAACATCACATTGACATTGAACAATATCAAACCCACAGCAGCAATATTAACCGACATCTTTGGTTACACCTTAGTGGAGCAGGAGGTAAATCGTTTCCGTTATGCAACCTTTGCTGTTGAAACTGCAGCAATTGTCGATTTGGTTGAACTCGAATCTGAAAAACGAGGTCATGTGGCTAATGGTTCTGTTCATCACGTTGCTTTTAGGGTTAACAATGACAAGAGCTTGATGCATTTTCGTAAAAGCATAAACGAAAAAGGCTATAACATCACTCCTCAGATTGACCGTCAGTATTTTCATTCTTTGTATTTCAGAGAACCCGGAGGTGTACTTTTTGAAATCGCGACCGATAATCCCGGTTTTACTGTAGATGAAACATTAGAAAATTTAGGTAAAGATTTAAAATTACCGCCTCAACATGAGTCAAAACGAAAAGAGATCGAAGCTATTTTAGTAAAAATAAATTAAGAAATCATGGAGTATCAGTCAATGCATTACATCTATCAATCCTCTGGAAATCCTGATGCTGTAACTTTGTTACTACTACACGGCACCGGTGGAAATGAGCATGATTTACTGCCTTTAGCAGCAAGTTTTGGCAAGGACATCAACATTTTAAGTCTTAGAGGAAATACCACTGAAAACGGAATGCCTCGTTTTTTTAAACGACTTGGAATGGGTGTTTTCGATGAAAAAGATTTGGAATTTAGGACCAATGAGATGGTAGACTTTATAAAAAAATTGTCGGTGTTAGAAAAGTTTAACATCAATAAAGTAGTTGCATTAGGATACTCCAATGGCGCCAACATTGCAGGAGCTACATTGGTTTTGCATCCCAACTTTTTACTAGGAGCCATTTTATACCGTCCGATGATGCCATTTAGAGACAAAAGAAGCGGTACCAATAGAACTAACGCAAAAGTATTTTTAAGTTCGGGTAAAAATGACCCAACAGTTGATCTCTCTGAAATAGAAGCATATACAACTCAGCTGAAAGATAGTGGCTTTAAGGTAAGCAATTATGTAATTAATAGCAGCCATGGTCTTACTAAGGAGGATGTTGATTTAGCCGTTGAGTGGTTTCAAAAAATAGAGTTATGATTAGTAATTGTTTTTAGGTTGGATTGATGCTTGTGGAATTTACAAACCATGAGCATCTTTCTTTTTAATTTTTAAAATAGGAGTATGGAAAATTTCAAAATAACCAGAATTTTTGCGGATGAATATGGGGAAAGTCATTTTATGGACGTTCAAGTCAATCTTCAAGACAAAGGCGAAATAGGTTATCTATCCGATTTACAAGAAGCAGTAGGTATTGTATTTCGAAAAGTAAAACCGGATTACGATTATGATTTTCATACCGCTCCCAATAGACAATACATTATCCTGCAAGATGGAAGTATAGAGATTGAAACCTCTTTGGGGCTTAAAAGAACTTTTGAATCGGGTGATATCTTACTTGTTGAAGATACAACTGGTAAAGGGCATCGAACTCGAAATTTAAAAAAAGCCATTAGGTCTTCGATATTTGTACTCTTAAAATAACAAGTAATTTAAAATATCATTAAAGTATGGAAAAGCATGCTATCATCGACTCTTTATTATGTCCATTTAAGCCTATAATTGGTGAGGATTACAATCGTTATAGAAATCATGTTTGTCGCGTGTTTTCTAATTGTTTGTACTTGGATAATCAAAAGGAGCATGTTGAAAAGTATGCTATAGCAGCCGTTTATCATGATATTGGGATTTGGACGGACGACACCATCGATTATCTACAGCCGTCGATAGCACAAGCGAAATTGTATTTGACTAAAATTGGAAAGTCGCATTGGAATGAAGAAGTCTCGAAAATGATTGATTGGCATCACAAAATAAATGTATACCAAGAAAATGATTTTGAAACTGTTGAAATTTTTAGAAAAGCCGATTGGACTGATGTCAGCCTAGGCGTTCTAAGCCATGGAATACCAAAGCAACTACTCAATACAGATAAAAAACAATTTCCGAATTTGGGTTTTCATTGGTTTTTAATTAAGAAAATACTTGCCAACTTGACCAAGCATCCACTTAATCCTCTACCGATGTTTAAAAAGTAAAGGTTCTTTACTATGAATAGCGTTGATTTTTAATCCCTAGTTTTTTCATTTTCGAATTCAATGTCGAAGCTGGAATATTCAATATTTCAGCGGCACCGCCAACTCCAGAAACTTTGCCTTTACATTTTTTAAGAATATAAGTGATATAATCTCTTTCATTATCATGAATAGTTTGTATGACAAATTCTTGGCTTTTCTCTTCGTCTTTGTTTAGTGAAGTAGTATAAATCATGAACTCACGTATTACATCTCCTTCTGTTAGCAATAAGCTTCTCTGAATTACATGTTCCAATTCACGAATATTCCCTGGCCAATTATAAGTCAACATTTGATCAATAACATGAGGTGCAATTGCTGGAGGATTCATTTCAGATATTTTACAGAAGGAATCAATAAAATGGGTAGCTAAGGCTGGAATATCCTCTTTTCGTTCTCTCAATGAAGGCACTACTATTGGAAAAACATGTAACCTGTAATACAAATCGAGTCGGAACCTGCCGGCTGCCACTTCTTCTTCTAAATTTCGATTGGTAGCGGCAATGATGCGCACATCTACTTTGATTGGACTGCTGCTGCCAATACGTTCAATTTCTTTTTCTTGCAATACTCTTAATAATTTCACTTGAAGATCAACCGGCATTTCCCCAATTTCGTCCAAAAATAGTGTGCCGCCGTTTGCGATCTCAAACTTTCCAATCCGTTTTTCTGTAGCTCCAGTAAAAGCTCCTTTTTCATGTCCGAAAAGGAGAGATTCAGCCAAATTATCGGGGATAGCTCCACAATTAATAATGACTAATGGTTTATTTTTTCTATTCGAAAGGTTATGAATACTTTGTGCTACTTTTTCTTTGCCAGTTCCACTTTCTCCTAAAATTAGCACTGAGGTTTCTGATGGCGCTACTTTCTTGATGTAGTCAAAAACAGTAATCATTTTTTTACTTGTACCAATCATTGAGCAAAATCCTCCAAAATTGTTCTCTTCTAAAACTGGTTGTTTGGTTGCAGGAATCTCTCTGATAGGTATTGTACTTTTGGCTGAACGATTCATTTTAGTTACAAAATTGGCCAAAATAATCTCCAATTTGGTCAATAGGTTTAAATGTTCATTGCTGTAGGCTTCTTCGTTACGGCTGTAAAAGAAGAAATTGAAAACTCCTCCATTTTCAATTCGGACCGGAATTACAACAAATGATTTAATGCCAAAAGTTTTAATGACCAATCTTTTTATAGCAGAGTTATTAAATATTGACTTGAATGAATCTCCTTGGTAAATTTTAGGATATTCGTGCTTAGGAGATGTTGATTTTAAATCATGCAACTCCTGTTGTTTGACACCAGTTATTTTTGAAAATTTTTCAATATTGATAATTTCATAAGTGTCAAAACTTCTTCTTAGTAAACCAGTAGGGTTGTATTCATTGTCTACGAAACCGGTTTGCATATAATCAAAAGGCATGTAGGTTTGCAGTACTTTTCCCAATTGAACTAACGCCTCTTCCCAGTTGAGATTTGAAGCACCTATGGCATCGATACTTTCCTGTAAAATTTTTTCCTGAAATAATTGGGACTCAATCCCAAAGTTTTGACGATAACAGGCAATCTCCAAGGTGATGAGCACATCTTGCTCTCTAAATGGTTTGACAATAAAACCATAGGGACTGGTCTTTTTTGCTTCTTCTAAAACAGAGCGACTGGAGTTAGCCGATAAGTAGATGAATGCTATGTGATTTTCATTCAATTTTTTAGCCAAATCAATTCCGGTTGCATTACCTTTAAGGCAGATGTCTACAAAAACCAAATCGGGTTTTTCAGTCTCAATAAGCGCTACAGCCTGATCGACCGAACGAGCGATGCCTGTAACTTGGTAACCTGCTTTTTCTAGAATTAGTTGTAAATCGTGGGCTTCAATAAACTGATCCTCTACGATTAGAATTTTCTTATTACTACTAGTGCTTTTTTTCGATTCCATAACATTCTTCATTAGGGTTGAGTTATTCCATTCTCAGTAAATTTTTCATTATTCAAAAACGTCACAGTTATCGTGAGACCATTGTTGTTTTCAATTGATAAATTGGCATCTAAATCATCGCTAAAACCTTTTATTAGTTTCATACCAAGTGATTGAAAATGTTCATTTTTCAGCTCATCTACAATTCCTTCACCATTATCCTTGATGGATAGTGTCAAATGATCGTCATTTGAGTTCTTAAATTGTATAGTAATTGTGCCGTTTTCTTTTTTTGTAAAAGCATGTTTAATAGAATTAGTTATTGCCTCATTTAAAATTAGTCCAAGTGGTACTGCTTGTGAGGTAGATAACTCTATTGGGGTTATGTCTAAAACAAATTGAATCCGTTGACCAGTATCGAAGGTTTCCTTGAAATACTGAACCAGTTCCTTAATGTAAACTTCCATGTTAATCGAAACTACGTTTTCGGACTGGTATAATTTTTTGTGTATCAAAGACATCGAATGAATGCGATGTTGGCTCTCACGAATGGCTGTCATGGCAGCATTATCTTTCAAATAAAACGATTGTGCATTTAGTAGGCTCATCACCATTTGAAGATTGTTTTTGACCCGATGGTGCACTTCTTTCAATAGCCATTCTTTTTCGGTGACTAACTTTTCAAGCGAGTTATTCTTTTGATTGATTTCATTTTTCTGTGATTCGAGTATTCTATTGGTTTTTTGTTTTATTCGGTAACTGCTGTAGAGCAATAAGAAGGTTATTAAAAGTAAAATGATGCCTCCAAGACTTATATTTTTAATTAAATTGGCCTTTTCTAATTTGCTTTTTTGCAAACTACTTTCCAAGCTTAAAAGCCTGTTTTTTTCCTTGTTTTGTTGAAGTTCTTTCTCTTTTTTATTGGTTTCGTACTTAATTTCGAGCGCTGCTATTTCTTTGTTTTTCGCTTCATTAAGTAAGGAATCTTTATATTTACTTTCTAGCTTGTAATGTTTAATTGCAGAGGTAAAGTTTCCTTCAGCTGAGTCAATCCGGAACAACATGTGGTATACTTCTGCAAGTTTTTTTGGGCTTTTCACGTTTTCACTCAGTATTTTGTATCGGCCAACATATTTACGAGCTATACCGTATTTTTTGTTAGCAAAATGATAATCAATGATTCCTACGTATAGAGCCACTTGCCTGATATCATCCGTTTTCATTGTGTCCGATGCTTTAAGAGCTTTTTCAACATAACCAACGGCTTGTTCGTGTTTTTTTAGCTGCACATAATATTTTATCAAACAAGACATCGGTTCAAATTGGTCGGCTGGAGAAAGTTTGTGGTAATCTTTTTTTAAAAGGTTTACATAAGAACCAGCCTCATTTATTTTTTTTGATTTCATCAAAATTTCAATCATGTTGGTAAGTAGCAAGCATGAAAATCCGATATCGTTATACTTTTTAGAAATTTTGTACGCTTTTTTAAAGCACTCAAATGCTTTGTTATAATTTTTCAACGATAAATAAGCTATGCCAGAATAGTTGTACACTTGTACTACATTTAAACTGGTGTCATTGTATTTCTCTGCAGCATTAATGGCCTTTTGAGAATATTCTATGGCTTTTTCATAACGACCAAGTTGATTGCTTATAATGCACATGGATGAATAAGCATACTGCACTTTTCCAAATTTCATTTCCTTATACAGTTGGACCGTTTCTTCGAGTACTTTTAAACTTTCTTCTAAACGTCCCGAACCCATCAAAAAGTAGGCAATATCTTCACCCATAGTTGCTTGCATCTTTTTATCTCCTGCTTCTTTATAAGCCTTTTGAGCTTTGAGTCCAATGGCAACGGTTTCATTAAAATCGCGCACTGATTCTTTGGAGTACATGAGTATGCGATAAGCGCTTGCAATTCCGGGTTTGTCTTTTAATTTAACGTAGATGTTAATTGCGCTTTGGGCGTATTTTTCAGCCAAATCCAAATCTCCTATAATCTGATAAACTTGCGAATAGGCAATATACGCTCTTGCAACACCATCTTTGTTTTGAGTGGCTTTGCTTAATTTAAGGGCGCGATTTGAAAAATACTTAGCGCTGTCGATGGATTTAGGATGGTTTATATCTCTAGACAACTCTATGTGGTTGGTAGCCAATTCAATGAGTAATGCTATTTTTTCTGAAGAATTCTTTGATGCCGCCAGTTTTCTGTGAAGTTCGGCTTCTGGCACTTTATCAAAATGCTGACTGTAGATTGAACAGCATCCTACTAACCACACCATAAGAGAATAAATAATTTTATACATGGTTAAAAATATAAGGTTAGTTATCTTCTTCCTTTACCTTGAACTCCTAAGGTTACCAATAATGAATCAAATTTATTAAAAATCAATTAATTAAACGATATTTTAGAGTAGTTTTCATCCCTATTTATAGCTTTTTACGTTTTTTTTTAGTTTTAATTATTTTTTGAAAAAGAATATCAAAATTGAAGCTTATTTATGATAATTCTCCAATGTAAAAATAAGCCAAATGACATTTTTTTTGGACTTTGAGTTGTTTCTTGTTCTAGATTAAGTTTAACTCTTCGTATTTGATTTAATTTTGTATTTTAATTTAAAGGTTATGAGTAAACTTAAATTTTTAATTTTTGGTAAAAATAAAGAAATATTGGAAGTTTTGAATAGGTTGGTTAATTCCAATGAGGATTGGCATGGCGTGGCGTTTAGTGATGATGAACAAGCTAAAGATTATGTGCTCCAGAATACATTAGATATGGTACTTCTTAGCTCCGGAATTGATACAAGTTGTGAAGATAAAATGTGCTCCTTTTTTCTCAATCAACAACCCAATATCGAAATCATTCAGCATTATGGCGGTGGCAGTGGTTTGCTGAAATGTGAGATTATGGAAGCTTTAGAAAAAAGAAGATTAAGAAATGAAGCCCAAGTGTAAAGTGAGTAAACAATAATTTTTCAGAATATGTTTGAATCGATCAACAAAAATGTTTGTAAAAACAATGATTTCACCGAAAAGGAAATGGAGTTTTTTAACGAAATTTTGCAGCATAAAAAAGTTCCAAAAAAAACTTTTCTTTTGCAGGAAGGAGAAATTTGTCATTTTGAAGCCTACATTCTAAAGGGTTGCATTCGTAAATATTACATTAACGAGCACGGTTTGGAAGTAGTTTTGGCATTTGCCACAGAGGATTGGTGGGTGAGTGATATCGCCAGTTTTCATGAAAACAAACCCAGTCAATTGTATATTGAAACATTGGAAGATTGCGAATTGTTGGTACTGACTACAGAAACAAAAGAGCAGCTTTTGCGTGAGGTTCCAAAATTTGAAAGAATCTTTAGGCTTTTGGTACAAAGAAATTTATCGGCCATGCAAAATCGTCTCATTGACACCATAGCCAAAACCGCTCAAGAAAAATATTTGGAGTTTTTGAAGTTATACCCAACTCTATCACAACGAGTTGCACAACATCACATTGCTTCCTATCTCGGAATTACAGCTGAGTTTTTGAGTAAAGTGCGAACAAAGTTAGCCAAACAATAAATTGCATTTCTTGTACTAGTTCAATGTAAATCTAATTCATTGATTCGAAATTTGCAGAAACAATTATTAACACAAAAAGTTATGGATAGAAAAGATTTCTTAAAGAAAGGACTGTTTGGAACGGGAATGTTTGCCGCTACTGCAGTATTCGGAAACATTATCAAAAACAAAATTGATGAAATTGAACCCTTGGAAATTTTAGGTTTCAATCATTTGCCAAATACTCAAGATTTGCTAAAGGAAAATACTATTTTTCACAAAGCCAATACTCGTGGTTTTGCCAATCATGGTTGGCTGGAAAGCCATCAAACGTTTAGTTTTGCCAATTACTATAATCCGGAAAGAATGCACTTTGGTGTATTGCGTGTATTGAATGATGATAAGGTTGAAGGCGGTATGGGATTCGGAACTCATCCTCATGACAATATGGAGATCATTTCAATCCCATTAGAAGGTGATTTGGAGCATAAAGACAGTATGGGTAATACCACTATCATCAAGAATGGTGACATACAAGTGATGAGTGCAGGAACGGGAATATTTCACAGCGAATTCAATAAGAATAAAGATCAATTGGTCAAGTTTTTACAGATATGGGTTTACCCAAATAAAAAGAATGTTACACCAAGATACGACCAGATTACCTTAAAAAAGGAGAACAGAATTAATCAGTTTCAACAAATTGTTTCTCCTTCACCAGAGGATGATGGAGTGTGGATTCACCAAGATGCTTGGTTCAATTTAGGAACATTCAGCAAAGACATCAGCACTGAATATGCTGTAAAAAAATCGGGTAATGGGATGTATGTTTTCATTATAAAAGGCTCAGCAACTATTGGTGACCAAAAATTAGAATCGCGTGATGGATTTGGGGTTTGGGATACCGCAAAAATTAACATTACTTCAAATGTCGATGATACTGAAATTCTGGTAATGGATGTACCAATGTCATTATAAAGTTCGCACTACAACACTAATTGCACAACTATTTAATTAAATAATAAAGCGGGACAATTGAATTGCCCCGCTTTATTGCATTAACCAAAAATTAAAACTCACCTTCAATCAGATAAGGTTGTCCCCAAAGAATTGTTTGCAGAAGTACGCTCTTCAGCCATGCAGTATACATTTTTTCAACATCCTCATTGTTGGCTCCTTTTTTGGATAAAAAGGGTTTCAAGGTTGCCGTTACCGGAATAGTTAAAGCTGGAATGTATCTATAGTTTACAATAGGAACTGCGGTCGCATTATCAGTTTTGTTCTTTTTTAGGGTATAATGTCTTAACCCAATTTCATACTGATAATTTAACCAATCTTGATCGTAATTGGCTTCGGCAGTTTGCAGTATCCACATTTCAAAACGGGTACGAACTCTAGCTAAATAATCGCCTTCGGGTTCACCTGTAGTTTTATTTCCAAAGAAATAAACCAATTGAGGAGTTGAACCGACAAATCCGTACCAAACATTGAGTATGTCACTCGTTTGGTCTTTCAGTATATCATAGCTCATTTTGAGGTATTTTAGATCTTCCTCACCGAACAGCATTGATTCTTGTAAAAGTTTTAACTCTTCTAGACTAAATGGCGATTTGGCCACTTGGCTTGTACCATAAGTATACCCTGGGATGTTTGTATTTTTTTCCATTTTGTAATTTTTAATATTCGACGTAATTTTTTGTGATTTATACTTCTTCGATAGTTCATGATAAGGAAAGTGGTCTTTACAATTCCCCTGATTCCTTATCAATTAAAAGCAGCGATTAAAATTTTACTATTTTGTAACAATTGAATGCCTTCGACAATTTTTTATAAGTAATTATTCCGAAAGAAAATCGTTAAGAGGATTTACTAAAATTAAAGCTGTTTTAGAATATTGTTTTGTTTCCATATAGTAATAATTTTTGATGATTTATAATTATATAATGGAAACCAAGCATTGTGCCAACACAATAAAATGATAGTTTACAGGGCGTGAAGAGCCTTTTTAGTAATTTTTTTTGTGGTATATCGCTAATTGAAACGATTAATGATGAAATAAAGATTTTTTTATTAGTGTGCTAATGATATTAATGTTTTATCATCCTTGTCCTAACTTTCGAGAGAAATTCTGGTGAAATTCCTAAAAAAGAAGCGATATGGTGTTGAGCAACTCTTTGAGGGATTTTTGGGTACAATTCTAAAAACTCTACATATTTTTCAGTAGCTGTTTTGGCAATAGTATGTAATAATCGATTTTGAGTTACATCCAAATTACGTTGCATTAATATTCTGAATGCACGTTCAAATTTTGGTGCTTTTAAAAACAGTGTTTCTTTGGCTTCGGGACTAAACAGTAACAATTCGCAATCTTCCAGTGTTTCAATAAAAACCTGACTTGGTTTGGTTTCATAGGCATTGAATGAAATATCACTTATCCAAGAATTTTCTATTGCAAACTGTAAAACCACTTCAATTCCGTTGGAGTCAATATAGTACTTACGCAAGCATCCTTTGAGTACAAAAGCTTCAAAGTTGCATTTTTCGCCTTCACGTAAAAGTATTGTTTTCTTACTTACTTTTTTAAAACTCAACAATGAGTCAAATATTTCCAACTCTGAATCGGAAAAAGCAACAAATTTTGAAATATTGTCATTTATTTGTTCGTACATAGTTAGTGTTATTTAGGTTTATTATTAACTCATGTTCTATGAAACAAAATTAGTTTAGGTTATTTTTCAATACTGTTAGCGTCTATTATAGAGTATTAATTAGTGTTAATTTGATTTATAGTAGCATTTTGAGTATTTGTAAGTGTAAAAAATATAATGACAAATCTTTCCAGATTTGAAACGATAATTAGTATGATTTGATCTTCTTCATTTATTTTTGGAAAATGAGCAAGAAGTATAGCTTGACTAAATGATAGATTGCATATTGGTTTACTTATTTTAAACTTTGATGTTAGTAAAGTTGCCCTTGGTATGATTATTCATTTTATTGCAGACTTTGTTTTGTAGCAAATTCGGCGTCACTAAATTTCAATTTTTTACATACACTGATAAGTATACTTTAGGGATAGAAATTATTGCAAAACAAAAACCCGCTAAATCGCATGGCTTAGCGGGTTTAACTTAACTTTCAAAAAAGTTTTTGCGGAGAAAGAAGGATTAACTTCGTTGTTCCAAATGGAAGAACCTGTAAGTAAAACCCAAAAAGTTCCTATGTCACTTTTTAAGCTTTTTAATTCCAAAAAGCAACTTCAGATCACAACTTTGATTACTTTTTGGAATTAAAAAACCCCAAAATCTACGATTTTGGGGTTTTATTCGCGGAGAAAGAGGGATTCGAACCCCCGGACCTGTTACAGTCAACAGTTTTCAAGACTGCCGCAATCGACCACTCTGCCATTTCTCCAATAAGTCTTACATTCCTTGCGAATGCGGATGCAAATATAGTAACCTTTTTTTGTTTTCCAAATACAATTCCAACAAATAATCAGATATTTTTTATTTTAAAAACTAACCCATTCATTTTCTATATTTTAAAATGGAAATTTGTTTTTTTGTTATTCTAAAATTAGCTCTTAAATGAAAGAAATTTATATTTGTGGTATGAGTAGACAGCTGTTTAGGACTTTTTTTTTCTTCATTATTGTTACGATGTCTTTTTTTTGTTATTCTCAAAATACAAATGACTTTTTGACAATTAACTATTCTACTTTTCCAAAATCTGAATTCAAGAGTGGAGAAGGCAAGGCGCAATTGAGTCATTTTGATTTTAATTTTGTAACTCCAACGATTCAACTCAATAGTAAAACTAAGATCAATAACATAGTTTATTATCGATTATCGAATTATCAATACAGCTCCTTTTCTAATTCTGCTCAAGCATTGCCTCAAGAGTTACATGAAATTAAGTATTCTTTACTAACAAGGCATAAGTTCAATTCTAAATGGGAGTTACTTTTAGTTCCCAGAATCTCAATTAGAAGCGATTTTAAAGACAATTTAAGTAGTAACGACTTGTTTCCAGCAGTTTCTTCAATAGTGATGAAAACCTCACAAAAGAATGAACGTCTAAAATGGGGATTTGGATTGAATTACAACAATGATTTAGGTAAAAATTCACTTATTCCCATTTTAGCATTCAGTTATGTTTCTGATAAAATGAAGTTTACCACTTATTTTCCTAACAATGCCAGCCTAATTTTCCTTCCAACAAAAAAAATGGAGTACGGTTTCGGGTTTACCACTGATCCAATATTGTTTCATATTAATACGATTGATTCTATTGACTATTTGCGAACATTAAACGTGGCTGTTCATCCATATTTTTCGTATAATTTAACCTCAAATCTATGGTTGAATGCAAAAGCAGGTTGGGTTTTGCGACGCAATTTTGACTTTTATAACTCCGATTTTAAGACACCAACTGATGATTATGAAAATCAATTGAAACCATCTGCTTTTGTTCAATTTGGTTTAAGTTTACGCACCAAGCAGTAGTTAAATAATGTGTAAAAAAAAGACAGATTATTTTACTAACCTGCCTTCATTTATCGTACTCCGTACTTGACACTTCTAATATTGTACATATTCTGTAATTTCCAAACCATAACCAATCATTCCCACACGTTTGGTTTGCTCGGTGTTAGAAATCAATTTGATTTTGGAAATGTCAATATCATGAAGAATTTGAGCTCCAATTCCGAAATCTTTCACATCCATTTTGATGATGGGCGCTTTGTTAATTCCTTTTTCTTGGAGTGACTTTAATTCTTTAAGACGGTTCAATAAATCCAACGATTGAATTTCTTGATTGATGAACAAAATGGCTCCTTTTCCTTCTTGATTAATCAATTGGAACATATCGTCTAATTTCTTATCGGCATTGTTGGTCAAAGTGCCCAAAATATCGTTGTTGATTTGAGTCGAATTGATTCGGGTTAGAATCGCTTCACCGTTGCTCCAACTTCCTTTGGTTAGAGCCAAATGGACTTGTTTATTGGTCGTTTGTAAATAAGCACGCAATCGGAATTGACCAAAACGGGTTTCAATTTCAAAATCTTCTTTCTTGACAATCAAACTGTCGTGTTGCATTCTGTAGGCAACTAAATCTTCGATGGAAACAATCTTTAAGTCGAATTTTTTGGCTACTTCAAATAATTGAGGCAATCGCGCCATTGTTCCGTCTTCGTTCATGATTTCAACAATGATTCCAGCCGATTTGAATCCGGCTAAGCGAGCAAAATCAATCGCAGCTTCCGTATGGCCAGTTCTTCTTAAAACTCCGCCTTGTTTGGCAATAAGCGGAAAAATATGTCCAGGTCTGCTTAAATCATGTGGTTTAGTATCAGGATTGACTAAAGCTTCAACTGTTTTAGCTCTATCTGAAGCAGAAATTCCGGTGGTAACTCCGTTTCCTCTTAAATCTACCGAAACGGTAAAAGCGGTTTGCATTACATCGGTATTGTTGGAAACCATAGCATGCAAATCGAGTTCTTTACAACGGTTTTCGGTCAGTGGAGCACAAATTAAACCTCTTCCGTGAGTGGCCATAAAGTTAATCATTTCGGGAGTAACCTTTTCGGCAGCAGCCAAGAAATCACCTTCGTTTTCTCGATCTTCGTCGTCAACAACAATGATGACTTTTCCTTGTCGAATGTCTTCAATGGCTTCTTCAATTGTGTTTAATTTTAATGCAGAATCTGACATTTTTTCTAGGTTTTGTAGTTGTAATATCATTATTTTTTTTCAGAAAGCAAACCTTTCAATAGCGTGTTGTTGTATAAGTAAATGATGAAATAAAATGGAAATCCGGTTACCATTGAAACAGCAATTCCGGGTTCTACATTGGTGTTGGTTAGGATTCCAATTTCATCTAATTTTTTCTGTGAACGGTAAATACAGTATAAAAATCCGATTAGTAAAAGTACAAATCCAATAATTAAAAGTACAATGCTCGTATTATTTTTGACAATAAAGAAAGCTACTGTAGCAATTAAATTCAAGATTAATGAAATGTTTGAGAATTTTCTGTATTCCGCTAATTCAGAGGTGAAATTTGAAGAGCTTACAGGTTCACTTGGGAGCATTTCATTGACTTCATTTGGTAACTCAATTGCCTTTACAGTTTCTTTTTTAGAAAATAATGATCCGAAGAATTTCTGAATGGGTACAGTTACAGCATCAAAATTAAACATACCACCAATATCATTAGTTGCTCTGTAAGTTAGAATTATGGCTAACGGACTCAAGACCATAGACGACATCCATGTTCCTAAAAAAGGGGTAATTCCGTTTTCTTGAGCTACTTTTTTTCCAAATGTATTGATGAAGTGAAAGATGATGAAAATTCCAACCGCAAATACAATTGGTAATCCCAAACCACCTTTTCTGATGATGGCTCCGAGTGGTGCGCCTATGAAGAACATCAAAATACATGCAAATGCAATTACAAATTTATCGTACAAAGCAATCCAATGTGAATTGATGTTTTTTTGTTTTTCCTCCATTTCAAATTTGGAGCTATCAATAGAAAAAACAGTACCTTCAACGTTGCTTTTGGCCACATTGTAGACTTGTAGTTTTCGATCTTTATCTAAGGTAGAAAAATGGCTCTGAAAATCAGAAATTTTGGATAGTGGTGTTGCTGATTTAGGAACAATCATAGTGGTATTTACTCTTTGGTAAATGTTCTCAGCATACGATGTAATGTCTCTTTTATAGTTGGTGTTTAAAGAATCCAAAGTGTAATTCAATTCACTAATATTCAACATAGTATTAGTGTTGGTAATTTCTCCCGTATCGTCTTGCGAATTCAATTTTGATAGATCAATATTGATGACATCTCTTTTGAAAGTAGCTTTCGCGAAGGGTAATCGCTTGCGTTCTTCGTATTTTTTTGGAAAAATATCCTCATAATAGTATCCATCAAAAAGCAGTAGCTTCAAGGTATTTGAATTTTCACTACTAACTAATTCTCCGCGATTAGCTCTAATTACGGTTTTATTACCTTCTCCGGTGCTTGATTTGATGTGAATGATAACATCAGACAATAAATTTCCGTTTTCACCAGATTTCTTTTGGACTTTAATGGTGTAATTACCAATTTCACTGAATTGACCTTCTGCAATAGCCATGGCGGGTTTTACTTGTGCAATATTTCGTCTGAAGTTGATGAATTTGTATTCGGCATACGGAATCACATTATTAGCAAAAACAAATGCAACAATGCTCAAAAACAAAATGAAAAAGGTAAGACTTCGCATGGCGCGTTGCAATGAAATTCCAGACGATTTCATAGCTGCAAATTCATAGTTTTCAGACAAACTTCCGAAGGTCATAATGGATGCCAAAAGCACAGACAAAGGCAATACTAAAGGAACAATTCGTGGCATTGAAAACACCAAGAATTTTACTACCATAAAAAAGTCGAGATCTTTCCCCGCTAATTCAGAGATGAATAACCAAACCGTTTGTAAAATGAATATAAAAAACAAGATTACAAATACCGTAGTAAATGTAATCAAGAAGGATTTAAGTAAATACTTATCTAATATTTTCACAAATGCTAATCTAATTTATTGATGTAGTAGTTGGGATACTTACTGGCTACAAAGATAAATTGATTTTTGGATAATGGCTGATTGGTTTTAAAAGAATTAACAGTTAAAGTTGTTTTTGTACCATTTTTGCCTACTTCGATAAGGTTGTAGATGTGTTTGGTTTGGATATCAATTCCCAATAGCACTTCTTTTCGCTGATCTTTTCCGTTGGTTGGAACCAATTTAATGTACTGTATTTTTCTTCCTTTTACGTTTTGTAAAATATCCATTGAATACTTATAACCGCTATTGAAAAACGTCAGCATTTTGGATGGAGTAATTGATTTTTCATCGTTATCATTAGCAGATGAAATAGTAATCTCTTCATCTTCAGGAACAACTGTGTAGGTCTTTTTTCCGTCGTATAATTTTGTCGCTCCCATGAAATTCAATATGTATTTATTGCCTTCCAAGGTTACATTTCCTTTACTTTCCTGATTGATGTTTTCTTTAGTATTGGTCAAAGTGTATTTAAAATCAATCACAATATTTTTATAGCTTTTGATTTTAGCAGTTACATCATCAAGAAGTTCTTTCGCCTTTTTATCTTGAGCATTTGCATTGAGTGTAACAAATAGTAAAAAAGCAATAGAAAATAATTTCTTCATTTTAATCATTATTTTGTTCATTATTAAAAAAATGTTCCAATGCTACCAAATCGGGAATATTAACGCTTCTCGCTTTACTTCCTTCAAACGGACCCACAATTCCTGCGGCTTCCAATTGATCGATTAATCTTCCAGCTCTGTTGTAGCCTAGTTTTAACTTCCTTTGCAATAATGATGCCGAACCTTGTTGAGCAGTGACAATTATTTCGGCAGCATCTCTAAACAAGGAATCTCTTTCTGAAATATCAAACTCAAGATTTACATTCGAACCTTCTTCACCAACATATTCCGGAAGCATGTAAGCCGTAGCATACGCTTTTTGTGAACCAATAAAATCAACTATTTTTTCAACTTCTGGAGTATCAACAAAAGCACATTGAACACGTACTAAATCATTTCCGTTGGAAAATAATAAATCTCCACGACCAATCAATTGATCCGCTCCACCCGTATCTAAAATGGTTCTCGAATCGATTTTTGAGGTTACTCTAAACGCAATTCGAGCTGGGAAGTTCGCTTTAATCATACCGGTAATTACATTCACCGATGGACGTTGCGTTGCAATGATTAAGTGAATCCCGATGGCACGCGCCAACTGAGCCAAACGCGCAATGGGAGTTTCTACTTCTTTTCCAGCCGTCATGATCAAATCGGCAAACTCGTCCACAACCAAAACAATATAAGGTAAAAATCGGTGGCCGTTTTCCGGATTCAATTTGCGTTGTTTGAACTTTTCGTTGTATTCTTTAATATTACGAACCATCGCGTCTTTTAATAACGAATAACGGTTGTCCATTTCAATGCAAAGCGAGTTCAATGTATTGATTACTTTACTGTTATCAGTGATGATAGCATCTTCAGAATCAGGTAATTTGGCTAAATAATGACGCTCAATTTTGTTGAATAAAGTCAATTCCACTTTTTTCGGGTCAACCAAAACAAATTTAACTTCCGCTGGATGTTTTTTGTACAAAAGCGAAGTTAAAACCGCGTTCAATCCAACCGATTTTCCTTGTCCGGTTGCTCCAGCCATCAGCAAGTGAGGCATTTTGGCTAAATCAACAACAAAGGTTTCGTTTGAAATGGTTTTCCCTAAAGCAATAGGCAATTCCATTTCAGCTTCTTGGAATTTAGCTGCCGCAATTACGGTTTTCATCGGAACCATAGTTGGATTCTTATTCGGAACTTCAATACCAATAGTTCCTTTTCCTGGAATAGGAGCGATGATACGAATTCCCAATGCGGCTAATGAAAGTGCAATATCGTCTTCTAAACTTTTGATTTTTGAAATTCGGATTCCCGCTTCAGGAACGATTTCATATAAAGTAACCGATGGACCAACCGTAGCTTTGATTTGTGAGATTGTTATTCCGTAGTTTTTTAACGTTTCAACAATACGGTTTTTGTTTTCTTCTAATTCTTCTTGATTGATGGTAATTCCGACCGAGGCATATTCTTTTAATAAATCGATGGTTGGAAATTTATAGTTGGACAACTCCAATGTTGGATCAAATTCACCAAAATCAGCCACAATTTTTGCCGCTAAATTTTCTTCAATGGTATCTTCATCCTGCGCTTTTTCGATGACAAATGCCTCATCATTCGTTTTGATGATCGGCGTTTCAACTGGAGTTACAGTTAGTGGAGTAGAAGTTACAACTGGTTTTGGTTCTGTCTTTAAAGTCGGCTCCAATTCAATTTCAGAATAACTTGAAATGGTAGGTTTTAAAGCTTCTTTGTTGATTTCGAATTGAGATGTTGGCTTTAAAACTTCATCAATATCGTAATCAATATGAGATTCTTCTTCTTTATCATTAACAGCATATTCTTCTAAATTATATGCTCCATCAGAAGGAGTAGGTCGCATGCTATCAATATCGTCTTTGATCTCTTTTTTCTTGCTTTCAAAAAAGGTTTTGATTGATTCGGGCGACATTTTGATTTTGAATAACAAGTAGATTACTAATCCAGCAATTAAAACCAAAAGCGTACCGATTTTTCCAATAAAATCTTGGAAAAACAAGTTCATCTCGTAACCAATTGTTCCCCCTAATTGAGGCAGTGAAGTGGCGAAATAACCAAATAAAATGGACAATACAATCATTACAAACAAATCCCAAAACCAAGTGTTTTTGAGTTTTTTGAGCGGTAAGTCCAATACCAAATAAGCGCCAGTAACAAAGAATAATTTTACAAATAGAAAGGAAGCAGCTCCAAATCCGCGGTGAATGAAAAGATCGGCCAAATAGGCACCAATTTTTCCTAGCCAATTGTAGGCTTTTTCACTTCGATTGCCCAATTCATCCACTACACTTTGGTCTTGGTGACCGTAAATAAAAAACGAAACAAATGCCAAAAGCAATCCGATAGAGAAGAGCAATAAGAAGCTTCCAATCAAAACACGGTATTGTAATTTCATCTTCCATGGAAGTTTTTCTTCAGGAAGTGCATCGTTTGTAGTTTCTTTTTTTCTTGCTTTGGCCATTGATTATCGAAATTTCGGACAATAATAAATTAAAATTTTGGAATATAGATAAGACAACCGATAACAATTGCAGTCATTGCGGCAAAGAAAACAGCTCCAGCAGCAATGTCTTTAATAAATCCTATTTTTTTATGAAATTCAGGATGAATGAAATCGGCTACTTTTTCGACTGCAGTGTTTAATCCTTCAACACTCAATACCAATCCAATTGCTAAAGTCTGAAACATCCATTCTTCACGGGAAATTTCAAAATAAAAACCAGCAATTACCATGAGTACTGCAATTGACGATTGCACCATCACACTGTGTTCAGTTGTGGCTAATTTAAAAGCACCTTTCAGTGCAAATCCCATACTTTTGAATCTTCCAGAAAGGAACGATTTGTCTCTTTGGAATTCCATTTTTGTTATAATGCGGCTAATGCAGCTTCGTAATTCGGTTCGTCTGCAATTTCAGGTACTTGCTCAGCGTAGGTTACGGTTCCGTTTTCATCTAATACGATAACTACTCTAGAGTGTAAACCTCCAAGCGGACCTTCGATCATTTCTAATCCATAGTCTTTACCGAAGCTACCTGTTTTGAAATCGGATAAGTTAATCACGTTTTCCAAGCCTTCAGCGCCACAAAAACGTTTTTGAGCAAAAGGTAAATCTCTTGAAATGCAAAGTACTTTTGTGTTTTCTAGCGCGCTTGCTTTGGCGTTAAAAGTGCGAACAGAAGTGGCGCACGTTCCAGTATCGATACTCGGAAAAATATTTAAAACCAATTTGCTTCCTGTAAAATTTTCCAAAGAAGCTATTGATAAATCGTTTTGTACTAATTGAAATTGAGGTGCTTTCGAACCAACTGCTGGAAGTTCACCACTTGTTTTTATTGGGTTTCCACCTAATGTTACTGTTGCCATAATGTGATTTTTATATGAATCCAAAAGTATGAAAATATTTCGGAATAGGGAAAATGATTTTGACCTTAAAAATTTAACAGTTTATGTTTGGTTTGTATTATTGTTTTATCGTAATATTGCAATATAATAATTGAGTAGTTTTACTCATCAAAAATAATTTGAAAAATAGTTGTAAGTTCTAGGTTGTAAGTATGTGTAGTCTCAACATTAGCTGTTGCATACCCAATACAGTATAAAACATAGAACATAGAACACAAAAACATCATTATGGGTGCATCAAAATCCGATTCGTTTTCAGTAGAACACAATGAAATAGCAAGCTTGTTTAAAGCCTTGTCACATCCAGCACGAATTGCAATTGTGGAGTATTTATTGTCCGTTAATAGTTGTATCTGTGGAGATATTGTCAACGAATTGCCTTTGGCACAACCCACCATTTCGCAGCATTTAAAAGAATTAAAAAACGCCAACATCATTAAGGGAAACATCGAAGGAACAGCCATTTGCTATTGCTTAAATCCAGATACAATGGCAAAAATTGAAAGTTACTTTGCCTTGATTTCCAAAAAGTTAAAATTGAAATGCTGTTGATTTAATGACTTCTTAGACTGGCTTAGAAAATTAGAATTGTTTCAATTGAAGCCAAAAATCTAATAAATCATTATTCAATCATCTAACTAGTCTAATAATCTTATAATCTAAAAATCTAAAACATGAAAATCTCAGAATTCAAAAACAGATTAGAGCAAGTTGAAAATTTCACCATTCAATTGCCCAACAGAACTACTATTCCGGCTCATTTTCACATCACAGAAATGGGTTTATTGACTAAAAATTTTATCGATTGCGGCAACACCATTCGCGAAGAAAAACTAATCACTTTTCAAGTGTGGTTGGCAGCCGATTTTTACCATCGTTTAGCGCCGAGCAAAGTTTTAAAAATCATTGATGCTTCCAAAAACTTAATTGGTGATACCGATTTAGAACTGGAAGTGGAATACCAAACCGAAAGTACCATCGGCAAATTTGGCCTAGACTATTCAGAGGGAAAATTTATTTTAACTCCAAAAGAAACTACTTGTTTGGCAAGCGATCATTGTGGAATTCCAGCCGATAAAATGAAAGCAAAAATTGGAGAGTGGAAAGAAAAAGTATCTTGTTGCACACCTGAATCGGGTTGTTGTTAATATGAAGCTAATCCAGCTATACACTCCAAGTTTTTTGGTTTCAAGCTGCTTTTGTAATCCTAAAAAAAGCTTCCGTTGGTCGCTCTTTTTAGGAAACAAAATCTAGCTTTTTCCTCAAAAAAGCTTTCCGTTGCTATCTGGGCTAAAAAGTAGTATTTAAAAACCCTTGCAGACTTTGCGTAGTTCATTGCGCTCTTTGCGGTTAAAAAAAAACAATATGTTCGACATTTTATCTAAAACAATCCAATCAATTGCTGAAATTTCAGTTCCCAATGAGCGAAAGGATATACTACAGCCTTTGATTGACTACATTCAAAATAAATTCAATACTAACGAAGAAATTCGCTTGAACTTTATTTGCACGCACAATTCGCGACGCAGTCATTTGTCTCAAATTTGGGCACAAACCATGGCGTTTCATTTTTCAATAAAAAATGTGTTTTGCTATTCAGGAGGAACGGAAGCTACGGCGATGTTCCCGAAAGTAGGCGAGACATTAGTCAATCAAGGTTTTGAAATTCAGAAGTTGAGTCAAGAACAAAACCCAGTTTACGCTGTGAAATTTGATGCAAATCAACATCCCATCATCTGTTTTTCAAAAGCGTATTTTGATGAATTCAATCCGAAAAACAACTTTGGAGCGATCATGACGTGCAACAATGCCGATGAAGGTTGCCCAATGGTATTCGGAGCTGAAGCGCGTTTCCCCGTCAAATACGACGATCCAAAAGCCTTTGACGGAACCGAATTCATGAATGAGAAATATATAGAACGCAGTTTACAAATTGCTTCTGAAATGTATTATGTGTTTTCAAAAATTAAATAACTCTTAAAACTTTGCGAACTTGGCGCTGTCATCCTGATCTTGTCGAAGGATTTGCGTCTTTGCGGTAAAAAAAACATGAAAAAAAGGCTTAATTTTTTAGACCGATATTTAACTCTTTGGATCTTTCTCGCCATGCTTCTTGGTGTAGCCATCGGTTATTTTATTCCCAATTCGGATGATTTTATTAACTCTTTTTCGTCGGGAACTACGAATGTTCCGTTGGCTATTGGGTTGATATTGATGATGTATCCGCCGTTGACAAAAATTGATTTTTCAAAGGTGCCACAGATGTTTCAACAACCCAAATTGTTGGCTGTTTCGTTTTTCATCACCTGGATTGTCGGTCCGTTTTTAATGTTTTTGTTAGCGACATTTTTCCTCAAAGACTATCCCGAATACATGACTGGATTAATTATTATCGGAATTGCGCCTTGTATTGCGATGGTGATCGTATGGAACGAATTGGCCGAGGGTAATCGCGAACTCACAGCAGGTTTAATCGGAATCAACAGTTTGCTGCAAGTGTTTTTCTTCAGTCTGTACGCGTATTTTTATTTGGCGGTCATGTTGCCCTTATTCGGAATCAAAGGATTGGAATTGGATATTACCATTGCTGAAATAGCCAAAACGGTCGGCATCTATTTGGGAATTCCGTTTGCATTGGCTGTTGTGAGTCGGTTTTTGATTAAAAAACACCTAGGCGACAAGTTCTTCAACCAAAAGTTTTTACCGTTTGTGTCGCCGATTACGCTGATTGCGTTGCTTTTTACGATTGTCATCATGTTCAGTTTGAAAGGCGAAATGATAGTAGATTTACCTTTGGACGTATTGCGCATCGCGATTCCGCTCGTGATTTTCTTTGCAATAATGTTTTTCCTAATGTTCTTTGTTTCGAAGAAAATTGGCGCCAATTACCGCGATGCAACAGCTTTATCGTTTACGGCTTCGGGGAATAATTTTGAACTCGCCATTGCCGTTTCAATTGGTGTTTTTGGCATCAATAGTGGACAAGCATTTGCAGGAGTTATTGGTCCGCTTGTAGAAGTTCCGGCATTGATTATTTTGGTGAATGTGGCGTTTTGGTTGCGGAAAAAATACTTCAATTAATAAAAAAATGTTCTGCGTAACTCGTTTGCGTGAGGGCGAAGGCGGAAATGACGACAGCGTTTTGCCGTTTTTGTAGGCCTACAAGGGCGACAGCAGAAGCCATTGTATGACGTA
This sequence comes from Flavobacterium sp., assembly GCF_035299245.1. Classification (GTDB taxonomy): domain Bacteria; phylum Bacteroidota; class Bacteroidia; order Flavobacteriales; family Flavobacteriaceae; genus Flavobacterium. The sequence goes on along the minus strand of NZ_DATGWY010000014.1, from coordinate 76,835 downwards.
GAAAAACGTGCAAAAAAGCCAAGGAATTGCAGCTGTAGACCGACGGCTGGCGATGGGAGAAGAGTGGGAAGCCGACACGCTATTCTACTATTTTAGAATTCAGATTTTAGATTTTAGATTTCTTCTGTAAATATCAAATCCAGCCTAAACCGAGTGCGATTCCGATGATTATGAGGAAAATGGCCACAGTGATTTTGAGGAAATTGACAGTGACTTTTTTGAGGAGTTGATTTCCGATGAAAGCTCCAGTCATGGCCGAAAGTGTGGTGCAAATGAGTAATGGTAAGTTTTCATTTAAATTTAGGTTCATCATTCGGGTTGCGTAGACGCTGAGGCGAGTGAAATCGACCAGCGACGAAATGACAACAGTGGTTCCGATAAAAGCTTCTTTGGCCAAGCCAGCGCGAATGAGAAACGCACTTCGCAACGCACCTTGTGTTCCGGCTAAACCTCCGAAAAACCCACTTAAAGCGCCGCCAATGGGTAATTTGTTTTTATCGAATTGGAGTGTGTTGAAGTACGGCACAATGTCCATGCACGCAAAAAAGAGAATTAATAAGGCTATCGTTAGTTTTAAAGGATAAATAGCGAATGTTTTTCCAAAGAGTTCGTAGGTAAACAACGGTTGCATATTGGGGATTTTGAGCAACACAAAGGCACCGATGAAAGCGAAAATAATGGCGGGAATTCCGAATCGGATGAACACTTCTTTGTTGACATTTTTGCCGACTAAAATCAATTTGAACATATTATTGAAAAAATGCACAATTCCAGTAAGTGCGATGGCCACATCAACAGGAAAGAAAAGCATTAAAACCGGAGCGAGTAATGTTCCCAATCCGAAACCCGAGAAAAAGGTGAGGAGTGCGGTGAGAAAGGCAACGATGGATACGATTACTATTTCCATGAGTTTTTTTCAAAAATAAAAAAACTCCCAATTAATTGAGAGTTTTTAATGACAAATTTTAGTTTGTTACTTATTCTTGAAATTTGAATTAATTGGAAGCTAAATAAGCTGCAGTACTGTTACGATCAGCATTCATAGCTTGTTTTCCTTGTTGCCAGTTGGCTGGACAAACTTCGCCATACGTTTGAACGTGGCTGTAGGCATCAATTAAACGTAAAAACTCGTCCACATTTCTACCTAGTGGCATGTCGTTTACACTTTCGTGGAAGATTTTTCCGTCTTCATCAATTAAATACGTTGCTCTGAAAGTCACATTTGAGCCTTCAAGGATTTCGTCGTTTAATTCTTCGTCGTACACCCATTCTGAATCCAATATATCTAAAGCTGCCGATAAGTTACGAGTGGTATCTGCAATAAGTGGATAGGTTACACCTTCGATTCCACCGTTGTTTTTTGGAGTATTCAACCAAGCAAAGTGCACTTCATTAGTATCACAAGAAGCGCCAATTACCATAGTATTTCTTTTTTCGAATTCTTGTAAAGCTGCTTGAAAAGCGTGTAATTCAGTTGGACAAACGAAAGTAAAATCTTTAGGATACCAGAATAAAATTACTTTTTTCTTGTTTTTGGTAGCTTCTTCGAGCACGTTGATTCTTAAATTATCTCCCATAAAAGAGATTGCATCTACTGTAATGTTTGGAAATTTTTTTCCTACTAATGCCATGTTATTGTATTTTAAATGTTAGAACTGTTTTTCTGGTGCGAAATTACAAATAGTAGGAAACATAAAACATGATATTTATTATATTTTGGAATAAAATAATAAAGCAAAATTAAGTGTAGTATTACTGCAAAATTTTAACTGTATTTTTAAATTTATCTGTCTTTATGGATTGCTTTTTGTATAAAAAGTAAAAACCACCCGATACAGGTGGTTTTTCAGAAAAACAATACTAACTTGGTTGTTCTTATTTCAAATCGAAACGATCTGCGTTCATCACTTTGTTCCAAGTTTTGATGAAATCATTTACAAATTTTTCTTTGTTATCGTCTTGTGCATAAATTTCAGCATACGATCGTAAGACAGAATTAGAACCAAAAATTAAGTCTACTCTAGTAGCGGTCCATTTTGTGGCACCCGATTTTTTATCGGCTATGTTGTATAAATTATCTCCAGCTGGTTTCCAACTGTAGTTCATGTCGGTCAGATTTACAAAGAAATCGTTACTCAAAACACCTTCGTTGTTAGTGAAAACTCCGTGTTTGGTTCCGCCATAATTAGTGCCAAGTACACGCATTCCGCCAATTAACACAGTCATTTCGGCTGCTGTTAATCCGAGTAATTGAGCTTTGTCTAACATCAATTCTTCGGGTTGAACCACGTATTTTGATTTCGTGAAATTTCTAAAAGCGTCGTTAGTCGGTTCTAACACCTCAAACGATTCTACATCAGTCATTTCTTGTGAAGCATCGCCTCTTCCGGGATGGAAAGGAACTTTAACATTAAATCCACCTTCTTGAGCCGCTTTTTCAATGGCCGCATTTCCACCCAAAACAATCAGGTCAGCAATGCTTACTTTTTTGCTTAAACCGGCCTGAATTTCAGCTAATTTTGATAAAACTCTGTGCAGACGTTCTGGTTCGTTGGCTACCCAGTTTCTTTGTGGTTCTAATCGAATTCTAGCACCGTTTGCGCCACCTCTGAAATCAGAACCTCTAAATGTTCTAGCACTGTCCCAAGCGGTAGCAATCAATTCGGATCTGGTTAATCCGCTGTTCAATAATTTATCTTTTAATTCTTCAATTTCCGAATCTGATAAAGTGTAATCTACTTTTGGAACAGGATCTTGCCAAATCAAATCTTCCGCAGGAACATCAGTACCTAAGTAGCGGTCTTTCGGACCTAAATCTCTGTGAGTTAGTTTGAACCAAGCACGAGCAAACGCATCGTCAAAATAAGCAGGTTCTCTCAGAAAACGCTCTGAAATTTCACGGTATGCTGGATCCATTTTTAAGGCCATGTCCGCATCCGTCATGATTGGATTGTTTCTTTTGGATGGATCGTGAGCATCGATAGGTTTGTCCTCTTCTTTGATATTGATGGGTTCCCATTGCCAAGCACCAGCAGGACTTTTCCTTAATTCCCATTCGTAATTGAATAGTAAGTGGAAGTATTCGTGATCCCAACGAGTAGGATGTGTTGTCCATGAACCTTCCAATCCGCTGGTTACTGTGTCTCCGGCATTTCCGTTTCCTTTAGGATTCAACCAACCAAAACCTTGATTTTCTATTTCGCCAGCTTCTGGTTCTTTACCGAGTACAGAAGCATCACCATTTCCGTGTGCTTTCCCTACGGTATGACCACCAGCAGTAAGCGCAACTGTTTCTTCGTCGTTCATGGCCATCCGTTGGAAAGTGATGCGCATATCACGAGCTGTTTTTAAAGGATCGGGGTTGCCGTCTACACCTTCAGGATTCACATAAATCAATCCCATCATCACGGCTGCTAATGGGTTTTCTAGATCTCTTTCGCCAGAGTATCGACTGCCTTCGCCACCCGATTTTGCTAGCCATTCTTTTTCTGCTCCCCAATACACATCTTTTTCTGGATGCCAAATGTCTTCTCGTCCTCCAGCAAATCCAAACGTTTTGAATCCCATCGATTCATAAGCCATGTTTCCTGCTAAAATCATCAAATCGGCCCACGAAATTTTGTTGCCGTATTTTTTCTTGATGGGCCATAATAATCTTCTGGCTTTATCTAAATTTCCGTTATCTGGCCAACTATTTAACGGTGCAAATCGTAAATTTCCTGTTCCTGCGCCACCACGACCATCAGCTATTCGGTACGTTCCCGCCGAGTGCCAAGCCATTCGAATCATTAATCCACCATAATGTCCCCAATCGGCTGGCCACCAATCCTGACTGTCAGTCATTAGGGCTTTCAAATCATTTTTGAGAGCTTCAAGATCTAATTTTTTAAATTCTTCTGCATAGTTAAAATTCTCACCCAAAGGATTTGTTTTTGAGTCGTGTTGGTGTAAAATATCTAGATTCAGAGCTTTTGGCCACCAATCCTGATTTTTAACACCATCGCTCAATCCTTTTTGATGTTGATGAAAAGGGCATTTGCTAATGTCGTTTGAATGTTCCATAAATTGTACTAAATAATTAAAGAAGTTGTTATTTTATTGTTGATTTCTATATTTCTATTCCTGATTTGAACAAAGTTATTAATTTAAAACATTCAAACTATAGATAACGAATGATTAATTCTTATTTTTTGATAGATTTTAGTTATTAAGTTAAGTGGAAAGCATTTTTTAAAAACGTAAGCAAATTATTCTATATTTGTTATTCTAACCTTAAGTAAACATTATTGTATGTCACTATCTAATTTATTCCGAAGAAAACCCACTTCAACTATTTTGCAACAAGGAGGCGATGGCGAACATTCGGGATTGAATAAAGTTTTAAATGTCAAAGACTTAACCTTTTTTGGTATAGCTGCAATTATTGGCGGTGGAACATTTAGTGCTATTGGGAATGCTTGTTTTTCGGGTGGGCCAGGAGTGATTTTGTTGTATGTGATTTGTGCAATCGCGTGTGGATTTACAGCCATGTGTTATGCCGAATTTGCCTCTCGTGTGCCTGTTTCGGGCAGTGCATATACGTATGCTTATGTTTCTTTTGGAGAAGTATTTGCCTGGATTATTGGTTGGGCATTGTTGATGGAATATTCCATTGGTAATATATATATTGCATTTTCATGGAGTGGCTATTTTACTAATTTACTGGAAGGTTTTCATATCCATTTGCCCGAGTGGTTGACTATTAACTATAAGTCGTCACATGCAGCATTTCTAGAAAGTAAAGCTGGAGAAGGATTATCAGCGTGGCAAAATGCACCCACAATTGGAAGTTTAAAAATTATATTTGACTTACCAGCAGTTGTAATTAATATATTGATTACGTATTTGGTTTACAAAGGAACTAAAGAATCGAAAAATTTTAGCAATGCAATGGTGTACATCAAGTTGGCTATTATTCTATTAGTGATTATTGTTGGAGCATTTTACATCGATATTGAAAATTGGACGCCTTTTATGCCTAACGGATTTGGTGGAGTTATGGCCGGAGTTTCGGCTGTTTTCTTTGCTTATATTGGCTTTGATGCCGTATCGACTTTGGCTGAAGAAAGTGAAAATCCGCAACGTGATTTACCTCGTGGGATGATTTATTCATTGATTATTTGTACAATTATTTATATAGTTTTAGCCTTGGTAATTACCGGAATGGTAAAATACGATTTATTAGGAGTAAGCGATCCATTGGCTGAAATATTTGCTTTGAAAGGCGTGAAGTGGATGTTGTTCATCGTTTCTATTGCGGCTGTAGTTGCCATGACCAGTGTAATGTTGGTGTTTCAAATGGGACAACCACGCATCTGGATGACGATGTCGCGAGATGGTTTAATGCCAAAGAAATTTGCTGAAATTCACCCAAAACACAAAACACCAGGATTTGCGACTATAGTTACTGGTTTAGTGGTTGGACTACCCATTTTCTTTACTGATGAAAATTTTGTACTCGATTTTACTAGTATAGGAACTTTGTTTGCTTTTGTGCTGGTGTGTGGGGGAGTTTTAATGCTTTCTCCTCAAAGTGAAGATGAATTGAAGGTAAGAGCAACCAAAGGGAAATTCAGAATTCCTTACATTAATTCAAAGTTTGTTTTTCCTGCGATTGTTGTTGGAAGTTCAATTTTAGTTCACTACTTATTCCCAACGTATTTTGGTAGTTCTTTTGATTTTTCGGAAGGGAAAATAGCAACGAATTTACCCTTAGTAGTTTTCTTCTTATTGTGTATTGTAATGTCCTTCATTACTTTCTTTAAGAATTTATCATTGATTCCGTTATTAGGATTAATCTCTTGTTGTTATTTACTAACAGGAATGGCGGTTTCTAATTGGAAATGGTTTGGAGTTTGGTTGCTAATCGGTTTAGTGTTTTACTTTGCTTATGGATATAAAAACAGTAAGTTGAACAAATAAGATATAAAAGAAAGTCCCGAGTAATCGGGACTTTTCTTTTTAATTTCTTTTGAATGTACTTCGGATGATGTCTTTTGGAAATACTACAATACTTTCATGACCTTTTTTGCTGACTGCTGCAACTCCAAAATAATAATTATCAATGACGATTCCTTTGAGTTCGTAAAAATCAACATCGCCTACAAATCGACTGTTTTCCCATTGAGGCGAAGTGGTTAGTCGCCAATAAATTTTGTATCCTATAATCGAATCGTCATTTGGTTTTTCCCACTTCAATTTGGTGTTAGCTTCTACAATTCCACCAATCATTACATTTTTAGGTTCTGCTGGCGACCAAGCCAAACTGGCCAATGTAATCGCATTTACCGCAGTTAGTTTATTAGCATAATCAAAATTTACACCTTCAATTACATCTCCATACTTTATTCCGTTTTCGGTTCTGATGTCTTGATGCTGACGATTGTAGTTTTCATGCGCTTCCATGATTCGAACACCCGCATAACCCAAATCGTTGAATGGACGATGATGTCCGCCACGACCAAATCGATCCAATCGGTACACCAACATCGGATTCATTTCAGGCATGTACATTGTTGTCAGTTTGTGAATGTAACGTGCTAATTGACGTGAAATTCCATCCACTTCACCACCGTAAAAGCGACGATTTTTTTGTTCTTTTTCAGTATCAGTTATTGATGTAGGTTCAGAAAAAATTCGAAATGTTCTGTTATCAATTATACCATCCACACCTTCGATGTTGCCAATCATGTCATTATTTAAAACACCAATGATTTCCCAATTGTTTTTCTTGGCAAATTCGGCAAAACCTTTTCCGCCAAACAGGCCTTGTTCTTCACCCGATAGACCTAAATAAATGATGCTGTTTTCAAATTGGTATTTGCTTAAAACTCTTGCTGCCTCGATAGTTCCAGCCATACCCGAAGCATTGTCGTTGGCACCTGGAGCAGCATCAGTATAATCCATAGTGTCTGAATTTCTACTGTCAATATCACCAGTCATAATAATGTATCGGTTTGGGAATTTTGTTCCTTTTTGAATGGCCGCTACGTTTACTATCCAAGTATCTTTTGGAACGCGTTCACCATCATTGGTTGTCACGAAATCTTTTTGATAAAAAACATTGAGACAATTATTACATTCTTTTGAAACTTTTTCAAATTCAGCTTTTATCCATCTACGAGCGGCACCAATTCCTCTTTTGTTTGAAACAGTATCACTAAAGGTGTTTCGGGTTTCAAAGCTGGCTAATGTTCGCACATCTGCTTCAATTCGTTGAGAAGAAACGGATTGAATGATTTCGTACAATCGAGCATCGGTTTGAGCAAAAGTAATTTGAGAAAACAGAAATAGGAGTAGGTATTTCTTCATTTTGTTTTCTTTCAAAGATAAAAAAAACCGCTCAAGATTACTCTCAAGCGGACTTAAAAAAAACTACTAACTAAAAACTAGATAACATTTAATTCTTTCATGCACGATTTCATCATTTCGTATGTGCGTTCTATGTCGTTGTCCAATCCGATTGAGAACCTAATCAAACCATCGGATAATCCCATTTCTTTTTGCTCTTCCAGTGGAATTTCACTGGACGTAGAAGTTCCTGGTGCGCTGAATAACGTTTTGTAAAACCCTAAACTCACAGCCAAATAGCCCAGGTTTCGATTTTGCATCAATTCCATCAATTCATTGGCTTTTTCCAAAGTGCCCACATCAATTGTCATCATTCCACCAAAACCATATTCTTTATTAATCATAGTCAAATACAACGAGTGACTTGGGTGACTTTTTAGACCTGGATAAACTACTTTTAAACCATCGTTTTCAAATTGGTTAGCTAAATACATAGCATTAAAACTATGCTGTTTCATTCGAATGTGTAGTGTACGCAAGTTCTTCAAAATACTGGCTGAGCGTAAACTGTCCATCGTTGGACCTAATAGCATCATCGCTCCTGTATTTACGTTTTTCAAATCATTGATGAATTCCTGAGAAGCACAGACCACACCGCCAACGGTGTCACTACTTCCGTTGATGAATTTGGTCAAACTGTGAATCACCACATCAGCACCTAATTTAGCTGGTGCAACAGATAAGGGCGAAAACGTATTATCAACTACTAACTTGATATTGTATTTCTTAGCCAATTGTGCCCAACGTTCAATATCGGTCACTTCCAACAACGGATTACTAACCGTTTCACAATACAAAACTTTGGTATTTGGAGTTATTGCAGCTTCAATAACATCTAATTTGGTCCCATCAACAAATGTGGTTTTGATTCCCCATTTGGGTAGTACATTTTTCATAAAAGCATACGTTCCGCCGTAAATGGTTCTACTCGAAACAATTTCGTCACCAGAACAACATAATTGTAATAAAACAGAAGTAATTACACCCATACCTGAAGCGGCAACGTTAGCGCTTTCGGTTCCTTCCATAGCGGCCAATGCTTTGCTCAAATACAAATTCATAGGCGAGGAGTGACGCGAGTACAAATAGCAACCTTCGGCGTTTCCTTCAAAAGTATCAAACATGGTTTTTGCTGAAAGGAAAGTATAGGTAGAACTATCTGAAATAGAAGGGTTTACACCTCCAAATTCACCAAAATATTGTAAATCTTGAATTTTATCTGCGGGATTGAAATCAATCATATATGTATAAATTATTATTCTTCAAATTTCACTATTTATAGTTTAATAATCAATATATATGATTTTATTTAGAAAAATAATCTATAAATTGTTTTTTAATTAGAATTAAAATCTATATTTGTAGACTAAATTCTACTTTTTTAGATAATTGTTAGGTTATGGTGCTAGACCAACTCGATAAAAAACTGTTGTTTTTACTGCAGACCGATACCAAAAAGACGACTAAAGAACTTTCTTTGAAGTTGAATCTTTCGGTTACTGCTGTATACGAGCGCATCAAAAAAATGGAACGAGAAGGCGTTATTTCTAACTATGTTGCGCTTCTCAATCGGAATAAAATTGACAAGAGTTTTGTGGTTTTTTGCCATATTAAACTCGTTCAGCATTCCAAGGAGTTTTTAACCAAATTTGAAAGTGAAGTAGTTCAGTTAGATGAAGTACTGGAATGCTTTCATGTGAGTGGTGATTACGATTACATACTGAAGATTTTGGTAAAAAATATGGAAGAGTACCGCGAATTTATGGTTACTAAACTCACTACTCTTCAGCATATAGGAAGTACTCACAGCACATTTATGATAGGAGAAGTTAAAAATACAACTGCATTTAAACTGTAATATATGAATCGAATTTTTACTTTATTTTTAGTGTTTATCTACATTATGGCTTGTAATACGGTCAAGAACGATAGCAACAATCCTCAAAATTTGAAACGAGTTTGGATGCTCGTTCAGTTCAGTTCATTCGACAAAGATTACTTAATCAAAAAAGAAGCGTATTTAGATTTGACTCAAGATCAAAATGCATCTTCCAAAATGGGTTGCAATCAGATGTCGTTTCCGTATCAAGTTATGAAAGAAACGAAAATTCATTTTTCTGATGGAATGGCGACCAAAATGTATTGCGACGACATGAAACTGGAAACCGAGTTTTCTAAAGCCATTACGACTGTAAAAAGTTATTCAATCGATGGTCATAAACTGATATTAAAGTCCGAAAACGGTTCAACAATATCGTTTATAGCCCAAGATTGGGATTAGCTATACAAAAAATAAGATCATCAATTGAGCTGCAATAATTCGCAATATCATTGTTAAAGGATATACGGTTGCATAAGTGGCAGATGGAATATCATTTCCTGAAATCTTCAATGCAAATGCCAATGCTGGTGGATCAGTCGATGCTCCGGCTAATAATCCGCAGATTTCAAAAAAGTTTTTCTTAAAGAAGTGTTTGGCAACAATGCCGACAATTAGCAATGGGACAATTGTTATTATAATTCCCAAACCAATCCAATAAAATCCGTTTCCGCCTTCAAAAGCAGCAGCTAATTTAGAACCGCTACTCAATCCGACACTAGCTAAGAATAAAGTGATTCCTAGCTCTCTTATCATCAAATTGGCACTATTTGTAGTATAATTATTCAAGTAGAACTGATTTCCAAATCGGCTTAACAACAATGCAATAATCAGTGGTCCGCCAGCCAAACCAATTTTAACTGGAACCGGAATATTTGGAATTTGAAACGGAATGCTTCCGACTATTATGCCAAGTACAATTCCGATGAAAATCGGAGCAATATCGGGCACTTCCAATCGTTTTAGAGAATTTCCCAACACCGAACTAATACGTTCCAAACTTTCTTTGGTTCCGACTACTTTTACTGTATCGCCCAGTTGTAACATAATATTTCCATTTGGAACCATTTGCGTTCCAGCGCGATACAATCGAGTAAATGTAAAATCGTGTTGGTTGAATTCGGGAATATCGCCCAAACGTTTATGAGTGATATTTTTGTTCGTCACTACTACATGATTGGAAACTAAATTGCTATCCAAAGCCGTTTTTAAATTCATATCGCTTTCCGGGCCAATTAATAAATGCAATTGCTCAAAAGTAGTTTTAGACGCCACAATCAATAAAACGTCATTTTCAGAAAGAATTTCTTTTGGAGTAGGAGTGATGATTATTCCTTTGTGAAACATTCTCGATACTACTATTGGCGTTTTAATAATTTCAAAAATGGCATTGATGGGTTTACCAACCAATTGATGATTCTCTAGTTTTAGGTGCTTAGAAATCACTCGATCTTCTCTCAAATTGGCTAATTTATTTTGAAGCTCAGTTTCGTGTTCAATATTGACTTTGAAGATTTTTTTCAAAAGTAACATGGCAATAATGATCCCAAAAACCCCAAACGGATAAGCAACAGCGTAGGCTAAAGTTACCAAAGAAGTTTCTTCTGAGGATTGATGCAAATTAGTCATCGTTGTTTGCGCTGCACCCAAACCCGGCGTATTGGTTACCGCGCCACTCATAATTCCTGTCATGATTGAAATGGAATTGGTAGAGAAGTAATACAATAGCAAAGTAGTAATTACTCCAAATAGAACAATAAATCCAGCCAGCATATTGGTTACTAATGCATTTCGATTCAAGGATGCAAAAAATCCAGGGCCAACTTGTAATCCGAGTGTGTAAACAAACAATACGAGTCCAAATTCTTTCAAAAAATCTTGCAATTCAGGATGAACCACAACTCCCATAAAAGAAAAAAACAATCCCACAAAAAGTACCCAAGTAACTCCGAGTGAAACACCGAAGATTTTTATTTTTCCGAACCAAATCCCGAAAGCAATCACTAAGCCAAAAACAATGATGGTTTGTGCGAAAGACTGCTTGGTGAGCAACTCAATTATCCAGTTCATTTTTTTTAAGTTTTTTTAATACCAATGGAAAGATAGTGAATTTTCCCATTGGTATTTTTTAGAAGAAATTATAAACTCGGACCTGCAGCAACCAATCGTTTTCCCTCTTCGGTATTGGTATATTGCTCGAAGTTTTTGTTGTAAAGAGCGACTAACTTTTTAGTTTTAGTTTCCCACTCAGTAACGTCTTTATAAGTAGTTCTTGGGTCCAAAATATCATCTACATGAGGTAGTGTTTTTGGAGCAGTTAAATTCAAGAAAGGTACTTTCACTGTTTCTGCTTTTTCAATTGAACCATCGATGATGGCATCGATTATGGCGCGTGTATTTTTTAATGAAATACGTTTTCCAGTTCCATTCCAACCTGTATTTACCAAATACGCTTTAGCATTGTGTTCTTTCATTTTGGCAACCAAAGTTTTAGAATACATTGTTGGATGCAACGTTAAAAAAGCTTCACCAAAAGCTGGAGAAAAAGAAGGCTGAGGTTCGGTTATTCCGCGTTCTGTTCCCGCCAATTTAGAGGTGAATCCGCATAAAAAGTGGTATTGCGCTTGGTCATCATCTAAAATAGAAACCGGAGGCAACACGCCAAAAGCATCAGCAGACAAATAAATGATTTTACTCGCATGTCCTGCTTTTGAAGGAAGAACAATTTTATTAATGTGATAAATCGGATACGAAACTCTAGAATTTTCGGTGATAGAATGATCGTAATAATCTACTTCACCGTATTCATTTACTACTACATTCTCTAACAAGGCATCACGTTTGATGGCGCGCCAAATATCGGGTTCATTTTCTTCTGATAAATCAATCACTTTAGCATAACATCCGCCTTCATAATTGAATACGCCATTATCGTCCCAACCGTGTTCGTCGTCACCAATCAAATAGCGTTTTGGGTCGGCAGAAAGCGTCGTTTTTCCTGTTCCTGAAAGTCCAAAGAAAATAGCTACATCGCCTTGTTCACCTACATTGGCAGAACAGTGCATAGAGGCCATTCCTTTGAGCGGAAGATAATAATTCATCATAGAGAACATTCCTTTTTTCATTTCGCCACCGTACCAAGTTCCGCCTATGATTTGGATTTTTTCAGACAAATTGAATAAGACGAAATTCTCTGAATTCAATCCATGTTCTTTCCAATTGGGGTTAGTAGTTTTTGAGCCGTTCATTACAATAAAATCAGGTTCGCCAAAATTTTCCAATTCATAGATAGAAGGGCGAATGAACATATTAGTCACAAAATGCGCTTGCCAAGCAACTTCCATGACAAAACGAACTTTCAGTCGAGTATCAATGTTGGTTCCGCAAAAAGCATCAACAACGTATAGTTTTTTTGAAGTAGAAAGTTGTTTAAGAACCAAATTTTTCAATTCGCTCCACACTTCTTGAGAAGTTGGGAAATTTACTTTATCGTCCCAATATATAGTATCTTTAGTAACATCGTCTTTCACAATGTAACGATCTTTAGGAGAACGACCCGTGAAAACTCCTGTTTTTACTGCTACAGCTCCAGAATCAGTAACTGCGCCTTTTTCAAAGCCTTTTCTAAAGTGTGACGTTTCGGCTTGGAATAATTCTTCGTAGGTCGGATTGTAAACCACTTCATGATAGCCAGTGATTCCTAAATTGTGTAATTCTTGTATGACTTTAATGTTTTTCATGGTAATCGGATTTTATGATTTGATGTATAATTTTGATACTTCAAAGTTCCAATTTTAAGCCGCCATAAAAACTGATAATTGTCAGTAAAAAAATAAATCTACGAAATCGTTTTCTTTGATTGGCAAGGGTTTGAAGAAGTTTTTTCGGATTCAAAACCACCAAAAAATAAAATGGTTTCCAAATGAAATAGAAACCAATTTATTCTTTTTTTATCACGAAAGTTGCAATCAAATAATACAGCAACACAAAAAAACTATACTGATTGTTACAAGCAGTTTGAACTTATTTACAGTTTTAGGAATTTTTGTTTCTCTATTCCTTTGTTGCTAATCACACTTATGAAGTAGACTCCCGAATTCAGCTCACTCACTTCAATTAAAGTCTCTTTCAAATTTACACTTTTTACACGTTGTCCTAATGAGTTGAAAATTTCAATCTTGGCTATTTCTAGGCCATCAATTGAATTAATCGTAAAAGTGTTTGCCACAGGATTCGGTGCAATTGTAAAACCAGTTTTTAATTCGTTTGTTGGATTATTTAAAACTGCAGTTGCACATTCAGGAAAACAATCAGTAGTTGGAGTTACATTAAATCCAAACAAATTGTCTTCTGTTGCAGCCAATTCCGATGCATCGCAGCAAAAGTATTGTAAGGCTGGAACATTATTTAAAATGAAAGGAGGAAATGGTGGTTCTATAAAAATCCATTCCGATTCAACATTATTTTTAAGATTTATAGAAACCAAATTTAAAAGGTTAGTGCAGTTGAAGAATTTGACTGAAGTTTGACAAAGATTTAACTCCGTTATCTGAAGATTAGTGCACCAAATACTCGCTAGGTTATGAAAGTATTCCAATCCTTCTAAAGAGGTAATCGACGGATTATCCAAAACCATATTAATTACCTGAAGTGCTTCTGTTTGATCAATTTCTCCGTCAACATTCAAATCAAAATTTTGAGAAATCAAATTCGCTTTAAAATTTGGGTCAGGAAAATTGATTACTTGTGCATTACTTGTGAATGTAAAAAACAAAAGTGCTATGATGTAGTAATTTTTCATAGTAAAATGGATTTATTATCGAATGTACAAAAAAAATGTAATAAAGTAGTGATTTGAATTTGATTTAATCCTTAAATTAAAATTGAATTTGTAATTTTGCAACACTTAAAAAACATTCACTATGAGTTCATTTGACGTAGTCATTATAGGTTCGGGTCCAGGCGGATATGTTTCTGCTATTCGTTGTGCCCAATTAGGGTTCAAAACCGCTATCATTGAAAAATATTCAACATTAGGTGGAACTTGCTTAAACGTGGGTTGTATTCCTTCTAAAGCATTGTTAGCCTCTTCGCATCATTACGAAGAATTACAGCATTTTGCTGATCACGGAATTGAGGTTTCGGGAAAAGTAAAGGTAAATTTAACCAAAATGATTGAGCGCAAGCAAGCTGTTGTAGATCAAACTTCGGGTGGTGTTAAGTTTTTGATGGACAAAAATAAAATAACTGTTTTCGAAGGTTTGGGTTCGTTTGTAGATGCTACTCATGTGGCTATTGCTAAAGCAGATGGAACTTCTGAAACCATCGAAGCTAAAAATATAATTATCGCTACTGGTTCAAAACCTTCTAACTTACCATTTATTACGTTGGATAAGGAACGAATCATCACTTCAACCGAAGCTTTAAAATTACCTGAAGTTCCGAAACATCTTATCATTATTGGTGGTGGTGTAATCGGAATTGAACTTGGGCAAGTCTATTTGCGTTTGGGTGCAGAAGTTTCTGTAGTTGAATTTATGGACCGAATTATTCCAGGTATGGATGGTGCTTTGTCAAAAGAATTAACTAAAGTGTTGAAAAAACAAGGAATGAAATTCTATACTTCGCACAAAGTACAATCAGTTGATAGAAAAGGAAAGACAGTGACAGTAAAAGCTGAAAATGCTAAAGGAGAAATCATTTCGTTAGAAGGTGATTATTCGTTAGTTGCTGTTGGTCGTCGTCCGTATACAGAAGGATTGAATGCCGATAAAGCAGGAGTGAAACTCACCGAAAGAGGTCAAATTGAAGTAAACAATCATTTGCAAACCAATGTTCCAAACATTTACGCAATCGGTGACGTTATTCGTGGAGCTATGTTAGCGCACAAAGCGGAAGAAGAAGGTGTTTTGGTTGCTGAAATTTTAGCAGGACAAAAACCTCATATCGATTATAATTTAATTCCAGGTGTAGTCTATACGTGGCCTGAAGTAGCTGCAGTTGGTAAAACCGAAGAGCAATTGAAAGAAGCTGATGTAGCATACAAAGCAGGAAGTTTCCCTTTCAAAGCACTAGGAAGAGCTCGTGCTGGTGGCGATACGGATGGTTTTGTAAAAATCTTAGCCGATGCAAAGACTGATGAAGTTTTAGGTGTTCACATGATTGGTGCTCGTTGTGCCGATTTAATAGCTGAAGCCGTTACGGCAATGGAATTCAGAGCTTCGGCCGAAGATATTTCTAGAATGAGTCATGCGCATCCAACATTCGCGGAAGCGGTAAAAGAAGCGGCATTAGCAGCAACAGATAACAGAGCCTTACACGTTTAATCAAATTTATATTCAAAAAAAACGTCCTATTCATTTGAACAGGACGTTTTTTTATTTCATAATAAATCCTTTCGGCGCTTTTAGTTTTCCCTTATCGTACATGTTGATGTACAATAAAACAGTATCTTTTTTTCCTTGATAAGAAACCCGGTACATGTCCAACATTCCCATACCATAAGGACTATTTGCGGTTTTAAATTGACAGCAACTTCCTTTTCTAGTAAATGAAACGGGTTCACCATTTGGACCGGTAAGGGAATTCAAATAATCGCGTTCGTTTTTCGGACCTTGTTCAAAACCGCCTACTTTTATGGCGTTTTTTTCACTATAACCGTAGGTTTCGTCTACTGAATTAGCAGAAGAATCACCAGTTGAACTTCCTTTGGATGACGAACACCCAACAATTAAAAGTGCTATTATAAATGCATAAAGATTTTTTTTCATCATTTAAATTAAGGAGTGAATAAATGTTTGTAACTGCTCCAATTGGCGTAAATCAGAAATAGATTAGCAATTAAAATTCCTGCGGCCATCGGGATATCTGTTTTTGATACTACAGCGTGAATCAAAAAGATGTTCACCGAAATAGGTAATAAAACGATTAAAGCTAGACGAAGAAATTTCCCACTCACTATAGCCAATCCACAAATCAGTTCAATTGCCTTAGCTAAAGGAAACATATATTTCATAGCCACAAATCCAGCCATGACTGTTGCCATATCACCAGTTGGTGGTTTTTGTTCACCTCCTAATTCGAAGAAATAAGCAATCGATGCAAAAAGCATCATTCCGCCCAGCAGAATCCTCACAATAATAGTTGCAATTTTCATAGTAAATAATTTTATTGGTTAGTATCTCAAAATTAAAATTTTATTTGTTAAAAAACGAACCCAAAAGATTGGCTTATTAACAGAGTTTTCAAATCTATTTTTGTTGTATTTTTGAGACCAAATCGATTGCTCCTTGAGAACCATTATTTCAAAGAATATTACGCATCCCAACCAACTGAAACAACAACTTTTGTTGTGGTCGAATCAGTTCCGTGAAGCAATTGTATTGGATTCAAATGAGTACCATCAGCAGTATTCCAATTACGATTGTATTGTTGCCGTAGATGCTTTTACTTCAATTACAACCGACTTCATCAATGCTTTTGAAGACCTTCATCAGTACCAATCGCAAACCAAAGATTGGTTGTTTGGTTATTTGTCGTACGATTTAAAAAATGATATTGAAGCGCTGCAATCCAAGAATTTTGATGGCTTACAATTCCCAGATTTGTTCTTTTTTCAACCCAAAAAGTTATTTCTCTTAAAAGGTAATCAACTTGAAATTCAGTATTTAAATTTTTGCAATGACGAGATTGAATCCGATTTTGAAGCGATTTTAAAAATAGAAATTTGCGACTTTGCATCTTTGCGTGAGATTAGCATTCAACAACGAATTTCAAAAGAAAACTACATTTCTAAGGTTAGCAGAATGCTTGATCACATTCATTTAGGCGATATTTATGAAGCTAATTTTTGTATGGAATTTTATGCTGAAAATGCGCTTATTCACCCATTGGGAATCTATCAGAAATTAAATACTATTTCCGAACCGCCATTTGCCGCTTATTTCAAAAATAATAAGCAGTTTTTGCTTTGTGCTTCTCCCGAACGCTATTTAAAGAAAGAAAACAATAAAGTAATTTCTCAACCCATTAAAGGAACAGCCAAACGCGTTTTTGATATTGAATTGGATAATTGGTCTAAAAGGGAATTAGAATCCAACCCAAAAGAACGTTCAGAAAACATTATGATCGTCGATTTGGTGCGTAATGATTTATCAAAAACAGCTACCAAAGGTTCGGTTGAAGTGGAAGAATTATGCGGTATTTATACTTTCAAACAAGTACACCAAATGATTTCTACTGTGGTTTCAAAGGTTGAGCACACCACTTCTCCTACAGAAATCATCAAAACTACTTTTCCGATGGGAAGCATGACAGGCGCGCCCAAAATTTCGGCCATGAACATCATCGAAAATTTAGAAGAAACCAAACGCGGTTTGTACAGCGGTGCTGTGGGTTATTTTACTCCTGAAGGCGATTTCGATTTCAATGTGGTCATCCGAAGCATACTTTACAATGACCAAAATAACTATCTGTCTTTTTCTGTGGGAAGTGCCATTACATCACTTTCGATTCCAGAAAATGAATATGAAGAATGCTTGCTGAAAGCAAAAGCGATGTTTGAAGTGCTCGAAGTAAAATAAATCACTATTTTTGAAAATGCTACAAAAATTTGCCAAACACATTCATACAAGTTTTCCGTTTTTAGCCAAAAGCAAGTTTTATATTGCGGTTAGTGGCGGAATTGATAGCATGGTTTTGGTTTACTTATTCCAACAACTGGATTACTCATTTGGCTTATTGCATTGCAATTTCAAACTTCGAGGTGACGAAAGTGAAGGCGATATGCATTTTATTCATGATTATGCCAGATCCCATAATTTAGAACTACGGATTGGTTTTTTTGAAACGGCCGAAATTGCCCAACAAAACAAAATGTCCATTCAAGAAACTGCGCGACTACTTCGTTACAATTGGTTTTACGAACAAATGGAAGAAATGAATGCTGATTTTGTTGCAACGGCACATCATCAAGATGATAATTTGGAAACGTTTCTGATTAATCTTTCGCGCGGAACAGGTTTGGATGGATTAACCGGAATTCCCGCAATAAATGATAAAATCATTCGACCATTACTACCTTTTTCAAGGGAAGAAATTGAGAAATACGCTTTGGAAAATAATTTAAAATGGCGTGAAGACAGCAGCAATGAAAGTGATAAATACGTACGGAATAAAATTCGACATCATTTGGTTCCTATTTTAAAAGAATTGAATCCGAGTTTCTTAGAATCATTTCAAAAAACGCAAGAACATTTAAAAGAAGTTCAGTCGTTGGCCAACGATGCCAAATACATTATGTATCAGGAAGTAGTAACTGAAAAGCAAGACGGAACCGTTCATATTAATTTGGATAAATTACTTCAATTGCCCAATTATAAAGGATATTTGTACCAATGGTTGAAGCAATTCGGATTTACAGCGTGGAATGATATTTACGATTTAGTCAACGCACAAACTGGGAAACAAGTTTTTTCTGAAGAGTTTGTCGTGCTCAAAAACCGTAATTTTTTGATTTTATATCGAAAAACATCTTCAAATGAAGCATCATTTTTGATTCATAAAGAAGAGCACCAAGTTAATATTCCCTTAAAATTGTCGTTTTGTAATGTAAGTGACATTTCAGTTTCTGACAGTAATTGTATCTTTGTCGACGAAGATTTGATAGAGTTTCCACTAACTCTCAGAAAATGGAACGAAGGCGATGCGTTTTATCCGTTTGGAATGAAGGGAAAGAAGAAACTCAGCAAGTTTTTTAAAGACGAAAGAATGTCGTTGATAGATAAGTCCAACTGTTGGATTTTGTGCTCAAATGAAGAAATCATTTGGGTCATTGGTCATCGAGCTGACGATCGTTTTAAAGTAAACACAAACACAACTAAAATTTTAAAAATAACGCTTCAATAAATGAGAAAGTTAATTTTCAGCTTATTTGCCTTTTTAGTGCTTACTACTGTAAATGCACAAGTCTTAGATCCAGTGAAATGGAAAACCAGAGTAGAAAAGAAATCAGATACCGAATTGGTATTGATTATGGATGCAAAAATCGATAACGGTTGGCATTTTTATTCCCAATATACTCCCGATGGTGGTGCACTTCCAGCGGTTTTTACTTTTAAAGATTCTAAAGGAAACTATCAGTTAGTAGGTAAAACTACTGAAGGAAAATACGAGAAACATTACAATGATGTTTTTGAAGTAGACGAGTACTTTTTTACCAAATCAGCACAATTTAAGCAAACTATTAAGGTACTAAATCCGAAGCTTAAAACAATCAAAGCCGAACTCGACGGGCAAACGTGTATTGACGGAAAATGCATTCAAGAATTTGAAGCTTTCACCTTTACTTTACCCGAAATAAAAGTGGAGGAAGCTGCCATTGGTGAAGATACTACAACTGTCGCTCCAACCACGGTTGATACTATAAAAAATACCATCGAAACTGTAAAAACAGAAACTACTTCAACTGAATCAACAGAACCTGTAAAGAAAGAAGAAAAAGGGTTTTGGACCATCTTTTTGTTGTCGTTTTTTGGAGGTTTATTGGCTACATTTACTCCTTGTGTATTCCCAATGATTCCTATGACAGTGAGCTTTTTCCTAAAGCAATCGGCCAATAAATCAAAAGGTAAATTCAATGCGTTGTTTTATGGATTGTGCATCGTTTTAATCTGTTTATTTTTCACATTACCATTCCATTTACTAGAAGGTGTCAACCGTGATATATTTTCAGAAATATCAACTAATGTATATTTGAACACTTTCTTCTTTATCATATTTGTAACTTTCGCTATTTCATTTTTCGGAGCTTTCGAAATTACTATGCCAAGCAAACTGTCCAATAAAGTGGATAATGCTTCGAATTCGGGTGGATTACTCGGAATCTTTTTCATGGCATTAACTTTAATAATAGTATCCTTTTCGTGTATTGGTCCGGCTTTAGGATTTGTATTTGGAACGTCTTTAAATTCAGACGGTGGAGCTTCAATTTTGTCTATGGCAATGCTCGGGTTTGGTTTGGGATTGGCGTTACCATTTATGTTCTTTGCTTTAGCACCAAGTTTGTTAGGAAATCTTCCTAAATCGGGCGGTTGGTTGAATACAGTTAAAGTGGTTTTCGGATTTATTGAATTAGCTCTTGCTTTCAAGTTTTTATCAAATGCCGATATCGGAATGGATTTACATTGGCTGGAAAGAGAAGTGTTTATCGCCTTTTGGATAGCTATTTTTGGAGCATTATCATTGTATTTATTCGGAAAAATCACCTTGCCGCATGATAGTCCAATGAGTCATATTTCGGTGGGAAGAATGTTATTAGGATTAGTGAGTTTAACGTTTACGGTGTATTTAATTCCCGGACTTTGGGGCGCGCCATTAAAATTGATTTCTGCTTTTCCACCACCAATGACCTACAGTGAAAGTCCGCAAGGGTTTGGGAAATCAATAACCACAACTACAAACGAAAGTTTGCCAAAAGGTGCTGTTTATACCGTTCACAATTTAGTGTCTTTCGAAGATTATGAAGAAGGTTTGGCTTATGCAAAAGAGGTAAATAAACCTATTTTAATTGATTTTACAGGAAAACAATGTGTGAACTGTCGATTAATGGAAAACAACGTTTGGTCGGATCCAAAAGTGTTGGAAATCTTGAAAAAGGATGTGGTTTTGATTTCGTTGTATGGAGATGATAAAAAAGAATTGCCAAAAGATGAATGGTATATTTCTAAGGAAAACGGAAAAGAAGTGAACACAGTTGGTGAAAAATGGAGTGAATTTCAAATCCAAAAATACAACAACAATGCCCGACCATATTATGTTTTACTCGACCCAAAAGACGATAAAAACACATTGAATACTCCGGTTCCATACACGCCCGATATTGAAGAATACAAAGCGTGGTTATTGGACGGAATTTCAAAGTTTAAATAATAAAAAAGCCATCTCAAACGGATGGCTTTTTTTATTTCTTAAGCTGAACAGTAAATGTAGTTCCTTTGGTTAATTCGGATTCAATTTCGATGCGACCGCCTAATTTATCTACAATTTTTTTTACAGTTGATAAACCCATCCCTGTACCGTAATTACCAAATCGGTCTTTAATGTTCAAGTTTTTGAACGATTGATAAATTTCCTCAAAATGCTCCGATTTCATCCCGATTCCGTTATCCGAGACTTTGATGATGTAATCATTTGAGTTTTCTTCAAATCGGATACTAACTTCTGCATTTTCTTTGTCGTTGTATTTAATTCCGTTGCCAACTAAATTCATTAATATTTGAATTAGTGCGTATTTACTAATTACTAAAGATGAATATGCAGTGTGATAACTAATGGAAACTTTCGAATTCAGATTGATCATCGACTTAATTTCATCAATTAAATCATTCACTTTAATATCACTTTTGACAGAAAGATCCATGCTGTCTAACTTATAGTAATTCAAAACGCCATCAATGTAATTTTTCAATTGAAATGAGCATTCTTCTATCATATTTAAATATTCAAAATCTTCTTCTTTAAAGGCCGTTTCGGAGTTTTCTTTGATTAATCCTATCAATGAAATAATGCTGTTTAAAGGCGATTTGATATCGTGCGAAATCACTCCAGCAAACTTCTCCAACTCCGAATATTTTAAATGCAAAGTCTCATTATTATCGGATAATGATTTAAATCTTCTTCTCAGTTCAAACAATTTAGAAGTTTGTTCGGCCAAAATCTCTAACGATTTGATTTGTTGCTCAGTCAATGTCTTATTTACATAATCAATAACACACAAGGTTCCTAATGTCAGACCCGAAGTTTTGTCTTTTATAGGAACTCCAGCATAGAAGCCAGAATCGGTCAATCCGTTGAGTAATCCAATTTTTCTGAAATCTTCATCTTCCATCAGTCGTTCAATAACTACAGTTTCTTCTGATTTTTCAATGGCCAAAGAGCAAAATGAATATTCTCGTGGACTTTCAGAATTGGTTAAACCGATTTTTGATTTAAACCACTGTCGGTACTGATCAATTATTGTAATTGTTGAGATTGGAGTATTGCATAGTGTTGATGCTAAAAAAGTGATGTTGTCAAATTCACTCTCTGGTTGAGAGTCTAGAATGTCGTACTGATGCACTACCTCTAGCCGTAGGTTTTCGTTTGTCATTAGTATGTTTTTTGTTTGATTGATTTACGAATTCTGTTAACATTTGGTTTTAAAGAATGAAAAAAAGATATAGGTTTCAAAACTTTTTTATATTTGTAACAGTATTAGCCATTTAATTTAAAGTACAAGCCATGTTAGTAAAAGTCTTTGGAAGCGCCGTCTTTGGCGTTGAAGCTACAACAATCACTGTTGAAGTAAATATTGATAAAGGAGTTGGTTATCATTTGGTCGGTTTGCCTGATAACGCCATAAAAGAAAGCAGTTACCGAATTGCAGCTGCTCTCAAAAATAACGGTTACCAACTTCCCGTTAAAAAAATTACAATCAACATGGCGCCAGCCGATTTACGAAAAGAAGGTTCTGCCTATGATTTGACTTTGGCGATTGGAGTTCTCATTGCATCGGGACAAATTGCAGCCGATGAAGTTGAAAAATACATCATTATGGGCGAATTGTCTCTTGATGGAGGTTTGCAACCCATAAAAGGAGCATTATCCATTGCTATTAAAGCAAAGGAAGAAGGTTTTAAAGGATTTTTTCTTCCGATTCAAAATGTAAAAGAAGCAGCAATTGTGGATGGTTTGGAAGTGTACGGAATTGAAAATGTTACCCAAGTCATTGATTTTTTCTGCGGAAAAGCCACTTTAGAACCTTTTGTCATCGATACTCAACTCGAATTCAATAAAACACTCGATTTTCCAGAGTTTGATTTTGCCGATGTAAAAGGACAGGAAAGCATCAAAAGGTGTATGGAAATTGCCGCAGCTGGCGGACATAACATTATTTTAATCGGACCACCAGGTTCAGGAAAAACCATGCTCGCCAAGCGATTACCAAGTATTTTACCGCCAATGACGTTGAAAGAAGCTTTGGAAACAACCAAAATTCACAGTGTAGCTGGAAAAATAAAAGAAGCTGGTTTGATGAGTCAACGGCCTTTTCGTTCGCCACACCATACAGCATCGAGTGTTTCATTAGTTGGTGGTGGAAGTTACCCACAACCAGGTGAAATTTCGCTTTCGCACAACGGAGTGCTTTTTTTAGATGAGTTACCCGAATTCAAGCGGGAAGTACTCGAAGTCATGCGTCAACCTTTAGAAGATAGAGAAGTGACCATTTCGAGAGCCAAATTTACCATTACGTATCCATCTTCGTTCATGCTAGTAGCAAGTATGAATCCGAGTCCGGGCGGTTATTTTAATGATCCCAATGCGCCCGTTGGTTCGTCACCAGCCGAAATGCAACGGTATTTGAGCAAAATTTCTGGACCATTGTTGGATCGAATTGATATTCACATCGAAGTGACTCCAGTTCCTTTTGAAAAATTGACCGAAACAAGAAAAGCCGAAAGTAGTGTCGAAATTCGGAAACGTGTTATTTTGGCACGTGAAATCCAATCGAAGCGATTCGAAGATTTTGATTCAATTCACTACAATGCCCAAATGGGAACCAAGCTTATTCGGGAGTTTTGTGCTTTGGATGATAATTCCTTGCAACTACTGAAAAATGCTATGGAACGACTCAATTTATCAGCTCGAGCGTACGACAGAATTTTAAAAGTGGCCCGAACCATAGCCGATTTGGAAGCATCAGAAAAAGTATATTCCCCTCACATTGCCGAAGCCATTCAATACCGCAGTTTGGATAGAGATGGTTGGTTGGGTTAGTTTTAGGACTCAGTGTTCAGTGACAATTTTATTATTCACTAAATTTGTAGTACCGCGCGCCCAATAAAACCGGACTTTCTTTTTCAATGTGGGTTAAAGCAAATTCACTTTGGGGTTGTAGAACCGATTCTTTACGCTCTTTTTTGTGAAGTGCAATGTACGTTCCAAAGTCGATTTCGTGGCTTTCGCTTAATGTTTGAAATAATTGAACCTTTTCGATTACAGATTGCCAACCGTTTTCTACTTCAGCCTCAAAAACTTTTGATTTGGAACCGCTACCGTACGCTATGAATCCGAATTTTTTGTTTTGTAAATTGGTTTCGTTTTGATAATGAAAGCACAAAGTAGAAAGCAATCCTAAGAAAATAGAACCAGTATACATATTTCCGACTTGTCCTGAGGCAATTTCAGAAGGAAAGATTTTTTGGTTTACAAATTCTAAATATTCGGCGCTTTTTGAAAGTGTTTTAATGTCAACCTCTTCGTTTTTGAACAGTTCGGAAGCATAGATTTCTATAAATGTTCGGCGTGCTTGAAAGCAATAGGGAAGATGCATTAGAATATTTTCCCAGTTGTGGAATAACACTCCATTTTGATGGGTGATTTCTTTGTAATGTGAATACGCTTCAGTAGTTCGGTTGATGTAGCATTGATTGGAATACTGACCATCAAAAACAGGCTGTTCTTTGTAAAAAGCGACTTCGTTTTCTAGAATTCCGAACCATTCTGGGTTGTCAGTTGTATTTAGAATTTCGTTTTTTGATACGTAACGACGCGGTTTAAAAAAATCAAAAACACCTTGAGAAGAAACTCCGACTTCATTTGTAAACGATAACACTCTTGGATTCGACGTAATTAGCATAGCAATAGCGCCTGCACCTTGAGTATATTCGCCTGTTGATGCTAAATCGTATTTGGCGTTATCACTGGCAACAACAATCGCTTTTTTAGTTGGATTGAGTCGGATGAAATCGAGTGTGTTGTGCAATGCATCGACAGCTCCAATACAGGCAAAAGTCATGTCGAGTGTGTCGCAATACCGAAAACTTCCTTCTCCGTAGTGTTGTTCTAAAAGAGCTGAAACGTAGGATGCAACGGGTTTTGATGCATCAATTCCGCTTTCTGTTCCAATATAAATTCGCGCAATTTCATTCGGATTTAAATTTTCTTGCTGTATTAATTTGAATACGGCATTGGCTGCAAAAGTAACTACATCTTGATGCACATCGGGAAATGTCATTTTGTGTAAACCGAGACCTTTTATGAGTTTATCGGGATCGATATTGCGGTTTTCGGCCAAGGTTTTTATAGGAAGATGTAGTTTAGGTACATCAAAAGAGATGCTGTCAATTCCGACTTTCATGGTGCAGTATTTTTAACAAAATTAAGGATAGAAAATAAGAATTTAAGCGAACCAAAAATAAATTTTAAGCAATCGTTTTCGTATTGTGAATGTGGTAAAAACTAAGATTGTTTTTTTTGAATTATTGAATTTATTGGTGATTTTTTTGTTTTCTCCAGCTAAAGCTGGAGGGAATTCAGACTTCGTCAATGAAGATTAACCCAGACCGAAGTGGAAAGCAAAACGCTGCAACCCGACTAATTTTTAATAAAAAAAAGAGCGACTGTTAAGAAGCTCCTTTTTTTTATATAAAAATGTTGGGTTGTGGTGTTTTCTTGAAACGTAGTGCTGGATTGGTTTCTAATCTAACAAAGCAGCAAAAGTATCACCTTGTTTCATATCGCCTGATTCGTAGCCTTTTTTGAACCAATAAATACGTTGTTCTGAAGTTCCGTGAGTGAACGTATCCGGTTGAACATGTCCTTGCATTTTGCTTTGAATGGCATCGTCACCAACCGCGTGAGCAGCGCTTAATGCTTCTTCAATATCGCCTACTTCTAAATACTGTTGGTTATAATGCGCCCAAACTCCGGCGTAAAAATCAGCTTGTAACTCAAGGCAAACCGACAGTTTATTGGCTTCAGTTTGGCTTTTGCCTTCTTGTAATTGACGTACTTTTCCGGAAGTTCCTAAAATGGTTTGAATGTGATGACCTACTTCGTGAGCGATTACATAAGCAATGGCAAAATCACCACCTTTAGCTCCGAAACGTGTTTTTAATTCTTCAAAAAAGCGCAAATCCATGTATACTTTTTTATCGCCCGGACAGTAAAAAGGTCCGGATGCAGAAGTTGCCGAACCACAAGCAGTTTCTACAGCATCGGAGAACAAAACCATTTTTGGTTGTTCGTATTCTCTTCCATTTTCTTGAAATATTTGTCCGAACGTATCTTCAGTATACGCAAAAACAGTTTTAGCAAAATCGCCAATTTCTTTTTCTTCGGGTGTTAATTCGCGTTGTTCAACAGTTTCAGTTGTCTGACCTTGGTTCATTTGTTCGAGCATTGGAGTAATCATTTTGGCGTTTTCACCTCCAAAAACATTCAGAAGTAAAATTACAATACCGATTAAACCACCACCAACGATTGCTTTTCCGCCGCCCGACATTCCTCTGCGGTCTTCTACATTGTCACTTTGACGATTTCCTCTCCATCTCATGGTTTGATATATTTTAGGTTAGTACAAATTAAAATATTTTTTTTTAATGATTGAGCCACTTTGTCACTTTTGTTTGTAGAATTTCTTTGATGATGGGTTTTGAAAGGTAATCATCCATTCCGGCTTCAAGGCATTTTTCTTTTTCACCTACAATCGTTCCAGCGGTCAAAGCAATAATGGGTACAAATTTGCCTTTGGTTTTGTTTCGTATGGCTTCGGTGGCTTCATAACCATTCATTATTGGCATTTGAACGTCCATCAAAATTAAATCGGGTTTGATAATGTCGAATTTTTCGACTGCAAGTTTACCGTTTTCTGCTTCATAAATAGTAGCGTTAGGAACGATTTGTTTGACGAGTGTTTTTGCCAGAAGCATGTTGATTTTATTATCTTCAATGATGAAAATTTTGTAGTTTTTGATGCCCGAAAGTTTGTTCTCTTTTTTGACAACTTCTACTTTTTTGTTTTCGATGATGTGAACTACCGAATCATTAATGGTTTCGTCGGATGCTTGTATAGTAATTTCAAAGAAGAATTCGCTTCCCAAATCGGGTTGACTTTTCAAATTAAGTTTACTATTCATAAGGTTCAACAGATTGTTAGAAATGGACAAACCTAAACCTGTTCCACCAAATCGACGAGTAGTAGATGAATCTCCTTGTGAAAAGGCTTCGAATATTTTTTGTTGATGTTCTTTTTCAATACCAATTCCAGAATCAAGTACAGAAAAATGGAATGTAGCAGAGTTGTCGGTTTTATTATTGGCCGCAATTTTAAGTTCGACTGTACCTTTTTCAGTAAATTTTACAGCGTTGCTTAATAAGTTCACGAGTACTTGTTTCAAACGTAAGGCATCGACCCAAATGTACTTCGGTATATTGTTTTCGATGGTTAATTTGAGTTCGATTTCTTTCGATTCGGTGTTGTATCCAAACAAATCGATGACTTCTTTGGCAAGCGGAATGAGTTCGTATTTCTTAATTTCCAATTCTAATTTACCCGATTCAATTTTGGAAAAATCGAGAATATCGTTTACAATTTCCATCAACGATTTTGCCGATTGATTGATGGTATTCATGTACTTGAGTTGAATTTCTTCTAGGTGAGTGTTTTTCAACAAATCGGTAAATCCGATGATTCCGTTGAGAGGAGTTC
This sequence comes from Flavobacterium sp., assembly GCF_035299245.1. Classification (GTDB taxonomy): domain Bacteria; phylum Bacteroidota; class Bacteroidia; order Flavobacteriales; family Flavobacteriaceae; genus Flavobacterium. Next base: position 49,038 of record NZ_DATGWY010000014.1, on the reverse strand, counting down.
TGATTTCGTGACTCATATTGGCCAAGAAATCGGATTTTGCTTTGCTGGCAGCTTCGGCGTATTCTTTTGCTTTTATAGCATCTTCAGCTTCTTTTTGTTTGGTAATGTCAATGTAAATTCCACCTACAAACTCAATTTCATTGTCTTTCTTAATAGCATCGGCAAACTCTTCAATCCAAATGTAGTTTCCGTTTTTATGTTGAATACGGTAGCGCGAATGAATTTGTTTTCCGCTATTGATATTGGCAACTTGCTCATTGATGATGCTTTCTTTTTCATCGGGATGCATGAGCGATATAAAGCTGATTTTGCCTTGTAAAAAATCCTCTTTTGCATAACCCGTAAGTTCTTCAATTTCATCATTGAGGTATACTTTTGTCCCTTGTTCATCAAATTTTGACAGGTAAACTGTTCCAGGAATATTGTTAGCGATTAATCGGAATTTTTCTTCACTTTCGTAGATAATAGACTCGTTCAAATTACGTTCAATTGCCGATGAAATATTGTTGGTTAAGGTTTGAAGACTGGTAATTTCTTCAACAGACCATTCTCTTTCATACGTTGTATGATCAAAAACGATAAAACCATAGAAACTTTTTTTGACACGAATGGGTAAAAACAAAATGGATTTTGTATTGAGCTTTTCTAAAAATTCACGAGTAGTACCATCTTTTATATTTTTAACTAAAGCTTGATAGGGTTTGTTGGTTTTTAAAACTTTAATCACTTCGGGTACAGATGCATGTTGAACTGTTGCAAGAGTTGGATTTATAGGCGTAATTGACCTTTTCTCATTGGTCCAACGGTGTTTTTGCTCGATGGTTTTTTCTTCTTCATTATTAATGAAAAAAGACATCCGTTCGGTTTTTGTTACTCTACCAATGGCATCGATTATACCTTCGAATATATCAGTGTTGTTTTTACTGATGAGAACTTTATCGGTTATTTGAGTGATTACGCTTAAAATTTCAGTTTTGTAGGCGAGTTTCTTTTCGGCTTCGAGACGTTTTTGCGTTTCGATTGAAATGGCAATAAAATCGCAAATGGTACGTGAGAAGTTGATGTCTTCAATGTCCCAATTTTTGATTTTTGTTGTCGATTCAAAGCATAAAATCCCCATCAATTCACCATTAGAATAAATTGGAGAATCCAGCATCGATTGAATATGGTTTTTCGGAAAATACTCTGGCCAAAACTCTTTGGTGTCATTATTTTCAAAAACATTACTGGCTACAATTTGATTTTCTTTTTCAATAGCCTCGAAGTAAATTGGAAAATCTTTTTTGTACAGTACAAAACCTTTTTCGTAAGAGTTTTTGTTGGCTAAATACAATTCCGCACAAACAATTTTATCTTTATGGTAGTTCCAGAAACTGACTCTGTTGATGTCTACTTTTTCGGCAACTGTTTTTAATAAGTAGCACAAAAAATCATCAAATTTTTCTTGGTTGGAGAAACTTTTTATGGTCAGTTGTTTGATGACTTCATTGTATTTTCTGATTTTCTTTTCGCGTCGAAGGGTTTCAATTTCGATGTTTTTGATGAGAGTGATGTCGCGCGCAATAACAGTAAAACCGATTACTTTTTTACCAAATTCGTCTTTTTTGATGGATACATTTTGCGATAACCAAATGGTTTCACCTTTCTTATTCAATACCGGAAAAATAAAAGTCGGAAAATCTTTAATGTCTTTTAGTGACACATTATAAAATTCATGAACTTTTTCTTTGAAGTCTTTTCGGACAAAAAAAGTAAAATGTTTTTGATACATTTCCTCCAAAGTATAGCCCATTATTTTTTCTGCATACTTATTAATGAAAGTGTAATTTCCTTCGGTGTCCGTTTCATAAATAATATCAGTAGCGCTTTCTATTAAATTGCGGTGTTGATTTTGAATATGAATTTGTTCGGTAACATCTTGACCAATTCCTATTATTAAATCATCTGAAAATTTTTTATCTTTCCATTGAATGTATTTAAACTGACCGTTTTTACACTTTAACCGTCTGACGTATAAACGGTTGTCTACGTAATTTTCATGATATTGTTCTCCAATGAATTCAGCATCTTCGGTTAATTCCCAAAATCGCATTCCCATTACTTCATCTGGCGCATATCCTAAAAAATCTTTTACTTGTTCACTACAATAGGAAACTTCACCTTTTTTATTGGTTGCAATGGTAATTGAATTTCCTTTATTCACAATTTCATTAGCAAACAGAAATTTATTTTTAGTTTCAAGCAAAGCAAAGTGTCTTGCCAAGTGTATTCCGGATGAAATCAAAAAGGAATTAAAAAGTATGATGGATAAATTTTTTGTAAGAAACTCAAAATAGTAAAAAACAAAGCAAAGTGTCAATGCATACGCTAGGAATATCAAATAATGAGTAAACCGTTTGAAAAGGAAATACGAGATGAAAAATGCAATGATTAGACTAACGTACGACACTAATTCAAAGGGTTTAAAAGCGATGTTGAACGCAATAAAATGAAAATACCCAATAAAAATACTTAAGAAGATATAATTGATGTTTTTATTGAACCATTTGTTTTTTAATGTTAAAATGTAAATTAGAATGAGTACAATACCAACACTAACGTTGATCTTCAGTAAACTTATAGAGCGAACATTATTGATCTCGTAAATGATTTCCATTACTGGAATTATAATTCCCATTGCAAGAAAGTACATTCTGAATTGTCTTTCTTTGGGTTCGAGCTCAGAGTAATTTGTTTTGATGTTGAATTTTGTTTTTGAGAAACGATACATCAGCAATGATACTACTAAAAGCAATACTAAAACAATGCTCGTTTTTAAAAGGTTAGAACCCATAAAACCTATGCTAAAACGATTCAAATGCAATAAGTAGTTCACATCTTTTTGTAAAAGAGATGTCCAATTATTGATTATTTGAATAAAAGCAATCATTATTCTTCGGTTGTACCAATTTCGTCTATAATATTAGTTTCTCTTATTGGTAAAATCTCATTGTATATACAAAAAATGGTTGAATATATTAGAGGTAAAGTGAAGAAAATACCAATACACAATCCAACAAGACCAAGCATGGATAAAATAAAGGCAACAATTACTAAACCTAGAATGATTAGAAAATTATTTGCAATTAGTTTGAGGCTTAAGGTAATAGCGTCAATGGCTTTTAAATTAGAAAAAATGATAATTGGAATTGTCAACATGGTAAAAAAGGTGATTGTGTAGGTAACAATCACACCGATTAATTCCGTATTTAAATATTGAAACAATAAAGTTAAACAACCCGTAATTACTGCTATAATAACACCAGACAAAAATAATTCTTTAAAATACTTGGTTTTAAAATAGTAAAAAAGTGTACCAACTTCGTATTGTTTATTACTATTGGCAGCATAAGCCATTTGGTAAATTCCAGCAGTAAAATTGGCAGATATACCAGAGAAAATAGCCATAAAGAGTAAATATCCTATAATTATAGTAATGGAATAATCCGTTATTTTAAAAGTAGTCATTGCTTCGTTAAAACCTACAAATCCAAAGGCAGCTGCAATTAAACCGAAAACTAGTGCAAAATAGATGATTACCAAAATTAATATGGAAACTCCAGCAATTCCTACTATTTTTTTATAATTATTGAATGATTTTTCAAGTATAATTCCAAAATCCAATTCGTTTGAATAATTATTGTTTTTTTGAGGTTCTTTGTAATTGTTCATTATGTTTGAGTTAGTGTTAATTTAAAACCAATTTAGTAATTTTTTTAATAGGTTAATTTTATTTTTATAGGGTGCATAACGAAAAGGTAAATCAAGCCAATTGGCTTTTTTTACTATTGATTTTCTGTGCGAAAAAGTATCAAAACTCAATTGACCGTGATAAGCTCCAATTCCGCTATTTCCAACTCCTCCAAAGGGTAACCGTTTGTTTGAAAAATGAATTACCGTATCGTTAATGCATCCACCACCAAATGAATAGGTGTTCATTATTTTTTTTGTCCAAGCTGTATTGTTTGAAAAAACGTACAATGAAAGTGGCTTTTCGTAATGTGAAATTATTGATTCTATTTCTTGTTCGTTATCATAACTCAAAATAGGTAGAATTGGCCCGAAAATCTCCTCTTTCATAACACCGCTTTCTAACTTTGGTTCATCCAAAAGTGTAGGAGCAATGTAGTTGTCATTTTCGTTGGTTTGACCTCCGTAAAGAATGGTTTCATTTTTCAATAATTCAACCAAACGCAACCAATTTTTGTTGTTTATAATTCGAGGAAAATCGCCTGATAATTCTGGATTTTCGCCATAGGCTAACTGAATTTCGTCAATCAAAGCAGCCACAATTTTCGGTTTAATTTTTGAATCCACCAAAAGATAATCAGGAGCGATACAAGTTTGTCCAGCATTTAGGAATTTTCCCCAAATGATTCGTTTAGCGGTTAATTTTACATTGCAGTCAGCACTAATGATACACGGATTTTTTCCGCCCAACTCTAAAGTCACAGGCGTCATGAATTCGGCAGCTGCTTTAGCTACAATTTTTCCAACAGCAACGCTTCCGGTGAAGAAAATATAATCCCAGCGTTGATGTAAAAGTTGTTGTGCGATTTCAATTCCGCCTTCTCGAACTTCAACATGGTTTGTATCAAAAACTTCAGCAACAATTTTTGAAATGATTTTTGAAGTATTCGGAGTTAATTCGGATGGTTTTAGCACAACCTGATTTCCAGCAGCAACCGCAGCAATCAAAGGGCAAAAGGCAAGTTGAAACGGGTAATTCCAAGGAGCAATAATTAAAACTTTTCCGTAAGGTTCATTTATAATGTAATCACTCGATGGAAAGTTCAACAAAGAAGGAAAAACTCGTTTAGGTCGTGACCACTTATTGATGTTTTTTAGGGTATGTTTTAAATCAGAAATAACAAAACTAGTTTCTGTGACGATGGCTTCAAATTCTGGCTTTTTGAAATCATCATACAAAGCCGACACGATTTCGTTTTCGTACTTATTGATGCACTGTAAAAGCTGTTTTAACTTTTTTTTTCTATACCTAATACTTGTTTTGTACTCCATATTTTATAAAAATGCCCATCGGAAGCCCGTATAAACATCAGCTTGTTTGCTATCGTTTATCAAAGCAGTAAGAATTGAACCTGAGCCTAAGTAAAATCCACCCAAGCGAAAGCCAACTCCAGTATTGAATCCCGAAATTTCACTATTTGAAAATGGAACATATGCTTCAAAAAAGCCTAAATTTACTCGCGGCGTAATGGTGAAAATATTTTGAACGGTAATTTGATCATTATCGTTGTCATCTTTCATTTTTTGTTGCAAATAACCCGAAACAAACAAACTTGGAATGATTTTTAAATCGGCATACAAAGTAATTGTAGTAGGTAAATTTACCTTAAAATCTTTGTTGGAGGTTTCTTTGGTCAAATAACCGCTGTTCAAGAGTATCGTTTCAATTTCTTGCAAACTATCTACATTTTCAAACTGATTCAAGTTCAAACTTTCACTTCCTTGAATTACTAAACTGTAATTTGTAGACTGATTGTTATCGTCTTTGAAGGTCATTGAGCCTAAGTTTCGAATGGAAAACCCTGCGTTTAATTTGTATGTGTTTTTATTGCTTTTCCCTTTATCAATGGCATTATCCAATGCTTTGGTATCTTTTAATTGGTAGTTAAAACCAATATCACCAGCAAACCCGTTTAAACCACCAAAAATCGATTTTGTATAATCGTCAAAATTTGAAAAACTATCGGCTAAACTTCCCGAATAGGAAAAATTTACTATTGCGTTGGTTTGTGTCAGTGAAGCTTGTCCTGCCGTCTGAACAATTGTTCCAGTGAATTGATCAGCACCTAAATTGGCATACGAACCTGGGAAAAGTAGTTTTAAAGTTACAGCAGCATTTATTTTGTGCTTGGTATTATCGATCAAAGTTCGGCCTGCAACCAAGTTGAATTCGCCCCAAGTGGTTCCGTTGATTCTTTGATTATAGTCGTTACTTATTGTTGTAGTTGATAAAAGGCTACTCAAGCCCGAATTATTGATTGCATCACCTAATTTTGTGTCAACGTCAACGATATCCAGTTTAGCATTGGCTTTAGTGTAAAAACCAAATGCCCACTTATTGTGTTTTAGGGCCAAACCCGGACCATAAATTTCGGCATCAATACGCATGTTTACAGGTTCATCTCCAACAAAAATCAAATCTTCAATATCTTTATCAGAAGTAATGTCACTAAAACCAATTTTATTATTTGCGACATTAAAGCTGAGTCCTAAAATATTGGTTTCGAATTTGTTGGACATGTTAAGCAATTCGGCTGGATTCATTCCAGCTGTAATAATTCCGACACGATTCGAAGTGTTTAAACCCGAAAAATGTTCCTGTGAATAGGATTGGATAGCAAATAAAGCAGCGGAAATTAAAAAAAAATTTTTCATAGTAATGTTTGTAGATTTGGATACATAACAGTTGAATTGCTTGAAACCCTAAGCAATTACGTAGTAAAAGTACACTTTTTATAGAGAATTCCAAATTGCATCGCTTGGAGTAGGAGCGACTAAAGTCAGTTCTTCTTTCGAAACAGGATGAATGAAAACTAATTTTCGAGCATGGAGATGAATGCCTCCATCAGGATTACTTCGATCAAAACCGTACTTCAAATCGCCTTTTATCGGACAACCAATGGCTGATAATTGTGCTCTAATTTGATGGTGTCTTCCGGTGTGAAGGTTAATTTCTAATGCAAAATAATTGTTTAGCTCTTTGATGATTTTGTAATCTAAAGACGCTTTTTTACTGTTCGGAACTTCTTTTGAATGTGCTTTTGAAGTATTGTTTTTTTCATTGCGAACGAGAAAATGAACAAGATTGTCTTCGTCTTTCGCAGGACGATTTTTCACTACTGCCCAATAGGTTTTTTGAGTTTCTCTTTCGCTGAACATTTTATTGAGTCGTTCCAATGCCTTGCTTGTTCGAGCAAAAACCACAATTCCGGTTGTAGGCCGATCCAAACGATGCACCACACCCAAAAAAACGTCTCCCGGCTTGTTGTATTTTTCCTTGATGTACTCTTTTACCACTTCGGAAAGCGGTTTGTCACCCGTTTTGTCGCCTTGTACAATGTCGCCCACGCGTTTGTTAATCACAATAATATGATTGTCTTCGTGAAGAATCTGGAGGTTGGTTTTGTTGGATACTATTTTGTCTGCCATTTGGTTGGACTTCTTAGATTTTAAGACTATAAGATTGTAGGACTGTAAGACTGTAAGACTGTATGACTATATGATTGTTTACTTTAATGTTACTTGAAAATTATACATCATCTTTGTCATTATATCAATTTTTGATAGTAGCGGATTTAAATTTTCCTCTGTAATAAATCCAAGATCATTAGAAATCAATAATTGTGTTTCAATTTCGTAGGCTGAACCAATTGCTATTTCAAGAAATCGAGCAAAATCTTTGTTTGACTTTCTCGATGATCCTTCAGCTATATTGGAAGGAATTGAAACCGATGATCGTCTCAATTGCGTTGTTAAACCAAACCTTTCCTCACTCGGAAAATGGTAAGTAACTAAATAAATTTGTGTACAAAATTGTCGACTTTGTTTCCAAATCTCTAATTGTTTGAATCTGTGCATGTAATTAATTTTTAGGCGTTTATAATTGTTTAAACAAGCTTTTCAATCTAATCGTATAATAACATCAAATCATACAGTCTTAAAATCTTACTGTCCAAAAAACACTAATACTGCTCATTCGCATTCGGAAAATCCTTACTCTTCACATCCTCAACGTATTTCCCGATAGCTGAAGTCATTTGTTCATATAAATTGAGGTATCTTCTAAGAAAACGCGGACTGAATTCATTATTCATTCCCAACATATCGTGGATGACTAAAACCTGACCGTCAACACCACCACCAGCACCAATTCCGATTACTGGAATTGATATGCTTTGCGCTACTTTTTCAGCCAAAGCCGCTGGAATTTTTTCTAAAACCAAGGCAAAACAACCAATTCGCTCGAGCATTTTGGCATCTTCCATTAACTTTTCAGCTTCAGCTTCTTCTTTGGCGCGAACAGTGTAGGTTCCGAATTTGTAGATCGATTGCGGAGTCAAACCCAAATGTCCCATCACTGGAATTCCGGCGTTTAGTATTTTTTTTATAGAGTCTTTAATTTCGCTTCCGCCTTCCAATTTTACCGCATGACCACCACTTTCTTTCATAATTCTGATAGAAGAGCGCAACGCTTCTTTGGAATCCGATTGATAACTCCCAAAAGGCAAATCCACTACAACCAAAGCACGGTCAATCGCACGAACCACACTCGATGCATGATAAATCATCTGATCTAAGGTTATGGGTAAAGTCGTTTCGTGTCCGGCCATAACATTACTAGCCGAATCACCAACTAATATTACGTCAACGCCAGCAGTGTCTACTATTTTGGCCATGGTGTAATCGTAAGCGGTTAGCATCGAAATTTTCTCACCATTGGCTTTCATTTCGATTAATGATTTGGTCGTGATTCTTTTGTAATCTTTTTTGGCAACTGACATAGTTATTTTAGATTTCAGAAATTAGATTTCAGATTGTGTAAATAATCGTTTCAACTTAATTCTTGTTAATAAGCCGTAAAAGTACTAAAATCGATTAGTTTTGTAATAAATTGAGTGAAAATTATACTAATTCAGAAAATAATTTCAACAGATGAAGAATACCGTTTTGACTTTAATTTTCTTTTTTACGACTTTCATCCAAGCGCAAAACAAAGAAGTGCAACAAACCATTGAAACTTTTTTTGAAGGATTTCATCAAAGAGATTCTATTAAAATAAAGTCGGTTTGTGCTGATGCAATGATTTTGCAATCTATATCAGAAGGAAAAAAAGGAACAAAATTAGAAAATGAAAAACCTTCAGAGTTCTATAAATCCATAGCCACAATTCCGAGTAGCATGCAATTTCAAGAGAAGATTTTGAGTTTCAATATTCAAGTTGATGGTACAATGGCACATGTTTGGACGCCTTATGAATTCTACGTTAATGGGAAACTCAGTCATTTGGGAGTTAACGCTTTTACACTTTTTAAAGAGGATAACGTTTGGAAGATTATCCATTTAATTGATACAAGACGGAAATAAATCGCAGTTATTTTCTTTTAGCTAAAAAAAAAAATCTACAAAATGGATGTTTTTTGTAGATTTTTAAATTCATCTAAAGCTATTTAATTAACCAGAAATTAAAAACATTAGGTTCTTCTCTTAAATAAAAGAAAAAGACAATTTTTTGATTACTAATTGGCCATTGCATCACGCAACTGTTTTACTTTGTCGTGATCTGATTTCAATAATGCATACTGTTTGTTTAGCATAGCTTGTTCACTAAAATTAGTATCTTGGTGATCATGAATTAATGTTTTTTTGTAGGTTTCGAGTATCACATCTTCTCCATATTCACAAGAATCAAGTATGGTTTTTCTGTCGTTGCCCGTAAAAGCTGCTTTTACATCCATCCAAACTCTAAAGAACTTTCCAGTCACTCTTGTACCTTCATCAGGTGTTCCACCAAGGTTTTTAACTTCTTCCACCAATTCTTTTCGATTTTGTACACTTGTTTCCATCATATCTGAAAAAAGCATTTTTAAATCGGTTTCTTGAGCTTCAGCTTCTGCAGTTTTGTATCCTTCAATTCGGTCATTATTGATTACAATTAATGAGTTGAATACTTCAATTTTTTTTTTCGTTGTCCATTGTACTTAATTTTTGTGTTTTTACTGTATGTAAAATTCACTGTTTTCTTCATTCAAAGTGTTATACATACTTTACGATAAGTTGTAATATTCATACATGGCTGTTGAGTACTTTTTTTCTGAAACTAATTTTTAGCTACTTTTACACTTTAATTCTATAGCAATCAATCTTGAAAAATATTCTCATTATAGACGACGAAGAAAAACTCCGTGGACTCTTAGCACGCATTGTCAAATCAGAAGGTTTTGATGTTCTTGAAGCTGGCGATTTAAAATCGGGTTTCAAAAAATTAGAGCACAATGAGGTTGATGTTGTTTTGTGCGATGTAAAATTGCCCGACGGAAATGGAGTTGATTTTGTTGAAACAATTAAATCCAGTTTTCCTTTGACCGAAGTGATTTTACTAACGGCTTTCGGAAAAATATCGGATGGTGTTACAGCCATGAAAAACGGCGCTTTTGACTATATTGTTAAAGGCGATGATAATGATAAAATCATTCCACTCCTATACAAAGCCATTGAAAAAGTTCAGTTGCAAAAAAAGGTAAAACACCTCGAAAAACGCATTTCGGATAAGTATTCGTTTGAAACCATTATAGGAAAATCCAAATCAATTGATCAAGTAATTGAATTAGCTAAGAAAGTCGCCAAAACAGATTCAACCATTTTATTAACCGGTGAAACAGGAACGGGTAAAGAGGTTTTTGCTCAAGCGATTCATGAGAATAGCACTCGTGTAGGAAAATCATTCGTTGCTTTGAATTGCAGCACATTTGGCAAAGAAATTTTAGAAAGTGAATTATTTGGACACAAACAAGGCGCATTTACAGGAGCTGTAAAAGATAAAAAAGGATTCATTGAAGAAGCCAATGGCGGAACCTTATTTTTGGATGAGATTGGTGAAATGCCCATCGATTTACAAGCTAAATTGCTTCGTGTTTTAGAAACCAATGAGTACATTCCGGTTGGCGAAACCATTCCGAAAAAATCAAATTTTCGTTTGATTGCGGCCACCAACAAGGATTTAAAAACAGAAAGTGAAAACCACAATTTTCGTTCTGATTTGTATTTTAGATTGAATATTTTTGAAATTAATATTCCGCCTTTACGCGAAAGAGTAAAGGATATCGCTCCTTTGACCACTTATTTTGTCAAGCAATTTTCAGATAAAACAAACAAAAAAGAACTTCAGGTTTCTCCTGATTTTCTACAGAAGTTAGAAGCGTATCAATGGCCTGGAAATGTACGTGAATTGAAAAATGTTATTGAACGTTCGGTAATACTATCCAATGATGATGAACTTACACCAGAGGTTTTGCCTTATGAAATTCAACATCAAATCACTAATTCTAATAAATCATTGTCTGCTTTTTCTATGCAAAGTATCGAGAAATTGCACATTCAAAAAGTTTTGAATTACACCAAAGGAAACAAAGCCGAAACCGCTCGTTTGTTGGAAATCGGAATAGCAACTTTGTACCGAAAGATTGAAGAATACGGACTTTAGTTAATACACAACTCAATTATGACGAGCAACTTTGCAGTAATAAAAAGGTATTTACGAACCATTATAAATCTAAAAACGGATCAAGAAGCCGAGCAAATTACCCACGATGAAATAAAATCGGGTGCTATTTTCAAAGGTACCAATTTGTGGATTATGGCTTTTGCAATTTTTATTTCTTGCATTGGTTTGAATATTAATTCGAAAGCGGCTGTTATTGGTGCAATGATTATATCGCCGTTGATGGGACCGATTTTTGGCATCGGGTTTTCACTCGGAACTTCCAATGGTGATTTGTTGAAATTGAGCGTTAAAAATGTTATTCGAATTGTCCTAGTTTCGATACTTTGTTCGACGTTATACTACTTTCTTTCGCCTTATCATATAGCAACCGACGAATTGTTGTCGTTTTCTAAACCTACTATTTTTGATATTTTTCTTGCTTTTATTGGAGGAATGGCCGGAATGATTGCGATTTCGCGTCATGATGGTAATCGGGTTTTGGTGGGAATTGCTGTGGCAACTGCTTGTATTCCGCCGCTTTGCACTGCTGGATACGGAATTGCAACATTGCAATGGGAATACGTTTTAGGTGGATTGTATACTTACTTCATCAACGCTCTTTTTATTTGTTTAGGATGTTATTTGATTACTCGTTATTTAAAGTTTTCACGATTTTCGGATGAAAACATTAAACACATCAACAGTTACTTCGGAATTTTAGCCTTTATTGCCATTATTCCGGCACTTTATTTAGCGTATAATTTGTGGATTGTTAATGTATACAATGATCGAGTGAAGTACTTTGTAGCTAATGAAATCGAAAAATTCCATCATGTCATTCATACTTCCATCGATGCAGAAACGAAAACGGTCATCATCGATATTGTTGTAGATGAATACGATGCAAACCTTACTCAATCCATTGCGTCAAAGCTCAAACAACACCATTTGCAAGACAGTAAAATTAAAATTTTCCAAACGCTAAAAGCAATCAATAACCGTACTGAAATTCAAGCGTTGCAAAAACAAGTGAACGAACTCAAAGCAGAACTCAATCAATTAAAATAAAAACTTCTTATTTTGATAAAAGCCTATCATTTTGATAGGTTTTTTTATACTCATTTTTTTGCATATAATTAATAGAGTCAATATTTACAGCGATTTACAGTTTTTTGTTTTTAATGGAACAACTTTTGGCATTAGCGCAATGAACATAAAATTCATTCTAATGAAAAATAAGGTTACTACCATTTACAAACAAGCCGAGCGCTTTGCAGAAATCACCAACAAAGCCATTATTTCGGGAAACATTTCTAGAGCCAAAAGACTTTTAAACATTGCCGAAAATCTACTCAAAACAGGAAACAACGAAACAAAAAACGTCATTTCTACTATTTATGTCTATTCCGTTTCTTCTTTTATGGAATTGAGACATTGTAGTGTTTCGAATCTTTTTCCCCAATCGCTTAAAGCAGAATACATCAAACAAATTAACACTTCAGGCGTATGATGACAATTATCCTTTCAGTAAGCGGATTAGTGCTTTTCGCTTTGTTTTTTAAAATGATTACTGTTTTTGAAAAAATCTAAATTATGACACTACTTTTTATTATCGCCATAGCCGTGTTCATTTACATCTGCTATGTTTTAGTTAAACCCGAAAAATTTTAAGATATGAATTCTGAATTACTAGGAATCATCACTATGTATGGTTTGGTTATGCTTTTAGCCATTCCGTTGGGTCGTTACATCGGCAAAATTTTCAATTATGAAACTACTTGGTTGGATAAAATCTTTAATCCAATCGATGCATTATTTTATAAAATTGGAGGAATAAATCCAACTATTGAAATGAATTGGAAGCAGCATTTGGTGGCACTTTTGTCAATCAATGCAGTTTGGTTTTTTATTTCAATGTTGGTCTTAACCAATATGGCTTGGTTGCCTCTAAATCCGGATGGAAATCCATCAATGACGGGCGATTTAGCCTTTAATACAACAGTAAGTTTCATCACCAATACCAACTTGCAACATTATTCGGGCGAAAGCGGTTTGTCGTATTTTGGTCAATTAACGTTGATGCTTTGGCAATTCATAAGCGCTGGTTGCGGAATGGCCATTTGTGCTGTGGTTTTTAAGGCGATGAAGGAAAAAACATCGCAAACTTTAGGTAATTTTTACAGCTTTTTTGTACGCTCATGTACTCGAGTTTTATTGCCTTTATCGTTTGTAGTAGCTGTAATTTTAATGATGAATGGCACTCCAATGACTTTGGAAGGAAAAGATACCATCACTACTTTAGAAGGAAATGAACAAAATGTAAGTCGTGGTCCTGTTGCTGCTTTTGTAGCCATCAAACAATTGGGAACCAATGGAGGTGGATTTTACGGTCCGAATTCAGCCAACCCGATGGAAAACCCCAATTATTTAACCAATATCGTCGAAAATGTTTCCATCGTTTTAATTCCGATTGCAATGGTATTTGCCTTGGGATTTGTACTCAAACGTAAAAAACTATCATGGACAATTTACAGCGTAATGACACTCGGATTTCTATTGTTGTTGATTCCGACTGTAATCAGTGAAATGAACGGAAATCCTGCTATTTCTCAAATGGGAATTGCTCAAAATATGGGAAGTATGGAAGGAAAAGAAGTGCGGTTTGGTTCGGCCGCTTCTGCTAATTGGGCAACCTATACCACATGTACTAGTAATGGTTCAGTGAATGCAATGCACGATAGTTTTACACCTATTGGTGGATTGACTACTTTACTCGGAATGATGGTGAATTGCTTTTATGGCGGAATTGGAGTTGGATTTTTGAACTTCTATATTTTCATCATATTAGGTGTATTCATCAGCGGATTGATGGTAGGAAGAACTCCCGAATTCCTTGGTAAAAAAATCGAAGCCAAAGAGATGAAAATCGCCATGATTATTGCGCTGTTGCACCCATTTTTAATATTAGTAGGAACTGCTTTAGCAAGTCATTTGTATGCATCTGATCCAGAAGCTTTATCGGGTTGGTTGGCCAATCCGGGTTATCACGGATTTAGTGAAATGTTGTACGAGTTTACTTCGTCTTCAGCCAACAACGGAAGCGGATTCGAAGGTTTAGGCGACAACACTCCGTTTTGGAACATCGCTACTGGAATTGTGATGTTGTTAGCGCGTTATTTACCTATTATTGGTCCAGTTGCCATTGCAGGTATTTTAGCTCAAAAGCAATACACTCCTGAAAGCAATGGAACGCTAAAAACCGACACATCTACCTTTGGTTTAATGGTTTTTGCAGTCATTGCTATTGTAGCGGCATTATCATTCTTTCCAGCGTTAACATTAGGTCCAATTGCTGAATATTTTTCAGCTCAATAATTAAAATATCATGAGTACATCTCAAAATAATTTATTTCAAAAAGAATTGGTTAGCGAAGCGTTCAAGCAGTCATTCGTGAAACTCAATCCCAAAATAATGTTCAAAAACCCGGTAATGTTTACTGTCGAAATTGGAACAATAGTAATGCTTTTTGTATCGATTTGGATTTTATTCGGAGCGCAATCGCAAGGAAGTTTTGCGTATAATTTTACTGTTTTTTTGGTGTTATTCATCACCTTGCTTTTTGCCAATTTTGCCGAAGCCATTGCCGAAGCGAGAGGAAAAGCGCAAGCCGATAGTTTGCGAAAAACTCGTGAGGAAACACCAGCCAAATTAGAAAATGGACAAACGATTTCGTCCGCACAATTGAAAAAAGGCGACGTTTTTATTTGCGAAGCGGGCGAAATTATTGCCACAGATGGCGAAATCATTGAAGGTTTAGCTACCATTGATGAAAGTGCAATTACAGGCGAAAGCGCTCCAGTAATTCGCGAAGCGGGCGGCGATAAATCATCAGTTACTGGCGGAACAAAAGTGCTTTCGGACAAAATTAAAGTAATCGTAACTTCTGAACCTGGTGAAAGTTTTCTCGATAAAATGATTGCTTTGGTTGAAGGCGCGAGTCGTCAAAAAACGCCCAATGAAATCGCCTTAACTATTTTATTGGCCGGATTTACTTTAGTATTCATTATCGTGACTGTGACTTTGGCTCCGTTTGCAAAATACGCCAACACTCCAATTACGATTGCGGCTTTTATTTCACTGTTTGTATGTTTAATTCCGACAACTATTGGTGGACTTTTATCTGCCATCGGAATTGCGGGAATGGACAGAGCATTGCGCGCCAACGTAATTACCAAATCGGGGAAAGCGGTAGAAACGGCTGGCGATATTGATGTGTTGCTTTTAGACAAAACCGGAACCATTACTATTGGAAATCGAAAAGCAACGGCTTTTTATCCAACCAAAGGTATTTCGCAAGATGATTTTATCAAATGCGCAGTGTTGAGTTCTCTTGCGGATGATACGCCAGAAGGGAAAAGTATAGTAGAATTAGCTGGACTTGATCTTGCTAATAAACTCTCCATTGATGGTGCAACTTTAATCAAATTTACTGCCGAAACTAGAACTTCTGGAGTAGTTTTAAAAGACGGAACTAACATCAGAAAAGGTGCACAAGATGCAGCAAAAAATATAGTTATTCAGGCAGGAAATAGTTTCCCAGATGATATTAAACAGCAAGTCATAGCGATTTCATCCAATGGCGGAACTCCGTTAGTAGTAATCAAAAACAACGAAGTTCAAGGTGTAATCGAATTGCAAGACATCATCAAAACCGGAATGAAAGAACGTTTTGAGCGTTTACGCAAAATGGGAATTAAAACGGTGATGGTGACTGGAGATAATCCGTTGACGGCCAAATTCATTGCTGAAAAAGCAGGTGTAGATGATTTTATTGCCGAAGCCAAACCCGAAGATAAAATGAATTACATCAAAAAGGAGCAAGCCGAAGGAAGATTAGTGGCGATGATGGGCGACGGAACCAACGATGCACCCGCTTTAGCACAAGCGAATGTTGGTGTAGCCATGAACAGCGGAACTCAAGCTGCCAAAGAAGCTGGAAATATGGTCGATTTGGATAATGATCCAACGAAACTTATTGAAATTGTTGAAATTGGAAAACAATTATTAATGACCCGAGGTACGTTAACCACTTTTTCTATTGCCAATGACGTTGCGAAGTATTTTGCTATTATTCCGGCATTGTTTATAGCAGCAATTCCAGCTTTGCAAAGTTTGAATATCATGGGATTACACAGTCCGGAAAGTGCCATATTATCGGCGGTGATTTTCAATGCGATTATCATTCCGTTTTTGATTCCGCTCGCATTGCGCGGAGTTGCTTACAAACCAATTGGAGCTTCGGCGTTGTTGCGTAGAAATTTATTCATCTACGGAATTGGAGGTGTAATCATTCCGTTTGTCGGAATCAAATTGATTGATTTAGTAGTGTCGTTATTTGTTTAAAGAAAATAGAAATTATGAAATGAGCATTTTTGCGAATTACATAACACCATTAAAAAAAATAAAAATTTAGTTATGAAAGAAAATATAATCCCTGCCATCCGATTAACCCTTTTTTGTGCGGTGTTTTTCTCCGGAATTTATACGTTGAGTTTACTCGGAATTGCGCAATTGGCTCCCAATCAAGGGAAAGGTAAAATAGTTACTGTAGATGGGAAAAATCACCACATTAATGTAGCTCAAAAATTTACAGAAAATAAGTATTTTTGGTCTCGACCATCGGCAGTTGATTGCAATGCAGCTGGTTCGGGAGGAAGTAATAAAGGTCCGAATAATCCCGATTATTTAGCCGATGTAAAAACCAGAATTGATTCATTTTTGTTGAAAAATCCTAGTGTGCAACGCAGTGAAATTCCATCAGAATTGATAACGGCTTCAGGAAGCGGATTGGATCCACATATATCTGTTCAAGGTGCTAAAGTTCAGGCGAAACGCATTGCGGATGCCCGAAAAATTTCGAAAGAAAAAGTGTTGGAATTGATTCAAAAAAACACAGAAAAACCTCTTTTAGGAATGTTGGGTACAGAAAAAATAAATGTGTTGCAATTGAATATTGAATTGGATCAATTGAAATAAAAGTTCTTAAAAAACCGAATGCCCTAGCCCAGATTGAAGGGAAAATCCTGGCATTGCGAAAGACAATCGTACAACATGAGATTGCTTCGTTCCTCGCAATGACAGATTGGAATGAAAGCTGGATTAGCTTCAAATAAAATAATTAACTACAATGAAAAAAATAATAATTGCAGCTTTAGTAGCTTTTGGATGTACAATAAGTAACGCCCAAGAAGCGGAAAAAGAAAAGAATCCGTTGACCTTTTCGGGTTATATAGAAACGTATTACAGTTATGATTTTGGGAATCCGGAAAATCATTTGCGTCCCGGATTTGTTTACAGTCACAACAAACACAATGAGTTGAACCTGAATTTAGGTTTGGCTAAAGTGAATTATGTAAAAGCCAATGTTCGTGCTAATTTAGGTTTGATGGCCGGAACGTATCCTGAATACAATTTGGCAGCTGAACAGGATTTGTTGCGTAATGTGTTTGAGGCCAATGTGGGTGTGAAAATTTCTT
This sequence comes from Flavobacterium sp., assembly GCF_035299245.1. GTDB lineage: Bacteria > Bacteroidota > Bacteroidia > Flavobacteriales > Flavobacteriaceae > Flavobacterium. Next base: position 31,232 of record NZ_DATGWY010000014.1, on the reverse strand, counting down.
CAAAACATAATCTTTGGGTTGATGCCGGAATTATGCCTTCGCACATTGGTTTTGAAAGTGCCATTGGTAAAGATTGTCAAAATTTAACGCGTAGTATTTTGGCCGATAACTCTCCGTATTACGAAGCAGGAGTGAAGTTAGGATATACTTCAAAATCGGAGAAATGGTATTTGGCTGCGATGTATTTGAACGGATGGCAACGCATTCAGAAAATTGATGGCAATCAAACGCCCGCTTTCGGAACTCAAATCACGTTCAAACCTAGCGGAAAAGTAACATTGAATTGGAGTACATATGTAGGAAACGAGCAACCCGATGTGGATCGAAAATGGCGTTATTTTAACAACTTTTACGGACAATTTAAACTCTCAAATAAAACCAATGTAACGGCTGGTTTTGACATTGGATCACAAGAAATTGGCGGAGATGAAAGTGGCTCAGATGTTTGGTATTCGCCAGTTGTAATAGTACAACACAAACCCACTTCAAAAGTTCAGTTGGCGGTTCGTTGCGAATACTATCAAGACGAGAAAGGCGTGATTATATCAACTGGAACCGAAAACGGATTCAAAACCTTCGGATTATCAGCCAATTTTGATTACTTAGTTAGTGACAATGTGATGTTCCGAATTGAAGCTCGAAATTTATCAAGCAAAGACGAAATCTTTTTAAAAGATGAAAATCCAACGAGTTCGAATACCTTTTTGACGACTTCATTGGCAATTTCATTTTAGAATGCAATACGCTTTAAGCATGTTGCCTAAAGCCTAAAGCTTACTGCTTTATGGAACAAGAAAAACAACATAACGCCCAACATTTCCTCGATTTAATTCAGAAATCACGCAAAGGAAAATTTAAAGTCTACATTGGCATGAGTGCTGGTGTGGGCAAAACTTTTCGTATGCTACAGGAAGCACATACGTTACTGAAAAACGGAATTGACGTGAAAATTGGCTACATCGAAACGCATTTTCGTAAAGAAACGCATGAATTGTTGGATGGTTTGCCCGTTATTCCGCGAAGAACCATTTTCTACAAAGGAAAACAATTGGATGAAATGGACGTTCAGGCGATTATTAATTTGCGTCCCGAAGTAGTGATTGTTGATGAATTGGCGCATACCAACATTGAAGGCAGCAAAAACGAAAAACGCTGGCAAGATGTTGTTGAAATTTTAGATGCTGGAATCAATGTGATTTCGGCGGTGAATATTCAGCACATTGAAAGTTTAAACGAAGATGTGAAGCAAATTACGGGAATTGAAGTTCAAGAGCGAATTCCAGATAGTGTTTTACGAATGGCCGACGAAGTGGTGAACATTGATTTGACTTCAGAAGATTTGATTGCCCGATTGAAAGAAGGTAAAATTTATACTCAAGATAAAATTCAAACCGCATTAGCTAACTTCTTTAAATCGGATCAGATTCTGCAATTGCGTGAATTAGCATTGAAAGAAGTGGCAAGTCAAGTGGTTCGAAAAGTAGAAAATGAGGTTCCGAAAAATACCGCTTTAAAACACGAAAAGTTGTTGGCCTGCATCAGCAGTAATGATAAAACGGCCAAAACTGTGATTCGGAAAGCAGCACGATTGGCGAGTTATTACAACAGTATTTGGTATGTTTTGTACGTAGAAACGCCAAAGGAAAGTCCGAATAGAATTGCACTCGACAAGCAACGTCATTTGATTAATAATTTTAAACTGGCAACACAATTGGGTGCCGAAGTGATTAAGGTAGAAAGTTCCAACATCACTGATGCCATGCTCACTGTAGTTCAACAAAAAGGAATAACAACAGTGTGTATTGGTAAACCACACTTCAATTTATTTAAAGTAATTTTGTCAACAACCATCTTCAGGCGATTATTGAATAGTTTGTCGAAATCGAATGTGGATTTAGTGATACTTTCTTGAAAATTCACCGCAGATTCACAGATTTCATTTGTAAAAAAATCTAAAATGATTAAAATCGGAGGAAATAAATAATAATTTAAATTTGAGTATGAGAATTGTTTTCTCATCGAAATGACTTATGAAAATCAAAACCAAATTAAATCTCGGAGTAGGATTGTTATTTATCTTGATAATTATTCTATCGTTGGTGAGTGCGTATTATATATTTTCTATTAAAAAAGACACTCAAAATATTCTGAAAGCCAATTATGTCACTTTAGAATATTCAAGAAACATGTTGATTTCGTTGGATAAAATGGAAGTTGATGAAAACAAATCAATTGCCTTGTTTGAAACAAATTTAAAGAAACAATTGGCTAATATTACCGAAGTTGGCGAGGATAAAGTCACTTATAACTTGCAAAGAAATTTCAAACTTTTAGTGAAAGATAAAACTTCTGATAGCATTAAATCTCAAATCAGAAACGACATATTTGAGATTATGAAACTCAACATGAATGCGATTAAAGTAAAAAGTGATATTGCTAAAAGTACGGCAGAAGAAGCCAATTTATGGATTGCCATAGTAGGAACTTTGTGTTTTTTGATTGCCTTCAATTTGTTGGTGAACCTTCCCAATAATATAGCCAATCCAATTAAAGAGTTGACGGCGAGTATTAAAGAAATTGCCAATAGAAATTACAAAGAACGCGTTCATTTTCAGAATCATAACGAATACGGTGATTTGGCGAAATCGTTCAATACGATGGCCGAAAAACTCGAAGAATACAGTAACAGTAGTTTGCACAAACTTTCTTTTGAAAAGAAACGACTAGAAACGCTCATCAATAACATGCACGATCCAATAATTGGTTTGGATAATCAAGGTTCAATTTTGTTTGTTAATGATGAAGCACTTACAATTATTGGATTAAAAAAGGATGAAGTCATAGGTCAAATGATTGCGACTTTAGCATTGAAAAATGATTTATTGAAATCGTTAATTATTAATGAATTGGAAAGCCCGAAAGCACATCCGATGAAAATTTTTGCCGACGGAAAAGAAAGTTATTTCGAAAAAGAGATCGTCACTATTACCATAACTCCAACAGGTGAAGAGCAAACAATTGACATTGGAAATGTAATTATTTTGCGGAATATCACTCTTTTCAAAGAATTGGATTTTGCTAAGACCAATTTCATTGCAACAGTTTCACACGAATTAAAAACGCCCATTTCATCCATTAAAATGAGTTTGCAATTACTAGAACAATCCAAAACTTTGAACGATGATCAGAAGCAATTGATTGAAAGCATAAAAGATGACAGCCAGCGTTTGTTAAAAATTACAGGTGAATTGTTAGAATTATCGCAGTTGGAAACGGGGAATATTCAATTGAATATAGAAAAAAGTAATCCGTATGATATTGTAAAATACGCCACTGAAGCCGTCAAAATTCAAGCTGATCAAAAGCAAATTGAATTGGTGATTGATGCTGAGGATAATCTTCCAGATGTAAAAGCAGACAGTGAAAAAACGTCTTGGGTTTTGATTAATTTTCTAACCAATGCCATTCGATATTCTTCTGAGGACAGTACAATAGTAATTCGGCTAAAAACCGAAACCAATCAAATTGTGTTTCAGGTTGTTGATAAAGGAAAAGGAATTGACAGTCGTTACAAATCGAAGGTTTTTGATAAGTATTTCCAAATTCCCGGCAGCCATAAATCGGGAACAGGCTTAGGCTTAGCGATATCCAAAGAATTCATTGAAGCCCAAAACGGAACCATTGGTGTTGAAAGCGAATTGGGTTTAGGAAGTACTTTTTATTTTAAATTGAACGTTTAAACGACAATTCAATTAATTATGAAAGTTTACGGTATAATCATGTAACATAGTACGAGTACTTGGCAGTTAACTTTGTACTATAACAATTTAAAATTGAAAACATGAAAACAGTAAGCTTAGTAAAAAGAAGTATGATGGTTGCCTTAGTATTGGGAATGGGATTTTTAGGAAGCTCTTGTAGTGATGACGATAATGGAGGAGAAACAGTTGCACCATTAGCTGGGAAATGGAGATTTAGTAAAGTAGGAACAACAGTTAATGGTGTAGAAACTTTAGTTGACGCACCGCAAAATCAAGCAGGCTGTGAAAGAGACTTTATTGAGTTAAAAGCTGACAACACTCTTGTTGAAGGTGACTATGATTCGACCATAGATGCTTGTGCATTGTTTACAGATAACGGAATTTATTCTAGATCGGATAACAATTTAACACGTGTGGTTGATGGAGTTACAACAGTTCAAGATATTGCTAATTTAACACTTAGTGAACTTAAATTAAAAAATGCTAGTGGTAATATTGAATTATACATCAGATAGTTTATCTGAATGATTCTTTTACTCTTGCCTTTTTGAGGAAACTGAGTTTGAAACGGAGACGACTTACCAAAGTTGTTTCCGTTTCTTTTTGTAAAAGACTTTCTAACAGTCGGCTACATTTACCGCAACTGCCAATCCACCTTCGGAAGTTTCTTTGTATTTGGAGTTCATGTCTTTGGCCGTTTGCCACATGGTATTGATGACTTTATCCAACGGTACTTTAGCGTTTTTAGCATCGGTTTCCATGGCCAATTCGGCTGCATTAATCGCTTTGATTGCGCCCATAGTATTGCGTTCGATACACGGAATCTGGACCAAACCACCAATCGGATCACATGTTAATCCCAAATGATGTTCCATGGCAATTTCGGCGGCCATTTGTACTTGTTCTGGAGTTCCGCCCATGACTTCACACAACGCAGCGGCAGCCATAGCCGAAGAAACGCCAATTTCAGCTTGACATCCGCCCATAGCAGCGGAAATGGTGGAGCCTTTTTTGAAAATACTACCAATTTCGCCCGCTACCATCAAAAATTGTTTGATTTCTTTTTCGCCTGCATCGTGGTTTTCAATCACTAAATAATACATCAAAACGGCCGGAATTACACCAGCACTTCCGTTGGTTGGAGCAGTCACTACACGACCTAAAGCAGCATTGACTTCATTGACAGCCAAAGCAAAACACGAAACCCATTTGAGGATTTGGCGGAATTTTACTTCGGTTTTACGAATCGTTTCAAGCCATTCTTGAGGTGAATTATAATTTGACAAACCTATTAAACCTTGATGCATATCAAAAGCACGACGACGTACATTTAATCCACCAGGAAGAATGCCTTCGCTATGACAACCAATGTACATGCATTCGAGCATGGTGTTCCAAATGCGTAGTAATTCCGAGTGAATTTCTTCTTCCGAACGCATTGATTTTTCGTTTTCATACACCACTTCAGAAATGGATTTATTCATATCGTTGCAGTACGCCAAAAGTTCTTCCGCATTTTGAATCGGATAGGGAAACGCACATTTGATTTGCTGCTTTTTCTTGGCATTGACGCGTTCTTCTTTGACTACAAATCCGCCGCCAATAGAGTAGAAGGTAGAGGAAAATTCCTTGTCGGAAGTGTATGCTGTAAATGTCAAACCATTTGCATGAAAAGGCAAGAAGTTTTTATTGAAAACGATGTCAGTTTCGGGATTAAAGACGATAGTTAACTGATTTCCTAAAATGAGTTGTTGGTTGGAATTGATGGAAGTAATGATTTTATCAATGCTTTCCACCGGAATGTATTCGGGATCTTGACCGCTTAATCCGAGCATTACTGCCAAATCGGTGGCGTGACCTTTTCCTGTTAATGATAATGAACCGTACAAATCAACTTTTACGCGAGTGACTTTTTCCAATAACTGCTCTTGATTCAATTCGGATAAAAATCGTTCGGCTGCGCGCCATGGTCCGAGTGTGTGCGAGCTCGATGGTCCGACACCAATTTTCAACATATCAAAAACCGAAATGCATTCTTCCATACCTAAAGTTTAGTTTTAATTACAAATATAAGCGAAAGAATTGTTGAATTTTCACTCATAGAATTAAAAAATAGTTATTTGATAATTCAAATGTGTTTTTTTTGTTGATAGTGTAAAAATAAAAACCTGACTGTCATTTTTTTGGCATGAATTTGGCATCATTTTTAAAAACAAATTCAACCTCTTATTTATGAAATCAATAAGTTTACTTCGTGTTTTGTCGCTACTTGGATTTTTACTGTTAATAGCACCGTTTTACGACCAATGCAATGGAAAAGGAATGAAGTATAAAAAGGCTGAAAAAGCTGAAGTTTCTGCTATTGATGCTAAAGATTCAATTCCAGTTCAAAAGACAGCAACCAAAGAAGAAGTAGCTTTAAATTTAGAAAAAGAACCTTTTTTTACTCGAGCTTATGAATTTATTGATGATGAAGAAACTCAGAATGCATACGAACTAGCCGAGTTTTTAACTGTCTATTCCGATATGACTTACGCCGATTTTAAAAGTGAGATTGCAGAAGATTTTAAGAAGAACAAGCACGATTGTATTTCCTATCTTGTAAGATCAATAGCATTTTTATTAATCATTATTATTACTTTATTGCAACTTATTAGTTCTATTTTAAAAAACTATAAACGGTTGTACCAATTATCAACTTTTAATATTGGATTGCTATTTATAGCAACTATTTGCATTGTATTTTTCGATAGTTTGTTTGAAACGTACCGACAGATAAAATGGGGGTTTTATGTTTTCTTGTTCGTTCAAATTATAATGGTTTATTTCTCTAAAAAGCAGCTGCGCTCAATTCCTAATTAATTGTTATAAATTCGATAACTAAATCCCAATTCTCTATTTTTGCACCAAATTATTCGTGTGCAAATCAACAAATATTTTCTCGCAGCGCTTTCGTCCTTTATTATTTGGGGCTTTTTTAGTTTGGCATTAAAACCATTGCACGATTATCCGTCGTTGGATATTTTATTTTATCGAGTTTTTTTTGCTACTGTTTTGTTGCTGTTGATTTCTGCTTTTTTGAGGAGAAAAGTCGTGCTTCGCGATTGGCTGGCTTTGCAACAATTGACACAGAAAGAACGAGTAAAAGCGTTGTTTTTAACAGTTGTAGGCGGATTTTTACTCATCATCAACTGGTTTTTATTCATTTATGCCATTAATCACGTGAGTTTGCAATCGGCGTCGTTTGCGTACATGATTTGCCCGATAATCACTACTATACTGGCTTTTATTATTTTAAAGGAACAACTTTCCAATTGGCAATGGTTTTCGGTGGTGTTGTGTGTGATTAGTTGTGCCTTATTGTCTATGGGTCATGTAACCGAATTGATCTACAGTTTGACCATCGCTTTTTCGTTTGCTTTTTATTTGATCAGTCAGCGTAAGAACAGTTTATTTGATCGGTTCAACATCTTAACGGTACAAATGTTGATTGCTTCGTTGGTGAGTATTCCTTTTTTTCCTGAGTACAGCGGCCCGATTCCAACAGCATCACTATTTTATATTTTATTAATGGTGGTTGTAGTGGTTTTTACCATTATTCCGTTGTTTTTGAATTTGTATGCATTGAAAGGAATGAACTCATCGGAAGTAGGTATTTTGATGTACACCAATCCGCTGATTCACTTTTTTCTGGCTATTTTTTATTTTAAAGAAGAAATGAATGCAGTTCAAATAAGTTCGTATGTGTTGATACTGATTTCGATTGTTATTTTTAATGAGAAGGTACTTTTTAGAAGGCAATCGATTCAAGCATAATTTCTACTGAAAACCATTGCACTAGCCCAGATAGAAGTGGAAATCCTGACATTGCGAACGATAATTATTCTGAGATTAGCTAACGCTCAGTTCGCTTTGCTCGTGTGTCTTCGTTCCACGCAATGACAGATTGGAACGGATAGCTGGAAATAGCTTCAAAAAAAAAAAACTTCTTACTTCGTAAATCGTACCTCTTACTTCGTAAATCGTACCTCTTACTTCCTACTTCAAATGTCATCTTGTCATATGATTTACTTCAAAAACTGCCAAAATCACCATAATTCTCTATTGGCATAATGATTGCTTTTTGTGAATCAAGTTTTGAATAGAAATAAAAAACGCACAATAAAATAATAAAAAAATGGGAAAAATTATTGGTATCGATTTAGGTACAACCAATTCTTGCGTGTCAGTTATGGAAGGTGGAGAACCAGTTGTAATTGCTAATGCAGAAGGAAAAAGAACTACACCATCTGTAATTGCATTTGTAGACGGTGGCGAAATCAAAGTGGGTGATCCAGCAAAAAGACAAGCTGTAACAAATCCTACTAAAACAATAGCGTCAATCAAACGTTTTATGGGTAATAAATATTCTGAAAGTGCTAAAGAAGCATCGACAGTTGCTTATAAAGTGGTAAAAGGCGATAATGATACTCCACGTGTAGATATTGATGGTCGTTTGTACACACCACAAGAATTGTCGGCAATGACACTTCAAAAAATGAAAAAAACAGCTGAAGACTATTTAGGTCAAACAGTAACTGAAGCAGTTATTACAGTTCCAGCGTACTTTAACGATGCACAACGTCAGGCTACGAAAGAAGCAGGTGAAATTGCAGGCTTAAAAGTAATGCGTATCATCAACGAGCCAACGGCAGCAGCTTTGGCCTATGGTTTGGACAAACAAGGAAAAGATCAAAAAATTGCAGTATACGATTTAGGTGGTGGAACATTTGATATTTCAGTGTTAGAATTAGGAGACGGTGTTTTTGAAGTACTTTCTACTAATGGTGACACGCACTTGGGTGGAGACGATTTTGACCAAGTAATCATTGATTGGATGGCGAACGAATTCAACAGCGAAGAAGGTGTTGATTTGCGTAAAGATCCAATGGCATTACAACGTTTGAAAGAAGCTGCTGAAAAAGCAAAAATTGAATTATCATCTTCAACACAAACTGAAATCAACTTGCCATATGTAACGGCAACGGCTAGTGGTCCAAAACACTTAGTAAAAACACTAACAAGAGCAAAATTCGAGCAATTGGCTGAGACTTTAGTAAAACGTTCGATGGATCCAGTGGCAAAAGCATTGAAAGATGCAGGTTTGTCTACTTCTGACATTGACGAAGTAATTTTAGTGGGTGGTTCAACTCGTATTCCAGTGATTCAAGAGCAAGTAGAAAAATTCTTCGGTAAAAAACCATCAAAAGGAGTGAATCCGGATGAAGTTGTAGCGATTGGAGCTGCAATTCAAGGTGGAGTTTTAACTGGTGATGTAAAAGATGTATTGTTGTTAGACGTTACGCCTTTATCATTAGGAATTGAAACTATGGGTAATGTAATGACGAAGTTAATTGAGTCAAATACTACTATTCCAACCAAAAAATCACAAGTATTCTCAACAGCTGCGGATAACCAACCAAGTGTTGAAATTCACGTTTTACAAGGTGAAAGAACGATGGCGGGTGACAACAAAACAATTGGTCGTTTCCACTTAGATGGAATTCCACCAGCGCCAAGAGGTGTTCCTCAAATTGAAGTAACGTTTGATATTGATGCCAATGGTATCATTAAAGTTTCCGCTACTGACAAAGGAACTGGTAAATCACATGACATTCGTATTGAAGCGTCTTCAGGATTGACTCCGGAAGAAATTGAAAGAATGAAAAAAGATGCTGAAATGAATGCTGAAGCAGACAGAGCAGCTAAAGAAAAAGCAGATAAATTGAACGAAGCAGACAGCATGATTTTCCAAACAGAAAGTCAGTTGAAAGAATTAGGCGATAAATTATCTGACGATCATAAAGTAGGAATTGAAAGTGCTTTAACCGAATTAAGAGCAGCGCACCAATCGCAAGATTTAGACGCTATTCAAAGAGGTTTAGACGCTGTAAACGCTGCTTGGAAAACCGCAACTGAAGCAATGTATGCACAAGGTGGTGCAGATCAAGGTCAGGCTCACGAAGCACAACCTCAAGCTGATGCAAGTGGAGATCAAACACAAGATGTAGATTTTGAAGAGGTGAAATAAGCAGAGAGCCAAAATCTTTTTCAAAGATTTTGTGCGAATCGCTTATTCCGATGCCAATCGGAATCTTTCGAAAAAGACAATAGATTTAAAAGCTGGACTTCAGTCCAGCTTTTTTTTGAATGAATATATGGGTCGGATTTTAATCCGACCCTTTTTTTATGCTCGGTTTTGCATTTTAATGATGATTAAAGTATGTGGAAAAGTAATTGCCGCAAGGAAAGAAAAGAACAAAGCGTTGAATATTTTGTATTCTTTAAATAGCATGTACAAAATACCTATACCTATTAATGATGCTATCCAATACAGAAAAGCGGACTTAAAATAGCGTTTGAAATTTGTTACAGTACAATCGCCATATAAGAAGTGAATTTGTTCTTTCATCGACGGAATACTGTGCCACACCACAAAATAGATTGCAAACGCCCATATTAAATCGGCAGTTTTAAAAATAATAGCAAAAACCAATAAATAGAACAGGTTGAGCACTATCTCTGATTTGAACTTTTTTGAAATTCTATACATTACAATACCCAAAATCAACAGGATAAGACCTACTATTGAAATTATGATCTTGAAGTTTAATTCAGCAATAGATGTATTTGATATTTGTTGAATTATATTTTTCACTTCTATTTCGTGAAAACTAAATAAAAGAGATAGAATGAAAAGACCGTATACCGTTTGAAATAGTACTAGTATTTGGTTTTGATTGACTATTTCGAGTTCGTTCCAATGTTGTTCCCCAAAATGATATGAACTAAATAGAATAAAAAGGAGTAGAGCAAAAATGGGAATATAAAAAAACAGTAACGCACCTATGCTCACAATGAGAATGTAGTAAATGATCATTTTTTTTATTGATAGGTATACTTTATTCTCATTAATTTTTTGAAATAAAGCTAAATCATTGGCTCCATGTAAAATTCCAAATAAGAATATTACTACAAATCCGATAAGTTGTTGATACTTAAAGGAAAAGTTTGATGTAATCCAGATGGCAAAGAAGCTAAATAGGATTCTATAGCTATTGGTGTTTAACATAAATTTAGATATTATTTTTGTTTAAAGATAATTATAAAATGTTAAACACTTTTATTTTATTTGTTTAATCATTTTTAAATTTGGTTAAACAAATAAATTCTTATACTATGACAAATTTTCTTTCAATTTCATTAGTGTCAAAAATGTTACCAACTGATTATGTTGGATTTACATTTTTTATTGGATGCATGGCTATGATGGCAGCATCAGCTTTTTTCTTTTTATCTTTAAGCCAATTCGATAAGAAGTGGCGCGTATCCGTTTTAGTTTCTGGCTTAATTACTTTTATTGCAGCTGTTCACTATTTTTACATGAGGGATTATTGGGCAAGCTTTGGCGAATCACCAACGTTCTTCCGTTATGTAGATTGGGTTTTGACCGTTCCTTTAATGTGTTTGGAATTTTATTTAATTCTGAAAATTGCTGGTGCCAAAAAATCATTGTTATGGAAAATGATTATTTATTCACTTGTGATGTTAGTGACGGGTTATTTTGGCGAAGCCGTTGACCCAATTAATGCTTGGTTATGGGGATTAGTTTCGGGTATTGCCTACTTTGCAATTGTGTATGAAATATGGTTGGGTGAAGCTTCAAAATTAGCCGCAGCAGCTGGAGGTCAAGTTCTAGCAGCACACAAAATATTGTGTTGGTTTGTGCTGGTAGGTTGGGCCATTTATCCACTGGGTTACATGTTGGGTACAGACGGTTGGTATACCAGTATTTTAGGTAAAGGAAGTGTAGATGTAGCCTACAACATTGCTGATGCTATCAACAAAATCGGTTTTGGTTTAGTTATTTATAATTTAGCAGTACAATCTACTAAAGAATAAATAACTAGTTTTTAATAGTTGTAACCGCCTTGTAGCCATAACAAGGCGGTTTTTTTATTTAACATTATTTGAAATAATTATTTTATATATTAGCCATCTATTAAACCAAAAATGATATGAAAAGAATAGTTTTATTGGTACTGATGACACTAATTAGTACAACTACTTTTGCTCAGAAAAAAAAATCAACAGCAAAAAAACCAGCAACAGCAAGCACTACTGCAAAAGGAGTTCTTGCTAAAGCAGATAATTTGGTAGCTGAAGTAAAAGCAGGAAACTTTCAACTGACCATCAATGAAAATGGAAAGCAGAAAGACGCCTTGATGATTAAAACGGTTGATGCCAAATTTGCACCTACAAATGTTAAATTGACTTCATTTACAGCGAGTGGAACTAAATTGTATTTATTGACATGGACCGAAGTTGTGGTTATAAAATCGGATTTAAAAACCGAAAACCTGACCAATGTGTATTCGGTTGTGTATGAAATTCCGAATAAGAAGCAAGTATTCTCTAATACGCAAACTACCAATCATATTGTTGAGAAAGTCTTTTTAGATCGATTAAAAACGGCTTCAGAAACTCAAGAGAGAATCAGAAGAGAAGGCTTTGAGTTTATTTTAAATGCTGATGGTACCATCACACAAAAAAATAAAACCCAAGAAAACAAGTGGAAATACGATGCGGCAAGTATGGAGTTTGTTGATGCTAAGAGAAAATAAGCTTCCTGATTGAGACGCGAAAAATAAAAATAAAAAACGCCTTTTATAGGTGTTTTTTTATCGAAATAAGTTACCAATTGCATAGAAAATTCTACCAAAAAACGAACGCTTTTCAGAAGGTTGAGTATAAGTTTCTGTATCTACATAAGTAACCATACCGAGTATTATTCGTTGTTGAACTAGGATTTTGGTAGGGCAAACAATTTTAAGGTTTTTGTTTTCTGCTTTTACAATATGTGTCGAAATCTCATAATCAAAATCATCTGAAAAAAGAACGGTGGTTCCTCGGTTTACTTTTAGAGAGAAAGTTCCATCGTATCGAGTGTGAACAGTTTCATTGCCATTAAATTTGATCACTATTCCTGAAAGCGGAGTATCGTTTTCATCGACGACTATTCCAGACAACGCAACAATTTCATTTGTTACTGCATTTTTAGTGTTTTCGATTTTTTCTGTTTGAATCGTTGGTGTTTTTTCTTGTGCAACGAGATCATCTGTTCCCAATCCTAAAAAACTAATCACAGCCGAAGTAGTGGCCAACCAAATCGAACTTTTTTCTTTTGGAACTATCAACTCGCGATTTAATTGGGTGTTGGCAAATCGGCCACATAATGAATTATTCATTTGAAAAGCCTTTGCAATTTCTCTATCGGATGATTGCGTAAAGTCGTATACTTTTTTCTGGCACGATTGGCAAAAACGACCTTGTTCTACTACAGTCATTGCTGACCAGTTTTCGGAGCATGGTTTTGGTACAGTGATAATTGAATTTTTCATAATAAATAGCTTTTACTTATAGAGGCGATTTATTACAAAAAGGTTGGGAAGACAATTACTTTTTATCTAAATAAATTAGCGATGGAGTTGAAAAATTTACCTAATAAAGTTCTTCTTTCCTCATTTATCGCCGATTTTCCCATTATATCGTCGGGCCGAAATTCAGTTTCATTTTTTTCTAAAATAATAGACATATAAGCTGTTCTATTAGCATAAATTTCAACAGTTTTCAATCCATCATGATTGATGATAAGGACATCATTGGGTTTTATTTTGATTTTAAATTCACCATCTTCGTTAGTTAGTGTAGAAAATAATTTTTCTTTGACTAAGATTTTTAAATTAGGAAGAGGCGATTTGTTTTCATCCAACACAATTCCCTTCAGAACATACTCTTTGTTGAAATCAATCTCAGATGCATTTTTTTTATCAGTTTGCTCTATTTTGGTTCTCCCTTGTGAATAAACTTCTTGAGTTCCGAGTCCAATGAAACTAATAAAGGCTGATGAAGTAGCCATCCATAGTGAATTTCTTTTTTTTGGAATAATTAATTTACGATCCAATTGTGATCTTGAAAATCTTCCGCATAAAAACTGATTTTTTTCAAGTTTTTCAACAATTTCTCTATCGGAAGATTGTGTAAAATCAAATACATTTTCCTGACATAATTGACAAAATCTACCTTGTTCCGATGGTGTCATTTCGAGCCAATTTTCAGAACATGGTTTTGGAATCGTTACATTAATTTTTTTTGACATCAATTGTTATGGATTAATTCGAATCTCAAACATCTTATCCCAGTTTTTTCCAGTTATAAAAAAGGTTTTAGTAGCAGGATTATAAGCAATTCCGTTCAAAACGTCTGTCTCAGGTAGTTTTGTGATTTTTGTTTCTAAATCGGCCATGTTTAGTATTCCTTCTACCGCCCCAGTTTTCGGATTAATAACGGCAATGGCATCTTTTTGGTATACATTTCCGTATATTTTTCCGTCAACCCATTCCAATTCATTCACCGCTTCAATTCTAGTTTTCAAAGAATATACATTGATGTAATCCAATTCTTTGAATGTGTCTGGATCCAGTATATGAATGCGTTCCGATTTGTCAGTCATGTATAAATTTTTACCATCATTAGTCAAACCCCAACCTTCCAGATTTTGTGGATAGGTAAATTGTTTTTCTTTTTTTAATGTCTTAGCATCATACACAAATGCCGTGTTCTCTTGCCAAGTCAATTGATAAATTTTATCATTCAAAAAAGTAATTCCTTCTCCAAAGTAACGTGCTTCCAAATCTACTTTTAGGTCTACTTTTCCGGTTTTGTAATCGGTTTTACGAAGGGTAGATTCGCCGTATTGACCCGTTCCTTCATACAAAACTCCATTGTAAAATTCCAAGCCTTGAGTATAAGCAGAAGTATCATGTGGATAAGTATTGACAATAGTGTAACTTAATAATTTGGGTTGTACATTAGACACAATTTCAATTTGAATTGAATCTTTTTCTACTGCGCCATCATAATAGACTGAGGTTTTTACTTCTCCGAAACCTAATTTTTCATTTTTTAATTCGTAGGAAAACAAAGTTCCCTCTTTTTTCGAACCTACTCTTTTGTCATTGATAGCATACACAATACTATCAATTTTCTCCGATTTCGGATTTAACACCTCAATAGATAAGGATTCGTCTAACGAATACTGGGTTTTTAATTTCTTTTCATTGATGTTGAATACATCTTCTGTGCCTTGGCAATTGGTTAATATTAAACCTAATAAAATGAATGCTAATGCGTTATATTTTTTCATTGAAAACGGATTGTATTTTATAAAGACAAATGTATTATTTATGATGTTAATTTCTTGCAAAAATATAAAAAGATTGTATCTTTGCCGCGGCAAGTCCTACACGACCAGCTCCTGCAGAATCCTCCAGGATGGGAACATAGCAAAGGTATGCGGTTGTAGCGGTGCGATGTAGGTCGCTTGCCATTTTTTATTCCGATTCTTGTCGGAATTTTTTTTTAATTCCAATTTTCCTTTAATGAAATTATCTTGGCAAATAGTTCGATTTGTTTTAAAGGAAACCTTCTCCATTGCTTACGGCAATTATTCCCATCGTGATGCACTTATTGTTTCTCTAAAAAGTCACAATTGTACTGGTTATGGTGAATGTACCGCAATCGACTACTATCATGTTAATTTAGATGATTTTGTTGTTGATTTGCATCGCATTCAATCAAGAATTGAAAGTCAAGAGTTAGTGCATCCAACCGAGTTTTATTTGTTTTTGGTGCAATTGAATTTACCCAGTTTTTTGCGTTCGGCAATTGATTGCGCGTATTGGGATTTGTATGGAAAACTCGAAAACAAAAGCTTTTTAGAATTGAATTCGATTTTACTAAATCAACTTCCCGAATCTTCCATTACGATTAGTGTAGATGATATCGATAATCAAATCAAGAAAATTCAGCAATCTGAATGGGCAAAATTTAAAGTAAAATACAATCATTTTGATGAAGCAGCGATTTTAAAATTACTTACATTAGATTATGTTATTGCTCTTGATTCAAATGGTAGTTTTACCCAAGAAAATTGTTTGTGGTTACAGCAGAATGAACCGATTTCAAAATTCACCTATCTTGAGCAACCAATGAAAACAGGAAGTGAGAATTATTCCGTTTTAAAGGCAAACGGTTTTGCGAATTGGATGGCTGATGAAGATTGTCAGGATGTTTTGATGTTGCCACAACTGAAAGAACACTATCAAAGTATCAATATTAAATTGGTAAAATGTGGCGGATTGACTCCAGCGCTCGAAATGATTCAACAGGCTAGAAACTTGGATTTTAAAATCATGATTGGTTGTATGACCGAATCTACAGTGGGTATTTCAGCAGGAGCAGTTTTGGCTCCGCTTTGCGATTACGCCGACTTGGATGGAGCTAATTTGATTGCTAATGATATAGCCAAAGGAAATTACATCGTCAATGGTAAGTTGCATTTTAGTGAAAAACCAGGCTTAGGAATAGAGTTAATCTAAATCTGTTTTTTATCTTTAACCCAAATAATATAAAATGAAATTTCAGCCAATAGTTCCAATGATTTGGACTAATAAATTACAAGAAACTGTCGATTTTTATTGTGACTTTCTCGGGTTTTCTTGTGGTAATTTTAGTGAAGAATGGGGTTGGGCAGCCGTTAGCAAAGATCAATGCGAATTGATGATTGCCGAACCAAACGAACATACACCATTTGAACGCCCGTATTTTTCAGGAACGTTTTACATCAAAACGGATGATGTGGATGCATTGTGGAATCAAATAAAAGACAAAGTCAAAATTGCCTACGATATTGAAGATTTTGATTGGGGAATGCGTGAATTTGCCATATACGACAACAACAGTTACATGATTCAGTTTGGGCAGGATTTGTTGAGATAGAATAGAGAACGGAGATAAAATAGATAACAGATTAAAAAATAAAAGAGGAATAGATTGCTTCGTTCCTCGCAAAGACTATATGAGTAAAGTAGTATTAATTACAGGTGGTTCTTCAGGAATTGGGAAATCAATAGGCGAGTTTTTACACACTAAAGGATTTACCGTTTATGGAACCAGTAGAAATCCGGAGCGCGTTTCAGGTTCCGTTTTTCCTTTAATTGCTTTGGATGTTAGAGATAAAAATAGCATTCAGCAAGCAGTAGCAGAAGTAATTACCAAATCGGGTAGAATAGATGTTGTGGTCAACAACGCTGGAGTAGGAATCACCGGACCGATTGAAGAAATTCCGACTGAAGAAATCAAGAATAATTTTGAAACCAACTTGTTTGGACCAATCGAAGTGATGAAAGCTGTTTTGCCGCAAATGCGCACGCAACAATCGGGTTTGATTATCAATATTACTTCAATTGCTGCTTATATGGGTTTGCCTTACCGCGGAATTTATTCCTCATCAAAAGGCGCACTCGAGTTGATTACCGAAGCTTTGCGAATGGAAGTGAAGTCGTTTGGAATTCATATTACCAATGTCGCGCCAGGTGATTTTGCGACTAATATTGCAGCCGGACGCTATCATGCGCCGCTGGTAAAAGGTTCGGCTTACGAAATTCCGTATGGGAATACGTTAAAAATGATGAACGAACACGTTGACAGTGGAAGTAACCCAAATCAAATGGCGGAAGCGATATACAAAATCATTCAAAATCCGAATCCGAAGATACATTACAAAGTAGGTGTTTTTATGCAGAAATTTTCGATTGTTTTGAAACGAATTTTGCCCGACAAAGTCTATGAAAAAATGCTCATGAATCATTATAAATTATAAGTATACACCTATGAAAAAGACAATTGCACTATTATTTTTAATTGGTTGTTCTGTATTTGGACAATCCAAAAAAGACACACGATTTATTGTAAACGCCAATGTCGGTCCAAGTTTTAGATTGGCTAAAAATCCGGAAGGATTGCCTTCAGAGTTCGAAGATTATTACAAAGAAATAAAGTCAGGGTTAAGTTATGATATTTCGGCATATTATGTTGTACACGACAGAGGATATGGTTTGAAATACAATGTTTTTCATTCTAAAAATGACTACAGTAGTTCCACTAATTTGGATCCTATAATCAATTACCCATACAACTTTAGTGACGATATCACTATTTCGTACATTGGACCGTCTTTTATTTACACTGAATTGCCAAGTGCCGATGTGGGTGAGGCTTTTTTAGAGTTTTCTCTAGGATATGTTTTTTACAAAAATAAAGCGATGTTGAATTACGAACGATTCACCTATAAAGGAGGAAATTTAGGAGTTGTCGCTGGTGGAGGCTATCATTTTAGACTGACCAAACAGTTTTTGGTTGGTCCACAAGTTTCTTTTATAGGCGGAACATTGAGAAAATTAAAAGTAGAGAATAGTAATGGAGCATCTCAAACTATTTCGTTAAACGAAGATGAGTACGAAAGTTTATGGCGCATCGATTTGAGTGTTTCGGCTAAGTTTCGATTTTAATAATCAATGTCAATATCAATGTCAAAAGTCAATAGTAACTATTGAATTTGATATTTGTAATTGCTATTGCAATTGATTTTCGTAATTTTGCACTCGATTGCGTTAGGGATAGAGGCAAGCACCGTGTGCAGCCGATAGCCCGACGCGAGGTACGAAGCGGAACGCCCAAAAGAATTCAGTCGTTCAGCAACTCAGTCACTCAAAAAAATAAACACAACTTAATTATATACTATGAAATTTTTTATTGACACTGCCAATTTAAACGACATTAAAGAAGCGCAATCGTTAGGCGTTTTGGATGGAGTAACTACTAATCCGTCGTTGATGGCAAAAGAAGGAATCACGGGTAAAAACAACATTTTGAAGCATTACGTTGACATTTGCAACATTGTAGATGGTGAAGTAAGTGCCGAAGTAAATGCCGTTGATTATGAAGGAATGATTAAAGAAGGCGAAGAATTGGCCGAATTACACGACCAAATTGTGGTTAAATTACCCATGACCAAAGAAGGTGTTAAAGCGTGTAAATATTTTTCGGATAAAGGAATTAAAACGAATGTTACGTTAGTGTTTTCGGCTGGTCAAGCGATTTTGGCTGCCAAAGCGGGAGCAACATTTGTATCGCCATTTATTGGTCGTTTAGATGATGTTTCAACCGATGGTTTGAATTTGATTCAGGAAATCAGAGAGATTTATGATAACTACGGTTATGAAACTCAAATTTTAGCGGCTTCAGTGCGTCATACGATGCACATTGTAAATTGTGCCAAAATTGGTGCTGATGTTATGACTGGACCATTATCTGCAATTTTAGGACTATTAAAACATCCGTTAACGGACATTGGATTAGCACAGTTTATTGCTGATTTTGAGAAAGGGAATAAATAGAATACAGAATGCAGATTTAAGAATGCAGTTTGTGTAAATTAAAAAGCCGATTTCATTTAGAAATCGGCTTTTTAATTCTGCTTTCTGCCATCTGTTTTCTGCGGCCTGACTACCTCAAATTCTCTTCAAACTTCACATCCATAATGTTGGTGAAGGCATTTTTTATTGTACCATTATTATTCGTTACGATAGTTCGGTGTATTTTAGTAATGGCCCATTTGGCTTTGATGTCTTCAAAATCAGCACATCTAAGTTCGGTTATGTCTTTAAAATTATATTTGGTAAGCGATTTTTTCCAATCTTCGTCTTTGTCTAAATTGACAGCTATAAAATGGTAATTGGGGAATTTTTTCTTGAATTCAGCTATTTTTTTATGAGCCAAAACCATATGTGAGTTAGCGTTTTCAGACCAAAAGAATATAACCGTGTTTTTGGTAATTAAATCGTCCGAATTGTGTTTTTTACCATTGGCATCAACCAATTCTACCGAAGGTAATTTCTTACCTTTAATCAATAGTTGAATGGCATCTCCAATTTTATTGATTTCGTTTTTTTGACTTCTATCTGTTGAATACTTGTGGTATATTTTTAGAAATTCTTGGTTGTTAACAACGTTTTGATCTTCTAATAAATATTGAAAGGCAATATTATTTAAAATTTTATTTTTTACTTCTGAGTTTTTAATGAGTGTATCGGCAATGTTCAGTTTGTTGATGTTGGTTTTTAGTGCCAAATCCACTTCAGAGAAATGATTATGGTATTTGATGGTTGAAACATTATTGAGCATGTGATTCAAGTACATCACAAAAGGAGAATAATCGGCTAGTGCAACATTGTTAAAATCGATGCTCTCTCGATAGGAATAATACGATTTTGGTAATTTCTCATATACATCTTTCCCAGTTCGCATATTGTGAATCATAGGATAGATTTCTTTTTTGGTGTAATGTGGGTATAAATAAGAGGCTTTAGCAAATGTATCAAATTCGTCACTCCATTTAGCACTTTCTTTCTTTTTCGTGTAAAATTGTTCGTTTTTTTTATGGAGCGAATCAATAACTTTATTGAATCGATCTAAATCATAATCAAAAGCTTCAAATAGAAAGTCTTTGTCTTTTTCATTTTTTAAAAACATTTCCATCAAGAAGTTATTTTTTTCATCGCCACGCCCACAAAAAACAACTGATTCATCGAAGTCTTTAGAATTGACATGAACCATAATACTGTCGTTTTTGTCAAAATAAACGTATTGGTATTCAGGTTCGTGTTTAAAAGTGTATAAACCAGGTGCGAGTGAGTCGAATTTCTTGAAAAAAGTATTGTCTTTGTTTAACGCAATCGTGTCAATGACTTCATTGTTCTTGCAAAACAAAACATAACGATTGTTAGGATTGGTAACTTCACCTCCAAAGTAAGCTACAAAATTATCATTTTGAAACTCTTTCTTACACGAGGATAAAAAGGGTAGAAGTAGACCTAAAAAAAGCAATGTAGAAATATGGGGTACTCTTTTCATTCAAATAAAATTGATAAACAAATGTATTTAGTACTTTTCAATATTATTGTTAATCAATAGTTAAATAAAATGTAAACCTAAAAGGCAACAAAAAACTATTTATCAGTGAATTGCAGAGGTTGAAACAGTTTTAATTTGAATGAGATTCAATTGTATGTGTCGAATGTGTGCTTTGTTGGCAAACTCACTAATTACCTCTAAAATATCGTGATCTATAAAAGTACAATCGGTTCCGTCAATTGTTAAAATACTGTATTTAGGTATGTTATCTAGAATAGTTCTGAATTTTACTTTATTCAGAAACGACACATTATCGTTGAGTTTTATGGTGTAAATCTCGGTTTCATGTTGTTTGGTTTGAGACACTTTATAATCTACTTGGAAGTTGTTTTGTATGATAACGTACAACGAAATCAGCAAACCAATTACAACTCCAATCAACAAGTCGGTTACTAAAATAAAAATAATGGTAATGATGAACGGAACAAACTGTTTCCATCCCAAATTGAACATGCTTTTGTACAATTTTGGTTGGGTTAGGTTGTAACCTGTAATTAGTAAAATTGCGGATAAAGATGCATACGGAATCGCATTGAGTAAAAAAGGTAAAAACAAAACAGCCAATAACAGAAATATACCGTGAGTAAATGCTGAAAGTTTGGTTCTACCTCCAGCATCAATATTGGCAGCACCGCGAACTACAACTGCCGTTATCGGAATAGCGCCTAGAATTCCGCACGACACATTTCCGATTCCTTGCGCTAATAACTCCCGATTGATGGGTGTAATTCGGTTTTGCTTGTCCAATTTATCAACAGCTTCTACGCAAAGTAAGGTTTCTAATGAAGCTAAGACTCCAATTAAAATTCCGGCTTTCCAAATTTCAATAGAGGAAAATAATTTTGACAAATCCGGAAAAACGATAGTATTGAAAATATCTTTGGGTATTGCAACTAATTGGTTTGGTTTTAGGTGAAAAAGGGAAGTACTGTTCGATAAAATAAGATGAATTCCGATTCCGACAACAACAATGAAAAGCGGAGTTGGAATGGCTTTTAATTTTTTGGCAAACGGACGATTGAGTAGTATCAATAGCAAAACCGAAATAGCAGAAATGATAATTGTGCCGCGCGTCAGGTGTTCATTCAGACGAGTGACATTGCCTAATACATTCGATTGAGTAAATAAACTGACAAATCCGCTGGTCCAAAAATCGGGTTGATCGTAACCCAAGGCAATCGGAATTTGTTTGGAAATTAATAAGATTCCAATGGCAGCCAACATTCCTTTGATTACTGCTGATGGGAAGTAGTTGGAAATCATTCCGAGTTTTAGCAAACCTAACGCAATTTGGAATAAGCCAGCCACTACAACAGCCAATAAAAAGGTTTGAAAGTCGCCCAATGAAATAATTGATGCCGAAACTAAAGTGGTTAAACCTGCTGCTGGACCCGAAACACCTAATTGTGATCCACTAATTAATGAAACCACGATTCCACCAATAATACCCGACATTAAACCTGAGTACAGTGGCGCTCCAGAAGCTAGTGCAATTCCTAAACAAAGTGGCAAAGCAACCAAGAATACCGAAAGTCCTGCTGGTAAGTCGTGCTTTAACCAAGTGAGTTGATAGTATTTTAGTTTTCGGTTCATAATTTAATTTGAAGTAATCAAAGATAATGCAAATGGTAAGTCATTATTTATGAGGTTTATCATATTAATTCAATTTTAATTAAAAAAGAAACAACTCTGTGCGAATCAAACGTCAGTTTTCATTACTTTTGCACCAAATTTCAAAACAACTTATTTCATGCTTACTGTTTCAAATTTATCGGTTCAATTTGGTAAACGAATTCTTTTCGACGAAGTAAACACTACCTTTACGCAAGGCAATTGTTACGGAGTAATTGGTGCTAATGGCGCTGGAAAATCTACTTTTTTAAAGATTTTAGCAGGCGATATTGATCCTACTTCGGGTAGAGTGATTTTAGAGCCAGGAAAAAGAATGTCGGTGCTGAACCAAAATCACAATATGTTTGATGAGCATACAGTTCTTGAAACGGTGATGATGGGAAATAAAGTGTTGTTTGCCGTTAAATCGGAAATGGACGCTTTGTATGCTGATTATGATGATAAAAATGCGGATCGAATAGGTGAGTTACAAGTTCAATTTGAAGAAATGAACGGATGGAATGCTGAGTCTGATGCAGGAGCAATGCTGTCCAATTTAGGAATTACAGCTGACATGCATTATACTTTGATGTCTGAAATGGAAGGAAAGATGAAAGTACGTGTGTTATTGGCACAAGCGCTTTTTGGAAATCCAGATGTTTTGGTAATGGATGAGCCTACCAACGACCTTGATTTTGAAACTATTTCTTGGTTGGAAAATTTCTTGGCTAATTATGAAAATACGGTGATAGTGGTTTCGCACGACAGACACTTTTTGGATTCAGTTTGTACGCACATTTCGGATATTGACTTTGGAAAAATCAACCATTATTCAGGTAACTATACGTTTTGGTACGAGTCAAGTCAATTAGCGGCTCGACAAAAGGCACAGCAAAACAAAAAAGCCGAAGAAAAGAAAGCTGAATTGGAAGAATTCATTCGTCGTTTTAGTGCGAACGTAGCCAAATCGAAACAAGCTACTTCTCGTAAGAAAATGATTGAAAAATTAAATCTAGATGAAATCAAACCATCCAGTAGAAGATATCCAGCCATTATTTTTGATGTAGAACGAGAAGCTGGAGATCAAATTTTGCACGTTCAAAATCTTGCAGCATCTGTTGATGGCGAAATCTTGTTTAAAAATGTCGATTTGAATATGGCCAAAGGCGATAAGGTTGTTGTTTTTTCTAAAGACTCACGTGCCACAACCGCTTTTTATGAAATTTTAAACGGAAATCAAAAAGCAGATGCCGGAACGTATGATTGGGGAATTACCACAACACAATCGTATTTACCTAATGACAATAGTTCGTTTTTTACCGATGGAAGTTTGAATTTAGTGGATTGGCTTCGTCAATTTGTGAAAACAGAAGAAGAAAGAGACGAAGTGTACGTTCGCGGATTCTTAGGAAAAATGATTTTCTCAGGGGAAGAAGCGCTAAAAAAATGTACCGTTTTGTCTGGAGGAGAGAAAGTGCGTTGTATGTTATCTCGAATGATGATGATTCGTGCCAATGTGTTGATGTTGGACGAACCTACCAATCACTTAGACTTAGAATCGATTACGGCTTTTAACAATTCATTGAAAAACTTCAAAGGTTCGGTTTTGTTCACTACTCATGATCACGAGTTTGCTCAAACCGTTGCCAATCGAGTGTTGGAAATTACACCCAATGGTGTTATTGATCGTTACATGACATTTGATGAATATCTGGAAGATGATAAAATTAAAGAATTAAGAAAGAAAATGTATTCATAAAAAAATCCCGTCAATTACGACGGGATTTTTTTTAATCATTTTTTTGTAAATATACCCAACCTGTCTTAGGATTTTCATTTTCAAATTCGATGTAATAATAATAAGTTCCATCGGGTAATTTTTCTCCTTTTTTACTCTGACCTTTCCATTCGGTAGTATAATTATCCAAGTCATATACCTTCATTCCATATCGATTGAATATGTCTAAATGAGTAACGTGTAATCCTCTTAAATCAAAAAAGTCATTCTGATTATCCTCATTTGGAGAGATGCCTTTAGGGATTTTACAATAAACTTTTTCAATTTCATAAGTAGCTGTAGTTTCACAGCCAAAATTATCACTAATAGTCAAACCATAAGTTAAAGGGAAATCTTCGTATTCTGGAGTTGCGTTAACAATTTCAGTAAGGTTTATTATAGTTTGATTGGTTCCAATCGGATTTCCATTGTAATCAAACCACTGAAAAGTTAGGTTATTCAAATCAAATGAACTGTTCGGAATGGCTTCTAAATAGTAATTTTCATTGCTGCATCCACCAATAAGTGAAAATTGGATGGGTTGTATTACGTTAATATTTAAGGTTTGACTGTAAGCACAAACATTAGAAGCAGGAGTAAAAACATAACTTCCACTCTCAGTTGAACTAATTGTTGAGGGCAGCCACGTTCCAGCAATACCATTAGGCGAAACAGAGTTTAAAACAGGTGTAGTTTCTCCAAAGCAAACTTGATTTATAGTGGGAAAATCAGGAATTAATAATGGGTTTACTACTACAGTAATAACCTCTCTAGGACTTTCCAATTGACACGTTTGACTAACATAAAAAGAAAAAGTTCCAGGTTGTGATGTAGAAGGTGTTGGTGTAGACGCACTTCCAGTTCCTCCCGTAGCAGTTGTATACCACAATAAATTGGTTCCATTTGCTGATAATGGAGTAGCAGTATCATTTTGGCAATACGTCAACGGACTTACAACTGTTGGTTTACTCGGAACAATAGAATTCAGTTGTAATGAATTACTAAGGTAACAATTTTCTCCTTCTACAATGCGCAATGAATAGACATCGTTGGCAGTATAACTAGCCACACTGTAAGTACTTGATGTTGCTCCCAGAATCGCTACACCATTCACATACCATTGATAAGTAAAAGGATTGGTTTGATTAACAACTGTACTGTTTAAAACCACATTATTTGAGCAAAAATCTCCAGTAGTGCTTATAGTAACATCATTAAAAAGTTCGGATTGGTTTAGAAGTAAATTATCAAAAAGAAAATAAGGGAAAGATAATATTCCATTAACATAACCGTCTTCATATTCAGGTGAAAGAGTACATGGGCTTCCCAAGATTATGGTGTTGATGTTCTGAGTTGGAGTAAAATTGATAGTGATGATTCCCCATTCGTCAATTGGTGTATAATTTGCACTACCCAAGACGACCCAATTAGGGCTTGCATTACTCGGACATCCTGTAGTTGAAATAGGCAGATTATTGCAATCTGAAGAACCATACAAAGTAATGTCTAGGGGAGAATAACCAATAGGAGGATAATAATTAAAATCTCCGTCAAAAAGCACTTCGCTTGAATAAATCATAAATTGCAGCTGATAGTTCGTGCCAGCAACCATCGGACTGGATAAACAAGTTCCAAGATATTCTTGCCAATCAATGCTGAAAATAGCGCCCACCATGCCTTCTCCATCACCAAAAGGAGCATTAAAATCGGAGCCGTATCCGCAGGTATTAAAATAATCTGTTGTTGCATCTGTTGCCTGAATCCAAGAAGTTGCAGCGTCTAATTGTGAGAAAAAATCAGGACAGTAATTCATTTCTTCAAATGATGGATTCGGAATTAAAGAAGGCACATTAACTAACTCTCCTGAACAACTGCAGTCAGAGTCATTTAAATCAATTAGACCATCTCCATCATCGTCTAATGCATTATCACATATTTCTTGAGAATAGGATAATGAAGTAAGGAAAAGTAATAAAACAAGTGTAAACGTCTTTTTCATAGCGAGTTTTTTATATAAATGTACAGAAAAATCGGTAAGAAAATAGTTTTGACGCCAACTTTTTTCTGAAGTTTAATAATTTAGAATGTTTAAAAAAAATGCTTACTTTTACACACCAAACACAGCACTTCATTATGAGTCAAAAAATACTACTCACGGCAAAAGAAGTTACTATCATTCTGCATCGTTTGGCTTGTCAGTTAATCGAAAAACACCTTGATTTTTCAGATACTGTTCTAATAGGTTTACAACCACGTGGAATTTATTTAGCCAACCGAATCAAATCGATTTTAGAAAATGAATATCAAGTAAAAAACATCCAGCTCGGATTTTTAGACATTACTTTTTTTAGAGATGATTTCAGAAGAGGCGAAAAATCATTGGAAGCTAACAAAACCAAAATTGATTTTATTGTTGAGGATAAAAAAGTTGTTTTCATAGACGATGTGCTTTTCACAGGAAGAAGTATCAACGCCGCTTTAACCGCCATTCAATCGTTTGGAAGACCATCTGAAGTAGAACTTTTAGCTTTAATAGATCGTAGATTCAGTCGCCACTTACCGATTCAGCCCGATTATCGCGGACGTCAAGTAGATACTATCGATGGAGAAAAAGTAAAAGTATGTTGGCAAGAAAATGAAGGTGAAGACGCTGTTTATTTGATTACTAATTAAGGATTGCGAATTAAATCTAGAAATAGAAAATTTATACAACATATCAACTAATAACTAACTGCTGACAGCTGTCAGCTTACAGCTAACAAAATAACCTAACCTAATGTCCGAACTATCCGTTAACCATTTATTAGGAATAAAATACCTCACTAAAGAAGACATTCAATTGATTTTTGAAACGGCCGATCATTTCAAAGAAGTCATCAATCGTCCCATAAAAAAAGTACCTTCATTGCGAGATATCACCATTGCTAATATCTTTTTTGAAAACAGTACTCGAACTAAATTATCATTTGAATTAGCCCAAAAAAGGCTTTCTGCCGACGTGATTAGTTTTTCAGCTGCACAATCTTCAGTAAAAAAAGGAGAAACACTAATCGACACGGTGAACAACATTCTTTCCATGAAAGTAGATATGGTAGTAATGCGTCACGCCAATCCTGGTGCAGCATACTTCTTGTCTCAAAATGTAAAAGCAAGTATTATTAACGCGGGTGATGGCGCTCACGAACACCCAACACAAGCACTTTTAGATAGTTTCTCCATCAGAGAAAAATTAGGTGAAGTAGCCGGAAAAAAAGTTGTAATTGTTGGTGATATTCTGCACTCACGTGTGGCTTTGTCCAATATTTTTGCACTGCAAATGCAAGGTGCTGAGGTAAAAGTGTGCGGACCCAAAACACTCATTCCAAAACACATTGAAAGTCTGGGCGTAAAAGTAGAATCCAATTTGCGAAAAGCACTCGAGTGGTGTGATGCCGCCAATATGCTTCGCGTACAAAACGAGCGTATGGATGTGAATTATTTTCCTTCCACTCGTGAATACGCTCAACAATACGGTTTGGATAAAGCCTTATTAGATTCACTCAACAAAGAAATTGTCATTATGCATCCTGGTCCAATTAATCGTGGTGTAGAAATCACTTCCGATGTTGCCGATTCGCAACAATCCGTAATATTAGACCAAGTTGAAAACGGTGTAGCGATTCGAATGGCAGTAATTTATTTGTTGGCATCAAAAATTAAGTAATGAATTAAGTGGTGATTTTCTCAGTAACTCATCAACTCAGTCACTCAGCAACTCAAAAAAAATGAAAGTAGACCAAAAAGGACATACCACAACCATCAAAGACACTCAAGGAAACGTACTATCATTTCTTGAAAAAGTATCTCATGAGCACAACAGTTTTAAATCACAAAATTTAATCCTCGATATTACTCATGATAAAAATGTAACGCTTAAAGAGATCAAGCTGTTTTCTGAATTGTCAAAAACGCACAAGAAAGGAAAAAAGTCATTTGTATTAGTTGCAGACGGAATTGACTTTAATGCTGTTCCAACAAAAATTATTGTTGTTCCTTCATTACAAGAAGCGCATGACATCATCGAAATGGAAGAAATAGAACGCGATTTAGGATTTTAAATTATGAAATTAAACAATAGAACATTAATATACATTTACGTCGGAGTGCTTTTTGTCTTGACGTATTTATTTGCTAGTAAAGTTATTTTGGGTTTAAAAACCCAAGAGTTTGATTGGTTGCGTTTATTAGTAAACCTTGGACTAATCATCTACATTGTAATCAAAGTCGTTAAGCTGGGCAAAATTGAAAACGATAAAACAGAATAATTTTTCAGTAGACCGACAACTGAGAACCGATAACTCAAAATGAAACTCACCATACTTGGCTGTTACGCAGCAACTCCACGCACCATTTCCAATCCAACATCGCAAGTCATAGAAATCAAAAACAGAGTATTTCTAATTGACTGTGCCGAAGGAACTCAAGTGCAATTGCGCAAAAGCAAAGTCAAGTTTTCCAAAATCAATCATATTTTTATTTCACACCTTCACGGAGATCATTTTTACGGTTTGGTCGGTTTAATTTCGACGTTCATGCTACTCAACCGCGAAAGTGATTTGCACGTCTACGGCCCAAAAGGCATCAAAGAAATTATTCTCCTTCAACTGCGCGCTTCAGGTTCGTTTACGGGTTACAATTTGTACTTCCACGAACTCGAGTCAAAACAATCCGAAACGATTTTTGAAGACGATAGAGTAGTGGTCAAAACCATTCCGCTCAACCATCGCATTTATACCAATGGCTTTTTATTTCAAGAGAAAAACATCGAACGGAAACTCAACATTGAAAAAGTTGAAGAGTACAAAATCGATAAACTGTATTTCAACAAAATCAAATACGGTGGCGATATCACCTTAGAAAACGGAACAGTAATTCCGAATGCAGAACTTACTTTTGATCCCATTCCTTCCAAATCGTACGCTTATTGTAGCGACACACAATACGACGAATCCATCATTCCCATTATTGAGAACGCCGATTACCTCTATCACGAAAGTACTTTTTTAGAAAACGAAGCCCATCTAGCCGAAAAAACCATGCATTCAACTGCCATTCAGGCGGCTACAATTGCAAAAAAAGCCAAGGTAAAAAATCTAATTCTAGGGCATTATTCTACGCGTTACGGCGATTTAAGTCTGTTCCAAAAAGAAGCACAAACAGTTTTTGAAAACGCTCTTTTGGCCGATGACGGAAAAGAATTCGAAATGGAATAGTTTTTTAAGAAGCAGATCATGAGAGTTTCATCACAACATTCGTCCCGCTTTCGGCTGTATCTGCCATTGCGAGGTACGAAGCAATCTAAGATTGATGTTCCTCGTTCGCAATGTCAGGATACTTGCCTCTATCGGGGCTAAAATAAAACCATAACAATTCTTTGAAACTTTCCTAAAACTTCCCGAACTTTGTTACTTGGTATCAGCTATCAGCTATCAGCTATCAGCTATCAGCAATTAGTCATAAAATCATATAGTCTTACAGTCATATAGTCTTACAGTCATATAGTCTTACAGTCTAAAAATCTAACAATCTCACAGTCCAAACATGAAAGACCTCAGTAATTACCGAAAATCCTACGAGAAAAGCGAACTACTCGAATCCAATATTCCAGAAGATCCCATCAATTTATTCAACCGTTGGTTTCATGAAACGGAAGATTTAGGCGGAATCGAAGAAGTCAACGCCATGACCATTTCAACCATTGGACTGGATGGTTTTCCAAAATCGAGAGTTGTTTTATTAAAAAAATTCAACGAAGAAGGATTTGTTTTCTTCACCAATTACGATTCCGAAAAAGGAATTGCCATTCAAAACAATCCCAATGTATGTCTTTCTTTTTTTTGGCACAGTGTAGAACGTCAAGTCATCATCAAAGGAACAGCCCAAAAAACCTCAGAAATAGTTTCTGACAATTATTTCAATTCACGTCCCGATGGTAGTAAATTGGGTGCCATTGCTTCCGACCAAAGTAGGGTAATTTCCTCAAGAGCTGTTTTAGACCAAAAGTTATTTGAATTAGAACAGCAATATAAAGGGAAAGAAATTCCTAGGCCATCCAATTGGGGTGGATTTATTGTTGCTCCTGTTGAGGTTGAATTTTGGCAAGGAAGACCGAATCGATTACACGATCGAATTCGATACACTCTTCAAGATGATTTTTCATGGAAAATTGAAAGATTATCTTCTTGATTTGTAAGAAATATACTTGTTTTAATTCTTAATCGATGTATTTCATCGATTTTTTTTTGCAGTTTGACGATATAGTAGTAACATTGTCTCACCCAAATCAACAATACGTTCTTTACAGTTAAATAAGTATAACCCTTAAGATATTTGCCCCACATCTATCTTTAAAACTTAACCTACTACTATGAAAACAAATTTACTACGTTTGTTTGTGCCATTTATTTTGGTATTAACTTTAGTTTCATGTTCTAAAGATTCACAAGACGAAGCTGAGAATTTAGAATTAATTACGAATTACGATTATAGCACAGAAGAAGTTGATCTTGCTAATAGAATTAATGATTACAGAGAATCAGTTGGAAAAAACAGATTAGAATTGATTAATCATATTTCTTACAAATCGTTAGAGCATAATGAGTACATGATTGAAAATAATGTAGTAAATCATGATTATTTTGATTCAAGAGCCAACAATATCATGCAAGTTCTTGGAGCAGTAAGAGTAGGAGAAAATATTGCTTACAATTTTTCTACGCCTAACTCAGCATTGAATGCGTGGTTGAATAGTCCAGGTCATAAAGACAATTTAGATGGCGACTATACCCACTTTGGAATTTCGATTACAATAAACCCAACTAATGGGAAAAGATACTATACTAATATCTTCATGAAGAAGTAATAATTTGTTTTGTTTGATTTTTTAAAAAAACCATCGATACTCTTTTTCGGTGGTTTTTTTGCATAAAAAAACGAGCATCTAACTAAATAGATGCTCGCCGGGTTTAAATAATTGTATATTAAAAAATTTACAATTTCGTAATAATAAATTCGGATCTTCTGTTGGCTTGATGTTGTTCTTCAGTACAATTCGAAGCATTGGTTGGTTCACAACCACAATCGTTTACTAATTGCGATTCACCGTAACCTTTAGCAGTCAATCTTGATTT
>NZ_DATGWY010000013.1:0-57988 GCF_035299245.1 Flavobacterium sp. | reverse complement strand
CAATTATCAATTATCAATTATCAATTATCAATTATCAATTATCAATTATCAATTATCAATTATCAATTATCAATTATCAATTATCAATTATCAATTAAATTAATACTATACCAATCATAAAATCTTACAGTCATACAATCTAACAATCTAATAATCTAGCAAATGACCACACTACAAAAAGGCGACAAAGCGCCAGCATTTTCAGGGAAAGACCAAGACGGTAATTCACATACATTATCCGATTACAAAGGGAAAAAATTAGTAGTTTTTTTCTATCCAAAAGCCGATACGCCAGGTTGTACTGCCGAAGCCTGTGATTTGCGCGATAATTACCAACGTTTTCAAGCCAATAATTTTGCACTTTTAGGAGTGAGTGCTGATCCAGCCAAGAAACAAGCCAAGTTCAAAGACAAATTTGATTTGCCCTTTCCGTTGATAGCCGATGAAGACTTGTCAGTTATTAAGGCATTCGGAGTTTGGGGTCCAAAAAAATTCATGGGACGCGAATTCGACGGCATTCACAGAACTACTTTTGTAATCGACGAAAACGGCATCATTGAAGAAGTAATTGCTAAAGTAGAAACCAAAGCTCACGCAGCTCAGATTTTAAAGTAAGGTTTTGCCGCTGATTCACAGATTATTATTCGAATTTATACAATCTGCGAAGAAGTAATTTCTAAAGTAGAAACCAAAGCACATTCAGCACAGATTTTAAAGTAAGGTTTTGCCGCTGATTCACAGATTATTATTTGAGAAATAGAATCTGTGAATCTGTGGCGGAATTTCTATTCGTCTATAATCCCATCAAAAAACGGTTTCATTTCGTTGTTGATTTGTTCACGTAAATCGACTAGTTTTTTTGCGTATTCTGCCAATTGTTTCTCGGTTTCGGTTTGCGGATTCCATTTCTTCACCGGAATTGGGTTTCCTGCTTCATCCACCGAAACAAACACAATGACGCAGTGTGTCTTTTTCTCAAACTGTTGTTCTTTAAAATCACGTGAATACACATCAACTGCTATGTGAATACTCGTATTTCCAGTATAAATCACATACGCATTGATCTTAATGACTTCGCCAATACTAATGGGTTTGTAAAAACGAATTCCGCCTACATAGACCGTAACGCAATAGTTTTCAGCCCAACTTCGGGCGCAAGTGTACGCCGTTTGGTCGATCCATTTCATTACAATTCCACCGTGTACTTTTCCACCAAAATTCACATCCGTTGGTTCACTTATGAATTGAAAAGTAATTTTATTGCTGACTGTCATTTTCTGAAGATTTAGTTAATATGAGTTCAAATTATATATAAAAACACTTATAAATAATTCACTATGTTTTAATTTAAGTTTAAATGAATTTTTGCCACGACTCGAACTTAGCGAACAGACGAAGTAATTCACAAATTAGCCTAAGTTTTATGTCAAAATTTGTTCATCTATGATGAACATTCGAATAGAATCAAATAATTACAAAAATTACATTCGATAATTCGTGGTTAAAAAATCTTTATGTATTAAACTCATAATAGTTGTTATCAAATATAAAAAATCCTCAACCGTTTTCACAATTGAGGATATATATTTATTGAATCATTTTTTTACACTTCTTCCAACACTCTATTCGGATCGTAACCAAATAATTGGTGTTGTTTGATTAACTCTGCCGTTCCTTCTGGAAGCATTTTTTCCCAACCCGGAATTCCTTTGTTAATCATTTTTAAAACTTCACGAGAGAAGATTTTTAGATTTTCTTTGTCGTTAATCTGAACGTCAACTACTTTTCCGTTGTAGGCAAAGAACTTATACAATTCTTTCATACGCGGATGTACTTTTAGGTTTTGAGAAGTAATGATTTCTCCATCTTCTTCCATCGGATACAAATACACTTTTAAATCGCGGTAGAACAGTTTTCCAAAGGCTTCCAAAATCCCACCACTCAAGTGACGGTAGTATTTTTCGTCAAAAATATCCACCAAATTATTTACTCCCATAACCAATCCCATTCTGGCTTTGGTATAACTTGAGAAGTATTCCACCACTTTGTAGTATTCTTGAAAATTCGAAATCATTACCGTTTGACCTAATGAACACAGCAATTCGGCTCTGTCCATAAAATCGCGCTCGTCAATTTCACCTTCCGAACGCAAATTGGATAAGGTAATTTCAAAAATTACAAAAGTATTGTCCTTGTCTACTTTGTTTTCTTCAACAAACATTTCAAGTGATTTCTGGTACATGTCCATATTCACTTTGGTTACTGGACGGAAACTTCCACGTAAAGCCAAAATATTTTTCTTGTACAAAACCGCTGCAGGTAAAATATTGTGACCGTCTGGACTGAACATTACTGCATCGGTCATGCCATTTTTCACCAATTGCAAACTCATCAAACGATTGTCTACATTAGCAAATCGAGGTCCAGAAAAATTAATGGTGTCAATTTCGAGTTGGTCTTTGTCTAAGTGATCGTACAAATAACGAAGTAATTTTTTAGGATCATTGTACTTGTAGTAGGCACCATAAATCAAATTTACTCCCAAAACACCTAAGGTTTCTTGTTGCAAACGTGCATCCGTTTCTTTAAAACGAATGTGAAGAATGATTTCGTTATAATCTTCGTCTGGTTCAACTTGGTATTTGATTCCAACCCAACCATGACCTTTAAATTGCTTTGCAAAATCAATAGTTGCTACCGTATTGGCATAACTAAAAAATATTTTATTCGGATGTTTATCGCGGTTCAAACGTTGCTCAATCAAATTCGTTTCATGAGTCAACATTTTTTTCAATCTACTTTCGGTAACATAACGACCATCATCTTCAATTCCATATATGGCGTCACTAAAATCTTTATCGTAAGCCGACATCGCTTTTGCAATGGTTCCAGATGATCCACCTGAGCGGAAAAAATGGCGTACAGTTTCTTGTCCAGCACCAATTTCGGCAAAAGTTCCATAAATATTTTCATTCAAGTTAATGCGCAATGCCTTGTCCTTTATGGAAGGAATTTGCTCAATAACTTTATCTCCTTTTAATTTGATGTCTAATCCGTAATTTCCCATAGTCGTTTATATACTCTGCAAAGTTAGTAAAATACCTGTAGTTTTAAAAGCGAATTAATTCTATTTTTGTGCTATTATTTTACGTAATGATAAGTGATTATCAAAAATCGTGCTAAATGAAAATTTATTTTTTAGGAACCGGTACTTCGCAGGGAATTCCAGTAATTGGTAGTAATCATTCGGTTTGTTTGAGTGAAAACCCTAATGACAAACGTTTGCGTGTTTCGGTGTGGATTAAAAGCGAAACTTTCTCGGTAGTTATTGATTGTGGACCTGATTTTAGGCAACAAATGCTCACTTCAAAGTGCCAACAAATAGATGCCATTTTATTTACTCATGAACATTCCGATCATACAGCAGGTTTGGATGATATTCGACCGTTTAATTTTAAACAAGGTCCAATGCCAATTTACGCACATGAACGCGTTTTAAGCAATTTAAAAAGACGATTTGAATATATTTTTGAAACGGAAAACAAATACCCAGGTTCGCCCTCAGTCATTCCGATAGAAGTCGTAAATAATGTTCCCTTCTCGATAAATAATCAAGTTGTAACTCCGATCAATGCAATGCACGGGACACTTCAGGTTTTTGGTTATCGAATAGGTGAATTTGCTTATTTAACCGATGTTAAATCAATTGAAGATGAAGAACTTCAAAAACTGAAAGGATTAAAAGTGTTGGTTATTAACGCTTTGCGTGAAGAGTCACATCATTCGCATTTTAATTTGCAGGAAGCATTAGATTTTGTAAATTTGATTCGTCCTGAGAAAGCTTATTTTACTCACATTAGTCACCTTTTAGGATTTCACGACGAAGTGCAAAAAAAACTTCCTAATAATGTTTATCTTGCGTACGACAATTTAGAATTAACCATTTAATATACTCACTCCAAATGAAAAGGCAATTTCTATTATATCTTTTTATTTTATCGTTATTGATGAATGTTTTCACTTACATGTATTTTAGCAAAAAAGAGGCTTCTACACAAAATAAATACACAACGCTGAGTAAGAAGTTTAATGATTCTATTCAAACCATCAATAACAGAGTAGGTGAAGCAGATTATTTTTCTTTAGAATACAATAACAGAGCACAAAATTATTTAGCAGCAAGTAATTTGGATTATATTGCTTTAGCTCCAAAAATCAAAGAAGATTTATTAGAATTCAACTCTGATCCCGAAGGAAACAAATACGTTGATCAATCTAAAATTGGAGATCAGAAATTTATTATTAATAAAATAAAAATCCTAAATCACCGTTGGATTATTGCAGATTATAGTAATGGAAGTTTATGGGGAGAAGTGCTTTTGATGTATCTTGTTCAACCAGATGCTACTATTAAATTTGAAACGATTTCGTCTTATCTCTATTCACCAGAACTTAATTAATATGAAAAAAATAACTTTATTAGTTGTAGTGCTTTCTCTCTTTTCTTCCTGTGATTTTTTCAAAAAAAATGAAGAAGAAGCTCCAAAAGTTCCTAAAAAAGATTTGGTTCTTGGCGGTGATAAAGATGAAAATGGATGTTTGGCTTCAGCAGGTTATACGTGGTCCAAACTCAATAAAGAATGCGTGAGAGCGTTCAGCGGAATTCAATTAATGCCAATTGAACCAACAGATGATGCTACTTTGTGTGCTTATCTTTTGTTTGATGAATCAGGAAACAAATCCGAATTATTTCTGCCGAATGTTGACGGGTCAATTATTTTGGAACGCGATGGTAAAAACAAACCTTGGGTTTATGGAGATTGGCAATTAATTCCACTAAACGGTTACCAACTCAAAAAAGCAGGTAAATTAGTATATTCGGGTGATGGAGAAATTGGTACTAACGTAACCGGAACCAACGATACGGAAGAACTTCCTATAGAAGAATAAAAATCAACACAAATTTCACAAATTTTTTTTTGAAAGTTGATAGTAATTAATCATTTATAAGTGATTTTATTAAAGAGCCTAAGACTTTGAGTTCAAGTAAAAGATAACTTATTGTTGCAACCAATTTCTAAAGTCAAAGAAATTTTGCGGTGCTACTCCGTGTCCAACAGGATATTCTTTATATACAATATCAATTCCTAATTGTTTTAAAATAGGTTCGGTTTTTCGTGCCCAATCTACCGGAATTACTTGATCGACTGTTCCGTGTGAAGCAAATATTCGTAAGTTACTGAAGTCGTTTTTCTCAAAATTATCAATTGCCATTTCGGTATTTAAATAACCGCTCATGGCTACTACTCGCTGAATTTTTTGAGGATAAGATAAGGCTACAGCATAACTCAAAATACTTCCTTGGCTGAATCCAACTAAAGTTATTTTATTCGCATCAATTGGATATTTTTCTATCAACTCATCGATAAATTGCACAATTAAATCACGCGATTCCTTTCCTTGTTCAATGTCAGAAAACTTATTCTCATCAGCATCAAAATTAATAGCATACCAAGCATAACTGTTGTACATTAAATCGTGTGGAGCGCGAGCTGAAACAACATAATATTCATCGGGCAATTCAGTAGCAAACGAAAACAAATCTTCTTCATTACTTCCGTATCCGTGTAACAAAAGCAACAGCGGATTTTTGTCTAAAACGATTTTCGGCTCTCTAACTAAATAATGCAATGATGTATTCATGTGAATTGTATTAAAAATAAATATCTATTTTTCGAGATGACTATAATTCTCTATAAAGTGAAATGACTTAAAAGAGTTAGAAAATCTATGGTTCTATGTGGTTAATGAGAAACGGTTTTGCTATTACAAAAACTTCAACCATTTCTGAAAAAAACTACCCAAAAGTGGCAACGGTTTTGTTTCACCTCTTGCGGCAGTAAAAATTCCGTATACGGATAAAACTGAAATAAAAACCCACATTGGAGCAGCAACCATGATGCTTTCAAAATGACTTATGGTAAGTCCGAGTAGTATAAAAGTCAACGTTATTCCTAATCCTTGTCGAATGTGAAATGAAGCATATGCATTCTTGTTTTCACTGTTCATTGAAATGGCAATTAGTGGTCCAAAAATTAAGATATAACTGATGATTGCAGTTGTTTTTCCTTCTTTGATGTTCGATTCCATTATGATACAACTAAAGTGTTATTATTGTAAATCCCGATGGCTTTTCCTTTCATTTTTACACCTAAAAAAGCCGAGTTTTTCGATTTAGAAAGTATATTTTCTTTTGAAAATTCCCAATCAGTATCCACAGAAAATAAACTGATTTCTACTCTGTTTCCTTCTTTGATTTCTGAAGAAGCTACATTGAAAACGTTCTTTCCAGTAGTTAATTTTTCAACCACTTTTTCCAAAGGCAAAACCGTTAGTAAAGCTCCAAATGCCGACTCTAAACCAATCGTGCCATTTTTGGCCGTATCAAACTCCATTTTCTTGTGTTCAATATCAATTGGGTTGTGATCTGAAGTAATGCAGTCAATGGTGTTGTCCAAAATTCCATCCAGTAATGCTTTTCTGTCGGTTTCGGTACGCAAAGGCGGAGTTACCTTGTATCTCGAATCAAAACTATCTAATTTTTCATCCGTTAGCACCAAATGATGAACGGCAACGCTACACGTAACATGTAAACCTTTGGCTTTGGCTTCTCTTATCAAATCAACCGATTTTGCTGTTGAAATGGTTGGAATATGTAATTTTCCTCCTGTGTATTCTAGTAAAAATAAATTGCGTGCTACGATGACTTCTTCTGCCAAATTCGGAATCCCTTTTAAACCCAATCGAGTGGAAACAATTCCTTCATTGACTACGCCATTTCCTTTGATTTTTTCATCCTGACAAAAAGCAATCACCAAACCATCAAAATCCTGCACGTATTGCAATCCAATTTTCAGCAAATTGGCATTGGACAAACTTTTGTTGTAATCACCAAAGGCAATCGCACCCGCGTTTTTCATATCGTATAATTCGGCCAAATCCAATCCTTCACTGTTTTTCGTCAAAGCGCCAATCGGATATAAATTTGTAGCAGAACCATTGGCTTTTTGCTGCACAAAATGCACTTGTGATTGATTGTCAATTACTGGAAACGAATTGGGTTGTAAAGCGATAGCTGTAAATCCGCTTTTGGCGGCGACTTTCAAACCGTTGGCAATGGTTTCTCGATCTTCAAATCCGGGTTCACCCAGCGAAACACTACTGTCAAACCAACCTTGTGAAAGATGTAGATTCGGAATTTCAATTTCTTGAAAACCGTTTTCTTTTGGTAACGTTGGACTTATTTTTTCAAAAACACCATTATTAATTTTCACATCTACAGTTTGATTGTGAAACGGACTTTTGGGGTCAACAATTGTAGCTTGTCGGATGATTATGTTCATTTGACCAATTTTTGAATGAGAATTTCAATCACTAAAAAGAGTAAGGTGAGCAGTACGAACCATTTCCAGATTTGACTGTCGGTTCGGTCGGTTTGTATGGTGTCGAAAATGGTTTCTAAATCGCTTATTTCTTCAAATTCATCTGCCGCATTAGTATTCGGATTCGATAAATTACTTTCAGTTCTATCGTAGTTAAAACTCAAATTATCAATGAGAGTTGTCGTATTGAAAACACCGTAATTTCCGGCGGTATTCGGATTATCATTGAACGTCAATTTGACTTTATTATTCAGAATTTGTTGCACCGGAATAAAGTTTCCTTTTGCATTATTCTGACTGTTTTTCACACTCACAATTTCGTCTTTTGATAGCAAAGTTTCCACAACAGTCGATTGATTTTTGCCTATTACAAACGATTTGATTCCGCTTTTCTGAGCATTTTGCGCCATGTTGTAAAACGTAGGAACAATCAAAGGTGAATTTTGGAAATTACTGTTGGTTTTGTTGATGGGTGCCGAAAACACATACACTGAGGCGACTCCATTTTGAAAAGCCGATAGAAAGGCTGATTGGTCGTTGTTTCCTAAAATAATAGATGCATTCGACGAAACGTCAAACGAAGTTTTGGTATTTGGATATTGGAAATTATCGACTTTTTTCTCAAAAACACTGCTGTACAACGGATGACTAAAATTGATTTTAGTAACCATTTTTTCGGCGTTGACCAATGATCGAAATTGAATCGAACCAAAAGCCGCTAAAAAACTATTTACATTTGAAGTGTTACTTTCTGGCGACGGAATGAAAACCACATTTCCGCCTTTTTCAACAAACGATTTTAAGGTAGTTTGCAAGGCTTGTGGAATATCATTCAATTCATTCAACACAATGGCATCTTGTTTATCAATACTATTATAATCAAGTGTGTTTAAAGTGTAATTGATGTAATTGAACTCGTCACTCGTGTAAATACGCGATAAAAATTTACTTTTCTCTTCATCGCCAATACTAATAACATTGCTTTTTTCAGGTTTTGATAAACTGAAATAATACGTATTGTCGTAGTCTAAACCGTTATCTGAAACCGAAACATAGCCGTGAAAATTCTCTTTCGGAATCATGAATTTCAGCGTGGTTGTATTTGTTTCGAAGTTGGCCAAGGTTTTGGCAACCAGTTTGTTCTTGTTGTATAAAGCTACAGAAACGTCTCTATTTTTGTCGCCAAAAGCATCGACTTTTACTCCAATTTCATAAAAATTATCCAACGTCTGATTGATGAATACACTATCAACCGAAACGTTATTTTCTTGCTCTGCTTCGGGTAAATAGAAAAACACATTATCTTCTTTTTTGAAGCTTTTTACTTGATTTTCTTTCAATCCTAACGCATCGGTAATCACAATAATGTCTTTGTTGAAGGCCGATTTTCGCGCATTGATTTTAGCTAAAAGATTGTCAATTTGAAACGGAGTCGCACTGTATTGAATGTTTTGCAAATCCTGCTGAATCGATTTGATGTTGGTGTTGTAGTAGTTATCAGAGTTGGTCAACAACGAAAAATTGATGTTTTCAGGTGTGTGTTCCAACAAATCTTGAACCGCGCGTTTGAGTAATTCGCCTTTTTTGCCTTTGGCTTGCATGCTGAACGAATTGTCTAAAATGATGTACATTTCGTTGGTGGCATTTTTAGTGTCTTTGGCTTTGAAAAAAGGTTGCGCAAATGCAAAAATTAATGCGGTTAGCAATAACAATCGTGTAGCAAGTAATAAATACTTTTTTATTTTCGAACTCTTTCGGGTTTGAATGGCGAGTTCTTTAAGGAATTTTACGTTAGTGAAAAGCTCTTTTTTGAACTTTCGCAATTGAAAAAGATGCACCAGAATTGGAATTACCAATAAGAAAAGGAAATATAAAAACTCTGGATGTTTGAATTGCATTTTTTATAAGATTGGTCAAAAATACAAATAAGTTTGAAAAGTTGAACCGTTTTAGTCGTTAATTATTCATCTGTTGCCGCTGTGTCTTTCAATGTAAAAGGATAATCTCCAAACAAAACCGACAAACGTTTTACTTCATAGGTTTTACGGGTGAATTTATTGGATAAAGCGATGATTACGGCATTCTCTTTTCTTAGGTTAATGAACGATGAGGTGTTTCCGTGCCACCAACCATTGTGGTAGAAGTATTTGATTCCGTTGTCCCATTCGCGCATCCGAATTCCCAAACCGTAATTTTTCACACCTTTCGATTCATAACTGTAGCCTTTGAATACTTGCTCAATCAAATCTTTACTCAAGAAATTAATGTCGTTTCGAGACGAGTCAAATTTTAATAAATCACGTGGTGTAGAGTAAATATTTTTGTCACCATACACAGCATCCAAATAATCAAAAGGATATTTTTCATAATTCCATTTGTACGATGGAGTTGCTTTACTTAAAGGCGTTGTTTCGTCAAAAACAAAGGTGTTTTTCATTCCTAACGGATCAAAAATAATCAGTTTCATCGCTTTGCTGTAGCGCATTCCGGTGATTTTTTCAATAACCAAAGCCAACAAAACATAATTGGTGTTGTTGTAGACAAAATGAGTATCGGTTGGATGATCGAGTGGGAATTTCTGAGTAATCAGCAGGTTTAAAATGTCTTTGTTGGTCAGTGTTTTTGACTTGTCCCAAACTTTATTGTCTTCAGTAAAATAACCGTATTTTTTAATACCGCTACGGTGATTTAAAAGCGTTCGTATGGTAACTTCCGGATAAGGAAAGCCTTTAAAAATAGTGGTTAATTTTTGATCCAATTCGATTTTTCCAGCTTCGACCAATTTCAAAACTGCTGCTGCTGTCAGTACTTTACTCACAGACGCAATGTGCAATGGCGTGTCAGCCGAATTCAAGATGTTATTTTCTTTATCAGCGTAACCGTTGTATTTTTCGTAAATAATTTGGCCGTTTTGTGCCACTAAAAAACTTACGTTTTCAAAGTCGTTCCCGTAATTTTCGGTAAAAAAGTTAGCGATTTCGTTGTGCTTTTGTTGGATGTATTTCTCCGATAATTTTGG
This sequence comes from Flavobacterium sp., assembly GCF_035299245.1. Classification (GTDB taxonomy): domain Bacteria; phylum Bacteroidota; class Bacteroidia; order Flavobacteriales; family Flavobacteriaceae; genus Flavobacterium. The sequence goes on along the minus strand of NZ_DATGWY010000013.1, from coordinate 47,527 downwards.
TAATTCCTTCATTGGAGGAAGCATCGAATACGGCAATTTAGCCACATTTTCATCGTCAGAAGAACCGCGTTTGTCTTTATCGCAACTTAAAAAAAGAGAAGTGAGAAGTACTAAGCAAAAAGTATATTTTAGTCGGAGCATTTTTTCAATCTTAAAAAGCAAATATAACCAACGAGTTGCTAAATTATTCCCAAAAAAAGGGCTGAGTTATTAAGAGTTTTTAAACATTTTTCTAAGTGCTTATTTATCAATTAGTAGTGCGATTGTTTTTTCGATTAAAAAGTTTTGAAAACGATTTCGTTACTACTACTTTTGACGCACCAAAAAAATAGTTACAAATGAAGTTCGGAATCATCAAAGAAAGAAAAAATCCACCCGATAGAAGAGTTGTTTTTACCCCAGAAGAATTAGTTCGCTTACAAACCGAACATCCCGAAGCACAAGTTAAAGTTGAAAGTTCTGATATCAGAGTTTTTCCTGATGAAGACTACAGTAAATTAGGAATTGAGATAGCCACCGATATGATCGATTGTGATGTGCTTTTTGGCGTAAAAGAAATTCCAGTTGATGCCTTAATTCCGAATAAAAAATACTTTTTCTTTTCGCATACTATTAAAAAGCAAGTCCACAACCGCAAATTACTTCAAGTGATTTTAGAAAAAAACATCGAATTGTTCGATCACGAAACGATTGTGGATGCTCAAAACCGACGTTTGATTGGTTTTGGAAGATACGCCGGAATTGTGGGTGCATACAATGGTTTCAGAGGATTCGGAATCAAATACGACTTGTTTCATCTAGCTAAAGCAGAAACTTTGAGTGGAAAAGACGAATTGATTGCGCGATTGAAACGACAAACGTTACCGAACATCAAAATTGTGCTTTCTGGTCACGGAAAAGTTGGAATGGGAGCAAAGGAAATTTTAGACGGAATAAAAATCAAAGAAGTTTCTGTTGATGATTTTCTGAATAAAGTCTACACTCAACCTGTTTACACTCAAATAGATGTTTTAGATTATAACAGACGCTTGGATGGAAAAGTGTTGGACAATCAAGATTTTTATAAAAATCCACACGAATATACTTCCGATTTTGAACGATTTACCAAAGTGGCCGATATGTACATGGCGGGACATTTTCACGGAAATGGTGCGCCCGACATCCTAACACGAGAAATGCTAATGGCTGCCGATTGCAAAATTAAAGTCGTTGCCGATATTTCTTGCGATGTAGACGGTCCAATTGCTTGCACAATTAAAGCATCTACCATTGCGGATCCGTTTTTTGGGTATTTGCCTTTTGAAAATAAAGAAGTTCCTTATACACATCCAGGTTCAATTATGGTGATGTCGGTTGATAATTTGCCTTGTGAATTGCCCAAAGATGCCAGCGAAGGTTTTGGTGAAATGTTCATGCAACATGTTATTCCAGCTTTTTTTAATGGTGATAAAGACGGTATTCTCCAACGCGCCAAAATCACAGAAAACGGTAAATTGACTCCGCGTTTTGCCTATTTGCAAGAGTATGTCGAAGGAAAATAAGCCTCATCAAATCAAATAAACTCCCGATTGTATCGGGATTTTTTGTTTCATAAAAATGCCTATATTTGAGATGAAATTAGCTTTAAAAATGAACAAATATTTGCTTTCTTTCCTATTGTTTTTCTGCTTGAGTGTTGAATTAAGTGCGCAAGATTTACTTCCGTTTGTAGAAAACATTACCAAAGCCAACTACAACGGAGATAATCAAGTTTGGAGTGTTGCGCAAGGAAATGACAATGCCATGTATTTTGCCAACAATCATTTTTTTCTACGGTATAATGGAGTGAACTGGGAAAAATACACACTTCCAAATAAAACAATTATTCGTTCTGTTTTTGCCGATGGCGATCGGATTTATACAGGTTCCTATAATGAACTGGGCTATTGGAAAAGAGTGTCTGGAACTATGAAGTACTATTCGTTGTCCAATAAAAAATTATTTTTTGGTGAATCGGTCAATGAAGAGGTCTGGAAAATATTCAAATTCAAGGGAACCATTTACTTTCAATCGTTCAATCAGATTTTTATTTATAACGGTAAAAATGTCGAAAAACTGAACTTGCCAAGTCAAATATCGTACTGTTTTCCAATTGATGATCTATTGTATGTTGCCACAGTAAATAACGGAATCTATTACCTGAATAGTAAAAAATTCACCAAAGAAAATAACTGGCCTATACTCAATAATAGCATTATCCATTCGATTGATAAATACAATAATAAAACCTACTTTTTTACTAGAAAAAATGGTGTTTTTGTTGAGGAAAATGGTGTTGTGCAACCTTGGAATTCACCCTTGAACGGAAGTTTGAAATCGGAGTTAATCAATACGGCTCGGTTTTTAAGTAATGATCGATTAGCCATTGGAACTGCGTTTAAAGGAATATACATCATTGATATGAAAAATAATTCTCATGTCAACATCAACCGAAATAATGCGTTAAAAAACAATTCGGTTTTGAGCATCGGTCTGGATAAAGAAAACGATTTGTGGTTGGGAATGGATAACGGAATTGTGCATATTGAAATCAATTCACCTTATAAAAATTTTGTAGATAATACTGGTATTTTAGGAACTGTTTATTCGATTGCTCCAACTAATAGTGGTTATCTTTTAGGAACCAATCACGGAGTTTTTAAACACGAAAATAAAGAATTGACTTTTATTGAAGGGTCACAAGGACAAGTATGGCAAATTGATAAAATCAATGACAATTACATTATTGGTCACAATGATGGTACATTTCTATACAATGGTTCATTTCAAAAATTGAATTCAATTAATGGTGGATGGAAAGTGCTTAAAAACAATTACAATTCATCGTATTTTCAGGCGTATTATTCGGGTGTGGTAATTTATGCTGATGATAATTTCAAGAATTTTACCAAAGTTAGCCAACTTACAAAACCTATTCGCAATCTCGCTCAAAAGAATAAAAACGAATTATGGGCGGTTGACAATTACAAAAGTTTATACCGAATTGAGTTTGACGATCAATTGAAAACCAAAAAAGTGGTCAATGTGACCAAGAGTAATGGTTTTAAAAATGATTTCAATGTAAAACTGATTAATTTCAAAAATGAGGTGTTTTTTTATATTAATAATTCATGGTACACCTATAATCCAATTACTTCTAAATTAGAATTGTCAAAGCAATTCAATGAGCATTTTAAAGATATTTCAGGTATTAATCCTATTGATGAAGAAAGCTTCTTGGTTATAAAAGACGGATTTTTTTATGTAATTTATTATAAAGACAATCAATTTCAATGGAATTTAATTCCCAAAAAATACTATGACGGAAAAAGTATTGGAGAAGATACCAAAGTTATAAAGCAAGGAAACCAATTAGTCGTTAATCTGGATGACGGTTTTTTTGTATTTGAGATGAAAGAAAAGCAGTTGGATGATCAAAAAATAACCATTGAAGGATTTTATAATTCGAAAATGATAACGGATGATACTTCAATTAATTACAATCAATCTGTTGAATTAAATGTAATTACACCTTATTTTGGTTATAATAAAGCCAATTTATTTTATACCTACAATGATGACGATAATTACTTACCCGTTGAAAATGGTAAAATTGTTTTGAATAATTTGGATAATGGTTGGAAAGAAGTGGTTGTTTATTATCGAAATGGAACCAACTATATAAAAGTAGCAGATTACAGTTTTAATGTATCAAAACCTTGGTATTTCTCATTTTGGATGGTACTGTTGTATATTTTGATTTTGGGTGGTGGTTTATTTTTATACTATCGATGGAATAAGATTCGTTACATCGAAAAAATTAAATTGAAAGAAGAAGAGTTAAAACATCAAAAAGCCATTTATCAATTAGAATTAGATGCTGAGAATAAACTAAAAATTCAAGAGTACGAAAAACACATCTTAGAAATTCAAGTGCAAACCAAAGCATCTGAAGTAGCAGGAAAGTCGCTTTCTATTGCAAAACAGACCGAAATGATAGAGACCATTCAGAAATTACTTGAAAAAGAAAATGATTTATCAACTTTAAAAGGAAATATCAAAAAAGCGATTAAACTCAACTCAATTAATAAGAAGGAATGGGAAACATTTGAAAGTAATTTGTTCAAAAGCCATGAAGATTTCATCAAGCGAATTACAACTCAATATTCCAAATTATCATCCAAAGATATTAAGCTTTGTATCTATTTGAAAATGAGTTTATCATCAAAAGAAATTGCTCCATTGATGAATATTTCCTATAGAGGTGTTGAACTTCATCGTTACCGACTTCGAAAAAAAATAGGATTGAACCAAGACGTAAGTCTTTCTAATTTTATCAATAATATATAATTGATCTACTTAAAAAAATAGATTATCATTTAAAGCGCTTTTTTTTGCCAAAATGACATTTTAGACTATTCATCACTACTACATCATTTCATTTTTTTATTGATAAGTTTTTTATTTTTTATTAACATTTTAAAATATTGATAAACAGATATTTAAAATATTTTTTTTTACTTTTGATGTGTTTTTGTAGTGTACACCATTAATCCTACTATAACGATGTAATCGCTACATTCGTACTAATTAACTTAAACAACAAAATATTTAGTATGAAAAAAATTATTTTAATTTTGTTAGTCCTTTTTCCATTTCTGATTCAAGCTCAAGTTGTCTCAGGAAAAGTGGTCGACAAAAATGGTTTACCGTTATCGGGAGTTAACATTAGTGGAGTAAATTCAAAAACATCTACAATTTCAGATTTAGATGGAAATTTCTCTCTTAAGGTTGACAAAGACGATGACGTACAATTTACAATGATTGGTTTTGAAACCAAAGTTGTAAATTCAAACAGTTCTTTTGTTACGGTAGTATTAGTCGAATCATCAACAATTCTCTCAGATGTAGTGGTGATTGGTTATGGTACTGCTAAAAAGAGAGATCTAACAGGTTCAATTGTTAAGGTTTCTGGAAAAGAAATTGTAGACAGACCTAATCAGAACCCAATTGCATCGTTGCAAGGTAAAGTAACTGGTTTAACGGTAGTTAATTCAGGTAAGCCTGGAGAAGAACCAGATATCCGAATCAGAGGTACTGTTAGTAGATACCAAACTAAACCTTTGTATGTTATTGATGGAATTTTAAACGATAATATCAATTTCGTAAATCCAAATGACATCGAATCAATGGAAATTCTAAAAGATGCATCTTCTCTTGCTATTTTTGGTGTTAGAGGCGCAAATGGTGTTATCATTATTACTACTAAAAAAGCCAAAAGTGGTAAAACATCAATAAATTATAATTCTTCCTTAGCGATTAAAAAGATTACTGGTAAACCTGATTTAACCAATGCCGCTGAGTTCAAAATGTTGTATGATGAGCAAAGAGCAAATCAAGGTGCAGCACCATATCCTTATTACAATTTATTTACTGCTGATACCGATTGGATTGATGAAATATCTAATGACAATGCGGTAATGACTATTAATAATATCAGTGTTTCAAATGGGTCTGATAAAAATAAATTTTACGCAAGTGCTGGTTTTACTACGGATGAAGGGTTGATTGATTATGAAGAGTACAAAAAATTTACTTTTAATATCAATGACGAGTTAGAGGTTTCTAATTCAATTAAAGTTGGTGTTGGATTGAATGGCTATGATGCACGACTACCACAGTTGCACTCATTCGGATCGGCTATTTCAGCTACTCCAATTGTTGCTCCTTTCAATTCTTCATTAGGGATTTACAACCAACTTCCAAGTGATTTAGGTGCAGCTCAAATTGGAAATCCACTTTTGGATGTTGAAGGCAAAAAATTTACTCAGTTAAACAGAGAAACTCGTTTTGTAGGTAATGTATTTGCTGAAATTAAATTGTTGAAAGACTTAAAATTCAGAGCAGCTTATTTGGCTGATTTGGGCTATAATAAAGGAAGAGGTTACCGACCAGTTTTTGATGTATATGCTGCTGAGGTAGATGATACAACCATTTATGGAGGCAATCAACTTACTTCGGTGAATCAGTACAAAAATGATTACCAAAAAACACAACAAGACTTATTGCTAACGTATACCAAAAGTTTTGATAAACACAATTTAACTCTTTTAGGCGGTTATACTCGTTATACTGTAGGTTTCGAATCGGTAAGCGGAACAGTTAGTGCTACTGCTGATAACCCAATTCCCAACGATCCTAGATGGTGGTATTTGAATAATTCATTTGGTGTTGCATCAACACGATTATCAAATTCAGACCAATGGGAAACTAGAAATGTTTCTTATTTGGGTAGAGCATTGTACAATTATGATGGTAAGTACGTTCTTAATGCATCATTCAGAAGAGACGGATCTTCGTCAGTAAATAAATTTCAAAACTTTTGGTCATTTGGTGCCGCTTGGGAAATTACAAAAGAAGGCTTTATGCAAGATCAAAAAACATTTGATTTATTAAAAATTAAGACATCTTTCGGACAATTAGGAAATCAATACTCATCTGTTCCTTATCCTACTTACCCAAGTTTTACTACAGGTTCTTCAGCTGTATTTGGATCAAGTTTAGTTCCAGCCTACGTTTTGGCTTATCGTAATGATGCCAATTTGAAATGGGAAACAGTTAGTTCTAGTGAAGTCGGAATTGAGATGGCAACACTAAAAAATAGATTGAGAGTTGAAGCTGCATATTATACAAAAACTACAAAAGACTTACTGACTTTTGTTGATTTAGGTAGCGAAAGATTCTATACCAATGCTGGTGAAATCGAAAGTAAAGGATTAGAACTATCTGCTGGATGGAACGATAAAATTAAAGACGATTTTACTTATTCATTTAATGCAAATCTTACTACTTTAGATAATACAGTTAATTCTGTTTACTTAGATGGATTCCAAGTTTTTGACGGACCTTCAATTTTAACTGCTGGTGCTCCAATTGGTGCTTTCTACGGATATGAAGTTGAAGGTGTATACCAGTCATATGCTGATGTATTGGCATCACCACCAAGTACTTTGGGTTCATATGGTCCAGGTGATTTAAAATACAGAGATATAAATGGTGATGGTGTTATTACTCCGGAAGACAGAACAGTAATTGGTAATCCAACACCTGATTTTACCTATGGTTTTTCTGCAAATGTTACGTATAAAAACTGGTCGCTTTCTGCTGATTTTCAAGGTGTATACGGAAATGAAGTATGGAGAGATTGGGGTAATGGATCTACTTTTGCACAATTCAATTATAGAACTGATCGTTTAGATAGATGGAATGGTCCAGGAACCTCAAACTGGGAGCCACAATTAAATGACGCTACAGGTTATAATAAACTTAATTCTTCTTACATGATAGAAGATGGAAGTTATTTAAGATTAAGAAATTTACAAATTGGGTATAATGTTGACAGTAAATTATTATCAAAAATTAACATTCAAAGTCTAAGACTATTTGTAAGTTCTCAAAATTTAATAACATGGAAAAATAATTCAGGTTTTACTCCTGAAGCTGGAGGTAGCCCAATTTCTTTCGGAAGAGATAATGGAGGATATCCAGTACCTTCAATTACAACACTTGGATTAAATGTTAGCTTTTAAAAAAAATAATATTATGAATAGAAATAAAATTTTTAGTAAAATTACGGTATTAACAACTTTTCTTTTGTTAGGTTTAGTATCGTGTAATGACGAAGAGTTTATCGATATAAAACCATTAGGAATAACCACCGTTGGTGAACAAGGTGGGTTTGAATCACAAGTGTTTGGTTTATATGGACAAATGCGAACAGAAGATGGTGTAACCAACTGGGTTAGATATTGGTTTCAAAGTATTCGTTCTGATGATGCAGCAAAAGGAAGTTCTTCTACTGACCAAGCTACAATGGGGAATGTCATGGATGCTTTCAATTATTCAGCCTCTGAAGGAATTCCCACTGCAAACTGGAATGGTCACTACAAGTTAATTTTTGCTTGTAACGATGTTATTGCCCAAGTTGATGAATCTGGAGCAACTGATGCAGGTACATTGACAAATAAAGCAGAAGCAATGGCAATAAGAGCTTTTGCCTATTTTGACTTGCGTAGAGACTACGGAGAAGTTCCTTTAGTTTTAAATAGAGTAGTAGTTCCAAGCGATGGTATCAAAGCAAAATCAACAATAGCTCAAGTTGATGAACAAATTATTAGTGATTTGACATATGCAGCAGAACATTTACCAATGGCATGGCCATCCTATCCCGGTAGAGCAACAAAAGGTTTCGCAAACACGTTACTCGCGAAATTATACCTTTACCAAGGTAATTGGACTAATGCTTTGGCAAAAAGTCAAGAAGTTATTAGCTCAGGACAATACTCATTACTTCCTTCTTATTCTAAAATCTTTACTCAAGATGGAAATAATTCTTCTGAGTCTGTTTTTGAAATTCAATTTTTAAGAACTGGTGGAATCAATTATTCTAGTAATTACTGGGAATCTCAAGGAGTTAGAGGAAGTGGTACTTGGGATTTAGGTTGGGGATTTAACGTGCCAACATCAAATTTATTAAGTGCTTATGAACCAAATGATCCTAGATATAATGCTACAATATTAACTTCAGGTCAAAATGATGGTTTCGGTAATACGCTTCCTGGAAGTCCTCCTTTAGATCAAATGTATTGGAACAAAAAAGCGTTTACTGACCCAGCTGAAAGAGCGTCCTATGGAGAAAATAAAAACCATTGGTCTGGTATTAAATTAATTAGATACGCAGACGTATTGCTTATAGCAGCCGAAGCAGCTAATGAAACAGGAAATTCTTCTCTTGCATTGAGCTATCTTAATATGGTCAGAGCAAGAGCAAGAGGCGGTAATAATAGTGTCTTACCTGACGTAACTACCAGTGATCAAGCTTCAATTAGAACAGCTATTAAACATGAAAGAAGAATAGAGTTTGCATTGGAAGGCGAACGTTTCTACGATTTAGTTCGTTGGGGAGATGCTAGTTCAGTACTAGGTGGATTAGGTTATCAACCTAAAAATGCATTGTATCCTATCCCTCAAACGGCTATTGATCAGTCCGGTGGAATATTAATTCAAAATCCAAATTATTAATAATGATGGAATAGTTAGTATTCAAACACTAACTATTCCAAATTTAATTTAAACAACATAAGTTATGAAAAAAATTAGAGAAACAATTACAAAAGTAAGTCTGATGATTTTTGCATCTCTTGCTTTTATTGGCTGTCAAGAGATGGACAGGCCAGCTTTGGGTGAGTATCAAGTAGATGAAAATCCTCCTGGAGGACCACTTAAATTTTATGTGCCTTTTGATGGTTCATCGAGTAATTCTTTGAGAAATGCTGTTGACCAAATCAGGGCTAATTTTCCTCAAAATAACACTACAGAAATCACAACTGGTATAACCGGAAACGCAATGCAGGGTTCAAGTTTGAAATATGTTAATTATGCCAAACCAAATGAGTGGATTTCCACTTCTGAGAGCTTTACAGTGGCGTTTTGGTTTAAATTGGATGGACAAACCAAAAATAACAACGGTGGAAATGGACCAGAATATATTTTTAGTATTCCTTCGTCTAATGGCCATTGGTCTGGCTCACAAGGCATGTTATTTTTTGAAACGAATGGTACAGGAACACAAATTAAGTTTCCAGTGGTTGATGCAAACATGGCAGATACTTGGTTTGTATGGGAAGGAAGTAATGCAATTCCGGGAATTGCAGATAATACCTGGAGACACTGTGCGTTAGTTTATGATGCAGGTACTAGTAAAATGACTTTGTATTTAAACGGTGTAGCTAATTCTTTACAACCATCTTGGGGAACTCATGGCGATATTAATATGAATAATGACACAGCTACTGCTTTCAGAATTGGAGCTGGACCAAAAACAGTTAATAATGATGGTGCAGATGATTGGCTTAGATCTACCTGGAAAGGTGGTTTAGATCAGTTCAGATTGTATGATATTGCATTAACTGCGGCTGAAGTTCAAGATTTATATACCAATCATAAATAAAAAAAAACAGTAAACCTGCCAGATAAAACTTTTATCTGGTAGGTTTATTTTTAATGCTATGAAAATACTAATTAGTGCCTTTTTCACAATGTTATTTTTTGTACGTTGTGATAGTAGTTCATCCACTCAACAGCAGCAATCTAATCCTCTTACTGATAATGAGTTGATGGATAAGGTGCAAATGGATTCGTTTAAATACTTTTGGGACTTAGCGCATCCAAATTCTAAATTGGCTCGTGAACGATATCATATTGATGATCCAAATTTTGATGCTAATATAGTAACTACAGGTGGTTCGGGTTTTGGGCTAATGACTATTGTTGTTGGTATAGAAAGAGGTTTTGTTCCAAGAGCAGAAGCTGTTTCTAGATTAACTACAGCGCTCAATTTTCTTGAAAATGCAGATCGTTTTCACGGAGCTTGGCCACATTGGATGAATGGAAATACAGGAGATGTAATTCCGTTTGGAACCGTTGATAATGGCGGCGATTTAGTTGAAACTGCCTTTCTATGTCAAGGTTTAATTACCGTTAGAGAGTATTTTAAGAATGGTAATTCACAAGAACAAGCACTATCACTCAAAGCCGATAATCTTTGGAAAGGTGTTGAATGGGATTGGTATACCAAAGGAGAAAACGCTTTATATTGGCATTGGTCACCCAACTACGAGTGGCAAATGAATTTTAAATTGGAAGGATACAACGAATGTTTAATCACTTATGTAATGGCAGCCGCTTCACCAACACATCCGGTTTCAAATGCAGCTTATCATCAAGCATGGGCTCGTAACGGAGCTATTGTGCATGGTGGTTCTCAATATGGATTTCCAGTTGTGCTCAATCATAACGGTGCTACTGGGACTGTTGGACCATTGTTTTGGTCCCATTATTCGTATTTAGGACTCGATCCAAGAGGACTTTCCGATCAATATGCCAATTATTGGACACTCAATCAAAATCATTCAAAAATCATTAATAAATACTGCATCACTAATCCACTCAATTGGAATGGTTATTCTGAAAAATGTTGGGGATTAACAGCAAGTTATACTCGAAATTCTGATGGCACTACTGGTTATACAGCACATCAACCTAATAATGATACAGGAGTCATTACACCTACAGCAGCACTGTCTTCTTTTCCTTATACACCAGTAGAGTCTATGAAATTTTTGAGATATTTATACGAAGAAAAACAAAATACAATTGGTCTGGCCGGACCTTACGATGCGTTTTCACCTCATTACAGTTGGGTTACACAGCGTTACTTAGCCATTGATCAAGGAACAATTACTCCTATGATTGAAAATTATAGAACAGGTTTGCTATGGAATTTATTCATGCAAGCACCCGAAATTAAAACAGGATTACAAAACTTAGGTTTCTCATCAACACAACACGGATTTTAGAAAATAATTACAGTACGAATGAAAAATAGCATACTCATATTTGCCTTATTAATTACAGTTTCTTCTTTTGCACAAAAGAAAAACACCAAAGCATTGCCTCCAAAAGACGTGTTCATCAATGAACTAATGTCGAAAATGACTTTAGAAGAAAAACTAGGACAATTAAATCTGCCTGGTGCAGGTGATATCACTACCGGGCAAGCTCAAAGCAGCGACATCGGGAAGAAAATCGAGGAAGGAAAAGTAGGTGGTTTATTCAATATAAAATCGGTTGCTAAAATCAAAGAAGTTCAAAGAGTAGCAGTTGAAAAAAGCCGTCTTAAGATACCTTTGATTTTTGGTATGGATGTCATTCACGGCTATGAAACCACTTTCCCAATTCCTTTAGGCTTATCGAGTTCTTGGGATATGCCAATGATAGAAAAAACAGCTCGAGTTGCTGCAACTGAAGCAACTGCTGATGGTATTAACTGGACATTTTCGCCAATGGTTGATATTTCTCGTGATCCAAGATGGGGAAGAGTAGCAGAAGGCGGTGGCGAAGATCCATATCTGGGAAGTGCAATTTCTAAAGCGATGGTAAACGGTTACCAAAACAATGATTTAACGCAAACGACTTCAATGATGTCATGCGTCAAACATTTTGCATTATACGGCGCACCCGAAGCGGGTAGAGATTACAATACAGTTGATATGAGTAAACTCAAAATGTACAACGAGTATTTTCCACCATACAAAGCCGCTGTCGATGCAGGTGTTGGTTCGGTTATGGCTTCGTTCAACGAAATTGATGGTGTTCCCGCTACAGGAAATAAATGGTTGATGACTGATTTGCTAAGAAAACAATGGGGATTCAGAGGTTTTGTAGTCACCGATTACACCGGAATCATGGAAATGTCCGAACACGGAATGGGCGATATGCAGGCCGTTTCTGCTTTAGCGATGAACGCTGGTATAGAAATGGATATGGTGAGCGAAGGTTTTCTCAACACACTAAAAAAATCAGTTGATGAAGGCAAAGTACCGATGCAACAAATAGACAATGCGGTTCGACTGATTCTTGAAGCAAAATACGATTTGGGTTTATTTCATAATCCGTATAAAAATTGCGACGAAAAAAGAGCAAAAACCGAAATTTATACTCCAGAAAGTAAAGCTTTTGCCCGTAAGGTTGCTGCCGAATCCATGGTGCTTTTGAAAAACGATAATCAACTATTGCCCTTGAAAAAATCAGGAACAATTGCTGTGGTTGGTCCGCTCGCCAATTCAAGAGAAAACATGGGTGGAACTTGGAGTGTTGCAACCAAACAAGATCGTTCCAATTCATTTTTAGAAGGATTAAAAACGGTAGTTGGAGAAAAAGCAAAAGTGGTTTTTGCCAAAGGAAGTAATTTAGATTACGATGCCGAATTTGAAGCCAAAGCAACCATGTTTGACAAAGGTCTACAACGCGATAATAGAAGTTCAAAAGAAATGATAAATGAAGCCCTAGATGTTTCTAAAAACGCCGATGTTATTCTTGCCGTTTTAGGTGAAAGTGCCGAAATGAGTGGTGAATGCAGTAGCCGAACTAATCTTGAAATTCCGCAGTCTCAAAAGGATTTACTCAACGAATTACTCAAGACAGGAAAACCAGTAGTGTTAGTTTTGTTCACTGGAAGACCTTTGGTGTTAGTAGAAGAAAACAAATCAGTTCCCGCTATTTTAAATGTTTGGTTTCCCGGAAGTGAAGCAGGTTTAGCCATTTCTGACGTGCTTTTTGGCGATGTAGTTCCATCGGGCAAATTAACCTCTACTTGGCCAAGAAGCGTCGGGCAAATTCCAATTTATTACAGTCACAAAAACACAGGCCGACCACTTGGAAATTCTGAAGGTAAGTTTGAAAAATTCAAATCCAATTACATAGACGAGCGCAACGAACCTTTGTATTCTTTTGGCTATGGATTGAGCTATACTCAATTTGAGTACAGTAATTTAAAATTATCTTCTAATCAATTGACAAAAAATGGTTCCATTACGGTTTCTGTAGATGTAAAAAATTCGGGTAATTATGATGGAAAAGAAATCGTTCAATTGTATACCAGAGACTTGGTTGGATCCATTACTCGTCCTGTAAAGGAATTAAAAGGATTTCAAAAAATAGAGATTAAAAAAGGGGAAACAAAAACCATAACGTTTACTCTTTCTGAAGAAGATTTGAAATTCTACAATCAAAATTTGGATTTCGTAGCCGAACCAGGAAAATTTGAAGTTTTTGTCGGAACTAATTCCGACACCAAAAATAAAGAAGAGTTTGAGTTAGTTAAATAAATTGTTTACATGCACTTCGAAGGAAACCCTTTAGTGTTTTTACTAAAGGGTTTTTTCTAAAAAACTAATTTTTAAATTTTATCTTTAGCAAAAATTATCATAATGAGAAAAAACATCACACTTTTATTCCTTCTTGTAGCCTCGCTTATCCAAGCACAAAGCGTTCAATCACCTTCCAAAAACATTAGTTTAGATTTTAAACTTAATGATAGTGGAAAGCCTTATTATTCGGTTTATTACAAAACAAAAAGAGTGCTTAATCCTAGTTTTTTAGGAATCGATTTAAAGGATACAGACGATTTAGATAAAGGGTTTACACTACTTAATCAAGAAGCAAAATCAGTTAATGAACCATGGAATCCAGTTCTTGGTGAACAATCTACCATCCAGAACAAATACAATCAGATTACTTTTTATTTGGTGCAAAAAGAAACCAAACGCAAGCTGAATATTATTTTCAAAGTGTACGATGAAGGCGTCGCTTTTCGTTACGAATTTCCGAAACAAGAGAAATTAAATTATTTCATCATTTCAGATGAAAAAACGGAGTTTAACTTAACAGGAGATCATAAAACGTTTTGGATTCCGGGTGATTATGATAGTCAAGAATACGTTTATTCTGAAACCAAACTATCTGAAGTGAATTCAAATAATTTGGACATGAATAACGGAATTGGGCTCAAAACCATTAAAGACAAATACCGAATTCAGTCGCCTTTGATGATGAAATCAGAAGACGGAATGTACCTCAATATTTTTGAAGCAGCAGTGGTAAATTATCCTGTGATGCATCTTGATTTGATTCCAACTGATTATAAACTATCGTCTCATTTAGTTCCCAATGCTATTGGTGATAAAGCCTATTTGCAAGCGCCATGTGTATCGCCTTGGAGAACCATAATGGTTAGTGATGATGCTCGCGATATTGTGGGTTCAAAAATGATTTTAAACTTAAACGAACCTTGTAAAATTGACGATACTTCGTTCATCAAACCAATGAAATACGTTGGGATTTGGTGGGAAATGCACGTTGGGAAATCTACATGGGATTACGCGGGTTCACAGAATGCACAAAATGCAGCGACTCAAGATTTAATTCCTTCAGGTAAACACGGTGCTACGACTGCCAATACTAAACGTTACATCGACTTTGCCGCAAAGCATGGTTTTGATGGTGTTTTGGTGGAAGGCTGGAACGTAGGTTGGGAAGATTGGTTTGGCAATTGGAAAGAAAATGTATTCGATTTTGTTACTCCTTATCCCGATTATGATTTGAAAGAAATCAACGATTACGCCAAATCAAAAGGGGTGAAAATGATCATGCACCATGAAACTTCGGGTTCGGTAGCGAATTATGAGCGTCATTTAGACCGCGCGTTAAATCTAATGAAAGACTACGGCTATCCTGCAGCTAAATCGGGTTATGTAGGCCGAATCATTCCACGTGGCGAATTCCATGATGGTCAAACTATGGTCAACCATTTTAATTTTGTAGCTCAGCGTTTTGCCGATTATAAAATGATGGTCAATTCACACGAAAGTTCTCGTCCAACGGGTTTTGGTCGTACGTATCCTAATTACATTGCAGCCGAAGCAGCACGCGGAAATGAATTCAATGCATGGAGTAATGGTAATCCACCAATGCACGAAACTATTCTACCTTTTACTCGTTTGCTGGGAGGACCAATGGATTATACTCCAGGAATTTTCGAAATCAAAATGAGTATTTACGATCCGACCAAAAAAGAACAGGTTCATACTACGTTAGCGAAGCAATTGGCCTTGTATGTAACCATGTATTCACCATTGCAAATGGCAGCTGATTTACCAGAAAATTACGAGAAATATCCAGATGCTTTTCAATTCATTAAAGACGTTGCAGTCGATTGGCAAGAATCAAAATATTTAGAAGCTGAACCCGGAGATTATTTGACAGTTGCTCGAAAAGACAAAAAATCGGAGAATTGGTTTTTAGGCGCAATTACCGATGAAAATGCTCGTAAAAGCAAAATTAGCCTCGATTTTTTAACACCTGGAAAAAAATACAAAGCCATTATCTACCAAGACAGCAAAACTGCCGATTGGAAAGAAAACCCAATCAGCTATGAAATCAAAACCCAAATAGTTACTAGTAAAGATTTCATTCAGCTCAATTTGGCTAAAGGTGGAGGAACAGCAATCAGTTTCCAACCACTTTAAAAAATTAAAATTAAATTCATGTTTGGTTTAAAATCATTTTACGAAACTCACAAATTATTGCTCCCTAATTTGTGAGTGAGTAAAGTGTAATAGTTTATTTATGAAATTAAAAAATCTACTACTTTCAGCTTTTTTCCTATTTGTTGTAGCGAATGGTATTGCACAACAAAAAACATACTGTAATCCAATTAATGTGGACTATGGCTATTGCCCGATACCCAACTTTGTAACACAAGGCAAGCATCGCGCAACCGCCGATCCAGTAATCGTAAATTTTAAAGGGAAATACTTTCTTTTTTCAACCAATCAATGGGGTTATTGGTGGAGTGATAATATGCTCAATTGGAATTTTGTTTACAGAAAATTTTTAAAATCAGACTCTAAAGTATACGATGAATTGTGTGCTCCGGCCGCTTTTGTAATGAAAGGCGAATTGTATTTAATTGGCTCGACGCACGGACCGAATTTTGCTTTGTATAAAACCAAAGACGGAACCAAAGACGATTGGGAAATAGCCGTAGATAACTTAAAAGTAGGCGCATGGGATCCGGGATTTTTATACGATGAAGAAAAGGATAAATTGTTTTTATATTGGGGTTCGAGTAATGAATTTCCAATCTTAGGAACTGAAATTAATACTAAAACATTACAGTCTGATGGCTATGTGAAACCCTTGATTTCACTACATCCAGAAGATCACGGCTGGGAACGCTTTGGTGAATACAATGACAATGCTTTTTTGCAGCCTTTTATGGAAGGTGCTTGGGTAACCAAATACAACAACAAATATTATTTACAATACGGTGCACCTGCGACCGAGTTTTCAGGGTATGCCGATGGTGTTTTTGTGAGTAAAGATCCTTTGGACGGTTTCGCTTACCAATCGCACAATCCGTTTTCATACAAACCAGGCGGATTTGCTCGCGGCGCAGGCCATGGTGCAACGTATCAGGATAATTTTGGAAACTGGTGGCACGTTTCAACCGTGATTTTAGGACAAAAAAACAATTTTGAACGCAGAATCGGAATCTGGCCGGCCGGTTTTGATCAAGATGATGTTCTCTATTGCAACACCGCTTATGGCGATTATCCTACGTTTTTACCTCAGAAAAATGCCAATCACATCAAAGGTTTATTTACAGGATGGATGTTGCTCAATTACAACAAACCAGTACAAGTTTCATCTACATTAGGTGGTTTTCAACCGAATTTTGCTGTCGATGAAGACCTAAAAACCTATTGGAGTGCCAGATCAGGCGGAAAAAATGAATGGTTTCAAACGGATTTGGGTGAAGTTGCTACTGTAAATGCGATACAAATTAATTATGCCGATCAAGATGTAGCGTTTATGGGAAAAACGCTCGATAAATTCCACCAGTATAAAATTCTAATGTCAAATGACGGAAAGAAATGGACCACTCTTATAGATAAATCCAATAATAAAACAGATGTTCCTCACGATTATATCGAACTCGATAAACCGGTTCAAACGCGTTATTTGAAAATTGAAAACGGTACAATTCCTTCAGGTAAATTTGCCTTAAGTGGTTTCAGAGTTTTTGGAAAAGGAGCAGGAAAAGCGCCTGAAATGGTTCAGAATTTTATGGTTTTACGTGCCGATCCCAAGAAGTTTGGTGAGCGAAGAAGTTCGTGGATTCGTTGGCAACAAAATAACGAAGCCGATGGTTATGTTATTTACTTCGGAAAATCACCTGATAAATTATACGGAAGTATTATGGTATACGGAAAAAATGATTATTTCTTTACCGGAATGGACCGCACTGACGCCTATTATTTCCAAATTGAAGCGTTCAATGCCAACGGAATTAGTAAAAGAACCGAAGTAATCAAAGTGGAATAGTGGTTGATGATTGATTTACGCAAACGTTGTATATTGGGTAAAATCACCTTAACTAAAGCTTTATGAAATCGATTTCGTTGATAACTAATTGCACATTTCAAGTTCAACAAAATGATATAAATGTATATTTATGAAAAAATTCGGAC
The DNA here is from genome assembly GCF_035299245.1 of Flavobacterium sp. Classification (GTDB taxonomy): domain Bacteria; phylum Bacteroidota; class Bacteroidia; order Flavobacteriales; family Flavobacteriaceae; genus Flavobacterium. The sequence goes on along the minus strand of NZ_DATGWY010000013.1, from coordinate 29,576 downwards.
TTTATTTTTGCCACATTAGTATTTTTTAGGCTAAATAATTCAGAATTAACAATTAACCAAAAACCAATCAACTAATTATGAGTACAAAAGAAATTAAAACCAATTGGGCACAATTCATTCCGTTAGTTACCGTGTTCTTCTTCTGGGGATTTGTAGCGGCAAGTAACGATATTTTAATTCCCGTTTTCAAAAAAGCATTCGATTTAACACAAGGACAAAGTCAGCTGGTTTCTGTAGCTTTTTATGTGGCCTACACGGTTGGATCTATAATTTATATGATTATTTCTTATTTAACCAAAGGTGATTTAATCAACCGAATTGGTTACAAAAATTCCTTAGCATTAGGCCTTGTGATTTCGGCTTTAGGAACATTGTTGTTCTATCCTGCGGCTAATACTGGCTCGTTTACGTTAATGTTGTCTGGATTATTCATAGTAGCTTTAGGATTTTCATTGCAACAAACAGTTGCCAATCCGCTAGCTATTGCACTCGGACCAATTACAACAGGTTCGCAACGATTGACTATGGCGGGTGGAATTAATAACTTAGGAACTACCATTGGACCATTAATTGTAAGTTTTGCCATTTTCGGTTCCGCCACATCAAGTAATACGAACATGAGCATAGAAAGTGTAAAAGTTCCTTATTTAGTTTTAGGAGCCGCCTTTTTATTGGTAGCAGTTTTACTTAAATTTTCATCCTTGCCAGATAAGCCTGCTGCAGTTGTTGAATCAGAATTTGATACGAACAATTCTAGAAGTTCTGCTTTAAAATATCCACAATTGATTTTAGGGATGATTGGTATTTTTGTTTATGTTGGTGTTGAGGTTTCTACAGCAAGTAATTTACCAGCCTACATGGAAAAAGATTTAGGATTTTTAACCAAAGACATCGCACCTTATATTTCATTGTATTGGGCAAGTTTGATGATTGGTCGTTGGACTGGAGCTGTTGAAGCATTTACTGATAATCTGAATAAGCAGAAAATTCTTCGTTTCATCGCGCCTTATTTGGCTTTTGGAGTGTTTTTATTAGTGAATAAATTAATGAATCATGATTTGACTCCATTCTATGTATACGCTCGAATAATTTTAATATTAATTGCTGCTGATTTTGCGAGTAAAGGAAATCCGGCGCGAATGTTATTTATTTTTTCGGTGTTGGGAATTTTAGCTCTATTAATCGGAATGTCTACTACCGGAATGGTGAGCGTTTACGCCTTCACAAGTGTTGGTTTGTTCTGTAGTACGTTATGGCCATGTATTTTTACTTTGGCAATTAGCGGATTAGGAAAACATACTAGCCAAGGAAGTAGTTTCTTAATCATGATGATTATGGGAGGAGGAATCATCAGTTGGTTACAAGGTTATGTAGCCGATGTTACTTCTATTCATGCGAGTTATGTTGTGGGTGTGTTGTGTTTTGCTTATTTGGCTTTTTATGCATGGAAAGTAAGTGGAATTTTGAAAAACCAAGGTATTAACTTTGATAAAAAAGTAAGTGGCGGGCATTAATTAATGTTCAGAAATATTACAAAAACTCCGAAGGAAATCTAATTTCTTTCGGAGTTTTTTTTAAAATGTGTTTGTGTTAAAAAAGAACTATATATAAGAAAAGTTGTATGTTATTTGTAAATTAGTGCAGTTTTTAGGAATAGATATGCATAATATAAATACTAGTTTAAGAGAAGAGAGAACCAAAAAAATACTTTTTTGGAGTATATTTTTCTGGGTATTATTTATTCCAATTCATTTTTCATTCAGTCAAAACACCACCTGCTCTAACCTGAATTTTGAACAAGGAAATTTCAATGGATGGCAAGCGGAAATGGGTAATTGCTGTCCACTTGAAACCTATCCGTCACCGATAACTCCGGGAGTTCATACCATAATGACAGGAAATGGAACTGATGTTAATACTTGTGGTGCACTAACTGTTGTTGCTCCCGGAAGTACTTTTTCAGCTCGTTTGGGTAATGACGATACTGGCGGGAAAGGAGAAAAATTAAGGTATGTAATGACCATTACTGAGTCGAATGTTTTGTTTATATACAAATACGCCATCGTAATGCAAGAACCAGGACATTTGCCAGAGGAGCAACCTCGTTTTACTGTTTCAGTTATTGACAGCAACGGCGATGTGATTGACACTAATTGTGGAGTATATATGGTGGTAGCTGATATCAATATTCCCGGATTTCAAAGCTGTTTAGATGATATTCTCTTCAAAGATTGGACAACGGTCGGTTTAAACCTTTCCGATTATATCGGACAGGAAATTACGGTTGAATTTGCTACAGGCGATTGTAGTTTAGGAGGTCATTTTGGTTATGCGTATATTGATGCTTACTGCTCCAATTTGGATATAGCAACGGCTTATTGTGTTGATTCTACCACAACGCAACTTACTGCTCCAATCGGATTTGAGTATTTATGGAGTACAGGCGAAACAACCCAATCCATATTCGTTCAAAATGCTCAAAATGGCGATGCTTTTAGTTGTTTGCTGACCTCTGTTACAGGTTGTCAGGTTACCATTTCTACAGTAATTAATTTTCAGTATCCAGAAGCCGATTTTACGTTGTCTAATACCTGTTATACTAATGCAGTTTTCAATAATACAAGCTATAACAGTGCATTGAATTTTGATACTTTTTTATGGGATTTTGGAGACGGAACCACATCTACGTTGCTCAATCCAACGCATAGTTATGCAGTTCCTGGCACCTATATCGTTAGTTTTACCATAACAAACAGCTTGGGTTGTGTTAATTCGATAACAAAACCAATTACTGTTTATGAAATTCCAATGGCATTAATCTCCTACAGTTCTGATTTATTTTGTACGGATTATGTCGAAGCTCAACCCGTTTTGCTCAATGGAGTCGGTTTGTATGAAGGAGGGATTTTTTCTGCTCCAGCAGGTTTAAACATTGATAGTGCAACGGGAGATATTTTTCCGAGTTTGAGTCAGCCTGGTTTTTATACCATAACCTATTTAAATCCCAATACTTTTGGATGTAGCATGACACCTGCCACAACAACCATCAGAATAATTGAAGCAGCTACTGTTGCAATTAGTTATTCAAGTCCCGTTTTTTGTGTCAGTCAGCCCATTCAGCCAGTTCAAATTACGGGTTCAGGACCGTACCAAAATGGTTTGTTTACTGCCATTCCGGGTGGTTTATCAATAAGTTCTAATGGAACTATAGATCCAAGTCAGAGTAATATAGGTAGTTATACTGTTTTTTATACCTTGGTTTTTACCAACGGTTGCGATATAGTTCAAGCACTGACAACTGTGGAAATTCGCTCTGCTCCAGAAGTAGATATAGTGGATGGAAGAATCTGTTTGAATGAAAGCGGAGCAGTGGTTCGGCCTTATGAATTAAATACAGAATTGAATAATTCGAATTATGCATACCAATGGTTTTTAAATACTAATTCAATTTCAAATGCTACATCAGCATCCTATTCTGCTAACGAAACCGGAAATTACACAGTTGTTGTAACGGATACTCAAACCGGATGTTTTGATAGTGATACAGCTGTAGTAACTACTGTAAGTCTTGATGTGGAACTTATGGTTGCGCTCGAGAATGAGTTTAGTGATACTACTGTAATTGTTCAATTAATCGATGGTGGTGTTGGTCCGTTTTTCTATCAATTAGACAATGGAACTTTTCAAGAATCAAACCAATTTTTCAATGTTGCTCCTGGTTCTCATACAGTAACGGTGGTTGATCAAGACAATTGTATAGCAAAATCCAAAGACTTTATTGTTTTAGGATATCCTAAGTATTTTACACCCAATGGTGATGGTTTTAACGATGTGTGGAGCATTAATACGAGTGATTTGTATTCATACAAACTATTTATTTACGATCGATACGGAAAGCTGCTGTATACCATTGATGAGAAAAATAGGAGTTGGGATGGAAATCATCAGGAACGTCAATTGCCTGCAGACGATTACTGGTTTGTTATTGAGTATCAATTGAACAGTGCTAACGATGAACTAAAATCGTTCCGATCACATTTTACGCTGAAGCGATAGTCAATTGTACTAAATTATAAAACTCCGAAAGAAATCTATTTTTCTTTCGGAGTTTTTTTGGGTTACAAGTAGGCGAAAAGTTTGTTTTTTAGCCCCGATTGCAGGGAAAATGTAGCGCAGCGGAATTGCAACGAAAAGCGGGAATAGGGATTGCTGACACAGACCAAGCTATTCGCTTCAAAAACAAAACTATTTCCATTCAATTTTTCGCGAGAAATACATTACGGCTGCTAAGATGCAGAACAAGCCGATGCTTCCTACTAACAAGGCATAATCTTCGAGTTGGATTATGACGTAGATGAACGTATACAAAACCGTCAAGGCGATTCCGATGAAGAGAGGGAATTTCCTGTTCTTTAAAATAGAAATCGAATAGAGCGTGATTAAAGCCACAACCGAACTTCCAGCGATGGAATACGCCAAACTGAAGCTACTGTGCTCTGTAATCGAAATTAATAGCGTGTAGAACATCACCAAAGCTATTCCGATCATGGTGTACTGAAAGATATGAATGTTGATTTTGCTAATGGATTGAATGAGGAAGAAAATTAGGAACGTTAAGCCAATGACTAAAAAGCCGTATTTGGAAGCGCGTTCGTTTTGTTGGTATTCATCTACTGGAGTGATGAAATCGGTTTCTAATGCATACGAACTCAAGTTAGGAAAATGCTCAAAGTACTGTTGCGCAAATGGTCGATTGAAATGCAGTACTTTCCAGTCGGCTGTAAATCCGGTTGCGGTTACGTTTCGTGTAGTTGGAGCCACAAATCCGTTGAAACTGGGCGAATTCCAATCGGAGTTCATGGCCACACTTGTGGTTTTTCCTATTGGGATGATTTTAATTTCATTGCTTCCGTTGGCATTAATGTTAAGTGTAAATGAAGTTGAGCCAGTGAAAGCTTTATAATCAAACGTTTGTGATTCCAAACCAGCAATGCCATCGTTGGAATTAATCGGTTCGAATGTTAAGTTTTGGTTGCCCAACTTCATTTGCACCTCGTCTTTCAAACTCTTTAAATTTTTGGTTTGGATGATGACTTTGGCCAAGTTCCAATAGACATTCTCATCGGGAATGTTTTTCTTAGTAAAGTCGGGATTGGTATAGCTTCCGCTGAATTTCATCGCCGTAGAAAACACATTCGATTTGTAAATGCTGCGTTCAAGAGCCTTTTGCATTTTAGCGTCTACGTTTCCGGTTAAATTTTCTGGGAAAAAATAAGCATAGTACACTTTTTTACTCAAAGTGTCTTTGTACGGAATTCGGATGATTGGACCATTAATAAAAATCGCTTCTCCCCATTTGGATGTAGTTTCGACGACCATTTCTTTTTGACGCTGACTGCGTTCGAGTATCAAATCTTGCACAAAAAAGAGCGGAATAAGTAGTACGAGCGATAGTAAGCCCACCATGATCATTTTTGCGGTTGTTGATTGAAGGAAACCTTTAGTTTCTGTTTCTTCTTGATGTTCCATAATTGTTTTTATTTAGAGTTATTGATTACGTTATTTCCAGGTTTCGCCTACTATTTTTAAATACACAAAAACAATAGGAATGTTAGAGAGTAGAATTAGAATTTTGATGGTATAATACTCGCGATGGTTTTTTTGTGTGAAGTACAGAAACCATAGTTTGAGTAAAACAATCAAGTTGATGATAGTTGCTGATGCTAAATAGAAGAATCCAGCAGCAAATAATTCGCCCGTAGGATGAATCAGATGAATGATGAGTAAAAGAGTGCCAATGATGAATGAACCTACTGCCAATTGAGTAGAAAAGATTCCCGTTGCTGATTTATATTGTTCTCGTGTCATTTTTTAATGCATTTGAAATGGTATTTTTATAAAGAAGTAGAATCAAATAAATGAACACTCCGAAATGAAGTGAAAAGAGAATGGTTTCTTTTGTGAAAAGTTCACTGAAAAGAGTTGAAAATAAATCGATTGGATTAGAAATGATGTCCCAACTATTAAACCGTAGTACTCGTCCGACGTATATTCCAAAACCACTCAACAAACAAATGAGAAGTAAACTGTAATGTATTGTTTTAGCCTTGAAATTTAATTTTTCAACAACTTGCTCAATTTGAATTAAAGAGGATAAGCCCAGAAAAAAACCTGCTATTGCAAAAGAACTTATGAGTATTAAATCATAATAGAAAAGATTTCCGGAACTTTTGACAACGTGAACTAGGTCGGTTATAATGTAAAACGAATTGGGAAGAAATGTTAACCACATCAGCACAATGATTCCCATGTGCCAGTTTTTAAATTTTGTAAAATGTAATAGTGCTAAAGAGCTTATCAGATAGGGAATTACAGCTAAAGCCAAGTTCCAAATTAAAAAGAATAGATACACTGATTGCGTAACTTTGGCTCTTACTATCAATAATCCGAAGCAATACACTGAAAGCGCAAGAATGGTGTAGTTTATTCTTTTATTGAGATAAATTAGCTGAAGGATTGTTCTCATTATTATCTAATATTAAAGGTTTCTCGAAGAGTGGTAACCGGAATGGAGAGCATTTTTTGGTATTCCAAATTATGAATGATGTGCGCTTGCAATCCACGTTGATACTGTTGTAGGAAATAATCAAAGCGAGTAGGATAAAAGAGTGTTCCTGTGAGTACAACTAAAAATAAGTACAGACTTTTTTTACCATTTCCCATAAGATAATACTGCATGCCGATTTCTTCTGGAACTGAAATTCCGGTATTGGTTAAAACGTGAATGATGTCGTGGTCTTCCAATTTAGGTTGCATTTCGAAGTTGTATTTGAGTAAAAAGCAACCCAAATGAAATCCTAAGCTATCTTGTGGATACTGAATAAGATCGGGAATTCCAACTTCCCATGCTTTGTTTCTTTTGAAGAAACGCTGGTACGGTTTTTTAGTCAGTTCGTACATTTTTTCGATGATTAAGTCTTTCATTAGTAGTGCGATAATTGAGTTGGTATTTTTTCGAATTTTCCAATTTTTGATAGTTCGTCTTTATATTTTTCAGGCAGAATTAATGATTTTACCAATTGGTCTAATTGGATTGCTCTTCCTTTTTTATAAAGTTGTAGAATGAAAAGGGTCGGAAAAAAGGAGCGTTTGAAAAGTTGATTGTAGACGAATTTTGGTACTAGTAGTCGTTGAATGTGTAGTAAAATAAAATAGCGTGTACTTCCCAAATGAACTTTATATTGTTCAAAAAGATGAACGGTAAAATTTCCTTTCTGCAAATCATTTTCTAAATGACGTTTGCGATCAATGCTCCAGTCATTGAAATTATTGGGTAGGTTTTTCAATCCCATTCGTAATCCCAATCGATTGAAAACATCAAAAATTTCTTCTTTTTCATGGATTTCTAATTTTCGTTCCATTAATTCATAAGAACGAATGGAATAATCAATGAGCATATAAAGTACGTCTCGATACGCCCAATCGGGTATGGATTGTCCGCGACTTTTTTCAACATTTTGATGAATTTTGGTAATGGAATCAATAGTCGCTAAGGCGTGATCATTTTCGGCAAAAACTATTTTTTGAGCGTATTCAACAGTCGAGAATAAACGCTCTAAGGGTTGTGATGGAATTTTCCCCGTGAAATACAACCAATCAACGGCTTTATTCAGTGCAAATTCGGCTGCCGAACCTGCAAAAATTAATAGCACACAATCGGTATTTTTCCAGATGTGTCTTACAATAGATTTTTCGTCAACAAAGTACTTCATGATTTAATTTTCTTAAAGTTGTGAATGAACAGAACCGTTACTATTCCTAATGTATAAGCCAGCATATCGGTCCATGAAAAGGAAGTTCCCAATACGATTCTAAGAATGGAGTAGTCTTCCAAACGTAGTAGTTTCAAAATGTTGAGGTATTGCAATCCTTCGATTACGTAGCTTATTGCAAGAGCAAGTAGTGCGATTTTTGTTTTAGAAACGGCAAAAAAAGTAGCCAATAGATAATAGAGCAGAATAACTGCTAGATAATCACCTAATAGGGGTCGGATGAAGTCATCTTTGGCATAAATAGCAATCATGATCTCTGTGATAAACAATGCTATACTAACCAGTAAATAAGATAATTTAATTTTTTTCATTTTAAAAGTACTTTGTTTTTCAAAGTTAATAGATAAAAAAATAGCGTTAACTTTTGGATATTAATTTTTCAAGAGCGTCAATATGATCTTTGAAGGCTTTTTTTCCTTCTTTGGTGGCGATATAGCGCGTGTTCGGTTTTTTTCCGATGAATTGTTTTTCAATTTGGATGTAATTTTCGGTTTCTAAGGCTTTGGCATGCGAGGCCAGATTACCGTCAGTTACTCCCAAAAGTTCTTTAAGCATATTAAAATCGGCACTTTCATTCACCATCAATATCGACATAATCCCAAGACGAATCCTGTGATCAAAGGCTTTATTGATATTTTGAATGATGTTTTTCACGATTAATAATTGTCAAAAATAGTTATTAGTTTGTCTGAATCTACAATTTGAGATGGAGCAACTACTTCTTCATCAAGCGGAACAGCATTTCCGTAACGTTCGTTTAAAATCGTTTTTACCAATGGATGTTCAAGGTTGAATTCTTTCAGTTTTTGAAGATTACACAGTTCAATATTGGCTCCTTCTTTGTATATTTTCCATACTAATTCTGAACAGTAAATTTTATCATTTGACCATTCAAAATAAATGTCATAGTCTTTATTATTCAGTGTTTCTCCGTAGGATTTCATTTTCTGAATCACGTCGTTGTTCAATACTTTATCAGCATTTTGAAGTCGTTTTACAACGTATTTATTGCCTTCGCCGTGTTGAATCCAATCAGATAGCAGTGTCATTTTTACGGGCTGAACGGCTTCATAGACATAGGTTTTTCCGTTTTCAATGAAAATAATTCCGCAATGAGAAAACTTTGAATTAGTAGCTATTCGAACCGCTTCACATTGCTCTGATTGTGAGGTTTGAAAGATAATGTCACCGTTTTTAAAATTGCTTTGCGTTTTGGTAATTGAATCAAGAACAGATGATTGGGTTGTGCTCAAAAAAATGAAAGCACCAATGATTGCAAGGCAGAATAGTAGAAGTATTTTTCTATGTTGTGTCATTTGGATTAGTTTCTATCGTATTTGTAATGCATTACACTGCCATACACTATATGGCAAATTCCGAAACCAACTGCCCAAAAATGCAATCCATATCCTGGGAATTCGGTTGCAATCAGCCCCAAAACAATTTGAGTTATGCCCAAATAACGTACATCTCGTAAAGTATATTTACTAGCATTCACGCAAGCTAATCCGTAAAAAATTAAGGTTATTGGAGCAATGATAAGAAAGTAGCCACTTTTCAGTAGTAATAAAGTAAATATACCACCCGTTACTAATGGAATACTAAAATTGACAATGAGTCTTCTTGAAGTAGGATTCCACACTTTTTCTCCCACTTTTTTTGCTTTACGAACCGTCAAGAGATAAGCTGTCACGATGGATAGAAGCAACACAACTGCAGCAATGAGAAGTAATAATTGAAAGGTTGTACTTTCATAAGTAATGTAATACGATTGATCATTTGTAATCAAATAGTAAGCTAAAAATGCACCAATTAACGCATAAATTCCAGCTAATATCCCAGATAAACCGCTCAACGAAATAAATTGTGACGATTGTGCCATCATAGACCGAATGTCTTGGATGTCTTTCAAATAATCTTTTTCTTCCATATTAAAGTACTTTGAATTGCAAAGTAAATAAATTAATTTTGCGTAACCAAATGTTTTTTGAATTATTTTTGATGAAAATTCAATTCTATGAAGAAGTCTTTATGCATCGCTTTGTTATCCTCATTTTCACTATTTTCTCAGACATCTGATGAAGAGATTTTAAAACAATTGTACAAATCGGTGTTGACAGAAAGTCAGAGTTACTATTGGTTGGATGATTTGTCCAATACAATTGGTTCGCGCTTATCAGGTTCAGAAGGTGCCGAAAAAGCAGTTGTTTATACTAAGCAAAAAATGGAATCATTGGGTTTGGATAAAGTGTATTTGCAGGAAGTTATGGTACCAAAATGGGTGAGAGGCGAGAAAGAGATTGCTTATTTGCAAGTGGGGAAAAAGAAATTTAGTTTTCCGATTTGCGCATTAGGTATGTCAGTTCCAACTCAAAAGAATGGGTTGACTGCCCAAGTAATTGAGGTAAAATCGATAGATGAATTGAAAGCTTTGGGAGAAGAAAAAGTTCGGGGGAAAATTATTTTTTTTAATCGACCTATGAATCCGGAGCATATTGAAACCTTTCACGCTTATGGTGGATGTGTCGATCAGCGTTCGTCTGGAGCAAGAGAAGCTGGAAAACTAGGTGCAATCGGCGTGATTGTGCGTTCTATGAATTTGCGTTTGGATGATTTTCCACATACTGGTTCTACTAATTATGGAGACATTTCGGATTATCAAAAAATTCCAGCCGCTGCTATTAGTACTAATGGTGCCGAATTATTAAGTAAATTATTGAAAGAAGATCCTAATTCAAAATTGTATTTTAAACAATCGTGTCAAGTTTTTCCTGATGTTGTGTCGTATAATGTGGTGGGAGAAATTACAGGTTCAGAGCATCCCGATCGGATTATGATTGTAGGCGGGCATTTGGACTCGTGGGATTTAGGCGATGGTTCTCAAGACGACGGTGCGGGCTGTGTGCAAAGTATGGCCGTTTTAGAGTTGTTCAGAAAGATTAATTATAAGCCTAAAAATACCATTAGAGTTGTTTTGTTTATGAACGAAGAAAATGGTGTTCGTGGTGGTTTGCAATACGAGAAAGAGTCAAATAGGAAAGGAGAGAACCATATTTTCGCTCTAGAAAGTGATGCTGGCGGATTTACACCGAGAGGTTTTTCAATAGATTGTGATGATGCCAATTATGATAAGATTCTTTCGTGGAAAGCATTATTTGAACCTTATCTGATTCATATTTTTAGAAGGAGTAAAGGACACACTGGTGTTGATATTGGTCCGCTTCAATCAGAGAAAATTGTTAAAGTAGGTTTACAACCCGATTCACAACGTTATTTTGATTATCATCATGCCGCCAACGATACTTTTGATTCGGTTAATAAAAGAGAATTAGAATTAGGTGCGGCAGCTATGGCTTCACTAATGTATTTGTTTGATAAATATGGAATTAATTAAATCATGAAACCAACCGAAGAATACATACTTCGACAATCAGAAGAATTTCAACAAATACTTTTTTATGTAATTACAGTTGTTGAACAAGAGTTACCCGAAGCAGAATTGTTGTTGAAATGGGGTGTTCCTTATTTTTATTATAAAAAAAAGCCATTTTGTTATTTAGCTCCCAATAAAAGAAGAAGTTTTGTAGATGTTGGATTTGCAAAAGGTTTTCAATTGAAATTACATCAGGATATTTTAGTAGATGAAAATCGAAATACGGTTAAGTCACTTCGTTATTTCAAAATAGATTCTGTTGAAGATAAAGTGCTGAGAGAAATTATAAAAGAGGCTAAATTACTGTAATAAAAAAGGAGGTTGAATTTCAACCTCCTTTTTATTTATATACTAATTTTAAAATTAGTTTTCTCTGTTAATGTAAATCCAGCCTGTTTTAGCAGCTTGATTATCATTAAACTCAATTACATAGTAGTAAGTACCGTCAGGTAATTCCTCACCTTTGTCTGATTGACCTTTCCATTCGTTAGTGTAATTACCTTTGCTGTAAACAACAGTACCGTAACGGTTGTAGATGTTAAGGTTTCTTACATTCAATAAGCGTAAATCGAAGAATTCGTTTTTACCATCATTGTTTGGAGAGATACCATTTTGAATATCACAGAATACTCTAGTAACCGTGTAGATAGCAGTATTTGAACAGCCATCTGCTGTTGTAATTGTTAATGTTACAACCATTGGTAGAGTTACAGAAGTATTATCAGATAAGTATTCAGTTGCATTGAAATCAAAATCAGTTCCAACTATGGTACCATTATACACCCAGCTATACGATGAGGTGTTTTCATCAAAACTATTCTCAGTAGCAAATGGTTCTAAGATGAAAGCATTTCCTTGACATGCACCGTCTATTGCAAAACTAAAGGCACTTTGTAGAGTAACCGTTAGAGTTGTTGTTGTAGCACATTGACCAGCATCAGGAGTAAAGGTGTAAGTTCCACTCACAGAAGTGCTTATTGTGCTTGGTGACCATGAACCAGTTATACCTGTAGATGATGATGTTGGTAATGATGGTGGAGTAGCACCAGGACACAATGTGATACTTGTTCCAAAACTGAAAGTTGGTGTAGTCAATGCATTTACAACAATTGTTCCTGTTAATGAAGCACTACTACATCCGCCAGTTGTTGTAACTGTATAGTTGAATGTACCTGTTACAGTTGGTGTTCCACTGATGGTTAATAAGTCACCTGCTAACGATCCGGTTACACCAGTTGGTAAACCTGTAACAGTAATTCCAGTTGCACCATTAGCTGATTGATAAACAATACTAGTAATTGCCGTATTAACACACAATGTCTGTGTATCATCTCCACTAGAAAGAGCCAGTGTAACATTTGGATTTACCACTAATGTTCCAGTTAAAGTTGCACTACCACAAGTACTCACTGTAGAAACAGTATAGTTGAATGTTCCCGTTTCAGTAGGAGTGCCACTGATGGTGAATGTACCAGCATTGTATGTTCCAGTTACTCCATTTGGTAAGCCAGAAACAGTAACATTAGTTGCGTCAGTCGCTAAATAAGTTATTGAAGCAATTGCTGTATTGATACAAACCGTTTGGTTTTCATTTGCAGATGTCAACGTAAGAGTGACATTTGGATTAACTGTGATAGTTCCAGTTAAACTTACACTTGCACAACTACTAGTTGTAGTTACTGTATATGTAAATACACCTGATTCAGTTGGAGTTCCACTGATAGTTAGTGTACCACTCGCATAAGTTGCAGTTACACCACTTGGCAAGTCAGTCACAGTAACGTCAGTTGCATTAGTTGAACTGTAGGTAATATCCGAAATAGGAGTGTTTATACAAACCGTTTGTGTATTGTTACCAGAAGTTAAGTTCAATGTTGAATCTGGATTCACTATGATTGAACCACCTAAAGTTACTACATTACAACCACCAACAGTGGTTACTGTGTAGTTAAAGGTTCCAGATTCAGTTGGAGATCCGCTAATGGTAAGAACACCATCAGCATAAGTTCCAGTAACACCACTTGGCAATCCGGTCACGGTAACATCAGTTGCATTAACTGAAGTGTAAACAATAGTTTCAATAGGAGTATTGATACAAATATTTTGCTCAGCACTTCCAGATGTTAATGCTAAGGTAACACTTGGTAATAAACTTACTGTTCCGGTTGTTGGTTCAGAACTACATGCTACAGAAGATACTGATACTGCGTCAAGATAGTTTCCTACTGATGGACTTCCACCAGCACTAGATATTGAAACAAAACGAAGAGTATAATTATTACCTGCATTATTAGGAACCAAGTAACTCAAATTATGTAGCACCCATGCTGTATTTCCATCTGTAAATTGACCTAAATTTGTATAAGGTCCACCAACTGGTCCTACTTCTACTGCAACTGTGTCATTTCCTTGACGTCCTCTATGTGCAAATCCGATATTTAGTGTCGAACCTGGCTCAACGGTGAAATCTTGTGAAATGGTTGAAGTAAAGTTAGCATTCATTTCAAGGAATTGGGTTCCTGAGTAAGCCGGTACATTTTCATAATTTGGAGAAGGCCAGAATTCCATTATTCCATCTGACGCACTTGTTCCCCAACACGAAACCGTGTTTTCATTTATCAATGATGGGAATTGACCGGTCACAGTTGGACTTTCAAAATCTAAATTACATGCATTGACTCCGTTTGTACCGGTTATGACTACTGTATAGTCACCAGGAATTGAAGTAGTAAAACTAGCTACGTTTCCTGGATCAGGGAATCCAACAGGAACGGTCCATACGTAATTGTAATTTCCTGGAACTACTGGAGTTGCTGTTACAGTTGCAGATCCACCTTGGCAAATTACAGGATTGTTTACTGTCACTACAGGAGCTCCTGGGTCAACTAGAGTTACAGAAGGACTTAATAGAGTATTACAACTATTAACATTAAAGTTGAAATTAGCGTAAACACCAGCATTTAATCCACTGATTACAATTTCCCCATTAGCATTTGAAGTTAATGTTGTTGGACCAACTGGAGCAGTATCATCTGTATACGTTACAGAGTACGCTTGATTCGGTACTAAATTACTAATTGTTATTGTTCCATTATTACCATTACAGCTCAAAGGATCTGTGCTTGTTATGGCAGCAGGAGCTTGAATGGTAAAGTTAGCAACATAATAATTTCCACCGTTGTCTAATGTTAAGTTGTCGGCACAACCAGTGCTTGTGTTAAAGCTACCGTTAATGTCATAATATACTTGAATTGTATAATTACCTGGAGGTAATGTTGTTAAATCTAATGGAGGAGTACATCCAGCTTGAGATACACATTGCCATTTTTGTTGACCCGTTGTACATGGACCACCGCCAACATCAAAAGTTCCAGTTCCAGTATTACAATCACTAAAGAATGGTAATGGCCATTCGGTAAATACGCCAGGAGTATTGCCAGTTGGGAAAACGCGGTAATTCATTGTAGCGTCACAAACATTACTTGAAGCGGTTTTTTGAGTTTTTAACTCTGCGCCTCGCATAATCAAGGTATTAGAATTTTGAACGTGTATCCCGTAATTCATAGCAAATGTACTGCCATCTTGATTAATTAAGTCTGCACCAGTTCCTGATGTATTAAAGAATTTACCATCATTTTCAGTAGTACAATCTTGCATCCAAACTGCAGAAGCGTATATGCTGATTTCACAAACATTTACAATTACAGTGGTAGTTGCTGAAGCTGTACAACCTGAATTATTAACGGTTACACCATACGTTCCTGCTTGAGATACAGTAATTGAACTAGTATTTCCACCAAAAGGACCTCCGTTGAATGTCCATGTGTAAGTAACATCATTAACATTAAAGTTACCAGGTGTAACAGATAGAGTTCCACTTGAACCAGAACAAATTGTAGTCTCAGGTGTAAGAGTGAACTGTGGAGTCAAATCTTGAACTATTAAGTCAAATTGAGAAGTTCCGAAACAACCCGCTACATTTGTTACTCTAGCATAAATAGTTTGAGTAAACTGTGTTACGTTGGTATATAAGTTAGGTAATGGGTTCACACCAGCAGTAGCATCAGCTTGAGTTAAGTGATAAGTTACAGTGTGCTGAGCAGCAGGATATGTTCCTAATACTGAAGCATTGTTGTTGCTTAATGTAAATTGAGCAAAGCCACTACTGTTACATGCTGTTAGGTTATTTGGAGTTGATAGTACAATTGGATCGTAGTATTCAACTGTAATTGTATCAGTTGCACTACATTGAGTATTATTTAATGTAGCTGTTAAAGTATAGGTACCAGATTGATTAATCAATAAGTTTGGTCCAGTTTCACCATCGATTACGCCATTTTGATTTGACCAAACAAAAGTATATTGATTAGGATCTAAATCACTTGTTAACTGATTTGTATTTCCAGCACAAAGTGCATTTCCAGTTTCGATTAGGAAATCAATTCCTAATTCTAACCCAAAGTTGAAACTACCTCCTTCAAGGAATACAGCAGAGTCAAAAGCAGTATCATTTCTATCTGCAATAACCAATTTAATATGGTATTGCTGACCAGGGATAACTGGTGATGTCGCTGTTAAAGGCACAGTAACACCATTATAATCAATTGGAGCGCCAAGTGGGTTTACACCAGCAGGCAATTGATAAAATTCATCAAAATATTGTGGATTAACAGAAGCACAACCTGCGTTATAAGTATTGTCTCTAATCGTAATAACCGAAATTGGAGTTGTTGTATTAGGAACAATTGCTAAGTTGGTAGTTACACCAGTGCTGTTATTTGTCAGGAAGAAAGCAAAGGCATCAGAGAAATCACATTGGAACGTACCGTACTCTTCTGAAGCAAAGATAAAATCAAAACTAATATTATCAATTAGAGGAATGAAATCAAACTCTAAAATAGAGGCATTATTATAATCCTGTAAGTTAGGATCGATACCTAAGCCTTGTATGTAATTGAATAACTGTGCATCACCAGGCCATCCAAATGCGCCATCACTTAAACCTTCTGTATTCGGTCCTGGAGCGCGAGAATTATCTCCCGTTGACAAAATCACACCATCTTCAAAAGGGAAAGTAGATCCATTTCTGTTGAAATAACCTATACCGTTAACACTTCCAAAGTTTGTTCCCGTTGAAGTTGTTACGTTGGTTACAGAGGCACAAGTAGAGTTGAATAATACATCTTCTACAAGTTCAACGTTTGTATATTGAGTGTCATTTGTAATAATTGGAGGAGGAATTGTTCCAACACAAACCTCAAAAGTAATGTTTTGGTTTGTTGCAAAAGAATCTAAGAATACTCTTATAAAGTATGTTTGACCAATTATTAAACCGGGCAAAGTTCCATCAATATCAAAGAAACAGCCAATCTCAGTTAAATTATTACAATCGCCTGAGTAAACAGCAAATCCTAAGTTAAACTGGTTTCCAACAATATTATTCAAGTTTACCGAATGATTGGCAGATGTTGCAGTGAATTCAAACCAAACATCATCAACGGGTTGACCCGCACAAGCATTAGCCTGACTTGACGGAGTAGAGCCAATCAATGAACCATTTGCAAAATTGGTACATGATTGATCAGGATTTGTTAAAACATCAATAGCTCCATCACAGTCGTCATTTGGAATTAGCGTACAGAAACTTGAAGGACCAGCCCATAAACTTGAATCAGAAGGACTACATACAGCTCTTACATAATAATCGTAACATGTTGCTTCTGTTAGTCCTGTTGCGTTAAATGTAGTAGATGTTGCATCTACCCAGCCTGGTGTTGTAGCATCTGGAGCTGGAGAACCTGCAGGTAAAATTAAAACTTGCCATGCGGTAGCTGTTGAACTATCAGGATTTGGTAATTGGTTCCAGTTAAACGTCGCAGTAGTTAAAGTTATATCTGAATTGGTTAAAGCATTTGGTTTTCTACATGATGGTGGTGGACCGCAAGTCACATTGGCAATCCAACCTGAGAAGTTAACCGAACCATCACTTCTAAATCTGAAAGTTAAACATCCGTCAGCACTTGATGAAGAAAATGGACCGGGTATAGTATTTCCCCAAAATGATCCAGGAAGTCCACCAGGGACATTGTTTGCTGGGTTGTTACTTGCAATTTGAGGAGCTCCTATAGAGTTTCCGTCAAACACATACAATCCATCCCAGTTGGTTTCTGTATCAAATTCTGTAAAAGTTACAGTAACTATTTCGCCAGGAACATCAGGGCAAATGGTTACAATATAGTCAGTATTACTAGTGTAGTTATTGAATGAACCACCTAAATCTGTAAATAATCCTCCACATACTGGGGGTGCGATTTGAGTTGTAATTGTTCTTGGACCAATCCATAAACTGAAATCATTTGGACCACACTCATCTCTAATATAGATGTCGTAGCAAGTATCAGGATCTAATCCTGTTAATAATGCGTCAATATTGGTTGCAGATGTTTGGTATCCAGTAGTCGTTGCATCAGGAGCGGTAGATCCACAAGGTAATGCTATCATGTTAAATGTTGTAGCAGTACTGTTCGAAGTCCAGTTTAAAGTAACTGAATTTGATGTAATAGTAGATGCAGTTAAGCTGTTAGGAGTTGGACAGGTTGGTGGTAATCCACAAGTTACATTAGCAATCCATCCTGAAAAATTAACTGAAAAGTCACTTCTAAAGCGGAATGTTAAACAACCGTCTGGAGTTGAAGATGTAAATGGACCAGGTATTGTGTTACCCCAGAAAGCACCTGGAACTCCGCCAGGTACATTATTTGCCGGATTACCACTTGAAATTTGGTTTGCACCCGAAACATTTCCATTAAATACATATAAACCATCCCAGTTGGTTTCTGTGTCAAATTCAGTAAAAGTTACAGTAACCACTTCACCAGGAACATCTGGGCAAATAGTAACTGTATAATCAGTACTACCTGCATAATCTCCATTTGAACCTCCTGGATCAGTAAATATACCGCCACAAGCTGGTGGAATAGGTTGAGTGATTACATTAGTAACACCAATCCAAATACTAAAATCACTAGGGCCACATTCATCTCTTACATATATATCGTAGCACGTATCAGGGTCTAATCCTGTTAATAATGCGCCAATATTGGTTGCAGATGTTTGATAGCCTGTAGTTGACGCGTTTGGAGGTGTCGATCCACATGGTAATGCTATTAGATTGAAAGTAGTAGCTGAACTGTTTGATGTCCAAGTAGCAGTAGCAGAATTTGATGTTACTCCGTTAACACTCAATCCGTTTGGATTTGGACAAGTAGGAGGAAGACCACAAGTTACATTGGCAATCCAACCTGGATTATTGAAAAAAGCATCACTTAAAAATACAAAAGTCAAACATCCATCAGGACTTGAAGATGTGAACGGACCTGGAAGTGTGTTACCCCAAAAAGCTCCTGGAGTTGTTAAAGGTCCGTTACCAGCAGGGTTATTACTGGCAATTTGAGTAGCTCCTGATATTACGCTACCATTATATACATACATACCATCCCAAAAAGCCTCTGTATTAAAATTAGTAAACGAAACCGTTACAACATCACCTGGAACGTCCGGACAAATTGTTACTGTATCGTTGGCATTGTTAGGATAATTGGCCGTTGTACCACCACTATCTACATAATTACCACCACAAACTGGAGGTAAAGTAGTTGTAGTGTAACAAAATGGCCCAACCCATGCACTAGAAGAAAATTCACATACTGCTCTAACATAGTAACAATAATTTGTGTTTGGAGTTAAACCAGTTTGACTGAATGAAGTAGTTGTTGAAGTGCCTGTAGCAACTCCTGTTGGAGTACCAGTACCTAAAATGTTTTCTATCTCAAAAGTTGTAGCTGAACCAGTCCAACTCAATGTTGCGCCTGTAGCCAATGGAGCGGCAGCTAAGCCAGTTGGGTCAAGACAGCGCTCAATTGCCTGAACATTATCTAAAATCCATCTATCACCACTTAAAGCAGTTCCTGGTTGTGTGTAAACCATTACAAACGCAATGTATACATTGGTTCCAGCATAAGCCGATAAATCAATTACTTTCTCATCACAAATATTAAAAACGGCTGATAATTCATCTTCAGTATACTGTTGAAGAAGAGTATAAGAGCCAGGTACATTTTGAGGTGACGAAGCAGGAGCTATTTTAACCTGATAAAGAGTTCCTTGATTTCCTGCAGTGAAGGTTCTTGAAAAAAATCGGAGTTGTCCATTAATTGGAACTTGGAACGATTTTGTTGCCAAATACTCTTCAGAAGTAACACCTTGAGCAATGTTTTGCCTATTCATGTAGGCTGCAGTAGTGCCTTGACATTGATTGGTAAGGTTGGTTGACCAATTGACAGCACCTCCAACACCGATGTCAAAAACAGCCCAATCTGTTGGTGGGAAAGTAGGACCTTCAAAGCCTTCTAGTGCTAATTGAGAGTAGCCTAAAAATGAAAGCAATGAAAAAAATGAGAGTAGAAATTTTTTTTTCATAAAAATGGTAATATAGTTTTGTTTGATTCGATTAACTAAAGAATACCAAAAATAGAAAAAAAAATTACATTTTAATTATTAAATTTTGAAAATTCCACCAAATGCAATTATTCTCTGTAAAAAGTAAAAACTTTGTTGCGCAGAATCACTTGATGAGCTAGTAGTTTGAATATCATTCATATTAATGTAACCTCCTTTTAATTCAGCTTGAAAAAAGAAATGTTTATATAACGTTACATTCAATCCTACTTTGGCCGAAATACCATATCCAGAAACATGAAATTCATCATGGCGCTCTTTTCCTAAAACTTTTGCATTGGTTTTAGGATATAAAATTCCAGCACCAATTCCTTCCGTTATATTAAATTGGACTTTATCGGTATTATTTATTTTGAAAATTTTTGAAACATCATCAAATCGGCAAAATTCAGTATTGATGTAATTTAAACCATCAGTGTGCTCAAAAGTTAAAAAAGGAGGTAATGGCCCTTGATCATTTTCATCAAAATTAGTCAGAAAGTTTACTGGAGTATTCGTGTAAGTTCCGTTGTAAATTGAACCTGGGTCAGAAGATGGAAGATTAACATATCCATTTACAATTGCTGTTTGAGTTTGGGTCATCACATATTTCATATGATCTAGACCGATAGAAACATTGTATTTGTCACTAATAAAATATCCCATTCTGAAGTTGGTTTGCGGAATGGTTATTCGTTTCGGATTAACATAATCAATATGCCAGCCTTTTGGTTTGTCTTCTGCTTGTGCATTTTCAACTGTAAAGTTGTAGTTTTCTCCTTTAAATGTAATGTCTGAATCGGAGAAACTTTCTCTGTTTCCGCCCCAAAAAAAGTAAAATTTCCCTTTGTTGTGAGCAGTATATCTGTCTTTTGAAATTGGATTTTCTTGTGAAAAAGCAAAATTTAAAAATAAGAGCGGAAGTAAATAATGAACTTTCATTTGTGATAGTTGTATAAAATCGGATTGGTGTAGAAAACTTATTTAGATAATAAAAGGTAAGAGCTAAAAAGATAATTTAAACCAATAGTGCTATTATGTGTTTTAAAATTGATTAATTGTTTTTCTGATGGCAACTAATTTGGTCATTAAATCTTCAAAATAATCCAAATGAAGCATGTTAGCACCATCACTTTTGGCATTGGCGGGATCAAAATGGGTTTCAATGAATAATCCGTCAACACCCACTGCAATTCCTGCTTTGGCAATCGTTTCGATCATATCAGGTCTTCCGCCTGTAACGCCTGCCGTTTGGTTAGGCTGTTGAAGCGAATGGGTAACATCCAAAACAGTTGTAGCGTAATTTTGCATGGTTGGAATTCCTCTGAAATCAACAATCATATCCTGATAACCAAACATGGTTCCTCTATCAGTAACCATCACATTTTGATTGTTGCAATCCAAAACTTTCTGCACTGCGTGTTTCATGCTTTCCGGACTCATGAATTGTCCTTTTTTCAAATTTACCGTTTTTCCAGTATTAGCCGCAGCTACCACCAAATCGGTTTGACGAACCAAAAAAGCCGGAATTTGAAGCACATCTACATATTCGGCAGCCATTGCCGCATCCTCATTAGTGTGAATGTCAGTAATCGTTGGAACTTTAAATGTTTCAGAAACCTTTCTCAGAATTTTCAAGGCTTTTTCATCTCCAATTCCAGAAAAACTATCAATTCGAGAACGATTGGCTTTTTTGAATGATCCTTTAAAAACGAAAGGAATCTCCAATTTGTTGGTGATTTCTAATAATCGTTCAGCAATTTTCATTGCCATTTCTTCTCCTTCAATGGCGCATGGACCGGCTAAAATAAAGAAGTTTCCGCTTGAAGTATGTTGTATCTGTGGAATAGATTGTATGTTCATAATGAGCTTTTTATTTGCCGTGCAAAGATAATAAGAAATACGGCTAAAACGAATGAGAAAACCTTAGTAAAAAGTTAATTAATTGAAATTTAAGCTTAATTGTCAGAAGTGTTGATTTCAAATCCTTTAGGACACATAACTTTTCCTTTTTCGAATACATTAAAATATAATTGAACCTTTTTTCCAGATGGTTCAAAAGTGACTTCATAAATATCTAATGTTCCTGCGCCCATAACTGATTTTTTGGATGGAAATGGACAACAAGTTTCAATTTTAACAAAAGTGAATTTTTCTTTTTTTTCTCCTAATAATGCATTAAAGAAATACTGAATGTTCTTCGGACCTTCACTTTCTTTATTAAAACCTAAATTAATAGGATAGTCAGGATCATAACCGTATTTTTTATCCGAACTGTATTCGGTAATCACAAATCGATTGTTCTTAATAGCGGGTTTGACCGCTGTATCGTCTATGTTTTTGATGGTCAACTTAGTACTTACACACGAGAATAATGTAAAACAAACCAATCCTAATACTATAATTTTTTTCATGCTGTTTTTTATTATGATGAGTACAAAAATACTGCCATTTTAGATATTTTTCTTAATTATTATAACAGGATTTTGGGAAATGTTTAGATTTGGATATTTATTTTTGTAACCAAAACCTAATTAAATGGAATTATTAAAAAATACATGGCATTGGTCAATATCAGGATTTTTAATCGGGATGGTTTTATTACTATTGACGTATTTCGGTAAAAATTTCGGAATGTCTTCCAATCTTCGAAGTTTGTGTTCGATGACCGGAATTGGTAAACGCATTCCTTTTTTTGATTGGGATTGGAAAGCGCAACGGTGGAATTTGACGGTAGTTTTCGGAGCAATGCTCGGCGGTTATTTTGCCGTTCACTTTTTATCCGATGCTTCAAATGTTAGTATAAATCCGGATACTATTGAGCAATTAAATCAAATGGGAATCGAAAGTCCGAATGGTAAATTACTTCCCGAAGCACTTTTTGGTTCTTCGGTTTGGTCTTCTGCAAAATTGATTTTTATCCTAATTTTTGGTGGATTTTTAATCGGATTCGGTTCGCGTTATGCTGGCGGATGTACTTCAGGACACGCTATATCAGGTTTGAGTAATCTTCAAAAACCATCATTAAAAGCGGTAATCGGATTTTTTATTGGTGGATTAATCATGTCGCATTTTGTTTTACCCTTATTGTTCTAAATCATGAATTTACTTAAATATTTACTAGTCGGATTTGTATTTGGTGTTGTTTTAACCAAAAGTGAAGCAGTGTCATGGTACCGCATTTATGAAATGTTTCAATTTCAGTCGTTTCATATGTACGGGATTATTATGGTGGCGATTGCAACGGGTTTGATCGGAATTCAAATCATCAAAAGAAATAAATTAAAAGACATCAAAGGTCTTCCGATCGTCATTCAAGATAAAGAAAAAGGAACGTTTCGTTATTGGATTGGCGGAATGATTTTTGGGTTGGGTTGGGCGTTAGTTGGCGCTTGTCCTGGCCCCATTTTTATCTTAATTGGTGCTGGTTTTTCTACTGTATTTTTGGTTTTTATTGGCGCACTTTTGGGAACCTTTATTTACGGAGTAATAAAAGATTATTTACCTCACTAATCATTTTTGTGTGACATTTGTCACATTCTGTTTCTTGCGATTGAATTAATTTTGTAGTCAGATAAATGATTCGATTATGAAAACTATTTCATTACAAATTCAAAACGTAAAATGCAACGGTTGTGCCAACACAATCACCAATAAACTATCCGATTTAATCAATGTTTCAAATGTAGTAGTGGATGTAGAAAACGGTTCGGTAACTTTTGATTACACTGATGAGTTGGCTTTACTCAATGCCAAAGAAACATTAAAATTAAATGGTTATCCTCAAGTAGGTGAAGCCAATCCGTTTGGAACGAAAGCCAAATCGTTTGTAAGTTGTGCTATTGGAAGAATGAGTTAATTAAATGATTTCGGCGCTCAAACCCGCTTCTAAAAGTTGGGTGCATTGCGGTTTTAATTCATCAAAATGGCCAGTTTTTACAGTACACTTTCCAGTGTAATGAACTAGTATTGCGCATTGCTCTGCTTGTTCTGAAGTGTGTTTGCAAACGCGAATAAGTGTGTCAATTACGTGGTCAAACGTATTCACGTCGTCGTTATACAAAACAATTTCATTGTTGATTCCAGTTAATTCTTCAACAAGTACTTCTTCTTTTACTTTCTCTATCGTGCTCATAATGAATTTGAAAAAATAATGGTACTAATTTACATATTTTAGAGAAACCCAATTATTCCGTTCTAATTTTTTAACAAATGTCAACCCTTTTTCGGTACATGATGCATCGATAAACGGAATGTCTTCATTGTAAAATCCACTTAAAAGCAAAACGCCATTCGGATTCATGCAATCTACATACTGTTGCATATCGTTCAACAAAATATTTCTATTGATGTTGGCAATGATTAAGTCGTATTTTTTTCCTTTTAACAATGCAGCATCGCCTTCGTAAACCGAAATCTGATGGCAATTGTTACGTTCAGCATTTTCAATAGAATTCAGATAACACCAATTATCGATATCGATGGCATCTATCGGATGAGCACCTTTCATTTCGGCTAAAATGGCCAAAATTGCCGTTCCGCAACCCATATCCAGAGTTTTCATGTCAGCAACATCCATATCCAATAAATGTTGTATCATCATGTGTGTCGTTTCGTGATGACCCGTTCCGAAACTCATTTTTGGTTCGATTACAATGTCAAATTCAGCCGAAGTTTTTGGGTGAAATGGAGCGCGAACATGGCATTTCCCATCTACATCAATCGGTTCGAAGTTCTTTTCCCATTCTTCGTTCCAATTCACTTGTTCGATTTCTTCAAATGCATACGAAATAGTAAATTCAGGTGAACTCAGAAGGTATACATCTTCTAGTACATCCTCAGTCCAAAATTCTTTTTGAATGTAAGCCGAAAATCCTTCTTCGGTTTCAATAAAACTTTCGAAGGGTTTTTCACCTAATTCGGCAATTAATATTTCCGTTCCTAATTCTTTTGGTTCCACTTTAAAATGGTATCCGATGTATACATTTGACATTGATGAAATTTTTTGCAAAGGTAATTTATTTTACTAAAAAAGCCCTTCCGAAGAAGAGCTTTTAAAGGTTGGTTGGTTATTGTTCTTTATTGAGATTTCTCAATTGTTTCAATTTGTCTTTCCATACTTGCAATTCCTCTTTTTGGCGTTCGATGTTTTTGCGAACTTCTTTCACCATCGGATTGTCTGCCTTGGCATTGGCAAAAAACTGAATGTTGTTTTCCAATTGGAAAATCTCTCCTTGAATCTCGTCAATCTTACGCATCATGAAGATTTTTTCGTTATCCAATTTTCTGCTATCGTCTGAACTTGACAATTGATCCAAGCGATTGGCAAAACGCATCATTTCGCCTTCTTTTTTGCTTGAACTTAATTTTTCAAACAAGGCATCCAGAATTTTATTGAACTTTCCTTCAATATGTCTTCTGTTGAATGGAACGCGTCCGATTGATTTCCATGCTTCGATATGTGCTTTGATGGCATCCAAATCAGTTTTGTGATCACCAACTAATTCGAATGATTTCAAGGTTTCTAAGTATTCTTTTTTCTTTTCAAAAGCAGCTACTTCTTCGGCATTTTCTTCTTTTTTACTGTCTTTCAAACGTTCAAAATAATGATTACAAGCCGCTTTGAATTCGCCCCATAACTTATCCGAAAATTTCCTTGGAACATGACCAACGGTTCTCCATTCTTCCTGAATTTGTTTCATGATTGGAGTAGTGGCAGCAAAATCTTCGCTGTCTTTCAATTCATTGGCTTTAGCAACCAAGGCTTGTTTCTTGCTTAAATTATCGTTTTGATCTTTTTTGATTTCTTTGTAAAACGAATTTTTAAGCACATTAAAATCTTTAACAGCTTTTTTGAATTCGGCCCACGTTTGTTCGTTCACTTCACTCGGAACTTTTCCTGCAGCGAAGAACGTATTGCGTAATGCTTCTACTTTCTCCATTTGCGCTTGCCAAGCAGCATGTGAATCTACTTTTTCAGTAGCTAAAACTTCAATTTGAGCAATGATTTCTTTTTTCTTAGCTAAATTTTCGTTCTCTTTTTCACGGAAACCTTCATAGAAAGCTTCGCGTTTGTCGTGCATTTGTTTGGTTAAGTCGCTAAACTGAACCCAAATTGCTTCACGTTGATCACGAGAAACAGGTCCGATTTCTTCTTTCCAAATGCGGTGTAAATCTTGTAATTCTCTGAACGCTTTATTGATATCACTTTCGTGCAACAATTCTTCAACACGAGCAATGATTTTTTGTTTTTGTTCTAAATTGTGTTTGAAGTCCAAATCACGTGCTTCACGGTCTAAGTGTAAAAAGTCGTAAAAGTTTTCAATGTGAAAATGGTAATTGTTCCAAACGTGGTTGTATTTGTCTTTCGGAATTGGTCCGGCGTTTTTCCAGCGTTCTCTAATGTCGTTCAATTGTTTCAACGAATTAGCGATATTTCCAGTTGGATTGTTCACTAGATTTTTCAATTCTTCTACCAAATCCAAACGGTTTTTCAAATTGGCTTCCAAATTACTTTGAAGTGATTTGAAATGAGCCGCTTTTTTGGTTCGGTATTGATTGTATAAATTATCAAAATTGGTTTTTAATGGCAAATGATAGTGGAAATCTTCAGTTGTGTCTGGATTTTCTGCGTGAAATTCATCCTTTTTCTCATCAATAAAATGATGGTATTTTTCTAAGAATGATTTTCTTACTTCTTCAACATGGTCTTTTACTGACATTACTTTTTCAACAGCAACCAACTTCTCTAATTCATCAACAAGTTTTTCCATCGACATTGCCTCATAATCTTCCATCGGAATATCATGACGATCTTTCAAGGTTTCATCTTCGCTTTCTTCTGCGTTTACGTTCGAAATGGCGTTCATCACCACATCCGATTCACTTTCGTAAACCACACTGTCGTCAGCTACTTCTTCGTCAGTAAGTTCGATTACATTTTCAGCTTCTGCTTCCACAGTTGGAGTTTCTTCTTTAACTTCTTCTGACGTTTCTGCAGTAGTTTCAGCAATAACTTCATCAAGTACTTCGGTTTCAGTGCCACTTTCAATCTCTTCACCAACCAAATCTTCGATTTCAGGTTGCGCCTGAACTTCCGTTTCTTCGGTTAATGGAGCTTCTACTTCTGTGTCAGGAACTAAATTTTCTGTAGCTTCAACAGTATTAGAAACTGCTTCAACTTCTTGGTTTTCAGTAGAAATTGTTTCTTGAGTTTCGTTGTTTGCATTTCCGTCTGCCTCATTTTCGTTCACAGGCAGGTTATCATTCTTTTCTTCTAACATTATAAAATGTGTAAGGTTATACAATTTTTGAGGGCGAAAGATAGTAAACACCTACGAAAATTCAAAGAAAATCAACGGTTTCTCGAAACTTTTTAAGATTCATAACGTTAAAAAAGAGTGTTTCAAAAAAAGATTGAATTATTTATTCCAAATATTCCAAGCTTTTTCGGCTTGTAAAACCAACATTTCGTAGCCGTTTTTTATAACAGCACCTTTTTTCTTAGCTTTTTTTAGAAATTGACTTTCGGCGGGATTGTAAATCAAATCGTACGCCAAATGCTGTGGAGTAAAATACTCGTAAGGAATAGGAGGAAAGTCTTTAGTGTTGGGTTTAGTTCCCAATGGAGTGCAATTGATAATGATTTGATAATTATCAAATGAAGTAATGTTTACCCGATTGTAATCGATGCTGTTTTCACCTGCTTCTCGCGATACAAAAGTGTAGAAAATGTCCAGTTCTTCTAAGGCAAATGCAACGGCTTTAGCAGCGCCTCCGGTTCCTAGAATCAAGGCTTTTTTATGGTGAGGTTCTAGTAAAGGTTCGATGGATTTTTTAAAGCCATAATAATCTGAATTGTAGCCCTTTAATTTTCCTTTTTTGGTAAAACGAATGACGTTTACAGCACCAATCAAAGTGGCTTTTTTAGACAATTTATCCAAATACGGAATGATGGTTTCTTTGTAAGGAATAGTGACATTCAATCCCTTTAAATCGGATTTTTTTTTGATGATATCAGGAAATGATTCGATTGATTCAATGTCGAAATTTTCGTAGGTACAATCGTTAAAAAGTTCGGCAGAAAATTTTTCTTTAAAATATTTTTTTGAAAACGAATAGGAAATGTTTCTGCCTATCAAACCAAAACGTTTTAGGCTTTTTTGTTCCATTAATTCTCGTATTTTTTGATGTAATTCTGCACTTTTTTTCTACTCCAAACTGCAGGATAAAGTTCTTCAACAATAAAACGATTGTTGAAGTTCAAGCGCAAGGCATTACTCAAATGAAACGTTCCTTTTTTATCGTCGGATTGAGTAAAATACAAACCTGCCAAACGGTATTCGATTTGGTACTCTTCTGGGAAAAATTCAGAAGCTTGTAGTAAGGTTTGTATAGCACTTTCAAATTCTCCAAGGAATTGTAAAATATCCACCCAAAATAGCCAAGTGTCTAAATTTCCATCCCCAAACTCAACGGCTTTACGGTAACCATGTTCGGCTTCTTCAAAGAAATTCATTGCTTTGTTGATGGTTGCATAGCGTTTCCAATACGCACGATTTTGGTCGTCAATGGCAATGGCTTTGTTAACGTAAAACAACGCTTTTTGGAAGTTCTTTTGGCGAACATAAAAATCGGTTATGGCAATCCAGCCTTTGTCTAAAAGCGGATCTTCATGAACGGTTTTGTTGAAGTATTTTAGTGCTTCGGCTTTATTGCCTAATTTTTCATAACATTTACCAATACGCAACAATGCATACGAAGTTGGGTCATCCAACTCGATGGTTCTGTTGTAGCTTTCAATAGCATCTTCGTAGCGTTTTAGTCTTTCTAGTGCTTTGCCTTTTTCCATAAACGCACCTAAAAAATACTCGTCGATGTACGTTGAAAACTCAAATGCTCGAACCGCGTTTTCGTAATCTTTTATTCCGTAATACAAGCGACCTGATTGATGCCAGGCAATTTCGCTGTAGGGATTTCGGTCGATATAGGTTTTCAGGTATTCAATTGCTTCAACGTTTTGATCTAAAAATTCAAAGCAATACACTACATTATATAAGGCAGATTGATCGTTAATGTCTTCTTCCAAACATTTGATGAAATTTTCTTTAGCCATTTCAAGGTTGTCCATGAACAAGTATTCCATTCCAATCAAATTGTAGACATCGGCAAAATCATCAGTGAATTTTAACGCTTCTTCAAGCAATTCTACTGCTTTTTCGTGATTGTCTCGTTTGGAATAAATATTGGCTTTTTGAATAAAAATTTCTTCGTTAGTCGGTTCAATAGCATACAATTCGTTAAGCAATTTTTCAGCCATATCGAGTTTGTCATCGTATACTAACATTTCAACCTGAACCAGTTTAAGTCCAGTTGATTTTGGGTGTTGTTCTAATCCTAATTTTAGTGCTTTTTTTGCTAAGCTGGCTTTACCCATATCGAGGTAATGAAGAATAATTTCCTCAAATTCCTCTGAGTCAAAAAAGAATACCTTGTTGGTTTTCAACATTGATTCAAATTTTGATAAGGATAAATTGTAGTCTTCTTCTTCGTGTTCCAAATGCATAGCTTTAATATTTAAAATTATCCTTAATAAAAGTAGGTAACTTAGTTTGTTTTGTGAGAAAAAAGAGTAATTGTTTTGAACAATTTAATTAACAAGTAACTAATTGATAATTAACAATTGATAATTAACAATTAACACAATAAATAATTAGCTAAAGAGTTTTCCATTATCCATTATCCATTATCCATTATCCATTATCCATTATCCATTATCCATTATCCATTATCCATTATCCATTATCCATTATCCA
>NZ_DATGWY010000012.1:0-38269 GCF_035299245.1 Flavobacterium sp. | reverse complement strand
TGTAATCGGGAAGTGAATAGTAAAAAGTATGAAGTGATTAGTCAAAAGCTAATTACTAATCACTAAGAGCTAATCACTAAAAACTTAAGGTGGTTATTGCGTCGGGGCTCACCTCTTCCCATCTCGAACAGAGAAGTTAAGTCCGACTGCGCAGATGGTACTGCATTTTGTGGGAGAGTATGTCGCCGCCTTCTTTTAGAAACCCTATCCAATCGGATAGGGTTTCTTGTTTTTAATTATTTGCGAACTAAAGTTCGCCTACCTCATTGCCACTGGCAGTGCTCCTTTTAATTTCACATGTTAGGGTTCACCTCTTCCCACCCACCTAGGCGGGGAAGTTAAGTCCGACTGCGCAGATGGTATTGTCCGCCTAGGCGGATGGGAGAGTATGCCGCCGCTCCTGCCTGACGGCAGGCAGGTTCTTTTTGACCCGAGCGATAGCGAACGGGCGAAGCAAAGCCTGTCTAACTAGACAGGCTTTCTTGTTTTTAATTATTTGCGAACTAAAGTTCGTTGTTCAAAATTAAAAAACAATGAATGTTCAATAACGAATGTTGAATGTTGAAGTTCTTGCTAGCTACAAGACCCACGCGTGAGGGATAGCAATGGAAATCCTTTTGCGAGGCACGAGTAAAAGATTGAAATGAATAGCCCGACCCAATTGAATGTAACTAATTTTCTATTTACTGCTAATACTCTGTTCAATTGGGGCACGCCCCGATTAGCAAAAACTACGTTTTTCAAACTTGTTTTTGTCTATCGGGACAAGCCCAAATAAAAAACCTGCTAACTCTCGCTAACAGGTTTTGAAAATTATCCATGTACAGTTTCTTTTTTACCGTAATTGGAAATGAGTTCGCCTTCAAATTCAAGCCATTCTTTCCAACGCTTTTCAATGTCGATTTTTTCTTTATACTTACGAGCAAAATTTAAAAAAGTAGTATAATGATTTGCTTCACTAATCATTAACTCTCTATAAAATTTAGCCAGTTCTTTATCTTTAATGTTTTCTGAAAGGACTTTAAAGCGTTCGCAACTTCTGGCCTCAATCATAGCAGCAAATAACAAACGTTCAATTAAAGCGTCATTTCTGGTGCCACCTTTTTTGCTAAACTTTACTAATTCATTAACGTAATCGTCTTTGCGTTCTCTTCCAAATTCATAACCACGAGTTTTAATAATATTATGTACCATCTGGAAATGCTCCATTTCTTCAATACATATCTTGGTCATTTCAGTTACTAAATCTTCTTTTTCGGCATTATTGATGATGATGTACATGGCATTGGCAGCTGCTTTTTGTTCACACCAGCAATGATCGGAAAGTATTTCTTCTAGATTGGATTCGGCTATATTCGCCCATCTTGGATCTGTTTTTAATTTTAAACCTAACATTTTAAAGGAAATTAATTAGGATGTAAAATTATATCTTTTCTTTGTATTTGTAAATCAAATTATGGAAAATTCAAAGCGTTTACTCATTATTGGTTTTGTTTGGCCTGAACCCAAATCATCGGCTGCAGGTACTAGAATGATGCAATTGATAGAGCTATTTCAATCAAATGATTATGAAGTTACATTTGCTTCTACCGCACAAAATCTAGATTTTTCTGAAGATTTAGAAGCTTTAGGACTAACAGCAAAATCCATTCAGATCAATTCGTCTGCATTTGATGAATTTGTCAAAGAATTAAACCCTACAGTTGTTGTGTTCGATCGATTTATGGTTGAAGAACAATTTGGCTGGAGAGTGAGCGAAAGTTGCCCCAGCGCTCTTAAAATTCTCGATACAATTGATTTGCATTTATTACGAAATGCGCGGCAGATGGCTGTAAAAGGGAATAGAGAATTTGTGTCGGACGACTTGTATTCTGATGTTGCAAAGAGAGAAATAGCCAGTATTTTACGTTGTGATTTGTCGTTGATGGTCTCTGAATATGAAATGGATCTATTGCAAAGTCAATTTAAAATTTCAGATGATTTGTTGCATTATTTGCCTCTTTTTGCAGAACCTCAATCCAAAATACTTTCTTTTGATGAAAGAGAAGATTTTGTATTCATAGGTAATTTTATGCACGAACCCAATTGGGATGCTGTTCAGGTTTTGTATAGTGAGATTTGGCCGTCAATTCATGCTAAGTTACCATTGGCTAAAATGCTGGTTTATGGTGCTTATCCGACACAAAAAGTTTTAGAATTGAATAAGCCAAAAATGAATTTTTATAGTAAAGGTCGAGCAGAAGATGCTTTGAAAGTAATACAAGAAGCTAAAGTTGTTTTGGCTCCTTTGCGTTTTGGTGCTGGAATTAAAGGAAAGTTACTTGAAGCGATGCAATGCGGAACTCCGAGTGTGACTACTTCAATTGGAGCTGAATCAATGAAAGGTGATTTGGAATGGAATGGATTCATCGCTGACGACCCAATAGAATTTGCACGCAGTGCTATCGAGTTGTATTCGAATCAAATTGTATGGGAGAAGAGTAAAAAAAATGGTTTTGATATTCTAAAAGAAAGGTATAAGAAGTCGAGTTTTGATACTACTTTTTTAGAAAGAATTAAAACGCTGTCAGATAAATTAAAAGAGCATCGTAACCAAAATTTCATCGGATCTTTATTGCAACATCATACCCTTTCAAGTACCAAATACATGAGTAAATGGATAGAGGAGAAGAATAAGAAATTGTGATTTTGTGTCAAATGGATTGTTCAAATAGCCCCTATTACTTCGTCAGTTCGCTACGCTCGTGTGAAGGAAATGCCGCGCATGACGAAAAGCGGGAACATGGATTACAAGAAAGCCCAAGCCTTTTGCTCCCAATAAAAAACCCGCTCAAATAGAACGGGTTCATTTATTTTTCAACTTTTATATTTAAGCTAACATAGTCACGGGATTCTCTAAATACGTTCGTAACGTTTGTAGGAATTGTGCTCCAGTTGCGCCATCAACGGTTCTGTGGTCGCATGCTAAAGTTACTTTCATAGTATTTCCAACCACGATTTGACCGTCTCTTACCACTGGTTTTTCAACGATAGCTCCTACAGAAAGGATTGCTGAATTTGGTTGATTGATAATCGAGGTAAATTCAGTTATTCCGAACATTCCTAAGTTTGAAACTGTAAACGTACTTCCTTCCATTTCGGCCGGTTGTAACTTTTTGTTTTTAGCTCTACCCGCTACGTCTTTTACATTGTTACCAATTTGAGACAAACTCATTTGATCTGCAAATTTCAATACAGGAACAACTAAACCGTCTTCAACGGCTACAGCAACACCTATATTTACATGATGATGAATTGTAATTGCATCATCAGCCCATTGAGAATTTACTTTTGGGTGTTTTTTCAATGCCATTGCACACGCTTTGATGACCATGTCATTAAAAGAAACTTTTGTGTCGGGAATTGTATTAATTGTTGCGCGCGATTTCATTGCTTCGTCCATGGCAACTTCAATGGTTAAATAGAAGTGTGGAGCAGTGAAAATCGATTCAGAAAGTCGTTTTGCAATGACTTTTCGCATGGTCGAATTCGGAATTTTCTCGGAATAGGTTTCACCAGCAGGAACAAATGGTTTTACAGTTGTTGTTGTCGCAACTTCCGGTTGTGAAGTTGTTGTTTGCGTTGGTGCAGCTGAAGTTGAAGCAGTAAAGTTTTCTACATCACTTTTTACAATTCTTCCGTTTTCTCCTGAACCTTTAACTTGAGATAAATTGATGCCTTTATCTTTAGCAATTTGACGCGCTAATGGTGAAGCAAAAATTCTTGAATTATCTGAGTTGGATGTTTCTTGGGTGGTTTGTGCTGGAGTCGATGGTGATGTTGCTTCGGTTTTTACTTCCGATTTTGTCTCTCCACCTTTGCTGTAATTTTCTGCAATTCCAGTAATGTCAGTTCCTGCAGGTCCGATGATGGCCAATACACTATCAACTGGAGCAGATTCACCTTCTTGAATTCCGATGTACAATAGCGTTCCAGCGTTGAATGATTCAAATTCCATCGTAGCTTTATCAGTTTCGATTTCAGCTAACATATCGCCTTCTTTTACTGCATCACCCACTTTTTTCAACCAAGTTGCAACAGTTCCAGTAGTCATAGTATCGCTCAAACGAGGCATAGTGATTACTTTTACTCCAGATGGAATTTCAACAGAAGCTGCTTTGTTTTCTTTTGGAGCTTCGACTTCGGTTGGTTTCTCTTCTGCTTTTGGTGTTGATGAAGCCGAAGTACCGCTTAATAAAGCAGAAATATCTTCGCCTTCTTTTCCAATAATTGCCAAAAGTGAATCAACTGGTGCTGTTTTACCTGCCTCAATTCCGATGTGTAATAAGGTTCCAGAATTGAATGATTCAAATTCCATTGTTGCTTTATCGGTTTCAATTTCAGCTAAAATATCACCTTCTTTTATAGTGTCACCTACTTTTTTAAGCCAAGTTGCAACAGTTCCTTCTGTCATAGTATCGCTCAAACGAGGCATTGTTATTATTGTTGCCATAATTATAATCTATGAGGAATAAAAGGATAATTTTCTTGTTCGTATACTACATCGTACAATTGCTGCGCTTCTGGGAAAGGTGATTCTTCAGCAAACTTTTCACATTCGTCTACTAAATTTTTTACTCTTTCATCAATAGCTTCAATTTCTGCATCAGTAGCGTATTTATTTTCTTTGATGATGTCTAAAACCTGAGTAATTGGATCGATTTTTTTGTATTCTTCTACTTCCTCTTTGGTTCTGTATAATTGAGCATCCGACATAGAGTGACCTCTATAACGGTAGGTTTTCATTTCCAAAAAGGTTGGCCCATCGCCTCTACGAGCTCTATCGATAGCTTCTTGCATGGCTTCGGCAACTTTTACCGGATTCATTCCGTCTACTGGTCCGCAGGGCATTTCATATCCTAAACCTAACTTCCAAATATCGGTGTGGTTAGCAGTTCGTTCAACCGAAGTTCCCATGGCATATCCATTATTTTCACAGATGAACACTACAGGAAGTTTCCAATTCATCGCCATGTTAAATGCTTCGTGTAACGAACCTTGGCGCGCTGCTCCATCTCCAAAATAAGTCAAAGTAACTCCGCCAGTTTCAAAGTATTTGTCGGCAAAAGCCATACCTGCACCAACTGGAATTTGAGCACCAACAATTCCGTGACCACCATAGAACCCATGTTCTTTAGAAAAAATGTGCATTGAACCGCCCATTCCTTTTGAAGTTCCAGTTACTTTGCCGTACAATTCAGCCATGACTTTTTTAGGGTCAACACCCATTGCGATAGGTTGAACGTGGTTACGATAGGCAGTAATCATTTTGTCTTTGGATAAATCCATAGCATGAATTGCTCCAGCCAAAACGGCTTCTTGACCATTGTATAAGTGTAAAAAACCTCTCACTTTTTGTTGGATGTAAACCGCAGCTAATTTGTCTTCAAATTTTCTCCAAAACTGCATGTCTTCATACCATTGTAGGTATACTTCTTTGGTAATTTCTTTCATTGTTGATGAATTACTATGATTTGTATTGATTTTTTAATTTTATGCAAAATGCCATACAACAAATTGCGAAATGCAAAAGTAAGATAATGATTGTAGAAGTAAAAATTTATGCTAATGAAAATGCCATTTTTTACCAATTGTTTAATCAAAAATATCAACTATAACGTTTTAGTCTACAACGATGTTTTGTCGAACGATAAGGGTAATAAGTTGTTGATGGAATTTGATTTATAAATTTCTCCTGATTCACCCATAAAATAAATTTCAATTGGGGTGTCTTGTTTGAATTCGTATTCAGCAATCGATTGTCTGCAAGCGCCACAAGGCGGAATAGGAGATAATGTAGGATTAGTGTCAGATGCAGCAGTAATTGCTAGCTTTACAATTTTTGCATCCGGATAAATAGCACCAGCCTGGAAAATAGCTACTCGTTCTGCGCAAAGACCAGATGGATAGGCCGCATTTTCTTGATTAGATCCTAAAACAATTTTACCATTGTCCAACAAAATGGCAGCGCCAACTCTAAATTTTGAATACGGAGCATACGCTTTTTTTCTTACATCAATGGCTTGACTCATTAAGGATTGAATTTCATTTGGTAAATCTGAAATTCCACTGTAGACAGTAATTGTGCTTGTAATGTTGATTTCTTTCATTAGGTATAGAGGAAAAAAAATCCAAATTTCAAATTGAAATTTGGATTGTTATTTGCTTTTAATTTTTTTAATATTCATCGTATTTGTCTCCGAAAGCAAAACTTAGTGAGAAACGCAAGGTGTTTTCTAGTGGGTTTTTTACTTTAGATGCAGAGAATAAATACGAAACATCAATTTTAACTACATTGTATTTGAATCCTGCTCCTAGAGAGAAGAAACGTCTAGCACCTTTAACTGGACTTTCGTTAAAATAACCCAAACGAAGAGCAAACGAATCTTGATACGAATATTCTGCTCCAACCGAATACGTAAATTCTTTTAATTCTTCGGCAAAACCGTCAGGTGCGTCGTTGAACGATTGAAAGATACCCGAAACCCAGTTTATTTTTCTGTAATTATCATTGTTTTCAGATCGCTCAGCGTCAGTTATTGTTCCGTCACCATTTAAATCTGGATCTTGTGGTGTTGGAACTAATAATTTAGCAAATTCAACACTAGTTGATACTTTATTGTATTCGTCTAATATGAAGTCAAATCCTCCACCCAAACGCAAGTTTGCAGGTAAAAAGTTTGAATTGACATCATTCTGGTCATTGTCATAACTGATTTTTGGTCCAAGGTTTTGAAAGTTGAATCCTAAACGGTATCTACCATTAAAGTCATTGAACGCTTTTTCTTCTGATTGAAAGAAACCAGCAATATCAACTGCAAAAGAACTAGCAGGTTTTGCATCGGTATTGGTGTCGGCAATTTTTAAATTCGAACGAATGTAACGACCAGCAACGGCCATCGAAAAAGTTTCGCTCAATTGTAGTGCATACGAACCATCTAAAGCCAGTTCGTTTGGTTTTACAATATTTGCAGGATCATCAAAGTTTTGACGTAGTTCAATTTCTCCTAAGCCAAAATAACGCAAACTTACTGCGAATGCACTTCTTTCATTGAAACGATTGTAGTAATTTACTTGACCTAATGAAATGTCATTTACTAACTGAGTTAGATAAGGAGTATAATTAACTGTGAATCCTTGTTTGTCTGTTATGAAGGCATATTTAGCGGGATTCCATTGTTGTGAAAATGCATCTGCCGATGTTCCAACACCTTGGTCAGCTAAACCAGCAGCACGAGCATCAGCAGCAACCAATAAAAAAGGAACTCCTGTGGTTATAACTCGATCTACTTCTTGTGATTGTACGGTTTGAAATGTGATAATTAGTGATAGTAATGCAAAAATCTTTTTCATAAATTCTTTAAATAATTTAACAAATATAGTATTTTATTATAGGATAACAAGTTTTTCTATTTTTTCTGATTTTTCACCTGTAATCGATGATTTTACGGTCAGCTTATATACGTAAACACCTTTTCCAATCTTATCGCCAAAATCATCTTTCCCATCCCAAGTAATTTCTCTAGATAAAAAGCCTTCGGTAGTAATGTTTTGATTAATGGTTTTTACAACTTTTCCTGTAATGGTAAAAATCTGAACCTGAACATCTAACGGCTCGTATGGTTTGTTGTGAGAAAACCAAAATTGAGTATAGTTTACAAACGGATTTGGGTAGTTTAACACGTTAGAAAGTGTTATAGTTTCACCACTAACGACGACAAACTGAATTTCAGCAGAAATAAAATTGTTATAAACATCCCAAGCTTTGAAAGTGATGGTGTGTAAGCCGAGTGCTAAATTTCGGAAAGGGAATCTAATTTTTCCTTTGGTGTAATCGTCCAATTCTGTTTCGTAATAATCATTTAATATGTAAGGATTTGATTCGTCACCATCTAAAATAGCTACAATGTCATGTCCTATTCCACTAGCAGTATTGATTCCGTGTTCATCTTCCAGAAAAGCTAAAAAGAAAGGTGATTCATTGGTAATTCCTCCATTTACGAAAGATTCGTCGTTCATGTACAATCGCACTCTAGGTGGAGTTGTATCGGCTACTGCATTGGTGTCAATTCCGCCAATTTTAATATCGGTATTGTAACCAGTTTTATCTAAAAGTATTTGATTTCTCTTCGAATAAAAACTGATTCTGCCATTGTCAACCGGAATTCTTATGTCTTTTGGCACCACAAATCCAAATTCAAATTGACCATTGTTGATGGATGCGTTGCCTCTAAAAATGGTTTCACCTAAATTTGAAAATGTCATTGCTGGACTGAAGTTATCGTTGTTAAAAGTTGTTCTATTGAACATTTTATCAAAAATATTAACCGATAATTCGCCATTGTAATTGTTTAAAAGATTGCCTACTTCATCTTGAACTTCACCAGTTAATTTGACAAAAGCCAATGCTTGAAAGTTGTCTATGGGCTGAGTAATCGGCACGTCATTTACCTTTGTTAATACTATTTGCGGTTTGGGTATTGATAACATCAAAGCTGGATCGCCAATAAATAAAGCTACTTTGGTGTCGGAATAATTGTTGCTGTCAATTTTAGAAAGGCGTAGTACTTCAGCGATTGATTTGTAGGGTTGGTTGGCGTAGGCATATAAGTTTTTGGTTATGTCATTGTTAAATGTAAAAGCATACCCTATAGAACGAGTTGTGGTAATCATAGCAATTGCGCCACCAATCGGATTCCAATAAGTGTACTCGCCAGCAGTGGGTCGAAGCGGATTGTCAAAACGAGAAAAATCACAGGTTATCGTAATGAAAAGAGGATAACGGTATTGATTGAAAAAATTTAATCCATCAAACTTGTCCCAGATGCGTTCTCCAGTCAAACCATCTTCGCCACCGTGTCCTAAATAATTAAATACTAAAGCTCCTTTTTCAAAGGCGTTCTGTATGTCTTCTTTTGCTTTGGGATAACGTTCACCTCCAGCAGTAGTTTCTTGTTGGTAAGAGTCTAAGAATATTTTTTTGGTATTTACAGATGGATTTTCGATTGCAATTTGATCCGTTAAACTGTTTTGATTGGCTTGTAAAGAACCATCACCAATTTTATCTGCATCGTCTGCAATGGTTACAAAATTATTTCTCCAACTGCCGTACGATTTTAAATCATGGTATTCAATTACTTTAGTCACCATTTCTTCGGCTTGTTGAACAGATGAAACAATCATTCGACCTACTGCAATGTCGGATGCATAAGGTGAATTGGCAACTATGTTTCCTTCATTCGCATCCATATAACAAAAGAAATCATCAGAGGCAAACGAACTAACACCCGATGTCAAACTATTCAGCGCGTGATATATCGGAACGATGTTGGTGTTTCCTGAAATTCGATTTTTAAAATCAAAAGAGGCATCACCAAATAAATTGACAAATTTAACTCGATTGCTTGGGGAAGATGCATTTTGATATACGTATTTTATGAAATTTCGAATGGCTCCGATGTCTTGTTTCCCTGATGAAAATTCCTGATAAATGTTCTCAAGGTTTACAACTTTAACATTCAATCCAGAATAATTTCTGTGAAAATTAGCTAACTTTTCTGCTTGATTGTTAAATACAGACGGCGTGATAATTAAGTAATCAACATCTTGGAA
This sequence comes from Flavobacterium sp., assembly GCF_035299245.1. Classification (GTDB taxonomy): domain Bacteria; phylum Bacteroidota; class Bacteroidia; order Flavobacteriales; family Flavobacteriaceae; genus Flavobacterium. Next base: position 28,618 of record NZ_DATGWY010000012.1, on the reverse strand, counting down.
ACCTCCTTGACTATTCAAAAAAATGGTTCCTTTCAGGTCTTGATTGGTAACTCGAACTTGTTGTTCTTTCAAAGGTGTGTATAAGTCGTTAAAGTCGACAGAGATGTATTTTTTTAAACTGCCTAAGTTGGCTTTTAGGTTGATGTTTGACTGATTGTTGTTTTCTTTTTTTGAGACGTTGTAAATATCAGTAATGTCCCAAATTTGATTGATTCCGGCTGCATTTGAGATTTGGTATTCGACTATTCCGCTCGAGGATGCGGCAGCGTTGTATTGAAAACGAAATTGCTTGCCGTATCCGATTAAGTTGCTTTTTGTGCTCACAAAAATATAGTCGAGATGACCTTTGGAAGTGGGTACTCCGCCATTGTCAAAATTTAATTTAACAGTAAAGTTTTGGTTTGTTGGGACTGAATAATTGCTGGCTGCTATTGACGCAACTGATGAGGAATTTAGTCCAATTGAACTTAAATTTAATGTTGGAAAAGCTGTGCCGTTTATAGTGGGAGTAAATTTTGTGGCAACAAATGAATTTCCTCCAACCCGAATTCCAATAGTTGCTTGTGTTGAAGCTGTTGCGTTTGGAAAATTAAAGGTAAATTCTTGTTCATCTTCAATGCTGAATGATTCCCCAAACCATACTCTTCCCAAACGACCAATATTGGTTAAATCAACTTCGTGAAATTGATAATCGTCAAAAGTGGTTAAAGTAGTTGTGCTTATTCCTGACGGTTCACTAATAGTTTGCATTCGTTTTCCATCTTCGCCTTCAACATTAATGTAATAATAGGAACGGTCAGCATATAAATTAATGTGAGTTTCGTTCTCTGCACTCCAATTATCCATTCCTTCTGCATAAAAAAGAACCGAATCTTCGTTGTCAAAAACACCGTCATCTTCGCCAAAAACAATAATAGCATTTTCCTCTAAATCCATAGGGTAAAAATCGCTGTTATTCAATGGTGCCATTCTTCCACCACTTCCGTATATCTTAATTTTTTTTGGATTTACATTTTCAGGTCTAATTCCTAATTCAGACAAAAAGCTTCGGGTGATTCTGTAAGCTCCCGATTTTTCTACATAAAACCGATACCAATTTCCAGAACTTAAAACGGAACTGGTTATAGCTGTAATGTTGTTTTGATTATTAGCGCGTAAAGAGTTGTTTCTAGTAAATGAATAATCAAATGAAATCACTTTTTTGTAGCTTGATCCGTCTTTTATAATAGGTGAAACATTCAAAACAGAATAAAATTTATCTCTAGCAATGCTGTTTTTTATTGTTGCGGTAACCGAACTTGATAATTTGGTTTTATCAATTGCGTTGAGTTTATTCTCGTCTATGTTTTGATAGGAAATGTTAGTAATTTGGAGCGAATTTTCATCAATCAATCCACTTTCTTCGAATTTTATTGTATAAGATAATTCTCTGGAAAAATCATTGTAAACAAAATTCTTCTCATTAAAGTAAGGTACACTTACTGAATAATCACCATATGAAATGTCTTTGTTTTCAGACCATTCAATAGCAATGGTTCCGCTTTTTTGAGCGGATACAATAAGGTTCGAAAAGAACAAAAGTAGTATGGCAATTTTTTTCATTGAAATACAAACGTACATAAGATACAAATATTACAAAATAAAGAAAAAAATTGTATAAACACTATACAATAAAAAGTTAATGCACCCGTTATTCTCTCATTGGATTAATATTTTTTATAAAATTCTTGTGGATTAATATGAAATTACTATATTCGCCACAAATTTATTACCTACTAACAGTATGAAAGTAAACAAAATTATGTCGATTAAATTAATGCTAGTGTTAGCATTAATGGTTGGTGTTTCTAGTTGTAGTAAGAAGTCAAGCAACAAGAATTCTTCTAAGGCTACAGGATGGAAAATTAATGACAAAAAAGGAGGGTTTCAATACGCTTCAAACTTCAAAAAACAAGAAACTGGACCAGGTTTAGTACTTGTTGAAGGAGGAACTTTTACGATGGGAAAAGTAGCTGATGATCCAATGCACGATTGGAACAATACCCCAAACCAGCAACACGTTCAGTCGTTCTACATGGATGAAACAGAAGTAACAAATTTAATGTACATGGAGTACTTAGATTGGTTGAAAAAAGTGTTTCCACCAGATGAGGAAAACTACAAAAACATATACGAAGGTGCTTCTCCAGATACATTAGTATGGAGAAATCGTTTAGGATATAACGAAACCATGACTAACAACTATTTAAGACATCCTGCTTATGCAGAGTATCCTGTAGTTGGTGTTAATTGGATTCAAGCTACTGAGTTCGCTAAGTGGAGAACCGATAGAGTTAATGAGTCTGTTCTTGAAAGAGAAGGCTATTTGAAAAAAGATGCTAAAGTAACTGACGTAAAAGCAGATGCTACTTTTAGTACAGAAACCTATCTTGCTGCTCCTTCACAAACTATGGGTGGAAATGAAGAGATTGTTTTAAAGGGTAGAAGAGGTTCTAAAGGAAAAGGAAAAGGCGGAACTAAAAATGCTAAAGGTGAAGTTCAAGAAGCTAAAAATGTTTATGCTCAAAGAACATCTGGACTTATCTTACCTGAGTACAGACTTCCAACTGAAGCAGAGTGGGAATATGCTGCTGCTGCTGATGTAGGTCAAAGAGAATACAATATCTACAAAGGACAAAAGAAATATCCTTGGTCTGGCGGTTACACTCGTTCAAGCAAAAGACAAATTAAAGGTGACCAATTGGCTAACTTTAAACAAGGAAAAGGAGATTACGGTGGAATCGCTGGTTGGTCAGATGATGGAGCTGATATCACTAATAAAGTAAAATCATATCCTCCAAACGATTTCGGTTTGTATGATATGGCTGGTAACGTTGCAGAATGGGTTGCCGATGTTTACAGACCAATTGTTGATGATGAAGCGAATGACTTCAACTACTACAGAGGTAACGTTTATATGAAAAACAAAATTGGTGAAGACGGTAAAGTAGAATTAGTACAGTCTGATACTCAACAATTTGACACATTGCCAAATGGTAAAATCGTTGCAAGAAATTTCCCTGGTGAAATTGCTCGCATTCCAGTTGATGAGAACGAAACTTACCTAAGACAAAATTTTGACAAGAGTGATCACAGAAACTACCGTGATGGTGATAAACAATCTACACGTTACTTTGATTTTGGAAGTTCTGATTCTGAAGAGGGTGATAAATTGAAAGATGAACAAAGAATGTACGATTCTCCAAAACACAATGTTTCTGCTGATAGTTTAGGAAACATGGTTAGAGCATACGACAAATCAGATAAAAGAACAACTTTAGTAAATGATGATGTTAGAGTTTACAAAGGTGGTTCTTGGAGAGATAGAGCATATTGGTTAGATCCAGCTCAAAGAAGATATTTCCCACAAGATATGGCAACCGATTACATTGGATTCAGATGTGCAATGTCTAGAGTTGGTCCAAAATCTGACAAAAAGAAAAGTCCAAGAAACAAAAGATAATTTTGTTGTAATAAATAATCAAAAAGCCCTTTCATTAGGGCTTTTGTTTTTTAATATCATTTCAAATGTCCATACAAGATTTACATTCACTGTTTTTAACTTGCGATTCGGTTTCAATTGATACCCGAAAAATTAATTCTAATTCTCTTTTTGTTGCCATAAAAGGAGAGCGTTTTGATGCTAACACTTTTGCAAAAGAAGCACTCGAAAAAGGAGCATCATATGTAGTTATTGATAACGAAAGTTATTATATTGATAACAGAACTATTTTGGTTAACGACAGTTTAACGACATTACAAGAGTTAGCCCAATTTCATAGAAATTATTTAAAACTACCAATTATCGCTTTGACAGGAAGCAATGGTAAAACAACTACCAAAGAGTTAATCAATGTGGTTCTTTCCAAGAAATTCAAGACCAAAGCCACTCTAGGGAATTTGAATAATCATATAGGTGTTCCGCTGACCTTGCTTTCGTTTTCCTCCTCAACCGAAATTGGAATCGTTGAAATGGGAGCCAATCATCAAAAAGAAATTGAATTTTTGTGCAAAATAGCCCAACCCGATTATGGTTACATCACCAATTTTGGTAAAGCACATTTGGAGGGCTTTGGTGGAGTTGAAGGTGTGATTAAAGGTAAAAGTGAAATGTATACCTATTTATCTTTAAACAACAAGAAGGCATTTGTTAATTTGGATGATGCCATTCAAGAAGACAAAACCAAGTTAATTGAACGCATCACTTTCAGCCAGAAAAATGCAACTGCAACTGTTTTTATTCAGCAAGTAGAAGCTAATCCTTTGGTAAAAATACGATTTAATCAAACTAACATACATTCGCATTTAATTGGTTTGTACAATTCCAATAATATTAACGCTGCCATAACTATTGGGAATTATTTTGGGATCAGTGATGAAGCTATTAAAGAGGCTATTGAATCGTATATTCCAGAAAATAACCGTTCACAGTTAATCACTAAGGGAACCAACGAAATTATTCTTGATGCTTATAATGCTAATCCGAGCAGCATGAAAGTAGCCTTGGAGAATTTTATTCAATTGGAGAAATCCAATAAAATGATTGTTATTGGTGATATGTTTGAACTGGGTGATGAAAGCCTCAGTGAGCACAAAGCAATTGTCAGTCAACTTGACAATGAAAATGCTATCGATTGTCATTTTGTAGGAAAAGATTTCTATGCTAATAAAGTTGAGAAAAGTAATTTTCACTTTTACGACAGTTTTGAATCATTCTCAAATTACTTAAAGCATGCGTCTGTTTCTAATCGAATGATTTTAATTAAAGGCTCAAGAGGAATGGCTTTAGAGCGTACGCTTGAATTTATTTAGAAGTAATTTCGTAAACATCTCTTTTTCAATACTATAGATTAAAGTTTTTTTGAACTATTTATCCGTAGTATAAATTCTACATCATAATTGAATTAATACTACACAAAGTAATCGATTCCTGCATTAAATTTGATGAGTTAATTAGTATTGTTTTTATCCCAAATTTAATTTTTTACTAATTAATAGCCCCAAAACCTACTGAACCTATTTTTAACTAATAATTTTACTATTACAAATGTTAAGTAATATAAATAGAAGAAGGTTTTTCCATATTTCATTGATAGTGTTTATTATTTCATTGCAATGTTTGGTGCTATTGTTTTGGTATTTGGAATCTAGAAAAGATGAAAAAATTGCAAAGATTGCCAATGATATAACTCACTTGGATAAAGCACAATCGTATTCCGATCAATCCAGAGCATTATTGATTAAATCACAAATTCTTTACCGGGAATATCTTTTTGATAAAAGCGGAAAAGCTTTGAACGATTATTTCGAAACCGTTAAAGGAATTAATGGTTCATTAGTGCACTTGGATTCTGAGTTGAATTCGAACTTTAAAATGCAAGATTCTCTAAAGACTGTACGTTTAAAATCGAGGTTGGATACCATTATTAAGCAAACTTCTTATTTGGATAAAAACAGAATTGATGAACGTGTTATAAACAAATTTGATTATAAAGAAATTTTAAACAGCGTCACCTTTGACTCTATCGTAACTCGAGACAGTATTGCCAAAAAAGGGTTCTTTTCACGGATGTTAGACGCCATTTCGGGCAAGTACAGCATCCAAAAGGAAAAAATCGAAATCATCGCCAGCTACAAATACCAAAATAAAGTCAGTTCAGGAGAACTCAAATCGCAAATTGAAAAGATTTTAAAAGATTCGGATACTTACTATAAAAGTCAAATTAACGCAGTCAAAGAATCGTTTGGTGCTTCTAACGGTTACAACTCTAAATTGCATGTTGTCAATGATAGTTTGCTCAATTCAACATCCGATTTGATTGATAATTACAACAACATCATCCAACCCTTAAAAAATAGTTCTAATGACGAATTTAAAGCAACAACTCAAAGCAACAGCACGCACCGAAACTATCTCATTTTTGCTTTGACACTTTTGATGCTTGTTTTTTCGGTTATCTTGTTCCGATACACATTGTACACCTACGAACTTGAAAAGAAATTAGTCACCTCACAAGAGCAAATCCTAAAGAGTTTAGATTACAAGAATAAAATTATGGGAATGGTCAGCCATGAAGTGCGTTCACCATTAAGCATTATTTCACTGTATTGCAAAATGATTGTCTCAAAAGTAAAAGATGCCGAAATCAAAGAAGTGTTTAATTCCATTCAAAATACTACTTCTACTTTGTTATTACTGACCAATCAAATTTTAGAGTATTCTAAAAATGAAGATCGAAAAATGAAGTTGAACAAATCCAAATTCAATCTGAAGCAAGAGTTGACGAATATAGTCGAGCCGCTAAAAAAATTATGCATTGAGAATGAAAACCAATTTCAGTGGAATAATTTGGTTGAAGTTATTGATGTCAATTCGGATGTGATTAAAATCAATCAGTTGTTTTATAACTTAGTTGGGAATGCACTAAAATTTACCAAAAACGGTACCATTACAATTGATACAAAAACCGAAAAAGTCGATTCAAAAACCCAGTTTTATGTAACTGTTAGCGATACAGGTTCCGGAATTTCAGAAGAAGATTTGAAACATGTTTTTGAAGATTATTTTCAAGGTTCGAACGGTTTGACTACAATGGGAGTTGGCTTGGGATTAAAACTATGTAAGGAAATAGTAGAATTGTTTGAGGGTGAAATTTCGATTCAAAGCGAGAAAGGAAAAGGAACCACAGTTTCATTTATGCTCAAATTATAAAATTAAATGGGGAATAAAATATATGAAAAGTATGTTTTATTAATGAATTAAAGTTATGTATAAAGAAGAAAGAATCTCGGTTTTACTAGCTGATGATCACAGTATAGTACGACACGGGTTGGTTTTGATGATTAAGGAAATCATCCACGAAGTTAATATTTTTCATTCGTCCACATTTAAAGAAACACTGGCCATATTACATAAAACTAATATTGATTTTTTGATTCTTGATATTGGTTTTCCTGACGGAAATAGTTCGGCCATTATCAGCCAGATTAAGAGTCAGAACAAAAACATCAAAATCCTTATCTTTTCAGGTATGGATGAAGAGATTTATGCTTTGCGTTATATAAACAGTGGCGCCAATGGTTACCTCAATAAGTTGTGTTCCGAAAATGAGATGCGCGAAGCCATTCACACTTTTTTAGATGAAGGAAAGTACATTAGTCCCAAAATTAAAGATAAGATTTTGGATAACTACATGTCCAACAAATCCATCAATCCTCTAGATCAATTATCCAATAGAGAAATTGAAGTGGCTCGATTAATGGTGAAAGGGTATGGTAATTTAGAAATATCTACCATGAAACAACTTCAAAAAACAACCATTAGTACCTTTAAAAAACGAATCTACGATAAACTTAATATCGATAATTTGGTTTCTTTAGTGGGTATAATGAATGCGTACGACGAGGATGATTCGCTGACTCAAAATAGATAATCATTCTTTTTTTACCAGAAAATCGTATACAAAGCAGCCAAAATAGAAAGGATTATAAGCATACCAACGGTAAAGCTGGGAGACATTTTAAACATGGTTTTGTCTACTTCCAATCCGTTGGTTTGAACTCCTTTTTTGGTTTCATACACGCTGATAAAGTACATTCCGATGACACAAATCAGGAATACAAATCCCATACGGTCAATAAACGGAATTTCGTAAACTCCATCAGCATTCGGAATCGAAAATCCTATTGGATTTAGAAATTCTAAATTGACAAAAGCGGGCATGAATTTGAAAATAATGGATAAAATAAAACCGCCAATAGTGGCAAACAATGCTGCATTGGAAGTCGTTTTTTTCCAGAAGAAACCTAATAAGAACATGGCAAAAACACCCGGACTCACAAAACCTGTGTATTCTTGTATGTATTGAAATCCGCCTTTTTTATCGATGCCTAAGAATGGAGCAACCGCTACTGCAATAATCATCGCGGTGATGATGGTGAGTTTTCCAATTCGAACCAATTTTTTCTCATTTGCGTCTACATTCAATTTAGTTTTATAAATGTCTAATGTGAAAATGGTTGCAATACTATTCGCTTTTCCTGCCAATGAAGCTACAATCGCCGCAGTCAACGCAGCAAACGATAATCCTTTTAGACCTACAGGAAGTAAATTCAACAGAATAGGATAGGCGCGATCTGGGTTCACACTGCCATCTTGCAACATTTCAGTTTGAAAATGCCCGTTTTGATACAAAACAAAAGCTGCAATTCCGGGTAAAACAACAATCACAGGCATTAATAATTTTAAGAAAGCGGCGAATAAGATTCCGCTTCGCGCCGTCTTTAAATCGGCTCCCAATGCTCTTTGTGTAATGTACTGATTGCAACCCCAATAATTCAAATTGATGATTAACATTCCACCAATCAAGACCGAAAGTCCAGGTAAATCCATATAATTCGGATTCGATTTGTTAAAAATCATATGGAAATGATCGTCGGCTTTCTCTCGCATTAAATTAAAACCGTTGAGAACACCTTCTTGACCAAATTCGGTCGCTACTAAATTCAATGCTAAATAGGTTGTTACCAGTCCGCCTAAAATCAAAAAGAACACCTGAATTACATCGGTATAACCAATCACTTTCATTCCGCCCAACGTAATCATCACCGCAAAAAATGCCAAGAAAATCATACACAATGTAATATTCAATCCCGAAATACTACTGATAGCCAAAGCACCCAAATACAATATAGAAGTTAGATTTACAAATACGTATAATTTTAGCCAAAAAACCGCCATAATCATGGCAACAGTACTGTTGTATCGTTTGTTCAAATACTGTGGCATCGTAAAGATTTTGTTCTTCAGATATACTGGCATAAAAAATACCGCAACAATCACTAAAGTCGCTGCCGCCATCCATTCATAGGTAGCAATCGCCAATCCCATTTTGAATCCGCTGCCGCTCATCCCGATGAATTGTTCGGCACTAATGTTACTAGCAATCAACGAAGCGCCTATTGCCCACCATGTCAGTGAACCTTCGGCCAAGAAATAATCATTACTATTGGTTTCGGCTTTCTTTTTTCGATTGTAAATCCAAAATCCGTATCCTACAATAATGATAAAATACAAAAGGAACACAATGTAATCGTTGGTGGCTAATGTTTGCATAAGGTTAGTTTTTTGTTTTATAATGAACCTCAGGTAATTCTCTGAGGATTTTGGCTGCTTGTTCAGGCGATAAGTCGCGTTGGGCTTCACCCAGCATTTCGTAACCTACCATGAATTTTTTCACTGTAGCGCTGCGCAACAATGGTGGATAAAAATGCATGTGGAAATGCCATTCAGGATGCGCAATTCGATCGGTTGGTGTTTGATGGATTCCCGATGAATACGGGAATGACGTTTCAAATAAGTTGTCATACTTTGTTGTGATTCGTTTGATGGCATCGGCAAACGCATTGGTTTCTTCCGAAGTCATTGCGATGATGTTTCCAAAATGACGTTTGCTAATGATCATCGTTTCATACGGCCAAGTAGCCCAAAAAGGAACAACTACTGCAAAATGTTCGTTTTCTAAAACAATTCGTTCTTGAAGTTCTAGCTCTTGTTCTAGATAGTCTTTTAGTAAACTTGTTTTATTTTTTTCATAGTACAAACGAAGGTTTTTCTGCGTTCGCTCAATTTGAGTTGGCAGCGATGATTGCGCCCAAATTTGACCGTGTGGATGCGGATTACTGCAACCCATAACACTTCCTTTATTTTCAAAAATCTGAACGTAGTTGATGAAATCGTGGTTGCCCAATTCGAGGTATTGTTCGGCCCAAGTGTGTACCACTTTTTCAATTTCAGAAGTTTCCATTTCGGGTAACGTCAGGTTGTGTTTGGGCGAAAAACAAATGACTTTATTAATGCCGCGTTCGGGTTTGAGTTGGAACAACGTATTTCGCTCGCTTTCGTAGAAAACATCGTCTTTCAATAAGGCAGAAAAATCATTTTCAAACACATAACAATCGGTGTAATTGTCGTTTTGAATTCCGTTAGCACGTACATTTCCTGCACATAAATAACATTCGGGATCGTGTTCTGGACGGTTATCATCGGCTGCTTTTTCGTTCTGACCTTGCCAAGGACGTTTGGCGCGATGAGGCGAAACCAAAATCCATTCATCGAGCAACGGATTGTAGCGGCGGTGCGGGTGTTCGTTGTTATTGAATTCGTTCATTTTTACTTTTACATTAAACCTGACAGGTTTCAAAAACCTGTTAGGATTTTTTATACTCTGATGTTCCTTTTGAAATTTTTACTTTGTAGGCTTTTAGTTCGATGTTGAATTTATTTTTGTACAAGCGAGATACGCGTTCTATGAGTTCTTTTTCGCTTCCTTTTTCGACTAAATTAATCGAACAACCACCAAATCCGCCACCCATCATTCGTGCACCCAAAACCGACTTTTCAAATTGTACCGTGTGTATCAAAAAGTCAATTTCTTCACAACTTACTTCGTATTCTTCGGATAAACCTTTGTGGGTAAGCGACATTAATTTTCCCAATTGCTTGAAATTTGAATCTTGCAAAGCGGTAACGGCATCGTGTACACGTTGAATTTCATTCACAACAAAATGGCAACGTTTGTAGACCGTTTCTCCTAAATGTTCTTTCAGTTGAACCACCATATCTTCGGTGCAATCTCTGAACGTTTTTACTTCAGGAAACTGTTTTTTGATGATCGACAATCCCAATTCTACTTCATTTCTTCGGTCGTTGTAACCCGAAGTTAAATGGGTGTGTTTTACATTGCTGTCCAATAAAAGTAAGGAATAATTTTTAAAATCAGCTCGGTAGTATTTGTGCTCCAACGTATTGCAATCCAACTGAATTACCTTGTCTTTTTTGCCAAAAACCGAGGCAAATTGATCCATGATTCCGCAATTTACACCTACAAAAGTATGTTCCGATTTTTGACCAATTAAAGCAATTTCTTCTTTGGTCAAATCCAAATGGTACATTTTATTGAGAGCATACGCCATTCCGCATTCTAAAGCCGCAGAAGACGACAAACCCGAACCCATAGGAATCGAACTACTGAACACTAAATTGAATCCTTTTAAGGGAAGTTTTTTGTCTTTCAACTGACTAAGAACGCCAAGAATATAGTTCAACCACATGGTTTCAACCGGTTTGATGGTGTCGTTCAAATCAAATTTGGCTACTTCACTTAAATCTTTGGCAATTATAGCACATTCTGAATTTTTGCTTGGTGAAATGGCAAAACAGATGTATTTGTTGATGGCGGCTGGCAACACAAAACCATCGTTATAATCGACATGTTCACCAATAATATTGATTCTTCCGGGTGATAGGAAAATGTATTCGGGTTCTTTTTGAAACAATTGTTCAAAATGAGTTTTGGTATCGCGAATTAATTTTTTCTTCATTTAATGATAGAACTATTGTTTGACAAGGTTGAGTTGAACACTATCCGATTCTAAACCATTAGCTTTGGCCTCCAATTTTGCTGAACCAATATTTTTTCCAGCTTGAATAATTACTTGGCATTTTCCATTGAAAGCACTGCGTTGCCAAGCACCATCTCGACATTTATCGGGTTCGTGTGAACTTGGATCGCCATTGCCGACTCCAATTATTTTAGCATCGCCTGTAATGTAAAATTTGACCAAATTATCGGCAACAGGAACTTCGCGTCCTTGCTCATCTGTAATCGAAATGTTGATGACAGTTGCATCTTTTCCGTCGGCGGTCAATGTGGTCTTGTCGGGGATCATTTCCACATTGAAAGCGCGTCCGGTTGTTTCTATTTTTGAGGTGATTTTTCGTCCTTTTTTATAGCCAATGGCTTCTAAAGTTCCGGGTTCGTAATTCACATTCCATTTTAAATGACTGTTTCGAGGCATCGTTTTTTTACCTTGACTTTTTCCGTTTAAGAAAAGTTCTACTTCATCGGCATTTGAATTCACCCAAACATCTATTGGTTTTCCGATTTTTTCGGACCAATTCCAATGCGGAGAAATGTGCAACACGTCTTCGTCAGTCCACCAACTTTGATAGTAATAGTAAATGTTTTTCGGGAAACCACAAACGTCTAGAATTCCGAAATGCGAACTGATATTTGGCCATTTATACGGAGTTGGTTCGCCGCGGTAATCAAATCCAGTCCAAACAAATCCGCCCAGCCAATACTTGTTTTCAGCGGCTAATTTCCACCAATCTTCGGCTTTACTTGCCCACCAAGGATGTGAAATATCTTGATCGGGAACGTAGGCTCTGATTTCGTCTTTTTCGTAAATTCCGCGTGTAGTAACGGTACTTCCCATTTCGGTCCCTAATAATGGTTGATTCGGATGATCTCGATGGTAATCGGCTACAGCAAATTGTCGGTAATTAAATCCGCGAATCGGAATTACTTCATTCACACCTTTAAAATCATTTCCCATATCGGCAGCATACGTGCTGGTTCGTGTTGGATCTAAATCATTTTGAATGGCAAGCAATGATTGTGCAATTCGTTTGCCGTATTCATTACCTTGAATGTTTTGTTCTTCGTTACCAATTGACCATAAAAACACCGAAGGATGATTGCGGTCGCGCAAAATCAAACGCTTGAATTGATCGGTATATTCCGGACTGCTATTGAGTAATCGTTGTTCGTCTAACACTAACATTCCCAAACTATCGCAAGCTTCCAAAAGTTCGGGAGTCGGAGCATTGTGACTGGCTCTATAGGAATTGGAACCCATTTTTTTGAGTAATTTGATGCGATAGTATTGCATATAATCGGGTAGTGCGCTTCCTAAACCAGCGTGATCTTGGTGATTGTTGGTTCCTTGAATTTTAAGATGTTTTCCATTGAGAAAAAATCCTTCTTGAGCATCAAATCGGATGGTTCGTACTCCAAAGCGGGTTTTGGTTTGGTGTACAATTTCATTTCCCAATTTTACTACCGAAACTACTCGATACAAATACGGATCGTCCAACGACCAAAGGCGAACATTGTTCAGGTTTAATTTATGCTTAATCGTTGTGTTTTTGTTGATGCCTAATGAAAGTTTCTGCTCTGAAGTTTTGGCCAGAACTTTTCCATTTCTATCGGTGATGAACGAATACGTCGAACAATTACTGTTTTTGAGGTTGTTATTTTGAACAGTGGTTTCAATAGTTACAGTTGCGTTTTTACCATTTACTTCTGAATGTACAAAAATTCCGTCTTCAGGAATGAACGTCTTGTTGGTTATATTGAGCCAAACGTGTCGGTAAATTCCGGCGCCTTCGTAAAACCAACCTTCGTTTTGAGTAGCATCCACACGAACAACAATTACATTTTCGCCTTCGAAATTCATATAATCAGTAATATCGTATGATTTTCCGATATAACCACTAAAATTAGTTCCGACGTAAAATCCATTCACCCAAATGGTAGCATTTCTGTAAATTCCGTCAAATTGGATTTCGAAACGTTTACCATCATCCTTTTTATCAACTGTGAAATGTTTTCGGTACCAACCAATACTGGTTTCAGGATACAAACCACCTACAGTTTTATAACCGTGAGCTTCCAATTCAAATAATGGCGAATTCTTAAAAGGAAGTTCTACAGCCCAATCGTGTGGAACATTTATGTTTGTCCAAGTTGTGTCAATAAATTTCGGATTGACAACAGTTGTAGCAAAAACATTCGATTTGTGAAATAACGAAATCTTACTGTAATCAAAGTCTTTTTCAGCATCAGACGCATGTCCGAAATGAAATTTCCAATCTTCGTCAAGGCTTATTTTTTCTTGTGCATTCGTAGTAACAATGTTCCAAAAGAAAGTTGAAATCAGAAATAGTAGTGGTATGTAGTTTTTATTCATAATGTTATACTATTATTCTTTAAAAGCATCCAAAGCAGGTGAAGGTTTTCCGTCGGGAAGCCATGCGCTGAGTGCATAATGACTCCAGCTTCTGGCGCCTTGCGGTTCCCAATACAAAACGCCAATACCTTTATTGTTTGGGACGTTTTTTACCGCTTTGATGGTAGCTGAAAGTAGTTCGTAGGTATTTTGAATTTTATCGTCTTCACCACCCACTTCTACAATCATTACTTCTTTTCCATAACGCGAAGCCATATCGTTGAGGTTGAATTGCAAATCAGCAATGGTTTCAGAGTAATCTTTTTTAATCCAATACGGATAATAAGATAATCCGATGACATCATAACGTACTTTTTGAGCAGTTGCATTGTCAAAGAAAGTGCGAAATTTGGCGTTGTTATTGCCTTCATCAACGTGCACTATTACTTTGATTTTTTGATCTACTTTTTTCACTGCATCATAACCTTTATTCAAAAGTTGACCGAGTTGAACCCAATTGTTAGTACTTCCATCTGGCCAAAGCATTCCACCCGGAATTTCATTCCCAATTTGTACCCATTCCGGAGTTACACCTGCTTTTTTTAAGCTGCTTATTACATCAAAAGTGTGTTTGTATACATCGTCTAATAATTCATGAAACGTATGGTTTACCCAAGCAGCAGGTTTGTTTTGTTTAGAAGGATCGGCCCACGAATCGCTGTAATGAAAGTCGATCATCACTCGCATTCCCATTTTTTGAGCGCGCAATGCCATAGTGATGGTTTCTTCTTTGCTGCAATGTCCGCTTGCTTTGTCATCATTTGGATTAACAAAAACACGCAAACGAATGCTATTCATTCCTCGGTCTTTTAGCAATTGCAAACAGTCTTTTTCATTGCCATCAGAATCGTAAAATTTGTAACCAGTGGCTTCCATTTGCGGTAGCCAACCTACATCAGCACCTTTGGCAAAAGGAATTTCTTTTTGTTTTTTTTGAGCGAATGATAATGAATTATTCAACATCAGTAAACTCAAAAATAAGAGAGTATAAAAGGGTAGTTTTCTCATGATTAGTTCGGATTAAAAACACTTAAAACAGGAAGTGCATTGTTGTTAAAGTCCCAAAGCGCCTGATTTTCCCAAGGCGAACCATTAGTGGCCGTTGGACCTCTAAAAGCAACCCATTCCGAACCCCAATAGCAAAATCCGATTCCGTGAGTGCTTTGTGCAACTCCATTTTTTATGGCTGATAAGAAACCAGTTTGTCCCGAATTGGTTGCGCTAAAAGCAGGAATTAATTGTTCAGGTAGGCCAATGATGTTATTCGTGTAGTCGTTATAACCAAAAGTAAATGGATAGGCAGTTTCAGCAATGATTACTTTTTTGTTGTGAGTTTGTCCCAAAGAATTCATGGTATTTTGGAGTGTCGAAAGACTTTTTCCGTGCCAAATTGGGTAATAGGAAAGACCGATGTAATCGTAATCGATGTTTTGAACTTTGTTGAAATAGTAATCGGCACCAGTCAAACCTGCATGATGCAGCATGATTTTAGTTGAAGTTGATTGGCTTCTGATAGCTGAACTCGCGCTGGCAACCAATTGTAAATACTGACTTTCATTTACAGATAATTTTCCTTCAGGCCAAAGCATTCCATCGTTGGTTTCGTTTCCGATTTGGAAAATGTCGGGCTGAATTTCGGTCATTATTTGTGTGGTGTAGCTTGAAACAGTATTTTTTAAAGTAGTAAAATCCATACTTTGCCAAGCAACTGGTTTGGTTTGTGTTCCGGGATCAGCCCAAGTATCCGAATAATGAACGGTAAGCCATACTTTGAGTCCGGCTTGTTTTACCCGAAGCGCAAATGCTTTTACTTCGGTAAGTCCGCAATGTCCATCAGAAGGGTTTTGCCAAAGACGCATTCGAATCGCATTACAACCAGCATTTTTTAAAGTGATTATTGGGTCTTGAGCCACACCATTGTTTTTGTAAATAGTGCCTTCGCTTTCAATCAATGGTAAATACGACATGTCAGCTCCACGAATGAATTCGTCTTCAGGAGTAGGTTGTTGTGTTTCTGAGTTGTTGTCAGACGAACACGAAATAATCAAAGTTGATAATAAGATAAAAGCAATTTTTTTCATGATTTTTAATTATAAAAGTTCGAATGCAAAAATGGTTTTATGGCTGTATTCTTTTCCTTTTTTCAGAATTGAGTTAGGGAAATGCTTGTGATTGGGAGCGTCAGGAAAATTTTGTGCTTCAAAACAAATTCCACTTGTGATGTGATAATTGGCGCCTTCTTTTCCTTTTATTGTGTTGAAACAATTTCCGCCGACATACACATGAATGGCGGGTTGATTGGTATAGACCGACATTTTTAAATTATTTTTTCGGCTGATTAACGTTGCATTAGGTTTTGATTTTTGATTCAAAACGAATGTGGTATCAATGCTATTCGGACATGGTTTTGAAGATGAAAAATCAAAAGGATGCTGGTTTAAAGATAGGAAATTTCCAGTTGGAATGTTTTCTGAAGTAGTTTCTAGAATTTCAGATGAAGCAATGGATAGTTCTTGTTGTAAAACATCTTCAGATTGCCCGTCTAAATTAAAATAACTGTGTTGAGTTAGGTTGATGATGGTGTCTTGGGTTGAAGAGGCTGACATTTCCACTTTCAATTCATTGTTTTCGGAAAGAGTGTAGCAAACTTGAGTTGTTAACTTTCCAGGATAATTTTCTTCATTTTCGTTACTGATGTGTTGCAGTGTAATCGAATTTTTGGTAATCAACTTTACTTCCCAAAGTGCTGTGCTAAAGCCCGAAAATCCTCCGTGTAAATGATGTTGATTGTGGTTTTTAGTCAGATGAATCTCTTTTTTATTTAAAACAAAAGTTGCATTGTTGATTCGCCCAGCATACCGACCGACAATTGCACCAAGATAAGGCGCGCTAGGTAGTCGAAATGAATTGGCATACTCTTCAGCTGTTTCAAATCCGAGAACAACATCAATTTTGGTTGCATTTGAAAGAGGAATTTTTAATGATTGAATGGTGGCACCGTAATTCAAAACATTGAGTTCAACTCCGTTAGAATTGGTTAATGTAAAACAAAAGACTTCATTTCCATTGGGAAGTAACCCGAATGATTTGATAGTTTTACTCTCTTTTAAATGTGAAAAATGAATATTTTGCATACAATTTTTATCAATCTGATACCAAAAATATAAAAATAGTTTTTTAAACCATACCAGTACCTACCAGTTTTGTCGTATCTTGCCACCAGTTAATTTCTATTCGATGAAAATAATAAGTATCGACTATAATTCGGCATTGCCTAAATACAAACAAATTGTGCTTTCGGTTGAGGTTGCTATAGCTGAGCAACGACTCAAGCGTGGTGATAAATTACCATCGGTGAATAAGGTCAGTTTGGAGTTCTCCATATCAAGAGATACGGTTTTGTTGGCCTATGATGAGTTGAAAAAACGAGGAATCATTTATGCGATACTCGGAAAAGGCTATTATGTAAAAAGTGTTGAGTTCAGTTTTGAGCAACGGTTTTTTCTCTTATTTGATGAGTTGAATAGTTTCAAAGAAGATATTTACACGTCATTTTTAGAGGCGATGAACAACAAGGCACAGATTGATATTTTCTTTCATCATTTCAATATTGAGATGTTTAAAAAATTAATCAATGAAAGCAACGGGAATTATTCGAAATACATAATCATGCCAACCAATTTGGTCAGTGCTGCATCCATCATTAAGACATTGCCTAAACAAGATGTGTATGTTTTGGATCAAACGAATTCAGAGTTGAAAGACTATCCTTCTGTACATCAGAATTTTATAAAAGACATGTACAATGCGTTAGTTGAAGCCAAACCATTGTTGGAGAAGTATCAAAAAATGGTGCTGATTTTTCCAGGTTTTCGTGAGCCATTGGGAATGAAAATTGGCTTTGAGAAATTTTGTGTTGATTTTCAAATTCCGTTTGAAATTATCACTGAGTTTTCTAATCGAGAAATTGAGCATGGTGAAGTGTATGTCATTCCGGATGATCGCGATTTAGTAAAAGTAATCGAACAATCAAAAAAACAGTTGTTGCAGTTGGGTAATGACTTCGGAATCATATCGTATAATGAAACTCCATTAAAAAAAGTGGTTGAAAACGGAATCACTACGATCTCTACCGATTTCAAAGCCATGGGAATTATTCTTGCCAATATGATTTTGGAAAACAAGAAAGAACAAATTGAAAATGAAAATCGATTGATTTTAAGGAAATCGTTGTGAAAGTATAAGTTCTTTTCAATCAAAAGAATACGTTTTATTTGAACTATGAAAAGTCATAATTAGCCCTGATTGCTTCGCCAGTTCGCTTCGCTCGTGTGTAGCGGATCCTCCGATGGACAAAAACAAGGGATTTATCCCGTAGTTTTTTGCCAATCGGAGATAGAGCGGAAAGCAGGACGATACTTCTATAGAACGCTTTATTTGTGCTCCTAAAAATTAAAAACTTACTTCGAATTGCTCGTGGCGATGACAAACTTCAATTTGTTTTTCACTCCAATTTGCAGCACATCTACCAAATCTTGCACCTGAAGATTGAATGGAATTCGCACTACAACCGTTTGGTCTTTGGCATCGCCCATTTGCGCTAATAATTCGGCTTCCAATTGATCAAAAGAAACTTCTTTTTTATCCAAGTAAAAGCGTTTGTCTTCGGTTACAGATAAACTAATGAGTTGTTTGTTGGTTTTCTCATTGGTTTTCGATTTGGGTAGCGTCATTCTGATTACGTTTGGGTTTGCTAATGTTGATATGATTAGGAAAAACAAAAGCAAGAAAAACATAATATCACTCAGCGATGAAGTGGCTACTTCGGCGTGAAATCGTTTATTTCGTTTTACCATTTGGACGTTGAATTATATTAACAAAATCGAGTACTTGTTTTTGAATGCCTAGAGCGAAACTATCAATTTTTCCGTTGAATAAGTGATAGGCAGAATAGGCGATGATACCTACAACCAATCCGGCTCCAGAACTGATCATTTTTTCGTATAAACCTCCAGATATGTTTCCTATACTAATGTCTTCGGTTTGTGAAATGCTGTAGAAAATTTTGATTACCCCAGAAATGGTTCCGATGAAACCAAGCGTTGGTGCAATACCGGCAATCAAACCCAATTGACCTAATTTTTTCTCCATTTCTCCTACTTCAATGTTGGCTGCGCGTTCCATATTGGATTCAATTTCAGCAATTGGTCGACCGATGGTTAAAATTCCTTCACGAAGCACATAACCCGAAGCCGTTCCGTTGCGTTCAGTAATTGAAACCGCAGCATCTAAATTTCCGGCATTGAGATTATCGCGAATGTCACGAATCAAATTCGGATCAATCACGGCTCTTTTATTAATGTACATGTAACGTTCAGCGATGATGTAAAAAGTATAAAACAATAACAAAGCAATCGGAATAAGGAAAAATCCTCCTTTTAAGATGAACTCTAAAACAGAGATTTCTTCGGTGGTTACTGCACCTTGAACTAAAGCACCTGTGGCTTGTGTAATGGAATCATTTTGGACTTGAAGAAAAAAGTTAATCATATAAACTGTTTTTTTTGATTTAGTTTTAAAAATAATCTCAAATTTGCATTAAAGGTAAATTCTACTACAATAATAAACTACAATTTTGGGAAATTATTTTGTTTTAGAATTTTTTTATTAAGAAAGTAATGAACTATTCCGAAACCCAACAGTGGTTGTTCCAACAATTACCTATGTACCAAACACAAGGCGCATCTGCGTATAAAAAAGATTTGACCAACACTGTCTTGTTAGCCAAGCATTTAGGAAATCCTGAAATCAATTTAAAATGCATTCATGTAGCTGGAACTAATGGAAAAGGTTCTACTTCTCATCTGTTGGCGTCAGTATTTCAAGAAGCTGGATATAAAGTTGGCTTGTACACGTCACCTCATCTGAAAGATTTTAGGGAACGAATTAAAATTAATGGAGAAGAAATTTCGGAACAATTCATAATCGATTTTGTAGCAAAAAATAAACTTTTTTTTGAAGAGCATCAACTGAGTTTTTTTGAAATGACCGTTGGTTTGGCCTTTGATTATTTCAGAAAAGAAAAAACAGACATCAATATTATTGAAGTTGGGATGGGCGGGCGACTGGATTCAACCAATATTATCACTCCCGAAGTTTCCGTTATCACCAATATTGGTCTAGATCATACTCAGTTTCTTGGAACTACTTTGGAAGCAATTGCTTTTGAAAAAGCGGGAATCATTAAGCCAAAAGTTCCAGTGGTAATTGGAGAATATACTTCTGAAACCCGAACAGTTTTTGAAAATAAAACACAAGAAACGCATTCATCAATTTATTTTGCATCAGATTTAATTACTGAAACTCCCAAAACTGTTTTATTAGGCGATTATCAACAGCAGAATAAAAAGACGGTTCTTCAAACTTTAAAAGTGATTCAATCTCAGAAAAAGTATGTCATTTCTGATGAAAACATTGAGGATGGATTTTTAAATGTAATCAAAAATACGGGGTTACTCGGAAGATGGCAGCAAATTAATGATACACCAAAAGCCATTTGCGATACCGCTCACAACTCTCACGGATTAAAAATTGTACTGAATCAAATTCAAAAAGAAAAATTTGATGATTTGCACATCGTTTTAGGTGTAGTAAATGACAAAGATTTGGACGAAATTTTGCCTTTATTTCCAAAAAATGCAAATTATTACTTTTGCAAGCCCGAAATTCCGCGTGGTTTAGATGCTGCAATTTTAAAAAATGCCGCTTTAAAATTTGAACTCAAAGGAAAAGTATATGATTCTGTTTCAAATGCTTATCAAGCAGCGTTGGAAAAAGCATCTCCAAATGACTTTATTTACGTAGGAGGAAGTACTTTTGTAGTAGCAGAAATTTTGTAATTTTTTTTAATTTATGTTTGCAGATATAAAAAAGAGTTCTATATTTGCACTCGCAATCAAGCACTAATCGGGCGATTAGCTCAGCTGGTTCAGAGCACCTCGTTTACACCGAGGGGGTCGGGGGTTCGAACCCCTCATCGCCCACAAAAAACTTCAACAGAAATGTTGGAGTTTTTTTATTTTATAATACTTCGAAGCCATGGAATTTATTGTTTATGTACTCTTTAGTTCAACTAAAAATCGTTTCTATATAGGATTTACCTCTAATCTCGAAGAGCGAATCATCAGGCACAATCAGAAAAGTAAAGGTTTTACAGGAAATACAAATGATTGGAAAGTCGTTTATACTGAAAATTATTCTTCCAAAGAAGAAGCGCTCAAAAGAGAGCTTCAAATAAAATCGTGGAAAAGCAGAATAAAAATTCAAGAGTTAATTTCTAAAAAAGATTAGCTCAACTGGTTCTGAGCATTCCGATTGCATCGGAAGTGGTCGGGGGTTCGAACCCTTTCCGATTGCTTCGGAACAGGCAATCGCCCACAAAAAACTTCAACAGAAATGTTGGAGTTTTTTTATTTTATAATACTTCGAAGCCATGGAATTTATTGTTTATGTACTCTTTAGTTCAACTAAAAACCATTTCTATATCGGATTTACTTCAAATCTTTAATAACGAATCATCAGGCACAATCAGAAAAGCAAAGGTTTTACAGGAAATACAAACGATTGGGAAGTCGTTTATACTGAAAATTATTTTTCTAAAGAAGAAGCGCTCAAAAGAGAGCTTCAAATAAAATCATGGAAAAGCAGAATAAAAATTCAAAAGTTAATTTCTAATAAAGTTGAGCTCAACTGGTTCAGAGTATTCCGATTGCACCGGAAGTGGTCATGGGTTTGAACCTCCCGATTACTTCGGGACAAGCTCTTTCCGATTGCTTCGGAACAGGCAATCGCCCACAAAAAAACTCCTTAAGAAATTAAGGAGTTTTTTATTTTATAAAATTATCTCTTGTTAATAGATTTTTGACTAAAAATTCGGATTAAAAAAAAGAGTAAAACCCATTTAATCCTTCAAACTAAAATTATAGCGAATAGTTCCTACTTGCTTTTCAGCTCCAGTTGGACTCGCACTCCATTTAGTGTTCATTGCAGCAATACGCGCTTGTGATGTTAAACACGTAGCCGAATTGGTTGTTCCTCTTGCACCTGGTTTTGCATCGATAACGTTCCCGTTTTTATCTACAGTAATTTGTACAACAACAACACCTTCTTCGTTGCAATTATAATTGGGTGATGGTTTTGTTAAGGCTTTTCGTCCTGATAATGCATAACCTGCGCCGTTTCCTAAACCATTACCACTTCCGTTTCCACCGCCAGTTCCAGAGCCTGAACCCGGACCAATTCCTGTACCGTTTCCAGTTCCAGTTCCGCCACCAGTTCCACCACCTGAACCGCCATTTCCGTAGCCGCTTGAGTTAATGTTTCCATTAGCCGAACCTTGATTCCCTTGTGAACCGCTATTTCCGTCACCGCCTTTTTTCGGACCTTTGATAATGTTGGCCAAAGCATCGTTAGCGTTATTGTTTACCTTAGGTTTGGTTACCACAGGTGTTGGGGTTTTTACAACGGGTTTCGGATCTTTTGGTTTATCGTTTTTGGGGATGACAGCATCGGTTTTATCAGCGTCGCTATCCTCCGAAATAATGTCTTCTTCTTCAGCAGCGGCCGATTTGGTTGTAACCTTACTAGCATCTTTCACATCCAAAACGTCACTTTTGTAATTATCTCCCGAACCAAAATCGGTGTTTCCAAAATTGACTTCAACTCCGCCACCGCCACCGCCACCAGCAAGTGCAGCTAATTCGGCATCGGAAGGAGGCCAAAAACGAATGAAAAATAAAACCACTAGTAATGCAGCGTAAATCCCAATAGCAATTAGTATGGATTTTCTTTTTTCTTCAGCAGAAGAATCCAAATCATCAATCGAACTGACCGATGGCTTGTTTTTGAAAGAAGGAGATGATTTTAAACTCATAACACTGTGTTTTATGTTTCTAACGCCGAAATATACTAAAAATTGTTATTCCGGCAGCGTTTTACCCTTATTGTTGATGCTTTTCTTCAACCAAATAAACCCAATTATACCCGAAACTAATGATGCTACTAGTATCATAAACTTGGCATTATTAATTAAGTCTTTATCTTCAAAAGCAATTAAAGTGATGAAAATGGACATGGTAAATCCGATTCCACCTAAAAACCCAATTCCTAATAACGAATTCCAATTCATGTCATCGGGCAACGATGTTAGTTTCAGCTTGACTGCCAAAAAACAAAATATCAAAATCCCTATGGGTTTTCCTAATCCCAATCCAAAAATGATGCCTAACGAATACGGTTGGGTGAAATTGTTCGTCCAATTACTTCCAATTACTATCGCAGTATTGCTCAAGGCAAATAAAGGAATGATTATAAAAGCAACTGGGTTGTGCAACCAATGCTGTAGTTGATAGGAAATAGTATTCGGTTTACCATTTTGAAACGGAATAGCAAAGGCCAAAAGAACTCCGGTTATGGTAGCATGAACACCCGAATGCAGCATAAAATACCACATAAAAACACCACCAATTAAATACAAAAGTAAATTGGTGACCTTCATTCGATTCATAATTAACAACACTCCGAAAATCGCCATTGAGATGAATAAATTGGTGAAATAAAGTGTTTTGGTGTAGAAAATTGCAATTAATAAAATCGCGCCTAAATCGTCAATAACTGCCAAAGCCGTCAAGAAAATTTTGAGTGAAACGGGGACTCTATTTCCTAACAAGGATAAAATTCCGATGGCAAATGCAATGTCAGTTGCCATGGGTATTCCGATTCCAGATTGAGTTTCAGTTCCAAAGTTGAATAGGAAATAAATCAATGCTGGAATTAGCATTCCGCCCAAAGCACCCGAAAGCGGCAAAACTGCATCTTTTATTTTGGATAATTCGCCTATGTAGACTTCTCTTTCTAGTTCCAGACCAATTAAAAGGAAGAAAATTGCCATCAACCCATCATTAATCCAATGTTCGGCGCTGTGTTTTCCAATTTGATAATGCCACAACGATAAATAGCTTTCAGAGAAAGAAGAATTCGCCAGAACAAGCGAGACGACAGTACAAATCAGTAAAACCAATCCGCCTGCTTTTTCACTTTCAAAAAAAGCTTTAAATAATCGTGTGACTTTCACTTATACTAATTGTTTGAGCGCAATTTCAAAGGCTGTTGCGCTGATGTTCTTTTTGTTGGCATTCAAATTATGAGCCTTTTCGATGGCTTTTTTGATGGTTTCCGATGTGTCGTAAAAAATAGCTTCATCGGTCATTTGAACTTTCTTTTCCATAAAATAAGCAAAAACACGAGCCATTCCGCAATTCGAAATAAAATCGGGTATCAAACTAATTTTACTATCGGTTTCTTCCATGATTGGTCCGAAGAAAATTTCTTTATCAGCAAACGGAACGTTCGCGCCACACGAAATTACTTCCAAACCAGAGTTGATCATGTTGTCCAATTGGTCTTTAGTTACTAATCGAGAGGCAGCACATGGTGCAAAAATGTCAGCACCAATGGTCCATATTTTTTCGTTGATTTCGGCAAACGGAATCATGTTTTCGGCGACTAATTTGTTGCCGTCTTTGTTTAAAAATAAACGTCTGATTTCTTCAAAAGTAAATCCGTTTTCATTAATTACACCTCCATCACGATCGATAATCCCGATGACTTTCACGCCCATTTCTGCCAAGTAAAAAGCAGCAGCAGAACCCACGTTTCCAAATCCTTGAACTATGGCTTTTTTGCCTTCAAAATTGCCTCCGTAAGTGTTGTAGTAATGACGAACCGCTTCGGCAACACCATAACCCGTAATCATATCGGCAACAGTATATTTTCGCAAAACATCAGGAGAGAATTTTGGGTTTTCAATTACCTTTATCACACCTTGACGTAATTGACCAATTCGGTTGATTTTGTCGGCTTCAGTGGGTTTAAAATGACCGTTGAAAACACCTTCTTGCGGATGCCAAACGCCACATTCTTCGGTAAACGGAATCACTTCGTGAATTTCGTCTACATTCAAATCGCCACCTGTTCCGTAATAGCTTTTTAACAACGGAGAAACTGCTTTATACCAACGTTGTAAAACACCTTTTTTTCTTGGGTCGTTGGGGTCGAAGTTGATTCCCGATTTCGCTCCGCCAATAGCTGGTCCGGAAACCGAGAATTTTACTTCCATGGTTTTGGCTAATGATAAAACTTCGTTCATGTCGAGACCTTTTCTCATACGAGTGCCACCACCAGCTGCGCCGCCACGAAGTGAGTTGATTACAGTCCAACCTTCAGCCTCGGTTTCACTGTCTTTCCAGTTGAATACGATTTCGGGTTGTTTATTTTCGAATTTTTTTAATAGATCTTTCATTGATTTGTTTGTTTGTGGTGCAAATATAAGCTTTTAAAAAGATTTGCTTTGAATGGTTATGACGAAATTAAGATGACTTTGAACAAGGCTTTTGATTTTAACTTTCTTAAAAAACAAATGAGATTGTGAGTTTAATCGTATTTATTGACTGATGAAAGGAAATGTAATTGAAAAGGAAAAATTGAGGTTATACTTTAGTCGGATATTTCTACCGTATTGAAAATTAGTCAACTAATTTAAAAATACCCATTTGTAGGGATTTTTAGCTTTTTAATAGTACCCAATTTTGTAATTCAATATTAAACCCTCTTAATTATGAAGAATTTTAACTTTTTGAAGTGGAGTATCCACAACTTTAATTCGTCTTTTTTTCGATGTACCATCGTTAAAGACATTAATCCAACAAGCGTTTCTCTGGTTGAGGGAACGGTTTCTGCAAGAGATTTATCCATAAACAACAATGTGTTGATGATGAGAATGATGTTGTTTTTTGCTCTTGTATTTAGTTCGTGTTTGACGGCACAAATTAACTTTACTAATTCGCAAGCCGCAAATTTAGTGGTAGGTCAAGCGAATTTTACGGCCAACGTAGCCAATTGTACTCAAAGCGGACTTTACGCGCCATCGTATACTGCCATAAGTTCTAAAGGTGTTTTGGCGGTGAGCGAACAAACCGGTGGTCGGGTTAAATTATGGAATCCTACGCCAAGTGCCAATGGAGCTAATGCTTCTGTTGTGGTTGGGAAAACTAATTTTACTGATTGTACCAATACGGGAGCCAATCAAGTGAATGTTAGTAACTCAAACGGAGTCGCTTTTTCGCCCGATGGCAACAAATTAATCGTGACTGACTTTAGTAATAATCGAGTATTGATTTGGAATACAATTCCGACAGTAAATGGTCAGAATGCCGATGTAGTATTAGGTCAATCTAATTTTACTTCTTCGTTTGGTAGTGTTTCTGCTTCAGCGATGAATGGACCAACGGGTGCTTTTGTGAGTAGTGATGGTCGATTGTTAATTGCCGATAGAGGAAATCATAGAATATTAATTTGGAACAGTATTCCAACCACTAATAACAAACCTGCCGATGTGGTTGTAGGTCAAACCATTTTTACTTCACCTGGCGGTGGAAGTTCAGCCACTAGTATGGTAAATCCTTGGGGTGTCTGCGTTTCACCTGATGGTAAGCTTTTGGTTGCCGATTCAGCCAATAATAGAGTATTGATTTGGAATTCAATTCCAACCACAAACGGTGCCGCAGCTGATGTTGTAATAGGTCAAACGATTATGGGAACTAATGGTTCTGGAACTACTGCTTCTACTTTAAATGCACCAATTGGTGTTACGGTTTCTCCATCTGGCAAAGTTGCTATTGGTGAATTCGGAAATAGCAGAGTACTTATTTACAATTCAATTCCAACTTCAAATGGTGCTGCAGCCAATGTGGTGTTAGGTCAACCAAATTTTACCTCATCAACTGCTTTTTATCCATCAGGATCACCAACCAACAATAATATGTTCAGTATTTACAATGCTTCTTTCGACCTATACGGCCGATTGTATGTTGCAGGTAGAGAAATGAACCGTGTTTTGGTTTTTGGAGCAGCGCCAGTAACACAAGCCAATTTGGGTATCGGAATAACGTCCAATATTTCAACAGCTTGTTTAGGAACGAGTAATACAATTACCATTACAATCACCAATGCAACTGCTACTGCGGCTTCTGGAGTAATCGCAACAGCAAGCTTACCTGCAGGTTTTACCTATTCTTCGCATACTGCTTCTGGAGGCACTTACAATCCAACTTCGGGTTATTGGACTGTGGGTTCAGTTCCGGCATCTGGTTCAAGAACGTTAACCATAAACGGAATTGCCAATGCTTCGGGTAGTTTATCAGCGTACGCTTCTATAGTTCAATCCAATCAATTGGATCCTGTTCTTTCTAATAATGGAGCAAGTGTGTCATATTCTATAGTTGGTGTGGTTCCTGCTCCAACAGGTAGTTCTTCACAATCATTTTGTAATGCAGCTACAGTTTCAAATTTAACTGCTACAGGAACTGCTATTCAATGGTATGCAAACGCTTCTTTAGGAAGTCCGCTATCAACTTCGTTGTCTTTAGTAAATGGAGTTACTTATTATGCTTCTCAAACAATTGGAACCTGTGAAAGCACAACTCGCTTACCTGTTACAGTTACCATTCAACCATTGAACACCTATTATCAAGATGCGGATGGCGATGGGTTTGGTAATGCTGCCGTTACAACTACATCTTGCGTTCCGGTTGCTGGTTATGTAAATGATAATACCGATTGTAATGATAATCAAATTCAATATGCCGATGTTGATGGCGACGGATTTGGAACTACTACTCAAGTAGCTTGTGGTGTGCCGAATAATTCAGATACAAACGACAATTTGTTGACCTATTTGGATACTGATGGCGATGGATTTGGTTCAACAACCTTAGCTCCAAGTGGAGTGACCAATAATTCCGATTGCAATGACAATCAAATTCAATATTTAGATGCTGACGGCGACGGATTTGGTTCGACAACTCAAGTAGCTTGTGGTGTAGCTAACAACACAGATTGTAATGATAATCAAATTCAATATGCCGATGTTGATGGTGATGGATTCGGTTCAACTACTCAAGTGGCTTGTGGAGTGACCAATAATTCCGATTGTGATGACAATCAAATTCAATATTTAGATACAGATGGCGATGGATTCGGTTCAACTACTCAGGTAGCTTGTGGTGTAACTAATAATACTGATTGCGATGACAGTCAAATTCAATATGCTGATGCTGATGGTGATGGATTCGGTTCAACGACTCAAGTTGCTTGTGGTGTAACTAACAATACAGATTGTGATGATAATCAAATTCAATATTTAGATACTGATGGTG
Source organism: Flavobacterium sp. (assembly GCF_035299245.1). Taxonomy (GTDB): domain Bacteria; phylum Bacteroidota; class Bacteroidia; order Flavobacteriales; family Flavobacteriaceae; genus Flavobacterium. The sequence goes on along the minus strand of NZ_DATGWY010000012.1, from coordinate 452 downwards.
ATGGATTTGGTTCAACTACTCAAGCGGCTTGTGGTGTAACCAATAATACCGATTGTAATGATAATCAAATTCAATATTTTGATGGCGATGGAGACGGTTATGGTACAGCGGTTCAAGTTGCTTGTGGAGTCGCTCTTACAGGTGATTGCAACGACGCTAACGCAGCCGTTAATCCAAATGCGACTGAAGTATGTTACGACGGAATCGATAACAACTGTGATGGAACCATCGACGAAGGTTGTACACCAATCATTTCAGTTGTTCAAACGGCTCAATGTGGTTCAACATTGTCTTCAATCAACCAACAGATCTTTGCTAATTTAGTAGCTGGAGCTCAAGGTTACCGATTCAGAGTAACAGACATGACTACCAATCAAGTGCAAACTATTGATAGAAACTTACGTGTATTCCAATTGACTCAATTGACCAACTATGCTTTTGATAGAACGTAT
>NZ_DATGWY010000011.1:0-83391 GCF_035299245.1 Flavobacterium sp. | reverse complement strand
ATAACTCACAGCATCAGCATAAATAACATCTGTTGCATTTGCTAATTGTGAACCACATTGAGCGCTTTGTACTTTAGTGTAAGCTACTGGCGCAATTACCTGACATGCATTTCCGAATGGTTGCCATACATTATTGTATTTAACAGCCACTTCAACTGTATACACTCTATCGTAAGCATAGTTTGACAATTGAGTTAAGTTAAAAACACGCAACACTTTGTCTATTGACTGAACTTCGTTGGTAGCCACATTGGTTACTCTGAATCGATACGCTTGTGCTCCAGAAACTAAATTAGCATAAATACTTTGATTTAAAGTCGTAACTGTTTGACCACATTGTGAAGCTTGAATATTGGCTTCTCTTGGGTTTCTGTACACAATTTCAAATCGGTCATTAAATGTTCCTGCTGCTGTTGCGAATGTAAAACTTGAAGCTTTCAAATCATACAAACTGTTATTGGTTTTATCTTTAATGAAAATACGTTGGTCTCCAGAGAAGAATCCATCTAAATGATCAATAGAGATGGTATAATTTCCGGCTGTTGTCACAGTCAAACTCAACGGTACAACATCAGTATCGTCAAACGGTAAAGCACGACCTTGAATTACGTATTTTTCATTATTGATGATTGAGTTCAATGAAAGCGGACCTTCGTTAAAGAACTTACCATCAAACACATCCACTCCTTGAGTAGCGTCTGTAATATAGCCTAATGCCATTTGGTGGAAATCACCCGAATCATTAGTTAAATTCAACCACATTCTATTTCTTTCGATACTAGTTGTTGCATTTGCAGCAGTAGTTTTGAAGAATTGATTGGCATTGTCTGCCGTTCTTTGAGAATTATTAAATTCTAACGACGTTCCTGTTGCAGTTGCTTCCACTAAGAATCCTTGACCTGTTCTGATTACATCATTTGGATCGAAAACTTGTGCTTGATTATTGGTTACAAAAGTTCCAGCTGTCCATGTACAGTATGCATTCCCTGGAGCATTATTTGTTTTTCTCCAGAAATAAAGAGTTCCCGTAATGTTTGCAGCATTATCTGCTACAAACTCATTCATATCAAGTGCTGATGGATAGGGATTACCTACCGCATTGAAACGTTGTCCTGCTCCAACATTTGATAATGCCACATTAATTGTTCCGTTATTTGGAACTCCCGTGAATGATCCTGGCCAAACTGTTGGTGTAGTTGGAAAATTATTCGGTGTACGAATTAAATACCCTTGACCTGCCGCAAAGTTAGTTGTTGCTGGCGACGGAACTGCATTGTATAAATTAGTTGTCGTGTTATAGTTATAAAAACGAGTTAATAAAGTATTTGGTGAAAAAGCCAACAAATTCTGACCCGCTACTGGAGATGACCAAATAGTATAATCTTGTCTCATTACAGCAGAACTTAATCTCTTAACCGTTATGTTTCCTGAATTGGCTACATCAGTTAACTGGATTAAATTAGCATTGTTGTTCACTGTAAAACTTCCTGAAGACACTGTAATTGCTCCGTATAGCGTCACATTAAATCCTGAAGTTACTGAAACAACCGCATTGTTAGTAACGGTGATCGAGCAAGCATCTAAATCAGCACCAATTGTATAATTACCCGTAAAGACAACCGCAGAAGTACTAGTTGGAGCTCCGTTGTCCCATGCTGTACCGTCCCAAGTAGTTACAGTTCCTAAATTAACAGTTGATGAATCAGTAAGAGTTACTGTACAAGAACCCAAACTAACTGAAACTAAATTTAACGTTTGATTAGCCGTTGCATTCGAAACTGAAACTGAGGCTGAACCACCTGTTAATGTCACTGTTTGATTAGCATTACCATTAAAGTTGTAAGTTACTATTGCTCCACTTGTTCCACTCAAATTAAAAGTAGCATCTGAACCACTACAAATCGGACCGTTGTTACCAGTAATACTAGCAACTGGATTTGGATTTACAGTCATTGTTATTCCTGAAGATAATGCAGGTGAACCTGTAACACATGTAGCATTAGAAGTCATTTCAACAGTAACTACATCACCATTAGCTAAAGTAGAAGTTGTAAAAGTAGCATTCGTTTCACCTGAAACATCAGTTCCGTTTACTTTCCACTGATAAGTTGGCGTAGAACCTCCGTTGGTTGGAGTTGCAGTAAATGTCACGCTTGTTCCTGCGCAAATAGCACCCGATGGAGACGCAGCAGCACTTACACTAGCGGTTACAATTGGATTTACAGTCATTGTAATTCCAGCAGAAGTAGCAGGTGAACCTGTCAAACAAGGTGATGCGTTCGAAGTCATCTCAACCGTAACCACATCGTTATTTGACAATGTTGATGTTGTAAAAGTAACATTCGTTTCTCCTGAAACATCAGTTCCGTTTACCTTCCATTGGTAAGTTGGTGTTGAACCTCCATTGGTTGGAGTAGCAGTAAATGTTACGCTAGTACCCGCACAAATTGCACCCGAAGGCGACGCAGAAGCACTTACGCTAGCTGTTAAAACTGGATTTACAACTACGGTAACTGTTTTTCCAGAGAAAGTAGTCGTACAACCTGTTGCAGTAACAGTTCCGCTAATAATTGTAATCACAGCACCATTTGCAATTAATGGTAAAGCTGGAGTATTGAACGTAAAGTTACCACTTGAATCAGAAGTTCCACTTACTGGATATTGAGTAGCACCCGTAAATGAATTGGTATATAAGAATGAACCTGCAGTATTTGGTAACAATCCTGTTAACGTTACTGTAGAACTACCGCCTGCACATGCTGGTGTAGCTGTTATTGTATCTAAAGTTGGTATTGGAGTTAAAGTTACTGTTGCGCTTCCTGTCATAGTCAAGTTAAGACTACACGCTACATTAGTTGCTTCAACTGTATAAGTACCTGCTGCTAATTGATTTCCAAAAGAAATAGCGCTACCTGTACCAGCAACTGGACTACCAATATTAGTAGCTCCATCTTTCAACTGATAACTAATACCCACTTGAGAACCTGATAAACCAACTGCAACACCCGTATTAGCACAACCTGAACCTCCTCCTGTAACAGTGAAAGCTACTGGTTGGATGCATCCTACATTTCCTGTAAAAACAAAATCGTTAATACTTCCTGTTCCGCCAGTAGCATTGTACCCATAGATTCTGAAGGTTATTGAGGAAGCCACTTCATCAAATGATGTTGATGTTAGACTCAATGTTTCTGTGATTGGAGTATTATCTCCAACATTTGAATAAACACCTAATGAAGAACCGAAATTATCCAAATTCGAACGAACATCAAAAGTTGATGGTCCAGAAGCTGATCTTTGATTTGTGAATGCAAAATCATTGAAATTTATGGCGTAACCTAAATTTGGAGTTAATATAAATTCAAAATATTCATCCGAAACCAAACTTGCACTTGTGTTCACCCAACCCGTTGTATTATAACGGTTAGTTGCATTATTTCCTGAAATCCCAGCTCCTCTTCCTATACCACTAACGGTTATATTTGAGTTGAACGTTTGACCCGTTGTATATGGGTTAGATGTATTAGGATTTGTTCCTGTAATTGGATTTGCAAAAATACTTACTGGCGCCAAAGTCACCACAATATTTCCACTCGTTGCTTGTGTTAAACTTCCTGAGTTAGCGTTTAAAGTATACGTAGAAGCTGTGTCAAATTGAGCTGCAGAAAAAGTAGCTATACCATTAATAGCGGCTACCGTAAGTGTACCGGTCAAAGTTCCGGTTCCTGTAGCTTTTGAAATTGTGATGTTACCTGTATAAAAAGAATCTACACTAGCATCAGGACGACGCGCCTCAACTGTAAATGAAGCTAAATTAACTCCAACATTTCCAGTAGCTGGAACTCCGACAAAAGCCAATTGAGAAGCTGCTGCTAAAACGTTAAACGAAGCACTTGTTCCGGCTGACAAAGGATCTCCTGAAGTTTGAGTAGCCGTTAGAGTTGCTCCAGTTCCCGCAGTTGATAAAGTAACTCCCGAAACTACTACCGAGTTAGTTCCTGCTAGAATAGTTCCAGTAATTGTACCTCCAATTGTTCCCGCATTACCATTTGTACTCAAAGTGAAGCTTGTATTTGCTAAAACATTAGTTGCTGATGAGAATGCATCTTGCGACTGAACTGTTACACTAAATCCGTAACCTGCACCAGGAGTAGCTGGGTTTATTGAAGTAATTACAAATTGTGATGCAAGCGATAAGAACGCATTGTCTTTACCCAAAGCAAAGTATTGAGTTCCTGCTGTTAAATCAGCTGGAGTACTATTGGTTGATGATGTGTAAGTAAATGGATTAGAACCTCCGATAACTGCACCCACTTGAGACCAAGTAGTTCCATTATAAAATCCTAAATAAGGAGTGATAGCTGCTGCAAAACCTGTATTTTCTTCACCTGAATTGTATTGAGCTACTACCGATAAATTACTTCCTCCAGCAGTTGCCTCTGAAGTTATCCATCTTCTACTAATTGTCTTTGTATTGCTAACACCTGTTGTGATTGCACCATCAACCACACGAACACCATAAATATCAGATGTTCCTGAATTGTTGAATGTAATCGGATTGTACGAAGTTGCTCCAACTGGAAAAGCAGTATTAGTCGCGGCAACTGTTCTTCTCAATTGACCTGTACCATTAGTAGCAACATAATTAGTCGAAGAAGCTCCCGTTATTGTTCCAGAAGCTCCAACTGTTAGATTATTAGCTCCTAAAGTTAGTTTTCCTGAAGTCAATGCTAAAGTCTGATTAACCGTTACAGCACTTGAAGTTTGTAATGTAAGACCGTTAGCATTATTTACCGTTAAGAAATCAAAAGTAGTTGCTCCTGTTAAGGTTTGAGCCAATGCACCTCTGAATTCTACTAATCTATTATTTGAATTGAATGTTCCTGAATTGGACCAGTTTCCACCGATGTTTAAATCCGAACCAAAAGCAGCATTCATGTTTAAAATACTTCCTGTTCCGATAGTCAAGTTTCCAGCCAACGAGCGAGCGCTACCAGGTAGGTTTACCGAACTATTAGTTAAAGTAACATTTTGTGGCGTTCCAGAACCTGCTGTTGTAGCATTTCCAGTCCACTCATTATTTACACCATAACCAGTAACATTGTTGTATACTAAAGTTGATGTACTAGAATAAACCGGAGAATTGGTTGAAACAAATCCACCGCTATTCACTTGAAGAGTTCCTTGAATTGTTGTTAAGCTTGAACCAAAATTAATTCCGTTTGTAAGAACAGTTGTTACATTTGAACCTAATGTTAGCGTTCCACCTGTTGTAGACGTCACAGTTTTACTACCTGTTATGCTTAAAGTTCCACCTGTAACACCCGAACTGATTGTTCTTGCGCCGCCAGTTACTTGAATGTTTCCACCATTATTAGACAAAGTCAACGTTTGTCCGTTTAAGTCGATTGTACCTGCGTTAAGTAATTGCAACGGACTTCCTGCTGTTGCATTTACAGTAACATTATTAGCTAAGGTTAATGCACCAGCTGATTTATCATTGATAAGGTAATTGAACGTTTCTCCTGTTGGATTAGTAATCGTTTGTGTTGTACTTCCATTAAAGAAAACAGCTCTTCCGTTGGGAGAAAACGTACCCGAATTACTCCAGTTTCCACCAAGATACAAATCGCCACTAGTACCGTTTAAGGCTAATGAACATCCTGTATCTATAGTGATATTACCAGGCACACCTCTATTGGTTGTGGTTAAAGTTAACGTTCCCGATTGCACTCTAACGTTGGCAGGAATACCAACACCAGCTGCACCGTTTCCTGTCCATTCATTGAACACTCCATACGAAGTGTTGTAAATTAATGTTGAAGCTGAACCATAAGTGGGTGAGTTATTGAAAAATCCACCGCTATTTAATTGACACGTTCCATTTAATGTAAGAGTTGAAGCACTAAGAGAAACACCCGCAGCCGTTTGGAACGTTCCTGTAACTGTTCTGCTGAATCCGAGAGTTAAATTACTACCTGTATTTACTGTAACATTAACTGGTCCGTTTGTAGTTGGCCAGTAATTTCCATTGTTGGCTGTATAAGTACTATTGAAAATAAGTGTTCCGTTAGAGCCATAAACCAAAGCATTGGTTCCGCCCGCATCGGAAACCCAACCGCCCGAATTCAATTGAAATGAACCGTTGATTGTAGTTGTACCGTTGTTTACATACGTCTGACTTGTAGCTAAAGTACCGCCAGCGTTTACTGTAGTAGTTGTACCTGCATTACGAGTAGCAAATGTGGCGCTGTCCATGGTGATTACCGCACCTGAAACAATGATGGCATTGTCTGCAGATGTTGGTACAACTCCACCAACCCAACTGGATGTAGAAGACCAGTTTCCAGTTACTGCATTTGAAGTTATTGCGACTGGAGGATTACCCAAAACAACATTATCTAAAAACACTCTTCTTGCGGCTGTTGGGTTTGCAAACACAGAATATACACCGAAAAAAGATGACGTTGTTATTGTGTTATTCGTTAAAGTACCAGCACTAGTTGTGGGTGTAGCTCCATAAGTAAATCCAGTAGAATAAAATAATTCAAAAACTCCTGAAGCACTTCTTGTAACTCTAATATTTAAACCAGTTAATAAAGCTGTTGAGTTGTAATCAGGGCTTGTAGGAAAATCACCTACTTTGGTTCCAGTTCCAGCTCCATTTTTAACCCATAATTCAATTGGATCTGGACTAGTAGTTCCTATTTTTAGGTAGTAACCATTCCAAGATGTTGCTGTTATACTTCCAGTCACTGCTACATTTGACATGAGAACAACTCCAAAATAATTTGTACTAGAAGGACTGAAAGAACCTGTACCTATGGAAAACTTCCATTCATTAACTTCTGTTGAAGGAGTTGAAAGTGTAACATTACCTGTTGTTGTATCAGATGCTAAATAGGAACCATCGGTTGCAGCTCCAGATGCTACATACGGAGTCGCAGTTTGAATAGTAAATGCTGCCGTGTTCCCCGACCAAGCAGGAGAAGCTGTAAAATTGCCATCAGTAAAATCGTCAGAAACTTGCCCAAAAGACAAACTACTTACCAACAACAAACTACATAATGTCAAAAAACTTTTAAAAGAATTTCTACTTTTTGTAGAAATTGACTGAGTAATTTTATTCATAAATTAAAAAATTATTTACATATTATACTGAAAATGAATGTCATTTTTCGAGCGCGTAAAATTAATTTTTTTATTTCAATTGGCAATTTTTTATTTTTTTGATTTCCAACTACAACGTTGTAGTGTTAAAAAAATAAAATTTAGGTAACATTCAAAAAAAAGCCTTCTCGATGACTCGAGAAGGCTTTGAATTTTAGATATTATTTAAACTATCTTTTAATGACGCGGAGTGTTTTTACATTCTCTCCTTGAGAAACTATTACATTGTATACTCCCGAAGGGAAATTAGCACCAAAAGTTAGTTGCGAAATTTCCGACGTATTACTTCTACTCGACTGAATTAGTTTACCCAACATGTCGTAAATTCTTACTTCAATAAATTGGTCAGCATCCGTTGTGACTTCCAATCCGAAGTTATCTCCGAATGGGTTTGGTGACACTATTGCATCAAACACTAACGCTGGTTTGGTAACAGTAATTGCTCTTGAACTTCCTGGTGTTGTCAATGTACACACTTTACCGTAAGGACCAAAAACGCCACCAATTTCGATGCTCACCTGAACCGAATACGTTTCACCTGGTACTAATCCTGGAACAGTATTCAAAGCAAACGAACGTAATGGTCGGTCAAATTGGTAACTGTATCCTAAAGAGGTATTGGTAAATCGGAAACGATACGTTGTTGCACCCGAAAATGAATCGGCATAGATAATTGCATTCGGATTGGTTATAGTGACATCGCACTGCGCCAATTGCAACTGAGTAGTTGGGAAGCTTGGCGTTGTAATAGTACAAACGGGTCCGTAAGGCAAATAAAGTCCGTTGGTATTTTTAACGGCTACCTCAACAGAGTAAGTAGCATTGTATTCAGCTATGGAAGTTTGTGTCATCTTAATATCTCTCAACGGACGCTCAATTTCTTCTTGAGCCAACGTCAATGTGTTGGTAATTCTAAATTTATAACCTGTTGCGTATGGAACATTATTTGCATAAATTATATCACCAATAGTAGTGAGTGTCGAACCGCATTGCGCTGCCTGAACTTGAGTTGTAGTTGCAGGTGTTGTCACCATACAAGGTGCACCATAAAAAGGCTGCCAAACATTGTTGTATCGGATGGCCACTTCTACTTGGTAGGTTCTATCAAAAGCATAGTTCGTCAATTGTGTCAATTGGAAAACGCGTAAAACTCGATCAATCGTTTGTACTTGATTGGTAGTCATATCAGTAACTCTGAAACGGTATCCTTGAGCTCCAGCAACCAAATTAGCATAGATTTGTTGGTTGATAGAAGACAGAGTTGCACCACATTGAGCTGTTTGAACTACCGATACTATTGGCACACAACCTTCATCAATGGTTCCATCGCAATCATTATCCAAAGCATCGTAACAGATTTCAGTTGCACCAGGATAAACTGTATTATTGGAATCATTACAATCGGTATTGTCAGATACATATCCAGCAACAGGAGTGCATGATTCCAGTGACACAGCTGGATTTCCAAAACCATCACCGTCTGCATCAGCATAGTATAGCGGAGTTGGAGTGACTGTAACGTCTACTTGAGCGTTCTGAGAACAACCTGTAGCTGTATTAGTTGCAGTAACAAAATAAGTTCCACTCGCTGCAAGAGTTGCACCAGTTAGGGTTGGATTTTGAAGTGCCGATGTAAATCCGTTTGGACCTGTCCATGCATAATTAATGGTACTTGGAGTAAATGTTATACTCTGACCGTCAACGACACTTGCTGAATTATGAGAATATTGCACAGCGTAGACATCGCTTAGATTCAAACCAATAGTGGCTGAAGCACCGTTATCGATGAATGAACTACCAAAAACTACATCAGAATATACTAAGTGAATTTCGTTGGTGACCAAATCCAATTGAACCTGAAAAGTAATTGTACCCGCTCCGGATATGTTATAATTATCTTCAAGCGTCCATTGAACTATGTATTTATTCCCAATAGTTTGTGTAGTGATTGAACCCCCTGAACCAGGCAGTAAATCATCCCAAAAGGCACAAATTGCTACATTACCAGCACTTCCTAAGCCAACAAAAGGACTATTTCCTGTTTGCGGCAAAGATGTGTTATCGTAATAAATTTCTCCAGACGAAGATCCGAGCACAATCACACCATTATTGCTTATTCTGGCTGAAGTATATAAAACTCCACCATAAACAAAAGGAGAAGGAAGCGCTACATTAGTCTCGCTATCATCACCGATTGGACCTACTGATGTTCCTGTTGAACTAATATCTACAAAGGAAACTCCGCTGTTAGAATTCATTTCATAAGAAGACGACAAAGCCGTTAAATTGAGATCTGAACTAGCACACAAAGGTGTATTCGCAGTTACCAAAGGAGTGCTTGGCAGTAAATTTACTACAACCGTAAGTGAAGTCGTTGCTGCAAACTGACCATCATCGGGTGTAAAAGTATAGGTGGTTGTTGCTAAATTATTAATTGCTGGCGACCAACTTCCAGTGATGCCATTGTTGGAAGTAGTTGGTAATGGCGAAAGCAAACCACCATAACATACAGGCGCAACTGGAGAAAATACAGGTTCAATGAGATCAAAAACCTGCTGTACTCCTTGCGAAACCTTTCCGTTGCTACCCGAATTGGTGGTATAAAAAACCTGACCAACCGAATAACTCACCGAACCACCCGAACCTGTAGCGTTTCCACCGGAGGCGACGGTTCCGTTTTGCGCGTGTACTACAAACCCAGAGAAACTGAGCGTCATCAACGCTAGTATTGTTACTATTTTTTTCATCTTTTTTGATTTTGTGAGATTAATGTATAAAATAGTATCAATTACTGTGGAGTTACCATAATCCATCCATTAACATAATCATTATCATTAATAGCTACAGTTCCCCCATTCTGTATTCCAAATCCTACAGTATAAGTTCCTGCGGGCAAAAGTATAGAAGCACTTGCATTGGCAGTAGTACGTGTTGTATCTACTTCAATAATTGAATAATTACCCCCAACAAAGTTAGTTATTGTTCCTGCTCCTTGCTGATAACACAAACCAATTCTGACACTAGTAGCAGTGCCTGTTGTTGTTGCGAGTGGGGCAGATGCAGCGCCTGTTAGTATAGATGGAACAGTAAGCGTTATTGATACAGTTGGGCCAGCAAAAACATAAACCAATGAGTTAGCTGCAATAGATGTACCCAAAAAACCTGAAAAGGGAAAAATCCTTACTGGAGCATTCCACGTTGGCGCTCCCGCTCCATTTGAAGTCAGTACTCTACCTGCAGTTCCAGCGGCAGTTGTAGCAATTGAAGTTCCTGTTCCGTAAGCTACTCCTCCATTTGTTGGAGTTGCGCTTGAGTTGGTTCCACCATTAGCGATTGGTAAAACTGCTACTGGTGTTTGTAAAACCCCACCACTTACTGTTACAATACCCGTTCCTGCTGGCGCTGGTCCAACCGGACCTTGTGGACCTTGAGCTCCTTGCGGACCGGTTGCTCCTGTTGCACCAGTTGCACCAGTTGCTCCTTGTGGACCTTGAGCTCCTTGTGGGCCAACCGCTCCTGTGGCTCCTTGCGGACCCGTTGCTCCTTGTGGACCTTGTGGACCAACAGCACCTGTTACTCCTTGCGGACCTTGTGGGCCAGGAGGACCTTGTGGACCTGGAGTTCCATTCAAAGAATACAAAGCATAAGGTACACTTAAAAATTCACTTGTTCCGGAAACCGTATAATTTGTTCCACCTAAAGGATCAGTTTCTGTTTTGATGAAATAAGGACCATTACCCCAATCAATAGTATTGAATGTTCCCGAGACTACTGTTCCGGTTCCGATTTCTAAGCTTACTAAACCATTGGCATTGGTTGAAGGTGTTTGAGTTTCTACATAAACTGCTGAACCACTTGAAGAACCTTGTAAAATACTAATCTGCATTCCTACTGCAGAATTGGTTACTAATGCATCAGCATTATTTCGAACGACAGCTTGATAGCTGAATTTTTGTGGCGATTGTGCCAAACTTGACATGCTTATAAAAAGCAATACAAAAAGGGTAATTTTTTTCATGTTGTTGTTATTTAAGATTATTTTGGATGATTAATTGACACAAATTTAAATTATGAGTTACATCAAAATATACGTATAAGTACGTGTTTTTTAGAAGAAAATTTTCAAATTATTAACAATACATTAAATCATAATTCAATGATTTTAAATATTTTAATAAATTTAGTGTTGAATTTTTCATAAAAAAATAAACATCTTTCAAAAGCCTAAAAAATCGATTAACTACTTGTTTTAACATAAAAAACTCCCCAATTTCTTGAGGAGTTTAATCTAACCACTTATCTATCAACTAAAAAACTACCTTTTCACCATTCGTAGAACTTCAAACGCTTCTCCTTGACACACAATTACATTATAAATTCCAGAAGAATATTCAGTTCCAAACTCTAATTCTGAAAGCATTGAAGGGTCAACAATCTTAATTTCTACCAATTTACCCAACATATCGTACACTTTTAATTCTATTTTTTCTTCTAATGAAGTTTTTAATTCCAATCTAAAATTCAAATCAAATGGATTAGGCGAAGCAATTACTTGAAATGCTTTTATTGTAGTTACGTTCTCTGAATTTAACCTTGAATTTCCAGGCATTGTTAACGTACACACTTTCCCATAAGGCCCGAAAACTCCATTGATTTCAATGCTCACTTGCACCGAATAGGTTTCTCCCATTTGCAAACCAGGAACTGAAGCTAAATCAAACGAACGAAGCGGTCTATCAAATTGATACGTATAATTCAATCCCGCATTTACAAATCGGAAGCGGTATGTTGTGGCTCCGACATACGAATCTGCTAAAATTGTAACATTGGTATTGGACAACACAACATCACACTGCGACAACTGCAATTGAGTTGTTGGAAATACAGGAGTGGTTACATTGCAAGCTGGTCCGTAAGGTAAATAACTTCCATCAGTATTTCGAATGGCAACCTCTATAGAATAAGCTGTATTAAATTCGGTCAACGAAGTATTGATCATTCTTATTTCCCTGAGCGGTCGAATGATTTCTTCTTGGGCTGACGACACCAAATTTGTAATTCTAAACTTATATCCTGTCGCAAATGGAACATTATTAGCATAAATAATGTCGTTAACATTGGTCAATACTGTACCGCATTGAGCGGATTGAATCTGAGTAGTTGTTGAAGGAGTTGTAACCGTACATGGAACTCCAAAGTAAGGTTGCCACACATTATTGTATTTAATTGCCACCTCAACTTTATAGGAATGATTGAAAGCATAATTAGCCAACTGTGTCAGTTGAAATACTCTTAACGCTTTGTCAATGATTTGAACTTGATTTGTGGTCAAATCGGTGACTTTGAATCGATATCCTTGTGCCACCGAAATTAAATCGGCATACACTTGTTGATTAATAGTTGTCAAAGTAGCACCGCATTGAGCATTTTGAACTTTAGACACACACGTTCCAATAACTACAAAGGATGTTGTTGAAGTACCTGAACCATTTCCTAATTGTAAAAATTGATCGTCTCCCGATGCCAAAACGGTTCCATCGTTATCCAATGCAATTGAATGATAAACTCCTGCTGAGGATGATTTCCAATTATTTGATGTTCCTAATTGAGTCGGAATTGTTTTTTGAATTGCAGTTCCATCGCCCAACTGCCCGTATGCATTGAATCCCCAAAACCATAAAGTGCCATTAGTTTTCAATGCGCTAACATGATAAAATTTTGTTGAAACGGATTTCCAATTCGCATCAGTTCCTACTTGTAAAGGAAATGATCGATCGATAAGCGTTCCATCACCCAAATTCCCTTCAAAGTTGGCACCCCAACTCCACAACGTACCATTTGTTTTTATAGCCAATGCAAACGAATCTCCGCCATCAATAGACTTCCAATTGGAATCTGTACCAATTTGAGAAGGAAAAAGAGAAACCGTATTGGTTCCGTCACCCATTTGCCCAAAACTATTATCACCCCAACCCCAGAGTGTTCCATCGGTTTTAATAGCATGCGAAAAATAAGCGCCTGTTCCAATTGCCTTAAAAGTTGACCCAACGGCTAACTGAATTGGAAACAGTGCATCCGATGTAGTTCCGTCACCTATTTGCCCTATAAAATTCCAACCCCAAGCCCAAAGTGTTCCGTTATTTTTCAAAGCTAATGTGTGAAAACTTCCAGCAGAAATCGTTTGCCAGTCGGTATCCGAGCCTATTTGAACGGGAACATTTGACATGCTCACTACTCCGCCTTCACCAAGTTGTCCAAAAAAATTATCACCCCAAGCCCAAAGTGTTCCGTCGGTTTTAATAGCCACTACATGATTTTCTCCACAGGAAACTTCTTTCCAATTTGAGTCGGTGCCGACTTGAGTTGGCACATTTCTAGCAACAAAATTGCCTGTTCCCAATTGTCCAAAATCGTTATCACCCCAAGCCCACAAAGTTCCGTCGGATTTTACAGCCAACGTGCTTTGGTATCCAGCCGAGATGCTTTGCCAACATTGCGCATTACTTATTGAACAAAATAGCACAATAAAAATTATCGTAATTTTTTTCATCATAATCTTAAATTTTAAAGTTTACACTGTTAAAATTCAGTTTTTTTTGAAGTTACTCAGCCAACTACTTGTTAACTGTAAGCATATTTCTTTTAAGTGTAAGGATTTGACTAATAAATGAGTAGAGAGACGAATTCAGAATTATTTTGCCATAAAAAAACTCCCCAATTTCTTGAGGAGTTTAAATAAATTGATGTAGTAATTATTACCTTTTAATCACTCGTAATGTACGTGTTTCTTCATCCTGAGTAACAACAACATTGTATACACCTGATGGATAATTGCTGCCTAATTCTAAATCTGAAATTGTCTTAGCATCAATGGTTTTGTTTTCGACGGTTCTTCCCAACATATCAAACACCATTAATTGAACCGAACTATCAGAAGCAGTGGTAAGTTGAACTTTGAAATTTTCAAAATACGGGTTGGGCGCAATTGAAGCTGAAAAATCAAAATCTTTTTGACCATTAGAAATTGCTCTTGTTGTACCCGAAAGCGTTACATTACAAACTACTCCATAAGGTCCAAAAGCTCCACCCACTTGTACACTAACCGAAACTTGATACGTTTGACCTAAAATCACACCCGGAACTTGACTAAAATCAAATGTTCTTAAAGGTCTTTCTAGAACATACGAAAATCCTAAACCAACATTTTCAAATTTAAAGCGGTACAAAGTAGCTCCACCGTAATTATCCGCAAAAACAGCTGTATTCATGTTAACACTAGATCCACATTGTGCTGCTACAATTTTTGAAGTTGGAATTGGCGGTGTTAAAACCGTACAAACAGTTCCGTAAGGCAAGTAAATACCATCCGTATTTCGTACTGCCACTTCAACTTGATACAGCGTATTGAACTGAGGCGCAACTATATCATTCATTCTGAATTCTTTAATCGGGCGATCTAAAATCTGAACTGATGCATCGACTGTATTGGTGATTTTAAAACGGTAACCTGTCACAAAAGCGACTAAATTAGCATACACCGGTTGATTCATTAAGGACAATGTCTGTCCGCAATTGGTCAAATTGGTCAATGGAATTGGAGTAGACACATTACATGCATTTCCGTAGGGTTGCCAAACATTATTTACTCGTGCTGCCACTTCAATTTTGTAGGTTCTATTGTAAGCATACGTCATCAATTGAGTGAGTTGAAACACTCGCAGTGGTCGGTCAATGGTTTGAACTTGATTGGTAAGTAAATCGGTCACCTTGAAACGATATGCTTGCGCTGAAGCTATATTATTAGCAAAAATATTTTGATTGAGTGTACTTAATGTAGATCCACATTGAGTTGGAATTACACTGGTATCAAAAGGATAGATAATGTCGTACACAATCACATTAGATAGTGCGACTGGATTGATGGCACAATTATCATTAGAAACCATTTCAACGGTTACTTCATCCAAATCATTCAACGTTGAAGTAGTGAAAGTTGGATTAGTTTCTCCTAAAATAGGGTTGGAATTCAAGAACCATTGGTAGGTTGGCGCGCTTCCTCCATTGGTTGGAGTGGCTGTAAAAGTTACCGAAGTTCCTTGAGCAACTGGACTTGCTGGCGAAGATGCAATAGTTACACTTGCTGAATACGTCGGATTGGTATACGTCTGTGTAGTTCCGGAAAATTGCAAAGCACCAATATCGTTGGTTGGTGTTCTTGGATTTCCATCAAAATCAACCGTTATACTTGGCGATGAAATAGTTTGCGCTCCATTTTCTGCAAATGAAGTTCCAGAAGGCACGTACGTTCCAACAGACACACCATTTACTAAATTGTCTTCAGTGTAGGTTAATGCATCCAATGTACCGCCCATAAATGTTTTATAATAACCACAAGAAGCATTAAAATTAGAATCATTTGTGATGTTATTCGCAGGATTATTAGTTAATCCGCTGACAGCAAAACCATTTACTACTGACAATGCATCGGCACCTTGAGCAAAAAGATAATTATTTGCACCTGAATTGATGTGATAAATATTATTATTACTGGTTGAAGCAAAACCAAGAGGCACAGAATTAGCTACACCATCAAAAATAGAAACACAAGAAGCATAGCCATTTCCTGAAGGCGCAGCATTGATGTTGATGATGTTATTTCTTAAGTCGTAAATAGTTGAAGTTGTATTTTCAAAAACGAAAATTCCCCTCACACCAAAATTAGAACCTCCACTTAAAGGAGTAGAAGTTCCTAGTTTGATTGTATTGTAATAAATATTAAAAGTACTTCCTGCAGCAAAACACATAATTCCGTTTACAGCATTAATCGAATTCGATTGTGGCGCTTTGATATCAGAAATAAAATTGTTGTAAATGTTAATTGTAGTTCCGATAAAAAACGGTCCAAATCCATTTACCGAACTAATTCCTGCCAAAGCACTATTCGATCCAGAAGCTAAACTCTCAATATTGTAAATTTTATTTCCAAAAATGGATGGATTAGTACATGTTCCCGCCACATCGATACCAGAGATGATTGATTCGCCTGGACTGGAAACAGCGGTTAAATTTTTGATGGTATTACCTGAAATAATGTTATTTGCTCCAATTCCAACTTTTATTCCGAAGATACTTGCGTTTCCAACTGGTGAAGTCGCAGTAATCGATTCGATGGTATTATTGGTAACTGTAAAACCATTAATCACACTGGTCAATGAAGCACCAATTCCGCGAAGTATAGCACTATCTGCAGAAGAAGCCAGCGTTATTGAGTTACCATTTACTGTTGCTTGATTAACGGTTCCGTTGATGGTAAAATCCATACCCGCATTAGAAATAGCATTTGTAGAAACATTGATATTATTATTGTTGACAGTAAAAGTCCCATTGCTCAAAAACAACCCTCTGGAAACACCTGTGTGTGTTCCTGTTATTACAACGGTATTATCAGAAACATTTTTCAGTGTGGTTGGAGTTCCTTCATGGTTGTAGATTCCTGAAACATTAGCTCCACCTAACAATCCAGAAATAGTTACTGAATTATGAGTAATAGTCATTGAAGTTGGATTACTAGACGCATCTGTACCATACATTCCGTAGGCGTGAGCAATGTTAGCAGTTCCTCTGACAATATTTATTGTATTTCCTGTTACAGAAGAGCCACCAATAAGCACAGCTCCTGTTTTTGCTCCTTCTAGAGAAATTCCGTAGATATTTGAAGTTGTTTTTAACGGACTAGCTCCTGTCAGAATCAAATTATTCTGTACGGTAAGATTTCCTTTTACGCCATTGGCATTAATAAAGTAATGTTGAGCAGTAAACGGACCATTTCCGGGCTGGCTTACTGTGATTGAATTTCCATTTATAATGGTATCTGCACTAGCATAAGCGCTTCGAATTGCCTGAACACCTAATGAACTTGAAACATTTGAACCTGATTCAATATAAATAGTATTGTTATTTGAAATGTGAGTTGTAGTTGTTAATCCATGTCCAAAATCGATACCCGAAGTTACAGTTGGTCCATTATTGATTAGAGTAATCGTATTATCACTTATAGTTGCTGTATATACTACTCCAACTGGAGCTGTACCGCTGCTTACGTTGATTCCGCTACAAATATTTTGCGAATATACTAATGGCAAAGAGTTAACCGTATTGAATTGAGCCGTAAAACCAGCACCATTTCGGTAAACAATTCCACCCGTTACAATTCCGGAAAAACGAGTCCATGACGCTGTAGAAACCGTTGTGTTTCCGAAAGTTATGGTATTTCCTAATGCTGCTGATGAGCCACCAAAAACGTTTCCTGATTCGGTTACAGTTGCAGTTACTGGCTGACAAATAAAGTAAATTCCGTACGCTACATTTGAAATCGTATTGGATTGAATGGTGTTGAATGAATTCGTTCCAGCTGATGTTGTAGCAATCAACCCAGAATTAGTTGCCGAACTTGAGCTAGTTGAAAATATTCCGATTGAATTGGGGTAATTAGCATTAAGAGTAACAGTACAATTTTTAATCGTATTATTTTGTGCACCATTGGTATTAGCTCCTAAAAACAATCCAAAACCAATTTCAGTCATTGTATTGGTTGCTCCTGTAGCTACAACTGTATTTGCTGCATTTTCTTCTAGTGTGAAACCATCAAAAGTGATGTAATCACCACCGATTATTTTAACAATTCCGTTGGTATTTCCACCTGCTGTCCACAATGGAGCTATAATTTTCGGATTGGCGCCAGTGCCACTTTTCTTAAAAACTATCGCTAAGGATGAATTTCCAGTAGCTAAATTACCCGCTGTTCCTACGCCGTTCAATAAAATCCCTGTTGTTGGAGCCGTTTCAACGTGGCCAGAAGCGACGTCAAATTGTACAATTCCTGTTCCTGAAACTCCATTTGCATTCAAATAAGTTACTGCAGAAGCTACTGTCGGGAAACATCCTGGAATTGAATAATTACCTGGAGTTAAAGCTCCGGTTGGACTTCCACAAAAAGTAAAATTCGCTTTATAATTAGCTCCTAAATTACCGGCAAAAATTGTTCCGCCTTCGCACGTCACTGAAGCATCGCTATACACCTCAACGGTATAGTTTCCGGCTGGCAAACCTGAAAGCAAATTGGTAGAATAGCCTGTATTTGACCATTGTTGATCTTCTCCTCCACAACCATTTCCGAATCCTGAAGAATATCCAATATTCAAATTAGAAAAACTACCTGGTGTTGATCCAGTCGCATAAATTCTGTAGTACAATCGCGTAGAAGTCAAGTCACAACCTCCGCATTTATAAACATTATGCTCTGCTCCTTTCAACACAAGTGAATTGGCAGAAGTAAAACTCCCCAAATTGGCTCCTTGAAAATCTGGATTACCTGTTGACGCTTGCAAATCGTAATAGGTATTTGGCCCACCATTGCTGCTTAATACAACAAATGTAGAATTAAAACCTGCCGTTTGAGCAAACGTCAAACCTCCAACAAGAAACAAAATCGGAGTAAAAAAATTAAGTAAAAAACGTCTCATAAGCGAACTATTTAAATTGGATTTAGTTAATTTTAACTGATAAATGTACAATTTTATTGATTGACATCAATAAAGATGTACGAGATATTTTCATCATTGGTTTTGTTTTTTAGATAAAAAAGCCTTTCTAGTTAAAGAAAGGCTTTCATTTTTAGTAATTCTGCTATTTATCTTTTAATCACTCGAAGTGTTTTTACTTCATCACCTTGAGATACAATCACATTGTATACTCCCGATGGATAAGTAGCTCCGATTTGTAGTTCAGAAATAGTAGTTGCATCCACTTCTCTGCTTTCTACTAACTTACCTAACATATCGTATACTTTCACTTGGATGCTTTCTTCTGTTGAAGCAGTAACTTCCAATCCGAAGCTTTCTCCAAATGGGTTTGGTGATACAATAGCACTAAATGCCAATGCAGGTTTTGTTGTTTCGGTTGCTCTTGCTGAACCCGGAGTAGTAAGTGTACATACTTTTCCGAATGGTCCAAACACGCCTCCAATTTCGATACTTACTTGTACTGAATACGTCTCTCCTGCTACTAAGCCCGGAACGGTGTTCAATGCAAACGAACGAAGTGGTTTGTCAAATTGATACGTATAACCTAAAGAAGTATTGGTAAATCTGAATCTGTAAGTAGTTGCTCCCACATACGAATCAGCGTAAATAACTGTGTTTGGATTGGTTAAAATCACATCACATTGTGCCAATTGCAACTGAGTTGTTGGGAAACTTGGTGTAGTAATGTTACAAGGAGTTCCGTAAGGTAAATACGCTCCGTTAGTGTTTCTAACTGCTACTTCTACTGAATACGTTGAATTGAACTCAGCTATTGAAGTTTGAGTCATTTTAATATCTCTAAGCGGACGTTCAACTTCCTCTTGTGCTGAAGTCAATAAATTCGTAATTCTGAATTTATAACCTGTTGCAAAAGGAACATTGTTAGCATAAATCGCATCTCCAATAGTGGTTAATGTACCTCCACATTGAGCCGTTTGAACTTGAGTAGTTGTAGCTGGTGTAGTCACCATACATGGCGCGCCATAGAACGGTTGCCATACGTTGTTGTAACGAATTGAAACTTCTACTTGATACGTTCTATCAAAAGCATAGTTGGTCAACTGAGTCAATTGGAATACACGTAGGTTTCTATCAATTGTTTGCACTTGATTGGTAGTCATGTCTGTTACTCTGAATCGGTAACCTTGAGCTCCAGCTACTAAATTAGCAAAAATTTGTTGGTTGATTGAAGACAATGTTGAACCACATTGAGCCGTTTGAACAACTGAAATGATTGGTGTACAACCTTCGTCGATGGTTCCATCACAGTTGTTATCGATTCCGTCGTAACATACTTCAGTCGCATTTGGATTAACCAATGCGTTAGCGTCGTTGCAATCACCACTAACAAGCACATAATTTGCTCCAGGAGAATTACAAGCAGAAACTAAAGTTGTAGGATCACCAAAAGTATCACCATCATTATCTGCATACCAATTTAATGGAGTACATAGAGTTACATTTAATGTGTAATCTTCTGTTTGACCGTATTGACCACCCGTACAAGGGTTATCAACACTACCTGAATCTAATGAGTACAATTTTTTGATTCTCATACGGGTTGAACCCGCTAGAGCATTTGAAGGAACAGCAATTGTACTAACGGCAGAAATAGCATCTAATCCGTTTGAATTAGTTACACTACCTGCATTGAAAGTTTCACCTAAATCAGCAAAATCACCATCTTGATTCCAGTCAATAAAGACTCTAAAATTCGTTGTGAAATTACCAGCGGTATTTCCTTTAAGTGTCATAGTATAACTATTTTCAGTAGTAACATTACCAGAAATTGAAATAAAATTTTCTAAAGCTGGCGAACCATCAACAGTGTTACTTGAGGTATTTGTAATACCCGCAAAATCAACAGATGTAATTGGCTCAACATCTATACTGTATGTGATGGTTGAACAATAAGGTGCAAAAGGATTAGGTTGAGTGGTAAAGCTCCATTCTGAACATCCAGTAGCATCACCACCTACAGCAGATTTTGGAACAATTCTCCAATAGTAAGTTGTTGAATATGCAGGCGCACTAGCATTATAACTTAATGAAGTAGTATTAGTTGCCAATGTTAAAGCTCCTGAGGTTGTTCCATAATATACATCGTAAGATGTTGGTGCTGGACCCGAAGTTGGTGCTGCCCAAGAAAGAGCTACTGTTCCGATAGTTACATTGGTTGCTGCATCAAGTGGAGCTACATTAGTAGCACATTGTGTAGGGTTAGGGTTAACAGTAAGCACACCACTTACACTTGTTGTTCCATCCCATGCATTGAAAGGATTTCCACCATATACAAATGGCCCACCATTCAATCTAAAACGTGAAGCATAATAATACGTTCCTGGTGTTAAAGTCGAACCAATATTAGCTTGGTATTCGTCATTATTTGAAACATGACCCGCATTATGAGTAGCTGGAATCCAAGTAGTCCATGTATTTGGATTTGAATTCGAACCAATCGGGCTAATTCCAATCCATGCTTCAATACCTGGTGCTTGTCCTGAAAGTCCTGGTTCAACATCCGTTAAACCGCCTTCATATACTTGAGCATAAACAGTAGCTGAATTACCTGCTAAAATAGTTGCAGTTGCCGGAAATTGTAAGTTTACATAATCTGGAGTATCCGTTGGGAAAGTAAAACACGAAATATTTGCCGCCCATCCGATATCAGTTAAAGATATATCACTATTGAAAACAAAAGTTAAAGCTCCACTAGCTGAATTAGTAGAAGTTACTGTTCCTGGTGAAGTTGTACCCGCATAAGTTCCAATTAATGGATATGTTGCATCTGGTCCGTCGTAAATTGATAAACTATCACAACAAGATTCTGTTCCGAATGCTGTAAAAGTAGCTATAACTCCATCACCAACATTAGTCGGGAAAATTGTAGTTGTAGTATTTAAATTATTAGTATAATTTCCTGCTGCACCACCATTGTCATAGAAAGTACTTCCACAACCTAAACCAGTAGTAAAAGTAGTTGTAGCCCAAGGACTAAACCCGTCAATTCCACATGATGAACGTACGTGAAGATAATGTAATGTAGACGCACTCAATCCTGAAGCACTTGCTGTCGTTCCTGAAGTAGAGGTTCCACTACTTGGAGGAGTTGAAGAGGTTGTAACAGCCCATTCATAACCATTTGATGGTGCTGGTGAAGGTGCAACCCAAGACAAACTAGCGCTATTTGACGTAATTGCAGAAACGGATAAGCCTGATGCAGGCAAACATGTTGGAGCAGCTATAATATCAACGATATAATCTTCTGTTTCACCCCAAGTACTATTTGATGCACCGCATGCTTGAGCAGTTGTTAAAGCCGAATCATCACCTCCTCTAACTCTCATCCTTGTATTTCCCAGAGTAGCGCCACTTGGAACAGTTACGTTGATAACGCTTGTACCACTGGCACCCGCATTTCCTGATGCTAAGAATCCTTCAGACGCTTCAAAAGTACCGTTTTGATTAAAATCAATCCAAACAGCTGAGAACTGATTAGTATCTGAACCAAAAGTAACAGAGACACTAGCATTAGTAGATTGAGCAAGAGTAGGAATTGCCACTGCATTAAAAAATGTATAGAAAGGAGATGCAGAATTACCTGACGTATTATTTAGAGAACCTAAAGTTACATTTGTTATTCCATCACCTGTTCCCGAACCGTTTGAATAAGTTGGTGAACAATAATTAAATCCGGTTCCTGTAGTGAAAGATTGCTCAACACAACCTGTTGCATCACCATTAGCATTTTTCGGAACAATTTTCCAATAATAAGTTGTATTTGCAGATAATAAACCAGGTGAATAAGTGGTTCCCACTTGATTTCCAACAAATGGTGCACCAGCAGAAGATCCAAAATAAACATCATATGATGTTGGTCCACCACCACCACTTCCCCAAGAAAGTGTAACATTTCTAGCTACCCCAGTTGCTGATGCCGCTGGAACTAGAGATGCCGCACAGTTAGGTGGAGTTAGAGAAGCAGCAAACACTAACTGAGCGTTAGGTCTGTTAGCACTTCTTGTTCCTGTACCTGTTGGCGGCGTTGTATCAGCTGCCCAGTTTTGGTAAAATTGATTAGAGGCTTGAGTATTGTATCTGAACTGTTTACCCGTACTAGACTCACCACTTCCGCCACCAGTAGCATTAGTCTCTACTATGACTTCAAGATTATTTGATCCTCCTGTATAATTGAAAGTTGTTGATAAAGGTAAATCAATCCAAGTATTTGCAACAAAAGTTGATGGAGGAAGAGTTACTGGACCATAAACTAACGTTGCACCAGTAGTCTCTGTTGCATAAGTTGATGTTGCTGTAAAAGTCGTTGTTCTTTCCTTCATGTACACTCTAACATCAGTAGCTGCACCTGGAGAAGAAACTGAGTTCAAATAAAACCGAACATTAGTAATAGTCCCAGTTGATCCAATTTGAGCTGAAGTGTAAATCATCGCTGCTCTTTCATAGCCAAACCAAGTTGCTAATGGCTGTCTAACTGAGCCCGAATTTGTATTTGCCGCAGGAATGGTTACCGTTGTTTGGGCAAATGAAAAACCTGTACAAATCATCAATAACGAAATCATCAATAACCTGAATGCTTTAGAAAAACCTGATGTTGGAACACCTACATCAAGAATTTCTTTCTTGTTTGCTGAACTCCTTCCAGAAAACAAAGAATTGTAGTTTAAATTCATATACATTTTTTTATAATTAATTACCTTAAAGTTATGTTATTGTTAATTAATCACCTCATTTTTTCGACAAAGAACAAAAATGCATCGATTAAAAGCTCATATTAACAATTTTGCAAAAGCATACTTGATAAAATAAAAAAACCTCTTCATAACTGAAGAGGTTTTTGAATAAGATTTATTTTAATTATGCTTGACCTGTTGGACCAAAATTTAGTGGAATCTGAGGATAATCTCCTTCTTTGATTTCACCATGGGTAGCCTCAAATCGGTGAATGTTTTCTTTTAAAGCTCCTAACAAACGCTTGGCGTGTTGAGGAGTTAAAATAATTCTAGATTTCACCTTAGCTTTTGGAACTCCAGGCATAATTGTTACGAAATCCAATACAAATTCAGATTGAGAATGGTTGATGATGGCCAAATTGGAATAAATTCCTTCGGCTGTTTTTTCATCCAACTCAATATTGATTTGTCCTTGTTGTTGATTTGAATCGCTCATAATTAATAGATGTATTCTTCTTTACTTGCCATCATTTCGTTGTAATCGTCTTTTGAACCAACGATAATGTTATCGTAATCACGCATACCTGTACCTGCTGGAATTCTATGTCCAACAATTACATTTTCTTTTAATCCTTCTAATGTATCAACTTTACCAGCAACTGCTGCTTCGTTTAACACTTTAGTAGTTTCTTGGAACGATGCTGCCGAGATGAATGATTTAGTTTGTAGCGAGGCTCTTGTGATACCTTGTAGCACTGGAGTTGCTGTAGCTGTAATAACATCACGAGCTACTACTAAATTTTTATCATTACGTTTTAACAACGAATTTTCATCTCTTAATTCACGAGGAGAAATGATTTGGCCTGGTTTAAGATTTTCTGAATCACCAGCGTCTTCTACCACTTTCATTCCGTATAATTTATCGTTTTCTAGGATAAAATCGCTCGTATGAATCAATTGCTCTTCTAAGAATAATGTATCTCCCGGATCTTGCACTTGAACTTTACGCATCATTTGACGAATAACTACTTCAAAGTGTTTGTCATTGATTTTCACCCCTTGTAAACGGTATACTTCTTGAATTTCATTAACCAAATACTGTTGAACAGCCGAAGGACCTTGAATTCTTAAGATGTCTTCTGGAGTAATTGCTCCGTCAGACAAAGGAACACCTGCTTTAACGAAGTCATTCTCTTGAACTAAGATTTGACTTGATAATTTTACAAGGTATTTCTTAACCTCACCAAATTTAGATTCGATTACGATTTCACGGTTACCTCTTTTGATTTTTCCGAAAGAAACTACACCATCAATTTCAGATACAACCGCAGGGTTTGAAGGATTACGAGCTTCTAACAACTCAGTAATTCTTGGTAAACCTCCTGTAATATCCCCCGCTTTAGAAGAACGACGAGGAATTTTAACTAAGACTTTACCCGCCTTAATTTTTTCACCATCTTCTACCATAAGGTGAGCACCAACTGGTAAGTTGTACGAACGGATTAACTCTCCGTCTTTACCATAAATCAATAAAGTTGGAATTAATTTTTTATTTCTACCCTCTGAAATTACTTTTTCTTGGAAACCTGTTTGTTCGTCGATTTCAACTTGGTACGATTGACCTTGTTCTAAATCCTCGTATTCAATTTTCCCAGTAAATTCAGAAATAATTACTCCATTATACGGATCCCATTTACAGATAACTGCTCCTTTTTCAACTACATCTCCATCTTTTACACTAATAGCAGAACCGTAAGGAATGTTGTGAGTACTTAATAGAATTCCGGTTTTAACATCGATTAATTTCAATTCCGTTGAACGAGAAACCACGATATCCACTTTATTTCCATCGCTGTCTTCTCCAACTACTGTTTTTAAATCTTCGATTTCAAGTTTACCACCGAAACGAGCTACAATACTAGATTCTTCAGAAACTCCACCCGCAACTCCACCAACGTGGAATGTACGAAGTGTCAACTGTGTACCTGGCTCACCGATTGACTGTGCAGCGATTACACCGACAGCTTCACCTTTTTGAGTCATTTTACCTGTTGCTAGGTTTCTTCCGTAGCATTTTGCACAAATACCTTTCTTAGCTTCACAAGTAAGCGGTGAACGCACTTCTACTTTTTCTACAGGCGAATCTTCGATGTTTTTAACAATAGATTCTGTAATTTGCTCACCTGCGTGAACTAATACTTCAGAATTTAGTGGATTAATAACATCTT
Organism: Flavobacterium sp.; assembly: GCF_035299245.1. Taxonomy (GTDB): domain Bacteria; phylum Bacteroidota; class Bacteroidia; order Flavobacteriales; family Flavobacteriaceae; genus Flavobacterium. The sequence continues at coordinate 57,720 of NZ_DATGWY010000011.1, read as the reverse complement.
GTAATGCTACACGTCCTAAAATTCTTTCCCCTAATGTTTCAACGATTTCTTCGTTTTTCTTTAAAGCCGAAACTTCAATACCTCTTAGTGTACCACAATCAACCGAGTTTACAATAACATCTTGAGAAACATCGTGTAATCTTCTCGTTAAATATCCAGCATCCGCTGTTTTAAGAGCCGTATCGGCAAGACCTTTACGAGCACCGTGAGTTGAGATGAAGTATTCTAAGATCGAAAGACCTTCTTTAAAGTTAGAAAGAATCGGGTTTTCAATAATTTCACCACCACCAGCAGTTGATTTTTTAGGCTTAGCCATCAAACCACGCATACCAGTTAACTGACGAATTTGCTCTTTAGATCCACGCGCTCCAGAATCAAGCATCATATACACTGAGTTGAAACCTTGTTGGTCTTCTCTAATGTTTTTCATTGCTAATTCTGTCAATTGAGCATTTGCAGAAGTCCAGATATCAATAACTTGGTTGTAACGTTCGTTATTGGTAATAAGACCCATGTTATAGTTGGTAGAAATTACATCTACTTGCTCTCTTGCGTCTGCAATCAATTTATTTTTTTGCTCTGGAATTCTAATATCACCTAATGAGAACGACAATCCACCTTTGAAAGCGAATTTGTATCCCATATCTTTCATACTATCGAGGAAAGCTGCAGTTGTAGGAACATCAGTAACTGCAAGGATTTTTCCAATAATATCACGAAGCGATTTTTTAGTCAATACTTCATTGATGTAACCTGCTGCTTGTGGTACTACTTCATTAAATAATACTCTACCTGCAGTTGTTTGAATGATTTTGTAAACTAATTCACCGTTTTCATTGAAATCTTTAGCTCTAATTTTCACACGAGCGTTCAATTCTACTCTTCCTTCATTCAAAGCGATATTACATTCTTCAGCTGAATAGAAAGTTAAACCTTCACCTAAAATTTTCATTTCTGGTGTAGTCAATCGTTCTTTGGTCATATAATACAGACCCAATACCATGTCTTGAGAAGGAACTGTAATTGGAGCACCATTTGCTGGATTCAAGATATTGTGAGAAGCCAACATTAACAATTGTGCTTCTAAAATAGCTTCAGGTCCAAGTGGCAAGTGAACCGCCATCTGGTCACCATCGAAATCCGCGTTGAACGCCGTACACACTAATGGGTGTAATTGAATTGCTTTTCCTTCAATCAATTTAGGCTGGAACGCTTGAATACCTAAACGGTGTAATGTAGGAGCACGATTCAGTAATACTGGGTGACCTTTGATTACATTTTCAAGAATATCCCAAACAACTGGTTCTTTTTTATCGATTATTTTCTTAGCCGATTTAACCGTTTTAACGATTCCTCTTTCGATTAATTTACGAATAACGAATGGTTTGTATAATTCAGCCGCCATGTCTTTTGGAAGTCCACATTCGAATAATTTCAATTCTGGACCTACAACAATTACCGAACGAGCAGAATAATCCACACGTTTTCCTAATAAGTTTTGACGGAAACGACCTTGTTTTCCTTTTAACGAATCAGAAAGTGATTTTAACGGACGATTAGATTCAGTTTTAACAGCAGAAGCTTTACGTGTATTATCGAACAATGAATCTACTGATTCTTGCAACATACGTTTTTCATTACGTAAGATTACTTCTGGAGCTTTAATTTCCATTAATCGTTTCAAACGGTTGTTACGTATGATTACTCTTCGGTACAAATCGTTCAAATCGGAAGTGGCAAAACGACCTCCATCAAGTGGAACTAACGGACGTAATTCTGGTGGAATAACTGGAATTACTTTTAAAATCATCCATTCTGGACGGTTTTCTCTGTTTAAGTTCGACTCACGGAATGACTCAACCACTTGAAGTCTTTTTAACGCTTCTGTTTTTCTTTGTTTAGAAGTTTCATTATTAGCTGCGTGACGCAAGCTGTATGATAATTCATCTAAATCAGTTCTAGCTAATAAGTCCATGATACATTCAGCACCCATTTTGGCGATGAATTTGTTTGGATCATTATCATCTAAATATTGGTTTTCCATCGGAAGTGTATCTAAAATATTCAAATACTCTTCTTCTGTTAAAAAGTCCAAACGATTCAGTTCGTCACCATCCACATTTTTAGCAATACCTGCTTGAATTACTACGTATCTTTCGTAGTAAATAATCATATCTAATTTCTTAGATGGTAGGCCAAGAATGTATCCAATTTTGTTTGGAAGTGAACGGAAGTACCAGATGTGAGCAATTGGCACAACAAGATTGATGTGACCTACTCTATCACGACGTACTTTTTTCTCGGTAACTTCTACACCACAACGATCACAAACGATTCCTTTGTAGCGAATTCTTTTATATTTACCACAAGCACATTCGTAATCTTTAACTGGACCGAAAATACGCTCACAGAAAAGACCATCACGTTCTGGTTTGTGGGTTCTATAGTTGATTGTTTCAGGTTTTAAAACCTCACCTTTTGATTCTGCTAAGATGGACTCAGGAGATGCTAATCCGATGGTAATTTTATCGAATCTTTTTATGGTGTTTTTTTCTTTATTATTTCTATTATTCATCATAGTTTCTACTATTGATTTATTGAAATTCTTTTTTAGTGTTTTTAAGTTTTTGGTTTATAGTTTATGGTTTTTCAACAATGAACTATAAACCATCAACCATAAACTATTCTTCCAATCGGATGTCTAAGCCAAGACCTTTTAATTCATGCATTAATACATTGAATGACTCAGGTAATCCTGGTTCTGGCATAGTTTCACCTTTTACGATAGCTTCGTAGGTTTTAGCTCTACCAATAACGTCATCTGATTTTACTGTTAAGATTTCTCTTAAAGTACTCGAAGCACCATAAGCTTCAAGAGCCCAAACCTCCATCTCTCCAAAACGTTGACCTCCAAATTGAGCCTTACCTCCAAGTGGTTGTTGCGTAATCAATGAGTACGGTCCGATAGAACGTGCGTGCATTTTATCATCTACCATGTGACCTAATTTAAGCATGTAAATTACACCCACAGTTGCTGCTTGGTGGAAACGCTCTCCAGTTCCACCATCATAAAGATACGTGTGACCGAATCTTGGAATTCCAGCTTCGTCAGTCAATTCATTAATTTGGTCTAAAGTAGCTCCATCAAAGATTGGTGTTGCAAATTTTCTACCTAATTTTTGACCTGCCCATCCTAGAACCGTTTCATAAATCTGACCGATGTTCATACGTGATGGTACTCCAAGTGGGTTCAACACAATATCAACTGGTGTTCCATCTTCTAAGAACGGCATATCTTCTTGACGAACGATACGCGCTACAATACCTTTGTTTCCGTGACGTCCTGCCATTTTATCACCCACTTTCAATTTACGTTTCTTAGCGATGTAAACTTTAGCTAGTTTTAAAATTCCAGCTGGTAATTCGTCTCCAACAGTAATGGTAAATTTCTCTCTTCTTAATGCACCTTGTAAATCGTTTAATTTGATTTTATAGTTGTGAATTAAGTCGTTTACCAAACGGTTAGTTTCATCGTCAGCAACCCATTGTCCTTTGGTTAAATGTGCAAAATCTTCGACTGCATAAAGCATTTTTTGAGTATATTTTTTACCTTTTGGAAGAATTTCTTCTCCTAAATCGTTCAATACACCTTGCGAAGTTTTACCATTCACTATGTTGAATAATTTTTCAACTAATTTGTCTTTTAATTCAACAAATTTCGTTTCAAATTCCATTTCTAGTTCTGCCAAATCGTCTTTGTCTTTGGTACGCTTACGTTTGTCTTTTACAGCTCTAGCAAATAATTTTTTATCTAAAACTACACCGTGTAATGATGGAGAAGCTTTTAGTGACGCATCTTTTACATCACCCGCTTTGTCTCCGAAGATGGCTCTTAACAGTTTTTCTTCTGGAGTTGGATCTGACTCTCCTTTTGGTGTAATTTTTCCGATTAGAATATCGCCTGGTTTTACTTCGGCACCAATTCTAATCATTCCGTTTTCATCTAAATCTTTAGTAGCTTCTTCAGAAACGTTTGGAATATCATTCGTTAATTCTTCGTTACCTAATTTAGTATCTCTCACTTCCAATGAATAATCATCGATGTGGATTGAGGTAAAGATATCATCACGAACTACCTTCTCAGAGATTACAATTGCATCCTCGAAGTTGTACCCTTTCCATGGCATGAACGCTACTTTAAGGTTTCTTCCTAATGCTAATTCTCCGTTTTGAGTTGCATATCCTTCACAAAGAACTTGACCTAATTTTACTCTATCACCTTTTCTAACGATAGGTTTCAAGTTGATTGAAGTACTTTGGTTGGTTTTTCTGAATTTGATTAACTGATACGTTTTTTCATCGGCATCAAAGCTCACCATTCTTTCTTCTTCAGTACGATCGTATTTGATAGTAATTTTGTCCGCATCAACGTATTCAACTGTACCGTTTCCTTCTGCATTAATCAATACTCTGGAGTCAGACGCTACTTGTTGTTCCAATCCAGTTCCTACAATTGGAGCTTGTGGACGTAACAACGGAACTGCCTGACGCATCATGTTTGATCCCATCAACGCACGGTTCGCATCATCATGCTCTAAGAACGGAATCAACGAAGCCGAAATCGAAGCGATTTGGTTGGGCGCAACGTCAGTATAATGAACTACATTTGGTTCAACCACTGGGAAATCACCTTCTTCACGAGCAATAACTTTATCTGCAGTGATGTTTCCTTTATCGTCCATTTCGATGTTCGCTTGAGCAATCATCTTTCCTTCTTCTTCTTCAGCACTAAGGTAAATTGGCTCAGAAACTAAGTCAACTTGACCGTTAGTCACTTTACGATACGGAGTTTCGATGAATCCCATTCCGTTTACTTTAGCATAAACACCAAGTGACGAAATAAGACCGATGTTTGGTCCTTCAGGAGTTTCAATCGGACATAAACGACCGTAGTGCGTATAGTGAACGTCACGCACCTCGAAACCTGCTCTTTCTCTAGATAAACCTCCAGGTCCAAGTGCTGATAAACGACGTTTGTGCGTAATCTCTGCTAATGGATTCGTTTGATCCATGAACTGAGATAACTGGTTGGTTCCGAAGAAAGAGTTAATTACCGATGATAATGTTTTAGCATTAATCAAATCGATTGGTGTAAACACCTCGTTATCTCTAACGTTCATTCTTTCGCGGATGGTTCTAGCCATACGAGCCAAACCAACTCCGAATTGAGCTGATAATTGCTCACCAACTGTACGTACACGACGGTTTGACAAGTGATCAATATCATCAATCTCAGCTTTTGAGTTAATTAATTCGATCAAATATTTTACGATAGTTATGATGTCTTCTTTCGTTAAAACTTGTTTTTCCATAGGAATATCAAGGTTTAACTTTTTGTTCATTCTGTAACGACCTACTTCACCTAAGTTGTAACGTTGATCCGAGAAGAACAATTTATCTATAATACCACGAGCGGTTTCCTCATCAGGCGGTTCTGCATTACGCAACTGACGGTAAATGTGCTCAACGGCTTCTTTTTCAGAGTTTGTTGGGTCTTTTTGTAACGTATTGTGGATAATAGCGTAATCGGCTTGGTTGTTATCCTCTTTATGTAATAAGATTACTTTTACGTCAGCATCGATAATTTCTTCTACGTTGTCTTTATCTAAAATCGTATCACGATCTAAGATAATTTCGTTACGTTCGATAGAAACTACTTCACCAGTATCTTCATCAACGAAATCTTCGTGCCAAGTATTCAAGACACGCGCCGCTAATTTTCTACCGATGTATTTTTTAAGACCTGTTTTTGAAACTTTGATTTCTTCTGCAAGGTCAAAGATTTCAAGAATATCTTTATCTCTTTCAAAACCAATGGCTCTGAAAAGAGTAGTAACTGGTAATTTTTTCTTTCTATCAATGTATGCGTACATCACATTATTGATATCAGTTGCAAATTCGATCCAAGAACCTTTGAAAGGAATTACTCTAGCCGAATACAACTTTGTACCATTAGCATGGAACGACTGACCAAAGAATACACCAGGAGATCTGTGCAACTGAGAAACAACAACCCTTTCAGCACCATTGATAACAAAGGTACCACTTGGAGTCATGTAGGGAATAGTTCCTAAGTAAACATCTTGAACAATAGTTTCAAAATCTTCGTGCTCAGGATCAGTACAATATAATTTTAAACGCGCTTTGAGAGGTACACTATAAGTTAACCCTCTTTCAATACACTCTTGAATAGTATATCTTGGTGGATCAACAAAATAGTCTAAAAATTCTAAAACGAATTGATTTCTTGTATCGGTTATTGGAAAGTTTTCCATGAAGGTGTTGTATAAACCTTCGTTGCCTCTTTCGTCAGATTTCGTTTCTAATTGAAAGAAATCTTTAAAAGATTTTACCTGAACATCCAGAAAGTCTGGGTAACTAGGTATATTTTTTGTTGAGGCAAAATTCAATCTTTCAGTCTGATTTGTTATCATCAATGGACAAAATTTTGATTTAAAAAAAGTAATTTTTGTGTAAAAACACTGTTTATTGTATACTTTCTTTTAATTAATCAATACATCTTTAAAAATGAACAAAGTACCAGTACATTTTCTTTCTTCGTATTGATTAAAATTTTTTTTGTATTTAAAATTATTAGATAATTTTATTATACGAAAAATGGTTTAGGTCATTGAGCGTTTTACTCAAGACCTAAACCTAGTTCTAAAACTGAAGTTTTGTTATTTTAACTCTACTACAGCTCCAGCTTCTTCTAAAGATTTTTTAAGACCTTCAGCTTCTGCTTTAGAAACACCTTCTTTGATGTTAGCAGGAGCACCGTCTACCATATCTTTTGCTTCTTTTAACCCTAAACCAGTTAATTCTTTAACCGCTTTAACTACAGCTAATTTAGAAGCTCCAGCATCTTTTAATACTACTGTGAATTCTGTTTGCTCTTCAGCAGCTTCTCCACCACCAGCACCACCAGCAGCTACTACTACTGCAGCAGCAGCAGGCTCGATACCATACTCATCTTTTAATATTGTTGCTAAATCATTAACTTCTTTTACAGTTAAGTTAACTAATTGTTCTGCGAATTGTTTTAAATCTGCCATTTTTTCTATCGTTTAAAATGTTCTTTTAATTTATTTTTGTTATTAAGTGCGTTAATTACTCAGCAGCTGCTTCACCTTTAGATTCTGCATTGTTTAAAAGTGCAGAAATAATGCGTTTCGCTGGAGATTGAAGTAATCCGATGATTTCTCCAATAACTTCTTCTCTAGATTTGATTGCAACTAAGCTATCCAAAAGGTTATCACCAATATAAATTTCGTTATTGATGAAAGCACCTTTCAATAAAGGCTTATCACTTTTCTTTCTAAAGTCTTTAATAATTTTAGCTGGTCCGTTAGCTACTTCAGAAATGAAGATAGATGAATTTCCTTTTAAGATTGAAGGAAGGTCACCATAATCATTAGTAGAAGCTTCCATTGCTTTTTCAAGCAATGTGTTTTTTACTACTTCTAATTTGATTCCAGCTTTAAAACAAGCTCTTCTGAGGTTTGATGTAGTTTCAGCATCTAAACCTGAAGTATCTGCAATGTATACTACATTTGATTCAGCCAACTTTGCAGTTAAATCTTCTATCGCGATTGATTTTTCTTCTCTAGTCATAATAAAATATGTTTAACTACCAATTATACAGCTTTAGGATCTAAAGCGATAGCAGGACTCATAGTACTTGACAAGTGGATTGACTTGATGTAAGTACCTTTTGCTGCAGTTGGTTTCATTTTGATTAATGTTTGAATAATTTCGTGAGCGTTGTCAACGATTTTGTCTGCTTCGAAGGAAATTCTTCCGATACCCGCGTGAACAATACCTGTTTTATCCACTTTAAAGTCGATTTTACCCGCTTTTACCTCAGCAACAGCTTTACCAATTTCCATAGTAACTGTTCCTGTTTTTGGGTTTGGCATTAAACCTCTAGGACCTAATACACGTCCTAATGGACCTAATTTACCCATGATAGCTGGCATAGTGATGATTACATCAACATCCGTCCAACCGTCTTTAATTTTTTGAAGGTAATCGTCTAAACCTACGTAATCAGCTCCAGCAGCTTTTGCTTCAGCTTCTTTATCTGGAGTAACTAAAGCCAATACTTTAGTATCTTTACCAGTTCCGTGAGGAAGAGTTACAACACCTCTTACCATTTGATTTGCTTTTCTTGGATCAACTCCTAAACGAACAGCAATATCTACTGACTCATCAAATTTTGCAGAAGCAACTGTTTTCAATAAAGATGAAGCATCTTTTAATGAATACAATTTGTTTTTCTCAATTTTTGAAGCAGCCTCTTTTTGTTTTTTTGTCAATTTTGCCATTTCTTACCTTATTTTAGAGGAGAATCTCCAGTTACAGTTATACCCATAGATCTAGCTGTTCCAGCAATCATGCTCATAGCAGATTCAATCGTAAAAGCATTTAAATCAGTCATCTTGTCTTCGGCGATAGCTTTAATTTGATCCCAAGTTACATTAGCAACTTTTTTTCTGTTTGGCTCACCTGAACCAGATTTTAATTTAGCAGCATCCAATAATTGAATTGCAGCAGGTGGAGTTTTTACAACAAAATCGAACGATTTGTCTTTATACACGGTAATTTGTACCGGTAATACTTTGCCAGGTTGATCTTGAGTTCTAGCATTGAATTGCTTACAGAACTCCATGATGTTAACCCCAGCAGCTCCCAAAGCAGGTCCAACCGGTGGCGACGGGTTCGCAGCACCTCCCTTTACTTGTAGTTTAACTACTTTACTAACTTCTTTAGCCATTTCTTAAAAATTTAGCACATCTATCAATTGGAAGCGATTGATGTGATTATTAATATGTAACAAAAATTATACTTTTTCAACTTGCATAAAACTCAATTCAAGAGGTGTTTTTCTTCCGAAAATTTTCACCATAACTTCAAGTTTACGCTTTTCTTCATTAATTTTTTCAATAGACCCATTGAATCCATTAAAAGGACCATCAACCACTTTAATTACTTCACCGATAGTGAAAGGAATTGATTGATTGTCTGTATTTACCGAAAGCTCATCCACTTTACCTAACATTCTGTTCACTTCAGAAAGTCGCAACGGTACAGGATCTCCTCCTTTTACTTCACCTAAAAAACCAATCACGCCTGTAATTGACTTGATAATATGTGGTATCTCACCAACTAGATTAGCTTCAATCATTACATAACCCGGAAAATATACTTTATCTTTCGATATTTTTTTTCCATCACGTACTTGAACTACTTTTTCAGTAGGAACAAGAACCTGAGATATGTAATCACCCATACCCAATCTATGTATCTCAGTCTCGATATAAGATTTAACCTTATTTTCTTGACCGCTTACAGCTCTTACAACGTACCACTTTTTTAAATTATTATCAGCCATTTTGTAATGTGATTAACCTTTAAGTAAATTAAAAAAACCTGCAATTGCTTTAGTGAAAAATTCATCAACACCCCAAGTAAGCAGAGCAAATATTACCGAAAATAAAGCTACAATAATGGTGTATTTTTGAACCTCAGCCCATTCTGGCCAAGTAACATTTGTTTTTAATTCTTCAAATGCTTCCGAAAAATAATTTAAAATTTTTGACATTTTATATTTTATTAGCACGGGCGGGAGGATTCGAACCACCATCAACGGTTTTGGAGACCGCTATTCTACCCTTGAACTACGCCCGTTCATTAAAAACCAGTGTCGTTCATTGCAAACGACACTGATTGTATTTATTTAATTAGAATTTATTCTAAGATTTCAGTAACCTGACCAGCACCAACTGTTCTACCACCTTCACGGATAGCAAAACGTAAACCTACGTTCATAGCGATTGGGCTCAATAAAGCAACTTCAATAGTTAAGTTATCACCTGGCATTACCATCTCTACACCTGCTGGTAAAGAAATAACTCCTGTTACGTCAGTTGTACGAACGTAGAACTGTGGACGGTAGTTATTGTGGAATGGAGTGTGACGACCACCTTCTTCTTTTTTCAAGATATAAACCTCAGCTTTGAATTTAGAGTGTGGCTTAACAGATCCTGGTTTAATGATAACCATACCTCTTTTGATATCTGCTTTGTCAATACCTCTCAATAAAAGACCTACGTTATCTCCAGCTTCACCTCTATCAAGGATTTTACGGAACATCTCAACTCCTGTGATTGTAGAAGTTAATTTATCTGCACCCATACCAATGATTTCAACAGGATCTCCAGTATTAGCAACTCCAGTTTCGATACGACCTGTAGCAACAGTTCCACGACCTGTAATTGTAAATACGTCTTCAACTGGCATCAAGAATGGTTTTGCATTGTCACGAACTGGCTCTTCAATCCAGTTGTCAACTGCTTCCATTAATTCGATGATTTTAGGAACCCAGTTTGGATCGTTGTTTAATCCACCTAAAGCAGAACCTTGAACAACAGGACCATTATCACCATCGTATTCGTAGAAAGACAACAAGTCTCTGATTTCCATTTCTACTAACTCTAATAATTCAGCATCATCAACCATATCCACTTTATTCATGAATACAACAATTCTAGGAATACCTACTTGGCGACCTAAAAGGATGTGCTCACGAGTTTGTGGCATTGGTCCGTCTGTAGCAGCAACTACTAAGATAGCACCGTCCATTTGAGCAGCACCAGTAACCATGTTCTTAACGTAATCCGCGTGACCTGGACAGTCTACGTGAGCGTAGTGACGGTTAGCAGTTTCATACTCAACGTGAGATGTATTAATTGTAATACCTCTTTCTTTTTCTTCTGGAGCATTATCAATTTGATCAAATGATTTTGCTTGACAGTAACCTGCATCAGATAATACTTTAGTGATTGCAGCAGTTAATGTAGTTTTTCCGTGATCCACGTGCCCAATTGTACCAATATTAAGGTGTGGTTTGTTACGATTAAAATTTTCTTTTGCCATTTTAATTAATTTTAAACTTAGTTATATTTATTAGTGTTCAAATTTTCAAATTTTGAGCCAATGACGGGAATTGAACCCGTGACCTCTTCCTTACCAAGGAAGCACTCTACCCCTGAGCTACACCGGCAAGGACTGCAAAGTTTCACCAGCAACCTATGACAGGCTCAGGATTACAAGCGAGCTTGTGATCCGTAAGGGTGAACCCTTACTAAATTTTTAAAATCAAATTTTTATCGAAGTAAACTTCATGAAAATTCTTTTTTTAAAAATTTTGTGGGGAGAGCAGGATTCGAACCTGCGAAGATGTAATCAGCGGATTTACAGTCCGCCCTCGTTGGCCGCTTGAGTATCTCCCCAACTTTTAAAACAATATTTCAATCGATAATTTCAGTTTAAAAAAACTAAAATTACAGAGCCGATAGAGGGACTCGAACCCACGACCTGCTGATTACAAATCAGCTGCTCTAGCCAGCTGAGCTACATCGGCTTATACAATAAAAAAAGTCCGCTATTTCTAACGGACTGCAAATGTAGGGATTTATTTTTTTTATCAAAACATTTTTGTGAAAAAAATTTTGAATATTTATGCTCTTATTTTCTCTTTTCTTTTTACCAAGAGTCTCTCTAGTGATTCCGCAGCTAATTCAACGGCTTCTTCAAATGATTTACACTGTTTTTTTACCATAAAATCATCTCCAGGCACGTGAATTTTTAACTCCACAACTTTATTTTCTTTTTCACTCGTCTTTTCAACTTTCAAAAAAACGTCAGAAGAAACTATTTTATCATAAAATTTTTCTAATTTATCTAATCTTTGTTGCATAAAATCAACTAACTTTCTGTCTACAGAAAAACCAACGGCATGAACATTTACTTTCATATTCAAAATTATTTTATGTTAAACAATAGTGTTATTTATTTCTAGGGTGCGCATCACCATATACTTTTTTTAGTTCAGACAAACTACTGTGCGTGTATATTTGGGTTGAAGCTAAACTAGAATGTCCTAACAACTCTTTTACTGAATTTAAATCGGCTCCATTGTTAAGCATGTGAGTTGCAAACGTGTGACGTAATATGTGCGGACTCTTTTTTACCTTTTCGGAGACATTACTAAAGTAGTAATTTATTAATCGATACACAAACGAATCGTTCATTTTAACTCCTTTTAACATTAAAAAAAAATAGTCATTATCTTTAATCACTTCTAATTGAGCCCTTTCAGAAAGATAAAGATTCATCTGTTTTGAAATAATTGGCAGTATTGGTAGAATTCTTTCTTTGTTTCTTTTACCTAAAACCTTTAAAGTACCACTAGAAAGATTAACATTTTGCATTTTTAGATTGATTAATTCTGTTCTTCTGATTCCTGTTGAGTAAAACAAATCGATAATTAACTTATCTCTTACACCTTCAAAACCTTCAGGATACTTTAATAAATTTAAAACAGCATCAAGTTCCTTTTCAGAAAAAGGGATTTGAAGTTTCTTAGGCGTTTTCAATGACTTGTGTTTCAGTAAAGGACTGGATTCAATCTGTTTGGTTTTTAATAAAAACTTATAAAATGATTTGAGTGAAGACACTTTCCTATTTACAGAACTATTTGAAATTCCATCATCTACCATAGCTACTATCCAACTTCTAATCATACTATAATTAACTTCCTCAAGCGAATCAGTATCAAAATTTGTTTTTAAAAATTCTTGAAAGAAAATCAAATCATTAACATAAGCATTAACTGTATGCAACGAATACTTTTTTTCTGATTGAAGATAATCTTGAAAAGAGTTAAGATTGCTCATTATTGATTTTAAATAAAATTGACAGCACTGATGAGATTGCTTCGTTCCTCGCAATAAAAAAACCGTTACTAACAAAGTTATAAAACTTTAATTAGTAACGGTTATTATTTTAATCAAAACTTAGATTAACTCTCTAACGAGTCTCTTAAGTTTTGGATATACGCTGCTTTTTGAATCTGAGCTCTTCTAGTTACAGATGGCTTAATGAAAGCTTGACGTGCTCTTAACTGACGAACAGTACCTGTTTTGTCAAATTTTCTTTTATAGCGCTTTAATGCTCTATCGATATTTTCTCCGTCTTTAATTGGTATAATTAACATAATATAGACACCTCCTCTCATTTAGTGGGTGCAAAAGTAATACAATTTTTGAATTACACCAATAAATCTAAATTTTATTCAAAAAAGAATTCGGTTTCCTCTATATTTTGTGCATTGGGGTCATACAAACTCTCCACTCGCGTCTTTTTGTTGTAATAATTGTTAGGCAACACTTCATAGTCTTCGCTTATTATTGCATTTGAATTAATGTTTTTGGAATAGTCTAAACTGAAGCTATTTCCACTGCAATAATTTTCAGAACAAATCATTCTAAGAACTCTCTTTCCGTACGATAACTCTCTTAATTTATTACGTGTATCTATTACGCCCGAATAATCGTAATTAATTATTGTACCATCAGGCTTTTGAACCGAAGTCAAATTATTATCAGTATACGAATAATTGTATAAATTAGTAATCACTCCATCTAAATCATTATCATATCCTGCGGAAATTACATTGTCGTTCTGATCAAAATTCAATATCATCCGTTGAGAAACTTCTGCATTTGGATCATTATAGGGCAAATTCAAACGTTCACAATACACAGTGTTATTACTTTGATGAATGAATCTGTAATTTAAAGTTTGACCTCCACTATAATTTCGATTGATTCCTATCAACTGATTTTGATTGTCATAATAAAAATAATCAATGAAGTTACCACCAAGACTAACTTGAGACAACAAACCACTGGTGTAAAAGTATTTTTGCTGGGTAATTGCTGGACCAGTACTCACATTATTTACAAATGCTTCCACTGATTCTGAGTGCAATTTTCCGTCGACTAAAATACCTGTAGTTATCATTTTATAATCAGGCAAACTACTATCATCATAATCAGTAGTAGATGTTATTTTGTATCCTGTAATAACATCACTAACCTGTAATTCATTATCATCATTAGAACACGATACCAAAAAAAGTATTAGTAGTAAAATACTGCTTATTTTTTTCATAGTTTATTGATTTGTTATATCCAATTAACGAATGAAATCAGAAGAAAGTATTTTGATAGATGTTAAAATTTCTCTTGAGCTTGATATTTTAAGAAACATTGATCTTTCCAAAAACAAAAAACCAAGTAATAATTTCTATTACTTGGTTTTATATTAATCTTTTTTTGACAACAATTACTGTTTCACTGCGGGTTTGTAATCTTGATTATCAATAATCATTTTTGACAAAATCTCTTTTAGAATCTCGGAAGTTCCACCACCAATCGGACCCAAACGACTGTCTCGCATCAAACGCGCCAATGGATATTCTTCCATATACCCATAACCTCCTAACATTTGTAGACAACTATAAATGGTTTCATCGGCTACTTTAGTCGATTTTAATTTGGCCATAGTGGCTTCTTTCACTACATATTCGCCTTGATTCAAACGAGCAACAGCAGCGTAATTGAATACTTTACAATGCTCAACATCAGTCGCATGATCTACCATGGTGTGTCGTAACGCTTGAAACTTATTAATCGTTGTCCCGAATGCTTCGCGTTGCGACATGTATTCTAAGGTGTAATCAATCGCATATTCAGCTCTAGCATGCGCATTGATTGCCATAACCAATCGCTCCAAAGCAAAATGCTGCATAATGTATGCAAAACCTTTTCCTTCTTCACCCATTAAATTTTCTATCGGAATTTCAACATCTTCAAAAGCAATTTCGGCAGTATCGGATGCTCTCCAACCTAATTTATCCAATTTTGTAGCCGATATTCCTTTGGTTGAAGTATCTACTAAAAAAATACTGATTCCTTTATTACCCAAATCTGGGTTGGTCTTAGCTGCAACCACATAGTAATCGGCATACACTCCATTAGTTATGAATGTTTTGGAACCATTAATAATGTATTTATCTCCTTTTTTCACCGCAGTCGTTCGCATCCCAGCTACATCGCTACCGCCAAAAGGTTCAGAAATGCACAATGCTCCAATTTTATCACCCGAAATACTCGGCGCTAAATACTCTTGTTTGATGCGTTCATCGCCTTCAGCATGCAAATGCGTCATGGCCAAATACGAATGCGCCCACATTGCAGCAGCAAAACCAGATGATTTTATTTTTTGTAATTCTTCTAAAAAAATCACGGTGTAAAACAAGTCCAAGTTCAATCCGCCGTATGCTTCAGGATATCGAATTCCGAAAAACCCCATTTCGCCAAACTTTTTCCAAATAAACCGTTCTATTGTACCTGTTTTTTCCCACTTTTCGATGTGAGGTACCACTTCTTTTTGCAAAAAGTCACGCAAACTTGCTCTAAATAATTGATGTTCTTCTGTGAAATATAGTGAACTCATATAGTTGAAATAATTTTAAAATTCTGTTGATTTTTTCAGAATTCCAAATATAAGGCAATTATTTTTATTTTATCATTAGGCATTTCTTTTATTTTTGTTAAATCCTCAATTTTTAGGTCGCCATTCATACTTCGATAGGAAACAATATTTTTTGAAATAGGATAACGGAAATACGGAAATTGCCCTAACTCTTTTACAGAAGCTTGGTTGATGTTGATTTTCTTTGGATTAGGTTTACTGATGATGGCAAACTGTTGATTGAGTTTTTCGATTACTTCGGGCGAAAGTCCCCAAACATCATTCATTTGTTCCATTGACACAAAACTTCCTAATAGTGCTCTTTGCTTTAAAATTCGGTCTGAAATGGCATCACCTATTCCGTAGACTTTCATCAAATCTTCTTTAGTGGCCAAATTAATATCGATGACAATCACTTTTTGTTTAACCTCCGATTTATTTTTCGAATAATCTACCCAACCCGATTTAAATTCAGAAGTGGATTGTTTCTTGTTCACCCAATCTGGAAATTTAAAAAACGGTTTCATGGTTTTTAAAAGTGAATCGGAAACACCAGTTATTTTTTGAAATTCTTCGGCCGAATTGACGAACTTATTTTGTTTTCGATAGGCTAACAATCGATCGATTTGTTCGACTGACATTCCGAGTTTGTATCCTTTAAAATCATTGATGAAATTCGGATTGAAAGGATACATTTTGTAGGATGGATCGGGTTGATTTTGTTTCAACGAATCCAACTCACTTTGCAAAGCAAGCCATCTTTCCTTTTCAGGATTAGTTTTAGAAGTTGATGAAAAATCAAGAAAGTAATACGCTACTTGAAGTAGTAGAATCAAAATAAACAACAACAAAATTCCATTGCGTTGTTCTTTGGTAAACACCAAATACGGAGGGATTTTTTTAGGCATATACTATAAATTTTGGCTTTAATACTTCAAATGTAGCAAAAAAAGCAATGAAAAATTGAATTTAATTTTCTTTTTCTATCTTTAGCGGAACCAAAAACAAACTATGGAAACGAACGAAAAAGGATTTAAGAAAGAACTCAACTTGGTCAATGCGACTAGTATCGTTGCAGGCTCAATGATTGGCTCTGGAATTTTTATTGTAACATCAGCGATGGCGCGCGACTTAGGTTCATCAGGCTGGTTACTACTCACTTGGCTGCTTACTGGATTGCTTACCATGTCGGCAGCTTTGAGTTATGGTGAATTAGCAGGAATGATGCCTAACGCCGGCGGACAATACGTTTACATTCAACGAGCGTACGGAAAATTAGTTTCGTTTTTGTACGGCTGGACAGTTTTTTCAGTAATTCAAACCGGAGTAATTGCAGCGGTTGCGGTAGCTTTTGCGAATTATACTTCGGTATTCATTCCTGAATTAGAAACCAAATTATTCAACATCACTGATACTACTGCTATAACTTACAAACAAGTTATGGCGATTGTGAGTGTGATTTTACTCACTTATATTAATACCAAAGGCGTTCAAAACGGAAAAAAACTACAATTGCTTTTTACTGTTGCCAAATTATTTGCGCTTTTTGCCTTGATTGTTTTGGGATTGTACGTTGGGCTACAAACCGATGTATTCAGTCAGAATTTTGCTCATCCATGGGATGCAGTGAAAACCGTTTTGAATGGAGATGGAACAACCACCACGATTCAATTGACTGGAGTTGCCTTAACTGCCGCCATCGGAACCACAATTATTAACTCATTATTTTCGAGTGATGCATGGAACAATGTAACTTTTATTGCAGCTGAAATTAAAGATCCAAAACGAAACATTCCTAGAAGTTTATTTTTAGGAACTACCATTGTTACTGTAATTTATTTATTGGCCAACCTAGCCTATTTAGCATTATTGCCAATGACTGGTTCTCCAGAAGGTGCATCCGTTATGGAAAAAGGTATCATGTTTGCCAGCGAAGACCGAGTGGGTGCGGCGGCGGCAAATATTATCTTAGGTAATGTTGGTGTGTTTGTAATGGCGGGTTTAATTATGATTTCGACTTTTGGATGCAACAGTGGATTGATCTTGGCGGGCGGACGATTGTTTTACGCCATGTCAAAAGACGGTTTATTTTTCAAACAAGCAGGTGAATTGAATAAACACAATGTTCCTGAAAAGGCGCTGTGGTTTCAATGCGTTTGGGCTTCGTTACTTTGTATTTCTGGAAAATACGGTGATTTATTAACTTATGCTACATTTGCTTCATTGCTGTTTTACATATTAACCATCTACGGAATTTTCATCCTTCGAAAAAAAGAACCCAATACAGAACGACCTTATAAGGCATTTGGTTATCCAATAATTCCGGCTTTGTACATTATTGTTACCACGCTAATTTGCATCACCTTACTGATTTACGATACCACAAATACTGGATTAGGATTGATTATTGTACTACTTGGGATTCCGATTTACTACATTACTCAATGGATATCAAAGAATAAAAATTCATAAGAAAACCAACAATTACGGAGAGTTTTCAACATTTAGCACTTCGTAAAATAAAAATAATATATATTTGATTTCAATTACTAACCAAAACTAATTTAATTATGTCAATTTGGAAAAGAAAACCTTTAAATTTACTATTAGCTGAAGCATCCGAAACAGAAAAAGGACTCAAAAGAACCTTGACTGCATGGTCGTTAATTGCTTTGGGAATTGGAGCCATCATTGGAGCTGGACTTTTTGTTAGAACGGCAATGGCTGCTTCTCAAAATGCCGGACCATCAGTTACTATTGCCTTCGTAGTGGCCGCAATTGGCTGTGCTTTAGCAGGTTTATGCTACGCCGAATTATCTTCTTCCATTCCAATTTCAGGAAGTGCTTACACCTACACTTATGCCACCATGGGTGAATTTTTAGCCTGGATTATAGGTTGGGACTTAATATTAGAATACGCCGTTGGAGCTGCAACAGTAGGAATTGCTTGGAGTGAATACCTCAATAACCTGCTGGTCAACGTGCTGCACATGAGTCCGATTCCTTACGAACTCTCGCACTCACCTTTCCAAACATCACCCGATGGACTTCAACATGGTATGATTAATTTACCCGCTTTGTTCATCGTTGGAGCCATTAGTTTACTTTTAATAAAAGGAATACAAGAATCTGCTTTTGTTAACGGAATCATCGTAATTGTAAAAGTAGCTATAGTTGTAATGATTATTGCAATAGGTTGGGGATTCATCAATCCTTCTAATCACGAGCCCTACATTCCGCCTAGCTCTGTATTTACTGACTCACATGGAATAGACCATTCGTTTGGTGGTTTCTGGGGAATAATCGGTGCTGCCGGAACTGTTTTCTTTGCTTTCATAGGATTTGACGCTGTATCAACTGCTGCACAAGAGACTAAAAACCCGAAACGCAACATGCCAATTGGAATTTTAGGTTCATTAGCAATCTGTACCTTATTATACATTCTTTTTGCCCACGTATTAACTGGTGTTGCTACTGTAGAAGACTTTAGAGGCGAAGGTGGAGAAGCATCAGTTGCTTTCGCCATTCAAAAATACATGACTGGTTACCAATGGTTGGCCAACTTTGTGACTGTTGCTATTTTAGCTGGATTCTCATCGGTAATTTTAGTAATGTTACTAGGGCAATCAAGAGTATTCTACGCAATGGGGAAAGATGGTTTACTACCAAAAGCATTCAGTGATTTGCATTCAAAATACCAAACACCTTACAAAGCGAATTTAGTAATCTTAGTAATCGTTGGATTATTTGCTGCTTTTGTTCCTGGCGATATTGTAGGTGACATGACGAGTATTGGTACTTTATTTGCCTTTGTACTAGTATGTGTTGCGGTGATTATTTTGAGAAAGAAAGAACCAGACATGAAAAGAGAATTCAAAACTCCTTTTGTACCACTTATTCCAATTTTAGGCGTAATTGCTTGTTTATTGATGATGGTAGGATTGGGATGGACCAACTGGTTACGTCTTTTTGCTTGGATGGGAATAGGTGTAATTATCTATTTCATTTACGGAATTAAAAACAGTCGTTTGAATAATGGAGACAAATAGAAACTTCTGACATAAAACTAAAAAGGATTAAGCCAAAAACTTAATCCTTTTTTTATGTCTATAAATCAAAAACGGAACTTCGTTTGGCCCGAATTAAATCTTTTAATTTTATCCAAAATGCTAAGGTGAGATATACGCCAAACCAAAGTCCGACGGTAACAAATGAAATGTAAATAAAAAACAAACGCACATTAGTAGCACGCATTCCCAACTTATCGGCTAAGCGCGAAGACACGTGAAAACCGTGTTTTTCAAAAAATAATTGAATGTTGCGAATCATCATTTTTTATTTCTTCAAAGGTATTAATTTTTAATCAATTCCAAACCAATGGCGCAGTGCAAACATTTTTTGCGATTACAATATTCGTTTTTCAGTTGAAGAAGTGCTTGCGATTGAAACGCATTTTTGGATTCAATTCCGAAAAAAGCAAACTTATCAATGATTGAATTTTTCTCAGCAACTAAGTGACTGATCCATTCAATTAGCTGTTCTGATTCATCTTTCCCCATACTTTTAGCGTAAGCAAATTTTAGTGGAATAACTGTATTGATGATGATTAAATCGATGAATGATTTAGACAAGTACTTCTCTTTCTTAGGACTGACTTTTTCAAAAGTATAATGCGTTTTCCAATACGAAGAAACTGAAACTTCGAAAAGTTTGTAAATTGTGCTTACCGATTCAGCAGTTATAATTTGTGAGAATAAATTGCGATGCAAATGATACAGCATACACAATTGTGCTATACGAATGGTAGGAAAATTATCGGGTCGGTGTTTGAAAAACTGAACTGGTTCAACTGGAATTGATTTGATTTTATATTTCAACACTAAATAATCAAACCACGATTGCAATTCTTTCACGTACTGATCTTCTGGATTTGCTGGAAATAAATGTGCTTGACCAAATAATAATGCTTCCAAATACGAAACCTCTAACGATTCTTTTCTAATGACGGTAAACGGAATGGATTTCGCCACTTTTAAAAAAATGTCGCCGTTAGTATTCAATCCAAAATTTTTAGCCAATAAACAAAACAAAACCGTTTCCCAATCATTTCCTGTTTCACTTAACAATTCGAATACTGGTTGTGATTTTCGCTCTAATCGTTCTAAAAACAATCGTTCCAACCAATTCGAAAGTACAAATTCACTGACATTCTTAATTTGCTTTTCGCAGTAAATCCATGATTTGGGAGCAATAAGATTTTGATATTTGATGAGTTCTTCCGACGCGACGTATTTTTTTAATTCTAAAACCGGAATTTCAGAATTGTCTTTTCTGAAAATGGGTGCGTCGTATTCCCAAACCACATGTAAAATTACATTGTTGTAATTGTCGTCTTTTTCGTGGTGATGCAAATACCAATCGGAGGATTTGATGTGAATTTCGATATTTCCGGCCCATTTTTGATTTTCGATAACAATCTGAGCATTAAAAAAATCAGGTCCGGCATTTTGAAGGTAATTTCCGCTATGAATAATGGAAAGGGAATCGCCTTGATGCGTGGTTAGATTAGAAAAATCAAATTTCTTGTACAACCAAATGTAGTGGATAAAATCTTCTTTCATATAATAATGTGTATGGCGTTGAAAACACTAAGGTAATAAAAATTGAAATATCACTTCCAAATTTTATATTTGTGAAACAAAATTGGTCTTATGAAAAAAATTATTTTCCTTTTAATAGCATTCTCAACTACTTATAGCATCGGTCAAACCAACTACAAAATCACTTACACCAAGAGTTCGAATGGAAGTGTAATCGAAAATCAAGATTTGGTCGTGGTTTTTTCGAGTGAAAAGGAATCAATATTAACTTCCGAAAACATTCTCAAAGGAAAAGCAACCTTTCCTTACGAACAAAGTTGGATTAAAGGAATGAACTATTTTCAAGTGGCCAATTTGAAAGCCAATCAAACCATTTTCACTAAAGATTCTACTTCTATCTCCAAACAATCGTTTGAATTCAGCAATGAAAAAAGACAAATTCAAGGTTTTGTTTGTAAGAAAGCAAAAACCATAATCAACTCCAACACCATTGAGCTTTGGTATACGACTGATGTGAAAGTGAAAGGTGCTCCAACCATTTTAGGACAAAATTTAGGTTTGGTTTTGGAAATGGTACGCAACGGAAATTTTGTAGTTACTGCTACCAAAGTGGAAAAAGTAAAACAGATTCCGTCTCTGAACATTCAAGAAAAGAGTAAAAAAACAATTGATTTGATTACGTACCGCGATTTGTTGTGGAAAAGTCGATTCACCACAATTTCAGTTTTCAAAGAGGAAATCATTAATTTTTCGGATGCGTCGAAAAGCAATGATAGTATATTGCGGTTTGCCAACGGAACCATCATTTTACGGAAGATAAAATTCCCTGAAATAGCTAAAGGAAGTCAGGTTTTTGTTGATTTAACCGAGCAATCCAATGGTGATGCTTACGACAGAACGGGTTCGGTTTTTATGATTCCGATGGACAAGAAAACATCATTTTTAGATGGCTTGAACAACGGTGCCAAAACGTTACCGATTTTTGAAAATGGAAATGGAAAGCAATACCAAGGAATTGTAGCTGATGAAAATTATTCGCCTTTGTTAGAATTGATGCGCTTTTTCACGCCTTTCGGAATCAAACAATACAATCATATTCAATTGAAGAACAAAACGTGGGAAGAGCAAGTGAATTACCGTCAGGATATTTCCGAATTGACTTCGGCTTTTAGTGGAAAAGAAATCTACCTTGGAATATTTGTTGGGAATTATGATAAAGGCGGACATAAGGTGAGTATGAACATTACCATCCATCCTGAAGAAAACGGAGTTGCAAAATCGACCACTGCTGTACCATTATTCAACACCACCAATGTAATGGAAATGGCCGGTCAAGAATACGGAACTCTATTCAATTCGGAGAAAGGTTTAACGCTGACATTCACTTTGAATAAAGACCTTAAAAAAGCGCGTCTGCGTTACATTACGACAGGTCATGGTGGTTGGGAAAATGGCGATGAATTTGTGCCCAAAAAGAACACGATTTATTTGGATGAAAAAGAAGCATTTCATTTCACACCTTGGAGAGAAGATTGTGGTTCGTACCGATTGTACAATCCGGCTTCGGGGAATTTCCCTAATGGTTTATCATCCTCAGATTACAGTCGATCAAATTGGTGTCCGGGAATGGTAACTAATCCTGTTTATATTGATTTAGGCGAATTAAAAGCAGGAATTCATACGCTACAAGTAAAAATTCCGCAAGGCGCACCAGAAGGAACTAGTTTTAGCGCTTGGAATGTTTCGGGTGTTTTGATTGGGGAATAAAATAGAAGAAAGACCGCTACGCAGAAAGAAGAAAGACCGCTTTGCCGAAAACATCCAATTGGATTATCTTGCAGCGAAGCGATCTTGCAACGAAGTGGTCTTGACTCTTTTTTATTTTATAGAACCAATAATATCGTATTTAGTAATGATGTGGTGTTTACCATTCTCTAAATCCACTAAAACGGCTTGATTGTCTTTAGTGAATAATTTTGAAACTTCCTCGATAGGTGTTCCTAATTTTACAATTGGATACGGCTTACCCATTACTTCTTTAATTGGTTTATCGGCTACATTTTTGTCTGAAACATAACTTTGGAACAAATCAGTTTCATCTACAGAACCCACAAAACCGTTGATATCAATAACTGGAATTTGAGAAATTTTGTATTTACGCATACGGTCAATGGCGTGAGAAACCAATTCTTCAGTGCGAACTACAACCAGTGATTTATCGATATGATCTTTGATTACGTCTTCAGCTTTGGTGATTTCCTCATCTAAGAAACCACGTTCACGCATCCAATCGTCGTTGAACATTTTTCCAACGTAACGACTTCCTGAATCGTGAAAAAGTACCACAACCACGTCGTCTTTAGTGAAATGTTCTTTCAATTGGTGTAATCCTTTAATACAAGAGCCAGCAGAATTCCCAACAAAAATACCTTCTTCTAAAGCGATTCTACGTGTAAAAACGGCAGCATCTTTATCCGTTACTTTGGTAAAACCATCAATTAAAGAGAAATCTACGTTTTTAGGAAGAATGTCTTCTCCGATTCCTTCAGTAATGTACGAATAGATTTCGTTTTCATCGAAGATTCCAGTTTCGTGGTATTTTTTGAATACAGAACCATACGTATCGATTCCCCAGATTTTAATATTTGGATTTTTTTCTTTTAAGTATTTGGCAACGCCCGAAATGGTTCCGCCAGTTCCCACACCCACCACAAAATGGGTAACTTTTCCGTTGGTTTGCTCCCAAATTTCGGGTCCGGTTTGTTCGTAATGCGCTGTTGCATTAGAAGGATTATCGTATTGATTTACGTACCAGGAATTCGGAATTTCGGTAGACAATCGTTTGGAAACTGAGTAATACGAACGTGGATCAGTAGGTTCTACATCGGTTGGACACACCACAACCTTGGCTCCAACAGCACGAAGAATGTCCATTTTTTCTTTGGATTGTTTATCGGTAATTACAAAAATACATTTGTATCCTTTTACGATAGCGGCCAATGCCAATCCCATTCCGGTGTTTCCAGAAGTTCCTTCGATGATGGTTCCACCGGGTTTTAATCGACCGTCGGCTTCGGCATCTTCCACCATTTTAAGAGCCATACGATCTTTTACAGAATTTCCTGGATTGAATGTTTCTACTTTGGCCAATACTAAAGCATCGATTCCTTCTACTACTTTATTTAGTTTTACTAAAGGCGTGTTGCCGATAGTTCCTAATATATTTTCTGAATAGTTCATTTTGTTTGTGTTTGCGACAACAAAGATATTGATAATAATATGGTTTTGCAAGAATGGTTATTTTGCTCCTGAAGATCACATTCTAACCCTGATTGGAGGAAACGCCGCGCGTGACGGAAAGCAGGAAAATGGATTACAAGAAAGCCCAAACCATTGTGTTCCTATAACTATTGAAAGAAATCCCACACCAATCCGAAGCGCACCATAAAATCACGGTACGGATAATTGGGTGCGGAGTAAAATTTATTACCTGTGAAACCTGAGTTAAAATGCTCAGCTTTAAGGAAAATTCGCGCTTGACGGATTCGAGCATTGACAAAGAAATCGAGCATAGGAAAACTTCCGATTTTCTTTTCGTTTTGTACAAATGACTCTCCCAATAGAGGATTATAGTTATCGGCAAAATAGCTGGTAAAATAATTGAATGTGATTCCCGTTTGAAGCTGCATTGCTTTTTTAAAGAAATGATTGGAATAGTACAATGTATTTCGTGTAGTTAATTCAGGAACATTGAGAACATTGTCTTCTTGGGTTACTTTTTGATACAAAATGGTGTTATCTAGCGCCCATTTTCTGTATTTAATTTCTTTATTAACTCTTATTGAAAGATAATTAATCGATTTGTTGTATTGTTTTGGAGTTACACTAATGGTATCATTATTGGGATTATCATCACTAAAAAACAAATGATCATTGAGCAATGTTGCTTTTAAGGATGCATTAACCCATTGTGTTTTGGCATCTACTGAAAACGAATTTATTTTTTCATTTTTGAAACTGTTGAACCAATTGTAAGTGACGTAGGAACTTTGGTGCAAGATAAAATTGTTATCCGGAATTTTACTTAGGTTTTGGAATTGAAATTCGATAGCATTTTTGTCGTTTACTTTGTAACTGGCATTTGCCGTAAGCTCAGAAAATGTTTGAGTGGTAATTGCTTTTTTGATGAGTAAATTTCCTTTTATTTTATTTTTATCGTAGAAATATTGTCCTCCAATTGCACTTACGCGTTCTTCAATTTTAGAAGGAATAATTACATCATTGATGATCCAATTGGCATCGTAATACTGTTTGTAAAAATAATCTTCCACAAATGCTTTCACGTTACCAAGAAATTTACTTTTGAACGACAAACCCACATGATTGAACATTTTTCGGAATCGGACGCGGTCGTTAATTTCTCCATCACGGTACGATTCTCCGAAGCGTTTTACAGCTACTTGATTGATGGTAACCGACTGAATTGTTTGGTAGAACTCGTAGTATTTGTTTTCGTAATTGAATTGGTGGTTCAGAATAAGGTTGTTATCGGATTCCTTTTTATTGATTCTAAAATTATGATCAATAAAAACTCTTTTGCCTTTTAGAAATGATTTAGCATCTGTAAAATACACTTGAAAACGTGCTCTGTTATTGAACGCAGCATCTTCACCTTCAAAATCGGAAATGGTGGTTATTCCGCCATTCTCACCATTGAGAAGATCTTGCCCAGTAAAATGAAAATTGGCTATGTAGCGTTTATTTTTGGTAAAATAACTTGAAGTAAACTTAAAATTTCCAGCACTTGATAGTTGGTTGATGTATTTCCCTAAAGACCGTAATCCTTTGTAACCAATCGAAAAATTGAATCTTTCAGAAGTGTTTAATGTTATTAAAGCATCTACATTTTGTCCTTGTTCCATTACGGTTTTGAAATACAATTCGGTTAATGGAGTAGCTACTGAGTAGTATTTAATATCGGAAGGTTGGTAGAAATTAAAGTGTTTGGCTTTGAATCCGAATTCGGGATACGGACTAACTTGATTCAATCCAAAATCGAGAACAGTGTAGGTTTGACCTTCATTAGCAAATGGAAGTAATCCGAATGTGTCTTTTCGCAAATAGTTGTATTTGTAATCGCTTTGAATCGTTAAAGATGTGTCTACGTAGGTTGTATCTCTTTCGATAGAATAAATTCTATATTGATCGTTTCTTGCTTTAGGTGTTTTGTTTTCTTTGGATTCTTTGCCTTCACTTCTTTCTTGAGTTTGGGCAGAGATGAAGAACGGCAAAAAGCCTAAAATATAAAGAAAGATTTTTTTGTTCATCATTAATGAAATTTAACTATGTAAAGAAGACTCATTTAGTCTAATGCGGCAAATATAGTATAAAAATAAAAAGCGTCTACCATGGCAGACGCTCTTAACAATGATTTGTGAGTATTTTAGTTTTTTACAAACTTTTTCATAGTAGAAAAACTATCGGTAGTAAATTTAATGAAATATACTCCTGTTTGCAAATTAGAAACATCGATAGAGTTTGATGAAATGGATGGATTAGCAACTACTAATTTTCCTGTAATATCAGTAATTGTAACCTCTTTTACATCAAAATTATTTGGGTTCGAAAAGTTAATAAAATCTTTAGTAGGAACTGGATATACAAAAAAGTTGTTGTCGGCAACAAAATTCGGGTTGTTTAGCGTCAAACCATTTGTTGAAGACGCGATTAGCGTAAAATCTTGAGAACCACCAACCAAAGATCCTTTGTGAGTTACTTGAATAGTATATGTTCCTGGATCAGCATTAAAAACTTCAACTCTTTCGATATTGTCAGCATCATTATCAGCATCATTAACAGCTGGTGAAGTTGGAGAATCTGGATCCAATCTCCAAGGATAAAATGTAACACCGTTTTTAATAACTTTCAAATCTAGATTATTTCTCAATCTCGGTGTTCTATTATCTTCATCTGTAGATGCATTTGCACTACCTGTTGGATCTGTCCAAGCAATAGCTACATTGATATCTTGTATAGAATTAATTGTAAATGTAGTTGTATATGTTGAACTATTTTGTAAACTCAATTCATCAAAAATGGAAGAAACTCCTTTATTAGAAATAATTTGAGCGGCATTTTGACCGTCAGCTAAACCCCATCCAAAAGAATAATCTGGACCTGGACTAGAACCTGCTTCTCTTGCAGATTGGCATAGCAAACCTCTAACTGAAGCCGATTTCATGTAAGAAAACTCATTTAATGTATTGTAATGCTGTTGCAAAAGCAGAATTAAGCCTGTAATAGCTGGCGCAGCCATGGATGTACCTTGCAGTGTTGTATAAGCAGCATCTGTTGTTGAATTGGTAGAAACCACACCAACTCCTTTTGCAGAGATATCTGGTTTTATTCTTCCATCGTCGGTTGGTCCAAAATTACTAAAGCTACTCATAACTACATCATCAGGACTAGTGTAATTTGTAACTTGATTTACGGCTGCAACAGTCAGAACATTTTTTGCAGTAGAAACACCCGATAACAAATCATAACCTCCTTTAATATTTTGTTGCAAAATACTAGTATCGCTTCGATCATTACCAGCTGATTTTACAATTTGGTAATAAGGAAAAGCGTTCATAATATTATCAGTTTCTATTGATTGTCCGTTATACATACCAAAAGTATAGGTTTGTAAATTCGCAGCAATATTTCCATATGAATGATTTGAAACTAGAAATCCCAAATCAGCAAAACTTATCATCTCACTAGCGTCATTCGTCCAATCATATGTGATGCCACTTGCTTGGTAGGCCAAGCCTCTTCTACTTAGACTTACACCAGAAGCGAGAACAGTTCCTGTTACGTGTGTAGAGTGCCCATTCAAAGAAGAATTTGAATCACCAAGAGTAATTTTTCCAACAAATTCTTGATGTGTATCTCTAACTTTACCTCCATCCCAAACTCCTGCAACCATACCTAGACCGGTAATATTTAGGCCTAAAGATCCACCAGGATACATAGAAGTAGCACGCAATGTTGTAGCTGAGCCAGCATTATCGGTACCATAAAAATAGGGAACACCGTCAATAACTCTTTGAAGTGAAAATTTTTGCTCATCAGAAAGATTATTAACTGAGGCATATTCATCTATCAG
The DNA here is from genome assembly GCF_035299245.1 of Flavobacterium sp. Taxonomy (GTDB): domain Bacteria; phylum Bacteroidota; class Bacteroidia; order Flavobacteriales; family Flavobacteriaceae; genus Flavobacterium. Next base: position 29,526 of record NZ_DATGWY010000011.1, on the reverse strand, counting down.
TCTTTTTTGAGTATCAAAATACTGCACATAATAATCTTTTAATGCCTGAACTTCAATCGGATTTGAAGCAGCTTTAATTCTGGTTCTTTCAATCTCATTCTGTGAATAAACGGCTGATGAGATAAAGAGAAAAACTAATATAATTTTCTTCATGTGTATTTAAAATCTTTAAAATCAATTATGTTAAACAACAAATTTAATAATTTAATTATATAACAAATGTTAAAAATAAAAAAAGCTGCTTAAAAGCAGCTTTCTTTATATAAAATCAGATATAAATTAGTAACCAGGATTCTGTTGGATGCCACCATTTGCATTAGTTTCATCTTGTGGAATCGGCATAGTGAATCTGAAGTCTGTTAACGGTAATGAACAAGCACCGTTAAATGCACAGTCTTGAGAATCTCTTGAAATAGTCTCACCAGCTAAACTTCCTATACGTTTTAAATCAACATATCTGAAACCTTCAAAAGCCAACTCAATTCTTCTTTCTTGAAGAACTGCTTTCCAAGCATCTGTAGCATTAGCGTATACAGGAAGAGGTTGAACTTTATTGAAACGAGCATTTCTCAATGTTTGAATAGTAGTAGCAGCAGCTGTTAAATTACCTGCAGCAATTTCTGCTTCAGCTTTGATTAAGTACATTTCAGATAATCTACAAATTTTAATATCATTAACTAAATTACCATTTGTACCAGCACCAGGATATTTTCTAATAGCGATTTTATCAGTGTTTCTGAAATCAGAACTAGATTGATAATTGAAATCAATAATTGATGTAGGATGCACCATAGTAGAATATCTAACATCTCCATCATTAGTTTTAACAGGAATAGATAAACTAGGACCGTTAGCTGCAGAGAAATTAATGTTTGTAGTACCGTTATAACTGTCAGTTAGAGTTATGTTATTACCACTCACAGATCTAACAAAATAAACTTTTCCAGCCACTAAAGAGTTAGCAGGAACCGTACCTGTACCAGCTCCATTGTAGGTAGCATTAGAAGGAACATTTTGTGTAGAAACAAACATATCATTAACTGCCAAAGTATGGCCAGGTATAGTAATAGCTGTTCCTGCAATAGCAGTTACTGTGTAAGAAGTTGCAGAAGGCAAGTTAGTAGTGTTCAAAATATTAAATAGAGAACGACCCATTTCGTAGAATGGTGATCCACTAACAGTAGAATTAACACTTGCCCAAATATTACCAATTCTTGTTTGACCAGTAGCTTTGTCAATTTTGAAAATTGTCTCACCAGTTGCGTCAGTTAAAAACATATCTCTGTAAGTACTTCCAGTAGATAAAGAAAGACCTGGAGTCGCAATAACTTGGTTAGCATAAATTAATGCATTTGGATAATCACCTCTTAAGGCGTAAGATCTTGCTCTCACAGCCGTTGTGAATATTTTGTTTGCATAAATTGGATTAACTGCATCTGCACTTGGAACTGTAGCGTATAAAGCTTCTGCTTGTGTTAAATCACTATCAATCAAATTATAAATCTGACCATTTGCAACTCTACTTCCAACATAAGAAGCAAGAAAAACATCGTTAGACAACACAACACCTAAAGCATTCAAATCTTTAGGATTTGTTGAATAATGTGCTAACAATTGTAAGTGACAATGAGCTCTAAGAGTATAAGCCTCAGCCAATAATCTGTTAAACACAGCTTGATCAGCAGCGTCAACAGGAGTTACATTCGCAGAGAATTTGATTACTCTATTAACACGTGACAAGGTTATATAATGAGTATCCCAAATACCATTAGCTGAATCTGATGATGGATTTAAAAGAAAGGCATAGTTATCATCTAATCCTTGACCACCATTAGCATAACCGATACCCGCTTCGTCAGTAAAAATAGAATTAAATTCAATTTCTGAAAATGGAGTTAAAATACCATAAGCTGCATTCATTAATCTACTCAAATCTGCAGTAGTCTGAACCGCTTCTTCTTCAGGGATGGCACCTGGTGTAAAAGGCTCTAACAACTCTTCATCACATGAGGTAAAGAAAAGAGTAGAAAATATTAAAAATAAACCTAAATATTTTTTCATAGTTAACATGTTTATATATTATTATTAAAATCTTAAGTCCATACCAAATGAAATAATTCTTGGTGTAGGATATTGAGCTTGATCAGCAGCTCTATCACTCTCAGCATCAAAACCTCTCCATTTTGTCCAAGTATAAATATTTTCACCTTGAGCATAGAACGACAACCCGCTAATAAAAGTTTTATCTAAGAATTTCTTAGGTATTCTGTAACCAACTTGTAAATAACGTAATCTTACAAAAGAAGCATCTTGAATAAAACGATCTGAGTTAGCAGCTGTTCCTAAGTTCAATGCGTTTAAAGCTGGCACATCAGTATTAGTATTAGTAGGAGTCCAAGCATTAAGTAAATCATTACTAACCACGAACTGACCTAAAGAAGTTGGATCATAAAATCCATCTAAGTCAAAATCAAATCTCCACACTTTTTGTGAAAACGAGAAGTTAGAAGTTGCGAAGAATCCTTTGTAATCAATATCAAAACCAAAACCTCCTTGATATACTGGAATTTCAGATTTACCTGTAGCAACTCTGTCAGCATCAACTGGATTCTCAGTTAAAGTACCATCAGCAGCTTGGAAAAGCAACTCTCCATTAGCAGGATTAACTCCAGCATAAGGTATAACATAGAATTCATAAACTCTACCACCGTTAGCTGTAATATAATTTCCTTGAATAGTTCTTCCGTCATTTAAAATTAATCCATCAACAGAGTTATCGTTGTATGATCCGTTACCTCTAAGCGTGAATTTAAAATTCTCATTGTTAACAACATCAAAAGCTAAAGACAACTCTACCCCTTTATTTCTAACGTTAGCTTTTGAATTTCTATTTAAAGTTGTAGCACCAGCTATCGGTGAAATTGGATCTGGGTTGAATACTTCAATTGTATTTCTGTTGTACCAATCAAAAGTACCTCTTAGTCTACTTTTATTGAATAACTCAAAATCAAGACCTACGTTACTTTGCTCAGTTGTTTCCCAATGTAAATCATCATAACCTAAAGTAAGTGTAGAAATTGCCTGACCGTTATAAACGTTTGCTGCAGCTGCACTAACTCCAAGAGTATTAATGTAAGGAGGAGGATTCAAACCAGCGAAAACAGTTCCGTCAACAATTCTTTGATTACCAACTGTACCATATGAACCTCTCATTTTTAAAACTTTGAATATTTTGCTATCTTTTAAGAATGCTTCGTTATCAATGTTCCAACGAGCTCCTACAGACCAAAATTCTCCCCATACTCTATCACCTATGAAAGCACTTGTTCCATCTCGTCTGAATGAACCCACTATACCATACTTATTATTGAAATCATAATCCAATGTTCCAAAATAAGACAATAAGTTACGTTTTAATTTTCCAACCGAAGCTTGAGGACCGTAAAAATCATGAGCTGTAATATCTGCTAAATAACCAGAACCAGTGCCTGGAACAAAAGTAGATGGATTCAAACCTCTTTGTCTTACGTTGTTAGAATTCAATTGATTGAAATTATACTCTGTAGCAGCTAAAAGTCTAACAGTGTGTTTTTCAGCAAATTTTCTTGTATAATCTAATTGCCATAATTGATTAAAATATGTTTCTCTTCTGTTATTAACATCTTCAAAACCTCCAAATTCTTGACCTGGATTAACAAAAAGCAATGCATTAAATGAGATAGGGTGCTCTGATTGAGTAAATCTATTTTGTATCGATTCAATACCTGTTCTTGACTTGAATGTTAAGTTTTTGAAAATCTCATAACCAGCCTCTAACGAACCTATTAAACGCAATTCGTCAGTTTGGTTGGTATATGTAGCTAATTTATCCATTAAGAAAAGAGGAGTATACAATAAAGTACCATCAGCTTGATACAAGTCAAAAACTTGTACTGGATCAATATATTCATCAGGACTGATATAAGGAGCCGAAAGAGTTGCCCCTAACACATAGTTTCTGTTAATTGCTCCAGTTCCTAAGTTGGTAGCTTCATTATTTTTAGAAAAACCTAAAGACAAATTAGTAGAATAGAAAAATTTCTCATTTTCTGATTTACCATTTAAATTATTTCTCAAAGTAAATCTTTTTAATCCTGTAGATTTAAGAATACCTTCTTGATCTAAGTAGTTTAAAGAAGTATATGAACTAAGTGATTTCCCTTGGCTCTCTACACTAAAATTGTGCTCAGAAGAAGCTGCTGTATCGAAGAAATAATCAACCCAGTCAGTATCTATCGGATACGCATTAATCTCAGCATCAGTAAAAGGCACACCAGTTGCAGGGTTTAAATTACCTCTACCAACCCCGTAAGTTCTTTCTAAAGTCAACAATTCTTTAGCATTAGCTAATGAATAATCATTACCTTGAAGAGACGTAAAACCTGTATTTAACGAATATCTAAATTTAGTTTTACCTTGTTCAGTTCCTCCTTTTCTAGTTTTAACAACAATTACACCATTAGAACCTCTATTACCATAAATAGCAATAGCCGATGCATCTTTTAAAACTGTTGCAGATTCAATATCATTTGGATTCAAACTTCTAAAGTTGTCTCCATTTGTAGGCATACCATCAATCACGTAAAGCGGGTCTGTATTTGCATTAATTGTACCTACTCCACGAATGATTACTGTACTTTTGGCTCCTGGCTGACCCGAACCTGTCTGAATATTCAAACCAGCAACTTGACCTTGTAACGTTTGAATAAACGAAGCATTAGGTCTGTTCTCAATAGTTTTAGCATTAACAGTCGTTTGCGCTACTACAGTTGCTGCTTTTGTTGTAGTTCTATAACCTTCAACTACTACTTCTTGTAAAACACTAGTAGTTGGCTCCATCTTAACACTAACTGTATTTGAAGCACCTACAACTTTTTCAACATCTTTCATTCCGATAAATGAAAAAACCAAAGTTTCTCCTTGTTTTACTTTGATGGCGTATTTACCATCCATGTCTGTTTGTACTCCTCTTGCTGTACCTTTTACAACAACATTTGCACCAGGCAAAGTCCCTTTATCATCAGAAACTACACCGGTTACAGTTTTCTCTTGTGCAAACGAAAACTGCATTGAAAACGCTAATAGAAGCGTAAAAATCCATTTGAACTTCGATCTCATATTAAATTTATTTGAGTTAGTTATTCCGCAAACTTCTTAATAATTTATTAAATAAACAAATAATACTTCGGAATATTATTTTTTATTTTTGTTAAAATTTTCAAGCGATTTACTAACGATGTGGTTGCAACACACCCATTTGATGCAAAAAAAATCATATGGTTGCGTTAAAATTTGCATTATTATCAAAATTAATTTTATGTTAAAATTAAGATTCTCGGAACATAAATATGAATGCGGAACTGATGAGGCAGGAAGAGGTTGTCTCGCCGGACCAGTTACAGCTGCTGCAATACTACTTCCTGAAAATTTTAATTTGGAATTACTCAATGATTCCAAACAACTTTCTGAAAAAGTCAGAGAAAGACTCAAACCGTTAATTGAAGAAAAAGCAATAAGTTTTTCAGTAACTCACTTAGAACCTAAAATAATTGATGAAATCAACATTTTAAACGCATCGATTAAGGCAATGCAAGAGAGCATTATTAAGTTGAATCCAACACCATTATACATAATTGTTGATGGAAATAGGTTCAAACCAATAAACAATATTCCTTTTAGCACTATTGTAAAAGGTGATTCTAAATACATGAGTATTGCAGCTGCTTCTGTTTTAGCAAAAACCTACCGAGACGAATACATGAATACAATTCACGAGGAATATCCTATGTACAATTGGAAACAAAACAAAGGTTATCCAACTATTGAACACCGTGAAGCAATTAAAAAGTACGGAACGACAAAATACCACCGGATGAGTTTCCGATTATTACCAGAACAGCTAAAGTTAGATTTATAATTACACTGAAGCTTTGTCAAGCGTCTTAAATGCAACTTCAAAGAGTTGTGAAAAGTGTTTTAGAATTTTTTCCTTAACTTCGGCTTCATTTACTTTTTCAACACCTAATTCAACTTGTAAAGAAGTAACTGCTTTTCCTTTAATTCCGCACGGAATAATATTATCAAAATAGCCTAAGTCGGCATTTACATTTAAAGCAAATCCGTGCATGGTTACCCATCGAGAAGCTCGAACACCCATAGCACAAATCTTTCGAGCAAACGGAGTTCCGACATCAATCCAAACTCCGGTTTCACCTTCGCTCCTTACTCCTTTAATATTATATTCTGCCAGCGTTAGTATAATAACTTCTTCTAACAATCGTAAATACTTATGAATATCGGTAAAAAAATTTTCTAAATCCAAAATAGGATAACCTACAATTTGCCCTGGACCGTGATAGGTAACGTCTCCACCTCTATTAATTTTATAAAAAGTAGCCCCTTTTTCAGAAAGCTGTTTCTCTGACAATAACAAATTAGACAAATCGCCACTCTTACCCAATGTATATACATGAGGATGTTCTACAAACAAAAAATAATTAGGCGTTTCAAGTGCCGAATCTTCTCTTCGATTTTGAATTTTGATATCGACGATTTCCTTGAACAATAGCTCTTGAAAATCCCAAGTTTCTTTGTAATCTTTAAATCCTAAGTCGACAAGTTGAATTTTTTTGTTCATCATAATTACTCTAACTCCACATCAAAGCTTAAACTTTCTGGATTTTCCATGTATTCTTTCATGTCAAAAAGAATCGTAACTGTTTTACGATCTTCGCTGTAAAGTGCATTTGGAATCGATACTTTTTTAACGGCTCTTGGAAATTGATATACTACTTTAAAATCAGATTGGTCGTAAATTAATTTCATTGACTCTTCTTTACCTGCAGCATACTCTGCTTCCTCTTTAGAAAGCTGCGCATCTTTATCAGAATTATCAGCTACTAACTTCCGTACTTTCTTTTTAAAGACTTTACCATCAAAAGAGTATTCGCTTGAATTGTTATCTTTCATCATATCTCCATTGTTTCCAACCGATTTGTTTCCTCCATTGAACGATTTTACTGACTCCATAGGCGACATTAAATCATTTAAATCACTAATTGCTTTAAAATCGGTGAACAATGTATAGTTAAATATACTTTTTTCCTCATTCATAACCATTCGAATACTAAAATTTTCCATTCTTTTGAACTTTTCTTGTTCTTCTAATGGCAATTTGGCAATACTATCTTGTTTGCTTGCCATCAATTCTTTAAAAGTAAATGTACTATCAATATCCGCCAACTCTCTTTCGCCTTCTTTATTTTTTTTCTTTTTCTTTTTGGATTTTTTTTCAGTTTCTGCTTTGATAGCACTTCCCATCATGGACATCATTTTAGAACCGTCAATTTCGCAGGCAAATTTGCCCGAATTATCTTCGTTGAAAATGATTTTTTCAGTAATGGAACAACTTGAAAATGTCACTAATACACAAGCGACTAGCAGGTAATTAAATAGTCTCATTTTAAAAATTTTTCCAAAGATACAAAAAGTTTCTTCTCTAGCCCAGACAGAAGCGGCATCCTTTTTTGTCTTTTGGCACTGCTTTGGGAGACAAAAAAGATAAAGCAAATGGCTGGAAAATGGATTACTGACACAAACCAAGCCTTTTGCTTCAAAAAAATGAAAATTTCCTGTTTTGATACTTTACACCGATTGACTATCTTTGCCGACTTAAATTTATACATTATGCAACTTTCAGAACAAGAAATCATTAGACGAGAAAAACTCAAAGCTCTACGTGATTTGGGAATCAACCCTTATCCCGCCAATTTGTATCCCGTAACACACACTTCTAAACAGGTGAAGGAACAATTTGAAGAAGGTAAGAAGGTAATCTTGGCTGGAAGAATCATGAGCGATCGTGATATGGGAAAAGCTTCGTTTGTGGAGTTACAAGATAGCGAAGGTCGAATTCAATTGTATTTTAATCGCGACAACATTTGCCCTGGTGAAGACAAAACTTTATACAATCAAGTTTTTAGAAAATTAACCGATTTGGGAGATTTTATAGGAGTTGAAGGCGAATTGTTTTTAACCAAAGTAGGTGAAAAGTCGGTTCGTGTGGATCAATTTACTTTTTTGAGCAAAACCTTACGCCCATTACCATTGCCAAAAAAAGACGACGAAGGTCATGTTTTTGATGCTTTTGTCGATCCAGAATTGCGTTATCGAATGCGTTATGTAGATTTAGTTGTAAATCCTGATGTTAAAGAGGTATTCGTTAAACGAACCAAATTGTTTACCGCGATGCGGAATTTCTTTAACGATGCGGGTTATATGGAAGTAGAAACTCCGATTTTACAAGCGATTCCGGGTGGAGCTGCGGCACGACCATTCATCACACACCATAATAGTTTAGACATTCCGTTGTACATGCGAATTGCCAACGAATTGTATCTGAAACGATTGATTGTAGGTGGATTTGATGGTGTGTACGAATTTTCGAAAAACTTCAGAAATGAAGGAATGGATCGAACACACAATCCTGAATTTACCGCCATGGAAATCTACGTAGCTTACAAAGACTACAACTGGATGATGGAGTTTACCGAAAACTTATTAGAACATTGTGCTTTAGCAGTAAACGGAACTACAGAAGCTACTTTTGGCGAGCATAAAGTCAATTTCAAAGCGCCGTATGCACGTGTTACCATGACCGATGCCATTAAACAATTTACAGGTTTTGATATTTCGGGAAAAAGCGAAAGCGAACTCTTTGAAGCGGCGCAATCTATGGGAATTGCTGTGGATGAAACCATGGGTAAAGGAAAATTAATAGATGAAATTTTTGGAGCCAAATGCGAAGGCAATTTCATTCAACCTACCTTTATTACTGATTATCCAAAAGAAATGTCACCGTTGTGTAAATCGCACCGTGACAATCCCGAATTGACCGAACGCTTTGAATTGATGGTATGCGGAAAAGAAATTGCGAATGCGTATTCAGAGTTGAACGACCCAATTGACCAAAGAGAGCGTTTCGAAGCTCAAATGGCGTTGGCAGAAAAAGGTGATGACGAAGCGATGTTTATTGATCAAGATTTCTTACGTGCGTTAGAATTCGGAATGCCTCCAACTTCAGGATTGGGAATTGGAATGGATCGTTTGATTATGTTTTTGACCAATAATGCATCGATTCAGGAAGTGTTATTCTTCCCGCAAATGCGACCAGAGAAAAAGCAAATCGAATTGACTGAAGAAGAAAAATTAATTATCAGTATATTGAAAACTGAAAACAATCAACCTTTAGCTCAATTAAAAGAAAAATCACAATTGAGCGGTAAAAAATGGGACGCAGCCATGAAAGGTTTAGCCAAACACGGAATGACCAAAGTGGTAGTTGAAGGAGAAAATAAAACCGTGGTTTTGAATTAAAACCGAAACGATAAAAGAAAAAAGGGAACCCAATTGAGTTCCCTTTTTTTTATTAATAACCACCAGATCCTGCTCCGGCCGCCATTGCTGCGGCAAAAATAGAACCGAATGCCATAAGAATTAAAAACACTAAGACTAACATAATAAGCAACCAAATTAATTGAGCTTTGGCCCAAGTTTGCTTGTGAATATTTTGATTATCGCCAAAGGCATAAATGAAAAGCATCACTAATCCTACAATTGGAATAATTAAGATTAAAAAAGTAATCAGCCAGTCTTTTACTGACATTGGTTTTTGGTTTTGGTTTTCGAATGATTCCATAATTAGATGTTTTTAATTGGTTATAGATTGCTAAGATAAAGAATTAATTCAATCTCATTAAAACCCATTCTTCTTTTAAAATCAATTTATTAAACTTTTGTTAAGGATTAAACCTTATTTATCGAATAAAGTCTTACTTTTAAATCACTTAAATTTTAAAACATGAGAAAATTAATTTTAGCCGTTGCTTTGGTTGTAGGATTGACAGCTTTTGCACAGGGAAAAAAAGGAGACGGAAAAGGAAGAATGACTCCAGAACAACAAGTTGAAGTTGTATTGAAAAAAATGACTTCTGAATTAAGTTTAGATGCCAAACAACAAGATGAAGTAAAAGCTATTTTAGTGGAACAATCTAAAAAGAGAGAGGCTAAAAAAGAAGAATTTAAAACCCGAAGAGAAAAAGGTGATAAACCATCTGACGAGGAAATTGCTACAATGAAAAAGAATCGAATTGACGAAGAGTTGGCAATGAAAAACAAAATGAAAAAAGTACTTTCGGAAGATCAGTATAAAAAATGGACGGAAGCCAAAAAAGACCGAATGGAAAAATTCAAAGGAAAAAGAGGAGCAAAACCTGTTGATGGTGAATAATTAAGGATAAATATTTTGTGGTTTGCAAAAAATAAATTAGTTTTGGTTTCTATTACTTAAAAAAAAATCAAAATTATGAAAAAATTATTCTTTACTCTTTCATTACTATTTGCACTTACATTAACGGCTAGTGCTCAAGATAGCAAAATGACTCCAGAAGCTTTAGCTAAGAAAGAAGTTTCTACTTTATCTGAATTAGTAGGTTTGACTGATACTCAAGTTGCTGATTTATACAGATTGTTTGAACAAAAACACCAAATGTTGGCTGACAAGAATCTTTCTGCTGAGAGAAAAGCTGAAGTAAACCGAATTGTAGGATTGAAATTAGAAGCTACATTAACTGGTGAGCAAAATAAAAAATATGCTGCAACAAAAGAAAAACTTGAAAAAGTAATGTCTGAAGCTACACAAAGTAAATAATCTAATTTTAGCATAAAAAAAGCCCCGATGAGAATCGGGGCTTTTTCTTTATAGTGTTTTTGCAACTTTATTAATTGCATTAATAGTAAAATCTAAATCTTCATACGATAGCGCATCAGTAATAAACCATGTTTCATAAGCAGATGGTGCAATGTAAACACCTTCGTTTAATAATCCGTGGAAAAACTTTTTAAAGGTTTCGTTATCGCCGTTTTTGGCTGTTTGAAAATCAACCACTGGATGTTCATCAAAATGCACAGAAATCATAGAACCTACTCTATTGATGGTAAATACGATTTCATTATCAGATAATACTTTTCGAATTCCTTTTTCCAAATAAGCTGTTTTTTCTTCCAATCGTGAGAAAATATCAGGGTTATCATTTAATTCCTGAAGCATTGCCAATCCAGCTGCCATCGCTAAAGGGTTTCCTGACAATGTTCCCGCTTGGTATACTGGTCCGAGTGGCGCTAAGAAATTCATTATTTCACTGCGAGCAGCAAATGCTCCGACTGGCAAACCACCTCCGATTACTTTTCCGAAGCAAACAATATCAGCCTTTATGTTGAACAATTCTTGCACTCCACCTTTTGCTAATCGGAATCCCGTCATTACTTCGTCAAAAATAAGCAAGGTTCCATTAGCATCACAAATTGCTCTTAATTGCTCTAAAAACCCATTGATTGGCGGTACACAACCCATATTACCAGCAACAGGTTCTACAATAATTGCCGCTATTTCATCAGGATTGGCATTGAATAATGATCTTACATTTTCAATATCATTATAATTAGCTAATAATGTATCTTTTGCAGTTCCTTGAGTTACTCCTGGACTGTTTGGCGCACCAAATGTGATGGCACCACTTCCTGCTTGAATCAAGAACGAATCCGAATGACCGTGATAACAACCAGCAAACTTGATGATTTTATCTCTTTTGGTGTAACCGCGTGCCAAACGAATAGCGCTCATACAGGCTTCAGTTCCTGAATTTACAAAACGAATTTTGTCTATATTAGGAACCATTGAAATAGCCAATTGGGCTATTTTAGTTTCCAATTCGGTGGGCATACCAAACGATGTTCCAAGTTGTGCTCTTTCGGTTATGGCATTCACAACGGGTTCGTGGGCATGACCTAAAATCATTGGACCCCAAGAATTGATATAATCTATTAATCGATTTCCGTCTTCATCATACAAATAAGCACCTTTGGCACTTTTGACAAAAATGGGTGTTCCACCTACAGCTTTGAACGCTCTTACGGGCGAATTAACACCGCCTGGAATTACTTGTTCAGCTTCGGCAAAAAGCGAACTACTTCTTTGGTATAACATAAATGAAGTGTGTTTTAGTATTATTTTATTTGGAGTAATTGACCGATACTTATGGCATTTTCGGTGATATTATTTTTCTTTCTTAACTCTTCTATAGAAATATTGTATCGTTTGGATATCGAATACAAAGTATCGCCTTTGACCACTTGATGTTGATCTGTGGTTGGCTGTGGTTTCTCAGTTTGTTTATCCGCAACGGTAACTGAATTTGTTGGAGTTGTAGGCACATAGTCTTTTCCTAAAACTTCAGCATCGTATTTTTGCAATTGATAACGTTCTATGAGTCCGATTAATTTAGTTGGATAAGCTGGATCGGTGGCGTAACCTGCTTTTTTCAAACCTTTTGCCCAGCCTTTATAATCGTCTTGCTCTAATTTAAAAAGCGGATCGTACCATCTTCTTCCTCTTAAAAAGTTAGCGTAATCTTGATAGGAGTCGTATACATTATCGTATTTTCTGAAACACTCTTGTGCTTCGTCATCGTCATGTTTTACACTTGGGCCGTTCCAATCTTTGTGGCATTTGATACCAAAATGATTATTGGCTTGTCTGCTTAAATCACCTGTTCCAGCACCCGATTCTAAAATTGCTTGTGCAAGAGCGATACTAGCGGGAACACCGTGATTTCTCATGTTTTTTTGCGCTACATCTTTGTATTTATCAATGTAAGCCAAAACAATTTCAGTAGTTACTTTCACCTTTGAAGTAGCCTCTAAAGTTTCCGTTTGAGAATTGGTTGATGTTGGGACAGTAACTATTGGTTCTGCTTTTGGTTGCGTAGGTTTTTCGACTGGTTTTTTATCGGTACGAACTACTATTTCAGGTCTTGTTTTGTTGACAGGCTCTTTCGTTGTTCGAACAACAGGTTTTGAAGAACTGCAAGCAATAAAGAAACTGATGAGCAAACAAAATGCAATTTTTTTAATCAATGAATTGTATAATAGGCGCATTATTTTTTTTTAATTTTATATTCATTCCTTCTACTCCTTGAATTCCTCCTGTGTGAATAAGTAAAATTCTTGAGTTTTCAGGAAAATAGTTTTTCTGTATTAAATCGATAACGCCAAAAACCATCTTTCCAGTATAAATGGGATCGAGCGGAATTTTATTTTCGGCGAAAAATAAGTTAATGAACTGAATTAATTCGTTGGTTACTTTTCCATAACCTCCAAAATGATAGTCAGAAACTAGTTCCCAATTTTCATTCTGGGCAAATTTACGAATATCTTTTTGTAAAAAATCGCCTTTTAACGCAGGAAAACCCAAAACTTTTTGGTGACTTAAAACACTATTGATAATTCCAGAAATGGTTCCACCGGTTCCGACAGCTGTACAAATGAAATTGTATTCTATATCTTCACCAGTAATCATCTCTGAACATCCTTTAACTGCCAAATCATTGGTTCCGCCTTCTGGTAGTAAGTAAAAACTATTGAACTTTTCTTTTAAATCCTGAATAAATTCAGCAGAGTCTTTCTGGCGGTAACTTTCTCTTGTCACAAAATAAAACTCCATTCCACATTCATGAGCAAACTTTAACGTTGGATTTTGGTCGATTTGTGAAGCCAATTCGTCACCTCTAATAACACCTATCGTTTTGAAACCATTTTCTTTTCCTGCATAGGCAACAGCGGCAATGTGATTGGAAAATGCACCCCCAAAAGTCAAAAGAGTAGTTTGATTTTCTTTTTTTGCCTGAATTAAATTGTATTTGAGCTTACGAAATTTGTTGCCCGAAACAAAAGGATGTATCAAATCTTCTCTTCGAATGAAAAGTTGAATTGAAGAATTAGGCATATGAATTTTTTGGGTTGGAATTTCCAAAATTATTGTTTTGACAAAGGTAAAAATTACACCATAAAAAAAGGCATTCTTAATGAACACCTTTTATATAGTAAAGTTGAAAATGGGTTAGTCGATTCTTTCTACGATAATTTTTTGGCTCATGTTTTGACCATCAGCTCCAAATAATTTAACAATGTAAACTCCTTCGCTTAAAGAAGATGTTGATATCTCATAGTTTTGTTTAGAAGACAAATCCGTTTTTTGCAGCACTAATTTTCCGGCAATATCATATAATCCCGCTGATTTAATCTCAACAGCATTTGGATTTGAAATAGACAACACTTGATTATTATTGTTTTGTACTACAACTAAGTTGTTTTCTAAAACTTCGTTGTTCCCTAAAGAAGCATCTTTGAATGTTATTTCAAAACGATCATTGTAAACACCCTCTGACAAATTAACATCAAAGTCACTTAATTTTAAGTTGTGATAGAAATTTGTTTGTGCATCGTAAACATAAACGGGTTGATTGGGATCAAAATTCACAACATCAACTAAACTAATTTTAAAAGCTGTGTTTCCAGTAACTTTAAAACCAAAACGAAGTCTTTTCTCAATATTAAAATCAATTCCTTGTATTACATATTTTTCATTATTCAAGGAGAAGTACGAATCGTTCGGTAAGTTATCATCCGGACTTTTAGCATCAATTCCTGGATCAACTCCCATAGTAGCTTCAGGCAAGAACGCTAAAGCAACCTGACGTGTAAATTGATTGTTTATAATTGTATTCAAACGAATATGAGAAACTGAGTTGATTGGGCCAGTTGAAACCACTCCATCATCATCTGAATCAGCAGCATTTGCATTGACTCTTTCAAACTGAGATAATGCACCTGATTCTCTGTAGTATTCACGATGAGTATTTCTGATTGTAACCGTTCCCAAAGAATTTCCTCTCACCATAAACCCTTGACCTATTGGCGCGTATTTTCTTTCAATAACTAAACCTGAAGAAGCTCCTGTAGTATTTAGTGTTCCGTCTGGATTATAACTATCATAAGTAGCTGGAACATACAAACCATTAGACACCAAACTGATTGGAGAATAAGTCCCATAACCACCTCTGTACTGAGCTAAATAATGAGAGTTAACTGTTTTATCATGTTCCCAATAATAAGCAATTCTATCGAAGGCAGTATTCGCTGGATCTAACAAGAATGCATTAACGTGAAGTGCTGAAGGATAAGGATTTCCTGTAAGTGTTTGTTTATTTAAATCAACACCAACTGTAATATTTCCATCATTGGGTTTTCCTCTAAAATCATAACGTTGAGCACCACCAGGATTATTAACTGTTGCTTCACCAACATTAGTATTATCTGTTCCGCTTGTCCCTTTCATAGTAAAGCCTTGACCAGCAGCCAAAGTGGGATTATCTTGAACGGAAATCCATCCTGCTCCACCCGGATCGTATACATTTGAAGACAAGTATTTCCATATCCAAAATCTTGAAATTTCCAAACTTGAATTGGTTGTAGAACCATCATAACCTGCAATAATTGTAGCAGGAGTTGAAGCAGTTACCGTAGTTGGTCGATTCAACATGGTGATTCCAAAATTTTCATTTCCAATAGCAACCGATGAATTCCCGACCGGAGAACACCAATAGTTGTAATCAAAATTATCAGAACTTCCTTCTTGAAAAACAGACAACTTACCTAAACCTCTGTTGGTAGAAGTACCTGTGGTTCCTTGCAAGAGTTGTCCTTCATTACGCAAATAAAAATTACTATTTGCACCGTTCAGTTCAACATTACCAGTTACATAAACTAAACTGGCTCTGTTATAAATGAAGCTATTGTTACTAACGTATACTTGTGAAAAAGACACGCCAAAAACAAGAAATAATAAAAAGGAGAAATGTTTCATAATCATCGCATTAGACTTCAAAAATAGAGTATTTTTTTTAATCTACACAATAGTTTGTAATGAAAAAGCATCAGCCTTTTTCTTTTATCGATTAAATGCTAATTATTACGATTTAAAAACAAACATCGATTAAAATATAGTTATTTTCTTATGTTTTTTTCCTGTATAAAATACTTACAGAAAAAAATTGCAATTTTCATAATGTCAAGTAAATAAGAGTTTTAGCAAATTTTTACCTTTTTTTTAAAAAGCTAGTCTTAAACTGTAAACAAAAACCTACACAACATTTTAACATTTTTTTTAAGTATTTTGTTGTTTTTAGAAGGTAATTCTTTATTTTTGATAGACAAATTCCCCGCAAAATGAATAAAACTATACTTTCAACCCTCTTTTTGAATATTTTCACACCTAAGAAAACTCGCAATTTTATTTTGCCTGTATTATTATTTTTTACTACTCATTTTTTTGCTCAAGGCACAAGTTGTGCTACAGCTGAATCCATATCAATAAATGGAGCTTGTGATTCAGGAACAATTACTGATACAACGCAAGATGCCCCATTAATAGGAACTTGTGCAGGAACATTTAACAGAGAAGGATGGTATACTTTTACTGTTACTGGTGGACCAATAAATGTAACTATAACGGGAGTAGGGAACAATCGTAACATTTATTTGCAATTACTTTCTTCAACAAGTTCTTGCACTGGTTTAACTCAAATCAACTGCGCAAATGCTACAACTACAAATGGAACACAAACAGAAACAATATCAGCTACTCTAACTAATGGAATTTATTACATCAAAGTTGTTAACGTTGGAAGCAATGGTAACTTAACACTCACTAGCTTATGTGTTACTGCTCCTATACCGCCAAGTAACTCAACTTGTGCCACAGCAACTTCACTACCATGCGGAGCAACTAACTTAGCAGGCACTACTGTAAACACAACTGGGGCAACCGCTAACGGAACAGGATGTTCTATGTCTGATTACGGTGTTTGGTATTCGTTTGTAGGTGATGGTCAACAAACTACTATAACAACAAATCCTGCTTTTGATATAAAACTATCTGTAGTAACTGGATCGGCTTGTGGTTCTTTTTCCAATATTGTCTGCACTGACACTTCACCAGAGTCTGCAACATTCATAACAACCAATGGAACAACATACTACGTATACATTGCACATTGGTTGGCTGGAAGTACTACAACGGGAACTTTTACAATATCCAGATCATGTACTCCTGCTCCTGCAACACCTGTAAATGACGAATGCATTAACGCAATACCCTTGACCGTAAATACTACTTGTAGTTATGCTAATTACACAAATGCTAACGCAACAGCAAGCACTGGTATTCCTGCTCCAGGTTGTGCATTCTATAGCGGTGGCGACGTATGGTTCAGCGCGGTTGTCCCACCAACAGGAATTTTAAATGTTGATATGCAATCTGGTGGAATTACTGATAGCGGACTTGCTTTTTACAGAGGAAGTTGCGGCAGTTTGACTTTATTAGAATGTGATGATGACGATAGCGCGAATGGCGCAATGTCATACATATCAATGACCACTTTGATTCCAGGAGAAACAATTTACATCAGAGTTTGGGAATATGGTAATGATGGTAATGGTACATTTGGCATTTGTGCTTCAGCTCCAAGTTGCGTATCCCCAACTCTTAATGCTGCTTCAAACATAACATTAACTACTGCAACTATAAGCTGGAATGCTCCAACATCTATTCCAAGTAATGGTTACCAATACGTAGTATCAACAAGCAACACTACTCCTGGTGGTGCAGGGACACCAACTGGCTTAACAAGTGTGAATTTAACTGGATTAATTGCAAATACCACTTATTATGTTTTTGTTAGAAGTGATTGTGGAGGCAGTAATTACAGCGCTTGGACACCTTACATAGTTTTTACAACAGGGTATTGTCCTTCCACTTCCACTTCATCAACTTATTACATAGCAAACTTTTCGACAGCTGGAGGAACAACCAACATCACCAATAATGGTTCTGGATATTCTGCTGGCGGCTATGGCAATTTTACCGGAATGGTCGTAACACAACAAAACAATGGAACCATCAACTTCACAACCAATTTCTTTGACGGATTTTACACTTACGGATTCAATATTTGGGTAGATTGGAATAATGACTTGGACTTTGATGATGCTGGAGAAAAAGTATACGCGTCTGGTGGCTATGTAACTGGCGCAACAGGAAGTTTTGTTGTTCCTTCGGGAGCCAGTGCGGGAAATCATAGAATGAGAATCGTAGCCAATTATCTTTCTACAAACCCAACTTCATGTGGCTCTATTTCAAGTGGTGAGACAGAAGATTATACTGTAAATGTAACAGCTGCTGCTTGCCCAGGAATTCCAACTGCAGTAACTATTTCAGCAATTACTCAAACATCAGCAACAGTGAATTGGACTGCATCAACACCTGCTCCTGCAAATGGTTACCAATACATTGTCACAACAAACCCAGCAACGCCAAATTCTTCAACTCCACCAACAGGAAGTACTGCCGCAGGTGTAACTACGGTAAATTTGACAGGGTTATCACCTGACACTGTATACTATGTTTATGTTAGAAATAATTGTAACGGAGTTGACTTTAGCCCATGGACAGTAGTAGTTTCTTTTATAACGGGTTATTGTTCATCAACGTCTTCAAGTTCGTTTTACTACATCAATAATTTTTCAACTTCAGGCGGATCAAACAACATTGCTAACAATGGTTCAGGATATTCTCCTTCTGGTTACGGAAATTTCACTGGCCAAACCGTAAGCCAAATCAATTCAGCTTCTGTAACATTTTCAGCTGTTTTTTACGACGGATTTTACAGTTATGGATTCAATATTTGGATTGATTGGAATAACGATTTAGATTTTAATGATGCAGGCGAACTAGTATACGCGAGTGGAGCTTACGTAACATCTGCATCAGGCACAATTACTGTTCCGGCAGGAGCAAGTTTAGGAAATCACAGAATGAGAATAGTAGCCAATTATCTTTCTACAAACCCAACTGCGTGTGGATCTATTTCAAGTGGCGAAACTGAGGATTACACATTCACAGTACTTCCTCCACTACCTTGTTCAGGAAACCCTTCATCAATTAGTGCTTTTATATCTTCACAAACCACTGCAACAATCAGTTGGATTGAACCAGGCACACCTCCAGCAAATGGTTATCAGTATTATTTATCAACTTCAAATTTAACTCCAAGTTCATCAGCAATCGCCACAGGTTCGGTTGGTGCTGGAGTAACTTCTGTTAATTTAACAGGATTAACTGGTGGAACTACCTATTACATTTGGGTACGTTCAAATTGCGGCGGCGGATTAGGCCAAGGAGTTTGGATTGGACCGATAAGTTTTACTACACCTAACTGTTCGTTAGGAAGTGGAACTGGAACAACAACTCTAGGATGTCCTGGCGTTATCGCTGGTGGACTAAGCCTATCGGGTGCTGACCCTAGCCCAGTAAACGCTTGCCTAAGTTCTTCTTGTGTCGACTTAGAAGCGACTTATACCCCGATATTTCAAAGCACAAGTTATAACGTACAATCCATCCCTTACAGTCCACCTTATCAATTTAATTGTTTGAGAAATCCAGTAAGTATTAATGTTGATGACATTTGGTCAACAACCATAAACTTACCTTTTCAATTTTGTTTTTATGGCAACAATTACACGCAATGTTTAATTGGTTCGAACGGAGTTTTAACTTTCGACTTAACCAATAATACTCCAGGCGGATACAATCCATGGTCATTTGCAAGTAATTTACCAAATGCTTCCTTATTTAGAAATACAATTTTTGGAGTATATCATGATATCGACCCAAGTGTTGGTGGTGAAGTAGGATGGGAATTAATCACTCTAAATACAGGCTGTAGAGCTTTAGTAGCTGCATGGGATGACATTCCTATGTTCTCAAGCAGTTGTAACTCAATACTCTATTCCGGAATGATGGTATTGTATGAAAACACCAATGTTATTGAAGTGTATGTTCAAGAAAAGAATGTATGTTCATCATGGAATGGTGGAAATGCAATCATCGGAATTCAAAATGGAAATGGAACACAAGCAGTAGTACCTCCTAATCGAAATGGACTAGATCCAGACTGGACAGTGACTAATGAAGCATGGCGATTTGTACCAAGTGGTGCTCCTGCTACTACAGTTACGTGGCACGAAGGTTCAGGTATTTTTGGACCAGTTGTTGGCACAGGAGATGTAATAACTGTTTGTCCAGCCTCAACCACAACGTATACCGCCGAAGTGACTTACACCATTTGTTCAGGAAGAACAATCACCGAAACTGATGAAGCCACAGTAACAGTAGTAGGAAACAAAACCTGGAACGGTTCTGTTGACTCCGATTGGAATAAAAACAATAACTGGACACCAAGCGGAATTCCAACAGGTTTAGATTGTGTTATGATTCCAGTAACTCCCAACAATCCTATTGTTTCAGGTAGCAGCTATGTTGGTTTAGCAGGAACACTAACTGTTTTAAACGGAGCTACTTTAACTGTTTTATCAGGTAATTCTGTTACTGTAACAAATCAGGTTACAGTATTACCTAGCGGAACCTTTAACATCAACGACAACGCAAGTTTAGTTCAGATAAACAACCCCGGAATTGCCAATTCAGGAAACATAACTATGTACCGAAACACTGATATCAAATTGTACGATTATGTTTATTGGTCATCACCTGTCACCAGTTTCGCATCGAGCGCCATTTTCCCTACAACATCAACTGGTTTGATATGGAAATGGAATCCAACTCATAACGGAACCGATTACGGAATTTGGGTAAACGGCAACGAAAACATGACAGTCGGAAGAGGTTACATTGTTAGAGCACCAAATACTGCTACAGGAACACCAACCAGTCATCAAGTGACCTTTACTGGAGTTCCAAATAACGGTAATTTAACTACACCTATTTCAAGAGGAACTAGAACCTCTTCGTATCCTTCTCCTGGCGGAACTGCAACTGCCGAAGACGACAATTGGAACCTAATCGGAAACCCATATCCATCGGCAATTGACGCCAATACGTTCATCAGTTCCAATCTGAACATCGATGGAACCATTAGACTGTGGACTCACGGCTTATCAATTAGCGCAGCTTATGTAGATCCTTTTTACGGAGATTACACTTATAATTATTCGATAAATGATTACATTACCTACAATTCTTTAGGATCAACACCACCAGGATTTATGGGCAAAATTGGTGCTGGACAAGCGTTCTTTGTACAAATGAACCACAGCGCTCCCACTCCATCAACAGTGGTATTCAATAACGGTATGAGAAACGGATTGTACGACAACAGTCAGTTTTACCGAACTTCCATGATGGACAGTGATTCCGATAAAAACAGAATTTGGCTTACCATAGAAAATGCGGCTAATGAAACGGCTACTTCGCTTGTTGGTTATGCCGTTGGTGCCTCTCTCGAAAAAGACCGCAATTTCGATTCGACGCACAAACCCGGAAATGCAGTTGGTATTTATTCGATGATTGAAAAACCAATGATTATCCAAGGTCGACCAATGCCTTTTGATCAAAACGACCAAGTCACAATTGGCGTAACAACTCCAACTGCAGGAAATTATTCGATTGGAATTCTAACTGCCGATGGTTTATTCGCTGATAGTTCACAAAACATTTATTTGGAAGACACACTTTTAAATATTGATCACGATTTGCGTCAAGAACCTTACAGCTTCTCTTCTGAATCGGGTAATTTTGAAAATCGTTTCATACTAAAATACGTTTCGGCCACTTTAGGCAATTCCGAATTCAATGCAAACACCGTAAATGTTGCCACAAACACCAACATCAACATTCATTCAAGCAATGAATTACTCGATTCAATTATCGTTTATGATATTTTAGGAAGAAAATTAGCCGAATACAAAAACGTAAACGCTACTGAGTTTATCATCAAAAATCTAATGAAAAACGATACCACATTAGTATTGAAAATCAAAACAGAAAGTGGAGCAATAACCCACAAAAAAATAATCTATTAAGTTCGTACATACAACAAAACCTTCCGAAAAGACCTTTGCTTTAGCTAGTAAAGGTCTTTTTGTTAATTGTACAACCCTCGACTTTAGTATGAATTATTAGTTACTTCTACAAGCAATAATACAACTTACCAACTTAAAAATAAATTCAAAAAAGCTATGTGAACATTTATAATCAAAGTAGTTACTTGAAAAACTCTATATAATATTCAAAACACAATTGCTATCCACAAGTAGTAGTCACAAAGAACAAACCTTTTAATCTCATGCATTTTGTCGTTAAATTACGCTTTGTACCGATATTTATTCCTCTAATCAATTGTAATTCTGAACTTTGAACTGATTCATATTGATTGACTCTAATTAAAAAAAATGAAAATGAAAAGTAAACATCTATTCGCAGGTTTTCTTCTGCTAAGTTGCCTTGACTTTGCATGGTCGCAAGTAGGTATTGGAACTAATGCACCAGCTTCAACCCTAGACATTGTTGCGGCGAATCCAACAGGAGCTTCAACTAATGTAGACGGAATACTAATTCCGAGAGTAAGCAGACAAAGAGCACAAAGCATGGCTGCAACACCAACATCAACTTTAATTTACGTTAACGATATTGCTTCGGGAACTGCAACTGGAACTACCATAAATGTAACTTCTGTAGGCTTTTATTTCTTTAACAACTTAGGTGTTTGGGAAAAAATCTCAACTGGAATGAACACCAACTGGTCATTAACAGGAAACACTGGAACAACCGCTGGTACGAATTTTTTGGGAACTACAGATGCCCAAGACATTCGCTTTAGAACCAACAATACTGACCGTTGGAATATTTCTAATGCCAATAATGGTCAGTTGCAATCGTATTCACTAGGCACAGGAGCATTGCCTTCTTATTCATGGCAATCCGATCCAAACACAGGTATGTTCAGCTCTGCAGCAGATAACTTAAACTTTTCAACAGGAGGTTTTCAAAGAGTAAACATCAACAACATAGGTAATGTTGGTATTAATATCGCTCCATCCTCCTATAAATTAGAGGTTGATAGTGGTGCTGGCGATGCTGTTTATGGTCATTCAACCAATGTTGGAGCTATCTTAGGAAGAGAAACTAACTTTTCTTTGGGTACTCCACCACAAACTGTACTTGGAGCTGGAGTCTATGCTAATAATCCTGCAGCAGGTTATACTAGCGTTTTTGCACAGTCAACCGGTGCAGCTACTGTAGCCGCCAACATCAATTATTCTAACGTATGGATGGCCAATTACAACTATGTAGATAACGCTTCAACAACTTACAACCCTAGCGCATCTTATAATCAGCTTAATGTTACTTCAGCCACTCTAGGAGGTGCTCAAAGTGCATTAAATGCCTACAGTTCAAGAGGTACAACTGCCGGAAATCCAGGATTTACAGTAGGTGTAAATGCAATTGCCGATGCTCAAAATCAAGATTCATTTGGTGTATTTGGAACTGCCTATAGCAATGCGACTTACCGTTTTGGAGGTGCTTTTGAAGGTTTGTCGTATGGTGGTGTAAGTAGTGCTTACGCCTACGTAGGCGGTAGTCCAAACGGTGGTGTTACCGCAAGAAAGATCATTGGAACGGGTACTGTATCTGAAATCGTCCCAACTCAAAACCACGGCCGAGTAACGCTAACTTGCCCAGAATCTCCAGAGTACTGGTACCAAGACTACGGCACAGTCGAAATGGTTAATGGTAAAGCCACTATTATCATTGATCCTATTTTAGCAGACATTATCGTTGTTGATGATGAAAATCCGTTGCGCGTAATCTGTACTCCTGTAGGTATGCCTTATTTCAACGGAATTACAATTATGAATCAAACTCAAAACTCGGTAGAACTTTTAGAATTAAACGGTGGAACTCATTCTGGGAAACTACAATACCAACTGGTCGCAAAACCAAAAACGAATTATGGCGAAGGCCGTTTTCCTCAAGCGCCCGGACCAAAATACATGAAAAAAGAGCGAGAGCCTATCGCAGCTAAAGCAGCCAATGATCCTCAAGACGGTAGAACGGTTTTCCGTTGGCCTTCCGATTATGAAGTGTACAATTACAATCCTGAAGATTTAGTGAATGTGGGCGACATCATTCCAGCCGGACCTAACGCTGGAAAAGTAAAACTCGGAAATGGAAAATACGGAACCGCTGTTCCTTTAGAAAAACCCAAAAACTAAGACTTCAAATAAGATATAAACTTCCAAAAAGACCTTTGCTTTAAGTAGTGAAGGTCTTTTTCATTTCCATAGGCTTCCCGCTCAAACGATATGTTATAATAGGCTTCTCTGCGGTTTCTGTACTGTATTAATCGAATGCCAAACTCAATTCCATACCATAAATAAAACGGAACAATTAATAATTCCAATTGCTGTCGCAGATGAATCCGCTCATGATTGATAAATACCTTATTCAATCTATCGCTTTTAGTTGCAATAAACACAAACGGATAAAAAGTCAACCCTCTAAATCCGCGCGGTGTTAAATATTTAAAAACAATCAATATCATATCTCGCAAAGTTGCTAATTTTGTAGCTATGAATGAAAAAATCGATCCAAATAATTTAGTCGAAGGCGAAGATTACTATCTCACACCCGAAGGTTACCGTTGTTTTACCGAGAAATACCACCTCAAACGCGGCTATTGTTGCAAAAGCGGTTGCCGTCATTGCCCGTACGGATTCGATAAAAAAACAGGAGAAATAAAGAAAAAGTAACTGAGTACCTAAGTAATTAATAAATAGATTTGTCACACTGAGCTACGCTTGTACTGACGAAGGAAGTATCGAAGTGTGGCGTTCCCGCCGAAAAAGGCGGGCGGGCTTTCGCACTCGCTTTTTTGCTCCTCTGCGTTGCGCAAAAAGAGCTCAAACAATTGCTCAATCCCTAACGCAGTCAGTAGTACTATAGAAAATTAGAAATAAATTAAAAATCTCTGTAACTTTACCACACTAATTTTAGAAGGCAGAAGGCAGAGGCAGACAGCTGAAAGCAGAGAGCTAAAAACTGAAAGCAAAACTTAAAATCATATAGTCTCACAATCTTACAATCCAAAAAAATGACTTTTCAAGAACAAATACTTCAAGGAATTCCGCAGGTTTTACCACAACCAAAACCGTACGAAGCCGACATCAATCACGCGCCCAAACGCAAAGAAATTCTAACCAACGAAGAAAAAATACTCGCACTCAAAAATGCTTTACGCTATTTTGAACCGCAACACCACGCCGAATTGATTCCCGAATTCAAAGCCGAACTCGAAACCTACGGTCGCATTTATATGTACCGTCTTCGTCCGGATTACCGCATGTACGCTCGACCCATTTCAGAATATCCAGGCAAAAGCGAACAAGCCAAAGCCATCATGCTCATGATTCAAAACAATTTGGATTATGCCGTTGCACAACATCCGCACGAACTGATTACTTACGGTGGAAACGGAGCGGTTTTTCAAAACTGGGCACAGTATCTTTTGACCATGCAGTACTTGGCACAAATGACCGATGGGCAAACCTTGGTAATGTATTCTGGCCATCCGATGGGTTTATTTCCATCCCACAAAGAAGCACCAAGAGTAGTCGTAACCAACGGAATGGTAATTCCTAACTACTCCAAACCCGACGATTGGGAAAAAATGAACGCTTTAGGCGTATCGCAATACGGACAAATGACGGCAGGAAGTTATATGTACATCGGTCCGCAAGGAATCGTACACGGAACTACCATCACCGTTTTAAACGGATTTAGAAAAATAAAAAAATCGCCAAAAGGTGGCTTATTTGTTACTTCTGGACTGGGCGGAATGAGTGGCGCACAACCCAAAGCTGGTAACATTGCAGGCTGTGTTACCGTTTGTGCCGAAGTGAATCCAAAAATCACGCATATTCGTCATTCGCAAGGCTGGATTAATGAAGTTATAGACAACATCGACCATTTGGTTCCAAGAGTGAAAACAGCTTTAGCCAACAGCGAAGTCGTTTCCATTGCCTACCTCGGTAACGTAGTAGACGTTTGGGAACGTTTCGATCAAGAAAACCTGCACATTGATTTGGGTTCGGACCAAACTTCGCTCCACAATCCGTGGGCTGGAGGTTATTACCCAATGGGTTATTCATTTGAAGAATCGAACGAAATGATGGCGAATAATCCCGAAAAATTTAAAGAAGAAGTTCAAAAAACACTGCGTCGTCATGCGGCAGCCATAAACAAACACACCGCCAAAGGAACCTATTTCTTTGATTATGGAAACGCCTTTTTATTAGAATCTTCTCGTGCTGGCGCCGATGTAATGAACGATCATCCAACTTTAGGAAGAGAATTCAAATACCCAAGTTACGTACAAGATATTATGGGACCAATGTGTTTTGACTACGGATTTGGTCCTTTCCGTTGGGTTTGTGCCTCGGGAAAACCCGAAGATTTAGCCAAAACAGATCAAATCGCTTGCGACGTTTTGGAAGAAATGATGAAAACCGCTCCCGAAGAAATCCAACAACAAATGGCCGATAACATTCAGTGGATTAAAGGCGCACAAGAAAATAAACTAGTAGTTGGTTCACAAGCTCGCATTTTGTATGCCGATGCCGAAGGCCGAATCAAAATAGCCGAAGCGTTCAACCAAGCAATTGCCAGAGGTGAAATTGGTTATGTGATTTTAGGCCGTGATCACCACGATGTTTCCGGAACCGATTCGCCATACAGAGAAACCTCAAACATATATGACGGTTCTCGTTTCACTGCCGATATGGCAATACACAATGTGATTGGTGACAGTTTTAGAGGCGCTACTTGGGTATCTATTCACAATGGTGGTGGCGTTGGTTGGGGTGAAGTAATTAATGGCGGATTTGGTATGGTTCTTGATGGTACTAAAGAAGCATCAAGACGCTTAGAATCAATGCTTTTCTGGGATGTGAACAACGGAATTTCACGTCGTAGCTGGGCTCGAAACGAAGGCGCTATTTTTGCCATAAAAAGAGCGATGGCGACGCAACCTTTGTTGAAAGTAACCATCCCTAATGTAGTAGATGACGGATTGTTGGATTTTTAGATCATTAGACAGTAAGACTATTAGACTTTAGTTTCCGTTTATTTATCTATCACAAAAAGAATCTAACATTCTAAAAATCTAAAATGTCTAATATTCTAATACTTTACATATGAAAAAGACACTCAAATTTATTCCACTACTCCTACTCTTCGTACTCGCTTCGTGCAGTTCGGTAAGAGTGAATTCGGATTACGACAAAAATGCGTCGTTTGACGGTTATAAAACCTACGCCTACCACAAAAGTGGCATTGATAAAGTAGAGATTTCCGATTTGGACAAAAGACGGATTCTACGCTCGATTGATGAGGCCATGGCTGCCAAAGGATTTACAAAAAGTGATACTAATCCCGATTTACTGATTAACTTTTTTACTAAAGAAAGAGAACAAGTAGACGTGAACCAATTTAATGCTGGTTGGGGTTACGGCTGGGGTTGGGGTTGGAACCCTTGGATGTGGGGCGGCAACACTTCAGTTTACCGCTACACCGAAGGAACGTTGACCATTGACTTTATCGACAACAAAAAGAAAGAACTCATTTGGCAAGGAATTGGCGAAGGTGTTTTAACCAAAAAAGCCGAGAAAAAAGATGAAAACATCAACGAATTTGTGAGTAAAATTTTGGCGCAGTATCCGCCTGTAGTGAAGAAGTAACCTAATTCAAAATTCGTTGTTCAACATTGAATATTCAACATTCAACTTGGAATGTTGAATATTGAAATAAAAAAACCGTAATATCTAGTTACGGTTTTTTTATTTCTAAACTTTTAGTGAAGATGATTTACCTTTTTATCCAAATCTCTTGATAAACTCCATCATATCTCCAATAGTTTTAATGTCGGATGATGCTGTATCTCCTAATCCGTGTACTTTTTCTAAGTGAAGCAAACTAGTGAGCATGGCTTTTTGAAGGCAATTTAATGGATCGTCGGTTTGGTTGGTTTCGACATCGGTGGTTGGAATGGCAGCTAATTGTAAATCGGGCCAATCGGTGCGCATTTGCGATGAAAAAACCGAAGTGAACGGTTGTGCAGCGGCATCGCGATCAGTTAACGAATCTAAATTCCACTTTTGACAAACGGTTTTAATGAACGAAGTATGATCAAATTGCTCGTTGATAATGGTGTTCGGCTGAATGTACGACGATATCATGATCATCGGTACGCGAACGCCCAATCGGTCGAAACCAAAATCGCATTGTCCTACCATTCCGGGTTCAGGTGGAACAGCTCCCGATGGCGGTGGAAAATGATCGTAACAACCGCCGTGTTCGTCATGGGTAATGATAAAAAGTATTTTGTCTCTGTACGCACTATTCTTAATAGCGTTGTACACTTCGAAAATCAATTCTTCTCCCAAATAAACCGTTCCTAGAGCGAGTTCATGTTTGTACGCCGATGGATGTTGGTCGTTGTGTTTGAACAGAAATTGCGGTTCTACAAAAGAATATTGCGGTAAGGTTCCGTTTTGTAAATCTTCTGCAAAACGCGAATATTCGTGCGTGTGAAACGGATGTTTTAACGAATAACCGTGGATGATTTCGGTTAAACTCAGCGGATAAATGGGCGCGTAGACTTTCCACGAAACGTCTTTTTCGGACATACGATCAAAAAGTGTGGGCAACGGCCAAACGTCTTTTATCCAAGAAGCCATCCCAGTGATATCTCCATCGATACCTGGAAAACCGCTTCCGTTTTCTTCGAGCGGATTGATGACTTTTCCGGCCGAGCTCGCGGCGTGCCAAAACGCTCGGTTGCAATAGGTTTGACTCGGAACCGAACAAAACCAATGATCAAAAACAGCAAATTGTTTGGCTAGCGTAGTCATGGCCGGAATTTGATCGGGTTGGAAGCATTCCATTATACCTTTGTATTGGTCATAGGTTGGAACAGAACCATCAGCATACGTAGCACGCAGATTGCTTTCGTAATCGTTTATGAAACCGTTCATAGTGGGTGATGGAACTGGAGTGGGCAAATTGAAGGGAAAAACCATATTTTGCTGTTCGACACCCAAATTACTATCGGGAATGATTTGATTGAAGAGTTGGGTATTGACGTGTTGGTATTCTTCACCGGGATCGGGAAACGGAACCGAATAATCGGTAGCAGTTGATACCGCGATGGTCGGATGTTCGTTGTAACCATCGGCGCGTGGCGGAACTGGATTGGAGTAATTACCAGTATTGAGACCTTCGAATTTTTTGCCATTTGGCACTTCATCTTTAGCATATAAATAGCCTAGAAGATTATCGAAGGAGCGGTTTTCGAGCATGAGTACGACTACGTGTTCGAACGTATCGAGTCCGTTGAATTGATTTTGATTTTCCATGGTGGTGTTGGTTTAAAATAGGTCTATCAAAGTAAATCAATTCACAATCAATAGAATAGCGTAGTTTTACGGGATTTTTAGGTAAAAGGGAAAGTGCTTAATTAGGTAAATTTCTACTAAACTTCATTGTTCGTTGTTCCAAGTTGAATATTCAAAATTCAATAACGAATGGCACTATTTTTAGAGAAAGACTTGAACAAGGAATGTTGAACAACGAATTTTGAATGTTGAGGTTGGACATCTTAAATACTCAACAAAAAC
>NZ_DATGWY010000010.1:0-185125 GCF_035299245.1 Flavobacterium sp. | reverse complement strand
TTCTGCTTTCTGCTTTCTGCTTTCTGCTTTCTGCTTTCTGCTTTCTGCTTTCTGCTTTCTGCTTTCTGCTTTCTGCTTTCTGCTTTCTCAACACTACTCTCTTTCAACTTGAAACTTCGCTCTCTTACTTCCTTCGTACATTTCGTATTTCACGAATCGTGCTTCCAAACTACCGTTGAATAATTTTATTTTTCGGGATGGTTTTAAACCTACAAATTTCAACGCTTCTAAATTGGCGGTAATGAACCAAGCATGAGTGCCTGGATAATTCTGCTTCATGGTGTCGCCCATTTCACGGTAAAAACGCTCCAAATCAATATCCAAACGCTCGCCATACGGCGGATTGAACACCATGTGTAATGGTCCAGAGGTTTCTTTTTTAGTATCGAAAAAGTTTTTTTGTTCAATAGTTATGAACTCGTCAAGATTGGCATTTCTAATGTTATCAATGGCTTTTGAAACGGCGCTTGGCGCTTTGTCGTAGCCTTTCATCGTATAACGAAAATCGCGCGTACGTTTCATCAACGCATCAATGATTTGGTCGAATAAATCGTTGTCCCAATCGTTCCATTTTTCGAAAGCGAATTCTTTACGGTTGATATTAGCGGGAATATTACACGCAATCATAGCTGCTTCGGCCAAAATGGTTCCCGAACCACACATCGGATCTAGAAAATCAGACTCGCCGTTCCAGCCCGAAAGCAGAAGCATCCCTGCAGCTAACACTTCATTGATTGGTGCGATATTGGTCAATACACGATAACCACGTTGATGCAATGATGCACCAGAAGTATCCAAAGAAACCGAACATTGATCTCGGTCGATGTGGATGTTGATTCGCAAATCAGGAAAATCTTTGTCGATGCTTGGGCGTTGGCCTGTTCTATCACGAAATTGATCTACAATGGCGTCTTTAGCTTTTTGAGAAACGAATTGCGAGTGTTTAAAATGATCGGAATGAATGGTAGAATCGATGACAAACGTTTGATTCGCATTCAAATACTTAGACCAATCGATACCTTGAATTCCTTTGTACAAACTTTGGTCGTTGAACGCTCTAAAGTGGTAAATTGGTTTTAGGATTTTTAAAGCCGTACGCAATGATAAATTGGCTTTGTACATAAACCCTTTGTCGCCTTTGAAACTTACGGCACGCGTTCCGATTTCTACCTCTTGTGCGCCGAGAAGTTGCAATTCTTTGGCCAGTATTTCTTCAAAACCAAAGAAGGTTTTGGCAATCATTTTAAAGTTTTCCATTGGTAAAAATTCCAAAAATCAAATATCAAATTCCAAATAAATCTTAAATCCAAATTTTCAATTTTCAAACTTGGAAATTCTTCGGCAAAAATACACTAAATTTGCAGGATTAGAATTCATTTGAAAAGAATAAATGTCAGAACTTACAAATTCGAAAACCGATAACTGGTTTGCCTCTTGGTTTGATACACCGTATTATCATATTTTATATAAGGAACGAAATTACCGTGAAGCTCAGATTTTCATGGATAACTTAACGCATTATCTGAACTTGCCCGAAAAAGCAAAAGTGCTGGATTTGGCTTGTGGAAAAGGTCGGCATGCCATTTATCTCAACAAATTAGGGTTTGATGTTTTGGGTGTTGATTTGTCGGAAAACAGTATCGCAGAAGCCAATAAAAATGCGAACGACACCTTACATTTCAAAGTGCATGACATGCGCGAACCATTTGAAGAAAAATTCGACGCTATTTTTAATTTGTTTACTAGTTTTGGATATTTTGAAAACGAAGAAGACAATCTAAAAACCTTAGTCGCTATTAAAGAAAGCCTTTCGGAATATGGTTTTGCTGTGATTGATTTTATGAATGTGAATCAGGTGATTGCTAATTTGGTTGCCGATGAAGTGAAACATGTAGACGGTATTGATTTTCACATCAAACGATTGGTAGAAGACGGCCATATTGTAAAAGAAATTGAATTTACACATAATGACGAATCGTTTCATTTTGTTGAGAAAGTGCGTGCGTTTACCTTAGAAGATTTTCAGCGATTAATGAACGAAGCTGGAATTTATTTGTTGGATGTTTTTGGCGATTATAAGCTGAAGAAATTCCATAAAAAAGACAGTGAGCGATTGATTATGATTTTTAAATAAGAAAAGAGAGAATAGAACATAGAGAAAAGACTAAATGAATTACATACTTCCATTACTATCGGTACTTTTAGGTTACGGAATTGCATTATTTTTAAAACCAAAGGAAAAGAAAAACTTAAAATTGCTATTGGCATTTAGCGGTTCGTTTTTGCTTTCGCTAACGGTGATGCATTTGTTGCCCGAAGTGTACGAAAGTCACAATCATAGTGTGGGAATATTCATTATGGTGGGAATTTTGTTCCAGATTATTTTAGAATTTTTCTCGAAAGGCGCTGAACACGGACACGTTCACGGTCATGAAAAAATCACTCAAATGCCCTGGTTGTTGTTCATTAGTTTGTGTTTGCATGCGTTATTAGAAGGTTTTCCTGTTGGGCATCACCACGATTTGGCCATCGGAATTGCGATTCACCACTTACCTATTGCGGTCATTTTGACTACTTTTTTCTTGAATGCCGAATTGAATAAAGTAGCACTGTTCTTTTTTATGTTGGTTTTTGCCATCATGACGCCATTGGGAACTTTTTTATCGGATGGATTTCCACTACTTAACGATTACTATACCGAAATTACTGCCATTGTAATTGGTATTTTATTTCACATTTCTTCAACTATTATTTTTGAAAGTAGTGAAGGTCATAAATTCAATATTGCTAAAATATCAATGATTATTTTAGGGATTATTTTGGCATATTTTTTATAATGTTGTAAGCTTTAAGCTCTAGGCTGTAAGCAAAAAACTCAGTAACTTAGCCACTCAGTAACTCAGTCACTTT
This sequence comes from Flavobacterium sp., assembly GCF_035299245.1. Classification (GTDB taxonomy): domain Bacteria; phylum Bacteroidota; class Bacteroidia; order Flavobacteriales; family Flavobacteriaceae; genus Flavobacterium. The sequence goes on along the minus strand of NZ_DATGWY010000010.1, from coordinate 182,215 downwards.
ACTATGAACTTTACCAAAACCACCGAGCAATCCTCTAACTACGAGCAATTAGAACACATGTCGGTTGCCGATTTGCTGTCTAACATCAATAAAGAAGACAAGACCGTTCCGTTTGCCGTTGAAAAAGCACTTCCACAAATTGAAACTTTAGTTACCCAAGTGGTTGAAAAAATGAAACTCGGCGGACGATTGTTTTACATTGGCGCAGGAACTTCGGGTCGATTGGGAATTGTAGATGCTTCTGAATGTCCACCCACGTTTGGTGTTCCTTTTGATTTAGTGAACGGAATCATCGCTGGTGGTGACAAGGCCATTCGCAAAGCTGTTGAAAATGCTGAAGACAATACTACACAAGCGTGGATTGATTTACAAGAGCACAATATCAATGAAAAAGACGTCGTAATCGGTATTGCCGCTTCTGGAACTACGCCTTACGTGATTTCGGGTTTGGAACAATGCAATGAAAACAACATCATTACGGGTTGCATTACGTGCAATGAAGGAAGTCCACTATCATTAACCGCCCAATTTCCAGTTGTAGTGGTTGTCGGACCTGAATTTGTTACTGGAAGTTCTCGTATGAAAGCTGGAACCGCACAGAAATTGGTGTTGAACATGATTTCGACTACAACGATGATTCAACTCGGTCGTGTGAAAGGCAATAAAATGGTCGATATGCAGTTGAGTAATGATAAATTGGTCGATCGTGGAGTGCGAATGATCATGGGCGAAATTCCGGTTGATTATCAAAAAGCATCCGAATTATTAAAGGAATTTGGCAGTGTTCGAAAAGCCGTAGATAATTACAAAAAATAAGTCTTGGTTACGAAAATATTGCTATTTTTATACATTCTTAAAACTACTATTACTATGAAAAAACTTATTGTATTGCTTGCCATTATACTTTCATCATTTGCTTATTCGCAAGAGATTACCATGCAAGGTCACAAATATTTTATGAACGGCCAACAATTATCGAGTCGTGAAGTAAAAGAAAAACTAGCTTCAAATACTCAGGCTTTGGAACAATTTAAATCAGGTAAAAACAAAGCGTCTTTAGGTGGATTATTTTTGGGATTGGGCGTTGCTTTTTGTACCGCTGATTTGGTAAAAGGTTTGGTTTCTGATGAAGATTATCCTGGCGCACCAACCTACATTGGAGCTGGATTTTTGGCAGTTTCGGTTCCGATTCTAATTGGAAAGAACAAGAAAATGCGTCAAGGAATTGAAACGTACAATGCGGGCTTGAAAAATTCGGGCGATGCAGACGACCTTGAACTGAATCTTATCACCAATCAAAACGGCTACGGAATTCAATTGCGTTTCTAATGGCAACCAACAGAGAACTTCTAGGCAAAGGTGTCAAATATTTATTTGGAGCACTTCCTCTTATGTTTATCGGCCCAAGTGTAATGTACAATGCCTTCATGAATAAGAATAATGCAGCTTATTATATTGTTCTTATTATCGGATGCAGTATTTGTGTACTTTCCGTTTTTTTGGCTTTTAAAGGAATCCGAACCATAACTAACGCTATATTCGATGGAGATAAATAATGACTACTTGGAAAGCGTCAAAAAGCAGTTTCTCTACTACAAAACTTTGGGAGAAAAATCGTTTGATCAACTCGAACCTGAGCAATTGTTTGTTGCAGTGAATGATAACACCAATTCGATTGCAACCATAGTAAAACATTTATCGGGAAATATGTTGTCGCGTTGGACCGACTTTTTGACTACCGATGGTGAAAAAGAATGGCGCAACCGCGATAGTGAATTTGAATCGACCATTCAAACCAAAGACGAACTTTTAGAAATTTGGAATAAAGGCTGGAACTGTTTTTTTGAAACTTTGAATTCACTTACTCCCGATCAATTAACCGCGATCATTTACATTCGCAACGAAGGTCATACGGTTGTAGAAGCCATCAACAGGCAATTGGCGCATTATCCATATCATATCGGTCAAATAGTGTTTTATGCTAAAATGCTGAAGAAAACCGAATGGAACAGTTTGTCGATTCCGAAAAATAAGTCGAATAGTTATAATGAGGGAAAATTTGCTCAAGAAAAGAGTATTAAGAATTTTACGGATGACGAATTAAAAAAACTAAAGCCCTAGCCCAGATAGTAGTGGAAAGCCTTTGGCAGCTGAAAACTAATTTTTGTTGCTTTTGAGCAGCGACCAAAGGAAGCTGATGAAAAGCGTACAAAAATAGTTTGAAGCAAGAAAGCTTGAAACGAATTGCTGGAATAGCTTCAAAAAAATAACAATTACAATGTCAATGACAAAGTCAATTTCAATTTCAATTTCAAAATCAATGTCAATGTTTAAAAAAATCGTTTTACTAGTGCTCACACTCTCATTGGTTTCGTGTTACGAGCAAGAACGCAATTGTAAGGATTTTAAAACGGGGAAATTCACTTCGGAAACGACCATCAACGATAAAAAATTCACCTCAACGTTTGAGCGCAACGACAGTATTCAAATTGAAACTTTTGAAGGCAAAACCGATACTTCGAAAGTGCGTTGGATTAACGAATGCGAATGTGTAATGCAAAAAGTAAATCCGAAAAACCGCGAAGAGAAAAAAGCCGTTTCGGTTAGAATATTGAGTACCAAAGGAAAAACCTACAACTTTGAATATTCGTTTGTGGGCGATTCAAAAAAACAAAAAGGAAGCGTAACAAAAGTAGAATAACTCACGTATAACCCGATTTAGAAACTAACTTATACAAACATGGATGCCATTTTTACAACCGACGGTTTAATTGCTTTATTGACCTTAACTTTTTTAGAAATCATACTCGGAATCGATAATATCGTTTTCCTTTCTATTGTTTCTGGAAAATTAGAACCTAAAGACCAACCTAAAGCGAGACGCGTTGGATTATTACTCGCGATGGTATTTCGTATCGCTTTATTGTTTGGAATCACTTGGGTAATGAGCCTAAAGGAATCGTTTTACGACTTTGATTTTGGGTTTTTCTCAGGCGGAATTTCGGGCCAAAGTTTGATTATTTTTGGAGGTGGACTGTTCTTATTGTACAAATCCGTTTCTGAAATTCACCACAAACTCGAAGGCGAAGAAGAATCAGCTGGTGGAAAAGCAAGTAACTCACTTTCTGCAGCGATTATTCAAATTGCTTTGTTGAATATCGTATTCTCTTTTGATAGTATTTTGACTGCAATTGGATTGGTAAGCTCGGCTGAACCACCAGTAGGTTTTGGTCCGGCTGGCGCGATTGAAATTATGATTTTAGCTATTGTCATATCGATAGTAGTAATGTTGGCTTTCGCTGGTCCGGTAAGTAAATTTGTCAACGAACACCCAACGATACAAATTCTTGGTTTATCGTTTTTAATTTTAATTGGAGTAATGCTTTTAGCCGAAGGTTCGCACTTGGCTAACTTCCGCTTCGGAAACGACATTGAAGTGCACAGCATACCAAAAGGCTATTTGTACTTTGCCATTTTCTTCTCACTTTTTGTAGAATTCCTGAATTTGAGAATGAAGAAAAAAAGCAGAAAACCAGTACAACTTCACAACAGTACTATTGTGGACAAGAAGTTGACTGATGATGACATGACGAACTAAGAAATAAACATCATAATAAAAAACCCTGATCGATAATTGGTCAGGGTTTTTTGTTTCTATCGAAAAATTCAAGTTTTCACCATCAGGAAATAAAGATCAATATGAAAAAAGTAATGAATCCATATTTGTTAATGATTTCAACATTTAATCAGTGAATCTGTGGCAAAAAAAAACCTACTGAATATCTCAAGTAGGTTTTTGTTGATTAATCTAACGATAAGGTAATTTGTCCGTCGTCATCAGTTTCGGTTTGGATGTCATCTGTAACGTTTTCATCACCCGTAACTTCCATTTCTTCTGGTGCTTCTTCCTCAGGTTCTTCGTACGGTAACGGTTCGAGCAAATTGACTTGTTTTAGTTTATCGGTGGTCAATTGATTTCCGAGTGCTTTGATTCCTTTTACAGCAATAAATTGCTCTAAATCGACTGTTTGATTGTCTTTTTGAACGCCTTTTACTTTAGCGAAAATCAATTCTGCTACCGGACGCCAATCGGTGGAAACAATTTCCAATTGCGATTTTTCGTGTTCGGTAATGAATATTTCCTCTTTATTTTCGTTTTCAACTAAGAAACGTTTGACAAAATAACGTTCTTTTTCACCGTCGTAATAAATGGTTGAAATGGGTTTCTTCGGATTCCATTTTTCCAATACAATCATGTCTTCGTCAAAATGCGTTGTTAACTCAGGAATAATCGTTTTCAATTTCCCAGATTGGTTGATGATGAGTAAACGATCATTCGGACGGAATTCGCCCAACAACTCACCTCTTCCATCTACATTCAAACGTTGTACTGTATCGTCGAACCATACTTTTCTCGGACGTAAAGTTGAAATTCCTTTCTCTTTCAACTCGATTTTCTTAATCGGATATTTGGTTACGGTATTTCCACGAGAAGCTCTTCCTTTGATGGCAATATCAGAGAAATCAACGTCCCATTTTAGTTTTTTCACGCTTCCTACTTGTCGCAATAAAATTGTAACAACTTCGGCCTCACCGTTGGGATTGGCTGAAAAATACGACACTTGTGAACCTGGCTTTTCTTGCGTTAAATCGTAAAACTTATCGCGAGTAACACCCGAAACGTTGAATCGTTTGATGAAAGTTGATCCATTTTTACCATCGCGGTAAATCATGTTGTAAATGGTGCGTTTGTCGTTTTTGTCAAATACATCAATATGAATGATGTCTTTACCTACGAATTTCTTTTCGTCGACTTTAGTAACCATCATTTTACCATCGCGTAAAAAGACAATTACATCATCAATATCGGAGCAATCCGCCACGTATTCGTCTTTTTTCAAACCAGTTCCGAGAAAACCTTCTTCTTTATTGACATACAATTTGGTGTTTCGCAGTACTACTTTTGTTGCTTCGATGGTATCAAAACTGCGCAATTCGGTTTGGCGCTCGCGACCTTTTCCGTATTTGTCTTTTAGGGTTTGGAAGAAATTAATCGCAAAGTCAATAATGTGATCCAGGTCGTATTTGACTTGTTCCATTTCAGCTTCCAATTTGGCTATGGCATCATCGGCTTTATCCGAATCGAAGCGCGTGATACGAATCATCGGAATTTGCGTTAGTTTTTGCAAATCGTCGTCGTTGATTTCACGTACCAATGCCTTTTGAAACGGTTTGAAACGATTGTACATGTACTCGTAAAGTGATTCTCTATCGGAATACAATTTGAAATCGATGTACATTTCTTCGCGGATGAAAATCTTTTCTAAGGTAGAAAAATGCCATTTATTTTCGAGTTCATCGAGTTGAATTTCCAACTCACGTTTGAGTAAATCTACTGTTCGGTGGGTTGAAATTTTGAGCATATCAGTCACACCAATAAACAAAGGTTTGTGATTTTCAATGACACAACCCAAAGGTGCAACCGAAGTTTCACAAGCTGTAAACGCATACAAAGCATCGATGGTTTTATCAGGAGAAACTCCGGGTGGAAGATGAATCAGAATTTCAACTTCAGCAGCTGTGTTGTCCTCGATTTTCTTGATCTTTATTTTTCCTTTTTCATTCGCTTTCAGAATACTGTCAATTAACGTTCCTGTATTGGTTGAAAATGGAATTTGGCTGATCACCAACGTTTGTTTGTCCAACTGACCAATTTTGGCACGCACACGAACGCGTCCGCCGCGCATCCCATCGTTGTAATTGGAAATATCCGCGATTCCGGCAGTCGGAAAATCGGGAAATAAAGTAAACGGTTTATTCTTCAATACTTTAATCGAACAATCGATAAGTTCGTTGAAGTTGTGTGGCAATATTTTAGTCGAAAGTCCTACTGCAATTCCTTCAGCACCTTGAGCCAACAACAGCGGAAACTTCACAGGAAGATTGACCGGTTCGTTGCGACGACCATCGTACGAGGCTTGCCAAGTGGTGATTTTTGGAGAATACAGTATGTCGTGACCAAACTTAGAAATACGCGCCTCAATGTAACGTGAAGCTGCAGCACCATCGCCAGTGAGAATGTTTCCCCAGTTTCCTTGCATGTCGATGATCAGGTCTTTCTGACCAATTTGGACCATTGCATCGCCGATACTCGCATCACCGTGAGGATGGTATTGCATGGTATGACCCACGATGTTAGCCACTTTGTTGTAACGTCCATCATCGAGTTCTTTCATTGAGTGCATGATGCGGCGCTGAACGGGTTTAAAACCATCTTCAATGGCAGGAACCGCACGTTCTAAAATTACATACGAAGCGTAATCCAAAAACCAATCCTTGTACATTCCGGTAACTTTGGTAATGGTGTCTTCTGGATTTTCGTCGTTTTCGTAAAAATGACTTCCTGTTGATGGTCGAACGATGTCATCAAAACCTTCGTCTTCTGAAGCATCGTTCAGTTCATCGTTGGTTTCTTCGTTGTTTTCCTCTTCAGGAATGATGTTGTCTTCTTCTTCGTCTTTCATATAAAAGTTGCAAAGTTTCAGAGTTGCAAAGTTTCAAAGTTAAAGCCTAATAAAGACTTTGCTGCTTTGAAACTTAGCGACTTTGTTACTATTTCATTTTAATTTTTTTCCACCACATCCAATTCGACTTTCAAATTATTGATGATGAACTCTTGTCGGTCGGGTGTGTTTTTACCCATATAAAATTCCAACAAGGTTTCGATGGACGTGGCTTTATCGAGCATTACTGGATCGAGTCGAATGTCTTGACCAATGAAATGTTTGAACTCATCGGGGGAAATTTCTCCTAATCCTTTGAATCGAGTGATTTCGGGTTTGGGTTTTAATTTTTCAATGGCATTGACGCGTTCTTCTTCCGAGTAGCAATAAATGGTTTCTTTTTTATTTCGAACCCTGAACAACGGCGTTTGTAAAATGTACAAATGTCCGTCTTTGATCAACTCAGGGAAAAACTGCAAGAAAAACGTAATCAACAGCAATCGAATGTGCATACCATCGACGTCGGCATCGGTGGCGATTACGATGTTGTTGTAACGCAAATCTTCCATTGATTCTTCGATGTCGAGTGCCGCTTGAAGCAAATTGAATTCTTCGTTTTCGTACACAATTTTCTTGGTCATTCCATAGGAATTCAAAGGTTTACCGCGCAAACTAAAAACCGCTTGCGTATTCACATCCCGACTTTTGGTAATCGAACCCGAAGCCGAATCACCTTCCGTAATAAAAAGCGTACTTTCTAAACTTCTTGGGTTTTTGGCATCGGTTAAATGCACGCGGCAATCGCGTAGTTTTTTATTGTGCAAACTCGCTTTTTTGGCGCGGTCTTTGGCCAATTTTCTAATTCCGGATAACTCTTTACGTTCGCGTTCGGCTTGTAAAATCTTACGCAACAATGCATCGGCAGTTTCTGGGTTCTTGTGCAGAAAATTATCGAGTTTGGTTGTGATGAAATCGTGAATGAACGTACGAACGGTTGGACCATTCGGACCAATATCGGTCGATCCTAATTTAGTTTTGGTTTGCGACTCGAAAACCGGTTCTTCCACTTTTACGGAAACCGCAGAAACGATTGATTTGCGGATATCCGAAGCTTCAAAACCTTTGTTGTAGTATTCGCGAATGGTTTTTACAATCGCTTCACGGAAAGCATTCAAGTGCGTTCCACCTTGTGTGGTATTCTGACCGTTAACAAACGAGTGGTATTCTTCTGAATATTGTGATTTGCTGTGCGTAAGTGCAATTTCGATGTCGTCACCAATGAGGTGAATGATTGGATATACTGAATCCTCTTCGGTGATGGTTTCTTCGAGCAAATCTTTTAAACCATTGTCCGAATAGAATTTTTCACCGTTATAGTAAATGGTCAAACCCGTGTTCAAATAACAATAGTTTTTGAGCATTTTGATCACGTACTCATTACGGTACTTGTAATTCTTGAAAATCGTATCGTCGGCAACAAAAGCCACTTTGGTTCCTTTGCGCTTGGTAGTTTCGGTGATGTCTTCTTCGAGCGTTAGATTTCCGGCTGAGAATTCGGCTGCTTTCTGCTGGTTGTCACGTACGGATTCCACGCGGAAATAATTCGACAACGCATTCACCGCTTTGGTTCCGACTCCGTTTAGACCAACGGATTTTTTGAAGGCTTTGGAATCGTATTTTCCACCCGTATTCATTTTGGAAACTACATCGACTACTTTCCCGAGTGGGATTCCGCGACCGTAATCGCGCACCGTTACCATTTTGTCTTTGATGGTTACTTCGATGGTTTTTCCAGCGCCCATAACGAACTCGTCGATACAGTTATCGAGTACTTCTTTGAGTAAGATATAAATTCCGTCGTCGGGAGACGAACCGTCACCGAGTTTCCCGATGTACATACCAGGACGCATTCGGATGTGTTCTTTCCAATCGAGTGAGCGTATATTGTCTTCGTTGTACTGATTTTCTAGTTCCATTGTAGATGATCGAATTTCCGCTAATATAGTGAAACTGCAAGGGTTTTGGAAATGATATTTATCAAAGTTATTAAGAATGTTTTTGACAAAATTAGAATGCAGAAATGAGAAGGCAGAATGCAGAAAGTGATTCTGATTATGAGATTTCTCCTTTCCCGAAAAGTCGGGACAAGCTGTCGAAATGACAAAAAATCTGTTACAACTACGATTTTGCCCCCGATTGGAACGAACTCATTTTGAAGTAAAAAACTATTTTTTGTTACGCTAAAAAAGCGACCAACGGAAGCTATTTTTAGCGTTTACAAAAAAAGGCTTTTACGAAAAATAGTGGAGTGAAAAGCGGGATTAGGCTCTTATTCAGAAGGCAGAACGCTGAAGCAGAACGCTGAAGCAGGACGCAGAAGGCAGAAGGCAGAAGGCTCAACGCTAAAAGCTAAAAGCTGAAAGCTGAAAGCAAAAAAACTATTGATAATGGCAGAAAATTCCGGAGTCGGTTACCGTCCAGAATGCGGCTTTTTGGTTTGATGATTTTAGAGCATTGTTTGCCCACGAGTTGCAGGTATGGAACAAATTGTATTTGCCTTTGGCTTCGTAGAAACTGTCGTTTTTACCGTAGGTTGTGGCTTGAATGAATTGGGGATTGTTGTTTTGGTCGAGTTGAAAACTGCCTTCGATGTAGGCGACTAGTTTTTGGTAATTTTCGGGTGAAATTTTGATTTTCACGCAGGTTTCGTCTTCTTTTATCGATTTGCAAAAAGTGGTGTGCATGGCCGAACTTCCGAGTGCAAATGCGGCGTTGAAGGCTGTGCTTGCTTTTAAATCGGACCATTCGGGCGTGTCAAGGTAAAAACCTTTGTCGCCCCAACCCATGGCGATGTGCGTCATTGTAGTGTCTTTGGATTTTGTATTTTCGACTTTAATCATCGTACTCCAATCTTTGAATTCGTTTTTGATGGGAACAATAACATCAGTATGAACGCCGTTGGTTTTGATGAAAATTTCGACTTCTTGCGATTGATTTTGAGCTTCGTCGGAATTGACTGTAATTTTGGATAATAAAAAGGCTGACGTGAGGTAAAGTGCTAAAAATAGTAGTATTCCTAAAAGTACTTTTTTGAAAATGGTGAGTGTTTTTTTGATGGTTTTCATGGATTGGTTTGGTTTTCTTTGCCAATCCAAATGTTGTGCCAGAAATTAGTGTTCCTTTTCACAAAAAAAGACCTCCGTTTTGGAAGTCTTTTTTTAATGAATTGCCATTTCATATTTATTACAATCCAAACGAAAACTCGGTTATGAGATTGATTGTATTGGTTTTGATATCACCGCTTAAACCACGACTACTCAAATTAGCTATTCTGTTGTTTAGTCCAAGATTATTTCTAAGTTCGATGGAAATTTTATTTTTATTTTTAATCGCAAAAGATTTCCCAAAACCAAAAGAAACTCCGTATTCTTTACTGGAAAAGGCAAAATTAAAAGGAAAATTAAATTCTGACTCTGGTCTTGAATTACTATTACCAGTAACCAAATTATGATAAGTAGTTCTTTTATCATGATTGGTTAGTAGTGATACATAAGGTCCAAAATTTGCAAAAAAAGATTTTTTAGCTCCAAAACTATATTTTACTACTAATGGAATTGTCAAATACTTGTATTCGTTTTTCGTAGTAACATCAACATCCTGTAAAATTAATTCTCCTGACTCAAGAACATAAGTATAATATGTTTTAGCAAAATAGTCAATTCTCTTTTTCTCAAATCCGAGTCCAGTTTTTAGAGAAAACTTTTCATTGATTTTATATTCTACAGAAAATCCACCTGTAAAATGTGTAAATGAGTCGTCTGTATTGTCTAAAATTGCGTTAGTGTCTCTATGAGTAGAATAATTCAATCCACCGAAAACACCCATACGAAATTCATCTTGAGCAAGAACGAAATTCTGCGCTACTACAATTAAAAAAAAGGTATAAATTACACTCTTCATACTTGTCTTGATTTATTGTAAATCATTTCTGTAAATAGTAAAGACGGACAGCAGTCCGTCTCTACGAATGAAATATCAAAAAAATATTTTTAAATTATACATTAAATCGGAAATGCATCACATCGCCATCTTTTACAATGTATTCTTTTCCTTCTACTCTTAATTTTCCAGCTTCTTTTACCTTGGCTTCTGAACCGTAGTGAGAGAAATCTTCGTAAGCGATTACTTCGGCGCGGATGAATCCTTTTTCAAAATCGGTATGGATTACACCTGCTGCTTTTGGAGCTGTATCGCCAATATTAATCGTCCACGCACGCACTTCTTTTACTCCAGCAGTGAAATACGTTTGCAATTTTAATAATTTATAAGCAGCGCGAATCAAAACCGCTGAGCCTGGTTCGGTTAAACCCATGTCTTCAAGAAAAACTTGACGTTCTTCGTAGCTTTCAAGTTCAGTGATATCAGCTTCTGCTCCAACTGAAAGTATAATAACTTCGGCGTCTTCGTCTTTGACCATTTCGCGTACTTGATCTACATATTTGTTGCCGCTTACTGCAGAACCTTCGTCTACATTACAAACGTAAAGGACAGGCTTGTTGGTAATCAACTGAAAATCTTGCATCAATTCTTCTTCGTCTTGATTTTGAGGAACAACGGTTCTAGCCGATTTTGCTTGTAGTAAATTCTCGCGTATACGATCTAAAAGTGCTTTTTCGGCTTGCGCTTCTTTATTTCCAGTTTTGGCAGCACGATTTACTTTTTCTAAACGCTTTTCAACTGTTTCTAAATCTTTTAATTGTAGCTCGATATCGATGGTTTCTTTATCGCGAATAGGATTTACGCTTCCATCTACATGCACAATATTATCGTTATCAAAACAACGCAAAACGTGAATGATGGCGTTACATTCTCTAATATTTCCAAGGAATTGATTTCCTAAACCTTCTCCTTTACTGGCTCCTTTTACCAAACCTGCAATATCTACAATATCTACAGTTGCCATTTGAACACGTTCTGGTTTCACTAATTCCTCCAAACGTACAATACGCGGATCGGGAACGTTTACTACGCCAATATTGGGTTCTATAGTACAAAACGGAAAGTTGGCACTTTGCGCTTTAGCATTGGATAAACAATTAAATAGAGTCGATTTTCCTACATTAGGTAAGCCTACAATTCCTGCTTTCATTGGTATATTATTTTAAAAGTGTGCAAATATACTTCTATTAATTTAAAAATATAAAATACAACTGAAATTACTTTTTAAAGCTGATATGGAATTTATATAAGTCTTATAAATAATTGTGTAACATAACTTTTGAGGTGTAAAGTAACTTTGTATAACATTACTAATTAAAAACTTATATCATGAAATCAATTTTTATCGGAATGGCTACATTGTTATTTACAATGACCATTCAAGCACAGAACAAGAACGTTAAAGACGAAACTATAACAACTGTTACAACCGTTACTACGTCGGACGGAGAAAAAAAATACGTTAAAAAGGAAAATACTGTTGAAGTTCAAAACATTGAACTCAAAGAGGAAAAGCCCAATACGTTGAATATTGAAACGAAAGACACACCAGTAGAAGTGACAACTACTACCAAAATTATTAACCCTGATGGAACAACACGTACTGTTGATGTGGATCGTTCCGCTTATTATGAGTTGAATGGAAAGAAATTCAAAGTAGCGTTGGATGCTAATGGATACAGAATGATGTCAGATAATAGTAAATCGAGTAGTTTCCTGAGAAAAACGAGTACAAATAGTTACATCTTTACTAGTGGAAACAAAACAGCAATTGGGTATTTTGATGTAAATGGAAATTTGGTTTTAGAGAGCTACAACCCAAAAACGGATCAAGTAACCTTTGAAACGTATACTGTTGTTAAACAATAACAGTATCTCTTTATATATCCCAAGTGAAAGTCCCGAAGCAATTTGGGACTTTTTATTTGTCATAAATTAAGTCTTCAATTGAATTGATGATTTCTTGCTCTTCTTCAGTTGTATCCAAACCCGAATTGTTCCAAAAATCGGTCAAAATAACATTGTGTTTATTAAAAAGTGTTTTGTCTTTAAATACTTCGCTTTCCTTGTAAATATAATTCTGATTGCTAAAATTAGTTGTCACAAAATAGTTTCTGACTTCAATACTTTTACTTCCTTCTTTCTCGATTTTATCAAACCCAATTTCTTCTTTAGAACTAACTAAATAATAGAATGTTCCTTCTATTCGATACATGGCTTTGAAATTGGATTTAAAAATATTTTTTGAACCAACAGCGGTTTTGTCTTCAAATTTTGCCATTGTCGATGGTGCTAAAACGGAACTTACTTCAATAATCATTTTCTTTTTAGGATCGTAAATAATGGTAAAATCATCGACTAAATTTTTATTAATTGCACTCGGAATCACAGTCATGCTATACAATTCTTTATTAGCAGAATATACTCTAATTAAGAATTCAAACTCTTTTTTTGCCTTTGGATCCAAAAGTAGATTTAAGTACTTGAAATTATAGTAATTCTCCATAATATCATTGAGGTTATAACCCAATAAATCAGCCGAAATATTTTTCTCTAACAATCCGACAGAGCGATTTTGTTCCACTAAAATATTCGAATTGAATTTCTTGGTTTTGTCAAACAATTGAAAGTTCATAATTCCATCATTATAATACGAATAGACTCCATTCAATTTAAAAAATTCTCTCGAATAGACTTTAAGTCTGGCTGGAACGGTAAGTGCTTTTTTGGAATTCTCAATCAACGAAATAAGTATTTTTTGGGGATGTTGTTTGGTGATGATAATTTCTTCCAAATTATTCACATTATTCTTTAAAAATACGACATTAATTTTCTCTTTTAATGTAGAAGAGCGAAGTGTTTGGCTGACATAAGAAGTATGTGTAATCTGAATATTAGAGGTTCCCTTCAAAAGAAAACTCACTTTACCTTCGGAATTACTCAACACCATTTGTTTGGTTTTTACTACCAAAACAGTAGCGTCTTCAATGGGTTGTTGTGTTTCAGCATCTTTTAGAATAATGATTTTTTCATCATTCTGAGAGAATACTGTAGAAGATAAAACTAGAAAAATGAATACAATAAAATGCTTCATCATCGGTTTTTGTTTGAACAAATCTAATAAAATTTTAACATATAAAACCCTCTTTTCCAGTAAGAAAAAACACTTTTGATAATTTTCTAATAAATTTTACTATGTACGCATAATAATTCAAAACATTTTAGTATATATTTGTTTTACTAACCAATAACACAATAATTTATGAAAAAAATTACCATTTTATTATTTCTACTGCATTTTTCGCTTGCTTTTTCACAAAAAACGGTAAGTGGAACGGTAAAAGACAATAACGGACAACCTCTGGTTGGAGTTAATGTAACCGAAAAAGGAACGTCTAATGGAACATCAACTGACCTTGATGGTGCTTTCAAAATCAAAGTAAAGGAAAATGCCACCTTAGTTTTTTCTTATGTCGGTTTCCAAACTATCGAACAGAGTGCATCAAATACCAACTTTAACGTTGTCATGTCTGAAGGCGAAGAACTAAAAGAAGTTCAAATTGTTGGTTCGAGAAGTACTAAAAGAACTGTAATTAACTCGACCGTTCCCATAGACATAATTGATGTTAAAAGCGTCACTACACAAAGCGGAAAAATTGAAATCAACGAATTACTTCAGTACGTTGCTCCTTCTTTTAACGCCAACAAACAATCGGGTTCCGATGGTTCTGACCATATTGATCCAGCTACTTTGCGCGGTTTAGGTCCGGATCAAACTTTAGTATTGATCAACGGAAAAAGAAGACACCAATCGTCTTTAATCAATCTTTTCGGAACTCGTGGTAGAGGAAATACGGGAACCGACTTGAATACAATACCAGCCAGTTCCATCAAAAGAATTGAAATTTTACGCGATGGTGCAGCAGCACAATATGGTTCTGACGCGATTGCAGGTGTAATAAATATTGTTCTGAATGACAATGTAAACGAATTAACTGGTGCGGTAACATATGGTGCATACGACACCAATGCCAAAGGCGATTTTTTACCCGGAACACCGAACACTCCAGGCTTTCGTTTGGACGAAAACGGAAACGGTAATTCCTATGGAAGTGATAAAGATTTTGATGGAAATTCAATGAAAATAGCCGCTAATTACGGTGTTAAAGTGGGTAAAGAAAGTGGTTTTTTAAATGTAACAACCGAATATTTTACCAAAGATAAAACGCTTCGTCCGGGTTATGATTTTAGAAAAGGGTTTGGTGAAGCTGAAATCAAAAGTTTGAATTTTATGGCCAATTTTGCTGCGCCAATAGGCGAGAAATTCGAATTGTATGCTTTTGGTGGAAGAAATGATCGTAATACCGATGCGTACGCATTCACAAGAAACGATGGTGAACGTGTAGTTGAATCGATTTATCCGGGCGGTTACACTCCTAGAATTACATCCAAAATTACCGATAATTCTATTTCGGGCGGAATTAGAACGCGCTCAAAAGAAGGTTGGAAAATGGATTTAAGCAACACTTTTGGTAAAAATAATTTTGACTACACTATCAAAGGAACATTAAATGCCAGTTTAGAATCGGCTTCGCCAAGAGAATTTGATGCGGGTGGATTCAGTTTAAGCCAGAATACAACGAACTTGGATTTTTCTAGAAATTTTAAATCGGTTTTAAACGGCTTGAATTTAGCGTTTGGTGGTGAATACCGCATGGAACGCTATCAAATTTTTAGTGGTGAAATAGGTTCGTATGCTACTTATGATACTAATGAAGTGCCAATCACTGATCCAACTACTCAATTCGCTCCAGTCGATCCTATCTCAGGAAATGTTAGGCCTGGTGGTTCACAAGGATTTCCTGGTTTCAGTCCAAAAAATGAATTGGACGAAAAACGAAACAGCGTTGCCTTTTACACGGATGTTGAATTGGATGTATCAACAGAGTTCTTGATGAGTGCCGCTCTTCGCTATGAAAACTATAGTGACTTTGGTAGTACTTTGAATTTAAAATACGCCTACAGAGTAAAATTATCAGACGATTTTAGTGTACGTGGCTCATGGAGTACCGGATTTAGAGCACCATCTCTAGCTCAGATTTATTTCAATACTAACTTTACTAATTTTAATGCAAGTGGTGCTACAGAGGTATTGCTTTCTGCAAACAATAGCCCAGTGACCAAAGGCTTTGGCGTAAGTGATTTAAATGAAGAAAAATCAATCAACGGTTCTATTGGTTTCACAGGAAAATTTGGCAATTTCACAGCTACAATTGATGGTTATCTTATCAATATTAGAGACCGAATTGTTCTTACAGGATACTTTGATGCAACTGCTTTAAACCTAAATGTTGATGCTGCTCAATTCTTTGTCAACGGTGTTGATACTGAAACCAAAGGAATTGATGTGGTAGTAGCCTACAAAAAAACAATTGGCGATTCTAAATTTGGAGCTACTTTAGTAGGTAACATCAACAACATGAAAATTCAAGAAGTTAAAAACGGAAATTTAGATGAATCGACATTTTTTGGTAAACGCGAAAAAGCATTCTTATTGGCTTCTGCCCCAAAAAATAAATTCAGTTTAAATCTGAATTACGAAAGAAAATGGTTTGATGCTGGCGTAGCTTTCACTCGTTTCAGTAAAGTAGTTTTGGTTGATTATGCGGATGAAGATGATGTGTATGGAGCCAAAATTGTTACCGATGCCACTCTTGGATTCAAATTGACCAAAAACTTCAAGTTAAGTGTTGGTAGTAACAACTTGTTAAATGTATATCCAGACAAACAAGACGAACAAGGGAACACCGAAGCTGGTGGATATTGGGATGCCGTTCAAATGGGATTCAGCGGAGCGTATTACTATGCTCGCCTAGGTTTTACCTTCTAAAAAAGAAAATAGTGTAACTAAAAAATCCTGAGTGAATGCTCAGGATTTTTTTTATTCGTTATGCAAAAACGATTGTCTGTTCAACAACGTTTCTTCGCTTTCGACATGATTGTCATCGGGAACGCAACAATCTACAGGGCAAACTGCCGCACATTGTGGTTCTTCATGAAACCCTTTACATTCGGTACACTTACCAGGAACAATGTAATAAATATCATCCGAAATCGGAGTTTGAGCTGCTTCTGCATCCACTTCCGTTCCATCGGGTAAAATTACTTTTCCGCGCAACTTGGTTCCATCTTTGTACCTCCAATCATCTGCTCCTTCATAAATCGCAGTATTTGGACATTCTGGCTCACAAGCACCGCAATTAATACATTCGTCTGTTATTATGATTGCCATAGCGTATTTTTAATTAATTTTGCGCAAAATTACAATCAAAACCTTTCATAAACAAGCTACTTATGTTACAAATCGACAAAAAAAATTGTTTTGTTCAATTGGGAACCTTTTTAAGTCAATTTTCTTTGGATAATTCCACTAAAAACGAAGCGGTTTTACATAACGATTTGTTTTATGATGAATTTCTAGCTTTAATTGAACTTTCCCAATCGCACAACGGTTGGTTTACTCCAGAACAAGTCTTTTTTGCCGTTCAGTCTTGGGCTGAAGCATTAAAAGAAGAAAATATAAATCATTGGTTGTCCAATTATGATTTTTCGAATGTGCAACCCAAAACAATCGGGTTAATTTTAGCCGGAAACATCCCGCTCGTTGGTTTTCACGATTTTCTTTCGGTTTTGATTTCGGGTCACAAAGCGATTGTAAAAACATCTTCTAACGACCAAAAACTAGTACCATTTCTCGCCAAATACTTAATTTCTGTTGATGAACGATTGGCTGATTTCATCCATTTTACAGAAGGAAAATTAGAACACTTTGATGCCGTAATCGCCACAGGAAGCAACAATACTGCGCGTTATTTTGAATATTATTTCAAAGACAAACCGAGTATCATTCGCAAAAACAGAAATTCAGTTGCCGTTTTAAACGGAAAAGAATCACACGACGATTTGGTTAACTTGGGCGAAGACATTTTCCGCTATTTTGGTTTGGGATGCCGTAATGTTTCGAAACTTTTTGTTCCTAAAGACTACGATTTTCAACCTTTTTTTCAGGCGATTTACGAATACAAAGACGTTATCTTCTACGAAAAATACTCTAATAATTACGATTACAACAAAGCCGTATTTTTAATGAGTAACTTCAAATTATTGGACAACGAATTTCTAACACTTAAAGAAGATTCGAGTTACGCCTCACCTATTTCTTCTGTTTTCTACGAATATTATGATAGTATTGAAGACATTACCGTTCAACTTCAAAACGACGCTGACCAAATTCAATGCATTGTTTCTAACGGATTAATTCCAAATAGCATTCCGTTTGGACAAACGCAAAAACCACAACTTTGGGATTATGCTGACAATGTAGATACTTTAGCATTTTTGATTTCTATCTAAAGTTAACGTTAAATTATTCGCAATAAATCTTATAAACTAAAACGATTTCGTTAATAACATAGGTCAATTATTGCCATATTCTAATCACTTTTTCGTAACCTATTTCCGAAATTTGCATCGTAATTTTTTGGAAAATAAAACTCATTTCATATACTGAATAAAATCTAGCACAACATGAAAAAACACAACTACAGCGCGGGACCATGTATTTTACCACAAGAAGTTTTTGAAAAATCAGCTCAGGCTATTTTAAATTTTAACAACTCTGATTTATCCATTTTGGAGATTTCGCACCGCAGCAAAGATTTTGTGGCAGTGATGGACGAAGCTCGAGCTTTGGTTTTAGAACTTTTAGGTTTGGAAGGAAAAGGATATCAGGCATTGTTTTTACAAGGTGGCGCTAGTTTGGAGTTTTTAATGGTTCCATATAATTTGATGAAAATGGATGGAAAAGCGGCGTATTTAGACACCGGAACTTGGGCCAACAATGCCATCAAAGAAGCCAAACATTTTGGAGAAACGGTTGTAGTAGCTTCTTCTAAAGAGCAGAATTACAATTTCATCCCAAAAGACTATTCCATTCCAACTGATGCAAGTTATTTCCACTGTACTAGCAACAATACCATTTTTGGAACTCAAATGAAATCATTCCCAGAAACCAATGTTCCTGTGGTTTGCGATATGAGTTCGGATATTTTTTCACGCACTTTGGATTTTTCTAAATTTGATTTGATTTACGCCGGAGCACAGAAAAATATGGGTCCAGCCGGAACCACCTTAGTGGTTGTCAAAGAAGAAATTCTCGGAAAATCAGGTAGAACGATTCCGAGTATGCTCGATTATGAAAAACACATCAAAGCTGAAAGTATGTACAATACACCAGCGGTTTTCCCGGTGTATGCGTCATTATTAACGCTTCAATGGTTGAAAAATTTAGGTGGAATTCCAGCTATCGAAAAAATCAACGAAGCTAAAGCCAATTTACTGTATACTGAAATCGACAGAAACCCATTATTCAAAGGAACAGCTGCCAAAGAAGACAGAAGCATCATGAACGCTACTTTTTTATTGGAAAACCCAGAACACCAAGAAACATTTGATAAAATGTGGAAAGAAGCCGGAATTTCTGGTTTAGCAGGTCATCGTTCGGTTGGTGGTTACAGAGCTTCGATGTACAACGCTTTACCTTTAGAAAGTGTACAAGTTTTGGTAGACGTGATGCAAAAACTAGAAGAAGTATTCAGTGTTCAGTCGCAGTTAGCAGAATAATTAAATTTAGACTACAGATTTGAGAAGGCAGAAAGCAATATACATTATACAACATACATTATACAATTAAAAAAATGAAAGTATTAGCCAACGACGGAATTTCTAAAAGCGGAATCAAAGCATTAGAAAAAGGCGGATTTGAAGTAATTACCACCAAAGTAGCGCAAGAGCAAGTTGCTAATTTTATTAATACGAATGACGTTTCGGTACTTTTAGTTCGAAGCGCAACCAAAGTTAGAAAAGACATTATTGATGCGTGTCCAGGTTTAAAAATCATCGGTCGCGGTGGTGTTGGAATGGACAATATTGATGTGGAATACGCTAGAGCGAATGGTAAACACGTCATCAATACGCCAGCATCTTCGTCAGAAAGTGTGGCCGAATTGGTATTTGCTCATTTGTTTACTGGTGTTCGCTTTCTACACGATTCCAACCGAAATATGCCTTTGGAAGGCGATACTAATTTTGAAGGTTTGAAAAAAGCCTATGCCAACGGAATTGAATTACGCGGAAAAACATTGG
Source organism: Flavobacterium sp. (assembly GCF_035299245.1). GTDB lineage: Bacteria > Bacteroidota > Bacteroidia > Flavobacteriales > Flavobacteriaceae > Flavobacterium. The sequence goes on along the minus strand of NZ_DATGWY010000010.1, from coordinate 162,509 downwards.
GAATCATAGGTTTTGGTCGCATTGGCCAAGCCGTTGCCAAAATGGCGTTAGGATTGGGAATGAAAGTTATCGCTGCCGATAAATACGTGAATGAAGCTGTTATTCGTGTTGATTTTTACAACGGTCAATTCATTAATGTGGATATGGTAACCGAACCTTTAGAAGACTTGTTCAAACATTCTGATTTCATTACACTTCACGTTCCAGCTCAAGAAGGTTACGTGATTGATAAAGAAGAAATTGCGTTAATGAAAGACAACGTTGGAATTGTCAATTGTGCTCGTGGAGGCGTAATCAATGAGGTTGCTTTAGTAGAAGCTTTGGAGAGTGAAAAAATTCTTTTTGCTGGTTTGGATGTTTTTGAAAACGAACCTACTCCGGAAATTCAAATTTTAATGCACCCAAGAGTATCGCTAACTCCGCATATCGGAGCAGCCACTTTGGAAGCTCAAGACCGAATTGGCACGGAATTAGCAGAGCAGATCATCAGCTTATTAAAAACTGAAAAATAAACTGATTTTCTTTTTTGATAGGTTAATAATTGATACATTTGATTAATAACCATTTAAAACAAAAGACATGTTCGAACAATTAACTCAACTAGTACAACAATTTGGAGGCGATGCAGTGGTGAATAATCCTGCCGTTCCCAACGAACAAAACGAAGCGGTAATGGAACACGCAAGTGGTTCTATTTTAGACAGTTTAAAAAATATAGCTGCGCAAGAAGGCGGAGCTGAAATGATAGGGAAATTATTCGAAGGCAATAATGCTGGCGATGCATCCAACCCAGTGGTTAGCATGATTACGGAGCAATTGAGCGGAAGTTTAGGTGAAAAATTCGGATTGAGTAGCGAAGCCTCATCGGGTGTTGCGGGAAGTTTGATTCCGAAAGTTTTGGGTTCACTTATTGGTGGTGCCAAAGATCCTAACAATCCCGGAATTCAAATTTCGGATGTGATTGGAGCGATTTCGGGTGGAAACGGAGCTTCTAGTGGCGGCTTGATGGACGCAGTTTCTAAATACGGCGGAATGCTTGGTTTGGATAAAGACGGCGACGGTCAAGTGGGAATTAGCGAAGTAATCTCTGCTGTAAGTGGCGGAAATGAAGGTTCTGGAAAGAGCGGCGGATTTTTAGGCGGACTCTTCGGAAAACTCTTTGGAAAGAAATAAAATACACACCATATTCATATTAAAAAAAAATCACCTCAATCGAGGTGATTTTTTTTATCCTTATAATAATGATATATATCACTCTTTTTTGGCTTTTGTTTAACTACCTTTGAATAATGTACTCTTTTTAGAAATCGATTCAGAGAGTGAACAGTCTGTTCTCAAACTTATTTCTAATGAAACTATATATAAAATACATGGTCAGTCTTCGCTGCAAAATGCTAGTGAAAGAAGAGCTGAAAAACCTCGGTATTCATTATATTGTGGTCGATTTAGGAATGGTTGAAATCCTCGAAGACATCACTCCTATTCAACTGGAAAAACTTCGTGTCGCTTTATTAAAATCGGGTTTAGAACTTATGGACGACAAAAAATCCATTTTGATTGAGCGCATCAAAAACGTGATAATAGAGTTGGTTCACTACTCTGATGCAGTTCCAAAAGTAAATTTCTCTGACTACTTAAGTGAAAAATTGGGATACGATTATACTTATTTAGCCAATACTTTTTCTGAAGTTAAAGGAATTACCATCGAGCATTACACCATTGCCAATAAAATAGAACGAGTTAAAGAATTGTTGATTTACGACGAACTCAATCTGACTGAGATTTCTTATTTGATGAACTACAGCAGTGTTGCGCATCTGTCCAACCAATTCAAAAAAGTAACTGGTCTTACTCCTACGTACTTCAAACAACTTAAAAACAAAAGACGTAACAGTCTGGAAAATATGTGAATTATACAATTAGGATAGGCAATTGTATAATCGATTTTGGTCATTAGCACCCGACCTTTGTTAAGAAGTTGTACCACTATAAACTTCTTTAAAAAAGTTATCATGAAGGAAGCTACAAAAATTGCCGTTTGGATTGACCACAATTCTGCCCATTTAATGGAACTTAAAAGTGAGCCTTTTGAAGTAAAAACGATAGAATCCAATTTTGATAAAAATACTATTGCTCACCATAACGAAAAATCAATGTATTCTAAAGAACAGCATTTGATGGAGCAATACTATAAAAAATTAGTAAAAGTCATCCGAAAATACGACTCTGTTGTACTGTTTGGTCCGACTGATGCAAAATCAGAATTGTTCAACATTATTAAAACGGATCATTTGCTGAACAATGTACAAGTCGAAGTAGTACAAACCGATAAAATGACTGAAAATCAGGTAAATGCATTTGTTAGAAACTATTTTACTTCATTTCCAAAATTCGTCAAGAGCTAAAAATTTAGAGATAATTACAGTTTACAAAAGGATGATTCCTAATAACTAAGGCAAAACTCAAGCGGAATTGCGCAAATTTATTGCATCATTTTCAAAATTGTAGTTCAATAGAATACCGTTTGTTGTACACTTTCAAACGGTATTTTACTTCTCATTATTCATTTAAAAAAACAAAAAAATAACATGGAATATCAAGAAGTAGAAAAAGCGGTTGGATTAATTACAGTAGAAATTATTGAGTACGTGCCGAACTCGGTAGTGATCAAAACCATTTTGAAGAAATCAACAGGAAACATTAGTGTGATTTCGTTTGATAGTGGCGAAGGATTAACCGAAAAAATTTCTCCCTTTGATACGTATGCTCAAATTATTGAAGGTCAGGCAGAAATTGTAATTGAAGGAAATGCCATCAAATTAGTAACTGGGCAATCCATTATAATTCCGGCGCACAAAACCAATAAAATTAACCCAAACGGACGATTTAAAATGATCCTAACCATCATTAAAAGCGGTTACGAAGACTAATGAAAAGTGTCACTAAAATCAATTTTGCCATCGTCAATATCACGGGAAAAATAGAGGAAGAATTTCCTGAATACTATCAAAATTTATTAGAAACTCCTTTATTTCTCTCGAATGAAAAAGTTGACAATACTAAGAAAGATTTTATTGAATACCTTGAATCCATTTCCCTTCAATTGCTTTTGTTCGAAAAAGAAAAACACCAATTAGTATGAAAAATAGGAATCCAAATATTGGCATCTCAGAAAAAAATCTAGAAATTGTGGCAACCAAGTTGAACGTTCTTTTGGCAGATGAATACGTGTTGTACACCAAAACTAGAAATGCACATTGGAATTTGGTTGGCGAAGATTTTTACGCCGTTCATAAATTTTTTGAATTGCAATTCGAACTTTTAGACGAACTTATTGATTCAATTGCCGAACGGGTTCGGTCACTAGGTCATTTCAGCGTGGCAACTTTGAAAAATTTCTTGAGTTTAACTCAACTTACTGAAGCCTCGAATCAAAAAAACGACAGTCAAGGATTCATAACTGCTTTGCTAGGCGATCACGAAATGATTATCATTTACCTAAGAGAAATTATTACCAAAATTGCCGACGAAAACCATGATGTAGGAACATCTGATTTTCTTACCAGTGTTTTAGAAACTCACGAAAAAATGGCTTGGTTATTACGCTCACATTTAACCAAATAAAGTGCTCTAATTTAGTTCCAAAATGCTTTGCCTCAAAACTATATAGCTCTTGGAATAAACTAAATAAACACTTTTAGAAAAAGCTCTGCTGGTTGATCAGTGGGGCTTTTTTGTACTAAAAAAATTAAAATTATGATAAAAATTTACCATCATTCAGAACGAATTTTTGAAAAATTATCCAATTTTGCAACCTTTATTTTAGGCAATTCTATTGCCTTTTTTATTGCCTTTATTGCTGTTCTGTTGTGGACATTCAACGACGATTTCTTTAAACAATCATTCCACGAAAGTTCAAGAGATATTCTACACGGTTTGACCTTTTTGAGTTTGTTCATCATTCAAAAGTCATTCAACCATTTTACGGCATCATTACATCTAAAAATTAATGAGTTAGTGGCTTCTCATGAACCTGCAAAAAATAACGTAATTAATGCAGAAACCAAAACCGAACACGAAATAAATGTACTTTCTAAAGAATACACCGAATTGGCCTTGCAACACGAGAAGGAACAACCAGAATAATTCCTTGTTTTACAATTAACTAAAGAAATAATTTTACAAATCACATAAAGAATTGTACAACATTTTTATGGCAGTTTATAACGAACTTTACTATAGAAATCCATAAAAAAAAGTACAATGTCAAAAGAAAAATCCAACAAAGAAAAAACAGGTAAAAAGTCACCAATTAAAAATTTAAAGGAGAAAAGAGCCGCCAAAAACGAAAAAAGAGAAGAACGAAATCGTACTACCGACATTTAATTAAAAAATCATGATTAAAGTCGTTAAACACGGAGTTCTTTTGGGCAAAACCGATCTCACTTTTGAAAACGAAGGAGTACTAAATCCTGCCGCCATGCAAATTGGCAACAAAGTGCATCTTTTTTATCGAGCCGTAAGCAAAGGCAATTTTTCAACCATTGGATATTGTGTTTTAAGCGATGCATTGACAGTTGAAAGTCGGATGGAAGAACCTTTGCTTAGTCCCGAATTTGACTACGAATCACAAGGATTAGAAGATCCGCGAATCGTTCAAATTGAAGGTGTTTTTTACTTGACTTATACAGCCTACGATGGCATCAATGCATTGGGTGCGTTAGCGTTATCAACCGATTTGGATCATTTTGAAAAGCAAGGATTAATAGTACCGAAAATCACGTACGAAGAATTCATCGAACTTTCTAATCCCAATTGTCAGTTAAACACCAAGTACATTCGCTATAACGAACACAATCGTGCGATTGAATACCATGGTGAAGAAGTGTATTTGTGGGATAAAAATGTCATCTTTTTTCCCAGAAAAATTGATGGGAAATTGTGTTTTTTACACCGCATCAAACCCGACATTCAAATTATGGTTCAGGTGACTGATTTGAAAGAACTCAACCACGATTTTTGGAGCGATTATTTTCAGAATTTAGACCAGCACATTGTGCTTTCGCCAAAGTACGACCACGAAGTCAATTACATTGGCGGCGGTTGTCCTCCAATCGAAACCAAAGAAGGTTGGCTGCTGATTTACCACGGCGTACACGATACCATAAAAGGATATGTGTATTCGGCATGTGCCGCTTTATTGGATTTGAAAAACCCACAAAAAGAAATTGCACGTTTGCCTTATCCACTGTTCTTTCCTGAGCTTTCTTGGGAATTAAAAGGCGAAGTCAATAACGTTTGTTTTCCAACTGGAACATCACTTTTTGACGACACTTTATACATTTATTATGGTGCTGCCGACGAGCGAATTGCTACAGCATCAGTCAGTTTATCTGAATTGATAAACGAATTGCTTTCAAACACAACTATTTAAAATACACGATCATGCTTACAAAAAACCAAATATCATCGACTTTCAAACATCGAAAAAACAATCAAAAAAAAGAAGTTGCATCTGTAGAAAATAATTCAACTCCTGAAATTGTGTTCATTGCTTCGTATCCACCAAGAGAATGCGGAATTGCAACTTACTCACAAGACTTACTCAAAGCATTGAAATCAAAATTCAATCATTCGTTTAAGATTAAAATTTGTCCGCTTGAGAATGAAAACGAAAATCATGTTTACGGAACCACTTCAAAACCAAAATTGAATATTGATTGCGCAGGTTCATTTTCTTCGATTACAGAAAACATTAACTCCAATTCGAACATCAAATTGGTAGTCATTCAACACGAATTTGGATTATTTAAAACCAAAGAAGCCGAGTTGGTTCAATTGATAAACGACGTAACAAAGCCTGTGATCATAGCATTTCACACCGTTTTACCCAATCCTACTGAAGCGCTTCAACTGCACATTCAAGAAATCGCTGATTCAGTAGCATCCATTATTGTCATGACCAAATCATCGGCAAAAATACTGATGGAAGATTACGCTATTGATTCGAAAAAAATCACAGTAATTGCCCACGGAACACATTTGGTTTCGCACGATAATAAAGAAGATTTGAAAAACAAATACCAACTTTCGGGCAGAAAAGTACTGTCTACTTTTGGCTTGTTAAGTTCCGGAAAAAGCATTGAAACTACTTTGAATGCATTACCCGAAATTGTGGCCAAAAACCATGAAGTCATCTTTTTGATTATGGGAAAAACACATCCAACAGTGGTGAAAAATGAAGGTGAAAACTACCGCAATTACCTCGAAAATAAAGTGGTAGAACTGCATTTAGAAAATAATGTTCGATTTGTAAATTCATTTCTGCCTTTGCCTGATTTATTAGAATATTTGCAACTGACTGATGTCTATCTTTTTACATCCAAAGATCCGAATCAAGCAGTGAGTGGCACTTTTTCGTATGCGTTGAGTTGCGGTTGTCCGATCATTTCAACACCGATTCCACATGCCAAAGAAGTACTGAATAATGAGTGCGGAATTACCATAGACTTTGGAGACTCAGTTCAATTGGCACATGCAGTGACAGATTTGTTAAACAACGACGAATTGCGTTTGAATTGCAGTTTGAATGCGTTACACACCATGTCGGCAACAGCTTGGGAAAATGCGGCTTTAGCACACGGATTATTGTTTGAAAAAATCAGCAAGAATCAAATTCAATTGGAGTACGCGGTTCCACCTGTTAATTTGAATCACATCAAAAAAATGACCACTCAATTTGGTATGATTCAATTCTCTAAAATCAACCAACCTGATTTGAGTTCGGGTTATACTTTAGACGATAACGCACGTGCCTTGGTTGCCATGTGTCAGTATTACGAAGCCACAAATGATGCTGAAGCGGTAGAATACATTTCAATTTACTTCAATTTCATCCAATATTGCTTCCAATACAATGGCTTTTTCTTGAATTATGTGGATGAAGCCAAGGAGTTTACACCGCAAAATAATGAAACCAATTTAAATGATGCTAATGGAAGAGCCATTTGGGCTTTGGGTTACTTGCTTTCGATTGATTCAAAACTACCCGATTCACTTTTGCACGAAGCCGATTTGATTTTTCAAACCAGTTTACTCAATATGCTGGAAATCCACTCTACACGCTCAATGTCGTTTATTATCAAAGGATTGTATTACAGAAATAGCAAACAAAACTCGAGAAGAAACGAAATTTTCATTACTAAATTGGCTGATCGATTGGTGCAAATGTACCTTCATGAAACCGACAAAAACTGGAAGTGGTTTGAAAGTTATTTGACCTATGGAAACAGTATCATTCCCGAAGCCATGCTTTGTGCTTGGTTGACTACCAATGATAAAATGTACAAAGAAATTGCCAAGACTTCGTTCGACTTTTTATTATCTAAAACATTCAACGAAAACTCGATAAAAATTATTTCGAATACGAGTTGGTTGCACAATGGAGAAAAAAGTAATTTGAAACAATTGGGTGGCGAACAACCTATTGATGTGGCGTACACCATATTAGCATTGAAAAAATTCAATGAAGCATTTCCCAATCAAGGTTATGATTTGAAAATGCAAATTGCTTTCAACTGGTTTTTAGGAAACAATCATTTGAATCAAATTGTATACAATCCTTGTACTGGTGGAAGTTACGACGGCTTGGAAAGTCATAATGTCAATCTCAATCAAGGTGCAGAATCAACCGTAAGTTATTTGATGGCGCGGATGACTATGGACGATGTTGTGCCAACACCAATTGAAAATAAAAACGCACTGCTTTTAGGAAAAGGCGAACACGAAGTCGCTTATTGATGTGAAATACAGCTTGAACTTTGAATAGCTTTTGATTTTCAAGCTTTTGGTTTCGTCTCACACAATTAAAGTCTTGTAAAAGTGGGAAATAGAATATTATATGAAACAACTTATACGTTCTTTAACGCTAAAATAACGCGACAAGTTTCGTTTCAATTGAATAAAAATAACTTTAAAAATAATCAATATGAACAATTTACTTTACACAATCGCAGTAATTCTAGTGGTACTTTGGGCTGTAGGCTATTTCGCTTACGGAGCCAGCTCACTCATCCATTTACTATTGGTAATTGCAGTAGTAGCAGTGCTTTTTAGAATCATCCAAGGAAGAAAAATTTAAAAACAAATAAATAATAAGATTATGAAAACAAACAGAGTCGCAGTTGGAGTTTTAGGCGGAATAGCCGCTGGAGCATTATTAGGAATATTATTTGCACCTCACAAAGGTTCGAAAACCAGAGAAAAAATCCTCAATAAAAGAAAAGGCTACACCGATGCAGCCAAGGAAAAATTAGAAGAAGTCATCACCGATTTCACCAAAAAATCGAATGGTCTGTGGGATGACGCTAAAGACATTGTTACTAAAGATGTAAAATAATGAAAACGCTAAACATCAAAAAGGCGCATAAAAACACCTTACTTTTTATTTTTATCATTGCCATGATGCTTATTTTCTCATCGTGTTCTAAAAAAGTAAGTTTTTTAAACTCGTCGGTAGTTCCGGCAGCTCGAGGAAACGTTGTAATCGATAAAGACAACAATGAAAATTACACGATAAAAATCGACATCAAGAATTTGGCCGAAGTAGAACGATTGAATCCGCCAAGAAAAACGTATGTAGTTTGGTTGCAAACTAGCGAACGAAATTACAAAAACCTGGGGCAGATTGAAAGTTCATCGTCAAGAATGTCATCAAAATTGGACGCTTCGTTTAAAACGGTATCTTCCTTTAAACCATCAAAAATAATGATTACTGCTGAAGACGATGGAGAAGTGAGTTATCCGAGTAATCAAATTATTCTAACAACAGAACAATTTTGATGAGTACTTTACTATTTTTCATAAAAATCATCTCAATTGAGGTGATTTTTTTATGTTAAAGTTCTATAAAATCGATTCTCAATCTGCTGAAAATTAGTAACTTTGAAGAAAGTATTGATTATGAAATACTGTGTATCATTCATTGTACTAATTTGCCTACTATTGAGTTGTAAACCAACCAATAAAGTGGTGAATGCCGCACCTGAAACACCCACAAAAGTTTCAGATACTGTTCGTATTGCCAACGAAGAAGAAGAATACGAAGTAATCATTATTGATCCTGGTTTCAACACCTTTTTATACAGTCAGGCACGACCACGCGGATTTTATTCGGAAGTATTTTTAGAGCAACGCAATCAAGTGTATGTATATGAATGGAACATGCGAGCAAGGCAACCAATGCATTTTGGTTCTGACTTGTACATGATGCAAATTGACTACGATCCGAATATTGATTATGGCTATGAAGTAAACTATTTACTCTATAATTATTTTGTTTATTTCCAACTCAAATACAATCAACGGCTCGGTGGATTTGTACCGCGAATTTAATTTACTAAATTTGTAGTCAATAATTGATTATGAGTACATTTAAAAAACGCTGGAACATCAAATCCAATTGGCAAGTTTTTGTCATTTTGGTGGTGTTTGCTATAACAGGTTCTACTGCAGCGTATTTGTCCAAACCCGTTTTATCGTTATTCGGAATTGTTCGAAATGAAACTTCAGGTTGGATGTATTGGCCACTTTACATCATTTTAATCTTCCCTATATACCAAGTTCTTTTGGTGACTTTCGGATTTATATTCGGGCAATTTGAATTCTTTTGGGCGTTTGAAAAGAAAATGCTTCGGAGTATGAAATTGGGATTTATTGCTGATTTTTTCGACAAATTGTTTAAAACTAAAGGTGAAAGTTAAATTGCATCTTAATCTATGAAATTTTGCCTCAGATTCACAGATTTTATATCGTTTCTAATCTTTGAATCTGTGGTGAATAAGAAGTAGTTTAAGTCAATTGAATCAACTAAAAAAGCCAACCGTTTCCGATTGGCTTAGTACTTATTTTCCTTTTTTGAAGAGGTACGTGTACGCCCACATGATGGTAAATGATGGAATGAAGTCGGTAAACGGAATCGCTTCTTCAATAAAAGCAAAAATACCTCCTATTTTTCCGGCGTAACCTTTATAAATTCGAGTCATTAAATAACCTGCAATTGGTGCCCAAACTATATCGCCAAATTCACCTAAAATTGGAATGGCATAGGTAGCATAACCAAACAAATCTAAGATGATACTTAAAATTAAATCTCTGGTTTTGTTGGAAGCAAAATCGCGAGGTTGACTCACTTGCACATTTTCTGTCATTTTCAATCTAATTAAAAATTCTGAAAGTGATTATGCAAAACTAATGCCAAACTTACTACTCGGTCGCGTGAGCGATTGAGGCATTGTTTGAGCTCTCCCGATGGCAATCGGGAAGCGAGTGCCGAAAGCGCGACCCAGTTGAACTTAACCAAATTTTTTCATAGCAAGAATGTACTGTTCAACTGGGGCACGCCCAACTATTTCTCCTGTTTAATCAAATTGAAGAAATCGTTTCGGTTTTCTTTTTCATTGAAAATTCCGCCGTACTGAATGGTTGAAGTATAGCTCGACTCGTCTTTGATTCCGCGACTTGAAACACATAAATGCGTGGCTTCCATCACTACAATTACATTATCCGTTTCAAGAACCGTTTTGAGTTCGTTGAAAATCTGCATGATCAAGCGCTCTTGTACTTGCGGACGACGCGAAAAATAATCGACGATACGGTTTAATTTTGACAAACCAATTACTTTTCCGCTTGAAACATAACCAATATGTGCTTTCCCGATGATAGGTAGAAAATGGTGTTCGCAAGTCGAATTGAAACTGATGTTGGCTTCCACTAACATTTTGTCATAGTGGTAGCTGTTGTCAAAAACCGATATTTTGGGCTTATTCGCTGGATTCAATCCTGAGAATATTTCTTGGATGAACATTTTGGCCACGCGGTGTGGCGTTCCTCTCAAACTGTCGTCGGTCATGTCCAATCCCATTTCTTCCATAATTTGATGAAAATGGTGTTCGATGGCAGTCATTTTATCAGCATCAGATTTCTCAAATGCATCAGGACGTAAAGGTGTGTCGGCCGATGTCATTTGATGATTATCGCCAATCAATTCGTAAATTTCTTTTTCTAACAGTGTGTTCATGGCAGTGCTGATTTAAATTATTTTGTTCAACAAATTTACAAATAAATTAAACAAAAAATTTTCTTTAACTTTAATTTATAAGTTATTCAACGATAAAAAAAATTGATACTTGGGTAAATTGGTAAATACTTTGTTTCTTTGTAAAAAAGATTTTGAAATGATTCAGGCGAAAAACATTCACAAGTATTACGACCAATTACACGTATTAAAAGGAGTTGATTTACACATTCAAAAAGGTGAAATTGTGTCGATTGTGGGTGCTTCTGGAGCCGGAAAAACTACCTTACTTCAAATCTTAGGAACGTTAGACAATCCTTCTGTTGAAAACGGAACTTCATTACAGATTAACGGTCAAAATGTCATTCAGATGAACGATAAAAGTTTATCTACTTTTCGAAATCAACACTTGGGTTTTATTTTTCAATTCCACAATTTATTGCCTGAATTTACTGCTTTAGAAAATGTGTGCATTCCCGCTTTTATTGGAAAAAAAGACAAAAAAGCGACTGAAATTGAAGCCAAACGATTATTAAGCTACTTAGGTTTAGAACATCGAATGGATCACAAACCAAGCGAACTTTCGGGTGGAGAACAACAACGTGTGGCTGTGGCAAGAGCTTTGATTAATAAACCAGCTGTAATTTTTGCCGATGAACCTTCGGGAAATTTAGATACTGCTTCGGCCGAAAATTTGCATCATTTGTTTTTTAAACTAAGAGAAGAGTTTGGACAAACATTTGTAATTGTAACGCACAATCAAGATTTAGCCAACATGGCCGACCGCAAGTTGGTGATGGTAGATGGTTTGATTAGCAGTTAATTCCACAAATCGTATTCTTCAAAGAAATCGAGCGAAATCGGTTTTGAAATGAAATTCTTAACGCATTTGTATTGTTTGGCTCGTTCTATTTCGTGATTATCAATTGACGAACTTACAATATAAATGTTCAATTTATTGATGAACGACTGTTTTTGTATGGCGTCTAAAAACTGCCAACCGTCAATATTGGGCATGTTCAAATCCAAAAAAATAATATCGGGCATTCCGTTGCCTTGCTCGTTCATTTTGATTAATTCATCCATTGCATATTGTCCGTCTGGAAAATTTTGCACGCGATTGAACCGTTCTGATTTTTCGATGATTTTTTTGAATAATAAAACAAAAATAGGATCATCGTCAATAATAAAGGTTGAGTAGTGCTGTTTCATCCTAATTGTATTTTAAAAGTGGTACCTATGTCTACTTCGCTTTCAACACCAATGGTTCCGCCCAAAACTTCGATGTGATTTTTAGTCATAAAAAGTCCGAGTCCAGTTGCATCCGGATTGTTGTGAAAGGTTTTATACATACCAAAAATTTTGTTTTTATTCTTGGCTAAGTCAATCCCGATTCCGTTATCCGTAAAAGTCAACTGTAATTTATTGCTGATTTTTTCTGCTTTAATTGCAATTTTCGGACTTCGTTTGGGTGATTTGTATTTGATGGCATTGGTGAGTAAATTCAGAATAATACTGTCAAAATACGACGGAATAGTTGTGATTTCTAGATCATCTGGAATAGCAATATCGATGGATACTTTTTCGTTTTTGATGACACCATTCATACTGATTAAAGCGTTTTCAACAAACGATTTGACGTTGATTTTAACTTTATCACTTTCGTTTTCCATTCGAATTTTGATGGTTTCATTCAGGTGAAATATGGTTTCGGATAATTTGTTATTACTGATTTTTAACAATTCGAAGTATTCTGCTTTTTCTTTTTCGTCGGTGGAAGCATCGATCAAATCAATAATCATCGACATATTACTGGTGTTTGAGCGAATATTATGGGAGATGATGTGGGTAAAATCGAGTAACTTTTCGTTCAATCGTTTGGATAACGAATACAAGCGTTTTACTTTTTCATCGGCTTTTTTAAGTGCTGAAATATCTCGAGAAACGACTATATATTTGGTGTAACTTCCATTTTCATCGTACATCACACTCGCCGAATCTTCGCGCCAATGGTATTTGCCGTTTTTTCCTTTGAAACGAAATTCGTAGCTAAAATACTTGACTCTTTTGAGTAAATTGGAATAGATCAATTCTCGAACTCGTTGCGCATCGTCTTTGTGAAAATAATTGAAAATGTCACCCATTTCCATTTGATACACTTCTTCTTGAGTAAATCCTAATAATTTGCAATACGATGGTGAAATGTAAGACACGAATCGATTTTCAACTACCAAAAAACCATCGTTCGAATTGTCAGTAATTAGGCTTAATTTTCGTTCGTTTTCGATGAGTACTTTTTCGAGTTGGTGGCATTTGAATCGGTGAATTTTTATCACCAAAATATCACACAGCGAACGCGCAAATCCCAAATCAGTTTCCGACCATTTTCTAGGATCATCCCGATGTTCGCAGCAAAAAACACCTACTAACTTTCCGTTTTCCCGAATCGGAATATCGAGCATATCAGTAATGCCAAGCGGAATTAAGTAATTTTCTTTCAATTCCTGAGTGTATTTGTTGGTCAAAACGTGATCCGCTACAATGGCAATTCCTTCTTTTAAAGCGGAGAAATAAACGGGTAATTCATTCGAATTGAGTACATCATTTTTAAAATGGGCATTTTGAGTTCGATCGTACAAATCAATACAAACTAATTGTTCGCCTTCAATACGCCAATAACTTGCGCGATCTATATCCAAACCTTCACATGCAATGGCTGTAAATAATTCATAGATGCTTTCCAAAGAAGAAAAATCATAACTTGATGACTTATAAAGCCTAAGCAATAAGTCAAAATGTAAGTTATTGTATAGTAAGTTCTTGTTAATATCACTCATATTACAAGTATTCTGTAGGTATTCCTCCCCAATTTGATGTTATAAATTTAATGTTTTTTTGTTAACTTTATAATAATATGTTTAATTTATTAACATTCTTAATAATCATATCTTAGCTAAAGTAGCATTTCAATTAAACAATTGTTAAAATCAAAAAACTTATTTACCTCTACATTGCCTTTTTTTAATAACTTTGATGAAATTTATAGTATGCTACTGATTTTCCTTTCATGGATTTATATACTTGCAACCACAGTCAATTTGGGCGTTGGCTTGAATCAAATTACCAGAAATTCAAGCAATGACATTGTAATAACGGTTTTCAAAGGATTGTTTTTAACAACTATTCTAGCCAGTTTTTGGGCTGTATTTGGCCGCATTCATTGGGAATTTCACCTCTTTTTATTGGTTGTTAACGTACTACTTTATTTGAAATTTAAATCCGAAATAAATACTGTATATCAATCATTTACCGCTGATTTTTTGAGATTATCAAAAAGTTTGCAACTCTACTTAGTACTTGTTTTTCTATTAATCTTGGCGCAATGTGCTTCCGTTCCGTTCATTATCGACAACGAAACCTATTACATTCAAACAATCAAATGGTTAAACGAGTACGGCTTTGTACAAGGTTTAGCCAATTTACATATTTTCTTCGGACAAACGAGTGGTTGGCATATTACTCAAAGTGCATTTAATTTCTCTTTCTTATATACTAATTTCAATGATTTAAGCGGATTTTGCCTACTTCTTGGAAACCTATTTGCCGTTCAAAAACTCAATTCGTATTTTACAACTACCCATAAATTGTATCTGATTATTGGATTGCTTCCAGTGGCCAATGTTTTGCTTTTTCAATTCATTAGCGCACCATCGCCTGACATCGTGGTGTATGTTGTAAGTTTTATTATTCTCTTCTATTTCATCGAAAATTACACTACCATTTCTGCTGAATCTTTCAAAACCATAGTCGTATTGGTATTGTTTCTGTTTTACTGCAAGCCAACCTCGTTTTTGATGTTTCTTTTACCTTTGATTTTACTAGTCGTAAACTATAAAAAATTAGCTTCTCATTTATTCCCAAGTTTCACATTGAGTTTCTTGGTTTTAGGGCTTTTCGTAACCAAAAACACCATCCTAACAGGTTACCCATTATTTCCTACAACCAGTTTAGCATTCCATAATTACGATTTTAGAGTTCCAATAGAGTTAGCCGATTACCACTTCAATCAACAGCGATTGTATCGATTTTTCTTGAGCAAAGAGGAATTTCATTCGCTTTCATTTACTGAAAAATGCTTCCGATGGATTTCGATGGATAAAATCAGCGGTTGGTTTAATGTGTTGAGTGTGGTGATGATTGGAGTGCTTCCTTTTTTCATCAAAAAATGGTTCAACCAACGCGCTTTTTGGATCGTGTATGTTCTAATGGTAGTACAATTGATTGTTTTAATTACAACTTCACCTCAATTTCGATTCTTCATCCATTTTAATTTGTTTTTCGGGTTTTTAATAGCAACTGTTATTGTGAAAAAGAAACGACTCATCCATTTCGGATTGTATCTGAGTCTAATTCTGGTTTGCATCATGCTCTTCTTCCCTATCAAATACAGCTATTTAACTCAAAATCAACTGATAATGGACAACAGTAAATTCTCCAAAAGAAATACCGTTTTTCCGCACCACAATTCAAAATTAAAAACCACTTTTCATGCGGTGAAAAATGGCAATCTCACTTACTTTTCACCTGAAAACTATGTCTTCTTTTGGGCCAATGGCAACGGAAAATTACCGTGTGTGAATGTGCGTCAAATTGATTATTTTGGCGCTCGTTTTCATTACGTACCGCAATTGCGAACGACTCAATTAAAAGACGGATTTTATTCCAAAAAATGGTTACCCAATGACTAAAAACGAACTTCAATCGTTTCTCGATGAAAAAGTAGATTTGTACAACAATCCGAAATTTATCGAAAGCGATCCCATTCAGATTCCGCATTCCTTTTCATTAAAAGAAGACATTGAAATAGCTGGATTTCTCTCGGCTACCATCGCTTGGGGAAACCGCAAAATGATCATTAAAAACGCTCAAAAAATGATGGATTTGATGGGGAATTCACCTTACGATTTTATAATGAGTCACCAAGAACATCATTTGGAATCGCTAGAGAATTTTGTTCATCGCACGTTCAATGGCTTGGATTTGGTCGGATTTGTAAAAGGTCTGCAACATATTTATCAAAACCATGGCGGATTGGAAACTGTTTTCGCTCAAAACCAAGAAAATGATTCCATGCAAAAAAGCATCTCCGAATTTAAGAAGTTATTTTTTGAAATCGAACATCAAAGCCGAACCCAAAAACACATTTCCGACCCGATGAACAATTCGGCAGCCAAACGCATCAACATGTTCTTGCGTTGGATGGTGCGCAACGACAACAAAGGCGTTGATTTTGGTATTTGGAAAAGTATTTCACCTGCTGCGCTATCGTGTCCGCTTGATGTACATTCAGGCAATGTTGCTCGAAAATTGGGTTTACTTGTTCGCAAACAAAACGATGGGAAAGCCTTGGCTGAACTCGACACTCAACTACGATTATTAGACAAAAACGATCCCGTTAAATATGATTTTGCACTCTTTGGGTTGGGTGTTTTTGAGCAATTTTAGTTCAAGAAAATGCGTTATATTTACCAACTAAACTATTCAAACCGCTTATGGAAATTCTTTTACTAGTAATTCTATTCATATATTTAGTCGTTACCAACAACTCTTTGAGTTCCAAATTACGGAACATGGAAGACCAACTTACCGCTTTGAATCGGAAAGTCAATAAGTTGAAAAACACAGTTTCTTCCGATTCAAAATCGCCTGATGCTGTTCCGAAACCTGAAATAAAAACCGAAAAACCGAATGTCCCTGTCATAGAAATTGGAGAAGAATTCAAACCTGTTGTTGAAATTCCGGTATCCAAACCAATCGAGAAAGCAGAAGAAAAAGTGGTCTACTCTATGGATCAACCGCAACAACCTCGACCTGAACCACAACCTTACGTTCCACAAAAATCGTGGTGGGAAAATTTCAAAGAGAAAAATCCTGATTTGGAGAAATTCATCGGTGAAAACCTCATCAACAAAATTGGTGTTCTGATTTTGGTTTTGGGAATCAGTTATTTTGTGAAATATTCGATTGATAAAGGTTGGATTAGTGAACCGGCACGCGTTGGACTCGGAATACTTTCGGGAGCATTAGTGTTGGGAATAGCACACAAATTGCGTGATAAATTCGCCGCATTTAGTTCGGTTTTTGTCGCAGGCGCGATTGCTATTTTTTACTTCACCATCGGAATTGCCTTTCACGATTACAAGCTCTTCGGACAGACCACTGCATTCATTATTATGGTGTTAATCACCGGATTCAGTTGTTTCATTTCATTATCGTACAATAGAAAAGAACTTGCAATTTTATCACTCATTGGCGGATTTGCTGTTCCGTTTATGGTCAGCACAGGCGAAGGAAATTACATCGTTTTATTCACTTATATTCTAATTCTCGACCTTGGAATTCTGGCGATTGCTTACTTCAAAAAGTGGAACATCCTGAATATTTTGGCTTTTGTTTTTACTGTTGTACTGTACTGTTCTTGGTTGGTTACCGATGTTTACATTCTGAAACCACATTACCTTGGTGCTTTGCTGTTTGGATTTGCGTTTTACTTGGTTTTCATCGCTATGAACATCATCAACAACGTTCGAAACAAAGGTTCGTTTACTACAATTGAACTTTCAATTTTGGTCAGCAATACCCTCCTATTTTACGCTGCTGGAATGGTGATTTTGTCGAATTATCATTCTGAATTTAAAGGAGTATTCACCACTTTATTAGGGATTTTAAATTTTGGTTATGCGGCCATTTTGTCCAAAAAATTCCACCTCGACAAAACCGCTGCGTATTTGCTCATTGGTTTGACTTTAACGTTCATTACCTTGGCCATTCCGGTTCAGTTTGAAGGCAATTACATCACTTTATTTTGGTCAGCAGAAGCAGTTTTACTATTGTGGTTGTCCCAAAAATCCAACATCAGCAGTTACAAATTTGCATCGGTGGTCGTAACGGGTTTGATGCTGATCAGTTTACTACTTGATTGGAAAAACAGTTATGCCTACGGACAAACGTATTGGATTGTTTTCAATAAGTTTTTCATTACCGGAATTGTAGCTGTTTTATCATTGGTTGGCATCCGTCATTTACTTAAAAATGAAACTGAAATTTCAGAGTTGTGGGGTGGCACATTGGACCCAAAAGTGTACGATAAAATCATCAAAATTACTGCTATTGTAGTGGGCTATTTTGTTGGATTGTTTGAAGTTTCCTATCAGTCAACGGCTAATTTATACGGAAGTGATTCTCCTTTCGGATTCACTATTTTATATCATTTGACATTTTGTGGCGTGCTGTTTTATTTCCTTGTTAAATCAAACGAAGTCACCAATCATAAAATTGCTGTCATCATTGGATTATTCAATATTTTTCTGTTCACATTTTGGTTTTCAAATACGCCTTTCAGCGAAAATTACGAATACCTAAATTCGGTAGTTCACTACAGAGTATCATTTTGGCTGCACTATTTATCATTAGCCATAGTAATTTATTTTGGCTATCAAATCTATAAAATGAATAAAGAGAACGTGATTTTTGAATTCTTCAGTAGTAAATCCATGTTGTGGATTGTGGCCTTTTTCATCATTTATTTGGCAAGTACCGAATTGATGCTGCACAGTGAAGTGATTTCGCTTTCGCCAATAACACAAAATGAAGCGATGTCAAGTCAATCGTACCAAAACTACAAAGACATCACCAATGCAAAAGATGTACTTGCCTACAAAAACACTGAAACCGTTAGAAATTTAGTAGTTCGCACAGGCTATCCGATTCTTTGGGGAATTATTGCGTTTGCGTTTTTGATTTACGGAATCAAAAAACAGAACAAAAAAGTCCGAATCATCGCACTTGCCTTATTGGGATTGACCATAGTGAAATTATTCTTGTACGACATTCGGAATGCCTCTGAAACCGGAAAAATAATCGCATTCATCTTATTGGGAATACTCATTTTGATTATTTCATTCGTATACCAAAAAATCAAAGTATTGGTTTTAGATGATGCCAAACCTACTGAAAAAGAAGAAAAAAATGATACGATATAGTTTGTTATTTCTGATTGTGCTGACGCAATTATCGTTTGCACAACAAACCAAAGCTCAACTTGAAAAAGTCGGTGAAAAGAATTTCTACCGCATTCGGGTTTCACCTGAAATTCGCTCGGCTTCCAAAATCAATTTGGGTGATTTGCGTATTTTCGACAGCAAGAAAAACGAAGTTCCGTATGTAGTCGAAATTCAACCTCAACAAACAAAAACCAATCAATTTGAAGCTTTTTCGATACTTTCTAAAAGCAGTGTTGCTAAAAAAACCTCGTCAATTATTGTTGAAAATCCGAAGCCAAAAATTAGTGAACTTACTTTAATTATTGCCAATTCTGACGCCAATAAAAAAATCAGCATTAGCGGTAGTAACGACCAAAAACAATGGTTCGGAATTGCCAATAGCATCGAATTATTTGATATGAATGATCCTAATTCGACTCAAGTGACACAAACTATTGATTTCCCTTTGTGCGAATATAAATTCCTCAAAATTGATTTTGACGACACCAAAACACTACCGGTTAATGTTCTTCAAATTGGCACAACCAATTCTAGTTTTCAACTGAATCAATGGGAAGAAATCCAACCCAAAAATCGCTTTGTCACTCAATCGCCAAAAGAAAAGAAAACGGTGCATCAAGTGGTGTTAAATCAGCCGCAAAGCATTGAAAAAATAAAGATTAAAGTCAAACAACCTACCTTGTTCAATCGAGAGGTTACTATTTACACTTTAGAAACCAAAAAAGTAACTAATTCAACCATAACTAATCAAGAAACAATTGCGCAATTCACTCTTTCCTCAAAAGGTCCTGATGAATTTGATATTGTTCCAGGTAAAATCAGCGAATTGTACATCGAAATTGCCAACGGCGACAATGCGCCACTCGACATCGAATCGATTCAACTCTACCAAAAACCAATGTTTCTATTAGCCGAATTGAATCCAGATGAAGAATATACTGTTGTCACTGGAGATGAAAAACTATTCGCTCCATCCTACGATTTGGCTCATTTTGAAAATGAAATCAAAAACGTGGCAGGTGAAATTAAAATGACCAATACCGAACAAGAAACCAGCGATAAAAAAGTAAGCGAACAACCGTCGTTTTGGCAACAACCGTGGTTCATGTGGCTTTGCATTATTGTGGCTGGAATCACCATTTTATACTTCAGTGTCGGTTTGGCCAAAGACCTAAAAAAATAACCGAAAACCGCCATAAAACTGTTTTTTATCATAAAAAGTTCGAATTAGAATTACTATTTTTGTCACTCATAATTACAAACAACACACTATGCTCATTATTGGAATTGCCGGTGGAACAGGTTCAGGAAAAACAACCGTTGTGCACCAAATCATGAACGAATTACCCGAAACCGAAGTAGGAATCATTTCACAAGACTCTTATTACAAAGCCAATCCAGGTTTGTCCTACGATGAACGAAGCAAAATCAACTTCGATCATCCACGTGCCATCGACTTCGAACTACTCGTTCAACATCTGAAAGATTTAAAAAACGGCAAAGCCATTGACCAACCCGTGTATTCGTTTGTAACGCACAACCGAACCGACGATACCATTCACACGCATCCGCGAAAAGTAATGATTGTAGAAGGAATTTTAATCCTTGCCAATGCTGAACTTCGCGATATGTTTGACGTTAAAATCTACGTTCACGCTGACTCCGATGAACGCCTAATCCGACGCTTAAAACGCGATATTGCCGAACGCGGTCGCGACATGGAAGAAGTGTTGAATCGCTATCAAAACACGCTAAAACCGATGCACCAACAATTCATCGAACCGACCAAAGAATTTGCCGACATCATCATTCCAAACGACAAATACAATACCGTGGCCATCGATGTAGTACGCGCCGTAATCAACCAAAGAATTGCCTAAAAAATGACCAATCCGCTCAATAACTTTTTCACCCAATATCCGTTCCTCAAATTCTTGAGCAACCGATACGTTATTGTGCTGGTTTTTTTCATCATTTGGATGCTGTTCTTAGACAATACTTCCTACTTGCTTCATCAGGATTTGAATAAACAAATCGACGAACTCGAAGCCAATAAAAAATACTATCAAGACGAAATCAAAAAAGACAATCAAAACATAAAAAAATTACAAAACCTCGATCATGTTGAGCACTACGCCCGCGAAAAATACTATATGAAACGCGACAGCGAAGACATCTACATCATCGAATACGAAGAAGACGAATTGCGCAAAAAAGATTCAATTGCCGATTTACAGTAGCACTCGTTGTACGTTCTTTAGACCAATTGTCCCGCTATCCGCAGTATCTGCCATTGCGAGAAAAAAGTAATAATTTAGAAACTCTCGGTAACGCAATGTCAGGATACTTGCTTCTATCGGGGCTAGTTTAGAACTTGTAGTAGTTTGTAAGAGGCATGAATGAATAAAGAAGAAAGACCGCTGCGCTGCAAGAAGCAAGACACAATTTTCTTATTCTTTCAACGAAGCAATCTTTCAGCAAAGCGGTCTTTCAGCAAAGCGATCTCACAGCGAAGCAGTCTTGCAGCGAAGCGATCTTACAGCGAAGCGGTCTAACAGCAAAGCGATCTTTCTTCTAAAAACAAAAACCAAAACACCGTGGAAAACAACAACTTATTCCCAGAATTTGAACCCGTTTCTTCCAAACAATGGAAACAACAGATTCAGTACGAACTCAAAGGCGCCGACTACAACGAAACCCTAGTTTGGGAAAGTCCAGAAGGCATTAAAGTCAAACCTTTTTACCACAACGACGAAGACAAAGCTAACTTAGGTTCTAACGTATCTGAAACGGCTTTTAGCATCGTGCAAAACATCTTTGTACACGACGTCAAAAAATCAAACGAACGCGCTTTAGACACATTACAACGCGGCGCCGAAAGCATTCGTTTTACCATCGAAAATAAGGAGGTATCTATTGAAGAATTGATGAAAGACCTTCCTTTGGAAAGTACCACGTATTACTTCCATTTGCCGTTTCTTTCAATCGATTTCGTAAACCATCTGAATGATTTTAGCAACAAAAACAAGGCAAATTTCATCCTCCAAATCGATCCAATCGGACAATTGTGCAGCGACGGCAACTGGTTTGAAAATCTCGACTCCGATTTTGAAAAACTGAACTCTATTGCATCAAAATCAGTTTCATTTTTAAAAATATCCTCTGGTATCTACCAAAACGCTGGCGCCAATAAAGTACAAGAACTTGCTTACACTTTGGCGCATGTCAACGAATACTTTAATCGTATTTCAAGCATTAATTCGCCCATAACCATTGAAGTCGCAGTAGGAACCAATTACTTTTTTGAAATTGCCAAACTACGTGCTTTAAGATTATTATTCAACACTTTAGCCAAAGAATACAATCACAATTTTGACTGTCATATCATTGCTACACCTACCAAGCGCAACAAAACTCTTTACGATTACAACGTCAACATGCTCCGCACCACAACCGAATGCATGAGTGCCATTTTAGGTGGAGCTGATGCTATCGCCAATTTGCCTTACGATAGTTTGTACCACAAAGACAACGAATTTGGCGACCGAATTGCACGCAATCAATTGTTGGTTTTGAAACACGAGAGTTATTTTGATAAAGTCAATAATCCGGCCGACGGTGCTTATTACATCGAAAGCCTAACCGAACAATTAGCCGAAAAAGCGCTTTTATTGTTCAAAGACATTGAAGCCAACGGCGGATTCATCACGCAATTAATCGAAGGCAACATCCAACGTAAAATAAGCGAAAGCGCAGCCAAAGAACAAGAACTTTTTGATTCAGGTAAAGAAGTATTACTCGGAACCAACAAATACCCAAACAAAAACGACAAAATGAAACACGATTTGGAATTGTATCCTTTTGTAAAACAAAATCCGCGTAAAACCTTAATCACTCCTATCATCGAAAAACGATTGGCCGAAAAAGTAGAACAAGAACGAATAGCATCTGAAAAACTAGAATAAAAAATAGCAACAAACTTTATTATGAAAAAGATACCATTACTTATTGTAATCCTTTTGGGATTTATTTGCAATTCACAAACAATAGATGTAACAGAAATTGAGTTAAATTATGTAGGAGACAGTAGCCCTCAAAATATAACTAAGGGAAATACTAAAATTTATTTCTCTGCTGATAATGGAATTGATTATGAAGAATTGTGGGTTCATGACATGTTGACAAATAATACCTACATGGTAAAAAATATCTCTTCGGGTGGTGACGGAATTGACTACAATTCTATTTTTTTAACTGTAGGTGATATTTTATATTTTACAACAAGTCCTTCTTCATTAGGAATTGAATTGTGGAGAAGTGATGGAACAGAGAGTGGAACTTATTTAATAAAACATATAGGAAATTATGGAGGACCAAGCTTAATTAATAGCCTCACTTATTACAATGGAAACCTCTTTTTTGCTGCATATGATACTACTGTAGGACGTGAGTTGTGGGTAAGTGATGGAACTCCTAATGGTACAACTCTTTTTAAAGATATTTATAATGGTGTTATAGGAAGTAATCCTGGAAACTTTTTTATTTTTAACGGTAATTTATTCTTTACAGCAAACAACGGTACTAATGGAAATGAATTATGGATTAGTGATGGAACTGACAATGGTACGACTCTTTTTAAAGACATTTATCCTGGTGCTAACGGAGGTATCGCTCAAGGTGGTTTCATCAAAATGAACAATAGTTTTTATTTTTATGCCTCAGACAGTAATTCTACTGGATATGAACTATGGAAAAGTGACGGAACAAGCAATGGGACAGTACTTTTTAAGGACATTATTCCTGGCGCAAATAATTCAAATTACGGTCTTATTGGAGCTTCAACATCAAGTTATTTCATATTCGAAGTGATATCAACAAATGGAACTGAGTTATGGAAATGCGATGAAACAGTTGCTGGAACAACACTTTTGAAAGATATTTATAGTGGAGTTAATAGTGGAGTTTCGTCTACTACACAATTTGCCGTATATAATAATAAAATTTATTTTGATGCCAATACAGCAACTACTGGTGTAGAGTTATGGGGTACTGACGGAACAACAGTTGGGACCGAATTGGTAAAAGACATTCGTACAGGTACAACTGGCAGTTTTATAACAGAGCTAACTGCTACAAGTAACTATTTAGTTTTTTCAGCTAGAGGTGACGATCGTGATTATAATACTGTCTGGAAAAGTGATGGAACCACTAGTGGTACCTTTGAATTAAAAGATACAAATCTGACACTATATTCAAACACTAATTTTAGTTTTGTTGAATTTAACAACCTCGTCTTTTTCGCTGCTGGATATAACAGTGCCAATGGGATTGAGTTATGGTCAACCGATGGAACAACAGCCAATACAACTGTTTTTAAAGATATATACCATCGTTTTTCTGGTATGACTGATTTCTATGATGTTGCAGAATTAGGAAATAAACTAATTTTTACTGGAAATAATGGCAACGGCAATGAACCATTCATTACTGATGGGACAATTATTGGAACGCAACCTATAAAAGATATTAATCCAGGTAACAGTAGTCCTTTTTTTACTAGCGCTGGTTTTAGATCTGCATCATATACAAAAGCAGGAAACTATGTGTTTTTTAGGGCTATCACTCCAAATTTTGGAGCTGAAATATGGAAAACTGATGGTACAGAAGCCAACACTACTATGGTAAAGGACATAAAAGTTGGTCTTGGCAACAGTATTTCTGAATATCCGTTATTCATGGAATTTAATGGTATATTTTATTTTAAAGCTGATGATGGGGTTCATGGAGAGGAATTATGGCGTAGTGATGGAACAGAAACGGGAACATATATGTTAAAAGATATTAATCCCGGAAACGGTCATGCATTTGGTAATCAATCAAATATTTATTATAATGAGCCGAATACTTTAAATGAAAAGTGCTATGCCGTTTTAAATGGATATCTATATTTTGCAGCCAATGATGGTACTGATAGTTCGATATGGAGAACAGATGGGACACAAAATGGGACAACAAAAGTTATTAATATACCTGCTAGTGGAGTTTATGACAATGGAAGAGTAGTCATTAATGCAAGTAATGATAAAATCTTTTTTAAAACTAACACTAATAATTCATCTTATGGAAATAATAGTATATGGTCATCCGATGGGACACAAACTGGAACTACCCTTCTATATGAAACTAACATAACTGGTATTGTACAATTTAAAAAGAATTTAATCCATAATAATAATCTCTATTTTACTGCATATGGTAATAATGGAACAACTCTTGTAAAATCAGATGGAACGCTTAATGGTACAGTAGCTCTGATAGAAAATTTTACTGACTTCTATACATTTAACACATTGACTTCATGTGGAAATTATGTTTATTTTGGTGTTGGAGAACAAGGTTCATATACCTCTAAAGAGCTATGGAGAACAGATGGAACTACCCCAGGTACAGTGCAGTTAGGAGCGATACCTTTGGAGACACCTGAATTCTTCATTGATTGCGACACTTGTTACCAAGATAATTTAATATTTAAAAAAGACAGTCAAAATAATGAAATTTATTATGTCAATGGTAATTCAACAAATGCTGACAATTACCTGACAGCTGACATAGTAAACTCTGAAAATTTTGGTGAAATTGGATATTATATATATACTGATTTTTATGAATTTAATGGTAAATTACTATTTCCAGCAGCCAAGCAATATTCTGGTACTGAACTTTATTCTTCTGAATTTGACATGACACTAAACACTCCTGATTTTAGCAGTGAAACTATAAATAAAATCATAGTTTACCCTAATCCAGCAAAAAATAACTTTAGTGTTAAAGTTAATAATGATGAAGCAATCATCAGTTTAAAACTATTTGATTTATTTGGAAAAAAAATAGACCTTATACAAAAAAGCGATTCAAATTTTGACATATCTAATCTGAGCAGCGGTATTTACATCATAACTGTTGTTACCAATAAATCCAGTTATAATAGCAAATTAATTATCAAAAAATAAAACACTTAAAAAGTGAGAAAGAACATACAACACATAAAGTTAGAAGTTGGAAGTCGGAAGTTAGAAGTTTTGAATACAGAAACCTTTAAAACCGCTGAAGACATTCTGGTTAAAAACTCTTACTTCAAACAAGACATCGAAAACCTCGAACATCTTGGTTTTGGTGCTGGTTTTGCTCCTAATCTGCGCGGACCTTACGCAACCATGTACGTGCGTCGTCCGTGGACGATTCGTCAGTACGCCGGATTTTCAACTGCTGAAGAAAGTAATGCTTTCTATCGTAGAAATTTGGCTGCTGGACAAAAAGGACTTTCGGTAGCCTTCGATTTAGCGACACACCGCGGTTACGACTCCGATCACGAACGTGTTTTTGGAGATGTAGGAAAAGCAGGTGTTGCCATCGACTCGGTAGAAGATATGAAAATCCTTTTCGATCAAATTCCACTGGGTGAAATGTCGGTTTCCATGACCATGAACGGTGCCGTTTTGCCTATTATGGCGTTTTACATCGTCGCTGCTGAAGAACAAGGTGTAAGTATGGAACAACTTTCGGGAACCATTCAAAATGATATTCTAAAAGAATTCATGGTGCGTAATACGTACATTTATCCACCAACGCCTTCGATGAAAATCATTGCTGATATCTTCGAATTCACCAGCAAAAAAATGCCCAAATTCAACTCGATTTCCATTTCGGGTTACCACATGCAAGAAGCGGGAGCAACCGCCGATATTGAATTAGCCTACACTTTAGCCGACGGTTTAGAATACATCAGAACAGGTTTGGCAGCCGGAATGAAAATCGACGACTTCGCTCCTCGCCTTTCCTTTTTCTGGGCCATCGGAATGAACCATTTTATGGAAATTGCCAAAATGCGTGCCGGTAGAATGTTGTGGGCAAAATTGCTGAAACAATTCAATCCACAAGACGAAAAATCATTGGCATTACGCACGCATTGTCAAACCTCAGGTTGGAGTTTAACCGAGCAAGATCCTTTTAATAATGTGGCTAGAACGTGTATTGAAGCAGCAGCAGCAGCTTTTGGAGGAACGCAATCGTTACACACCAATGCCTTAGATGAAGCCATTGCATTACCAACCGATTTCTCGGCTCGAATTGCTCGAAATACACAAATTTTCCTTCAAGAAGAAACCAAAATTTGCAAAACGGTTGATCCTTGGGCAGGAAGTTATTATGTGGAAAGTTTAACCAATGAAATAGCTGAAAAAGCATGGGCTTTGATTGAGGAAGTAGAATCTTTAGGTGGAATGACGAAAGCCATCGAATCGGGAATTCCAAAATTACGCATTGAAGAAGCCGCAGCTCGCAAACAAGCACGTATCGACAGTGCACAGGATATTATTGTTGGTGTCAATAAATTCCGTTTGGAAAAAGAAGATCCATTACAAATTTTAGATGTAGACAACGATATGGTTCGTAAACAACAAATTGAACGGTTGAATCAAATCAAAGCTACTCGAGATAACGCTAAAGTAACCGAATGTTTGGCAAAATTGACCGATTGCGCGAAAAACCAAAACGAAAATTTACTATCTTTAGCCGTAGAAGCAGCCCGAAACCGAGCCACACTAGGAGAAATCAGTGATGCACTCGAAGCCGTTTTCGGACGCTATAAAGCACAAATTAGATCTTTCAGCGGCGTGTACAGTAAAGAAATTAAAAACGACGAAAGCTTTGAAAAAGCTAAACAATTGGCCGATGCCTTCGCTAAAAAAGAAGGACGTCGCCCACGCATTATGATTGCTAAAATGGGACAAGACGGTCACGATCGCGGTGCCAAAGTAGTTGCAACGGGTTATGCTGATGTTGGTTTTGACGTCGATATTGGTCCACTGTTCCAAACACCTCAAGAAGCCGCCAAACAAGCCGTAGAAAACGACGTTCATATTCTGGGCGTTTCTTCCTTGGCTGCCGGACACAAAACGCTGGTTCCACAAGTCATCGAAGAACTCCGAAAGTACGGTCGTGAAGACATAATGGTGATTGTTGGTGGCGTAATTCCTGCACAAGACTACCAATTTTTATTTGACTCAGGAGCGGTTGCCGTTTTCGGACCTGGAACTAAAATCAGCGATGCGGCGATAAGTATTTTGGAAGTACTATTGGAGGATTAATAGACAGTCACAGTCGCAGTTTACAGAAATAGAAAACAGAAAAACACTAACAGCTTTGTTAGTGTTTTTTTTATGTCAAATAAGTCACAAACCTACTTTCAAAACCTGTTTTTTTAACAAAAAACATTTCTTAAAAAAAACTAAAAAATCAAGTAGGGTTTTTATTTCATCAACTGTTTTAGGTATCTAACCAACCAAACCAGTTCTTCATGAATAGAACTTTACAACAACAGCTTCTGCCCCAAAAACTGAACCTATTGTTGATCTTTGCTGCATTGCTTTTCTCAGGAAAGACGATTGCGCAAGGAACTACGTGTGCCACTGCAACACCAATAACCATTAATGGAACTTGCATCACAACAGCCATTGTCAACGACGGAACACAAAATGCCCCCAACCTCAACGCATCTTGTGGAACAGTGAGTTTTAGGCATGAACGATGGTATACTTTTACCGTTACAGGTGGACCACTTAATGTAACCATCACAGCCGACTCTGTAGATAGGGATTTGTATTTGCAATTGATGTCATCTACAGCAGCATGTACCGGTTTGTCCCAAATTGCTTGTGCTGATGACGATACTGCAGCCAATTCCTCCCAAACTGAAATCATCGATATTACTTTAGCCAACGGAATCTATTACCTAAAAGTGTGTAATGTTGGCGGTGGCTCGAGTATGACCATTGATGAATTGTGTATCACAGCAGCTCTAAACCCTTGTAACTCTACTACTGCGCTTGCTAGTTGTGGTACAGCGCAAACAGCGACAATCACATCTGGAATCGGAATGTACGATACTCAAGTTTGTGGTATTTCGGCATTGGGTAACGAAAAAATCTACACTTACACTCCAACTGTAACGGGAAACTACTCTATTCAACAAAATAATTCATTAAGTAGTATCAGTTATCAATTCAAACCCGTTTCCAATGGATGCAATGGCAATAACTGGATTTGTGTTGGAAATTTAAATGGATTTGCAACAAGCAATTCATTCATACTTACTGCTGGAGTTGCTTACTACATTATGCTTGACACTGAAATCACAACAGGTGAAAGCGTCAATTTCAGTTTAAATTGCTCCACTCCGGTTCTTTTTAATGATGAATGCAGTAATGCAACTAATTTGAGTGTCAATTCATCTACCAATTGTGTTGTCACAGCAACAGGAACAACAGTTGGTGCAACAGAATCGTATCCAGGTTGTTCAGGAACTGCCGACGATGATGTGTGGTACAGTTTTACAGCATTGAGTACCAACCATATACTAACAGTCACACCCACTACTTTATCGGATGCCGTTTTTGAAGTTTTTGATGGTACTTGCGATGGCGGTTTATTCAGCATACTTTGTCAAGATGCTACTGTCGGAAATGGTATAGAAACTTCCTTCATCTCCGGATTAATTCTTGGAAACACGTATTTAGTTCGCGTTCACAGTTTGGCAAGTTCGTCTGGGCAAGGTAGCTTTAGCATTTGTGTCTCTTCACCACCCAATCCGTGTTTAAATCCAATTGAGATTGATGCCTGCGATACCACAATAAATTTAGTAGTTCCGCCGGGTTATGGTAGTTATACTAACTATGCCTGTGGTGATGAAACCAACGGAATTGAACAAATCTACGTATTCACACCACAAGACAATGGAGATTATTACATCCAACAAAACAGTGCTTTCGGCTCAGTCAATTATCAAATCAAACTGAAAGCCGATGGTTGTAACGACTTAGGTTGGAACTGCATCAGTACGTTAACAGGCACTTCTGTTAGTTCTTACATGGATTTAACTCAAGGAGAAGAATACTATATTTTAGTAGATCCACAAGATACAACTGGCGGAACCATTAATTTTACACTAAGTTGTAAAGTCAATGCGCCAGCAAATGATGAATGCGCTACAGCCATCAATATTCCTGTAAATCCGACATCGGTTTGTACTACAAGTGTTACTGGAACAACTATTGGTGCTGATGAATCGCTATTGGCTTGCTCAGGCACAGCCGATGATGATGTTTGGTTTACTTTTACCGCAACAAGCGATACTCATGCTATTTCAGTTACTCCAACTACTTTGGTGGATGCTGTATTTGAAGTATTTGATGGAACTTGTCTTACTTTAAATTCGCTTGGTTGTTTTGACAATACATCAGAGCAAATCGTCGAATCAGGAACCATAACGGGTTTGACTATTGGAAATGTATATTTAGTACGTGTTTACAGTAGTGGTTCGGATATTGGTTTTGGTGGATTTACGATATGTATTACTACGCCACCCAATCCGTGTGATTTTGTTTCACCAATTGTTTGCGGAACAACAACTAACACGACACTACCATCGGGATTAGGTAATTATACGTATTCATCTTGCGGCACCATTGCTAATGGTGTAGAACAAATCTATTCATTCACTCCAACTACAACAGCAAGCTACACTATTGAACAATTAAGTTCGTTTGGATTGATCAATTATCAAATTAAAGAAGCATCTTTAGGTTGTGATTCGACCAATTGGACTTGTATTTATAGTTTAAGTAATGCTCAAACGAGTCCGTATTTTGAATTAATTGCTGGAACCGAATACTACATAGTTTTAGATCCTGAGACAAATGCAGGTGGAGCAATCAGTTTTTCTATTACATGTGGTGTCATTCCACCTATCAACGACGAAGCCTGCAATGCCATTCCGCTTACCGTAAATAACAGTTGTGTTTATGATACCTATTCTAATACTAATGCGAGTAACTCATTAGAATTGACCACACCCAATTGTGGGAATTATGTTGATGACGATGTTTGGTTTTCGGTTGAAGTTCCACCAACCGGAATTGTCAACATTGACACTCAAATTGGAAATGTAACGAACAGTGGAATTGCAGTTTATTCTGGAACTTGTAGTATTTTAACACAAATTGCTTGTGATGATGACAGTAGTGCCAACGGATTAATGTCGGCCTTAACCATTTCCAATAGAACTCCGGGTGAAATCTTATACATCCGTGTGTGGGAAAATGGCGGCGGCAACAGTGGCGATTTCGGAATCTGTATCACCACTCCACCGTTTTGTTCCGTTCCGACTTCACAGGCAACCAATTTTGTAATCGGTAGCTCAACATCCAATACAGTGAGTGCTTCATTTACGGGAAGTGCTTCGGGGTACTTAATCTTACAATCACAATCAAATATTCCTCCATTGCATCCTGTAGACGGAATTACTTACAATTCGACCAACGTCAATACTTTGGGAGTGAATTATTTCTTCGTTCAAAACAGTCCAACTCCCAATTTCACCAATACTTCGCTTTCGGGAAACACACATTATTATTATTACATTTATGCTTACACCACAGGATCGGCTTGTGCTGGACCCGTTTATAGTCCGTTAGCACCATTGACAGGCGATACCATTACTTGTGTTACTGAACCAACTTCAGTCGTAGAAAACAATATCACTGCTTCAAGCTTTACACTTGATTGGTTTGCTCCAAGTGGTGGAAATGCATTACCAATTACATACACTATACAAGTGTCAACAGATGCTGGATTCACTACTAATATTCCGGGATCACCGTTTACAGTAACTAATCCAATTACGATTTTTACAGTAACTGGATTGTCCATCAATACGGTGTATTATTATCAAATAAAAGCCAGTACTGCAGTTTGTTCAAGTGCGCAAGTTACGGGTTCGGTGTTTACGGGCTATTGCTTATCTAATTCAACCAATTCAACTCGTTACATAACGAACTTCTCAACTACTGGCGGAATAACCAATATTTCAAATTTGGCTTCGGGTTATTCTCCAACTGGTTTAGGCGATTTCAGCGCGCAAGTGGTAACACAAGAATATTATGGAACCGTTAATTTTTCGGCTAACTTTTTCAACGGAACTTTTTCCTATGGTTTTAATATTTGGGTGGATTGGAACAACGATTTGGATTTTATTGATGCTGGTGAAAAAGTATATGCATCTGGCGCTTACGTAACATCGGCTTCGGGTAGTTTTACCATTCCGACTACTGCTTTAGTTGGTGCTCATAAAATGCGAATCAGGGCTGATATTTCTTCGCTTAATCCCAATCCGTGCGGCACTATAACGTTGGGTGAAACCGAAGATTACACACTAATAGTAAACGCACTTCCGTGTTCGCAAAATCCCACCAATGTAACCGCCACATTTACGAGTCAGACTACAGCAACTGTATCATGGACGGCTTCCAATCCAGTTCCTACTGATGGTTATCAATACTATTTTTCAACTTCTGCTGTTAATCCAACGTATTCAACATTACCAACGGGAACGATCCCTTCCACTATCAACTCGATTAATTTCGCCACATTAATTCCGAATCTAACCTATTACTTTTGGATTCGCTCCAATTGTGATGTCGCAACTGGACAAGGAATTTGGGTTGGTCCGATTAGTTTCTCTCAATTAAATTGCGCACCCGGAAACGGAACTGGAACATCAGCTTTGGGTTGCCCATCTGTAATTGCTGGCGGCTTGAGTTTGAATGGTGTGGATCCGAGTCCGATTGGTGGTTGTACTACAGCCACCAACTGTGTTGATTTAGAAGCCAATTACCTTCATCTTGGTCAAACTACAAGTTATACGGTACAATCGATTCCGTATGCGCCACCGTACCAATTTGGTTGTTTGCAACATCCACTTAGCATCAACACCGACGATGTTTGGTCGCCCATAGTGAACTTACCTTTTAATTTCTGTTTCTACGGAAACAATTACAACCAATGCTTAATCAGTTCTAATGGAGTCATTTCATTTGATATTGTCGGAAACGTTCCAAGCGGTTATTCTGCTTGGTCTTTTGCCAGTAACATTCCTAATCCAGGTCTATTTAAAAATTCGATTTTTGGAGTGTACCAAGACATTCATCCTGGCGTGGGTGGAACCATTGGTTGGGAATTAATCACTCTGAACACCGGTTGCAGAGCTTTGGTCGCTTCATGGAAAAACGTTCCTATGTATGCTTGTACTTCGCAATTGTATTCGGGTATGATGGTATTGTATGAAAACACCAATGTCATCGAAATCTACATTCAACAAAAAACATTGTGCAGTACTTGGAATGGCGGAAACGCAATTGTAGGACTACAAAACGCGACTGGAACACAAGCAACCATTGTTCCGGGAAGAAATGGTTTGGATCCTGATTGGGCAGTGAGTAATGAAGCGTGGCGATTTGTTCCATCGGGTGCATCATTAACATCTATAAAATGGCACGAAGGTTCGGGAACAACTGGCCCAATTATCGGAACAGCCGATGTCATCAATGTTTGCCCAGCCACAACCACAACTTACACTGCAGAAGTAATCTATAATTTGTGCAATGGAACTGTTTTAACCGAAACCGATGAAACTGTAGTAGTCGTAAATGGTAGTAAAATCTGGAACGGTTCTGTGGATACTGATTGGAACAAACCCAACAACTGGACACCGGCTATTTTACCTGATGCTACCGATTGTGTTGTGATTCCAGTAACAGCGAACGATCCAATCATTTCGGGTGTAGGTTACAATGCTTTTGCCGGAACCTTAACCATTCATAACAATGCTTCTTTGACTTTAACATCCAATAATAATCTTTCAGTTACCAACTTAATTACGGTTCAACCATCAGGTTATTTTGTGATTGAAAACAACGGCAGTCTCATTCAGATTGATAATGTTACGAATGTCGGAAACATTAATTATCAGCGCACCGCATCCATAAAAAGAAACGATTATGTGTATTGGTCGGCACCAGTTGGCAATTTTAACATCAACAATATTGCAGCACCAATTGTTCCAGGACCAACTTTTAAATGGAATACTACCATAGCCAACACCAATAACGGTCAAGGAAATTGGGAAACGGCATTGAGCGAAACCATGTTAGCTGGAAAAGGATACATCATGCGCGGTCCAGACACTTTCAGTTCGGTAGCCAGTGCACCTTTCAACGCCAATTTTATTGGCGTTCCGAATAACGGAATCATCACCCAAACTATCTCACGTGGAAACGACGAAAACCTGACTTTTCATGCAGGCTTGAACGGAACCGAAATCACCAATTTTAGTGACAATTTGAATTTGGTCGGAAATCCTTATCCGTCTTCGATAAGAGCGAGTCAATTTCTATTGAACAACAACACCAAAATAGAAGGAAACATTTACATCTGGACGCATCAAACACTTCCATCGGCAATTGCGAGTCCGTTTTACGGTTCCTTTGTCTACAATTACACCGCTTCTGATTATATCGTTTACAATTTTACGGGAACGAATTGTTGCCCAGCTGCGAGTTCGGATCTATTTATTGGTGCCGGACAAAGTTTCTTTGTTGAAATGAAAGACGGACCAACTGCCACTGATTTCATAGAATTTACCAATAATTTACGAAGTCCGACGTATGCCAACGATTTCTTTTTCCGATCAGCACACAATGCTGCAAATACTTTAGCTGACATTGAACGACACCGCTATTGGCTTGACATTGTAGATACTAACGGTCAGTCGAACCGAACTTTAATCGGTTATGTACAAGGCGCAACCAACAACAAAGATTCGTTTTTTGATTGTAGAATGGGCGTAAGCAGTCAAATGAGCATTTTCTCTGAAATTGAGCAACAAAAACTCAGCATCCAAGGAAGAAGTTTGCCTTTCTCTCTTTTTGATGAAGTACCAATTGGCGTAAACCTTCCGCAACCCGGAACGTACAGCATCAGTTTGGCGGCTATCGACGGACTTTTTACAACGCAAAACATTTACTTAAAAGATCAAAATCTCAACATCATACACGATTTAAAATCGATGCCGTACTCGTTTTTCAGTACTCCACAAACCATCAACGACCGCTTCAAAATTGTATATACTAATAGTGTTTTAGGCAGCATTGATCAGAGTTTTGACAACGAAGTTAAAGTCATCACCAACGAAAAAATTACAATTGAATCTTCTTCCATGCCGATAAAAGAAATTCAGGTTTATAATGTATTAGGCAGTAGGGTCGCCGAATACCACAACCTAAACTTGAATACGTTCACAATCAACAATCTAATTGCAACAAAATCGGGTTTATTTCTGAAGATTGTTCTTGCTAACGACGGAACAGTGATGAAGAGAATTGTATATTAATTACTTGTTTTTTGTGTTCGAAATCACCTGCATTTTTTTAATGTGGGTGATTTCTTTTTTGGAGCAAAAAGGCTTGGGCTTTCTTGTAATCCTTATTCCTGCTTTCCGCACCGCACGGCGGATTGCTCCAATCAGGGCTAGAAAGTAAATGCATTGAGAAGAAGCAAAATTGCTAAGACGTCTTCCTTAAAACAAAACCTTTCTCTATCTTTGAACTATGAAACGCAACACTCAAACACTCCAAAACTGGAACTTACTCGCGCAAGCCTATCAAGACAAATTCATGGAAATGGATTTGTACAACGCTACTTACGATGCATTTTGTGATGCAATTTTCAAAGACAGTGCTCGTATTTTGGAATTGGGTTGTGGTCCGGGAAACATTACGAAATACCTTCTCGAGCAAAAACCCAACTACTCCATTTTGGCTACAGATACGGCACCAAGCATGATTGAATTGGGAAAAATCAACGTTCCCAAAGCACAATTTCAATTGTTGGATGTACGTGATGTGCTGGAATTAAACTCCACTTTTGATGCCATTTTAGGCGGATTTGTGGTTCCGTATTTGAACACACAAGAAACTGAAAAATTCATTGCCGATAGTTTTCAAATACTCAATGATGACGGAATATTGTATTTCAGTTGCATCGAAAAAGAAAACTCGTATTCTGAAACCCAAACCAGTAGCGACGGTAAAGTTACCATGGAGGTAAATTACCACGAAGCTGCTCATTTATTAAAATCATTAGAAAAAAATCAGTTTCACTTGCTTTCCGTTTCCCGAATTGATTATCCAAAACCCAATGGTACGAGTGACATCCATTTGGTTATTATTGCACAGAAATAAAAATAGCCTTGAAACGAATTCCAAGGCTATTTTCCAAAACATATAACCAAATAATCAACTATTCTATTGTAAGTTCTGCTAGGTTCTCGTCTTGTTTCACTTTTCCTAATTGAATTGTTTTTAGGGTTCGTTCCACTTTTCCGTTGGCTTTTCGAAGGTATATTTCAACCATTACTGTTGTTGGACCGTTTTCTGTTAACGTTCTTTCTCCAAAATAATTGGTTTTTATGATGTATTTGCCTTTTACTGGGTTACGCAACAAATATTGTTCTGGTCCATAACCTTCAGTAAAGTCTTTTGAAAAACGAGCTCCGATTTCGGTTTCTCTATGACCATAGTAGCAGGTTTCATTTGTTGGTTCAACAATATGCAAATCAATATCAGTATCCATTTGATTCCAATTCAAAATAATTCGAATTCCAATTGGCATTTTATTCAAATATTTTGCATCCAATTTACCCGAATCGATTTCTTTATGCTCACTCAACAAACGATTAATATCCATCAAAATAATATCTTCCACGCCCGAATATTGTCCACTCATTTCTCCGTAATAATTCACTTCAAGTGCTTTAATTAATTCGTCAAAAGCAGCTTGATATTGTTTATTATCTTCCAATACTAAAGCTAAATCGCGGTGAGATTGTGGTTCGTGTTCCCTCCATTTTGCCACTTGATTAGCCGTAAATAAGGCTACGTCATACTCTTCCCATTGACGCAAAAGATAGGTTAACGACTTGTACAATTGATGATTTTCCAGACCTAAATCGGCTATGTTACTCAAAATAAGTAATGCTTTTTCCTTGTCGCCATTATCATAAAAATGATTGGCAACATCAAAATAAAAGCTAGGATTATTGATTTGTTCCTCACGCAATTGTATATACGCAGCGTATTTTTTATCCAATGGCGCCGATGATAATGCTTTGAGATAAATGCGATCAGGATTCCATTGACCTGTTTTGGTCCCAATTCTGTTGTTATTAGAATACGTTCCTTCAGTAATATCGTCTTGTTCATTAGTATTAGTAGCATTGGTTCTTATTTCAACTCCAGCTACGCTACCCTCAACTAATTTCTCTACACTTTGAGCTCTTACCGTAGTTACTGAATAAGCAATACTTTTCTTAGAGACTTCTCTCTCTTCATCTTCCTCTTCCTCTTCTTCATTTTTTCTGTCTCGATTAACTCCAAGTGCCGTAACAACAACCGATTCTAATTGAACACTTGAACTGGACAACCTAACATTATAAGTCGTACTTCTCCCAATCTTGACTGTCTTATCCTGCATACCTACAAATGAAAACACTAACTCTTGATTGGGCTGAGCATTGATGGCGAATTTTCCATCCATATCAGTCTGTACGCCGATTCTAGTTCCTTTGATGACAACATTTACGCCTGGCAATGGTAATCCATTCTCATCTGCGACAACTCCACGAATATTTCCTCTTATTTTTACAGGTTTTGGCGTCGGAATTGGTTCTGGCGCTTGGTATTTTACATCGTTTTTCCACCAAGCCAAAAGCTGGTTGTAATAGCTTTCCACATTCTGCCAATTACTTTGCTTTTGGGCTTTTGCTTCTGTAACGCGTTGTTTCATTATTCGGTCAAACTCATCTCTTAATTCAACTGGTGGAATAATTTCGTATTGAATATAATCGTTGAGGGTTTCCAAAACAATTAAAGATGTATTCTGAGTAACAATCCCAAATTTTTTGCCTAAAGTTTCTATTTCTTCAGCATTATCCTTGTAATTGATTTCTAAAAAAGCAATTTTCTTTTGAGCCCAGAGCCTTTCTATACTCACTTCGTTGGTTGCTTGATTGATGGCGTCTATTGTGATTGTTTTTTCTATAACTGGAGTTGTGTCGTATCCAAATTGCAGTGTAATTTCATTGGATGCTTTTAACGAAATTCCAGACATACTAAAACTTCCTGAAACAACTGTTCCCGCCATAGGATAAATTTCAGTCACCAAAAAATTCTCTTTTATTCCTAGAAATTTTAAGCTTTTAAATTGCAATTTGTTCAATCCATCCTTAACATTTAATTGGTTTAAATTGATGAAATCACCTCCAGTTTTTGTTGCATTAAATTTGAGAAAAGAATAATCCGATGAAGCTAATGAAGAAATGGTGTATAGAGGTTTTGTTGTTGACGAAATAACATTTGAACTTAACGAAGACATTCCATCAGTAAAAAACAAATGCTCATCATGAGAAGCAAACTTCAGTTTTGAAAAGCGAGTTCCACCATTATATTCTACGTGCTCCAAAACTGTTTTTAAAGCAGACCAATCTCCATTTTTAATAGAATAAACATTCTTTTTTTCAAAATTATAACCTGCAAAATACAATGTTACTTCTACAGAATTCAATTCATGAAAATAAGCATCTAAGAACTCTAATTCTTTTTTTAAATCGCGGTTTCGACAACTAAGCGACACATCCCAAATCAATCCTATCGAATCAGGTTTCTTTTTTTGAATGGTTTTGGTATCAATTAAAGTAGTAGTATAAAAATAATGCTGATTATCTAGCGATTGCACAACAACATCTTGAATTTCAGCTCGAATTGGAATAGTAATCATTAATTTATCCTGAGGCGTGTAATTGATTTTTTTGATGGTAGAAACATAACTTTGTCCTAAACTTTCAACAGCTATTATTCCGCTATCATTGGTAATTGTCGGACTAGATGCAGCTCCGATTACCGAAACAGTTAATTCAAAGACATCCAATTTTCGTTGGCTAGAAGTTAGCATTTGATACGATAAATGTGTAGCATCAAAACTGGAAAGTTCTTGTTCATAACCAATAACTACAATTCGTTCATTATTAGGCATCAACGGATAAATACGTGTTTTAAAATTATTCCCTTCTACCTTTTCTAATAATCCTGGATCAACTCTACGATGCTCAATTGCCTCAAAAACTTGCTTTCCTTTATTTTTATTAACAGGAACAGCCTCACGCATTTTTCCGTTAATATCAATTGCGTAACGTGAAACCGAAACTCCTTCCGGAAGAGGAAAAATCAATTCGGCTTCCATTTGTCGATTAGTTCCATTGAAAAAATGCATTTCGGTGGTTGTGTAAGCAATATTTCCGACCACTTTTACATTAACTTTTAACTGGCTCAATCGAACAAGACTTGAATCTTTTCCTTTTACATTTAATTGTGGACTTTGTGCAGAAGCAAAAAATCCAAAAAACAATAAGACGGTTAGGATTGTATTTTTCATAAAATAGGTTTTTAAGTTGGTTGAAGAAACCGTTATAATGGTATAGAGCTATTTTTTTATAAAAAGGTTGTGACGAACATACATTTTTAATCTATTTGGTTATTTTTATACATTAAATTGATTTTTCATGTCTAAACTTCCGCACATCTCAACCAGCATTTTTACTACTATGTCGCAAATGGCAAACGAGTATGGTGCAATTAATTTATCACAAGGTTTTCCAAATTTCCCTGTTGATGAACGATTGAAAAACTTAGTTTCAAAATGGGCAAAAGAAGAAGTACATCAATATTTACCAATGGCTGGTTTTCCGCCTTTATTGGAAAAAATAGCGCATCTAACCCAAACTTCCTACGGTAGAAAAGTGAATCCATCAACCGAAGTGTTGATTACAGCTGGCGCCACTGAAGGCATTTTTGCGACGATTCAAGCCTTGGTGAATAAGGAAGAGGAAGTCATTATTTTGGATCCGAGTTACGATTGCTATGAAACGCCTATTTTATTATGTAATGCCATTCCGAAACGCATACCGTTGAAGGATGATTTCACGCCGAATTGGGAATTAATTGGTTCCACAATGAACGCCAATACTCGAATGATCATCATCAACAATCCGCACAATCCTACGGGCAGAGTTTGGACAGAAAATGATTTTCTTCAACTTGAAAAGTTAGTGGATTTGTACCCAAACGTGATCGTGCTTTCGGATGAAGTGTACGAATACATCACTTTTGAAAACCAACACATTTCAGTACATCATCGCAAGAAATTACGAGAAAACAGTGTGAGTATTTCGTCGTTTGGAAAATCGTTTCACATTACAGGCTGGAAAATTGGTTATGTCATTGCACCCGAACATTTGATGAAGGAAATCAAAAAAGTACATCAGTTTTTGGTGTTCTCGGTCAACAGTATTGCCCAATACGCCATCAATGATTATATGGATGTGGTTCAAGTTGCTGATTTGGGGTGTTTTTATCAAAGTAAAAGGGATTTTTTTAGAAAACTAATGGCTGAAACTCCGTTTGAGTTATTGCCTTGCGAAGGTTCTTATTTTCAAATTGCCTCGTATACAGGGTTTTCAAATGAAAACGATATTGATTTTACTCAACGATTGGTCAAGGAATTTGGAGTTGCAGCCATTCCGCTTTCTCCTTTTTACGCCGATGCCAAACAAACCCAATGCATTCGATTTTGTTTTGCAAAAGAAGAAGAAACTTTAAAAAAAGCAGTCGAACGACTACAGAAATTATAAATTCCTTTTTATATTTGCGCACCAATTTCGGGATGTAGCGCAGCCTGGTAGCGTACTAGCATGGGGTGCTAGGGGTCGCTGGTTCGAATCCAGTCATCCCGACCAATGAAAATCAAAAGATTTACTCCAAAATAAAATCCATCAAGCTCGCTTGAATGGATTTTATTTTGGAGTAAATCTTCAATTTTTGAAAAAAATTGAGAATGATTTTCATTGAGCAACTTACCCTAAACTCTGGATCACCGATAGGTAATCCAA
This sequence comes from Flavobacterium sp., assembly GCF_035299245.1. Lineage (GTDB taxonomy): Bacteria > Bacteroidota > Bacteroidia > Flavobacteriales > Flavobacteriaceae > Flavobacterium. The sequence continues at coordinate 121,480 of NZ_DATGWY010000010.1, read as the reverse complement.
CAGCTTGAATGGATTTTTTTGTGGAAAATCTTCAGTTTTGAAAAAACTACAAAGAATTTTTGTTGAGCATCTTGCCCCTAACTCTGGATCACCGACAGGTAATCCAACAGCTTGAATGGATTTTTGATTTAAAAACACTTCAACATTGAACATTTGTTGTTCTTCATTCGTTGTTTTTTTTGAATGTTGAAAAGTCAACTTGGAATGTTGAATTTTGAAGTTGGTTTACTAAGAACTACAATTGCCCTAGCCCAGATCGAAGTGAAACGCTTTTTGCCAAAGCGATTGAGTTGTACTTGTTGCGATAAAGCGACCAACGGAAGCTCTTAGCGCAACGTAGTACAACCAATTGATTTAAAAAAACGTGTAACGCAGAGCTGGATGAGCTTCTAAAAATCATCCATAATTCAATATGTTTACTTCTTGTCAACCCATTATTTTAGAAACTATCGATAAAAAATCTACTTTTGTTTTTAAAATGCTTCAACCCAATTTATGAATGGAGTTCAAAAAATAATCTTAGTTGTACTCAGTATGCTTTCATCCACTCTTATGGCCAATCCATCAGAGAATCCGTTGTTGCAAAAAGGTTGGGCAGCATTGGTAAAAGACGACGAAAATAAAGCATTTGGTTATTTTTGGGAAGCGCACGAGAAAGCAAAAAAAGAAAACAATTCCGAAGACAAAGCGGAAGCACTACTCTATCTCGGAATTTGCTCTTATGGTTCCAGTTTGGAAAAAGGACTGCAATTTGCAACCCAATCGTTGAACGAATTCAAAAATCTAGAAAAAACCAATTCTGAAGTTGCTAAAATTGGTCGTTATCGTTGTTTACAATTGATAAGTACCATTTACAGTCGGCAAAAAAAATACGACGACGCCATGCGTTTGAGTAAAGAAGTTGTGGTCGAATTAAAAGACAAAAACGACAAATCAGGAACACTAGGCTTGGCATACACGAGTTTGGGAACGCTGTACGATTTGAAAAAGCGCAGCGATTCATCCGACATTTTTTATCAATTGGCTTTAACCGAGTTTGAAAAATCAAATAACACTGCCTACTTGCCTACGTCATATTGCAAAATGGGTGAAATCGCTCAACGTAAAAAACAAAAGGATGTTAGTCTCAATTATTTTAACAAAGCCTTATCAGTAGCACAATCAAGCGAAAACAAACAAGCACAAGTAAATGCTTTAATCGGATTGGGAAATTGGTACCTCGATTTCAATTCGGATACACAAAAAGCAGAAAATTACTTTTTAAAAGCGTTGGTTTTGGCCGAATCCTTGACCGATAGAACTTTTGAAATCAAATCATTAGAAGCTTTGATTAAAGTCAAACGCCAACAAAACGATTTTTTTGAAGTCAGCCAACTGCAAAACAAAGTCATCCAAATCAAAGACGAATTTTACTCGTTTGAGCGCGAACAAATTGTAAAAAGCTTGGAAGTACAATTTGAAGTAGCCGAAAAAAACCGAAAACTCAAATTGGTTTCGGCTGAAAAAGAAGTGTCAAAACTGACGAATTATTTGCTCATTAGTTTACTAGGATTGCTTTTGATAGTATTTACCATTTTGTTTTTCTTCCTAAAAAGAATCAACAAACGCGACAAACAACTACTGAAAACTAAAGAAGAATTAGTCGCATTGATGGAAGAGCAAAAACTATTGAAAGAGCAGCAGTTTCAGAACGACATCGAACATAAAGAAAGTCAACTCAGCGCCATCACTATTCAAATGGTAGAAAAAAATGAATTGCTCGATGAAATCAAATCGATTCTCAATAAAAAAGAACCTTCTTCGGAGGCCGAACTTAAAAAACTAGTGAACAAATACACCATTCAGGATAATAACTGGAAAGATTTTGATCACTACTTTGAAAGTGTAAACAAAAACTTCTATACGCGTTTAAAACAAAAATACCCTGAAATTAGTGCTAATGATTTGAAGATTTGTGCCTTAATCAAACTTAATTTATCCATTAAAGAAATGGCTACTATTTTGAATATATCGCCTGATAGTGTCAAAACGGCTCGTCATCGTTTACGAAAAAAATTACAATTATCAACCGAAGAAAACTTAACTGATTTTATACTATCCGTATAAAAACTACTGATTTTCATTGTTTTACACTCATGTTTACCTAATGTCAACCTGAATTATATAGATGGACTGAAAATAAAAAGTAATTTTGTTTTGAAATTGTAATGAAAAGAATAATACCAACCATTAATCAAAAAAAAGAAATCATGAAAAAGAACTACCTAATTGCAAGCTTAGTAATGTTGCTGACAACACTGCAGTTCAATGCCCAAGTAGTCAATGGCAACTTTGAAAATATCAAACCCAACTTCCTTCCAAGTAATTGGGGAATGAATCTAAGTCTTCCTGTAGTAATTGATACCGAAACAGGAGAAACTACATCCGATAATATACAATTCACTTGGTGCATTCCTGCTTTGTGTTATGTATCGTACGAACCGCACACAGGTCAAACCGCAATGGAAATCTCCAACGCATTCAATCAAACGCAAAATAAAGTGATTCCTGGAGAAGCAATGATTTTTAGTGATGCAACTCAAGATTCACCTGGTTGGAATCCAGGCGTGCCAATCGAACCCGGAATGAACGTTCAAACTCTAGGATTTTTCTACAAATTTTTCCCAGCCGGAAACGATGTAGCCGAAGCCAAACTAACCGTTTTTGATGCTGAAGGAAATGAAATTGGAACGGCAAGTGTCGAAATTTCTGGCACGAATAGTCAGTACAGCTATGTGTATTCCTACATTGATTATACTTCGAATGCACAACCTGCTTATATGTACATTTCGTTCAATATGGCAAAAGAAGGTTCGACACCAACATTCGGAAGTCGTTTGATTATTGATAATGTTGTGACCAATTTCCAAGCACTTGATGTGGTTTTAAATACGACTCCTATCAACACTGATTTTGCAATTGCTCCTACTGTAGTTGATCAAGAAATCAATATCATTCCAGCGAGCAATGCCGTTGGAATCATCAACTATAAAATCTTCAATATGGAAGGTAGATTGGTTAAAGAAGCTAATGTTGAAAATACCAACTCTTATGTTTATTCTATGAACATTGACGAATTGAACAGTGGCGTGTATTTTCTTCAAATCGATTCCAACTTAGGAACTACAACTAAAAAAATCATCAAAAAATAATACCATCAAATAACGAAATTGTTTTTTAAAAACTGGATTGGAAGTAATTTCAATCCAGTTTTTATTATTTATAATGTTTTTGTTGCCACGAATACACGAATTTAAAATCTTAAACATTTGATTTTATTCGAATGTTCATCAAAGATGAACAAATTTTAAATCTGCATTTTTTATTAATTCGTGAATTCGTGGCTAAAAAAAATAAATTTCAACATACTTATTTCTTGTTCTTAAACCCAATTTCGGTTATTTATCCAAAAAATAATCTTTAGATTTTGTTAGTTAATTCATTTACTATGCGTGCATACTAAAAGTTTTACTATCTTTACGCAAACTAAAACTTCAAATTATGGATTTTTCAGCAAAAATGCTTCGCGATGATGCGTTAAAAGGTAAAACAATAGTAGTAACAGGTGGCGGAAGTGGTTTGGGAAAAGCCATGACAAAATACTTTCTTGAACTTGGAGCTAATGTGGCTATTTCTTCTCGTGATATAGAAAAACTAAAAACCACAGCTGCAGAACTCGAAAAAGAAACTGGTGGAACCTGTTTACCAATCCAATGCGACGTACGTCATTATGATCAAGTTGAAGCGATGTTAGCCGAAGTATTGAAAACTTTTGGAAAAGTAGATGTTTTGCTCAACAACGCCGCTGGAAACTTCATCTCTCCTACCGAACGCTTATCTGCCAACGCTTTTGATACAATTATCGATATAGTTTTGAAAGGTTCTAAAAACTGTACTCTTGCCTTCGGAAAACATTGGATTGCCGAAAAACAAACCAACTGTAATGTATTGAATATTGTAACTACTTACGCTTGGACAGGTTCAGGCTACGTGGTTCCTAGTGCAACAGCCAAAGCCGGAGTACTCGCCATGACGCGCAGTTTGGCGGTAGAATGGGCCAAATACGGAATTCGTATGAATGCCATCGCACCTGGTCCGTTTCCTACCAAAGGCGCTTGGGATCGACTATTGCCGGGCGATTTAGCTGAAAAATTTGACATGTCCAAAAAAGTGCCGTTGCGTCGTGTTGGCGATCACCAAGAATTGGCGAATTTAGCCGCGTATTTGGTTTCCGATTTCTCAGCGTATATTAACGGTGAAGTCGTAACCATCGATGGTGGCGAATGGCTTCAAGGCGCGGGACAATTCAATATTCTTGAGAAAATTCCACAAGAAATGTGGGACATGTTGGAAGCGATGATTAAGAATAAAGGAAGTAAATAGATTTCAGAACGCAGAAGCAGAAGGCAGATTTTTATCAGGAGCAGGAATTTTGTGGTTGTAACGACGCACAGTCCCGCTTTCCGCTTTACTGCGTGCCGCTACAATCGGGGCTAGATTAGACGTTTAGTCTTTCAGTAAAACTACAGTTGGAGTGGTCAGCAATCAGTGTTCAGAAAGCTGAGAGAAGAAAATCTGTGCATCTGTGGCAAATAAATCAGTTCAGCATCATCCGCTTTCCATAAATGAGCGAAGCGAATACTTAGCGAACCTTGCGTAAAACTTAGCGTCTTTGGGGTTAAAAAAATATTTAAGTAAAGTTTGCGTTTAGTAGTATACTCTTGTACCATGAAAACCAACTTTACTTTTTTTATTCTACTCCTACTCACCTCAAGCTGTTTTTCAAAAAACACCACTGAGACTGTGACTGAGACTCCATTCGTAAACACCTCCAAAGTCATTCATATTTTTGTAGCCTTGTGTGATAACAACTACCAAGGCATTGTTCCGGTTCCAGCCAAAATTGGTAATGGTCAAGACCCAAACAACAATTTGTATTGGGGTTGCGGCTTCGGAATTAAAACCTATTTTAAAAAAAGTGCTGAGTGGAAGTTTCTAAAATCAGAAAAAGTAAGCGGAATTATTTTGGAACGACTTATTTTCAAGCATACTTCCAAAGATGTTTATTTGGTTGCTGATGCCTACGATGGAAAAGAAATTAAGCAATGCACAAAAGATTTTTTGAGTAGCAATGCGGGCGATTTAAAAAACACCATTACGATTAACGACAAAACCATCGGAATTTATGGCAACTCCGACTTAGTCGCCTACATCGGTCACAATGGTTTAATGGATTTTAATTTGGAAGAAACCTATACCAATTCGGATAATAAAACCCGCGATTGCATTATTTTGGCGTGCAAAAGTCGGAATTACTTTTCACCTTACATTAAAAATTCCAAATCAAATCCACTGGTTTGGACCACGCAATTCATGGCACCCGAAGCCTACACGATTCACGATGCTTTGTCAGGTTATGTATTGAACGAAACTTCCTCTCAAATGCACCAACGTGCGGCCAAAGCGTATGCTAAATTCCAGAAATGCAGTTTAAAAGCCGCTTCGAAGTTATTGGCGACAGGGTTTTGAGATTCGCTGCGCTATGAGATCGCTGCGCTGAAAGACCGCTTCGCTGCTAGACCGCTTTGCTGAAAGATCGTTGCGCTGCAAGATTAAGAAAATTGAATCTTGCTTCTTGCAGCGCAGCGGTCTTTCTTCTTTCTTCTCAACACTTATTACTGAACACTACAACTGCCCTAGCCCAGATGGAAATGGAAAGCTTTTTACTCTGAAACTGTATTTTTTGTTGGCTGGATAAAGCGACCAATGGAATCTCTTAGCGAGCCTTACAAAAAAATAGTTTCAGAGTAAAAACTTGTAATGCACAGCTGGATTAGCTTTTAGAAATAAAAAAATTAACAATTAACTATTGTTAACAAATAAGGCTTTTATAAACCATAAAAAATCGTATTTTTACACCTCAAAATTTTTAAAGTATAAATGGGTAAAATCATTGCAATTGCCAATCAGAAAGGTGGTGTTGGAAAAACAACAACTTCGGTTAATTTAGCCGCATCACTGGGTGTTTTAGAGAAAAAAGTATTATTGATTGATGCCGATCCACAAGCTAATGCGAGTTCGGGTTTGGGCATTGATGTAGAAAGTGTAGAAATCGGAACGTATCAAATTTTGGAGCACAGTAATTCGCCAGCAGAAGCAATTATTGCAACTAATTCTCCAAATGTAGATGTGATTCCGGCGCACATTGACTTAGTGGCGATTGAAATTGAATTGGTTGACAAAGAAAACCGCGAGTACATGCTCAAGCAAGCCTTGGATAAAATCAAAGATCAATACGATTACATTTTGATTGATTGCGCTCCATCGTTAGGTTTGTTGACGTTGAATGCCTTGACTGCAGCTGATTCGGTTGTGATTCCGATTCAGTGTGAATATTTTGCTTTAGAAGGTTTAGGAAAATTATTAAACACGATAAAAAGTGTTCAAAAAATACACAATCCCGAATTGGATATTGAAGGATTGTTATTGACGATGTACGATTCGAGATTGCGTCTGTCGAACCAAGTGGTGGAAGAAGTTCAAAAACACTTTAACGACATGGTATTCAAAACCATCATTCAGCGTAATGTGAAATTGAGTGAAGCACCGAGTTTTGGAGAAAGCATCATCGGATTTGACGCTACGAGTCGCGGTGCCGCCAATTATTTGAGTTTAGCCGAAGAGATTATCAAGAAAAATAGTAATTAAGAGATGGCAAAAGCAGTACAGAAACAAGCTTTAGGAAGAGGATTATCTGCCTTATTGAAAGATCCGGCAAACGATATCAAATCGGTTAACGATAAAAATGCCGACAAAGTAGTGGGCAGCATTATTGAATTGGATATTGATACTATTGAAATCAATCCGTTTCAGCCGCGTACCAATTTTAATGAAGAATCGCTTCAGGAATTGGCTTCGTCAATTAAAGAATTAGGCGTTATTCAGCCTATTACCGTTAGAAAATTAGACTTTAACAAATACCAATTGATTTCGGGAGAACGTCGTTTGCGCGCTTCTAAATTGATTGGATTAGCCACTGTTCCTGCGTACATCCGAATTGCAAACGACAACGAATCGTTAGTAATGGCGTTGGTTGAAAACATTCAGCGTCACGATTTAGATCCAATAGAAATCGCTCTTTCGTACCAACGTTTGATTGACGAAATTCAGTTAACACAAGAGCAAATGAGCGAACGCGTGGGTAAAAAACGTTCAACGATTACGAATTATTTGCGTTTGTTGAAATTGGATCCGATTATTCAAACCGGAATTCGCGATGGTTTCATTTCAATGGGACACGGTCGCGCCATCATTAATATTGAAAATCAAGATGTTCAGGCTGATATTTACCAAAAAATTGTCAGTCAGAATTTATCCGTTCGTGATACCGAAGCCTTAGTTAAAAATTACCAAGACGGATTGAAACCTAAAGGTAAAACGACCAAAGCCGCTTCTTCTTTCACAGTTGCTGATGAACAGAAAAAAGCGATTACCAACTTCTTTGGAGCGAAAGTAGACGTAAAAGTAGCTGGAAATGGAAAAGGAAAAATCTCCATTCCGTTTCATTCGGAAGAAGATTTCAATCGCATTATCAAATTAATCAACGGTTAGTGAAGAGCCTTTTCTACATAGCGCTTTTCTTTTTCATTGGAACTACACTTTCTTTGGCTCAAGACGAGTTGAAAGTAGAGAACATCAAAGTAAAAGATTCGACTGCTAAAAAAAGTACTACCAATCCGCTTGCGCCTTCAAAAGCAGCGTTTTACTCCGCTATTTTACCTGGTTTAGGTCAGGCTTACAACAAAAAATACTGGAAAATTCCGATTGTGTATGGTGCGATTGGAACTGGAGTGTATTCGTACATGTGGAACAACAAAAAGTACCATCAATACCGCGATGCTTACAAAAATCGTTTGGCAGGAAAACCCGATGACTTTAGTTATTTGGATAATGATCGTTTGATTCAAGGTCAGCGATTTTATCAAAAAAACCGCGATTTATCGGCAATTGTAACTGTTGGATTATACATTTTAAACATCGTTGACGCCAATGTTGATGCGCATTTGATGCAATTTAACGTAAACGATAATTTATCAGTGAAACCCGATTTACAACAAGACGATTTGTACAACCGACAGAATTTAGCTTTGACACTCAGTTATAACTTTTAACTAAGTAGTGTAACAAAACTTCAAATTTTACATCTAACACGAAATGAAAATAGCGCTTTTAGGTTACGGAAAAATGGGGAAAGTAATTGAACGAATTGCTTTGGAACGCGGTCACGAAATTGTGTTGCGCAAAGGCAGTTCCAACTCATTTGAAGGATTATCCAATGCCGATGTTGCGATAGATTTTAGTGTTCCGAGTGCGGCTGTTGGTCATATTTCGGAATGTTTGAATACCAATGTTCCGATTGTCTCAGGAACTACAGGTTGGTTGAACGATTACGATCAGATGGTGAACTTGTGTAACGAAAAAAACGGTTCATTTATTTACGGCTCTAATTTCAGTTTGGGAGTGAATTTGTTTTTTGAACTGAATGATTATTTGTCCAAAATGATGTCAAAATTCAATCAATATTCGGTTTCAATGGAAGAAATTCACCACACACAAAAGTTGGATGCACCAAGTGGAACGGCTATTTCATTGGCTAAAGACATCATCAAAAACTCGGATTATTCCAATTGGACGATTGACGAAGATCATGACGAAAACGAATTATTCATCGACGCCAAACGAATCGAAAATGTTCCTGGTACGCACAGTGTTTTTTATAACTCGACAGTTGATACCATCGAAATCAAACATACAGCTCACAGCAGAGACGGTTTTGCATTAGGTTCGGTCATTGCGGCCGAATGGATTTTGGGCAAAAAAGGCGTTTTTACAATGCGAGATGTTTTGGATTTGGATATTCGTTAATTCGATTATTCGAAAACCAAATTAACAAATTAACAAGTAAGCACATAACCAAATACACCAATTATGAGTACATATCAATGGTTTGTTTTTTTCCTAATCGTACAATTAATCCACGGATTAGGAACATGGAAATTATACGAAAAAGCAGGTAGAAAAAAATGGGAAGCCTTTGTTCCGGTTTATAATTCGATTGTTTTGATGAAAATCATCAATCGCCCAAGTTGGTGGACATTACTATTGTTCATACCTGTAATCAATCTAATTATGTTTCCAATTGTTTGGGTGGAAACCTTGCGTAGCTTTGGAAAAAACTCAACTATTGATACTCTTCTAGGTGTTTTTACATTAGGATTTTACATTTATTACGTCAACTATACTCAAAATGTTCAACACATTGCCGACCGCAGTTTAAAACCTAAAAATGCTACTTCAGATACTATTAGTTCGCTTCTGTTTGCTGTAATTGTGGCTACTTTTGTGCATACTTACTTCATCCAACCCTTTACAATTCCGACTTCATCATTAGAAAAATCATTGTTGGTGGGCGACTTTCTTTTTGTGAGTAAATACAATTATGGTGCGAGAACTCCGATGACTGCCGTTGCAGCTCCGATGGTACACGATACAATTCCAATTGTCAAGACAAAATCGTATTTAAAATGGCCTCAATTGCCTTATTTCAGGTTTCCTGGTTATGAGAAAATTAAAAATAATGACATTGTCGTTTTCAACTGGCCTATTGATACCGTTTATTTCTTCAGAGATCCATCAAAAAGACATGTTGACAAACCCATTGATAAACGATCGAATTACGTAAAACGTTGCGTGGGAATTCCGGGTGACAATTTAGAAATTAAAGACGGAATCATTTTTGTCAATGGAAAAGAACTTATTTTACCTGAAAGAGCGAAACCTCAGTATTCGTATACAGCAGTTTATGATGGTAAAACACCGATTGATTTTGAATTTCTATTAAAAGACATGAATGTAACTGATGGCGCTGGTTTCTTAACTGAAAACAGAGATTCGTTGTACATTGCTGCATTAACCGCTGAATCGGCAGAACGATTAAGAAGTGTTCCTGGTATACTATCGGTTACCCGAAATATTTCAAAGGAAGCAGAGAATGGAATCTTTCCTCACATCAATAAATGGAACAAAGACAATTACGGTCCGATTTACATTCCACAAGAAGGAAAATCGGTTGATATCAACCTAGAAAATTTACCTTTTTACAGCCGAATCATTACTGAATACGAAGGCAATAAGTTGGAAATCAAAGGAAATTCCATTTACATCAACGACAAAAAAGAAACAAAATACACTTTCAAACAGGATTATTTTTGGATGATGGGAGACAATCGCCATAATTCGGAAGATTCCAGATATTGGGGTTATGTTCCAGAAAATCACATCGTTGGAAAACCAATATTCATTTGGATGAGTATTGACGGAATAAACGATGGTATTAAAAATTGGAAAATTCGTTGGGATCGAATGTTTACAACGGTTAGTGGTGAAGGTCAACCCCAATCGTATTTCAAATACTTCTTAGGGTTATTGGCGTTGTATTTTGTAGGAGAATATTTTTGGAAAAAGAGAAAGAAAGTAAAAGCTTAATTGTGAAGTTGTAAGTTGTAGGTTGTAAGTTAAAATGATTCAACTCACAACCTACAACTTACAACCAAAAGAAATGAATAACATCCTAATTTACCCCAGTTATTTCCCATCTATAGCACATTTTGTTGCCATAGCTCAAGCCGATTTAGTGACGTTTGAAATGGAAGATAATTTTCAGAAGCAAACCAATCGCAATCGGATGTACATCTACAGTCCGAATGGTTTGCAATTACTCAATATTCCAATCAAGCATTCCAAAATTGCGCATCAAAAAACAAAAGAGGTCAGAATTGAAGACGCTTTTGGTTGGCAAAAACAACATTTCAAATCGTTAGAAGCGGCGTATCGAACTTCACCTTTTTTTGAATATTTTGAAGATGATATCGTACCTATTTTTGAAAAGAAACATACCTTTTTAATGGATTTGAATCTGCAATCGATGGAAATCGTTTCGAAGTGTTTGGGATTGGATTTTCCGTACGATGAAACAACGGAATTTTTTCATGACGTTCCCCAAAAAATAGACTTTCGTTCGTTAGTAAATGGTAAAAAAGACACCAATCAATTTGAGTCGTACACTCAGGTCTTTGGAGAAAAACACGGTTATTTGAACAATTTAAGTATTTTGGATTTACTGTTCAATGAAGGTCGTTATGCTTTGGATTATTTAAAGAAACAAACGCTTATTGTTCCTTAATTCTCAAACGCGTCATAATAGGAAAGTGATCCGAATTTTTGAATTTCGGAAAGTTTTTAAAACTCTTTACTTCCATTGATTTATCGGCAAAAATATAATCAATTCGCGCTGGATAGTATTTGAATTGATACGTTTGCCCGAAACCATTTCCTGCTTCTTCAAAACAATCGTTCAAACTTCCTTTAATGTTGCGATAAACGTAAGAAAAAGCACTATTATTCATATCTCCACAAATAATCAACGGATAGGTGCAGGTTTTTTTGTGTTCTGAAATCAATTCGGCTTGAATTTGTTGCTTTTTAAATGCTTCACTAATTCGATTGAACACCATTTGCGACTTTTCTTTGTTAATGGATTCTACATTTTCTTCCAACTCAGTCACATCGGGCGAAATCTTGATGGACTCCAAATGAATATTATACACTCTAATGGTATCTTTTCCTTTTCGAATATCGGCAAATACAACGCTATTATTGGATTCAGGAAGTTCGATAGTTCCATCGTTAATGATTGGAAATTTTGAAAAAATGGCCTGACTGGTTTTGATTTTTTTTCCTTGCTTATGGAAATATTGATAGTTGTACAATCGAAAGCGAACATCAGCTGAGGAAGAATATTCTTGTATGCATAAAATATCCGGACTTTGTTCATTCACAAAATTCAGAATCTCTTCACCTACATTGTCTTTTTCCATCCATTTGAACAAGTTGAACAAACGAACGTTGTAACTCATTACCGTAAAATCGTTGGTATCGTGAGGTAAATCAATAGAAGAAAATTTATAGTATTTGTTAACGAATGTGATTCCGAGTAAAAGCACAATTCCCGATAAAATAATTTGGCGTTTGAACTGGATTAACCAATACAAAAAGAATAATAAATTCACTACCAAAAACGAAGGAAGAAGCAAGGTCAAAACCGATAACAGCGGAAACAATTTCGGCGCTAGAAATGGCAAAACAAAAGCAACAAACGACAAAATAGTCAAGACTATATTGAAGAAGTACATTACTTTATTAAACCATGAGAGCTTTTTCATTTATTTACCGGCATTGAATAAAAATTCTTTTTCCTCTTTTGTCAGGCTATCATAACCCGACTTACTGATTTTATCTAAAATCTCATCTATTTGTTGCTGAGTCTTATCTTTAGTTATTATTCTACTTTCTCTTTTTTCCGCTTGTTTCTTCGGATTTACATATACTTTTCGAAACTTAGTGCTGTCTTTTTTATTGAACAAATTTACAATGAAATCAATAAATGAATTAACACCAGAAGCTAAATCGGTTCCGCGTTTTAATAATACTATGTAAATATAACCAAAAAAAGCGCCGGCAAAATGAGCAATGTGTCCACCAGTATTAGCAAATCCAATTTGCAATAAGTACAGTAACAATATTACCCCTGTTAGATGCCACAACTTTACATTACCAATCAAAAACAACCTAATTTCCATTAAAGGATTATAGGAAGTAGTAGCTACTAAAACTGCAATTACAGCCGCAGAAGCTCCTACAAGATTCATTGTTACTCCCAAAATAAAATAACTCAAACAAAAAATAATACCCGAGAAAATAGCGGAAAGAAGATACAAACCGAGTAATTGCTTTTGAGTAAAATAGGTTAAAAATAAACGAGTAGTAAAATTTAGCATCAACATATTAAAGAACAAATGCCAGAACGAAGCATGCAAAAATGCATAAGTCAAAACTGTCCAAGGTCGAAGTAATACAATTGAAGGATTATTAGAAACCATGATCCAATTGGGATACTCAAAACTCATTTCCCTAAAATTGTAGAAAAAAACTATTGAAAGCAGAAAAACACCTACATTCCAATAAATCAATCGATTGGCTATTCCGCCAATTTTATATTGCAATTTAATATCGTCAACTATTCTACTCATACTCTAATTCCAACGTCTATGATTAAATTGATTCTTTTTCCAAAACCACATCATTATAAATCCAGTTATTGCGCCTCCAATATGAGCAAAATGTCCAACTCCAGTGCTTCCAGCTGCGAAAAAAGATGAACCTTTTAATCCTAAAAACAAATCCAACAATAATAATCCTGGCACAAAATACTTGGCTTTGATAGGAATCGGGATGAACATCATCATCAATTCAGCTTTCGGAAACATAAAAGCAAAAGCTACTAAAAGTCCGTATACCGCTCCTGATGCACCTACAGCTTTTGAATCAAATTGAATTGCTGCTTGAAATAAAGTTCTAAAATTGTCTTCGTTAATTAGGTTCCATTTATTATTTTCAATTAGTATTGGTTTTATTGCATCTTCAAAAAAATCAGAACGATACACAATTCCATCATCAAATTTTACACTTAGTACTTTGTTGAGAAGATCGTGTGATAAGTTTAAATCCGACACCGAGCTCAATATATTTTGAAGTTGAAAATAATCAAACACAGTATGCAAAAGTGCTGCCCCCAATCCACATGAAATATAAAAGAACAAAAACTTCTTTCCGCCCCAAAAACTCTCTAGAGCACTTCCAAAAGAGAATAATGCAAACATATTGAAAAAAATATGCAGTAAATTAGAATGCATAAACATATGAGACAAGGGTTGCCATAGTTTAAACATAGGATTTTCAAAATAATGCAACGCAAAATAGCTATTAGCAATTGGCACCATTTGCGAACCAATAAAGAAAATAATATTCAAAATCAGTAGTTGCTTTACTACTGGAGTGATGTTCATCATATACTGAATTTTTTATCTAAATCATCAACACTCATGGTGATGAAAGTGGGTTTTAAAAAAGGAGAAATATTCGGCTCTTTACAGGCAAATAAGTTATTTACCAAATTCTCTTGTTCTTTTTCTGTTAGATACGTTCCCGTTCTTACGGCTAAACTTTTAGCCATCGATTTGGCAATGGTATCATTTTGACAAAAACTACTGTCGGGAATTCCGTCTTGTAAATCCGAAATCAATTGTTCTAACACTATCGAAACTTCACTTTCACTAGTATTTACGGGAATTCCAGAAATATGGATTGTATCGGATTCTACCGATTCAAAAACAAACCCTGTATTTTCTAATGAAAGTTGCAATTCGGTTATTAATTCAATTTCTTTTGGTGAAAAATGCAGTTGCAACGGAAATAACAATTGCTGACTCGACGCTTGTTTCACAGTCATATTCGACAGGAATTGTTCGTACAAAACACGTTGATGTGCTCTGCTTTGATCCACAATTACCATTCCTGATTTAATCGGACTTACAATGTATTTTTTGTGAATTTGATACGTTCTTTTGGTTGTTTGTTCTTCTTCTTTATCATCAAAAAGCGATGCAGTAATTTCTTCGGTTTCGAATGAAAAACTAGTAATTTCTTCGGTTTCTTGTTTTAAACCTACGTACAAACTTTCCCAATTGGCGCCAACTTCTTGTCTTCTGTAGGATGAATCACTCGAATACGATTTTACGGATTTCAGCTTCGCTAGTTCACTATCGTTCGAATCATTAGCAAATGGATTGAAAGTACTATCCACTTGAATTGTTGGGTATTCTGCCGCCTTATTTTGATATTGATACGGCGTATCCAAATTTGGATCGCGATCAAAATCCAAAACAGGCGCAACATTAAATTGCCCTAAACTGTGCTTGATAGAAGAACGCAAAATGGCATACAAAGCGTGCTCGTCATCAAACTTAATTTCCGTTTTAGTCGGATGAATATTGATATCTATTGTATTCGGCGGAACATTCAAATACAAGAAATAACTCGGTTGTGCATTATCTTTCAACAAACCTTCAAAAGCCGCCACCACCGCATGATGCAAATAACCACTTTTGATGAAACGATCATTGACAAAGAAAAACTGTTCACCGCGATTTTTCTTAGCAAATTCGGGCTTTCCAACAAATCCATGTACCGTTAAAATTTCGGTTTCTTCTTGAACAGGAACTAATTTCTCATTGGTTTTGGCCGAAAAAACATTTACAATTCGCTGTCTGTAATTGGATTGAGGCAAATTAAACGCTTCACTTCCATTGTGAATCATCGTAAAATAAATATTTGGATGCGCCAATGCCACACGGTGGAATTCATCTATAATATGACGCAATTCAATCGTATCAGATTTCAAGAAGTTGCGTCGTGCTGGAATATTAAAAAACAGATTTTTTACTGCAAAAGAAGTTCCTTTGGGCAAAACGGCTGGTTCTTGAGCAACGAATTTACTTCCTTCAATAATAATGTGCGTTCCTAACTCATCTTGCCCTTGCTTGGTTTTCATTTCCACATGAGCAATTGCAGCAATCGATGCTAATGCTTCACCTCTGAAACCTTTGGTGTGTAAATCGAATAGATCTTCGGCCTGTCGAATTTTTGATGTCGCATGACGTTCAAAACACAAACGCGCATCGGTAACGTTCATGCCAATTCCGTTGTCAATTACTTGTACTAAGGATTTTCCTGCGTCTTTGATGATGAGTTTGATATCAGTAGCTCTGGCATCAACGGCGTTTTCTAGTAATTCTTTTACTACTGATGCTGGTCGTTGAACTACTTCGCCCGCAGCAATTTGATTGGCAACATGATCAGGAAGTAATTGAATAATACTCGACATTATTTTTTTGGGTTCTGAGTTTGTATTTGATATTGACAAAATTTGCGAAAAATCAAAGTTAGCAAATTTACGGAAATTCTATTGTTTATTATAGTTAACAACTTACTAAAAAAGAAAAAACCTACTCCAAAAGAATAGGTTTTGTAATTATCATGAATTGTAAAATTAAATGTTTTCAGAAGTTCGTCTGAGTTCGGCCATTTTAATTGCAGCAATTGCAGCTTCAGTTCCTTTATTTCCATGCTTTCCTCCGCTTCTATCAATCGATTGTTGCATCGTATTATCGGTCAACAAACAAAAAATAACAGGAACATCGGTTTGCACATTCAAGTCTTTAATGCCTTGCGTTACGCCTTCGCATACAAATTCGAAATGCATGGTTTCTCCTTTGATGACACAACCAATCGTAATAACCACATCAACATTTTGAGTGACTATCATGCGTTGCGCACCATAAACGAGTTCAAAACTTCCAGGAACGTTCCAACGAATAATATTTTCTTGTACTGCACCACAATCTAATAATGCTGCAATTGCTCCGTTATACAAACCTTCAGTTATGGTTTCGTTCCATTCTGAAACAACAATCCCAAACCGAAAGTTCTTCGCGTTTGGGATTGTGTTTTTATCGTAATTGGATAAGTTTTTATTTTCGGTAGCCATTTTTTCTCAGTTTTCAGTTTTCAGTCGCAGTAAGCAGTTTCTGTAAACTGGGACTGAGACTGTCCACTATTATTGTACCATTCCAATCAAAGCATCAATATTCTGAGCTTCTTGTGAAGATTCGAATTTTTCTTTGATTTCAGTAAAATATTTTAATGCATCCGCTTTGTTTCCTAAAGCATAAGCTGTTTTCCCTGCTTTTAACAAATAACGTGGAGTAGTGAACTCATTTTCATTCATTTGAGCAGCTTTAATGTAGTATTCTAAAGCTTCTTTTGGTTGATTTCTTTGAGCAAATGCATCACCAATTGCTCCTTTAGCAATAGTAGAAATCATTACATCGTCTGAAGAGAATTTCTCTAAATATTCGATAGCTTCTTTGTATTTACCTAAATTCAAATATGAAATTCCAGCGTAGTAATTGGCTAAATTTCCAGCGTCTGTTCCAGAATATTGATTTGCAATATCAACAACACCTTGTTTTCCTTCAGAACCTTTTAGAACTAAATTAAACAACGAATCCTGAGCAGTGGTTGCATCAACCGCTTTTTGAAAGTTTTGTTGAGCTACGAATATTTCGTTTGCAGCTTCTTCTTCATTCGGACCAACAATAAATTTTTGGTACATCAAATAACCTATAGTTACTACAGCAACTGCACCTAAAAAGCCTAAGATGTATTTTTGGTTTTTGGCAACAAATTCTTCCGTTTTGGAAGCAGTCTGATCTAATGCGTCAAATGCTTTTGCAGTTGTACTATCTTTAGCATCAACATTGGGTGTATCTTCAATAAAAGTATTGTCTAATTTTTCTTCTTTTTCTTTTGCTGGTTTGTAACCTCTCTTATTATAAGTTGCCATTTAAATTTAATTTAGTGTGCGCAAAAATAAAATTTTTATTGAGAATTAAAAGCGATTTTTGTCGATATTTTTCAATAATTTGCACCCACTTAAAAAAAGGAGCATAAAAATTGCTCTTTTTGTAGTATTCGTAAGCCATCACCAATGTTTTTAAAAAAGATTTCTTTATTCAATTATAAAAATTTTTCCGAGGCAACATTCGAATTTGATGCCAAAATCAACTGCTTTGTAGGAAAAAATGGCATTGGAAAAACGAATGTCTTGGATGCTATCTATCATTTGGCTAATGGAAAAAGTTATTTCAATCCGTTGGCGGTACAAAACATCAAACACAATGAAGATTTTTTTGTAATTGATGGCGAATTTGAAAAAGGCGAACGCAACGAACAAATTGTCAGTAGTTTCAAAAAAGGACAAAAGAAGATTCTGAAACGCAACGGTAAAATTTACGAAAAATTTTCAGATCACATCGGATTCATTCCTTTAGTAATCATTTCTCCAGCTGATAACGATTTGATTATTGAAGGCAGCGAAACCCGAAGACGTTTCATCGACAGTGTCATTTCTCAATTGGAATCTTCATATTTGCAAGAGTTAATTCAGTACCAAAAAATCATCAGTCAGCGCAATGCATTATTGAAATATTTTGCCTTGAATCATACTTTTGACAATGAGACTTTGTCGATTTACAACCAACAATTAGACGGTTTAGGAAAATCCATTTTTGAAAAAAGAAAAGAATTCATCACTGATTTTCTGCCTATTTTCAACAAACACCATCAAGCTATTACGGGTTCAGAAGAAACGGTGCAATTGGTGTATGAAAGTCATTTATTTGAAAATGATTTATTAACATTACTCGAAGAAAATTTAGCCAAAGACCGAGCGTTGCAATATACTTCAGTCGGAATTCACAAAGACGACTTGGCGTTTCAAATTGACGGTCATCCGATAAAGAAATTCGGCTCTCAAGGCCAACAAAAATCATTTTTAATTGCATTAAAATTGGCGCAATTCGAATTTGTAAAAAAACAAAGCGGTGAAAAACCCATTTTACTTTTTGATGATATATTTGACAAACTAGATGAAACCCGCGTAAGTAAAATTGTAGAAATGGTCAATCAAGAGGAATTCGGGCAGTTATTCATCTCCGACACGCATCCCGAACGTACCGAAACCATAGTCAAAACGACTCATCAAAGCTATAAAATATTTAGTTTGTAACATTTGTTATATTATTCTACTTTTACTACTTTAATTTTGTGCTTTATTAAAAAACAGTTTATGAAATCAAAAATTTTAACGTTAGTTGCACTTACTTTTTTATTAATCAGTTGCAAAGGTCAGAACAAAGAAACCGCAAGTGAATCAACTGTAATTAACGAAACCATCGATGCAAAATCATTTGCAGAAAAACTTCAATCGGCACAAAACCCGCAAATAATTGATGTTCGCACACCTGAAGAATTTAATTCGAAACACCTAGAAAACGCCATAAATATCGACATCAATAACCCAAATTTCGCTACTGAAATTGCCAAACTCGACACATCCAAACCTACTTTTGTGTATTGCTTAAGTGGCGGAAGAAGCGCAACAGCATTAGCCAAAATGAAAGAATTGGGTTTTAAAGAAGCGTATAATATGAAGGGTGGAATGATGAAATGGAATGCTCTTGGATTGGGCAATTCAAAACCATCACCAGCTGGAATGACCAAAGCCGATTTTGATAAATTATTAGAGACCGACAAAAAAGTACTCATCGATTTTTATGCTGAATGGTGCGGACCTTGCAAAAAAATGGAGCCTTTTTTAAATAAAATGACCGAAGAATTAAAAGATAAAGTAACCATCATCCGAATTGACGTAGACAAAAACGAAACCTTGGCTAACGAACTAAAAGTGGAGTTTTTGCCAACTTTAATGGTCTACGAAAACAAAAAAGTAACGTGGCAAGGCGAAGGTTACGTTTCGGAAGAAGAACTAAGAAAAAAACTATAATATGA
Source organism: Flavobacterium sp. (assembly GCF_035299245.1). Lineage (GTDB taxonomy): Bacteria > Bacteroidota > Bacteroidia > Flavobacteriales > Flavobacteriaceae > Flavobacterium. The sequence continues at coordinate 102,073 of NZ_DATGWY010000010.1, read as the reverse complement.
TCACAAAAGAAGCGTTGCAATTTTTAGACGATTTAATCGCTAACAATAACACCGAATGGATGCATGCCAACAAAAAAAGGTACGAAAACTATAAAAAAGACTACCACAATTTTATTGCGTCCATCTTGAGTGAAATGAAACCATTGGATCCTACTTTAGAACCATTGGAAATTAAAAACTGCACGTTTCGCATCAATCGTGACATTCGTTTTTCGAAAGACAAATCGCCCTACAAAACCAATATGGGAGTTTGGTTTACTCAAAACAAAAATCGTAAAAACAGTCCGGGTTACTACATTCACTTCGAAAGAGGCAATTCGTTTGTAGCCGGTGGCGTTTGGTGCCCAGAACCCAATGAACTCAAACTCATTCGCAAAGAAATTGAGTTTTTTCACGACGATTTAGAAGCGATTGTAAATGACAAAACCTTCAAAAAAGAATACACCGATTTGACTCGAGATGAAAGTAACATGCTCAAAAAAGCACCCAAAGACATCGATCCGAATCATCCGGCTATTGAATTTTTGAAATTAAAAAGTTATACGGCTTCGCAAAAAATTGACGACGATTGGTTCACTCAACCCGATTTCAGCAAAAAAGTAGCTCAGAAATTAATCGCCTTAAAACCCATGAACGACTTTTTACGACGGGCGCTTGAAACCGAAGACTAAAACACAGATTTCACAAATTTTCACAGATGTAATTAGTGTTAATTTGTGTAATTTGTGTTAAAATTTATACTATGGAAATCGAATCAAATTTCTCCCTAAAAAAATTCAACACTTTCGGCATCGAAGCCAAAGCCAAGCAATTCGTAGCCGTTCATTCCATCGATGAATTAAAAACGATTCTCAAAAATCACGAATCGGATAAAAAATTCATTTTAGGTGGCGGAAGCAATATGCTTTTGACTCAAGACATTGACGCTTTGGTCATTCACGTTGATTTAAAAGGAAAAAAAATCATCGACCAAAACGACGATTACGTTTGGGTAGAAAGCATGGCGGGCGAAAATTGGCACGAATTTGTACTCTGGACCATCGAACACGATTTTGGCGGATTGGAAAATATGTCGCTAATTCCGGGCAATGTCGGAACCACACCAGTGCAAAATATCGGAGCATACGGAACCGAAATCAAAGATACTTTTGTTTCCTGTGATGCGGTAAATATACTGTCGCAACGAACCAAAACATTCACCAAAGAAGAATGCGATTTTGGCTACCGTGAAAGCATTTTCAAACACGAAGCCAAAGACAAATACATCATTACTTCAGTCGTTTTTAAACTCACTAAACGCAATCATAAAATCAACACCGCTTACGGAGACATTACCAAAGAATTAGAGAAAAACAACATCGTAACACCCACTTTAAAAGACGTTTCCAATGCGGTAATCGCCATTCGACAAAGCAAATTACCTGATCCAAAAGAACTCGGAAACAGTGGCAGTTTCTTTAAAAACCCAATTATTTCTCGAGCTCAATTCCTAAAAGTACAAGATCAATTTCCGGATGTAAAATTCTTTGAAGTTTCTGATACCGAAGTCAAAGTTCCCGCAGGTTGGCTCATTGAAAATGTAGGTTTAAAAGGCTATCGCACAGGCGACGCTGGCGTTCATAAAAATCAGGCCTTGGTTTTGGTCAATTACGGAAACGCAACCGGGCAAGAAATTCTCGCCTTATCAAAAGAAGTTCAAAAAGCGGTTTTCGACAAATATGGCATCGCAATCGAAGCCGAAGTGAATGTGATTTAGAAGTACGAAATGCGAAATTGGAAGTACGAAGTTTGAGTTTTTTTTTTAGCAGCAGACGTTCATCGTTGTAAGAACTCTTGTCCCGCTTTACGTCGCACGCGGTGCTTCCTTCAATCGGGGCTAGTTTAGACGTTTTGTAACTAAGTAGAACTAAAGTTAGTTTTCAGTCTCAGTCACAGTTTTCAGAAAAATCAGCATAAATCAGCGTATTGCGTTAGCAAATCCGTTACATCCGCGTTCCAAAAAATAAGTAAACCATGAACCAAATCCTCGAAACTTCCCGTTGCTATCTCCGCCAATTAACCATTGACGATGCAACTCATTTCTACGAATTAAATTTAGATCCTGAAGTCATCAAATACACAGGCGATAACGCTTTTGAATCAATTGATGCAGCGCGACAATTTCTTGAAAACTACAATCCTTATCAAAAATACGGTTACGGTCGTTGGGCAGTTATTGACAAAAAAACGAATGAGTTTTTAGGCTGGTGCGGATTAAAATATTCACCCGAATTGAACGAAACGGATCTTGGCTTTCGATTTTTCAAAAAATACTGGAATCAAGGTTACGCTACCGAAACGGCTAAAGCCTGCCTAGACTATGGTTTCAATCAATTACATTTGACCAAAATCGTCGGACGCGCCATGGAAGCCAATGTTGCTTCGGTAAAAGTGCTAGAAAAAATCGGCATGACCTTCGTTATGAAATGTGAATTCGAACTCCACGATGGCGTGCTCTACCAAAAAAACAATTGATAATTGATAATCTTTTAAATAATTTAAATTGTAATTCAAAATGTACATTCCCGATTTATACAAAAACGAAAACCAAGAGGAAATTCGCAATTTCATTCACCACAACGGATTTGCATTACTCATCAATCAAGTCAATGGTAAACCTTGGGCAACACATATTCCACTGGTTTTAGAAACCAATTCAGCTGGAAAAGAAGTACTCGTTGGTCATCTTTCCATCGAAAATCCGCAAGCAAAAAGTTTACAAAATGGTAGTGAGGTTTTGGCTATTTTCAGTGGTCCACACGCGTACATTTCGTCGTCGTGGTACGATCATGAAAATGTACCAACGTGGAATTACATAGCGGTTCACGTATACGGAAACGTCCGAATTTTAAATTACGATGAAACCGTTACTTCACTCAAAAAATTAGTTGACAAATACGAAACTCAATCAGAAAACCCAATTCGCATCGAAGATTTATCTGAAAAAACCATGCGGCAAGCTCGCGGTATAGCTGCTTTTGAGATGGAAATCACGTCCATCGAAGCTACCAAAAAACTATCGCAAAACAGGGATTCGAAAAATTATCAAAACATCATTTCTGAACTCGAAAAAAGAAATGACAATCAATCGATTAACATCGCCAATGAAATGAAAAAATGCACGCGTTAATCGTTGTTGAAAACTCACAATTTATTAATTCGCTATTCCAAATTGATTTTCGTAATTTTGCACTCGTTTTAAAAAAAGTCAGTACCCAATGTTACTAATCATTTTCTGTTTATTCATTGCAGTTGTAGCGATTCAATTTTTGTATTATGTTGTGTTTTTTGGGAAATTTTCTTTCGCTAAAAAACAAACCAGCACTCCAAAAAGAATCCCAATTTCAGTAATTGTATGCGCTAAAAATGAAGAGGAAAACGTAAAACAATTTGTTCCCTTATTACTTGAACAAGATTATCCTGATTTTGAAGTTGTATTGATTGACGATGCTTCCAGCGATGAAACTTTAGAAATTTTTGAAGCTTTTGAAAAACAATATTCCAATATTAAATTGGTAAAAGTTGAAAATAACGAAGCGTTTTGGGGAAATAAGAAATTTGCCTTAACACTTGGAATTAAAGCGGCTAAAAACGAATACTTATTATTCACTGATGCCGATTGTTACCCTACATCAAAAGATTGGATCAAAGAAATGAGTTCTAATTTTTCGCAGCAAAAAACCATTGTTTTGGGCTATGGTGCCTACGAAAAAATCAAAGGCTCATTCCTGAACAAAATGATTCGATTTGAAACATTATTGACCGCAACTCAGTATTTTGGTTGGGCAAAATTGGGTAAACCGTATATGGGAGTTGGTCGCAATATGGCCTACAAACGCGAAGAGTTTTTCAAAACAAATGGTTTCATTGAACACATGAAAATTCGCTCGGGCGACGACGATTTATTCATCAACGAAGCATCTAATTCACAAAACACTACCATTTGCTTTTCAAAAGAGAGTTTTACGTTTTCAAAACCAAAAACTACTTTTTCAGATTGGTTTACTCAAAAAAGAAGACACGTAGCAACCGCTAAGCATTACAAGGCATTCGATCGAAGTCAGTTAGCGCTTTTCTATTTAAGCCAACTGTTGTTCCTTATTTTGCCTATTGTACTGTTAATTTGTCAGTTCCAATGGATTGTGGTACTAAGTTTGATTGGTTTCCGTTATCTATTTACTTGGATAAGTCTAGGATTTGCATCAGGAAAACTGAACGAAAAAGACGTAATGTATTGGTTTCCTTTCATCGAAATTGCACTTATCTTTATCCAATTGAATGTATTCATTACTAACACATTCTCTAAACCCGTACATTGGAAATAAACCCTCACATAGAAAAAGCAAAAAAAGGCGATCAAGTAGCATTCACTTACCTACTCGATCATTATTGGAATGAAGTCTATGGGTTCATGCTCAAACGCACCGAAAACGAAACCGATGCAGAAGACATTGCTATAGAAACGTTCTCCAAAGCATTCGACAAAATTGCAACGTACAACCCCGAATACCAGTTCAATACATGGTTAATTGCGATTGCCAAAAACGTACACATCGATTTACTTCGCAAGAAAAAAACAGCACTTTTCATCGAAATTACCGATGAAGAAGACCAACAAGCCTATAATGTTGCTGACAGTTCACCATCGGCCGAAGACGAGCTAATTACCGAGCAAAATCTCTCGCAACTACTACAATTCATCAAAGAATTAAAACCTCATTATCAAGAAGTAATCCAGCTACGCTACTTCCAAGAAATGAGCTACCAAGAAATTGCCGAACAACTCGAGGAACCGTTGAGTAACGTCAAAATCAAATTATTGCGTGCTAAAAAATTGTTGGCTGAGATTATTCAGAATAAAAGATAGTTGAGAAAATTCCAAATTTCAAAAATCAAATTTCTAATAATTTTCAATTTCAAAATTTAAAATTTGAAAAAATAAACCTTTTGAATTTTTTAGATTTTAGGTTTTTGGAATTCATTTGTTTTTTGGATTTTATGTTTTGGAATTTAACTCCACACAATATTCACAACACAACTCGCGTTATAAAATCAAAACCACTTCGCTTATGTAACACAGATACTTAACCATAAAAACTTTAGATTATGTCAAACGTAAGTATCTTTGAAAAAAAGTGGATCGACCTCGTGTTTGAGGGCAAAAACAAGGAATATGGCGCCTACCAATTGCGTCAAGAAAGTCCAAAAACAACTCTTAAAGCCTTCTTCTTCGGATTTATTTTGATTGTTTCAGGAACTTTTCTTCTGAGCTCTTTTGATGAAAAACCTATTGATGAAGTTATTATAACCCTTCATCCTTCAGAAAACATAGATCCTGTTTATCCAATAAATGAACCTAAAAAAGAGGCAACTCAGCCCAAAAAAGAACCAGAAGCACCAGCCGAAAAAGTTCCAGAAAATCGCCCTCCAGTGGTTGTAGCAACTCCACAAGCTGATCCTGTTATACCAAGAAATGATGAACGACCACAAACCAACACACCTATTGGCGGAGTTGAAGGTGGAAATGGAACTGCTCCAACCGCTCCAACTTCGGGTGGAAATGGCAGTGGAACAGGAGAAGGTGAAGGAGAAAATCCAAATAAAGTGGTTTTATCAACTGTTCTCGACGCTCAACCAGAGTTTCCTGGTGGAATGAAAAAATTCTATGCCTATGTGGGAGATAATTTTGAAAAACAAGAAATTGATGGTGAGGAAAGCCTAACTGTTCATGTTTCTTTTGTAATTGAAAAAGACGGAAGCATGAGTGATATTAAAGTCTTGAGAAACCCTGGTTATGGCTTGGATAAAGAAGCCATAAGAGTACTAAAATCACTTAAAACCAAATGGAAACCAGGTGTTTTAAATGGTCAAAATGTTCGAACACAATATACTTTACCTATTACAGTGATGCTGAATTAATAATTTCTGACTAGTTTTTAATTGGAAACCTGTTCGCTTTTTTGTGGCAGGTTTTTTTGTTATTTTTAGCATTTTAAAATCATTCCATGCAAACATTTACCACCAAAGAAAAGCTAAAACATTTATTGAGTTTCCCTGTAATTATAGCTTCTTTAGGCTATTTTGTTGACATATACGACTTACTTCTTTTCGGAATTGTTCGGATACCAAGCTTAAATGAACTGGGTTTAGATGTGGATAAAGTTGGAACCATGATCATCAATTATCAAATGACTGGATTACTTTTGGGTGGCATCATTTGGGGAATTTATGGCGATAAAAAAGGCAGACTTTCGGTTTTATTTGGTTCGATTATAGTGTATTCGCTGGCTAATATTGCTTGCGGATTTTTACCTCAACTTAATTTTGGAGACAAAGCCACTATTTATGCGCTGTTGCGTTTCATAGCGGGAATCGGTTTAGCAGGCGAACTCGGAGCTGGAATTACTCTAGTTTCTGAAAGTTTACCCAAAGAATTACGCGCCATCGGAACGTCTATCGTAGCTGGTTTTGGACTATTAGGTGCGGTTGTAGCACAATTAACAGTACAAATGGCAGGAAGTTGGACTACAGCTTATTTTATTGGTGGCGGATTAGGATTAATGCTTTTGGTACTGCGAATTAGTGTCGCAGAAAGCGGAATATATAAAGAAATTGAAAAAGATGCATCCATCAAAAAAGGAAATTTTCTATCGTTTTTCACTAACAAAACCCGATTCGTTAAATATTTAAAATGCATCGCCATTGGTCTTCCTACTTGGTATTGTATCGGTATTTTAGCCATGATGGCCAATCAATTTGCGCCCGAAATGGGAATCGAGTCTATTGTTCCCGGAAAAGCAATTATGTGGGCGTACATCGGAATTTCAATCGGTGATTTTGCTAGCGGATTCATCTCTCACCTACTTCATTCGAGAAAAAAAGCCATTTTATACATGATGCTTTTCACCATTCTCGGAGTTGTATTGCTTTTATTTAGCGGTGAAAAGTCAGAAAACATGTACTATTTTTATTGTATTTGGCTCGGACTTGGAACAGGATATTGGGCAATGTTTGTGACGGTTGCTGCTGAGCAATTTGGCACAAATGTTAGGAGCACAGCAACTACTACAGTTCCCAATATGGTACGCGGATTATTGCCTGTAATGCTCATCGGATTTGACTTTTTTAAATTGAATAACTCGGTAATTATTTCAGCTACTTTTATTGGCATCATTGCTTTTGGACTTGGAATATATGCAACCATTACCATCAGTGAAACGCATAACAAGGAAATGGATTTTGTGGAATAAAATTTGGAAGTACGAAGTACGAAAACTAAAATTCCTCTACAACAAAAAAACCTCCCATCGCTGGAAGGTTGTTGCTTAAATTAGTTTGTGAATTTATAGCGTTCGATACCCTATCGTCGTCACTATCGTATTGCTACTATCAGTAAACGAGCCTTGTAAAACATCTCCCGTAATTACACCTACAACCGTTCCGTTTTCGTCAATTACTTGATTGTTTATGTACGTTCCGCTGATGTCTTCCACGACCGAAGAACCGTTTTCTTTTGCAATTCCGCCCCAAGCGCCCAATCCACTCGAAAGAATGATATTAAAAATTCCAGTTTCTCCAGATTTACTATACGTGCCTTCAAAAGCCTCTATTAGCGAAGTTGATGTTTCTTTTGCAATAGTGAAAACAGCGTTGGGATGACCCGGAATATCAGATGAAATAACCGTTGGAGTTCCACCGCCCACAGCAACTGAGAAAGTAATTGAAATTGGACTATTGTTATATGTACCTGTAAAAGGAGCTAAATAAGGTTGTCCATCCACATATGTTACACTAGACGTTAAAGCTACAGCCACTCCATCAATAACTAGCGTTCCCGTAATAGCGCTACTTCCGTTTTGAATGTTGATGGAAAGTGTTCCCGACGAGCCCACTACTATTCCTTTATAAATACCTTTGGCACTCGTGTCATTTGCTGGCAAGGCATCGGGAGTTCTGGTACATGCCGCGCAAGTGTAAGTTGGTTCAGTAGCTTCATCTTTAGAACAAGATAAAAATAGAGAACAAACCCCAAAAATTAGCAATGAAAAAATAAATACGATTTTAAATTTTTTAATGATGTTCATGATTGATTAATTTTTAGATTAAGAATAAACAACTCAAGTTGTCTTATTTGTTGGTTCAAAATTAATCGCTCTATGAAAGTAACACAATAACCAAATAGTAGTAATTTCTGCGACGTGTTATTTAGAAAAAGCTTTATTCAACGCTTCTGTACGGGAATTTACCTGCAGTTTCTCATATATATTGCGAATATGAGTTCGAACCGTTTCGGTACTTAAAAATAATTTGTCGGCTATTTCTTTATAGCGCAATCCTTCGGATAGTAATTTCAGAATTTCTTTTTCTCGCTCGGATAGTTTTTGCAATTCCTCATTCTCTTTGATATCGCGATGAAAATACGAAACTACTTTTCGGGCTATATGACTACTCATGGGTGAACCGCCGTGATAGACATCGACGATGGCGTCTAATAATTTGGAAGGCTGCGTGGTTTTGGTAAGATAACCAGTGGCACCTACTTTAAGCGCGTTGAAAACCGAATCTGTATCTTCAAAAGAAGTGCACATCACAAACTTAACCTGTTCAACTTTTGACCGAAGTTCAGCTACGCATTCAATCCCGTTTTTTCCTGGTAAATGGATGTCCATCAACACCACATCTAAATCGATTGTGGGTATGACTTCAATTGCGTCCTCAGCATTTTCAAAAGTAAATTCGCAACAAAAACCTTCGCTTCCGTTGATTAAAATTTGCAAACTATCTCTAATTTGTTTTTCGTCTTCTACTATACCGACTTTAATTACCATAACATCAAATGTATACGTTATTTTTTTTCTGGATGTACCACGAAAGTAGTATATCTCTAAAAACTATGATACAATTTTATTTTTAATAATGCGCTTGAGCGGAATACTCCAACTGATTTGTGTACCAATGTTCTTTTTACTTTGAAGAGTAAAAACGCCACCAATCGAAACAATCCTACTTTGCATATTGACAATTCCGTTTCCTTTTGACGCGTTTTCAAATCCGATTCCGTCGTCTTGAATATCAATGCCTAACTCGTCGTTATCCAAACTGACTTTAAAATGAATGGTATTTGCATTTGAATGTTTCGCAATATTATTAATGGCTTCTTTTACCACCATAAATAGTTCTCTATGGCTTTCCTTGGTGATGGCTATTTGTGGTACATTTTCAGCAATTTCATAATGTATCGCTATGGGCATATCTTCTAAATAATCGGTAGTATACTCACGAACCCTTGCAATCAAATTGGCCAATGTGGTATTTTCTGGATTAAGCGCCCAAATTAAATCGCGCATATTTTCAATCATTTTAGAAGCCGTTTCTTTGACCGCTTTACTGTTGGAATTGATTTCGGGAAGGTGTTCCGTTTTTTGCAAAATGAGTTCACTTAAAAAATTAATCTTCGACAAGCCCGAACCCAAATCGTCGTGGATGTCTTTTGCAATCCTTATCCGCTCAACTTCTTCTGTCTTTTGAATAATTTGCTCTTCTTTTACTTTATTTGTTAACTTCCTTTTACTATTCCAAAAATACCAAACCACGAGTGCGCTGATAATTAACAGTATAAACACCCCAATAAGAAAATTTCGTCGTTCAATTTGATTCTGCTGTTCATTAATTTTTAAGGTGTTGATCTTTTTGTCTTTTTGAAGTAATTGTATTTTAGATTCCTTTTTTTGCGTTTCATAAACCGTTTTAAATTCTGCCTCAGCCATAGCATGTTTATCACTGATCATGGATGCATAATTAGTGAATTTTTCATTTTGAACTTCGGATACTTTCTTAAACAATCCTTGCTTAGAATATATTTCAATTAAGATATTGTATGCCTTCCCAAGGTTAGGCTTTCCATCAATTTCTTTCAGAACGGCAATACTTTTTAGTGTCAAATCTTCCGCTTTATTATATTCTTTTTTCATCGAATACAATAAACCCATATTACTGTATGTATCGGCTATTTGCTTTTTATTTCCGTTGATAATATCTAGTTCTAAACACTTTTCAAAATAATACTGTGCGCTGTCCAATCGATTGGAAAACAGATAACAATTGGCTTTGTTGTCAAGGAATGCTACTTTCATTTTAGTGTTTTTTATGCTATCGGTGATGCGAATTCCTTCTTCATCAATAGCTAATGCACTTTCATAATTACCCAACATTCCGTAAATATTTGCTAATAAATGAGTCGCACTTAAATAAGCCGAATTTGATTTGTCATGTTCCAATGCTTGTAGAGCAGTCTTTAAATAATTTTTGGCATTATTGATATCGTCTTTTTGAAAATAAACCTCACCAATTATGGAATTAACTCTACAAATTCCAACTTTATCATTTTTTTTCTCATAAATTTTAAGTGCTTTATAGAGATACTCTACAGCTCTTGAATAATTACCTGTCACCTTGTAATTATTTCCAATTGCATTATATATTTTCGCTTTTAAAGTGTCAGCATTTGATTTTTGAAGCAATCGCAATCCTTTTTCGTAGTGCTGATTCGATAATAAATAAGCTGAATTATGTGCCGATGAAATTCCTCTTACAAAAGCTGACATTGCTTTATACTCATTAGGTTCATTTGCAGACGCTATCTCCATTTTTGATGCAAATGATGCAATTGAATCGGGAGTTTCCTTTGATAAATAGTCCACTTGATTGTACCATCTCCCAATTCGCTTTTGATTTTCAGAAAGCAATTTTACTTCTTTTCCCTCTTTTTTCTCACACGAAAAAAAAAGAAAACAAATTAAAATTGAAGTGATTACAATTCTCATACTATTTTTTTAACTTTTTAAAAGTAATGAAAAAAACAGTAGTGGCGAATCCATTCTATTTGATAAATTTTAAAAGTTATATCTTAGAGTACAATAAACCCTATAAATCTATCCAATACTTATATAAAAATTCTGCATTCTAAATTTAAAATTCTAAATTCAATAGTAGTATCTTTGCAGTTCAAATTTGCGATTATGGAAAGCGATATTCAAAGTGTTCAACCGCCAATTGGAAAGCCAAAATGGTTAAAAGTGAAACTTCCAATTGGGCAGAAATATACTGAACTACGTGGTTTAGTTGACAAATACAAACTCAACACCATTTGTACCTCAGGAAGTTGCCCAAATATGGGTGAATGTTGGGGAGAAGGAACGGCTACGTTTATGATTTTAGGTAATGTATGTACACGCTCATGTGGTTTTTGTGGCGTAAAAACTGGTCGGCCTGAAGATGTTGATTGGGACGAACCTGAAAAAGTAGCACGTTCAATCAAAATAATGAACATCAAACACGCCGTAATTACTAGTGTAGATCGTGACGATTTGAAAGATATGGGTTCGATTATTTGGTACGAAACCGTTCAGGCCATTCGCAGAATGAATCCAGAAACGACTTTAGAAACTTTAATTCCCGATTTTCAGGGTGTAGAACGTAATATCGACCGCATCATAGAAGCCAATCCAGAAGTTGTTTCCCACAACATGGAAACCGTACGCCGATTGACTCGCGAAGTACGAATCCAAGCTAAATACGACCGTAGTTTATCCGTTTTAAAGTACTTAAAAGATAAAGGAATTCGCAGAACTAAATCGGGCATCATGTTAGGTTTAGGCGAAACCGAAGAAGAAGTAATTCAAACCATGCAAGATTTACGCGATAATAACGTTGATATAGTAACCATTGGTCAGTACTTACAACCCAGCAAAAAGCATTTGCCTGTAAAAGAATTCATTACACCAGAACAATTCGAGAAATACGAAAAAATTGGTAAGGAAATGGGATTCCGACATGTGGAAAGTGGTGCTTTAGTGCGTTCGAGTTATCATGCACAAAAACATATTTTGTAAGTGCGAAGTTGGATATACGAAGTTTAGCAGTAAATCGATTTAAATTTGAATACAACAAAAATTGCAATTAATGGTTTTGGTCGAATCGGGAGAAATTTGTTCCGATTGTTACTCAATCATCCTTCAATTGAAGTGGTGGCGATTAATGATATCGCTGACAACAAAACCATGGCGCATTTGATTAAGTACGATAGTATTCACGGTGTTTTACCTTATGCAGTATCGTATGATGACAATTCAATAATTGTAGATGGAAAACCATTTACATTCTACCACGAAAAAGAAATTACCAATTTAGATTGGAGCGGAATCGATTTTGTCATCGAATCGACTGGAAAATTCAAAACTTTTGATGACATCAATAAACACATTTTGGCTGGCGCTAAAAAAGTGATTCTTTCGGCTCCATCGGAAGTTCCAGAGATAAAAACCGTAGTATTAGGTGTAAACGAACATATTTTAGATGGGAGCGAAACCATTGTTTCTAATGCGAGTTGTACCACCAACAACGCTGCTCCAATGATGAAAGTGATGGATGAATTATGCGGAATTGAACAAGCCTACATCACCACGGTTCACTCCTACACTACTGATCAAAGTTTGCACGATCAACCGCATAAAGATTTACGACGAGCTCGTGGAGCAAGCCAATCTATTGTTCCAACAACCACAGGAGCAGCCAAAGCACTAACCAAAATTTTTCCTGAAATGGAAGGCAAAATTGGTGGTTGCGGTATTCGAGTTCCGGTTCCGGATGGTTCATTAACTGATATTACTTTCAATGTAAAACGCGAGGTAACTATTGAAGAAATTAACGCTGCTTTTTTTCTCGCATCTCAAACGAATTTAAAAGGAATTTTAGATTACACAGAAGATCCAATTGTTTCTGTTGATATTATTGGCAATCGAAATTCGTGTCTTTTTGATGCACAATTGACTTCAGTAATTGATAAAATGGTGAAAGTAGTGGGTTGGTACGACAATGAAATTGGTTATTCATCGAGAATTATCGATTTAATTGTATTTTTACGAAAATAATTTCTTTAATTTATCCCAAATTCTATTGAAATTCAATGCGATTACTAGTTATTTTAGTGTTCTTTTTTCTTTCAATTGCTACTGGAAATACAAAAACTGTTTCTAATGATAGTGTCAATTATTATTTGACACTTTCTAAAGAGCAATTGGAAAAAAACAATCGCGATTTAAGTACGGCTTACCTTCAAAAAGCGCAACTTTTATTAGAAAAATCAAAAAATGATTCGTACAAAGAGAACTTAAAGCTGCGCAATGCCATTTCCAAATCGGAACGCGCCAATAAACGCATCAATGCTACTTCTAAGTTAATCAACATTTTAGCGGTAGCTTTAGTATCCATTCTTTCATTGTTGAGTATTTCATTGTACAAAAACAATTTATTCCGCATCAAATCGAATCAGCTTTTACTTGAGAAAAATAAAGAATTGGAGTTGGCCAAAGAAAAAGCCGAAAAAGCCTCGAAAGCACGCTCTGAATTCCTCTCAACCGTTAGTCACGAATTGCGAACACCGCTGAATGCCATCAATGGGATTACTCATTTATTGATTGAAGAAAACCCAAAAGACAGTCAGGTTAATTATCTGAATTCTCTACAATTCTCAGGAAATTATCTCTTGCATTTCATCAATGACATTCTTGAAATCAATCGTATTGACTCGGAAAATGTGCCAATTGAGCGAATCAATAACGATTTAAAAGCACAGTTAGAAAACATTCAAAAATCGTTTAAAGAAATTGCTGAAGCTAATAACAATACGTTCATTTTGGATATTGATGAATCGATTCCGACGAGTATGATTTACGATCCAACCAAATTGGCGCAGATATTCTTAAATTTAGTCAACAACTCCCTGAAATTTACACGAAATGGCTTCGTGAAATTGAGCGCGCGATTGGGAGAAGTAAAAGACAATCAACTTACCATCAACTTTAAAATTGCTGATAACGGAATCGGAATTCCTGATGATAAACAGGAAACGATATTTGACAGCTTTTCACAAGGTTCAATCGAAATCAACCGAAAATACGGTGGAACTGGTTTGGGATTGGCTATTGTAAAAAAATTGATTGAGTTGTTGGGCGGAAACATTTATTTGAACAGTAAAGTAGGTTTAGGAACCACTTTTTCGTTTGAACTACCTTTCGAAATTTCGGATGAAACTCCAATCATAAAACCCGTAATTGAATACGACGAAACCAAGCTGAATGCTAAGAAAATTCTGTTGGTAGAAGACAATAAAATCAACCAAATGATTACCAAGAAAATGCTCGAAAACAAAGGTATTTATTGTGATATTGTCGATAATGGTGAAGCCGCAATTGAATCACTTCAAAACGAGCACAGCTACGATTTGGTTTTGATGGATGTTCATTTACCTGGTATCAATGGAACTGTTGCTACTCAACGCATCAGAGAATTCAACAACTTAACTCCAATTATTGCATTGACAGCAATATCGCTGAATGAAAACCGTGAAATGTTATTATCATTCGGAATGACCGATGTAATTACCAAACCCTTTGAACCCGTTCGGTTCTACAAAACGATTTCGGAATACATTTCTTAATCAGCCACTTACATGAAGGTACAAGATCAAATCAAAGAGTATATCTCCAGTTTGCCTGAAACCAAACAAATCGATATGCAAGAGCTGAATCGCATTATTTTGCAAGTAAAACCAGGATGTAAATTATGGTTTTTAGATGGTAAAAACAGTGAAAATAAAGTGGTTTCCAATCCCAATATAGGATATGGAACTCACACTATACAATATTCCGATGGTTCGACTAAAGAGTTTTATAAAATTGGTATTAGTGCAAACACAACTGGAATTTCAGTTTATATTATGGGTCACGCCGATAAGACATTCTTAGTCAAAACCTACGGAGAAAAAATAGGTAAGGCAAACGTGACGGGTTACTGCATCAAATTCAAAGCTTTAAAAGACATTAACGTTGATGTGCTTATTGAAGCCATACAAAATGGTTTTGATATTCAGAATTAAAAAGAATACACTACTCTTTTGGATTCAATTCTACTATCCGACAAATTAGTACTAGTAATTTTCAATCAACGTTTTAATCAACATCCGAACGTGCGGTTCCGCTTTTTGAGCCGCTTTAAGTACTTCTTCGTGATTTACTTCTTCTATGTTTTCTTCATCGCCCATGTCGGTAATTACCGAAAGTCCGAACACTTCTAATTCCATATGACGTGCTACAATCACTTCTGGAACAGTTGACATACCCACACAATCGGCACCTAATGCTTTCACCATTCTATATTCGGCAAGAGTTTCAAAAGTTGGACCTTGTAACCCTAAGTAAACACCATCGTGTACTTCAATTGAATTTTCACGAGCAATTTCTTTGGCTTTAGCAATCATATTTCTACTGTACGGCTCACTCATATTAACAAAACGCGGACCAAATCGATCATCGTTTTTACCACGTAACGGATGTTCGGGCATTAGGTTAATATGGTCTTTTATTAACACTATTGAACCTACTTCGTAACTCGGATTTACACCTCCAGAAGCGTTCGAAACAATTAATTTGGCAACACCTAAATACTTCATCACACGAACAGGAAACGTTACTTGTTTCATATCATAACCTTCGTAAAAATGAAAACGACCTTGCATCGCAACTACATTTTTGCTTCCAATGGTTCCGAAAACCAACGTTCCTTTGTGACCTTGCACAGTAGACATGGGGAAATTCGGAATTTCGGCATAAGGCAATGTAAATTCAATTTGAATATCATCGGTAAAACTGCCTAATCCAGAGCCTAAAATGACACCGTATTCAGGTGTAAAACCCGTTTTCTCTTTAATATAATTAACGGTTTCGTGTACTTGTTCCCACATAATCTATAAGGATGTTATCAAAGTTTGAATGATCTGAAATAAAGCTGCTTTTTATTGGCAAATAATAAAAAGGAACATTTAAATGATGTGTTTTTAATCGCACATAATCTTTTTCAGTAGTAATAATCAGATCTTTTTGTTTAGTATTAATTTCTTTTATGTCTTTTTCTGTAAAATGATGGTGATCGGGATAGACTACTGTTTCATCATTTTCGGATTGCAAATATCTAAAAAATGGTTCTGGCTTTGCTATTCCTGCCAAAAGTAATTTATCAACAATCTTAATTTCGGTCACGGGTTTACTGTCTAAATCATTGTACACCTTCTCATCATAATCAATATAACTGAAGAAAACCGGTGCTTTACAACCTATTCTTTTCTTTATATTTTCCTGCGCAATCTCAGAAATATCTTTCGGACATTTAGTGACAATTATCATATTGGCTCTTTTAGCGCCCACTCTACTTTCTCTTAAATTTCCTGTTGGCAACATAAAATCATCACAAAACAAATCATCATAGGCCGTGAGTAAAATATAAAATCCCGCTTTTACTTTTCGGTGTTGATAAGCATCGTCAAGCAAAATAACATCGGGCTTGGGGTTGTGATTCAGCAATTGCTCAATTCCGTTTTTGCGATTAGCATCAACCGCCACAATAACATCTGAAAATTTCAAATGCATTTGATACGGTTCATCGCCTAATAATTCAGAATTCGAATGTTCATCGGCAATACAAAAACCTTCCGATTTTCTCTTGTAACCGCGACTCAAAGTGGCAATTTTATAATTGGGCGATAACAATCGAATCAAATACTCAATTTGCGGTGTTTTTCCGGTTCCACCAACACTCAAATTTCCGACAGCAATTACAGGAACATCAAACGAATACGATTTGAAAAATCCTCTATCGTAAAGAAAATTACGAATGGAAGTAATCCAACCATACAAAATGGCAAAAGGAAAAAGCAAATACCTTAAAATAATCATAGCACGAAAGTAATTATTTAACGAAGAATAGACGAATTATTTTCGAATAATTTCTGCTAAAAAACAATTTATCCGTTATATTTGAGGATAATTTTAAACATGATTTTTTCTACAAATTGACACAAAAATGAAACGATTTTATTTTACTTTTTGTTTAGTATTTGTTTTTTTAACACCTGTTTTTAGTCAGGAAAATAACGATGCGGCTATTTTGAAAATTCTTTTAACAAAATACTACGCAAACGAAAAAGTCATTGTAAAAAATCGAATGCAGTATTTGCGTTTCTACTGCAAAAAAGCACCCAACAACGAAGAACTTTTGGAAGTCATCAATAAGAATAAATTATTGAAAGACAATACTGCTGAAATCAAAAAAGAAATTAAAATTACCCTTGACGAAGATTGGTCAAAAGAATACGATATCTTATTTGCAAAAGAACACCAATATTTGAAAAGCAAAGTCAACAAATGCCTGAGTCTAGAAGAGTTTCAAGTAGTTTCCAAACGCTTCAACGATAACAATCAACGACTAATGATCATCAATAAACCCATTTATTTTGCTAAAAAATATTGCTTGGTTCGAGTGGCTTTTTACCGAAACATCGAACACAACAGCGGTCGTTATTTTCTCTTTGAAAAGAAAAACGGCTCATGGGAAATTAAAGAGGTTTTAAACGAATGGGAAACTTGATTAATGGCCAGTGTTCAGTCACCAAATGTAGGATTCAAAAAAGCTCTGAAAACTTTGAAACTCTGCAGTTTTGTAATTTTGTAACTCAAAAAAAAGATGAAAATTAAAGAATTATTTCCACTACTCGAAGAAATGGCGCCTTTAGCCTATGCCGAAGATTTTGACAATGTAGGATTATTGGTTGGAAATCAGGAAAATGAAGTGAGCGGAATTTTAGTTTGTCACGATGCGTTAGAAAGTGTTATCGACGAAGCAATTGCTAAAAATTGCAATGTAGTAGTTTGCTTTCACCCAATTTTATTCTCTGGCATAAAGAAAATTACTGGTAAAAATTATGTAGAACGTTCGGTAATCAAAGCGATTAAAAACGATATTGCGATTTACGCCGTTCATACCGCATTAGACAATCATAAAAACGGAGTTAACAAAATCTTCTGCGATGCATTAGGGCTAAAAAATACCACAATATTAGTCCCGAAGCAGAACTTTATTCAAAAATTAGTTACATACACTATTCCAGAAAATGTTGAGCAAGTACGCAATGCCTTATTCGAAGCCGGAGCCGGAAAAATTGGCAATTACGAAGATTGTAGTTTCAACTCGCAAGGCGTCGGAACGTATATGGGAAATGAAAACAGCAATCCTGAAATTGGCGAACGATTTGAATTTGTAGAAGCACCCGAAATCAAAATTGAAGTAACTTTTGAAAAGCACTTACAATCCAAAATTCTAAAAGCACTTTTTTCAAATCATGTCTATGAGGAAGTGGCTTATGAAATTTACGCCTTACAAAACGCACATCAAAACATAGGTTTAGGCATGGTTGGCGAACTCGAAACACCAATGACTGAATCCGAATTTTTAGCGTTGGTAAAAGACAAAATGCAATGCGGTGGAATTCGCCACAGTAATTTACTTGGAAAAACCGTTTCGAAAGTCGCTGTTCTTGGCGGTTCGGGAAGTTTTGCCATCAAAAATGCAATTCAAGCCAAAGCCGATGTTTATTTAACCGCCGATTTGAAATACCACAACTTCTATGAAGCTGAAAATCAGATTGTTTTAGCTGATATTGGTCACTTTGAAAGCGAAAGATATACAAAAAACTATATTGTTGATTTTCTTAAAGAAAAAATTACTAATTTTGCAATCGTTTTATCAGAAGAAAATACAAACCCAGTTAAGTACTTATAAAATATGGCTACTACAAAAGAATTGAGCGTTGAGGACAAATTAAGAGCGCTATATGATTTACAATTAATCGATACTCGTATTGACGAAATCAGAAACGTTAGAGGTGAATTGCCTCTAGAAGTAGAAGATTTAGAAGATGAAGTAGCGGGTTTATCTACTCGTTTAGAAAAATTGCAACAAGATTTAGTAACTATTGAAGATAACATCAAAGCAAAGAAAAACGCGGTTGAAGATCATCAAGCAGCCATCAAAAGATATACAGAACAACAAAAAGAAGTTCGCAACAATCGTGAATTCAACTCATTAACTAAAGAAGTTGAGTTCCAAGAGTTAGAAATCCAATTGGCTGAAAAGCAAATCAAAGAAATGAAAGCTTCTATCGAACACAAGAAAGAAGTTATTGCAAGTTCTAAAGAAAAATTAGAAGAGAAAACCACTCACTTAAAACACAAAAAAGCAGAATTAAGTGACATCATGGCTGAAACTCAAAAAGAAGAAAGTTTCTTGATGGAAAAATCAGCTGAATACGAAGCTTTAATCGAAGAGCGTTTATTAGCAGCATACAAAAGAATCCGTTCAAGTGTTAGAAATGGCCTAGCTGTTGTTTCGATTGAGCGTGGTGCTTCTGCTGGATCGTTCTTTACAATTCCACCGCAAACTCAAGTGGAAATTGCTTCCAGAAAGAAAATCATCACCGATGAGCATTCAGGAAGAATTTTAGTTGACACTTCTTTAGCTGAAGAAGAAAAAGCAAAAATGGAGCAATTATTCGCAAAAATGTAATATCTTAAATCCCGATTCAACCTCGGGATTTTTTTTTATGAAGAAGATCGTTTTAAAAGCCGTAGTCAAAAGTGTGGGATTGTACATCAACACACTGAGTTACCTTCATCCCAAAAAATCACTCTCAGTTGCCTACCAATTGTTCAGCCAACCGCGCAAGGGGAAATTAAAACACAATCAGCTTCCGAAAACCTTAGTAAAAGCCGAACAGGAAAGTCATTCGCACAACGAACATCAATTTTACACGCATACGTGGAAAGGCAATGACGACATCATTCTATTAGTTCACGGATGGGAAAGCAATGCTTCGCGCTGGAAAAAAACACTTTCTCATCTTAAAAAAACGGGCAAAACCATCATCGCCATCGATGGTCCGGCGCACGGTTTGAGCAGCGGGAAAGAATTCAACGTTCCACTCTACTGCGAATTTATTGACAAAGTGGTTCAAAAGCACAACCCAACAATCGCTATCGGGCATTCTATAGGCGGTAACGCACTTGCCTATTTTCAAGCGCATTATCCGCATAATTTTGATAAAATGGTATTGATTGGCGCGCCATCCGATTTTAAAGTCATTCTCAATAACTACATTTCAATGTTGAGCCTCAATTCGAGAGTGCACCAACAATTGGCCAATTACACTAAAGAACGTTTCAACATTATTATCGAAGAATTCTCGGCTTCTAATTTCTTGAAAAACAGCACTATTCCCGGAATCATCGCTCACGACATCCACGACGATGTTGTGCGCATTGACGAAGCAAAAAAAATTGCCAATTCCTGGAAAACGGCGCAATTCATCGAAACCGAAAACTTAGGACACAGCATGCACGACGAGAAATTGTACCAAACCATAATTGAATTCATTCAATAAAATCTGTCTTCTGCCGTCTTTTTTAGTGCCTTATCCTGCTTTCCGCTACACTATTTTTTGCCCATCCCTTTTTTTGTAAGCCACAAAAATAGCTTCCGTTGGTCGCTTTTTTACAGCAACAAAAAATAGCGCTGTCCTACAAAATGATTTCCGCTGCAATCAGGGGCAAATCAGTAGTATAAAAGAACTAGCACCTTGAATACAATTCTACAAACTACTCACTATTTACTAATCACTATTCACTAATTCAAACAACATTTACTACCTTTACGCCATGGAAGAAAACCTCATTCGCATCAACAAATACTTATCCGAAACTGGCTTTTGCTCGCGCCGCGAAGCCGACAAGCTCATTGATGAAGGTCGTGTTACCGTCAACGGAAAAGTGCCCGAAATGGGAACTAAAGTCACCATCGACGATGAAATCCGCGTAGACGGAAAACTCGTACGTGAAAAAAAAGAAAAACGAATTTACTTGGCTTTCCATAAACCGGTCGGAATCGAATGTACCACCAACTTAAATGTACGCAACAATATTGTTGATTACATCAATTATCCTGAGCGTATTTTTCCAATTGGTCGTTTAGACAAAGCCAGTGAAGGCTTGATATTTATGACCAACGACGGCGACATTGTCAACAAAATTTTACGCGCTCGAAACAACCACGAAAAAGAATACATCGTAACGGTAAACAAACCGATTACCGACCGATTCATCCAACGCATGGGCAACGGAATTCCGATTCTCGATACTATTACTCGAAAATGCCACGTGGAGCAAGTAAGCAAGTACATCTTCAAAATCATATTGACGCAAGGTTTGAACCGCCAAATCCGTAGAATGTGTGAATATTTAGGCTATGAAGTGACCGCGTTAAAACGCATTCGCATCATCAATATTTCGTTGGATGTGGGAGTTGGACGTTACCGCGAATTGACTACTGCCGAAATTCAGCAACTCAATCAACTCATCGAACCATCAAGCAAAACCGAAGAAGCGAGTTTGCCTAAATTAAGTCCGAATAAGCCTGAAACTCCAAGAAGAGATTTTAGAAAACGATAGACATTCTTTTGCCACTGATTCACAGATCTTTTCTCAAGTTTTTAAATTCGTGAACCTGTCTGACGAAGGGCAGTTTTGAGATTAAAAAAAATCAGTTACAATTTCGTTTCAAACAACATCGGATTTTCAATCTTCGAAGCATCCAAATTGCCATTTTTATCGTAAAACTGCCAAGGCGAATTAGCAAAAAAGTACAATTTATCTTTTACAATTGTTGCCAAAGCGGGTTCGTTAAATTCTGGTCTATTGTTATCGATGTTTTGGTAACTAATGATTTCGGTTCCCACTTCATTCAAATGAAACCGAACCAAACGAATCGGCTTTACTCCGTTTTGAACCGCAATCAACGAATGGTTGTAAAAACACAAACCATCGATTCCTTTACCTATTGTTCCTTCAGGAAAAGTAAACCATCTCCGTTCGTTATCTCGTAGTGAAATCGCCACAATTCCTTTTAAATAATCAGCCACAAACAACAGATTTTGTTCGGAATTCATGGTGATGCCTTGCAAATTATAAGCTTCGTTTTCGAGTGAAATCCACTCACTCATCACATCATTTTCAATTTTATAAAGTATTGGTTTATTGCTATCGGAAACATAGACTACATTATTTTTAGTCACATACAAATCGCCAAAGACATGATTGCCCGCTATTTCAAATCGTTGTACCACTTTTTTAGTCGCAATGTCAATTTTCAAAACGGCCGCTTTTCCTTCTAAATCCGAAGTAAATCGCTCCATTTCAGGCAATGCCGATGTGGCAACCCAAAGAAATTGTTCATTAGCATCTTTCTTCATTGAAAAAACAGCATACAATTGATTATCTGTAAACCAATCTTTACATTTACCTGTTTTTAAATCAAACGAAACTATTTTTCTTTTTCTGATACTTGAAGCCAACCATACATTCGATTTCGATAAAAACTCTAATCCTTCGGGATGTACTTCTTTTTCGCTTAATGAAACCACTTTGTCCGAATTGGAAATGGTTTGTTCCTGCGATTTTTTCAATGCCAAAACCTGTTGAAAACCTGATGTATTGGCTATCGATTTGAAATCGTCATCGGTTTCAAAAGCCGTTGTATGGTTCATTAGAACTACTTTTTTCAAAGTGGCAATGGCTTCACTTTCTTTTCCATTCAAAGCAAAAGCCGAAGCCAAATTGTAAGTATACGTCGGATGAAAAGGCCGAACACTGTCCAATTGTTTGGTCAACTTTAGAAAAATTGCATAGTCTTTACTTTTATAGGCATCCACCGACTGCTGATACACTTCCTTTTGTGACTGGGAATGTGTTTGTGTGATGGTGATGAAAACGAACACACAACTGTAAATATATTTTTTCATGTTTTTTGATTGTGATTATAAAAGTAGTAAAAACTCTTTACAACCCACTTTTAAAACACTTTCTTAATCGTTATATTTGTAAAAAAATAATTCAAAATGCAAGACATTATCAATCGCTTTATCAGCTACGTAACCATCGATACCGAATCAGATCCGAATTCAGATACCACTCCAAGTACAGCCAAACAGTGGGATTTGGCCAATAAATTAGTCGACGAACTCAAAGGAATGGGAATGCACGACGTGAGCATTGACGAAAACGCTTACATCATGGCGACACTTCCGAGCAACGTTGATCACAAAGTACCGACCATTGGTTTTGTATCGCATTTTGATACTACACCTGATTTCACAGGTGCGAATGTTAATCCAAAAATCATCGAAAATTACGACGGAAAAGACATTGTTTTAAACGCAGAACAGAACATTATTTTGTCGCCAAGTTACTTTGAAGATTTACTGTTATACAAAGGCCAAACGCTTATTACTACTGACGGTTTGACGCTTTTAGGTGCCGATGACAAAGCCGGAATTACAGAAATTATGGAAGCGATGAAGTACTTAATCGAGCATCCAGAAATCAAACACGGAACCATTCGAGTAGGATTCACTCCTGATGAAGAAATTGGTCGTGGTGCGCATAAGTTTGATGTAGAAAAATTCGGTTGTGATTGGGCGTACACCATGGATGGAAGTCAGATTGGCGAATTAGAATATGAAAATTTTAATGCTGCTGGAGCCAAAATCACTTTTAAAGGAAAAAGCGTGCATCCGGGTTATGCCAAAGGAAAAATGATCAACTCGATGTTGTTGGCCAACCAATTTATTTCGGCTTTACCTTTTAATGAAGTTCCCGAAAGAACGCAAGATTACGAAGGATTTTTCCACGTTCATCACTTAACGGGAAGCATTGAGGAAACTGTTTTAGAACTGATCATTCGCGACCACGACAAAGCACTTTTTGAAGGGCGAAAAGAGTTGATTCATACTATTGCTAAACAAATCAATGATCAATACGCACAACAATTTGGTGAAGACATTTGCATTGCCGAAGTGAAAGACCAATACTATAACATGCGCGAAAAAGTAGAACCTGTTTTCCATATTGTAGATATTGCTGAGAAAGCGATGAAAGAATTGGGAATCACTCCGATCATCAAACCGATTCGCGGTGGAACTGACGGTTCGCAATTGTCGTACAAAGGTTTGCCTTGCCCTAATATTTTTGCTGGCGGACACAATTTCCACGGAAAATACGAATACGTTCCCGTTGAAAGTATGATTAAAGCGACGGAAGTGATTGTAAAAATTTGTGAATTGACCGCTACTGAAAATTTTTAATTTTACACTGAACGCTTTAATTTATGTCGGAAAAAAAGACTTGGCACAGCAATGAATTATGGGAAGTTGAATTGGAATTGTTGCGTTCCATCATCAACAAAACCCAATTAGTTGTTACTAATAAATGGGGCGGCGAAGTCTATACACACAATAATAAAAATGTGATTGGCATTGGCGGATTTAAGAACTTTTTCACGATTTGGTTTTTCAATGGTGTTTTTTTGAAAGACGAACTGAACGTTTTGGTTAATGCTAATGAAGGAGTAACGAAAGGTTTACGTCAATGGCGTTTTACATCGAAAGACGAAATCAACGAAAAGCACATTTTGGCTTACATCAAAGAAGCGATTGTCAACGAAGAAAAAGGACTTTCCATCAAACCTGAGAAAAAAGAAGTTGTTCCTTCTGAATTCTTTACCTATGAATTAAAATCTGATTTGTCTTTCGCGGAAGCGTTTCAAAAATTTACTCCATTCAAACAAAAAGAATTTATAGAATACGTCGATTCGGCCAAACAAGAAAAAACCAAAATTGCTCGTATGGAGAAAATAAAACCGATGGTGTTGAGTGGCGTTGGGTTGAATGATAAATACAGATAGTTGCAAAGTTTCAAAGTTGCTGAGTTTTCTTCTTTTGGAGTTCGCTTCGCTCATCTTGAAACACGAATCACATACATTATAAAAAAATCCCAAGTTTCAGTTAGAACTTGGGATTATTATTTTTATGAAAGTGAACTTTGTAACTCAGTCACTTTGATACTTTGAAACTCAATTAAGCTTTCTTATTCAAAGCCATACTGTATTCCATTGAAATCGCCGTTTTCTCTATTTTTAATTTTCCTGACATGGTTTCGATTACTGCAGTTGTTTCAGACAATTCGGCAATTTTACCGTGAAAACCACTCTTAGTTACGATTTTGTCTCCTACTTTTAGTCCGGTTTCGAACTCTTTTTCCTTCTTCATTTTTCGTTGTTGCGGTAAAATCATAAAGACAAACATTACCACGAAAATCAGGACTATTGAAATGATATTAGCATCCATTTATTTAAATAATTAATTAGTTTTTGGGTTGATCGGCATTGGGAGCTGGCATTGGAACTAAACCAGTAGTTGACGTTGTATTAGAAACAATTTTAGGTTCACCACCTTTAATTGTTGCCTTGATGTTTATAGTTTCATATCCTGTTGGAGTATTTGCTCTTACCGTAACTGTTTTGGTTTGCACTCCTGTTTTTCCAGTTGAGTCAAATGAGACTTTCATTTTACCGGATTTACCTGGTTTTATTGGATTTTTATCGTATTCAGGAACAGTACAACCACACGAACCCTGAGCACTTGTAATTGTCAAGTCATTATTGCCTGTATTTTTGAATGTAAACGTATAATTTACTTTATCGCCTTGTTTGATTTCACCAAAATCGTGTTCTTTTTTATTGAACACCATATTAGTAGTTTTTGCAGGAGGCATTGTTGTAGTAGTTGTAGCTTGTTGTGCGTTTGGATTAGCTGTAGTTCCATCAGTTGTTGGTTGTGTTGGTTGAGCTACTGGTGTTGCAACTGGTGCAACTGCATCGGGTGAAGCAGGGGCAATTTCCTGAGCATTAGCATCAATTTTTGCAGAAGCATTGTCTTCTTGCTTACAACCAGATAAAAGCGCTAATCCGGCAATCATAAAAAAATAAATTTTCTTACTGTTCATCGTTATTCAATTTAAATTAATTATTCCATTAAACCTCTACCCGACTTATTCATTCGACCGGTAGCTTGGTAACTTTTTACTAAGTTATCTAAAATTCCGTTGATAAAAATACTGCTTTTTGGTGTAGAATACTCCTTTGCGATTTCTAAAAATTCGTTAATTGTTACTTTCACCGGAACTGAGGGAAATTTCAACAACTCACAAATAGCCATTTTTAGTAAAATAGTATCCATTTCAGCTATACGATCTACATCCCAATTTGGGGTTTTATCGATGTATTCTTTGGCGAATTCACCTTCATTCAAAACTGTTTTTCTGAATAAAGATATCGCGTACTCACGATCTTCATCGTCTTTAAACAAAGATGAAACTCTGAATTCTGATTTCGGATTCAATTGTTTCAACTGTTTTAAAATTTGAGTATTCACAACCGGAATATCATCTACCCAAGTCAGCTTATAATCTTCTAAATAACTGTATAACTTTTCATTAGGGGCAATCACTTCTGAAAATAAATCTATAATGAACTGTTGGTCTTTTTCGAATGAAGACGTAGTATCGTTCATGTAATCTTCATAGATCTTACTCTGTTTCACATCATTCAGCAATAATAAAACAGCATCATCATTCGCTTTCCAGTTGTTGATTTTATGAGTATCCAATGCAACTTCAATTGATTTACTATTTTTAAGTAAATTCAAAACAGCATTGTTTACAAATTTTAAATTAGGATTGCGTTCTTGTGGTGTTGCCAAGTGTTTTTTTCTAGAAACCTCAATAAAATCGTTTTCTTTATTGGTCAGTTCGATGAGAGAAGACACCATTATTAAGTACAATTCCATTAAATTTTCAATACTTGATAATAGGAATTTTTCTTCTTTTTCTAAACTATCTGAACCTTTTTGATGCATAGCATAAATGGTTTGCATCACTTTAATACGAATATGTCTTCTGTTTAACACGTGTAAGAACTTTTAAAAATTAAGAGAGCGAAAGATTGCTCTTTCGCTCTGCAAAAATAGAACTATTTTTTAAAACGATTATCGTTTAGCGTTTTCTTTTTTTCTCTGATCGATTCTATTCTGAGCAATAGCCATCGCTGCTTTTTGTGTAGTCAGTTTATTTTTAACAGCATAGTCAAAAATTTCAAGAGTCGTATTGTAGATGTTTTCAGTTCTTCTTAATGCTTCAGTTTTGTCGTAATGAGCAATTTCAGCATACACATTGATGATTCCACCCGCGTTGATTAAGAAATCGGGTGCGTAAACTATTCCGCGTTCTTGCAAAATCGGACCGTGAACATTTTCATCTGCCAATTGATTATTTGCGGCTCCAGCAATTACTTTTGCTTTAATTCTGTAAACAGTTTCGTCGTTTATCGTTGCACCCAAAGCACATGGAGCGTAGATATCAACATCGGCCGAATACAAATCGTCGCCTCTAAAAATAGTAGCACCGTATTTTTTACTTACTTCTTCTAATCTGTTTTCGTTGATGTCTGCAATTTGAACCAAAGCACCTTCTTTAGTTAGGTGTTCCACTAAAGTTTCACCTACGTGACCAATACCTTGTACCAATACCTTTTTACCTTCTAAATTATCCGAACCAAATTGGTATTTAGCAGCCGCTTTCATTCCCATGTACACACCATACGCAGTAACTGGAGAAGGATTTCCTGAACCACCAAGTGATTCTGATATTCCAGTAACGTGTGGCGTTACACTGCGAACGGTATCCATATCGGCAGTTACCATTCCGACATCTTCTGCTGTAATGTATTTTCCTGATAAAGAATGTACAAATTCACCAAACTTGCGCATCAACTCAGGTGTTTTTTCGGTTTTAGCATCGCCAATGATCACTGCTTTTCCTCCACCTAAATCCAAACCAGAAATAGCTGATTTGTATGTCATTCCACGTGACAAACGCAAAACATCATTCAATGCTTCCCATTCGTTGTTGTATTTCCACATACGTGTTCCGCCCAAAGCCGGTCCTAATACTGTGTTGTGGATACCAATAATTGCTTTTAATCCAGTATCTTTGTCGTTGCAAAAAACAATTTGCTCGTGATTATCGAATGATAATTGACCAAAAACGGGATCCATTTTTTGAAGCTCTTTTACTGAGGTGATTTCTGTAGTCATAAAATTGATTTGAGTTGCGACTTTATCAATAAGTCGACACAAATTTAACTTATTATTCAAAATAATTTACTCAATTTGGAATAAATTAGCAATTTGTTAATAAAATTTCTTTTAAATAAGAATATTTTAATTATATTATTTAATTCATTTTAACTAAAAAAAAGATAATTATCATTTGATTAACTTAAATTAATGAAAGAACTTCAATATTTAAATAAATATTTTATAAAATACAAATACCGATTTCTTTTAGGTATCATCATTACAATTGTTGCCCAAATTTTCTCACTTTTTACTCCGGAGTTGGTAGGAAAATCATTTGAAGCTATTGATCAATTTGGTTCTAATCCGGAAAACAAAGAACTCATCAAGGGCGAACTGATTAAAAATATTCTATTAATCATCGGCACTACTCTAATTGCGGGTTTTTTGACTTTCTTGATGAGACAGACGTTAATTGTTATGTCACGACATGTAGAATTTGATTTAAAGAATGAAATTTTCAAACAATACGAAGTACTCACACAAAATTTTTACAAAAGAAACCGAACAGGCGATTTGATGAGTCGGATTACCGAGGATGTTGCCAAAGTACGGATGTATGTTGGTCCGGCAGTAATGTACACCATCAATACCATCATTCGTTTTGTTATGGTAATCGTGTACATGTATACTATTTCGCCCAAACTTACCTTTTACACCTTATTGCCTTTGCCTATTTTATCGTATTTGATATTCAAAATCAGTAAAGAAATCAATAAAAGAAGTACTATTTTTCAGCAAAATCTATCCAATTTTTCATCCTTTTCGCAAGAAGTTTTTTCGGGGATTAGAGTAATCAAAGCCTACGCATTAGAACCTCAACAAAACAAAGAACTCAACGAATTGGCCATCGAAAGTAAGAGCAAAAGCATGAGTTTAGCCAAAATTCAGACTTTGTTCATTCCGCTGATTTTGGCACTCATTGGTTTGAGTAATTTAATCGTTATTTATGTCGGCGGAAGCATGTACATCAACAACGACCCAGCGGTTCAAAACATCGGAACTATTGCGCAATTTATTTTGTATGTAAACATGCTGAACTGGCCTGTGACTTCTATCGGCTGGGTTTCATCGCTGATTCAAGAAGCCGAAGCCTCGCAAAAACGCATCAACGAATTCTTAAAAATTCAGCCAGATATTGTAAACAACAGTAAAACTTCAACTCCAGTTCAAGGTGAAATCGAATTTAAAAATGTCACATTTACCTACGAAGACACCAATATTACTGCTTTAGAAAATGTTTCTTTTAAAGTTAATAAAGGAGAGACTTTAGCCATTTTAGGAAAAACAGGTTCAGGAAAATCGACCATTCTATCACTAATTACTCGCTTGTACGATGTTCAAAAAGGAAGCGTAACTATGGATGGAATACCGCTTTCAGAATTAAATCTATACGATTTGCGCAACAGCATCGGAATAGTGCCACAAGATGCTTTTTTATTCTCTGACACCATCAAAAATAACATCAAATTCGGAAAGGAAAATGCCACTGATGAAGAAGTAATTGAAGCAGCAAAAAAAGCAGTTGTTCATAATAATATTATCGGATTTACACAACAATATGAAACCGTTTTAGGTGAACGCGGCATTACACTTTCCGGCGGACAAAAGCAACGTGTTTCGATTGCTCGTGCGATTATTAAAAATCCAGACATTCTTCTGTTAGACGACTGTTTATCGGCGGTTGACACCGAAACGGAAGAACAAATTCTGAATAATTTATTGGAAATATCTAAAAACAAAACTACCATAATTGTAAGCCATCGCGTGTCATCTGCCAAAAATGCCGACCAAATAATTATTTTAGAAGAAGGGAAAATTCTGCAACAAGGTTCTCATAATCAACTTCTAAACCAAGATGGTTATTACAAAGAACTTTATTATAAACAACTTTCTGAAAAAGAAGTCGATTAAACTCTTGTTTCGTAACATTTTTTTTACCATTTTTGAATGGTTTAGAAACACTATTAATTGACCAAACGAATATGAGAGAAAACGACATGTTAGAAAAAGACGAAATTTTTTCTAAAGTACTAAGAGCAGGAAGAAGAACTTATTTCTTTGATGTTAGAGCTACAAAAGCTGACGATTATTACATTACCATTACCGAAAGTAAAAAATTCACCGAAGAAGACGGTTCGTATCATTTCAAAAAACATAAAATTTATTTATACAAAGAAGATTTCGCTGCATTCAAAGACATTTTAGACGAAATGACCTCATTTGTTTTAAATAATAAAGGAGAAGAAGTGATTTCAGAACGTCACCAAAAAGATTTTAAAAGAGAATATCAAACCGAAACATCGTCTGAAACTTCTGAAAGCGAGAAAAGTTTTACCGATGTTGATTTTGACGATATTTAATGGAAACTATTTCTAAAATCATATCCAACAGAGTCCTAATCAATGCGCTTTTATCTGTTTTTTGGATTGTTTTATTATCTGAAAAATATGAAAAGGTACTAGCGGGTGATGTAAAATCCATTATGTTCTCCCTATTGTATGTTTTTATGTTGTCTGTCACAAGTTACAGTTTATACAAAGCATTGAAAAGCTCTAAGAAAACCGAATAATACTAAATCCGCCAACAAAGCGGATTTTTTTTTGACATTAAAAATGATAGTTAACGTTTTTAAAATAATCTACTTAGTATTCATTTCACTTCTATTTGTATTCTCTTTGAGTTTTTTGGCAGAATGGTGTACAGTTGGTGTTCAAAAAAATTATGATGGTTATGCTTTTGGTTTGTCCAATGAGAATTCGTGGTTTTATGAAACGCCACAATTGTATGCCAAAGTCATGCTTATTGAAGGATTACTACTTTCATCGCTTTCTGGATTAAGCCTGTATTTGTTTGTTAAAAAGGACTATTCAAAATCCAATTATGCGTTTATTTTCTTCGTAATAGCCTTTATTTTAATGATTGTTAATAGCAATTTGTTTTAAGCAATCCGCAGTCCATTTTCCACTTTCAAATCGGAAGTCAAAAGCACCACTTCATCACCTTTTACCGAACCCAACACCAAGCATTCACTCATGAACTTCCCGATTTGCTTTTTGGGAAAATTGACTACTGCCACAATCTGCTTGTTGAGTAAATCTTCTTTAGAGTAACGCTTAGTAATTTGAGCTGATGATTTTTTAATTCCAATTTCCTTACCAAAATCAATGGTCAATTGATATGCAGGCTTTCTAGCTTCTGGAAAATCATTCACGTCAATAATGGTTCCCACTCGCATTTCTACTTTTTCAAAATCACTCCAATTGATCTCTTCCATTCTGATTAAAATATTTTAATTAATATCAATTCAACATATTTACTAGAAACAAAAATTAAAAATTAATAGACCGCTTTTAGACTCAAATTTTACTCAAATAAATTTGTTTTTGCCACTAATTCACAAATTAACCTTAAATTTTATATTAAAAATTAGTTCATCTACGATGAACATTCGAATAAAATCAAATGTTTAAAAAAATAATTCGATAATTCGTGGCAAAGAATGATTTTTATTTTGAACTCGTGTTAATTTATAATTCACTTAACCAAAAAATAACATTTGTATAGTTTTTATATAGTCAGTAAGTACAAAATAAGCCAAATAATTTCATACTTTTATATCTTACACTCAACTAACTGATTATTTTATGAAAATTGCTCTTTTTACCAATGAATTTCCGCCGAATATTTACGGTGGTGCCGGCGTACACATTGATTTCTTAAGTCACGAATTGTCCCAACTAGCCGAAGTTGAAGTACGTTGTTTTGGCAATCAGAAAGAGCAAAACGAAACGATGAATGTGCTCGGAATTGATTCGTCTTTGAATCAGATGGAAGATCCAGATAATCCGCACATCAAAATGTTTCATAATTTGAGTCGGAATGTCGAAATGGCTCAGCACACCTTACAAGCAGATATTATTCATTGTCACACTTGGTATACGCATTTGGCTGGAGTTTTTTCGAGAGAATTATTACAAGTTCCGCTGATTTTAACTACTCATAGTTTGGAAACCCATCGCCCATGGAAAGTGGAACAACTCGGAAACGGTTATTTTCTTTCGCGATGGATTGAACACCATGCCTATAATTCGGCCGATGGCGTTATAGCAGTGAGTCAACAAATGAAAGAAGATGTGGTGGAAGCTTACGGAATCAATCCTGAAAAAGTAACGGTAATTCACAACGGAATTGATCCTGAATTTTACCAACCCACTTTTGATACCGATTTGTTACACGAATTCGGAATCAATCCCGACGTGCCTTTTGTTCTTTTTGTTGGACGAATTACGCGTCAAAAAGGCATTTCACAATTAATAGAAGCGGCGCATTATTTCAATACCAATTGTCAAATTGTATTGTGCGCTGGCGCTCCAGATACTCCAGAGATTGCCAAAGAAACAGAGGAATTAATTGCCGAATTGAAATCCAAAAGAGAAGGCGTTATTTTAATCTCTGAAATGCTTCCACGCGAAAAAGTAAAAGTGTTGTATAGTCATGCGCGTGTTTTTGCTTGTCCGTCGTTGTACGAACCGTTTGGCATCATCAATTTGGAAGCCTTGTCGTGTGAAACTCCGGTGGTTGGAAGCGCTGTAGGTGGAATTCCAGAGATTGTAACCGAAGGTGAAACGGGTTATTTGATTCCGCTAGAAAGTGTTTCGCGAACCGATTTCAATCCGAAAAATCCAGTTGAATTTCAGAAGGCTTTGGCAGCCAAAATTAATCTTTTGTTAGACGATGAAAGTCTTGCTGCCCAAATGGGAAAAGCAGGAAGAAAGCGCGTATTAGAGAAGTTCAGTTGGAAATCGATTGCGAAAACGACCTATAAATATTATGAAGAAGTAATTTCTAAATTTGAAAAAGAGAAGGCTTGAAAGTTTATTTTAAATAGAGATATTCTCTCGCAAAGTAACAAAGTTGCAAAGTTACAAAGTTACAAAGTCTTACAATCTTATAGTCTTGTAGTCTTATAGTCTCATTGCAAAAAGTAAGTATCTAAATTTTATTTTAACAATACAATTTTGATTAATTTTAAAACTGATTTTTTATATACCGATAGTACCGCACCCCGACTTGAACGGAGCTCTTTTTTTATTGACTTTTTAGGCAATAAAAAAAAGCGGGAGTGGAAGGCGGAATAGGTGCCCAAAAAACAATAATGAGGAAATCCTCGCAAAGACTAAACAAATGAAAAAAAGTACATTAGCCATTATTTTGGGTGGCGGACAAGGTTCGAGATTGTATCCACTGACTCAAAGTCGCTCCAAACCAGCGGTTCCGATTGCAGGAAAATACCGTTTGGTTGACATTCCGATTTCAAATTGTATCAATTCGGATATCAAACGCATGTTTGTATTGACGCAGTTCAACTCGGCTTCATTGAATCAACACATCAAAAACACCTATCATTTTAGTCATTTCAGTACTGCCTTTGTGGATATTTTGGCAGCTGAACAAACTCCCGATAATCCGACTTGGTTTCAAGGAACAGCCGATGCGGTGCGTCAGTGTATGAACCATTTTTTGAACCACGAATTTGATTATGCGTTGATTTTATCAGGCGATCAATTGTATCAAATGGATTTCAATGAAATGGTCGATGCACATCAAAAAAGTGGTGCTTCGATTTCGATTGCAACGCTTCCGGTAACTGCAAAAGAAGCACCTGAATTTGGAATTTTAAAAACCGATTCGGAGAACTTCATCACTTCATTTATTGAAAAACCAAATGCGAGTTTGTTACCCGAATGGACATCCGAAGTAAGTGAAGAATCCAAAGCCGAAGGCAAGCACTATTTGGCTTCTATGGGAATTTACATTTTCAATCGGAAACTATTAATCGATTTGATGTCGAATCCCGACACGAAAGACTTTGGTAAAGAAATCATTCCGCAAGCCATAGGCAAAGAAAAAATTCTGAGTTACCAATACGAAGGTTATTGGACCGATATCGGAAACATCGATTCATTTTTTGAAGCGAATTTAGGGTTGACTGATGAGATTCCGAAGTTCAATTTATTTGATAATTCGAGTAAAATTTACACTCGCGCCAGGGTTTTGCCGCCATCAAAAATTACTGGTTCTTCGATGATTGATAAATCGGTGGTTGCTGAAGGTTGCATCATTAATGGTACATCAATAGAGCATTCGGTGGTTGGAATTCGAAGCCGTATTGGAAAAGGTTCTAAAATATCCAATTCGTATTTAATGGGTAACGATTTTTATCAGAATTTAGATGAAATCAGAACCAATATCGAACACAATATTATCAATATCGGAATTGGCGAACGCTGTGAGATTAACAACACGATAGTAGATAAAAACTGCCGAATTGGAAATGATGTAAAGTTGAATGGTGGAACTCATTTGGAAGATACTAACAACGAATTGTACACGGTTAAAGACGGAATTATTGTCATTAAAAAAGGCGCAACTTTACCCGATGGTTTTACTATTTAGTATAAGTAAATGTGATTTTTACCAAAAATAACTAGCAAAAAACTGACTGTATGTAGATTAAAATGCAGTAAGCTATTAAAAAAAGTTTTGCCACAAATTCACGAATTAGTGTATAGTTATCTAAAAAATTAGTTCATCAATGATGAAAGTTCGAATTCAATCAACTATTAACATCACTAAATTCGATAATTCGTGGCAGTAGAAATTAAATTAAACTGAGGTTATTTAGCAGCTTTTTTGATTATGACTTCCAATGGTTTATTGGCTTTACGACCAAATTGAACAGCGTAATCACGTGCTTGATTCGTACATAGAACAAACAAATCGAAGTAATTGAGTTCTACGATTTGCGTTTCAAAAAAGCCACCGTTTTGAGCACCATCAATATCTTCAATTTTGACTTTGAGTTGATCAGCGGGAAATGTATTGACTATTGATAAGAAATAGTTGTCTTTGGCATACGGAAAATACCAGCGCTCTTTTACACCTTCAATAGGTTGCTCGATGCGTTGGTTGTTTTCGTCTATTAAATAATTAAATGAAAATACAAGTGACTTGTTGTTGTCTTTCCAACTGTATTGATTGTTGGCATTGACGACTTCGTTTCCATTCAAATCTACTAAAGTTAATTTCAAGCCTTTGATGTTCTCTTTCGCTCCTTCTTCGTGAACATTCAACACCAAATACGAAGTAAAATCATAGCCACAGTGTTGCGCCTGACCTAAATCTTGAGCGCTTATCGAAAAAGAAATCAACAGTAAGAATAAAAAATACTTCATAATTACACAAAAGTGAATACAAATATAGCGAGTCAAAAACTATTCCAATAAAAAAATCCGCCTTACGACGGATTTTAATTTAATTGGATATGATGTAAGCATAAATCTTATCGTGCTGTGCATCTGAAATTTTTGCTTTCTTTTTCATTACCTCTAAAATTGGCAACCAATCTTGATCACTATAATCTTTTGGGTCGTACAATTTGTGGCATTTAGCACAATTGTTTTCATAAAGTTCCTTTCCTTCTGCAATATCATTCGATGCTGCAACAACAGCAACATCTAGCTCTTTTGCAACTGGTGGTGGCGGTGGCGCAACTTTTGGAGCACAAGAATAGATAAGTATTCCTAAAAGTGCCAAAGAGGTCATTTTTAATTTCATAATTTAATGTTTATTAATTTTTGGTAAGTAAATATATAAAAAATCCCGAAAGCGAATCTTTCGGGATTTGATTTTACAATAAATTTACAATTAAATTTACAATATAGTTTGTGCATTAACGTACATCCATCAATTCAACATCGAAAATTAAAGTGGCGTTCGGCGGAATCACACCACCCGCACCAGCTGAACCATACGCTAAATAGGACGGAATCACAAAACGCGCTTTGTCACCTACTTGCAACAACGCAATTCCTTCGTCCCAACCTTCAATAACATGACCTTTTCCTAAAGGAAATTCGATAGGTTTTTTGCGTGCATACGAACTGTCAAATACTTTTCCATTGTCTAACGAACCCGAATAATGAACAGAAACCGTTTTACCTTTTTCGGCTTGCTTACCATTCCCTTTTTGAATGAATTTATAACGCAAACCACTTTCTGTTTTATCAAAACCTGCCGCTAATTTTTCCATTGCTTCTTCGGCTGCTTTTTTAGCTTCTGCTTCTCTTTTGGCTCTTGAACCTTCAAAAGTGCGGAACGCTTCAATTGCATTCCATTTTTCGGCTTCTGCTCCTACTCTTACAATTTCGATTGAATCTATCAAATCGCCTTGTGCAACTGCATCAACAACGTCTTGTCCTTCTACCACATGTCCGAAAACAGTGTGCTTTCCGTCTAACCAATTCGTTGGAACATGAGTGATAAAAAATTGTGAACCATTCGTTCCTGGTCCGGCATTGGCCATCGATAAAACACCTGGCTTATCGTGTTTTAAAGTGGGATGAAATTCATCGTCAAATTGATAACCCGGACCGCCCGAACCGATTCCTTGTGGGCAACCGCCTTGAATCATAAAATCGGGAATTACACGGTGAAATTTCAATCCATCGTAATAGGGTTTTCCCATTGGTTTGGCTGAATTTTCCAATTGACCTTCAGCTAAACCTACAAAATTTCCAACTGTTCCTGGCGTCAAGTCGTGAGTTAATTTTACTAAAATCGCACCTTTTGTAGTGTTGAATTTAGCGTATATTCCGTTTTCCATCGTAGTATATTTTTTAATTGAGGTGCAAATTTACTATTTTATTGGAGATAAATGCTAAAGATTGTACATTTGAATACACCAAAAAATAGAATCTTATGCCATCCGTTTACAACAAAATTGACAACGATGCTTTTATTGCTCGCATCAATTCATTATCAAAAGAAAGCCAACCTTTGTGGGGAAAAATGACCGTTGAGCAAATGTTATCGCACTGTCAGGCTCCTATTGATGTTGCTTTTGGCGATTTGCAACTCCGAAGTAACTTTGTAATGCGCTTGATAGGAAAACTATTTAAAAATAAGATCCTAAACTCGAGCGAATTCAAGAAAAACAGTCCGACTGCGCCCGATTTTATTCGTAAAGATCAGTACGATTTTGAATCAACTAAAGCCGAATTGATTCGGAAGTTTGCAAAGTTTGCCGATTTAGGACATCAATCCATAAAAAGTAATAAGCATCCTTTTTTTGGTGAAATGAGTTATGAAGAATGGGATAAATTACATTCCATGCATTTGGACCATCATTTGAAACAGTTTGGGGTGTAGAAGTTAGATATCAGAAGGCAGAAATTAGAAGGCAGAAATCAAAAAAAAGATGGAAGAAAAATTGGATTATATTAGTATAAATAAGCAAACGTGGAACGACAAAACCGATGTGCATATTGGTTCAGAGTTTTATGACAATGAGGGATTTTTGAAAGGTAAATCAACGTTGAATGCGATTGAATTGGAATTATTGGGAGATGTGAAAGGAAAAAAAATACTGCATTTGCAATGTCATTTTGGACAAGACACGATGACGTTTGCACGTATGGGTGCGAGTGCGGTTGGTGTGGACTTGTCGGATAAAGCCGTTCAAAGAGCTACTGAATTTGCCAATCAACTCAATTTAGATGCCACGTTTGTATGTTGTGATATTTATGACGCTCAACAACATATTGAAGAGAAATTTGACATCGTCTTTACGAGTTACGGAACCATAGGTTGGTTTCCTGATTTGGAAAAATGGGCGAATGTGATTGCGCATTTTTTAAAACCGAACGGCCGATTTGTGATGGCTGATTTTCATCCAGTAGTTTGGATGTACGACAATGATTTTAAAGAAGTGTTTTACAGTTATTTCAATATCGAACCTATTGTAGAAGAAGAATCAGGTACATATGCTGAAACCCAAGCCGATTTGCAAACCAAAAGTGTCGGTTGGAATCATCCGATAAGTGAAATTTTGAATTCGCTATTGCAATCAGGATTGGAATTGAATCAGTTCAATGAATTTGATTATTCTCCTTATAATTGCTTCAACGAAATGGAAGAATTTGAAGCTGGAAAATTCAGAATCAAAGCATTTGGTAATAAAATTCCGATGGTGTATTCTATTTTAGCTACTAAAAAATAAAGTTCTTTTTTACGATAAAATCCTAGCCCCGATAGTAGAGGAAATCCTGTCATTGCGCAATCAAGAGTTCTTGACAGATTGCTTCGTGCCTCGCAATGACAGATTGGAACGGATAGCGGGAAATAGCTTCAAAAAAAACTTACTATCTTTGCCATTGAAAAGCTCAGGCACTTAAGCACACAGCTACTCAGTAACTATGCGAATTGATATTATTACCGTTTTACCCGAATTACTCCGCAGTCCGTTTGAAGCCTCGATTATGAAACGAGCTATTGACAAAGGATTGGTGGAAGTACATTTTCATAACTTACGCGATTATACGACTAACAAACAAAAAAGCGTGGACGATTATCCGTTTGGTGGTGGCGCAGGTATGGTGATGATGGTACAACCGATTGACGATTGTATAACACATTTAAAAAGTGAACGCGAGTACGACGAAATCATTTACATGACACCCGATGGCGAAACGTTGAACCAAAAAATGGCCAATACGATGTCGATGTACGAAAACATTATCATATTGTGCGGACATTATAAAGGAGTGGATCAGCGTGTTCGGGATCATTTTATTACCAAAGAAATTTCGATTGGCGATTATGTGCTTTCGGGCGGCGAATTGGGTGCTTTGGTACTCTCGGATGCTTTGATACGATTGATTCCGGGCGTATTGAGCGATGAAACTTCGGCTTTGACGGATAGTTTTCAAGATAATTTGCTTTCACCACCTATTTACACTCGCCCAGCCGATTACAAAGGTTGGAAAGTTCCTGAAGTACTGACCAGCGGTCATTTTGCCAAAATAGACAAATGGCGTGAAGATATGGCGTATGAGCATACTAAAAATAGACGACCGGATTTGTTGGACAATTAACAATTGATAATGGACAATTGATAATGAGCGATTTAGAGAATTAAAAAATTATCAATTATCCATTGCCAATTATCAATTAATTTTTATCTTTGCCCCCACATTTGACCAACCTCTGGCGAAAACCGTGAATGTTGCTCAGATTTTAAACCATAATTAGCATTAAAAATGGCAAATTTAGTAGATTTCGTTAATAACGAATTATCAACAAGAAAAGATTTCCCTGTATTCGGAGCTGGTGATACTATCACTGTGTACTACGAAATTAAAGAGGGTGAAAAAACAAGAACTCAGTTTTTCAAAGGAGTTGTTATTCAAAGAAAAGGTTCAGGAGCAACTGAAACTTTTACTATCCGTAAAATGTCGGGTGCAGTTGGTGTAGAGCGTATCTTCCCAGTAAACATGCCTGCTTTACAAAAAGTGGAAGTAAATCAGAGAGGTAAAGTTCGTAGAGCACGTATCTACTACTTCAGAGAACTTACTGGTAAAAAAGCAAAAATCAAAGAAAGAAGAAGATAATTCAATTCTTTCCAATTATAAGAGAAGCTTCGATTTGTTCGAGGCTTTTTTTATGCAAAAAAGACAAGTCTAAATTATCAAATTCATAATTTTAAAACCTTAAAATAACAATATGATAATTCAATCGATTTCGCCAGAAAACATAAATGAAATTCCTTCTTTATTATTTATATTTGTTTCCGCAAAAAATTTAGAGTACAACAACAAACTTAAACAATATGGCAAAAATTAAAGTAGCTAATCCGGTTGTAGAAATCGATGGCGATGAAATGACACGAATTATTTGGAGCTTCATTAAAGAACAACTCATTCTTCCTTATTTAGATTTAGATATCAAATATTACGACTTAGGAATTGAAAGTCGAGAAGCTACCAAAGACCAAATCACAATAGACTGCGCCGAAGCCATTAAACAATACAATGTAGGTATTAAATGTGCAACCATTACTCCCGACGAAGAGCGCGTCAAAGAATTCAACTTATCAGAAATGTGGAAATCACCTAACGGAACCATCCGAAATATTGTAGGTGGAACTGTTTTCCGTGAGCCGATTATCATGAGTAATGTTCCGCGTTACGTTCAAGGTTGGACTAAACCAATCGTAATTGGTCGTCACGCTTTTGGAGATCAATACAAAGCAACTGATAAAGTAATCAAAGGAAAAGGAACTTTAACCATGTCGTTTACCAACGAAGCGGGAGAAACTACTACTTGGAACGTTTACGATTTTAAAGGCGATGGTGTAGCAATGTCAATGTACAATACTGATGAAAGCATCTACGGATTTGCACATTCATCCTTTCAAATGGCGTTGACCAAAAAATGGCCTTTGTACCTTTCTACAAAAAACACGATTTTGAAAGCTTATGACGGACGTTTCAAAGATATTTTTGAAGAAGTATACCAACAACATTACAAAGCCGATTTTGATGCGAACGGAATGGTGTACGAACACCGTTTAATTGATGACATGGTAGCATCAGCAATGAAATGGAACGGTGGATTTGTTTGGGCGTGTAAAAATTACGATGGCGACGTTCAGTCGGATACTGTTGCACAAGGATTTGGTTCTTTGGGATTGATGACTTCTGTTTTGGTTACTCCTGATGGAAAAACTGTGGAAGCCGAAGCAGCTCACGGAACTGTAACACGTCATTACCGTCAACACCAACAAGGAAAGAAAACATCTACGAACCCAATTGCATCCATTTTTGCTTGGACACGCGGATTGGAGCACAGAGGAAAATTAGACCAAAACCAAGAGTTAATCAACTTCTGTAATGCTTTAGAACAAGTGTGTATCGAAACAGTAGAAAGCGGAAAAATGACGAAAGATTTAGCGATGTTAGTAAAACCAGAAGGTTTAACTGATGCTGATTATTTGTCAACTGAAGATTTTTTGCAAGCATTGAAAACCAATCTCGATGCTAAATTAGCATAAGTAAGACTTCCTAGAAAAATTAGACTTCTTAGAAAACTAGACATTTATAGACGCATATGGATTCCATTCGAATCTAAATTGTCTAAAATTCTGAACTTCTAAGAAGTCTTTTTTTATTTATTATCGGTTTTTTCTTCCTGTTGTAGCCCTTTTATCATTCTAATTTTAATGATTGCTCTATAACCTGAATTAAGACCCCAATCTTGATTTGTAATTAACTTACCATTGGCATCCGAAAATATAAATTGCCCTGTATTCGGGAAGAACTCACCTGTGTTAATTGCTTCAATATGAATTATATTTAAACCTTCATTTAAATTCAACTTGTACTTTTTGAAATCCGAATCCAAACTAACGTTCCTAACCACCAATTCACCATTCAACCAAATCCTTACATTATCGCCATCAATCGCACCATAATCTCTACATGCTGTATTCAATTCTTCAGTGTATACAATGAACTCACCTAAAAACAAGTCACTGTTTAAAATTTCTTTTGTAATCCCTTCTTTCTTCATTTCTTTCTGAATTTTTTCAGTAAAAATTTCAGAAGGATTTCTCAATTCAACATTAGAAGGTGTTTTCAAACCTACTTTCGGAGCAATCGAAAAGTTTCTTAATAGCTTTTCATCTTTATCTTTCCCTATAGTGCT
Source organism: Flavobacterium sp. (assembly GCF_035299245.1). Taxonomy (GTDB): domain Bacteria; phylum Bacteroidota; class Bacteroidia; order Flavobacteriales; family Flavobacteriaceae; genus Flavobacterium. Next base: position 60,519 of record NZ_DATGWY010000010.1, on the reverse strand, counting down.
TTCGTACTTTATTGCAGCCTGAGCGGTATCAACATCTACTTGCTTTGGTGGCGCTTTAGGATTCTTAACCGCACCAATACGAATAGACTTTTTAGGGTTTTCAAACTGCGAAAAACCTAAATTAACCACAAACAATAATAAAATCAAAAGTGTATTGCGCATTGGAAATTTTTTATAAAAGTATTTAAAAATCGGAGTTACTCAAAACAATCTTAACCATACATTAACAATTGTATCAACCGAATAGCCTTAATTTTGGTGAAATTTGTACAAAACACCAACTTATGTTATCAAAAAAGATACCAATCCTACTATTATCATTTTTATTATTCTCGATTAGTCTTTACTCTCAGGAGCGATTCACCATCTCTGGAACCATTTCAGATGCTAAAAACAATGAAACGCTTATTGGTGTAAACATCAATTTTAGAGGAACTAATTATTTTGCCATTACCAATGAATACGGATTTTATTCGCTCACTTTACCTCAAGGCGAATACGAAATGGTCATCAGTTATGTTAGTTTTGAGACTATTGTTGAGAAAATTTCCCTCAATCAAAACATCAAAAAAAATTATGCTCTGAAAGGAACTGATGAACAACTTGAAGAAGTTATCATTACCGAAAAAACAAAAACCAACACTCGAAAACCCGAAATGAGCGTCAACAAACTCTCTATAGCTCAAATTAAGCAAATGCCTGTTGTTTTGGGTGAAGTAGACATCATCAAATCGCTTTTGCTTTTGCCCGGAGTTACCAATGCGGGTGAAGGTCAATCGGGTTTCAATGTTCGCGGTGGTGGCGCCGATCAGAATTTAATTTTACTCGACGAGGCTACTATTTACAATTCATCACACTTGTTTGGATTCTTTTCCGTTTTTAATCCCGATGCGATTAAAGACTTGAAATTATACAAAGGTGGAATTCCAGCGCGATTCGGCGGAAGAGCTTCATCAGTACTCGATATTTACCAAAAAGACGGGAACAGTAAAAAATTCAGTATGAACGGCGGAATCGGTTTAATCTCCAGCCGATTATTGGCAGAAGGACCGATTGTAAAAGACAAAGGTTCTTTTCTTATTGGAGGTAGAGGTTCATACGCTCATTTATTTCTAAAACTAGCTGATAACGACAATTCAGCCTATTTTTACGATTTAAACACCAAACTCAATTATAAACTGAACAAAAACAACAACTTATACCTTTCGGGTTATTTCGGTAGAGACGTTTTTGAAATCGCACAAAGTTTCATCAATACGTACGGAAATTCAACTCTAAACTTGCGTTGGAATCACTTGTTTTCGGATAAATTATTTTCCAATTTGTCGCTCATTTATAGCGATTATTACTATGGCTTAAACTTGGATTTCGTAGGATTCAATTGGGATTCCGGAATTAAGAACTACAACATCAAATACGATTTCAAATACTACGTCAACGACAAATTCAAAATTAATTACGGAGCCAATGCGATTTACTACAGTTTCAACCCTGGTGAAATAACACCATCGCGCGATGATTCTGGGATCAACTACCGTAAATTAGAAGATAAATACGCTTTCGAGCCTGCTTTTTACATTGATACCGAACAAAAAATTTCCGATAAACTTACGGTTCAATACGGTTTGCGTTACAGTCTTTTTTACCGTTTGGGAAGTTCCACAGTAAACTATTACGAAAATGATTTGCCCGTTGCTTACGATGACGAATTGAAAATCTACGAAAAAGCAACGCCAATCCGAACCGAATTCTTTGGTAAAAACAAAACGATTGCTAATTATGATAATTTAGAACCGCGATTTGCGCTAGCCTACGAATTCAAAGACAACAAATCGATCAAAATTGGCTACAACCGAATGGTACAATACTTACAACTGATTTCCAATACAGCTTCTCCTACTCCATTAGACGTTTGGACACCAAGCGACAAGTACATCAAACCTCAAATCGCCGATCAAATTGCGGTAGGTTATTTTACGAATTTAAAAGAAGACGAATATTCATTAGAGGTAGAAAGTTTCTTTAAAACAGTAAAAAATCGAATGGATTATATTGATGGTGCCGATTTAATTGCCAACGAAGCCATCGAGCAAGTCATTTTAAACGGTGAAATGCGCTCGTACGGACTCGAAATCTTATTCCGAAAAAACACCGGAAAACTCAACGGTTGGATTGCATATACTTTATCGAGATCGGAGCAACGAACTCCGGGGCGTTTTGCCAACGAAATCGGAATCAACAATGGCGATTGGTACAAAAACGGTTACGATAAGACACACAATTTAGCCGTAACAGGTTCGTACAAACTCAATAAAAAATGGTCGTTTGGTGGTAATTTCATCCTACAAACTGGACAACCGGTTACTTTTCCAAACGGACAGTATGTGTACCAAGGAATCAATGTCCCGAGTTATGGTTTGCGCAACGAAAACAACCTTCCTACCTACCATCACTTAGACGTTTCAGCGACTTTAACTCCGAATAAAAACGCTAATCGAAAATGGCAAGCCGAATGGGTGTTCAGTATTTACAATCTGTACTCACGCAAAAATGCGGCTTCCATCAGTTTCTCTCAAAATGAAACCACCGGCAGAAACGAAGCCACGCGTTTATCCATATTCGGAATCGTTCCGGCCGTTTCGTATAATTTCAAATTCTAAAATTCATCACCATGAAAAATATAGTTTTCCTTTTCGTTTTAATCTTCTTTGCTAGCTGTGAAGACGTAATCAATGTCGATTTAGATACCGCAGCTCCAAAATTAGTCATCGATGCCAATATTCTTTGGCAGAAAGGCACTACAGGCAACGAACAACGCATAAAACTCACTACAACAACGAGTTATTACAGCGAAACCGTTCCAACTGTTTCTGGCGCAACAGTATTCATCACTAACAGTGCAAATGGAGTATTCAATTTTGTTGAAGTTCCGAATACAGGAGAATACGTGTGCTTGAATTTCGTTCCTGTTATCAACGAAACCTACACATTAACCGTGCAATACAATGGAATCACTTATAATTCTACCGAAAAGTTACTTGCAACTCCACCCATTGAAACTGTTCAGCAAACCACTGTTCAAGGCATTTCGGGCGATGTAATTCAAGTGAAGTTTTTCTTTCAAGACAATGGTTTGGAAGACAACAATTACCTCATACTTGTAAAAAAATCGGATGAAGTGATACCAGAATTAGGTGCCGTAAGCGATGAGTTTTTTCAGGGAAATCAGATGTTTGGGTTTTATACTGACGACGAATTGGAAGCCGGAAACCAACTGACTTTTGGCTTACAAGGTATGTCGTTGCGCTATTACAATTACGTCAATAAATTAATAAACATTACCGCCAGTGGAGGAAATCCATTTGCCACACCACCAGCCACTTTACGAGGAAATATTGTCAATCAAAACAACGTGGATGATTATCCTTTAGGTTATTTTCATTTATCCGAAGTAGATACTCGAGAATATACTATTCAATAAGTGATTTCGCCGCAGATGTACAGATTATTATTCTTTTCATTTTTTTCAATTATTCAATAGTTGAAATCAGCAAAGTAGTCAATAAAATCTGTGAATCAGTGGTGTTTTTTTTGTAGCTCATCCAGCTATTCATTACAAAAAAAAGCAGCCGAAAAAAGTTTTTAACGGTACAAAAAGAGCTTCCTGCGGTCGCTTTTTTATCCCAAAAAAACTAGATTACCGCTGCTTTTTGTTTTTCATTACTATCTGGGCTAAAATAATTGGGAATTTAAAATTACGTATTACGAATAAAAACCATTAATTTGCAATTGATAATTGATTGCTATTAATTTTTTATTTAACATTTGATAATTACTAAAAGTCAATTATCAATTGTTAATTGTTAATTAAAAGAAAAATGTCTTCCCACCACATCGTTCGCGACGACCAAGAACCAGCGCTCATCATTGCTAATGGCGCCGAATGTAGTATGGAATTGCTCGGACAATTGCTCGAATGGTCGCCTATTGTCATCGTGTTAGATAACGCCATCGATCGTGTGCTGCAACTCGACATCAAAATTGATGTATTGTTGGGTGATTTTGACGGCGATTTCAATCCCGAACTGTATAAAGAAAAACAATTTCCACTCGAAATCGTCCACACGCCCAACCAAGACAAAACCGATTTAGAGAAGGCCTTTGATTACCTCATTGAAAAAGGACATCAAGCCGTAAATGTGGTTTGGGCAACCGGCAAACGTGCCGATCACACCATTACCAATATTACCAACATTGTCAGTTACCGCAATCAATTAAAAATTGTTATTCTAGACGATCATTCCAAAGTGTTTTTATTGCCACGTACCTATGAAAAATGGTATACTGCGAACACGCCAATCTCCTTAATTCCAGTAGGAAAAGTAAGCGGAATTACTACTCAAAATCTATTCTACCCATTGCAAAATGAAGAATTAACCATTGGTTATCGCACAGGAAGCAGCAATCACGTAACCGAAGACGGAATCGTAAAAATTCAACACACTGAAGGTGATTTACTGCTAATGGAATGTTTTGATTGAAATTGATTTTATACAACGCAGACTTGCCTGTCGGCAGACAGATTCACATATTTATTTTTAAAATCTTAATAAAAATCAGATACTGACAATACAAATTCACAAACTTTTAAAATAATTTTAAATCTGTGAATCAGTGGTAAAAATTATAACTGCAACAAGCGATTTCGCACTATTTCAAAATGCGACCACGGAATAAAATGATCGGCATCCTTAATAGAAAGTGTGTCAATCTTTTTAGCATTTACCAATTCTTTTTGTAAAAATGCCATATTCGAATACGGAACCAATCGATCTTTCGTTCCATGGATAATGGTGACTTCAGTTGTAATTTCATCCAAATGCGGCTTCATATCGATTAAATCGGTTTTCAAATACCACAACTCATCATTAGAAGGTCGCAAAGCACCCGGAATCAAATACCGCAAAGGTTTACTTTTTAAAATCGGTCGCCACAACTCGGGTTTCTCCGCTTTTGGATCGACAGAACCAGCCAGAATTACCAAATGCGAATACAATTTTGGATCGTCAATCGCCATTTTTACAATCATTGGTCCACCGAGCGAATGTCCGACCAAAACAATTGGTTTTTTAATGTTCAACATCCGAACCAACTCATTAATCCACTTCGATTGTGTTGCCAAATTTTCGGGTGAACCAAAATCGCTGTACCCAAAACCCGGCCGATCCACAGCAATCATGCGGTATTTCTTGAGTAATAAACTATCGTTCAAATAGGTTTTAAACGCATCCCAACTTCCGGGTGAACCGTGAACAAAAAATAAAGTAGGGTTGTTTTCATCACCTGTTTGGATGTAATGCAACGAATGTCCGTCAAAGTCAATGGTTTTATCAACAAATTCTACCTTTTTCGCCTCGAAAAATTCTTTTGTTTTTACACTACTCATGCGCATTTTCATACACGATTGGCAAACAATCACATACAAAACGAACAGCAAAAACAAGGCATAGCGCTTTTTAAATCGGTGTACGAAAATCATGTGCGGTTGATTTTAAAAAGCTAAAAGTACGGTTTTTTCTGAGTATCTTTGCTTAGACTTTAGTTAAAAATGAAACCCAAAACAAATCCCGAAAAAACCAATTTGCATCCTAGAAATCAGCATCGTTCACGCTACGATTTTGAAAAATTAGGAAGAGCTTTTCCTGAACTTCAATCGTTTGTTTTTACCAATGATCACAACGTTGAAACAATCGATTTTAGCAATTCCGGCGCTGTAAAAGCTTTGAACAAAGCGATTTTAATATCCGATTACGGAATTACGAATTGGGACATTCCGCAACACTATTTGTGTCCGCCCATTCCGGGAAGAGCCGATTACATTCATCACATCGCCGATTTGTTGGCTAATGCCAATAACGGAATCATTCCAACTGGAGAAAACACTTGTGGTTTGGACATCGGAATTGGTGCGAATTGCATTTATCCTATCATAGGGAATTCTGTTTACAATTGGAGTTTTGTGGGCACAGACATCGACGAAAATGCACTACAAAATTGCAAGAAAATCATCGCTGGAAATCCGAAATTAATCGAAGCCATCAGTTTACAATTGCAAACCGAACCGCGTTATATTTTCAAAAACATCATTTTACCTGAAGATCGATTTGCATTTACGATTTGTAATCCGCCTTTTCATTCGTCGCAACTTGAAGCCAACAAAGCTTCCGAAAGAAAAACCAGTAATCTTGGAACCAAAAAAATACTGAATTTTGGCGGTCAAAATGCCGAATTATGGTGCAATGGCGGAGAAATCGGTTTCATCACCCAAATGATTTACGAAAGTGTAAAATATCCTTTGAATTGTTTTTGGTTTACGACTTTAGTTTCCAAAAAAGACAACCTCAAGACCATTTATAGAACCTTGAATAAAGTCGGCGCCATCGAAATCAAAACCATTGAAATGAACCAAGGACAAAAAATAAGTCGATTGGTCGCCTGGACATTTTTGAGTGAACAACAACAAAAAGAGTGGAAGTTTTAGAAAAGTACCTGAGTTAATGAGAGCCTGAGTTACTGAGAAAATTTTCAGTAATTTATGACTCTTAATTTTATAACTTTGTCTCACAACAAAACTCAGTCACTCAGCTTCTCAGTCACTCAGCAACTCAAAAAAAAAATGAAATTCCAAGTCGTATCCGAATACCAACCTACAGGTGATCAACCGCAAGCCATAGAAAAATTAGCTAATGGAATTCTCAATGGAGAAAAATACCAAACGCTTCTTGGCGTTACGGGTTCAGGAAAAACGTTTACCGTTGCCAATGTGATTCAAGAAGTGGAAAAACCAACCTTGGTTTTAGCACATAATAAGACCTTAGCTGCACAATTATACTCCGAATTCAAACAATTTTTCCCTAATAATTCGGTACAGTATTTCGTTTCCTACTATGATTATTACCAACCCGAAGCCTATATTCCAGTGACAGGAACGTACATTGAGAAAGATTTGTCCATCAACGATGAGCTGGAAAAACTGCGTTTAAGCACGACTTCTGCTCTGCTTTCGGGTCGACGTGATGTGTTGGTGGTAGCTTCGGTTTCGTGTTTGTACGGAATCGGAAATCCAGTAGAATTTCAAAAAAATGTGATTTCCATCGAAAAAGATCAAGTGATTTCCCGAACCAAATTATTGCATCGATTAGTGCAAAGTTTGTATTCACGAACGGAAGCGGAATTCACTCCGGGAACTTTTAGAATCAAAGGCGATACAGTTGAAATATTTCCGAGTTACGCCGACGAACCCTTTCGTGTGCATTTTTTTGGAGACGAAATTGAAGAAATTGAAGCCTTCGATGCTAAGACTTCGCACGTATTGGAAAAATACGAAAAACTCAATATTTACCCAGCCAATATGTTTGTGACTTCTCCTGATGTGTTACAAGCAGCGATTTGGGACATACAACAAGATTTGGTCAAGCAAGTGGATTATTTCAAAGAAATTGGAAAGCATTTAGAAGCCAAACGATTGGAAGAACGCACCAATTTCGATTTGGAAATGATACGCGAGTTGGGTTATTGTTCTGGAATTGAAAACTACTCTCGTTATTTAGATCGACGTCTACCAGGAACGCGACCGTTCTGTTTGTTGGATTATTTTCCAGATGATTTTTTGATGGTTGTGGATGAAAGTCACGTGACTATTTCTCAAGTGCATGCGATGTATGGCGGCGATCGAAGTCGCAAGGAAAACTTAGTGGAGTTTGGTTTCCGATTGCCTGCTGCGATGGACAACCGACCGTTGAAGTTTGAGGAATTCGAATCAATGCAAAACCAAGTCATCTACGTTTCAGCTACACCAGCCGATTACGAACTGGAGAAAAGCGAAGGAATTTATGTCGAGCAAGTCATTCGCCCAACAGGATTATTGGATCCGATTATTGAAATTCGCCCGAGTTTGAATCAAATTGACGATTTAATCGAAGAAATTCAAGTGCGTTGCGAATTGGACGAACGCGTTTTGGTTACTACATTAACCAAACGTATGGCCGAAGAATTGACCAAATACTTGACCAAAGTGTCGATTCGTTGTCGTTACATTCACTCGGATGTGGATACATTAGAACGCGTGGAAATCATGCAAGATTTACGAAAAGGACTGTTTGATGTATTGATTGGTGTCAACTTATTGCGTGAAGGCTTGGATTTACCTGAAGTTTCGTTGGTTGCGATTTTAGATGCAGACAAAGAAGGATTTTTACGCAGCCATCGTTCGTTGACACAAACCGTAGGTCGCGCTGCACGTAATGTCAATGGAAAAGCAATCATGTATGCCGATAAAATCACGGCTTCCATGCAAAAAACCATAGACGAAACCAATTACCGACGCGAAAAACAAATCGCTTACAATACCCAACACAATCTACAACCAAAAGCCTTGAACAAAAGTTTGGGTAACGCGTTGAGTGGTAATTCGGTTTCAACACAATATTTTGAAGACAAAATAGCTAAAGCGGCCGAACCTGAAAGTTTGTACTTATCCAAACCCGAAATTGAAAAGAAAATTCGCGAGACTCGAAAAGCCATGGAAAAAGCGGCCAAAGATTTGGACTTCATGCAAGCGGCCAAGTTGCGCGATGAAATTAAAGCGTTGCAAGAGAAAATATAAAATACGCTATTTTACGTATACTTTCTTAATAGTCAACATGATAAATTTGTAAAAACTATTTATCATGCTTAAAAAAACCATCATATTTCTACTGTTATCGATTATTAGTAGTTATGCTCAAAATGGTGCTCACTCTACAACTAGTAGAGTTTCAAGGCTATTTGTATCACAAGACGAAACTAAATTCTTGACCTTATCTGGCACCGAAATTGTGCTTTGGGATAACATCACTAATCAAATGATTTGGATGAAAAAACTAAGCGATTTAGGATTGGGCAACGAGATATTACACGACCCAATAGTTGGTGTTGATCCTTATCTTAAGTATATGGTTCTAACCAATAAAATGTCATATAGAAAATTGGTTAACCTTACCAATTTTACAACTACTCCTTGGCCTTATTACACTTATGATTTTGTAAATGACGGAAGAATAGCCGTTATGGATTACGATTACAGTAAAAAAAACAGCCATGAAGCCTATTTACTTAATCTTGATAATTGGAACAAAGAACTGATTGCAGACAAAATGGGTGATTTGAGAGTCATTGGTAAAGGAAAATTTGTGAAAATCATTAACCATGACAAATCTGTAAACGACTACAAATACGATAAATACAAAGTGTATGACATGGCAACAAAATCATTCAATAAGTCTGATTTTGATTGGCGTGATCTTGACAATAACTTTACTTCTGGTGAATACAAAGTTACCTATTCATACGGCGCAAAATCAATTACAACAACAGATGCTAATGGTAAACAAATTGCAAATTTCACAGTTAAAAACCCTGTAATTGGCTCAATGGAAAATAATAAAACGCATTTGTTTTATGTTTCTGAAACCCAACCTCACGCCTACTTTTTAGAGCAAGACAGCAACAAACCGAATGAAAAGTTAAGCTATTTATATGTTTATGACATTACAAATGGCAATGTGGTAAAAAGAATTGAACTACACGACACCTCTGAATCCGCAAAGTTGATTTCCGAAAAAGAAATTGGAAAACAGAGACAAATTGAAGCTGAAAATCAACGCATATTTAATCTTCCTGAAAACGTATTAAAAAGACGATTGTCTAATCTTCAAGGAAATGCGTATTACAATACCAATACCAAAGGAATATACTATGCAGTTCCTGATAAACCTCTGTATCAAGGTGATTTGGTGCGAATGGATGCTTTGAACGACGACCCAAAACTAAAAATGGAAGTCTATGAAAAAATTGAAAATCTCGAAAATCCTTCCATTTATAAAAAAATCTTCGGAAAAAAATCATGTACACATTGCAATGGTAAAGGCTATATTTCTAACTCTTACACTCGAACTGTAGCCGATTACGAATACACTACAGGAAAAAAATTAGTCGAAACCACAACACATACCAACTCATGTGGTAATTGTGGTGGATGCGGATTGGTGCCTGCTAATTGATTCCATAATCAAAAAAACACCAACACAATTTGAAATTATTTTTACTATTAATTTGTAAGCAAATTAGAATACAATAATTTATTATATTAGCCCAAACAAAACTTATTTTTATGAAAAACGTATTTCTTTTTTTAAGCATTTTCTCTTTACTTTTAACTTCGTGTTCTAGTGACAGCAGTGACGAACCAGCAAATGGTGGAATAACTGCATCAATTAATGGTGCTCAATGGTCTTCAGATGTTGCGGTTGCCAACATAGCCGATGTTAATACTGGCGACATCAACAGTACTGCTTTACAAATTGTTGGTACTAAAATGGATATGTCAATAATTACTATCCAGTTACCAATGACAACTATTGCTGAAGGAAATTCTACTTACAACAGCGATTCAAATGCCATGATGACTTATGTTCCAAGTAATTCTGATGAACTTTATACTTCATTAGAAACTGGAGCACAATTCAATCTTAACATTACCGATATAAACTTATCCAATGGTACTTTGACTGGAACCTTCAGTGCTACATTAAAGAATTTTACTGGAGAAACGGTTACAATTACAAATGGAACAATTAATGCCATAATGATAATTGGGACTCAATTTTATTCAAATGGAACTATGAGTTTATCACGAAATGGAAGTGCTGCTTTTACCATGGATAATGACAATACCGATGGTAAATATGTATTAATTACTGAAAATTCAGTGGAAAATTCGGTAGGCGTTTTTGGTCATAATGCTACACTTTCTCCTGAATTTGGAACATACTATCTCCAATTTCCGAAAACTGTTACTCCAGGAACCTATAACTTAGTTACTACCAATGGTTTTGGAGCGGGTTTTGCAAATGATAGTCAAACTGAATACAATGTCACATCGGGAACCTTAACCGTTACAAGTCATAACGGCAATACAGTAGTAGGAACCTTTAGTTTTAGTGCAAATAACGGAGCTCAAACTGTTAATGTTACTAATGGTAACTTTTCTATCACTCATAATTAATTCAGATATAAAATAAAAGCCTTGTAACACCCAATCAGTTACAATACTCTTATCAACACATCTTTTTTATACTTAAAATTGTATAACTTTACTTTATCAATTTTTCCAGGTATGAAAAAGATGTTTTTGTTTGCGCTGCTTCTCCCTTTAATTTGTTTTTCACAATACGAGAAACAAATTGACTCTTTGCAAAAATTAGTTTTAAAAACAAAAGACATTGACAAAAAAGGAAATGCCTACGCCGAATTAGCGCTGATTTATTTGGATTCAGATATTGAAAAAGCAGCTCCGATTTTAGACCAATTAAAAGCATTAAACAAAAACAATAAATGCCCAAAATGTGAAGCGTATTATTGGATGTACAGCGGTCATATGACTGCACGACTCGGTAAAATCAAGGAAGCTATTCCGCTATATGAAAAAGCCTTTCAAAAAGCAAAAACCTTTGATGACGACTATATTTATTTAAAATCTAAAGCACACATTGCACAATGTTTGTTGGATGTAAACCAAACCAACGAAGCCGAAAAATTGCTTTTGAATGTTCTCAATGAATACAAAGCTACTCCAACACAAATTGGTTTGGAAGATTTCTATTACTTATTGGGTTCCATTAATTATGAAAAACGAAATTTAAACAAAGCACTGGATTACCTCATTCAAGCCGAAACCAATATTAAGGCAACGGATCCTGATGGAGTGTATTTCAAAATTGCAATTCTTGGTGAAATCACTCATATCTATATGGAGTTGAAGAACAAAACCAAAGCTTTTGAAACCAATAAAAAAGCATTGGAAATCTCTAGAAAAACCAAGAATGAGATGATTCTGATGCAAACTTCTATCGATAAAGGAATATTAGAAAACGAATACGGTAATCCTAAAGAAGCCATCAAAATACTGGCAAAACCGTATCAGTTTTATACCGAAATGCAGTATCCACTCTTGCAAAGTTTGAGTGCCAAAGCATTGGGTGAAGCCTACAACAAAGCCAAAAATTACTCAGAATCGTCTAAATACTTAACGACTGCCGAAACCTTTTACTTAGAAAGTAACGACACCAAAAAACTAATTGAAATTTACTGTTACCAAGCGAATAATTCTTGTGCTTTAAACCAACTTTCTGAAGCTCAAAATTACCTTTTAAAAGCAAAAAAACTAATTGGAGACGATACTATAAGTTCGCAAAACGTATTGTATTTGGATTCGTATGCTTTGTTTCTAAAATCTAAAAATGATTATTCTTCGGCATTTACAACTCTTAAAAAAAGAGACTCCATCGCAAGTTTGGTCAACGATGAATTGAATAATGACACTTTTCAAAACTTAGAAACCAAGTACCAAGCCAACAAAAAAGAACAGGAACTGAAACTACTTTCCGAAAAATCAAAACTGCAAAACACCATTTACCTTAGCTTACTTGGATTGTTGATTGCCATTGGAGGGTTTCTGTTTTATGGTTATCGTAACAAAATCAAAACAGCCGAGAAATTAAAAGAGTTGAACGACTTAAAATCGCGTTTCTTTGCTAATATTTCACACGAATTTAGAACACCGTTGACGTTGATTAAAAGTCCAGTGCAAAGTTTAAAAAGCGAAATCAACAACGAAAATCAGCAAAACAAACTCGATTTAATAGATAAAAACTCCAATCGAATGTTGGAATTGGTCGATCAACTATTAGAGTTATCCAAAATTGACAGTGGAAAATTACAATTGCTTTTGAAAGAAGGCAACATCAGTACGTTTCTGAATTCCATTATTGAACCCTTTGAATACCAAGCCAAGGAAAGCCAACTTCAATTCAATTCATCCATCGAAAAAACAACTGAAAATCATCATTTTGACAAAGATGTCATTGAAAAAATAGTAACCAATTTGCTTTCCAATGCATTGAAGTATACTCCAGAAAATCAAACTATTTCGTTTACTTCTTCTATCGAAAATAAACAATTGCGACTCAACGTTTCCAATTCGGGTTCGGACATTAAAAAAGAGGATTTACCTAAGCTTTTTGAACGTTTTTATCAGAAAAATGAAACCCAACAAGGTGTTGGAATTGGTTTGGCTTTGGTTAAAGAATTGGTTGAATTGTATCAAGGAACTATCGAAACCAAATTGGAGAATAGAACTTTAAGTTTTATTGTTAAAATTCCAATGGAATCTAATCTTCCGAATGCTATTGCTGTCACTAAAGAGGAGCAAAAATCAGTTTCCAATGACGAAATTTTAAGTGATAATGAACTTCCAGTTGTATTAATAATTGATGATAATCAAGAAATTAGAGCTGTTTTAAAAGATATTTTCAACGAGAATTATCAAATTCTAGAAGCACAAGATGGAGAACAAGCGCTCGAAATTGCTTTGAAAGAAGTTCCCGATTGTATTATTTCGGATGTGATGATGCCGAAAATGGATGGCTTTGAATTTACAAAAGCAGTAAAAAGTAACGAACTGACTTCTTTCATTCCTGTTATTTTATTAACTGCAAAAACAACTGACGAAGATCATTTACAAGGATTAAAAAGTACCGCTGATGCGTATTTAACGAAACCATTCAACAACGAAATAGTAAAGCAAACCGTAATTCAATTACTCAACGAGCGTAAAAAACTTCACGATCGTTACAGTCAGGAATTGATTTTAAAACCAATGGATATTGTCATCAATTCGGCCGATGAAAAATTCCTCGAAAAACTACAAATGGTGTTGGACAATGAACTTTCCAATGCCGATTTCTCAGCTGATGATTTTGCTTCTTTTATGGGAATGAGTCGCATGCAATTGCATCGAAAATTAAAATCACTTTTGGGAGTATCGACTACTGAATTCCTAAGAAAAGAACGAATCAAAATGGCCGCGACTTTACTCAAAAAAGCCAATGTTACCATAGCTGAAATTGCCTATGCGGTAGGTTTCAATGATGTGTCGTATTTCATCCGATGTTTTAAAGAAGTGTACAATTGCACTCCGTCTGAATACCAAGAAAATAATTAATTTTCTCTCAAAACCCTTGATTTTAAAAGCGTGTAACCTCGTGTTACATATGTCTGATGTACGGTTACAATAGTTCTATCGATTTTGTTTTGTTCTGCGCACATTTGCAAAGTACAATCAAAGCAAATGAATTATGAACCAGAAAAACCGCACCATTACTTTATTAGTATTGTTTGCTTTTTTTAGCAATACTATTGAGGCTCAACTTTTAGACAAGCTAGTCAAAAAAGCAGAAAAAGCAGCCGAACGAACAGTTGAGCGAAAAGTAGAACAAAAGGCAGAAAAAACTACGGAAGAAGCTGTAGATAAAGTTCTCAATAATAAAACCACCGAAAACAGCGGTCCGAAAAACTCCAAATCCACCAAAAAAAATAAATCCATTCAATCGGCCAAAGACTTTGTAGCGGGAACTAAAATCATTGCTACCGAAGATTTTTCTCAAGACGCAGTAGGCGATTTCCCTGTAAATTGGTCAACCAACAGCAGTGGAGAAGTCGTTTCTTTTTCCGATTCGGATGCGAAATGGTTGCAACTTTCGGATAATGGCAATTTTATGCCCAATCACATTACACGATTGCCCGATAATTTCACCTTCGAATTTGATTTGTATTCCACCGTAGGATTTTCGTTCTACTCTACTCCATTGCGTATAGGTTTTATCGAATCCAAAAAGAAAACGGATTATTTAAAATGGAGCGAATTCAAAAACGGAAGCGAAGGTGTTATCGTTGGTTTGCATCCGCAAGTAGCAGGAAATCAAAGTCGCGGTTATTCCTTTTTTAAAGTCATGAGTGATGGAGGCGAATTGATGAAAAACGATGCTGAAATTTCCAATTATAACAACAATCAAAACACGGCAAAAGTACAATTCTGGCGCCAAAATGGTCGCTTGAGAATGTACGTAAATGGCGAAAAGATATGGGATTTGCCGAATGCTTTTCAAGATGCAACTTACAACAACATTGTGTTTTTTATTCAAGGTTATCATGAGAAAAAAGACAAATACTACATCTCTAATTTGCGTTTGGCTGAAGCTGGAAAAGATACGCGTCACAAACTGATTGAAACCGGAAGTTTTACTACCAATGAGATTCTTTTTGATGTGAACAAATCAACCATAAAATCTTCGAGCGCAACTGTTTTAGCCGAATTAGGAACTGTTTTAAAAGAAAATCCAAAAGTAAAAGTGACCATCATTGGTCATACCGATAGTGACGGAAAAGAGATGGATAATCAGAAGCTGTCTGAGCAACGAGCAGAAAGTGTCAAAACCTATTTGAACAAAAATTTCGGAATCGAACTCGCCCGTATGACTACTCAAGGCAAAGGCGAATCAGAACCTCTTTCAACCACCAATAGTGAAGAAGCCAAAAAACAAAACCGCAGAGTCGAATTTAAAATCATTCAATAATAAAAAACAATACCATGAAAAATCATTTTACAAAAACAATTTTAGCAATTGTCATTACAATTACATTATCGTCGTGTTCAAAAGACGATGGACCTTCTTATAGTGAAGAAAACTTTATGGCTGGATTCCTAACCAACTCTGGATTTTCAGCTGTTACTGATGCTACTATTAATGGTGGAAGTTATGAGTTTGGAAGCGAATTCACTCCATTAGTAAAAGGAAAAATCACTTCATTGAAAGTAAAACTTCCTGCTACAAACAATGCTTTACGCGTTACCATTTGGGACAAATCAACGCCAACAGCAACCGTAATCCGATCAGAAACGGTTAATGTTACTGCAGCTGATACTGAGCAAGGCTTTGATATCGCTGATTTGGAACTCACTGCCAACAAGCAATACGCTATTACCATGAACTCTGATGATTGGTACAACCACAGAAGAACAGGTAATACAAATGCAACGTATCCGGTTACTTCGGGCAATATCCGAATTGATAGCTACAAATGGATTGGTGGAACAGCTCAAGCGTATCCAACTAATATTGCACTGAGTTATTACGCAGGCGATGTATCGTTCAATTTTATTCAAATCGATTAACCCTATCCAAGTAAATTCGTTCGTTAACTTTTGTTCGATGTCAGAGAAAAAAAAGACCAAATACGTAGGCAAAATCGACGAATTACCGTCAAAAACCATTTTTATAAATGTCAATCATTTAGAGAAAGGCAACTACGAATTGAACATCGTACAGAAGAACAAACTGATTTTAAAAACAACCTTTATAAAAAAATAGTTATGAATAAATTACTTATTTTTTTGTTCATTTTTCCGATGCTTACCATTGCTCAAGTAGGTGTAAACACTTCAACTCCCAATGCAATATTGGATGTAAGTTCGACCAATAATGGCGTTCTGATACCGCGTGTAAATTTAATTTCAGTATTTGACAATACTACTGTTGTGAATCCGCAAGGCGGCGCTTTGATTACCTCAACTGTGGTTTATAATACTACTGCTGCAGGCGTTGCTCCGAATAATGTATTACCTGGATTTTATTACTGGAACAATACGCTGTCACGCTGGATTCCGATTGGTGGAACCAACGATTGGTCGTTGAACGGCAATACTGGAATCAGCTCACCTCCTTTTCCAGGAGTTTACGGAACTACACCCATTACTGCTACTTCGAATTTTATTGGAACTACTGACAATAATGATGTGACAATTGCTACCAATAACATCGAACGAATGCGAGTGGAACGCACAACTGGTGACATCGGAATTGGAATAGCCGATCCGACGGAAAAATTGCATGTGAGTGATGTTTCCAATACCAATAAGAGTACAATTTTGGGAGAAGCGCAACAGCTTACAACTGGATCTGATTACCAAAACATCGGTGTGCGTGGAATTGGTCGCGGTGTTTCTTCTTGGGGTTACGGAATTGGAATGATGGGAATGGGTGATACTTCTACCAGTTATTTTTCTACTGGAGTGTACGCACATTTAGGAAACACCATTCCTGCTTCGACTACCACTAATCAGGCGTTGTTTGCCAATGGAAATAATTTAGGCTATTCTGGAATTTTTACAGGCGGAAATGTCGGAATTGGAACCACTGCGCCTAACCGATTGCTGCATCTGAATAGTGCTACGAATGGTGCCTTGCGCATTGTTGATGGAACACAAGCCAACGGAAGAGTGCTAACTTCGGATGCGAATGGTGTTGCTACATGGCAATCGACTGGAATTGACAATATAGTAGGTGTTTTAAGTGCAACCGGAGTAAGTATTCCGTACAATCAAACGGCTAATTTTTTACAAACGGGTTCGTACATTACACTTCCACCCGGACGTTATGCTGTGAACGTGACGATGCTTTTGGCTCGAAATTCGACTCCTTCACCTTCCCCGAATAATTCGTTTTTTTGGGTGCGATCTTCATTTTCGGACAGTGCTGGCGCCAACCCAGTTTCATCGCCTGATATTGTAGGTTCGACTTTGGCGAGTGGCAATTTTGGTGGAACAAGTGTGTATGCAATGTTAACTGGAACCATCATCATCAACAATACAACTGCAGGTAATAAAACCTATTATTATGTGGCGGGACGAACTGTTTTTTCTAATACCACTGAAACCCTAACTGGTTTTGGAAGCACGTACTGGGCAGAAGACAATATTATTGCTTATCGTTTGAATTAGAGTTGAATTAGTTTTTAGTTGTGAGAAGCTGTTCTGAATGGAGCAGCTTTTTGTTTTTAAACATAATGGAATTCAATGCACAAAAGTCCTAGCCCAGATTGAAGTGGAAAGCTTTTTGAAGGAACAATTGAGTGATACTTGACAGACTAACGCGACCAACGGAAGCGCTTAGTTGGGCTTAGTAGAACCAATTGTTACAAGAAAACTTGGAACGTAAAGCTGGATTGGCTTCTGATTGCTTCGTGCCTCGCAATGACTAGCTGGCAATGACGTAAGTTAAATAGGCAACTCCATCACGTAATCGTCCATGATGTAGCCGTTTCCGATTGGGAATTGTTTTTCTTCTACCACGTGGAAACCTCGTTTTAAGTAAAACTTTTTGGCTTTGTTGAAGCGATTTACTGTTAAAATTAAAGCTGAATTTTGTGCTTTTAGAGCTAATTCTTTTATGTGATTGATCAGAAATTTTCCGACGCCTTTGCCTTGAATAGTAGGCAAAACGTAGAGTTTGTGGATCTTAGTTTTGGTTGTATGTTCCCAATTGATTTCGTAGGAAACAAAACCGATGAATTGACCTTCGTCTTCTACTAATAAAAAAGGTTTGGTGGGCAATTGTTGTTCCAACGAATCGATGCTGTACATCATCTCCATCATGTAATCGAATTGCTCTTTCGATAGTATGTCGCCGTACGTAACTGGCCAAATTTTATAGGCTAATTCCTGAACAATGGGCAATTGTTCTTTTGTTGCCACTGAAATTGTCATTATTTTTTCAATCGTTTTTGTTCTCTCGCTAACAAAGTATTTTTAAGCAACATGGCAATGGTCATCGGGCCAACTCCGCCTGGAACTGGAGTGATGAATGAGGCTTTTTTGACTACATTTTCAAAATCGACATCGCCTGTGATTCGGTAACCTCTTTCGGCTGTTTCGTCGGCAACGCGCGTGATTCCAACATCGATGATTACGGCGTCGTCTTTGATCATTTCGGCTTTTAGGTAATTTGGAACACCCAAAGCAGTAATGATGATATCGGCTTGTGAGGTAATTTGATTGATGTTTTTGGTATGACTGTGCGTAAGTGTCACGGTTGAATTTCCGGGGAAACCTTTTCGTCCCATTAGAATACTCATTGGGCGACCCACGATGTGACTGCGACCGATAACCACCGTATGTTTTCCTTCGGTGTCAACGTTGTAGCGCTCTAACAATTCTAAAATTCCGAATGGTGTTGCTGGAATGAACGTACTCATATCCAAAGCCATTTTCCCGAAGTTTTCGGGGTGGAAACCATCAACGTCTTTACTCGGATCGATTGCCATAATGATTTCTTGCGTATCGATTTGTTTGGGTAACGGAAGTTGCACGATAAAACCATCGATATCGTCATTCAGATTCAACTCTTTGATTTTTTTGAGCAGTTCAGTTTCAGAAGTAGTGCTCGGCATTTTGATTAGTGTTGATTCAAAACCAACGCGTTCGCAGGCTTTTACTTTACTGCCTACATAAGTCAAACTGGCTCCGTCATTTCCCACAATAATTGCAGCAAGGTGAGGCACTTTTTCGCCGTTTTCTTTCATCTTTTGGACTTCAGCGGCGATTTCGTTTTTGATGTCTTCTGATACTTTTTTTCCGTCTAAAATGGTCATTGTTGTGTAGTCTTAAAGTCGAAAGTCGAAAGTCGTAAAGTCATCTTTCTTTTGACTTTTTGACTTTCGACTTTCGACTGATTATTTACTTCATTCCTTTCATTCCTCCCATCATGCGCATCATGTTTTTGCCGCCCGGACCTTGCATCATTTTCATCATTTTGCTCATTTGGTCGAATTGCTTCATCAACTGATTTACTTCTTCTATTTTGCGTCCGGCACCTTTGGCGATGCGGGTTTTTCTTTTTAAATCGATGATGGATGGTTTGCTTCTTTCTTTGGGTGTCATTGAATGGATGATTGCTTCCACATGTTTGAATGCATCGTCTTCAATTTCAACATCTTTGAGTGCTTTTCCGGCACCAGGAATCATTCCGACTAAGTCTTTCATGCTTCCCATTTTCTTGATTTGTTGAATTTGTGCCAAGAAATCGTCAAAACCGAATTCGTTTTTAGCGATTTTCTTTTGGAGTTTACGTGCTTCTTCTTCGTCGTATTGTTCTTGAGCTCTTTCTACCAAGGAAACCACGTCACCCATTCCGAGAATACGATCGGCCATACGCGATGGATAGAACACGTCGATGGCGTCCATTTTTTCACCGGTTCCGATGAACTTGATGGGTTTATCCACTACCGATTTAATCGAAATAGCGGCTCCACCACGAGTATCACCGTCTAATTTAGTCAAAATTACACCGTCAAAATTCAAGCGATCGTTGAACGCTTTTGCTGTATTTACAGCATCTTGACCCGTCATCGAATCGACTACGAATAAGGTTTCTTGGGGTTGAATGGCTTTGTGAACGTTGGCGATTTCGGTCATCATTTCTTCATCGACCGCTAAACGACCCGCAGTATCGACAATCACAACATTAAAACCATTTGCTTTTGCATAGGCAATGGCTTTAAGCGAAATATCAACTGGATTTTTATTTTCAGGTTCAGAATACACTTCTACTCCTACTTGATCTCCGACTACATGCAACTGATTGATTGCTGCTGGACGGTAAATATCACACGCTACTAAAAGTGGTTTTTTATTCTTTTTAGTTTTAAGATAATTGGCTAATTTTCCGGAAAAGGTAGTTTTACCCGAACCTTGTAAACCCGACATTAAAATTACGGTTGGATTACCCGAAAGGTTGATTCCAGAAGCATCACCGCCCATTAATTCGGTCAACTCATCTTTTACGATTTTAACTAATAATTGACCTGGTTCTAAAGTAGTTAAAACGTTTTGCCCGATTGCTTTTTCTTTGACAGAAGTAGTGAAATCTTTGGCAATTTTAAAGTTAACATCGGCATCAAGCAAGGCACGACGCACTTCTTTTAGTGTTTCGGCTACGTTAACTTCGGTGATTTTTCCGTGTCCTTTTAAGATGTGGAATGCTTTATCTAATTTATCGCTTAAATTATTGAACATAATGGTAAGTATTTTCTAAAAAATGAAGTGCAAATTTAAGCATTTGAAATTGAACTAGGAAACGATTGGAACTAAAAAAACCATCCCGTTTTTTTCAGGATGGTTTTCTAGCAAAAGTAGTAGGTAGTATTAATTTTTTTCGAACGTTACATAATCGGTTCCGCCGTTTCCACCACTCACGTGAACGAGTTGAATTTTGGTTGAAGTATAGGTGATGATGTTCCAATCTTCGGTCAAATCAGTGAAATCAGCTGGAGTAGAAAATGCGATGTTAAAATCCAAATCGTTACTCGGACTGTCATCTCCACTATCGTCTGAGATTACTGACCATGTTCCAGTATAAGAATTTGTTCCATTGGTTGCAGTTAATGCGTTTCCAGGACCAAAAGTAAAGTTATACCCTGTAAAATGACTGGTTTCGTTGGTTCCTGAATCTTCAAAGAATGTGATTCTCCATGTTCCTGAATTGACTGTATTGATTACGGGAGTTGGATCTTGACTTGAATTGGAATTATCGTCGTCTGAGCTGCACATTGAAGCTACATTAAGCATGAACAAAGCAGCTAATAATGGAATTAATCTAAGTGTTTTCATAATAATTTAATTTAGAATTTAGGGTTATTGATTATAATTTGGTAAAATTTAAGTAGTCGGTTCCGCCGTTTCCACCGCTAACGTGTTTGAGTCGGATAATGTTTTGGTTGTATTCGAGTATGATCCAGTCTTCTTGTAAACTTTCCAAATCTGGGTTAACAAAAGTAAATTCGATTTTGTTGTATCCGCCGTCAATGTAGGTAGTCCATGTTCCAAGTGTAGTCACACTGTTTTTAATTACTTCAACATTGCTATTAGCGAAATAGGTAAAATTGAATCCGTTGTAATTACTTGTTTCGACATCTCCATCTTCTTCAAAATACGACACATACCAGTTTCCTGTTGTTAATACTGTAGTAAACGAAGGATTCCAAGTTCCAACATCATCATCGCAATCATCAATCGAATCTTCTAAAAATGATTCTAATTCGGAGTTGTTATTAATTACCACATTCACTCCACTAGAATTCGTGGCTGAGATGGGATATACAATGGCAGCTATGACTCCCGAATTTAATCCGTTGATGAAATTATACAACTGCGTGTTATTTTGAATTGTTACCGTATTGGTGGTTTGTGTACTTGTGTTGTAAATATTTATTACTATCGGATAATTGATGAAAACACAATCAATTTCATCTAAACCATCATCATCGTCACAATCGTCAATAGCATCGTCCAATTCATTCCAATCATTGATAACCTCAGTAGTAAAATTTTGATATTGAATAGTGATTGGATAGGTAAAATATACAATATCGTTTCCAGTGGTATTGTCAATTAAATCTTGTACTGTTTGATAATCATCTTCTGTTGTAACGGTAACTTGATTTCCATTCACCGTTACTGTTACCGGTAAAACCACGCGAAAACAACTTGTATTATCCAATACATTATCACAAGCGGTAGGGCTTTGAGAATTACGACTGATTAAACCTGCAAGTGGAGAACCTGTTACTATAGATTCGGTTGGCGGTGTATCAGTAATAATTTCTTCTTCTTCATTTTGACAATTTGTCAATGCAAAGCTTAAAGCAAGAATCAAGAGTAATTGTATCGTTTTCATATATCTTTTATTTAGCATTTGAAAGTAAAACATTTATTTCAAATAAAACCCTACCTAAAAAATTTATTTATTTTACTTTTTAACAAATTTTGCTTGATATTTTACGTTAACGTCAGTAAAAATGACCAGTTGATAAAGTCCAGATGACAATGAAGAAACCTCAATTGGACTGTAATTAAAACTATTTTCTATAACAACTCTTCCAGAAACATCTATAATTATATAGTTTTTCAAACCCTCAACACCTTCAATTTCTAGTATATTTTCACACGGATTGGGTGCAATTTTTATTGATTCTTCAATCATCTGTGGATTTTCAACTGACAAAGAACCTTGAAAAATCTTCGCAGTTGTTCCTCCAGTTACGTAAACACTGTTGTCGGAACCAAAATCAAAGTCAGTTGGATAACCACTGGATGTTGCAATAG
This sequence comes from Flavobacterium sp., assembly GCF_035299245.1. Classification (GTDB taxonomy): domain Bacteria; phylum Bacteroidota; class Bacteroidia; order Flavobacteriales; family Flavobacteriaceae; genus Flavobacterium. The sequence goes on along the minus strand of NZ_DATGWY010000010.1, from coordinate 37,643 downwards.
TCCAAGCAGATGTTCCGTCGTTATTTACTTTACAAACCGCCATTTGCGACATGGTTCCGCCTGCTAAATAAACTGAATCTTCGTTATCAATTTTCATTTTTGCATGGGCTAAAAGTGAAAAACCAGTGCCATCGGCATCCAAATTTTGCCAAAGTAAACTACCATTGCTATCGTATTTAGCAAAAGCAACTCCATAACCAACTTCCTGATATCCGCCAATTACAGGATTGTTATTACTGTCTATTTCAACTCGGGTAGCATTTATAGCATTATTTTGACTCCATAAAACATCTCCATTCGGACTTAACTTTTTCAAAACACATCCACTGCTTGTGTTGTAATTTCCATTAACTATATAAACATTACCAAAAGCATCGCCACATGCATCACCTGCTGACAAACTATTAATTGCTCCTGTATTCCATAAAAATGCTCCCGATGGAGTAATTTTAGAAAAAGAATTCATACTTCCAGTGAATGATCTGTGGACAATTAAAAGATGATTATCAGTAGTAAACTTTATGTTAAATGGTCCTCCATAACCTGCATCAAAATAATTCATGAGAGCTACACCTGTTGGACTGAACTTCTTAACATTTGTAACCAAACCATTTGATCCCATTCCGATGCCAAGAACATAAATATTATCATTTGCATCAATTAAGCATTTTCTTGTTGATGAACCATCAAAAGGATTTTCATAGACAATGCGCCAAAGTAGCGTCCCATCAGAATTGAATTTCATCAGAATACTATTTGCATTAACTGGATTGGAAAAACCTGAACGAATTGTCCCCGAAACCACAACATTTCCCTGACTATCGGTTTCCACCCAAGTCGCGGCTTCATGGCGCGTGTTGTCAGTATTGTTATATGAAGTTTCCCAAACGATGGAACCAGATGAATTGCGTTTAACAATTGAAATGTCTCCAGCCGGATTACTATCCCAATAAGCGGTATAGACATTATCAGAAGAATCCAAACCCAAAGCAACTCCACTAGGAAAATTGGACCATGCTACACTAACTTGTGCAAACGAATAGGCACAACTTAAAACTACTAGTAACGTAATTATTTTTTTCATTTTATTTGATTTAGAAATTAATTAAAAAGGTTGGTTTTTGCTATAAAATTATGATTATCAATACGATAAAAATGTGACTTATGTCACTTATTGCAATAAACTATAGTTGTATTATTGTAGAAATTTCTTTAGCTAAAACATTTTATCATTTTTATACCCTACTTTAAAAAAATATCTATTTTTACACAACCAATTTTAAACCATGTCATCAATTCCATCTTTATCAGACGTTTGCAAAGAATCCATTTATGCCGATTTCTTTAAAAAACACGCCAAAGCCTTACGCAATTATTTGCTGTATAAATTTGGCAATCAAGATCAGGCGGAAGACATGACGCAAGAAGCTTTTATTAAATTGTGGCAGAATTGCAAAGACGTTCCATTGGAAAAAGCCAAATCGTATATTTATACTATTGCTAACAATTCTTCTTTAAACATCATCGCTCACGAAAAGGTAAAACTGAATTACCAAAAACACCATTCGATGAACGATCGATCCAACGAAAATCCGGAGTTTCTATTAGAAGAAAACCAATTCAAAGACAAATTACTTACTGCCATTGACCGACTCAACGAAACCCAACGTGTGGCTTTTTTGATGCACCGTATCGACGGAAAAAAATACGCTCAAATTGCAGAAGAATTGGACATTAGTGTAAAAGCGGTAGAAAAACGTATTCATCTGGCATTGTTAGAATTGCGAAAAGAATTTGAACATTTTAGGTAGGGTAAAGTATAAAACGACTGTTACGGTACTAAACCATAAAACCAAATGTCATGAAAAAACAACTACTCTTATTAATTTTCACGTTGATTCTTTCAAACCATTCATTTGCACAATTTAGTTTAGATTGGATGCACGATGAAAACGAATACAATAAAACGGCCACTATGATGGCAACTGATAGTCAAGATAATTTGATTGTAACTGGTTATTTGAATACCGAAAACATCTACACTCGCAAATACGACATCAACGGAAATGTGCTTTGGGAAGTTTCGGATGCATCCGGAATTCAAAGCAATTACCAACGTCCGTATTGGACTACTTGCGATGCCAACGACAATGTTTTTGTGATTGGTTATCGCTATGCAGGAACAGGTTCTACTCAATATATCGATGCCATTGTTGTGTTAAAATACAGTCCGAGTGGTGCTTTATTATGGAAGAAAAACATTCAACATAGTATTTATGTGAGTTATGGTGGAGGCACATTGCGTGCAATAACTGACTCTGAAGGAAATTTATACATTGGTGCTCGACCTACTGTTCCAACAGGAATGACCTTACACAAAATTGCTCCTGATGGAACAACCCTTTACAGCAATACATACAACGGAGATAACGACGGTAATTTCAGTTCAATGAAAATCAAAGGAAATACAGCCATTATGGTGGGCGGACGTTCTGTAAACCAAACGGTTGTAGTTGCTCGAGATGTAACTACAGGAAATATAACTTGGACCGCCAATGTTCCGGGTTTTGTTGGTGTTGATGTTGAAATTGATGAGGCAGGAAACAGTTATGTATTATCGTCAACTTACCAAGACACCACTTTAAATACTGGCTCCAATTTATTGTTATACAAATTCAGTCCAAACGGAACACAATTGTGGGCTCAGAATTTCAACTTTGCTCCTACTGAAAATCCAACTCGTTTGAAATTAGAGGGCAATAGACTAACTGCAATCTCTTGGTTTGCCAATAATTCATACATCAACTGGAGAACTTTTCAAGTCGATACGGATGGAAATTTACTCTGGAATACAGTATACGACGGTACTCCTTACAACGACGAATATCCGTATAATTTAACTGCCAATGCTAATGGAGAAGTTATTGTAACTGGTCGTGGCGGACCATCACCAAGTGCAACCAATTTATCGTATTTACAGATGGTGATTCTAAAATACAGTAATACTGGAGTGCAACAATGGATTGACTTTCCGAATATTTATGGTGGCGACGGAATTGCGTGTGATTTTGCCAGTGATAACAGTTTATACGCCATCAGTACACACAACATGACAGCGTATCATTACAATCCAACGGCTTTATCAACTGCTGAAATTGCCAATGAAGATTTATTTTCAGTAGCTCCAAATCCGTTTGAAAATACAGTCAATGTTCAATTAAATGAGGTAACAAAAGCCACAGTTTTTGATGTTACTGGAAAATCATTACAGAATTTTGATTTGAATATTGAAAACAATACCATGGATTTATCGGGTTTGAATAGTGGCATTTACTTTTGTACATTCGCTTCAAATAATGAAACAAAAACTATTAAATTAGTAAAAAAATAAAATACAGTTAAATTATAAAGTAGGGTAAAAAAACACTCAACTGTTTAACTACAAGAATAAAGAAATCATGGAAGAAAATTACCAATTAGCGAAATGGTTGAATGATGAGATGACGGAAGCTGAATTGAAGGAATTCCAATCGCAACCTGATTATCATTTATACGAAAAAATAAAACAGTATTCCTCAGAATTGCAAACCGAAAGTTTCAATGAAGAAGGTATGTTGAGTACTATTTTGGCCTCAAAAAAAGAAACTCCAAAAGTAGTTCCATTGCATCGAAACTGGATGTTCAGAATTGCAGCTATTTTAATCTTAGGATTTGGACTATTTTTCACGTATCAAACCATCACTCCTACTACTCAATTAGCAGAAAACGGGAAAGAAACTACCTTTTTATTGCCTGATAATTCGGAAGTAGTACTGAATTCGGGTTCTGAGATTGAATACAAAAAGTGGAATTGGGACGACAATCGAAATCTTGAATTGAAAGGTGAAGCGTACTTTAGAGTGGCCAAAGGAAAGAAATTTCAAGTCAACACCAATTTAGGAAAAGTAAGTGTTTTAGGAACACAATTCAACGTAAAAGCGCGCAACAATCGTTTTGATGTGACCTGCTACGAAGGAAGAGTCAAAGTAAATTACAACTCTGAAGAAGTGATCTTAACCAAAGGACAAACCGTTTCTTTCGAAAGCAATGTAAAGATCATTCATCAGGAAGTTGCACTTGAAAAACCACTTTGGACCATTGACCAAATGGATTTTGAAAAAGAAAATTTAACTAACGTTGTGGATGAAATTCAGCGTCAGTATAATGTTAAAATAGAAGCAAAAGACATACAATCGGAACAATTATTCACAGGAAAAATTCCGGCTGATAATATCGAAGTTGCTTTAGAAATTATCGCCTCATCCTACCATTTAAAAATAAACAAAATCAATACATCTAGTTACTCTATGGAAGAAACTAAATAATGTTGAAACAATTTTTTTTATGTTTGTTAAGCTGTTTTGTCTTTGCTTTGAGCTCCTACTCTCAGAGTGAAGACAAAGCTATTTTATTGAAGTTGGTACTTGAAGCTATAGAAAAAAAGCATAATGTAAACATCAATTACATTGAAGAAGAAATCGCCATTTTCAAAATTGTTCCACCCGAAGAAAAACTTTCTCTCGATCAAAAACTGAACTATATTTCGAAAAAAACAAAACTCGAATTCAAGTTTGTAACCGACACCTACATTTCTATAATTAATAACAAAAATTTAGACAAACCTTTGTGTGGTTACTTACTGGATGCTTCTACACAACTTCCTATAGAAAGCGCCACAGTTTCAATACGAAAACTCAATTACTCCGTTATTTCAAACGAAAAAGGCTATTTTGAATTTGACTTGAAAACGGCCAACGATATAGAAATCTCACACTTGAACTACGAGAAAAAAAGTATCGCTTCTATTGATTTGTACAAAGAAAATTGTCCAAATCTCTATTTACAACCCAAAGAATACCAACTCGATGAAGTAATAACAACAGTGTATTTAGCCAAAGGGATTTCTAAAAAAGTAGATGGCTCATTCGAAATCAAACCCAAAAAATTTGGATTACTTCCGGGATTAACTGAACCTGATGTGTTTCAAACGATGTTGCAATTACCTGGAGTAATGAGTGTGGATGAAACCATTTCCAACATCAATGTGCGTGGCGGAACTCACGATCAGAATTTGTTTTTGTGGAATGGAATTCGACTGTTTCAAACGGGTCATTTTTACGGATTGATTTCAGTTTTGAACCCGAATTTGGCACAAAAAGTAACCATCAATAAAAACGGAAGTTCGGCCTTTTTAGGTGAAGGCGTTTCGAGTACAGTAAACATCACTACCAATTCTGATGTTACTAAAAACAACTCATCCATTGGTGTGAATATGATTAATGTTGATTTTAATACTTTTATTAAAACTTCTAAAAAAAGTTCACTAGAATTGAGTGGTCGTCGTTCGTTGACCGATCTTTGGACTTCACCAACCTATAAAAGTTACCTCAACAGAGTATTTCAAAATACCGTTGTAACCACACTTTCTGATAATGCAAACATCAAGTACGAAACCGATGAAAACTTTTATTTCTACGATGCAACGTTGAAATTCCATCAGAAAATCAAAGAAAAAACCAATTTGATTTTCAATTTGATCACCATTGCCAATCATTTGGATTTAGATCAAAGCAAATTTGAAAACAACCTTACCATTCGCAGACAAAGTGTTTTAGACCAAGAAACACTTGCTGGAAGTATTGATTTTAACACCATTTGGAACGATAAAAACAGTTCACAAATTATTGCTTATGGTTCTTTTTATAAAGTCGATTCAGAAAACCAAGCCATCGAAGGAAACCAGATTTTTAACCAAGAGAATACTATTTTAGATACTAATATTTCTCTACGAAACAATCATATTTTAAACAAAAAATTCACCTTTAAAAACGGTTATCAGTTCAATGAAATTGGGATTCGCAATTTTGATAAAGTAAACAGTCCATTGTTTTCAAAATCGATTAAAGACATTTTGCACATTCACGCTTTGATTGCCGAAATGAATTATGTTTCGACCACTACAAAACTGAATGCTACTTTAGGATTTCGTCAGAATTACATTTCACAATTGCAAGCGTTCATCTCAGAGCCTAGATTGCAGTTGAATTTTGAGTTTTCTAATCACTTTCAGTTGGAAGTATTGGGCGAAATAAAAAGCCAGAATAGTTCACAAATTGTCGATTTACAACAGGATTTCCTCGGAATTGAAAAACGCCGTTGGACACTTGCCAACAATAATGATGTTCCAATCATTAAAAGTAATCAAGCGTCAGTTGGATTGACCTTTAAAAAGAAAAACTGGCTGATTACTTTGGATAATTTTTATAAGAAAGTAACCGGAATTTCTTCTCGAAGCCAAAGTTTCCAAAACCAATTGGAAGCATTAAAAATCAATGGCGAATACCGTGTTTTGGGCTCGGAGTTGTTGATACAAAAACAGATTTCGAATTTGATTGCTTGGGTCACTTATACGTATACCGATAACGACTACACTTTTGCTGATTTTACGCCATCGACATTTCCGAATAATTTTGAAAACCAGCATCAAGTCAACACCGGAATCATTTACGATTACAAGCATTTAAAAGTCGCTTTTGGCGCACGATGGTTCACCGGAAAGCCTACTACTTTGCCTTTAAACAATACCATCGTAGACAATCAAATTGTATATGCAGAACCCAATTCATCTCGTTTAGACGACTACTTTCAGTTGAATTTCTCTGCTGGATATACCATCGAATTGGGAAAAAACTCAAAACTTCAAATGGGTGCTTCCGTTCAAAATCTATTGGACGCCAAAAACACGATCAATCAGTATTTTAGAATCAATCAAAACACTTCAACGATTGAAAAAGTAAATACTTATGCTTTAGAGCGAACTCCTAATGCGTATTTGCGTTTTAGTTTTTAATTTTTTTTATATTTGAATATACAAACCAAACCCTATGAAAAAATTACTTTTATTATTTGTTTTGACTACATTGTTTAGTTGCTCTGATTCGGATGAACCAGTAGTTATTCCTCAAGAATTAGTAGGCAAATGGCAATATGTGGAAAATTATCAGGATTACACAGAGTACGATCAAGATGGGAATCCAATACGTTATTTGATTGACAATGGTCCAACAATCGAATACAAAGCTGACGGCTCATTTATTGAAAATTCAGGAGGAATTATCCTAACAGGAAGTTTTAGTGTCGATGGAAACGTCATTAAGAGAAACTTTTTTGTAGGAAGTACTTTAACTCATAGTTATCAAAGTTATAGTATTTTTAATGATGGTAGCGAGCAAATGTACTGTTCACCAACCATCGATCAGCCAATCACGGATGAAATAGGATTCTTTACTTATTTTAGATTAGAAAAGAGACAATAATACAAACCTCCTGCGTAACGTTGGAGTTTTTTTTGCTCGTCTTCGTCCTTTTAAATGGTCGTTTGTCCTTTTAGACTATTTGTCTTTTAATTAAATAATTAGGTTTGAACTTCAAACTTAAAATTAGTTACTTATGGCAAATTACAAGTACGTTACACCTTATTGGCGCGACAGCCACGAAATTTTTGGCGAAGGCGTTAGTGCCTACACTGGCACTACCTTTTATATTTTGAATTTCAACAATGAACGAGCACACATTCGAATTCATTTTTTTGATTTACCTGGAAATTTAATTACTGAAATGGAAGTGGATATGTTGACTCCACCGAAATCTGTTTTAGACATGCGAATTGTAGACATTATTGCGATGCACGATCCTAGTTATAGAACAACGTCTAATCTAAGAACAGGTTCGATGAAAATTGTTTCTGATGTTCCTTTAGTGATTAGTGGAAAAATGTACAACGGAACATCGGGTTCTAATGGAACAAAAGACGATAATGTGTGGTCGATTCCGTTTGAAGAAGTTCAATTACCCGATGCAAAATTGGAGCAGATTGATCCTAACGGACCGATTATAGATCCGACGATTCCACCCGACTTTGGAAATTATTTTAACAGAAGGAAAATTTTCCCAAAGCCACGATGATTCATAAAAAAACTCCGCCAATACAGCGGAGTTTTATTTTTACATATTCATATACTTTGTACTTCAAATACCGTACTTCAAACTTCGTATATGATGTTACATTCGCTCTGGAACTTCAATTCCGAGTAAACGGAACGCATTTTTTATGGTATTAGCTACTGAATTGGAAAGTTGCACTCGGAGTACTTTTTTATCTTGATTTTCTTCTCCTAAAATAGAAACGTTTTGGTAAAAAGAGTTGAATTCTTTAACCAAATCATACGTATAATTAGCTACTAATGCTGGGCTATGATTTTTAGCCGCATCTTGAATCACTTCTGGAAATAATTGAACTTGTTTAATGAGTTCTTTTTCTTTTGGATGAAGTGCATCGGCTAGAGTTGCAGCAACAAACTTGTAATCAAAATCGGCTTTTCTCAAAATCGACTGAATACGAGCGTAGGTATACTGAATAAATGGCCCAGTGTTTCCATTAAAATCAACCGATTCTTCTGGATTGAACATCATTTGTTTTTTAGGATCAACTTTTAACATGTAATATTTCAACGCACCCAAACCAATTGTTTTGAACAATTTAGCTTTTTCTTCGTTGGTGTAACCTTCTAACTTTCCTAATTCTTCTGAAATAGTTTGCGCAGTGGTTGTCATTTCTTCCATCAAATCATCAGCATCGACAACGGTTCCTTCACGTGATTTCATTTTTCCAGTAGGCAATTCGACCATTCCATACGATAAATGGTACAAACTTTCCGCCCAATCAAATCCGAGTTTTTTCAGAATTAAAAATAACACTTTGAAATGGTAATCTTGCTCATTTCCGACTGTATATACCATTCCGCCTACATCTGGAAAATCTTTTACTCGTTGAATGGCGGTTCCGATGTCTTGCGTCATATAGACCGCAGTTCCATCCGAACGCAACACGATTTTTCGATCCAAACCATCAGAAGTTAAATCAATCCAAACCGAACCATCAGGATCTTTTTCGAAAATGCCTTTTTCTAAGCCAAATTGTACTACTTCTTTACCTAATAAATAGGTGTTGGATTCGTAGTAATAACTGTCAAAATCTACTCCGAGGTTGTTGTACGTTTGCGCAAAACCGTCGTACACCCATTGATTCATGGTTTTCCAGAGTTCGATAACTTCGGGGTTTCCGGCTTCCCAATCGAGTAGCATTTGTTGGGCTTCAACAATAATTGGAGCTATTTTTTTTGCTTCATCTTCAGTTTTACCTTGAGCGATTAAATCGTTGATTTCTGCCTTGTACTGTTTATCAAATTGAACGTAAAAATTCCCAACCAACTTATCGCCTTTTAATCCAGTTGATTCAGGAGTTTGACCGTTGCCGAATTTCTGCCAAGCCAACATCGATTTACAGATGTGAATACCACGATCATTGATAATTTGAGTTTTATAGACTTTTTTACCCGAAGCTTTAATGATTTCGGCTACTGAATAACCCAATAAATTATTACGAACGTGACCTAAATGCAAGGGTTTATTGGTGTTTGGTGAAGAATATTCAACCATTACTGCCTTTTCATTGGCTTGTTGATGCACAAAACCGTACTGTTCTTCATCCTTAATTTGGTTGAAGAATTTCACATAATACGCATCCGAAATTACTACGTTTAAAAATCCAGCAACCACATTGAACTTCTCAACTTCAGTCACATTTTCAACTAAATAATTCCCGATTTTAGTTCCGATTTCTAATGGATTGCCTTTAATTACTTTCAAAAGTGGAAAAATCACCATGGTAATATCACCTTCAAAATCCTTCCTAGTCGATTGAAATTCGATTTTTTCAATTTCGACTTCAAACAATTCGGAGATTGCTTTTTTGATACTCGGAGTTAGAATTTCTACTAATGACATGGTACTTTTTTTTAAGGTTGCAAAGATAGGATTATTCTAAAAAAAATAACGAAAAAATACACACTCAAAATGTACAGAATACACTCAACTCTAACTGTTTCATTTTCATCACAATAGTAAAAAACAAAAATTGTAAGTTTTTTACCTATGTTTAAATTAATTTAACGCATTTCATCGATTTTTTTAGTATTTTAATCGATGTTTATATACATTTGGTCTCAAATCTAATGCTTTTATGAAAAAAATTGTTGCCCTAATTACTCTTTTTTCATCTCTTAACCTTTTTTCACAAGCTATTACAGTAGATGTAAATTCGCATACTGTACCACAACTTGTAAATGACGTTTTGATTAATTCGGCTTGTGTAAATGCCACCAACATCAATTGGAGAACAGGAACTAATTTTGGTTCTACAAACGGAATAGGCTATTTTCAAAATACCAATCCGAGTTTCCCGATGCAAAGTGGTGTTATTTTAACAACTGGAAATGTGATGAATGCAGCTGGTCCAAACTCGACTATGCTTAATGATGGAACCAACGCTTGGACAGGCGATGCTTCACTTGAATCTGTTTTAGCAGCTTCGGGAATAACTATGAACTCTGTTAATGCCACGGTTTTAGAATTTGACTTTACTCCTATTTCATCACACTTTGACTTCGACTTTTTATTTGCATCCGAAGAATACGGAAATTTTCAGTGTCAGTTTTCTGATGCATTTGCCTTTTTATTGACAAATTTGAATACTGGTGTTACCACAAATTTGGCAGTTGTTCCTGGAACTACTGATCCCATTTCGGTAGTGACGATTCGAAATTTTTTATACAATTCAACGTGTAGTTCTCAAAACCCACAATTCTTTGGGTCGTTCAATGGAGGTTCAAACGCAGCTGCATCGGCAACAAATTATAATGGTCAAACAGTAATCATGAATGCTTCGGCAGTACTGACTCCGAATGTGCCCTACCGAATTAAATTAGTGATTGCCGATAGAGGAGATTTTCAATCGGATTCGGCTATCTTCTTATCATCCAACAGTTTCAATATCGGGCAAGAAGTTTTAGGACAAGACTTAACCGTTGCAAGTGGAAATGCATTGTGTAATTCTGAATCACATACTATTAATTCGGGGCTTGATCCAAATGAATACACTTTTCAATGGAGAAAAGACGGCGTTTTAATAGTGGGTCAAACTGGACCATCATTAACTGTTAATCAGCCTGGAGTGTACGAAATCATCTACACTAACAATACTTTATCGTGTCAAAATGTAACTGATTCGGTTGTTATTCAGTACCATCCAGACTTTGCTACAACTGAACCCAATGATTTGTACAAATGCAACACAAATGCAGCCAATTACACTTATAACTTATCTCAAAATACAGCTGTTGTTACACAAGGAATGCCAACTGGTACAACAGTTGCTTATTTTACGTCACAAACAGATGCACAAAACAATACTAATGCTATTGGTAACACTTATGTATCATCTGGAAACCAAACCATTTACATCCGAATAAACAATCCAGATACGGGTTGTTACATTGTCAAATCATTCGATTTGTTGGTTGTAAATCCTCCGGTTGCAAATCCAATTAGTGATATTTCACGTTGTGAAAATATTTTAGGTTCAGCTCAACAGTATTTCAATCTAAACACATTAACCGATAATGTCTTAGGAACACAATCACCAAGTGTATATACAGTTACTTATTACACTAATCTAAATGATGCACAAAACGGCACAAACCAACTAACAACTTTAAATTATTACACTCATTCAACTACGGTTTACGCTGCTATTTCATTAGGTAGTGATTCAACCTGTCGTGATGTGACGCCCATAAACTTAATAGTAAATGCTATACCTGCCGTTGATGATTTAGAAGATGTAATTACATGTGATAGTTATACTCTTCCTGCTTTAACAAACGGAAATTATTTTACAGGTCAAAACGGAACAGGAACGGCTCTTTTTGCTGGTGATGTAATTACAGCAACTCAAACAATTTATGTGTACAGTACAACCAACACTATTCCAGCCTGTGATAATGAAACTAATTTTACAGTTACCATTATCATTCCTGAAGAATTGGACATGAGTACGAGAGAAGTATGTGATAGTTATGTTTTACCTGGTCTAGCTTTTGGACAGTACTTTACACAACCTGCTGGAAGTGGAACCGAATTGCTAGCTGGAACAGTAATCAGTTCAAATCAAACTATTTATTTTTATTACGAATCATTAACACCACCATTCTGTGTAATCGATTTATCGTTTGATGTGGTAATTACAAATTCGCCCAACGTTTCTAGTTTACCAAATGCCTACGACTGTGTTTCCTACACTTTACCAAGTATTTCTTTTGGAACTTATTATGATGCTCCGGGCGGAACAGGAAATCAATTGCAAGCAGGAGATGTGATAACTTCATCTCAAACAATTTATATTTACGCAAGCAGCGGAAGTTGTACTGCTCAAAGCAATTTTCAAGTAGTGATTGGTTTGGATTTCCCAACATCGGTAACCGAATGTGCAGGTTATACTTTGCCCGATTTGGTGGTTGGAAATTATTTTACAGCACCTGCTGGCGGCGGAACCCAAATTGCAGCGGGAACCGTTATTACCACTACACAAGACATTTATGTATATGTACCCACTGCTTCAACTCCAAATTGTACCGATAATTATCATTTCACAGTAACGATAACATTACCCGAAATTGTAACTCCAACCAATTTAACAAGCTGTGTAAGCTATACTTTACCAACGATTCCTGTAGGGAATTATTACACAGGAAGTGGCGGAACGGGAACTGTTTTGCAGCCTGGTCATGTGATTACAAGCTCACAATCGATTTTTATTTTTGTGGATAATGGAAGTGGATGTCAAAACGAAGCATCAATTTCGATTACGGTTCATCCTGCTCCAATCATTGATTCTAGACCTGATCAGACTCCGTGTAATTCGTACACTCTGACCAATTTGACTAATGGAAATTATTATACGGGTCCGAATGCAACAGGAACATTACTACAAGGTGGCGATGTAATTACCTCTTCACAAGTCATTTATATTTATGGTGTTAATGCCAATGGTTGTAGTGCTGAAAATAGTTTCTTTATTGACATTTTCACGATCACTGCCGATGTTAGTGCTGATGTTACCGTTTGCGACAGTTACGTACTTCCTGCATTAACAACAGATAATCATTATTACACCGAAACGAATGGTCCACACGGAACTGGAACTGAAATTCTGGCTGGAACTGTAATCACTACAAGTCAAACGATTTATATTTATAAAGAATCGGCTGAACGCATCAACTGTTTTGATGAAAGTAGCTTTGATGTAACTATTATTCCTACTCCTTTTGTTGGTAATTTTCCTAACGTAAACACTTGTAATTCGTATACATTACCTGCTCTAGCCGTTGGAAATTACTACACTCAATCGGGTGGAACTGGAACGCAATTGAACGCTGGTGATGTACTTACTACTAATCAAACTATTTATGTTTATGCTCAATCAGGTACCAATCCGAATTGTAGCGATGAAAAATCATTCAACGTTACTATTTTCAATGTAGATGAACTAAGCGATGTTACCACATGCGAAAGCTATACTTTACCAACGTTAACAGTAGGAAATTACTATAACGGACCTAACGGAACTGGTGGAATGCTAGCGCCAGGAAGCATTGTTAACACGACCAAAACGATTTATGTTTATGCACTTTCTGGGTACAACCCTAACTGTTCAGACGAAACTTCATTTGATGTAACCATCATTGATACACCAGTGGTGAATGCAATTCCGGTTTCTTTACGCACATTGTGTGACGAAGATGGTGTTAACGATGGTGTCACTTCAGTAGATTTGTCGACACTAACGGCAAGTGCTTTAGGAAGTCAAACTGGCAGCGAATTTGCTGTTGCTTACTATGAAAATCCTGCTGATGCTGTAGCAGGAATCAATGCTGTGACTACAACCTCTTTATCAACCATTTTCATTAAGGTGACCAATTCGTTAGCACCAAGTTGCTATGATATTCATCCGGTGAATTTCATCATTCATACGTTACCCGAACCGACTCCACAAGACGGAATCATTTGTATTACTAGCCAAGGTGAATTGTTAAATCCGTATGTCATTTCAAGTGGTTTATCGGCTTCAACACATACATTTGAATGGTTTGATTCGAATGGACAAATGGTCGGAACTGGAGCTACTTACACGGCAATTTTACCCGGAACGTACAGTGTTTTGGCAACCAACAACTCAACCGGTTGTACTTCAGAAGAAACAATGGTAACTGTTACTCCATCTGAACCAGCAATTGTAAGCTATGCGGTGAGTGAAGAATTTACAGATAATCAAACGGTAACCGTAATCGCAACCGGAACTGGTGGTGATTACGAATACCAAATGGATAATTTAGTTTTCCAAGACAGTCCGATTTTTGAAAATGTAGAATCAGGAATACACACTATAGTAGTTCGTGACAAAAACGGCTGTGGAATAACCGTTATTGAAGCGCTTGTAGTGAATTATCCTAGATATTTCACTCCAAATGGCGATGGTATCAACGATACATGGAACATCATCGATTTAAAAAAACAAGACGATTCAACCATATTCATTTATGATCGTTATGGAAAATTAATCAAACAAATTTATCCATCAGGTCAAGGATGGGATGGAATGTACAACGGACAACTAGCCATTTCAGACGATTATTGGTTTGTAGTTTCGTATACAAAAGAGAGTCAACAAAAAGAATTCAGAGCGCATTTTGCTATGAAACGATAAAGTCCCCAAATGTACCCCAACTATATTTTTAAAAACTTCTGAAATTCTTTTCAGGAGTTTTTTTTATAGAATTGTAACAAATTCCTCTTTTGTTCGCCTTACAGTAGCAAAAATCATCAATCAATTCAAATTTAAGTTCTTTACATGAAATCAAAAATTGCTATTTGTTTCCTATTTACGTTCATTACTTTTTTTAGTCAGGCACAAAATGAAACCTCAACTTCTTTAAAACCTGGTAGTATTTCAGGAAAAGTAATCGACAAAAAAACCAATGAAGCTATCCCTTATGTAACTATTTCTATCATCGATGAGGGGAAAATAATCACTGGCGGAATCAGCCAAGACAACGGAAATTTTACCGTTAAAAATATACCTCTAAAGACAGTAACTGTCGAAATCATATTCATCGGATACAAAAAACAAACGGTTACGATCAATCTTTCAAACACAGACAAATCAATCAATTTAAAAACCATTTACCTTGAAGAAGAAGCGACTCTATTAAAAGAAGTTGAAATTGTAAAAGACAAATCGATTATCGAACAAAAAATCGACCGAAAAGTCATCAATGTCGGCAAAGATTTGATTTCGGCTGGTGCAACTGCGGGCGAAATCATGAACAATATTCCTTCGGTTTCGGTTGATCCTCAAACCAATGCGATTAGTTTACGTGGAAATGAAAACGTACGAATACTGGTTGATGGAAAACCAACCAATGTTAGCGCAGCCCAATTATTACAACAGATTCCATCGGCTTCCATCAAACAAATTGAATTGATTACCAACCCATCAGCCAAGTACAACCCTGAAGGAATGAGCGGTATCATCAACATCGTTTTGCACAAAAACGCCAAATTGGGATTCAACGGAAGCATCAACAACGGTGTGACTTTTGCCATCACGCCCAAAGTAAATTCATCCATCGATATGAATTACCGTTCAGGAAAATTCAATTTCTACGGAAATTATGGCTTCAACCACGGAAAATATGCCAACAACGGATTCATCAATATTTTAGAAGTTGATAACCGAAGTAATCAATTGTTTGATTTTGGCAATAAAAACACCTCTCACTTAGGAAAAATTGGTCTGGATTTTTACATCAACGATCGAAATACCATTTCATTTTACACTAATCAAAGTCGTTTTGACGGAGATGGTTTTGGAAAAACAGATGTTGATTTCACTTCTGGAAGCAATCCTGACATAGTGCAATTGTTCATCAATGACAATTCAAACACCACTCAAACTTACAATTTGGATTACAAACACGATTTCAAAAAAGAAGGTGAAAACATTGAGCTGGAAATCAATTACAACCTAAATGACGGTCGAGAATTGGCTTATTTTAGCTACCCTAATTTGAATTCAGCTTTTAGTAATCAAGTGAAAACATTGGGCGACAATACCATCATCAACCTTGATTATGTGAATCCGTTGACCGATAAAACTAAGCTGGAATTAGGTTTGGAAAGCCGAATTGAAGCTACCGACAACTCGTTTGACATAACCAATAATTACGATTCTGATTTTGATTTCAAACGAACCATTCACTCGGCGTACGTTACTTATGGCAAACAATTTGAAAAATGGAGTTACCAATTGGGTTCGCGTTTCGAACAGTACAATGTGGATTCTCAATTCAGAAAATTAGATTCAGAAGACATCAATTTGAATGGAAATACAACTGAAATTTTAACCGAAAATTACGAAGACGAAATTTTCGCAGTTTATCCATCAGCGTATTTGACGTACACTCCAAGTGAAAAAAACTCGTTCAATTTGAATTTTTCGCGCCGTGTGGATCGACCAAGCATCGGACAAGTAAATCCGATTAGAGAATGGAGTACGCCAACGGTAACTTCGGTTGGAGAACCATCTTTAGTACCACAATTTACTAATTCATTTGAATTGAATTATACCCGAAAAACTAAAATCGGAAGTATTACTTCGGGTGTTTTTTATCGAATGATTGAAGACGAAATCACGCGTTCAGTGTATACGGATCCATTGGATGAAAACCGTCAAATCTTAACGTATTTAAACTTTGAAGACAATAACGCTTACGGACTTGAAGTATCTGGAAATTTAGATTTCACCAAATGGTGGAGCGCTAATATCAGTTTCGATGCCTATTATAGAAAAGTAAAAGGTGCCGTTGAAAATGAGCAAAATGTAATTGAAACTTCTACTGTAGATGCTACATTGTTCAATTCGCGCATCAACAACAATTTTAAAATCACCAAAAATCTACGCGCACAGTGGTTTGGAATGTACCGCGGACAAGACAAGAGTTTGCAATACACGAGAAAAGCCATGTGGAAAACCGACATTGGTGCGAGTTTGACCGTAATGAAAGGAAACGGAACCGTAAGTGCACGATTCAGCGATATTTTTAAGTCGATGAATTTTCAATTTGAAGGCTCGAAACCGAGTCCGCGTGAAGGAGAATTCAACTGGGAAAGTCGTTCGGTATACTTAGGATTTAATTATAAATTTGGTTCAGGTAAAAACGGAGCGTTACAAAGAAAACAACGCGACAAAAACGAAACCCAAGGCGGTGGCGGAATGTTTTAAAAAAAATTAGAATTTATAGAAAAGGCGGACTAAAGTCCGCCTTTATTTATTACCATCTAATAATTGCGCTTCCCCAAGTAAAACCACTACCAAAAGCGGCCAAAACGACCAAATCGCCTTCTTTGATTTTTCCGCTTTCCCAAGCTTCGGTTAGAGCAATCGGAATCGATGCTGCAGTAGTATTTCCGTATTTTTGAATGTTGTTGAACACTTGATCGTCAGTCAATTGAAATTTATGCTGAATGAACTGAGAAATTCTCAAATTCGCTTGATGTGGAATCAACATTGAAATATCAGAAACGTTCAAATTATTGGCTTCCAAACCTTCATTGATTACTTCTGCAAATCGGACTACAGCGTTTTTAAACACAAATTGCCCGTTCATATAAGGAAAATAACTTTCATCGTTGGGATCATTTTCTGCTAAAATATCCGTCACCCAACGTTTGCCCATTCCAGGAGCAATTAAAACCAATTCTTCGGCGTGTTGACCTTCTGAATGCAAATGTGTAGAAAGAATTCCTTTACTCAAATCATCTTCTCGAGAAAGCACTGCTGCTCCTGCTCCATCACCAAAAATAACTGAAACACCTCTGCCTCTATCGGTCATGTCCAAACCTGTCGAATGCAATTCGGAACCAATGACTAAAATGTTTTTGTACATTCCAGTTTTAATGTATTGATCGGCAATTGAAATCGCATAGACAAAACCCGAGCATTGATTTCTAACATCAAGCGCGCCTACAGTTCTTAAACCCAAATCGCGCTGCACTAAAACTCCCGGACCAGGAAAATAATAGTCCGGACTCAAAGTGGCAAATATTACAAAATCAATGTCTTCTTTGGCAATTTTGGAACGTTCGATGGCTATTTGAGCTGCTTTTACACCCATAGTGGTTGTGGTATCTTCACCTCGAACAACATGACGACGCTCTTTGATTCCGGTTCGTTCTTGAATCCAAGCATCGTTAGTGTCCATTATTTTGGATAAATCATCATTAGTGACAACATTATCAGGAACATAAAATCCTAAACCCGATATTTTTGAATGATACATAATTTGATGTATTGATAAAATTAATAGCCTGTTTTTAGTCTTTTTCTAAAAAACGATGTTTTTGAAAGTATAAATATAGGAAAATGCTAATTAGTTGCAATCATTTTAGAATAAAAAAACCAGTCTATCACTAAACTGGTTTTCTCCTTAAAAAATAGATATATTAAGCCGATTGATCATCGGTTTCTGCATCAGGTGCATTTTTCTTTACTGATTCTATTCCGTTGTCTCTAGCAGAAGCACTTTCGTACATTTCACTCGAACCAATAATTTGACCATTAGTGGCTTTTAAACTGAAATAGTACTTTCCGTTGGACGATTCTTTTTTCTCAAAACGAGCATCATCTTGCGAATTTTTCTTTACTGATTCTACTCCGTTCAAACACGCCGCTTTAGTTGTGTAACCTTCGCTAGCCAAAATGGTTTGTCCGTTCCCTGCTTTTAAATTGAATTGGTATTCTCCGTTAGTTCTGTTTGTAATTACAAATTTTCCCATTAGTTATAAGGTATTAAAGTTGGTTAATTATCGTATTCATTATATCAAATTTACTAATTTTTAAAAAACGAAGCACATTATTCACTAAAAATTAAATTCTCACAACTAATTTGTAACGAGTTTGAATTATCTTAGACCAATCAAACAATCAAAATCCGATTTATTATGAAAAAACGACTATTTCTTTCCTTGTTTTTATTGAGTTTTGGATGGACCATTCTGGCTCAGGAAAATGTAACGTATCAAAAACCTTCGGCTGAAATTATGGCTTTGGCTGATTACGAGCGAGCGCCATCAGTAAATATGGACTCCAAAAAAGTGTACATGTTATTGAGTTATCGCAATACATACAAAACCCTTGATGATTTGAATCAAGAAGAAATGCGTTTGGGTGGTTTGCGAATCAATCCGGTTACTAATATTTCGAGCACCGTAACGTACATCAACAATTTAAAGCTGAGAAAAGTGGCCGATAAAGTAGAACAACAAGTTACAGGTTTACCCGAAAATGCTCGAATTGCCAACGTTTCATGGTCGCCCAATGAGACCAAAATCGCATTCACGCACACTACCAATTCGGGAGTTGAATTATGGGTCATTGATGTAGCTACTGCCTCTGCAAAAAAAATAACTTCGGATAATTTGAATGCCAATTTAGGAAGTCCATTCAATTGGATGAAAGACAACGAAACCTTATTGGTAAAAGTATTGCCTAAAAATCGTCCAGCTTTAATCGACAGTAAAAAAGATTTACCAAAAGGTCCAACCGTATCAGTTAGTGACGGTTCGAAATCACAAAACAGAACCTTTCAAGATTTGTTGAAAAACAAAACCGATGAAGCCAATTTTGAAACATTAGTTACCTCCGAATTGTATAAAGTAACCTTATCGGGTTCGATGCAATTGTACAAATCAGCTGACATTTATGCGGGTGAAAGTTTTTCTCCTGACGGGAATTATTTGATGTTGACTACCATTCAGAAACCTTTTTCGTACATCGTTCCGTTGAGTCGTTTTCCTCAAAAAACAGTGGTGTATGATGCTTCTGGAAAAGAAGTAAAATTAGTCAATGAAGTTCCTCTAACCGAAGTGATGCCGAAAGGGTTTTCATCCGTACGAAAAGGAAAAAGAAGCATGAGTTGGAGAGCTGACAAACCGGCTTCATTGTCGTATGTTGTGGCTTTAGACGAAGGTGATCAAGCCGTAAAAGCCGATTATAGAGACGAAGTTTTTTCTTGGGATGCACCGTTTTCTTCTAATCCAACTTCATTGATTAAGTTGCAGCAACGTTATGGTGGAATTGTATGGGGCAATGAAAGCTATGCCATCGCAATTGACAGTTGGTACGATACTCGAAACGAAAAAACCTACTTATTCAATCCATCCAATCCAAGCCAAGAACCAAAAATTATTACCGATCGCAATTCGCAAGACATTTATTCTGATCCCGGAAATTTTGAAACCAAACGCAATCAGTACAATCGTTACGTTTTGGCCATTGAAAATGACAATACGTATTTAATTGGTGATGGATTTACCAAAGAAGGTCAGTTTCCTTTTATTGATGAATACAACTTAAAAACCTTAAAAACCAAACGTTTATATACTTCGACTTACAAAGACAAAAAAGAAGATTTGTTATCGATAGAAGATTTTAAAAAAGGCGATGTTTTGGTAATGATTCAGTCGAAAAATGAGTTTCCAAATTACTATTTTAGAAATATTAAATCGAAAGGCAAATTAACTCAAATCACTAACTTTAAAAATCCATTTGAGAGCATCAAAAATGTTTATAAAGAAGTAATCAAATACAAACGAAAAGACGGAGTTGAATTATCAGGAACGTTGTATTTGCCTGCCAATTATGATCGTGTAAAGAAATCGGAGAAATTACCTTTATTGATTTGGGCGTATCCAGAAGAATTTAAAGACAAAAGTTCGGCTGGACAAAGCAATAAAAACCCAAATGAATTCACCTTTCCTAACTACGGTTCTTTTGTGTATTGGGTTACCAAAGGATACGCTGTTTTAGACGATGCTTCGTTCCCAATTATTGGAGAAGGAACAACCGAACCGAATGATACTTTTATTCCACAATTGGTGGCCAATGGAGAAGCTGCAATTGATGCTGTAGATCAATTGGGTTATATCAATAGAAAAAAAGTGGCTGTGGGCGGACATTCGTATGGTGCATTCATGACAGCAAATCTACTGACGCATTCGAATTTATTTGCTTGCGGAATTGCTCGAAGTGGCGCCTATAATCGAACCTTAACGCCTTTTGGTTTTCAAAGTGAACAGCGTAATTATTGGGATGTTCCCGAAATTTACAACGGAATGTCACCGTTTATGAATGCCGATAAAATGAAAACACCATTGCTGTTAACTCATGGTGAAGCCGATAACAATCCTGGAACATTTACGTTACAAACCGAACGTTATTTTCAGGCTTTGAAAAACTTGGGCGCGCCTGTTCGAATGGTAATTTTACCAAAAGAATCGCACGGTTATGTGGCCAAGGAAAATATTTTACACTTGCTTTGGGAACAAGATCAATTTTTGGAAAAGTATTTGAAAAATTAGAGTAAAGAAAATAGAATATAGAAAATAGACTTCTGATGAATTTTAGAGGTCTATTTTTTTTAGGCATACATCTGAAGATTTTTTAAAATCAACTTCACTTTCAAAAAAGACAGTTTGAGTATTGTATTCGGCTTCAATCAAGTAATGATTTCCTCTGAAATACGAGTGAACAACAGTCACTTTCAGATTGGATTTTTCGGTAACTTTTAATTGGTGCGGATAAATTAAGTATGTTTTCCCATCGATTTCCATTTCATTAACATCACCAAAAAGAGAAGCTACATACCGATTTATTGGGGTTTCAAAAACCTTTTTTGGTGTTCCTTTTTCAATGATTGTGCCTTCTTTCATCACTAGCACTTCATCAGCAAACGAAAGTACATCGGTACTATCATGAGTGGCAACTATACAGGTAATCTGTTTTTCTTTTAGGTAAGAAAACAATTTTCTTCTGAGACTGTTCTTTCTGAAATTATCAATATGACTGAAGGGTTCGTCCAACAAAAGTAATTCGGGTTCCAATGCCAAAACTCGTGCAATAGCAACACGTTGCATTTGTCCGCCGCTCAATGTTTTAGCCTTTACATTGACAAAATCGGTCATTTCTACAATTTCCAATAATTCCATTACTCTAGCTTTTTTCTTATCAGGATAAATATTAGAAAGGTATTTCCCAACATTTTCTGCAACTGTAATGAAAGGCATCAAATCGAAATCTTGTGCCAAATATTTCATTGAATCAACACCGGGAATGAGGTTGAATTTCGGACCCAACACTTCTACATCGTTCCAAAAAATGTTTCCTTCATCTAAGTCGTACAAACCATAAATCAGCTTGAGTAAAGTGCTTTTCCCACAACCACTTTCGCCAATTACAGCCAGATTTTTTCCTCTTTCCAAAGAAAAATCAATGTTTTGAAGGGTTGCTTCTTTTAGATAGGAAAAAGAAAGATTGCGTACTGTTAGCATATCGAAGTAATAGTAGTGCAAATTTGGATATAAATTAGTTGAAAATCAAATAAAAAACTGATTATTAAACCATTTGATTTTCAGCAATATGACAATTCATCGATGATTAAGGTATTTTGTCGAGTAACTTTTACTCTAAATTAAATTTTTAATAAATTTAAGTACAAAACCTTATGATTATGAAAACAAAAAATTACATTTTATTAATTTTTTTCTTGCATTTTAACATATTTTTTGCGCAAGTCGGAATTGGAACAACAACACCTGATTCGCAATTGGACATTCGTTCCAGCAATCAAGCAGCTCCGGCCAACAATGATGGAGTTTTGATTCCGAAAGTGGATGTTTTTCCTGCTACAAACCCTACGGCTGCTCAACAAGGAATGTTGGTGTATTTGACTACAACCACTACTTTTCTTGCCACTTCAAGACCACCCGGATTTTACTATTGGAACAACCCAACTTCCGACTGGATAGGATTAAATTCATCTGCCAATGGTGATCACGACTGGTACGAACAAGGAACCACCACTGCTCCCAATGCTATTACCGACAATATGTTTCATACAGGAAATGTCGGAATTGGTATGAATACTCCATTGCATAAACTAGACATTGAAGCACCAGGAAATGTAATTGGTTTGCGATTATTGAGTGGTAACAATAATGATATCGGATGGCTTTCCTTAGGAAGAACCTACGAATACGCACAAATTGGAGCTTGTACGCCAGGTACTTTTTTTACCGATGCCTTAGCTGGTGATATGGCAATTAAAAACTTCAATACGGGCAAACTTTTATTTGGTGCCTCTTATATTGATACGGCTGACATGTCGATTATTCCCGGTGGAAATGTCGGAATCAACACCTCAAGTCCGGGTACTTTATTTGACGTAAGAGGAATTAACAATTGGAACACAGCCACTACAGAAGGTGATGTTCGAATTGGTGACCCGACGTATCGATTTAAAATTGGCGTTGCTACTGGTGGCGCTGGTGCTGGAGATATTCGTTTGACTGCGCAAGGAGGAACAAATCGCATTTTCTTAGGGAATTCAGTCAATAACACTTTAACTACTATTGACGGTTTAAATAATCGTGTTGGAATTAAAAATGTGATTTTACCCAATTCTGTTTTGGATGTTGCTGGTGATCTAGCTCTTCGAGAAGGAGCGGCTATTAATGTGATTGCTGGAGGAAATGTGGTCATTTTAAATGGTGAAAATAGCCATTACCGATTAGCCGGTGCAGCTGGAGCGTACTCTATTAATACTATTTTGAATGGAAATGATGGACAGTTACTGACTTTAATTAATACTACAGGACAAACAATGACCGTCTTAAATAATAATGTAGCTAACGGAATTTTAACAGGAACCGGAGGGAATTTAGTTTCTTCGAGTACAGGAAATTCAAGTGTAACTCTGATGTATAATGCTACTTTAGCACGATGGGTTGTAACTTCTTCCTCTGGAATGACCAATTCAAACTCATGGAATATAACTGGAAATGCGGGAACTAATGGCGGAAATACTGTAACTGCAGGAACCAACTTTATAGGAACAACCGACAATCAAAACATAGATTTTAGAACCAATAATATTTTTAGAGGACGTTTTAGTGGTTTGGGAGAGTTTTTTGTTGGAACGTTGAACACCGTTTTAACGGGTGATTTAATGAATGCAGTTGGAAATGTTACTTTTCCATGGGCTTCCAATGGATATACTGCTTTTGATGGTGCTGGTACTTATGGTCAAGTAACCGGTGGAACCACAATTTATGCCGGAGTTCAAGGTGAGTACAACGGAACAAATGCTCAAGGAACAGGAGTAAGAGGTTTGTCGTTAACTGCAACCCCAGGAACTTCATTTACAGCTCCGCATAGCGGAGTTTCAGGAGGCGCAACAACGGGTGGTTCATACAAATTCGGAACTTATGGTAGTGGTGGAACTAGTATTCGATCTGGTGGTGTTTTAGGAAATGATTTTGGAATTGCCTTGGGCGCATTGGGGTATTATTCGAGTGCTTTTATTGATTACTCAGTATATGGATTTGGCCAAGCACATACCAATGGTGTTGCTGGAGGTAGATTTTCGAATGATCCGATGGAAAAAAACAGTAATATCGGACTTGGAATTTACGGTGGTGTCATGGGTGGATGGGTTCGCGGAATGAAATACGGTTTTCATACCAAAGGCGAAACGTACAGTTTGTATGTGGATGGAAATGGCTACACTAACAAGCCATTGGCCTACTTAATTTCTACGGACGGAGCATCAAAAACGGCCAGTTATATGAGTACTTCTATAAAACCTGAAGTAACTGTAAATGGTAAAACATCCTTGGAAGGTGGAAAAGTTTTCGTAGCCTTTGATAAAGCATTCAGCCAAATTATTTCTAATGTTGATGATGTAATCATTACCGCTTCTCCTCAAGGAAAATCGAATGGTATTTATATTGACACCATAACTAAAGATGGATTTTGGGTTTATGAAAACAACGACGGAACTTCGAATGTGAAAATCTCGTGGATTGCCATAACCAAAATAAAAGGTGAAGAAAACCCTGAAGTTCCAAGCGATTTATTAGCCAATGATTTTGATAAAAAAATGGACGGAGTAATGTTCAACGAAAACAACAGCAGAGAAACTGCTCAAAGTTTATGGTGGGATGGAAATCAGATACGTTGGGATAGGCCAACTAATGATAAAGCAGACACTGAAACTGACAAACTAGCCCGGCCAAAGGAACCTAAAAATCCTCAGTAATTAATTAATAAGCGGTGTTCATCTGAATACCGCTTTTTTTTAAATCAATAAAGCATATATTGATGGAATAAAAACTTTTACATCTGAAAATAGATTTCATTCCTTAAACATTGTAAAGTAATCTACAATTTCATCCAAATCTTGACTTATTTCATGAATTTCAAAATCTATTAATTACATAATTATTTATATTTATAATTATAGTTAATGTATTTTTTGTGTTACATTTTTATCAAATAGATAAATTTCATTCTAAAAAAAAGTCTTGGTACAAAGAAAATCACCTATACATCTACACAACATATCACTCAATACAACTGTTTTAGTCACGATACAAAAGAAAACAATAGAATGGTTCTATTACTTAATTCTTAACAACCACAAACAATTTCAAGAAAAACTACACCAAACATTTAGCTGTATAGTTTTTATACACTACTAATAAAATTGTTTTTGGAAAAGTGCTGTTAAATTTGGTAATTAACTAAAATCAAACAATTTATGAAAAAATTTTTATTATTAATCTTCCTATTGACAATTTCAATAGGACAATCTCAAGTCCTGTTACAAGGATTTGAATCCGGTGGGATTAACGGAGGTCCATTTGGCGGAATGCCAGCACCTACAATAGTAACTGGAACTGGATCCAACACCAGCCAAGTCCTAAGAATTGATGGTAATACAACAGGTCAACCATGGCAAGGGATAAATTTATTTTTGTCACCTTCTGTAGATTTAACAACGAATAAAACATTGACTATGGATGTGCTTTCGAGTACTCCCATCACATTTTTAGTTAAAGCCACTACAGGAGCAGGATTTCCTGCAGCTTCTGTTACTCACAATGGTGATGGAACTTGGCAAACACTGTCTTTTACATTCAACACCTCATTAGATGGTCAAATAGCTAATCCTACTGGTACCTATTCGGGTTTTGTAATACATGCTTATTGGGAAGTTGGAAGAACACAGTTCTTTTCTCCAACAACTTGTCCTACGCCACCAAGAACATTTTTTGTCGATAATATAAGAGAGCCTTCTTTACTTCCTCCTGCAACAGTAGGTACTTTTACCGTACCCACTAAGAATGCTGGAGACCCTAATTTTTTCTTAACACCTCCAACTTCTAATAATACGAGTCCATTCACGTATTCAAGTAGCAATAATGCTATAGCAAACATTATCAACGGAAATGAAGTACAGGTAGGTGTTGGTGGAACTTGCACGATTACAGCTTCTCAGGTTTCTGATGGAACCTTTGCCGCAACATCGAGTACAGCAACTTTTGAAGTAATCTCTCTTAGTCCACCACAACCAGTTGGACTTGTCGTAAATAGTCCAACATCTTCAAGTGTATTTTTGGCTTGTGGGCCAAATAATGCAGGCAGCGGTGATGTTGTTTATAGATTATTTTATTCACCGACAGCCACAGCTCCAGCAAACCCTACAACTGCCACTCAATATACTTTTGGTAGTACACCAGGAGATGGAAATGGTCTTAGCGCATTTGGATTTGTTTTAACCGGTTTGAATTCGGGAACACCGTATACGTTCTGGTTGTATCAATACAATACCACTACTGGGTTGTATTCACCTCCCAACTCGGTAACAGCAACCACTACATCGGCAACTAATGTACCACAACCAGTAGGATTTGTTGCGATTAACCCTACTGCAACAAGTATGTTTTTAGCCGTTGGTCCAAACAATGTAGGTGGCAACATCGTTTACCGATTATTTTACTCTCCGACAGCTACTGCACCAGGAAATCCTCTAACTGCTACTCAATACACTTTTGGAAGTACTCCAGGTGATGGAAACGGTACTGCTGCTTTTGGATTTAATTTAGGCGGACTTAGCTCAAGTACCAATTACACTTTTTGGTTGTACCAATACAATACTGCAAGCGGAATTTACTCTACACCTGCTGTATCAACTAATACAACATTAGCGCCTCCTCCTGTTTTAATTCCTCCTACAACTAATGCACCTGTACCAACACGCAATCCTGCAAATGTTGTTTCAGTTTACAGCAATACTTACAGTAATATCGCTACCAATTATGATCCAAATTGGGGACAATCGGGTCATAATTTAGTGAATCCAAATTTTGTTGCAGTTTCAGGATCAGGTAATACTATTTTGCATTATGCAAACTTTAATTATCAAGGAACCGAACTTACAGCAACTAATTTGTCTTCTATGGAATTTTTGCACGTAGATCTTTGGACGAATGCTTCTACTTCTAATTCAATAATCCAAGTAAGTCCAATTAACGCTGGATCTGGTCCTTCAGAAGTTTTAGTTACTATCAATCATGTTCAAGGACAATGGGTTAGTGTAGATATCCCAAAAAGCTTATTCAGTGGTATGACGTGGGATAATGTTATTCAAATGAAATTTGCCGCTAATGGTGCAGGAAGCACTACTCCGATCGATATTTATTTAGATAATGTTTATTTCTGGAATAATCCGGGAGTGAGTACTGATGCTACTTTAAGCGATTTACAAGTTGATTTTGTACCAGTTAGTGGATTCAGTTCATCTCAATTTTCTTACACTTACACTTTGCCTTTTGGTACAACTGAAATACCACAAATAACATCTGCAACAACAAATAATGGTGCTGCAACTACTGTAATTAACCAAGCAACTGCTTTACCTGGTAGCGCAACTGTAGTAGTTACTGCAGAAGATACTTCAGTTCAGTTAACGTATACTGTTAATTTTGCATTTCCACCTCCACCAGCCCAACCTGTTGGTTTTGTAGCGTTCAATCCAACGTCTTCAAGCGCCTTTTTAGCATGTGGACCAAATAATGTTGATGGAAATATTGTGTACAGATTGTTTTACTCTCCAACAGCGACTGCTCCAGTAGATCCAACCACTGCAATAGAATATAGTTTTGGAGCTACTCCTGGTGATGGAAATGGTGCTAGTCCATTCGGATTTGTTATCACTGGATTAAATTCAAGTACTAACTATACTTTTTGGTTGTATCAATACAATACTGCTGAAAATCAATTCTCTGTACCTGCAACCGCTTCATTAACTACTTTATGTGCTCCTTTGAATTGGTATGTTGATAACGATGGTGATTCGTATGGAGTTACTAGTACTTTAGTTTCATCGTGTACTTCGCCTGGAGCAAATTATGTTAATCTAGATGGTGATTGCAATGACTTAAATGACACAGTTTATCCAGGAGCATTGGAAATTTGTTATGATGGTTTAGACAACGATTGTGATGGCACTATCGACGAAGGTTGTACACCAATCATTTCAGTAGTTCAAACGGCTCAATGTGGTTCAACATTGTCTTCAATCAACCAACAGATCTTTGCTAATTTAGTAGCTGGAGCTCAAGGTTACCGATTCAGAGTAACGGATATGTCAACGATGCAAGTGCAAACAATTGACAGAAACTTACGTGTGTTCCAATTGACACAGTTGACGAACTATGCTTTTGATAGAACGTATCAAATTGAAGTTTCGATACGTTACAACAACGTATGGCAACCATTCTATGGTTCACCATGTACTGTGACTACTCCGGCAGCGACTACCCAAATTCAGGCAGCTCAATGTGGAGGAACATTAACCACTATTGGAGATGTGATTTATGCCAACAACGTCCCTTTTGCAACAGGTTATAAATTCAGAATCACGAATTTGTTAACTTCAGCTCAACAAGAGGTTGAACGTCCGTTAAGAGACATTAAAATGACTCAAACTTCTATAGCTGAGTTCAATTCAACGTATTCAGTAGAAGTAGCTGTTAGAAACACTAACGGAGCGTATTTACCTTATGGAACAGCTTGTAACATTACTACACCAAGTTTCCCAACAACTCAGTTGCAATTGGCACAATGTGATGTGATTTTAACTAATCCAAATACAGTTGTCTATGCTGATTCGTATGCAGGAGCAACTACATATAGATTTAGATTTACAAACACCTCTTTAGGTTATACGTATCAATTTGACAAACCGCTTCGTTCATTCGCATTGAATACCGTTCCTGGTTTATTACCTGGTGAAACGTATTCTGTACAAGTGAGTGTTGAAATTGGCGGAGTGTTTGGACCATTCGGAAAAGTATGTACACTTACAATGCCAGGAGCAACAAGAACAAACTCTAATAATTCAAAACCTGCATTAGCATTTAGTGCTATCGTATCACCCAACCCATTTGGAGAAAGCTTCGGATTGGAAGTTACCGCTTCAACAGAAGAAAGCATCCAAGTGAAAGTATACGATATGTTAGGTAAATTAGTAGAAAGCAGAGAATTGGATACAACCACTGTTTCTGAACTACAAATTGGAGCTACTTATCCATCAGGAGTTTACAATGTAATTGTATCTCAAGGTGAAGAAGTAAAAACGATGCGAGTAATCAAACGTTAAAACGATAATTAATTATAATTAAAAAATGCCTCTCTGTATTGAGGGGCGTTTTTGATTATAATTTTTGAACTAAATAAATGCATATGAAAAAATTTAAAATTGTATTCACTCTAATTTGCATTTGGTTTTCAGCAGAAGTCCTTCAAGCTCAAGTCGGAATTGGAACATTAGTCCCCGAAGGCGCTTTGGACATTACTTCATCAAATGATGGTTTGTTAATTCCGAGAGTTGCTTTAGTTGATACATCCACTGTAACAGTTTTAACTGGAACGACATCAGAGCTAGTGTATAACACCGCTACAAGTGGCGATGTGACACCAGGATTTTACTATTTAAGTTCGGCTACCGGACCATGGGTACGACTTGCAACGGGCGCATCGGGTTGGCTTACTACAGGAAACACTAACATTGTGGATGGAACCAACTTTATCGGAACAGCAGCTGCAACCAATGTAGATGTAGCTTTTAGAAGAAACAATTCACCTGCGGGAAAAATTGGTCTCACGAGTGCTTCATTTGGAGTGGGTGCATTGAATGTAGGAGCTGCAACAAATAGTTCTGCCTTTGGCACTAATGCTTTATTGCTCAATACGGGTAATGATAATGTTGCCGTTGGAAATGGTGTCCTTTCAGCAAATACAACCGGAATTCAAAACACGGGTATGGGAAACAGTGCGTTACTATCAAATACTGGAAATGCCAACGCTGCTTTTGGATTTGAAGCGTTACGTACCAACTCTACGGGAATTAATAATACGGGAATTGGTTTTGAAGCCTTGAGAGCCAATACAACCGCAAGTAACAACACTGGAGTGGGTTTTCAGGCGCTACGAAACAATTTAACAGGCGCCAATAACGCTGCTTTGGGTTTTCAAGCCTTAAACAACAATAGAGCTAGTTTTAATACTGCAGTCGGAACACAAGCGTCGTTTGC
Organism: Flavobacterium sp.; assembly: GCF_035299245.1. GTDB lineage: Bacteria > Bacteroidota > Bacteroidia > Flavobacteriales > Flavobacteriaceae > Flavobacterium. Next base: position 7,151 of record NZ_DATGWY010000010.1, on the reverse strand, counting down.
GCTTACCACAGGAACATCAAATACTTCGATGGGATATCAAGCCCATCAGGATGCCACTACAGGATCTCAAAATGTAGCCATCGGAGAACGTTCTCTTGGAAGAAATAACGGAAGTGCCAATACCGTAATTGGATGGGAAGCCATGTTTGGAAGTACTTCTACCGCTAGTAACACTGCTGCTGTAGGATGGCATGCATTGTTCAACAATTCGGGCGCCAACAATACGGCAATCGGATATAACGCTTCACAAGGCAACACTAGTGCTACTGAAAATACAGCTGTGGGTGCAGGTTCGTTGAACGACAACACTACGGGTTCACGCAATACTGCTATAGGACGGAATGCTGGTTTTGCTGCCACATCAAGTGACGGAACTTTTGTAGGATACAATGCTGGTGCCTTTTCAACGGGTACACAAAACGCGGCTCTTGGAGCTAACGCCTTAGATGGTAGCGGAGCTTCGGCTCGAAATGTTGCCATTGGATATAACTCGCTTACCAATACTTCTACGGCTTCAAACAATACCGCTTTGGGTCACAGTGCTTTGAGCAACTTAGTAACGGGAACGGGTAATGTAGCCATAGGTTATCAAGCCGGACTTAACGAAACTACTTCGAATAAATTATACATTACCAACTCGAATACTACACCAACCACATCGTTGATTTACGGTGAGTTTGCACCCACTCGAATTTTACGTACCAACAGCACGTTCCAAATTGGTGATCCTGCTACTACGGGTTATGTTTTTCCGGTAGCGCGCGGTACCGCTAATCAATATTTGGCGAGTGATGCCAGTGGTGTTTTAAGTTGGGTTTCGCCAAGTGGAACCAACACCTTATCGGCGGTTAGAACCAATCTCAGTGCCAATCAAGCATTGACAACTGCTGGATGGCAACTGATTACTTACAATACGGTGGTGATTGATACCAATACCGAATTTGCAGGTAATCGTTTTACGGCCACTCGAGCTGGAATTTATGAAATCAATGCCGGTTACCATACCGACAACCAAAGTAACGCTCAGTTTTACTCGATTGGCGTGTATGTGAATGGTGCATTGTACCAACAAAATAGTGGAAATCATAGTAATTTGGGACCAGTTTCAAGAACGATTAATTGCATCGTAAATTTGGCCGTTGGTGGTTATGTAGAAATTTTTGCTGAAAATTACCAAACGGGAGTTCAAATTGACTCATTTTCAGGCAAAAGTTATTTTGAAGTTAAACAGCTTAAATAAAAAGTAAGAATGATTACAGTTTTTATATAAGACAAAAAAACACTGATATTCAGTGTTTTTTTTTTGCCTTTTCTTTGCATTTGATTGTTTGTGATGTAAGAAGATTGTCTTTGTAATTCGATTGCCCTAGCCCAGACCGAAGAGGAACGCTTTTTGCCAAAGCGATTGAGTTGTACTTGTTGCGATAAAGCGACCAACGGAAGCTCTTAGTGCAGCTTAGTACAACCAATTGATTTAAAAAAACGTGCAACGTAGGGCTGGATGAGCTTCTAAAAAAAGATAAGAGCAATCCTAAATGAGAATTGCTCTTATCAACCTAACCAATAAACAAAACAACCAATTATTTTAAATATTTTTCAAACGTTTTGGTGTGTATTCGTGCTTTTAATTCGTGCAACAGGTTGTACAACCCAAAAAAGGTTCTGTTAATGTATAAAAAGTGTTTTGAACCTCGATTACCGTTCATTTTTCGGAGTTGGGTGTCTTTGGCAAATTCCTCTCCCATAGTCGCTATTTTTCCGAAGAATTCTTCGTCTGAGAAGTCGAAAAAATCACCGTGAAAGGGTTTGGTAAACAAGCTCAATAAATCGTGGAATAACTTTGTAAAATAAACGATTTCTTCTTTTGAATCATCAAGGCGTAAAATCTCTAACTCGTATAATTTTTCGTTGAATAACTTCGGATTATCGATCACTTCGGGTTTGGCCAATTCGAAATACGGAACGTAAAATTCTTCTGGAACTTGTTTGATGCAACCAAAATCGATGGCAACTAACCTTCCTTCGTTGTCGATTAAAAAATTCCCCGGATGCGGATCAGCATGCACTTGTTTTAAATGGTGCATTTGGTACATATAGAAATCCCACAAGGCTTGACCTATGGCATCGCCTTTGGCTCTATCGGTATTGTGAGCTGCAAATTCGGATAAATGTTCGCCTTCGATCCACTCCATGGTTAAAATCTTTTCGGAAGACAACTGTGGAAAATAGTTGGGAAAACGTAAATTATCGATGTTTTTGCACCAATCGGAAACTTCTAAACTTTGCTTTAATTCCAAATTGTAATCGGTTTCTTCGAGCAATTTATCTTCTACTTCCTTGAAGTATTTGTCTGAATCTTTTCCTTTGATGTTGAACATGCGCACGGCAAAAGGTTTTACCAAGGCCAAATCAGAACTAATACTATCAGCAACACCTGGATATTGAATTTTTACGGCTAAAGTTTTACCGTCTTTTGTAGCCTTGTGAACTTGCCCAATGCTTGCAGCGTTGGTGGCATCTGGAGAAAAAGTATCAAATAAATCTTCCGGAAATTTGCCTAAATACTTCTTGAATGTTTTACGAACTAAAGGCGCAGACAAAGGCGGAACCGAAAATTGTGATAATGAAAATTTGTCGACGTATTGTTGTGGCATGATGCTTTTGTCCATGCTGAGCATTTGAGCCACTTTCAGCGCGCTTCCTTTCAGATTTTTCAATCCGTCGTAAATGTCTTCTGCATTATTTTCGTTGAGTTTGTCCTTGGTCAGCGACGGATTTACGATTTTTTCACCATAATACGCTACGTAGTTACCACCGACTTTGATTCCGGTTTTGACTAACTGACTGGCGCGTTCTATTTTGCTGGTTGGAATTTTATCTAATGTTTTCATCAATTAGTTCATTTTTTCTTTCCACAGAAATTTGCCCAAATCGAACAAACTTTCCAAGGGTTTGGTGTCTAATAAATCGACTACTGTATTCACTGATTTCTCAATAAGCACATCGGTTTTTTCGAATCCTTTAGAAGTGTCGTCCAACCAGAATTTTAATAAAAATAAAAACTGAATCCACGCTCCTTCTACATAAATCGGTTTGGTAATTTTGGATACTTTTTCGTTAATAACCGTTGAACTTGATGAAATTTCGTTTTTCACAAAGTCTTTTAGATGACTTCTGAATTGCTTTAAACTCTTCAGATTATTCAGACCTACTTTGTTTTCTTTTAATGCAAAAACTACATAACTTCTGTTCAGAGTCAAGATTTCAAATAAGGTAAAATAAAGTGTTAGTAATTTATTTTTATCTGAATAACCTGAAAATGCTTCTTCTTTTTGAATGGAAGCTTCGGCATTTTCGAAGAATTTTACCCAAATTTCTTGCTTTAGAGCATCAATCGAACCAAAAAAAGTATAGAAGTCTGTTTCTTCAATTTTGTGTTCTTTACAAAATGAATACACATTTTTAGGCTCTTCATTTTTTTCGAGTACGTAATTCATATAAAGAGAAATGATAATAGTATCATCTACTTTTTTCTTTTTGGCAGTTGTTTTCTTAGTTGTTTCCATGTTTTAGAATTTATGTAAAATTACCACTGTTTCATGATTCATCGAAAAAACTAAACAAAAAGTTTTGTTAAATGTCGTTCAAAATTTTTGAAAATAAAAAAGCGTTTACCTGTGGCAAACGCTTTGTTATTGAGAGTAGTAGAAAGTTAATTTCCTGCTTCTTTTTTGGCATCTTCAATCATTTTTTGGTTGGCTGTAATCGCAAATTCAACTCTTCTGTTTTGACTTCTTCCTTCTGGAGTATCATTGGTTGCAATTGGATCAGCAATACCTAAACCTGTAGTTGTAAAACGAGAAGTATTCAATCCTTTTGAAGCCAAATACGCTTTTACAGAAGCCGCTCTTTGCTCAGAAAGAGTCTGATTATACTCTACTTTTCCTGTACTATCAGTATATCCGTAAATTACGATATCAGTATCGGCATAACTTTGAAAAACAGGAACCAATTTATCTAAATTGGCTTTTGCAGTAGGAGTCAAAGTCGATTTATTCGTATCAAAACGAACTGAGTTTTCACCCAAAGTCAATTTGATTCCTTCTCCAACACGTTCAACGGTTGCGCCCGGTAAAGCGGTTTGGATTTCACGTGCTTGTTTGTCCATTTTATTACCAATAACTCCACCAGCAACACCACCAATTACTCCGCCTAAAACAGCACCCAAAGCACCGTTTCCTCCTTTACCAATGTTGTTTCCAAGAACAGCTCCAAGAACTCCACCAGCAACTGCACCGATGGCAACACCTTTTTGAGTGTTATTTGAGTTTTTTACGGCGTTACATCCGGTAAACGTTGGACTTAACAAAAACGAAAATGCTACTATATATAATGTAATTTTCTTCATGACTTATTTTTTAAATTAATTTACTTTTTCAAATTGGTATACAACATCCACTAATTTACCACCAACATTCGCTTTATCAATCAATTGAAAAGAAGTTTCTGTTTGATTTGCTATGGTTAAAATATATCCTTCGGTTACTTTTTTGGCTTTAGTTTCGTTGATGATTTTCAACACAAAATTACCTTCTTTATTTAAATACCAGGTGATTGGTGAAGAAAATCCTGTACATGAAGCGTTATTCAAAGCCATATCACCTTTATTGTTATTGGGAATTAAATTCCAATTACTTCCAATAAAACACTTTGAATCGGCTATGTCAAAAGAGCTAATTTTAATGTAATCTGAACCAGGAAAAGTCACTGAAGAGATTAGCCAAGCGCCTTTCATAGCCGAAGCCGATTTGTAATCCAGCTTGGTACTTGTTACTTGCTGTTTGGGTTTACATCCAATAAATGCAATGGTTAGCATCAAAAGAAAAATACTTTTTTTCATACCTATTCGAGTTTAAGTTATTACAGTACAAATATACTGACAATTTCAATAGCCTATTTACACATATATCGAATATATTTATAGAATTACAACTACGTCATTTTGTCAGATTACCTAATTTGGTACTGATTTTGACTAATTAAAAGCATAAATTGTTTAACTAAAAAGTTCAAAATATGTCAACAGGAAAAATTAATGTTTCAGTAGAAAACATTTTCCCTTTAATCAAGAAATTTCTTTACAGCGACCACGAAATTTTCCTACGTGAGTTGGTTTCGAATGCCACGGATGCAACTTTAAAATTAAAACATTTGACGAGTATTGGTGATGCCAAAGTAGAATATGGCAATCCAATTATTGAAGTAAAAATTGATAAAGAAGCCAAAAAACTGCACATCATTGATCAAGGTTTGGGAATGACTGCTGAAGAAGTGGAGAAATACATCAACCAAGTAGCTTTTTCTGGTGCAGAAGAGTTTTTAGAAAAATACAAAGATTCGGCTAAAGATGCAGGAATTATTGGTCACTTCGGACTAGGTTTCTACTCTGCCTTTATGGTGGCTGAAAAAGTAGAGATTATCACCAAATCCTTCAAAGATGAACCAGCTGCGCATTGGACCTGCGATGGAAGCCCAGAATTTACCTTAGAAGCACACGACAAAACGGATCGCGGAACCGAAATTATTCTTCACATTGCCGAAGATTCTCTTGAATTTTTAGAAGAATTTAAAATCCGTGAATTGTTGACCAAATACAACAAATTCATGCCGATTCCGATTAAGTTCGGAACCAAAAAAGAGGCACTTCCAAAGCCAGAAGATGCTCCAGAAGATTATAAAACAGAGTACAAAGAAATTGATAACATCATCAACAATCCAAATCCGGCTTGGACCAAACAACCTGTCGATTTAACCGATGAGGATTATAAAAATTTCTATCGTGAGTTGTACCCAATGCAATTTGAAGAGCCTCTGTTCAACATTCACTTAAATGTAGATTATCCATTCAATTTGACTGGAATCTTATATTTTCCTAAGATGTCATCGGATTTACAATTGCAGAAAGACAAAATCCAATTGTATCAAAATCAAGTTTATGTAACCGATAATGTAGAAGGAATTGTACCCGAATTTTTGGTAATGTTAAAAGGTGTTATAGATTCACCCGATATTCCTTTGAATGTTTCGCGTTCGTACTTACAAGCGGACGGAAATGTAAAGAAAATCTCCAATTACATATCGCGTAAAGTTGCTGACAAACTCAAATCGCTCTTCAACGAAAACCGTGAAGATTTTGAGAAAAAATGGAACGACATCAAAATTGTTTTGGAATACGGAATGCTTTCAGAACCAAAATTCTACGAAAAAGCGGGCGATTTTGTATTGTATCCAACTGTGAATGACAAATATTATACATTAGCCGAATTAAAAGAAGCCATCACTACCAATCAAACCGATAAAAACGGAAAATTAGTGGTTTTATATGCTTCTAACAAAGATGCTCAACACAGCTATATCGACATTGCCAAAGAAAAAGGATACGAAGTGTTGCTGTTGGACTCACCTATTGTATCACATTTAATTCAAAAATTAGAAGCCGATAACGAAAACTTGACATTCACTAGGGTAGATTCTGATCATATTGATAAGTTAATCCAAAAAGAAGACACACAAATCTCTAAATTGTCTGAAGAAGAACAAACCAATCTGAAAACGGTTTTAGAAGAAATTGTCCCTAAAGCCAATTACAGTGTACAATTAGAACCTATGGACAGCACTGCTGCTCCGTTCATGATTACTCAACCTGAGTTCATGCGCCGAATGAAAGAAATGTCGCAAACCGGTGGTGGCGGAATGTTCGGCATGGGTAACTTCCCTGAAATGTATAATTTGGTTGTGAACACTAACAGTGATTTGGCTACAACTATTCTCAATACTGAAGACAAATCAGCCCAAGAAAGTTTGGTAAAACAAGCCTTAGACCTAGCTAAAATCTCTCAAGGATTATTAAAAGGCGAAGAACTCACTGCTTTTGTTAAGAGAAGTTTTGAGCTTATAAAATAAAATAGCATCCATAAAAAAATGAAGCCTGCTAACTCTCACTAGCAGGTTTTTTATTTGGGCTTGTCCCGATAGACAAAAACAAGTTTGAAAAACGTAGTTTTTGCTAATCGGGGCGTGCCCCAATTGAACAGTGCGATTGTAGTAAATAGAAAATTAGTTATGTTCAATTGGGTCGGGCTATTCATTTC
>NZ_DATGWY010000009.1:0-293647 GCF_035299245.1 Flavobacterium sp. | reverse complement strand
GTTCAGAGTTCAGAGTTCAGAGTTCAGAGTTCAGAGTTCAGAGTTCAGAGTTCAGAGTTCAGAGTTCAGAGTTCAGAGTTCAGAGTTCAGTAATGGCTAACTTAGATGCTGATTGGGTTATTGTGTTTCAATTGTGGTTTTTACAATAAAGTAGTAAACAAAAATCTGCGCTAATCTGTCAAATCTGTTTCATCTGCGTTCTCTAAAATATTTTCTATATTTGTTAAAATTTACAAGCCAAAATAACCAATTAAACTCCATTATTATGCGTTGGAATCTCCTCTCTAAGCCCGAAAAAGAAAAAGTTCAGCAACTGCAAAACGAACTTAAAATTGACGAAATCATTGCGACTTTACTAGTACAACGCGGTATTGAAACGTACGAACAAGCGCGCACTTTTTTTCGTCCTACTCTAGCCGATTTACACGATCCGTATTTGATGAAAGATATGGACAAATCCGTAAGTCGCATTGAAGAAGCCATTAATAACAACGAAAACATTTTAATTTTTGGTGATTATGATGTAGATGGAACTACGGCTGTTTCACTCGTTTCGTCCTACTTAAAAAGTGTTTATCCCAACATTGACACCTACATTCCCGATCGTTACGACGAAGGTTACGGTATTTCCTATAAAGGAATTGATTACGCCGACGATAACGGAATTTCATTGATTATCGCATTGGACTGTGGCATCAAATCAATCGATCATATTGCTTACGCGAAGGATAAAAACATTGATTTCATCATTTGTGATCACCATCGTCCGGGCGACGAATTACCGAATGCCATAGCAATTCTCGACCCAAAACGCGACGATTGCACGTATCCTTATGATGAATTATGTGGTTGTGGTGTGGGTTTCAAACTCATCCAAGCTTTAGCCAAAAACCGCAATCAAACGACAGAAGATTTGATTCCGTATCTTGATTTGGTCGCTACTGCCATCGCTGCCGATATTGTTCCGATGACAGGCGAAAATAGAGTGTTGGCCAAATTTGGATTGGAAGTCATTAATGCGAATCCGCGTCCCGGAATCAAAGCGCTCATTCAAAATCTAAAAAAGAAAACGTTGTCCATAACCGATGTAGTTTTCATCATCGCACCTCGAATTAACGCTGCTGGCCGCATCAAACACGGAAAAGAGGCGGTTGCCTTGTTGACCGAATTTGATTTGGATCAAGCCGAACAATTTGCTTCCGAAATTGAACAGCACAACTCCGATCGAAAAGATTTGGACAAACAAATCACCATCGAAGCTTTGACACAAATTGAAGTCAATGGTGAGCAAGAAAACTTCACCACCGTTGTCTATCAAGAAAACTGGCACAAAGGCGTCATCGGAATTGTCGCTTCCCGATTGACAGAAACGTATTACCGACCAACCATCGTTTTTACCAAGAGTGGCGACAAACTTGCTGCATCAGCGCGTTCGGTAAAAGGCTTTGACATCTACAATGCATTGGAAGCGTGTGCCGAACATTTGGAACAATTTGGCGGTCACATGTACGCTGCCGGAATGACTTTGAAAGAAGAAAATTATCCTGCATTCAAAAAAGCCTTTGAGAAAGTAGTTCGCGACACCATTGCTCCCGAATTGCTGATTCCTGAAATCACTATTGATGCTGAACTTGATTTTTCTGAAATTCAACCCAAATTCATTCGATTATTGAATCAATTTGAACCTTTTGGTCCGCACAATATGACGCCTGTTTTTATGAGTAAAAATGCAAACGATACGGGTTATGCCAAAAATTTAGGCCAGAATGAAGAACATTTAAAACTCTTTGTAAAACAAAAGGGTTCAGATGGTTTTAGTGCGATTGGTTTTGGTTTGGGTTCGAAATTAGATTTGACAAAGAACCAGAAACCTTTTGATTTGGCCTATTGCATAGACGAAAATGAGTTCAATGGAACTGTAACAATTCAACTGAGAGTAAAAGACATTCGACCATGAAAAAATTCTTTCTTTTCCTAGTGTTGATTACTTTGATGAGTTGTACCCATTCATCCGAAGAGTACATTGACATTCGCGGAAAAGAATACGCTGGTTCGCAAAGTTGCATTCAGTGTCATCAAAACATCAGTGAATTATCGGCAAACAATTCACATACTAAAGCTTCGATGCCCGGATTAAAAGAAAACATTTTAGGCAGTATTGATGATGAACAATTTGCGTATACTTACAATCCGCACTTACACTTGAAAGTTCAAGAACACAAAGACAGCGTGTATCAAGTGGTGTATAAAAACGGAAAACCTACTGAAAAATACCGTTTTGATATCCTTATGGGAGTAAAACACGCGCAAACCTCAATGTTTTGGCATCAAAATAAGTTGTACGAATTACCCATTTCGTACTATCAATCGATAAACAATTGGGCGACAAGTCCGGGTTATGACGCACATTATCCCTTATTTGAACGAATGGTAAAAAAGGATTGTTTCAGTTGCCACAGTTCAAACATCAAAAGTCCGCAACCCAAAGGCGTAAAAGTAGGACAAGAATACGGCTCAACCGAATTATCAGGTCAATTGGACAAAAATTCTATCGTTTACGGAATTGACTGTGAACGCTGTCATGGTCCGGCAAAAAAGCACGTCAATTATCATTTGAAATTCCCAAAAGAACTAAAAGCACAATTCATCACCACTAAAACAAAGCTCAATAATCAGCAAAAATTGGATCAATGTGCGATTTGCCATTCGGGAAACAATTCGCCACAATTGAAATCGAGATTTGATTTTCGACCAGGTGATACTGTATCACAATTTTTCTTAAGTAATCCATCCGTTTCAAAAGAGGCAACAATTGACGTACATGGCAATCAATTGGAATTACTCAAACAAAGTAAATGTTTTACTAAAGACGCAACATTGAACTGTATTACATGTCATAATCCACACACTAATGCTGAAAAAAATGCAACCTATTACTCACAAATCTGTATGAGTTGTCATCAACAATCGAGTAAAAATTTCTGTAAAGTACAACCGTTTCAACCCAGTTTTAAAAACAATTGTGTGGATTGTCATATGCCTACAAAATCATCAACCGTGATTAGTTTTATTCCGTCAGGAAGCAAGAAAAAGAAGTACTATTCGTTGCGAACGCATAAAATTGGGGTTTATAAAAAGGCGGAAAAGTAAACCAATTAGTTTTTTGGCGTGCCCTTCGGTCGTGCTATCCGTTCCTCCCGATAAAATCGGGATTCACTTCTATCACTCACGCAATTGAGTTGTAAGTAAAACTATTGGGTTTCAAATTTCTTCAGTTCGAATTGTTCTCCATCAAAAACACCATAGGTAAAGTACCCAATCCAGTCGCCAAGATTGACATACGTGGAATTGTGACCGACTTCTTTAGTTATAGGCAAATGACGGTGACCAAAAACAAAATAGTTGTAGTGTTTGGTTTCTAACTTTCGTTTGGCGTATTGAATCAGCCATTCTTTGTCATCTCCTAAATAATGAACATCGGCTTCGCCCGAGATGAGTTTGTTTTTTACCGAAAGATAATGCGCTAATTTCACTCCAATATCAGGATGCAACCATCTAAAAAGCCATTTGGAAAACGGATTGGTAAAGACTTTTTTCATCCGTTTATAGCCTTTATCACCCGGACCTTTTCCGTCGCCATGACCAATTAAAAACGATTTTCCAGAAAAGGTAAACTCTTTGTTATCGTGATAAACGGGAATATTAAGTTCTTTTTCGAAGTAGTCGTTCATCCACAAATCATGATTGCCTACAAAAAAATAAATCGGAATTCCGCTGTCTCTAATCTCGGCCAATTTTCCTAAAACACGCACAAATCCTTTTGGAACCACCGTTTTGTATTCGAACCAAAAATCAAACAAATCGCCTAGTAAAAAAATCGCTTCAGCATCATGTTTTACTTCATCGAGCCACGCCACAAATTTTTGTTCACGCGGAAAACTCGCTTCAGGTGTTGGCGCACCTAAATGTTGATCGGAAGCAAAGTAGATTTTTTTGGAAGACATGAGATTACAAATTATCGGAAGCGTACCACTCAGCGAACGAGCTTTCCGTTTCCTGTAATTTTAATGAATGAAGTTCAATGGATTGAGGCAATCGATCTTTTATTTTTTGAGCAAAATCGATTACCATATTTTCACTTGTTGGTTGATAATCAACTAAAATTACGTGATGTCCGCGATTTTTTAGTTCGTTAGCCAACTCAACATGAGGAGTATTTTTATTAAAAACGGTAGCATGATCAAATTGATCAACAATTTCTTCTTTTACAATTTTCTTCAAATCTGAAAAGTCAATTACCATTCCGTATTTCACGTTGGAAGTATCAGAAATAGGTTCACCAATAACCGTTACTGAAAGTTTGTAGCTGTGACCGTGAACATTTTTACATTTTCCATCATAGCCATAAAGTGCATGACCTGTTTCAAAAGAAAACTGCTTAGTAATTCTGATTTTACTCATTGAAATGATATTAAGGTGCAAATTTATGAATTTTAATCGAAGTCTTTTCTGTTTTTAGCACGATAATACATATAGTACGCAATTCCGACAAAAACTACAAAAGGCAATAAATAACCAATTACTACTCCAATTTGATAACCACTATCGGGTGCATTTTTGAGTTTCTCATCAATATTGGTTTCTTGAACTAAAGATATGAGTGAATACATAGGTAGCTTTTTTATAATAATCAAAAGTATAAAAAAAGGCCACTTATAAAAGTGACCTTTCTCATGATATTATAATTTTTTCTTTCTTACGGGTTAATTTGAAATGTTTGAGCTTCGTTGATGTGTGCTTCTCTCACGTTGATTGCTTTGTTATCTGCACCCACAACAAAAGCGGCGAAACTAATGTTATTTGCATTTGCGATATTGGCAGGAACAGGAATTGAAAACGTTTTAGAAACAGTTGATCCATTTGTTGTACCTGTAATCGCATCACCTAAAATATCAGTCATCGAAACTCTTAATACGTGATTGTGAACGAAATTAGGTATCAAATAACCATCATAGTAATTAGTGTAGTTGAACTGTTGGTACACTAATCCGTTTTCCATCAAGTATACTACTAATTTTAAATCCGAATAATCATCCAAAAACTTAACATCAACAGTTAAATCAATAGTTCCATTACTCAACGTAGAATTCATAGCTAAACCAACCGTAGTATTATTACTAGTCAAATCTATGGCTTCTTGAGTATTCGAAACTTCAGGAAAAGTCCAAACATTCATTCGATTCAATCGAGAAACTGGTAAAGCAAGCGGACTATTTGGTAAAATTAAATTTTTTAATGGAGCAATTCCAGGAAAATGATACGGATCATTACCATTGTGTATCGCTACAGTAACCACATTATCGGTTTGTTCTTTTACTTGTTCAATTGCATAAGCAACACGAGTACAATTTCCGCACCATGTACCTGTATAATCCTCAATTAAAACATTCTTTTTAAAATAGCCAGAAATAGCTGGAGCGGTAGCACTTTGATCTGGACGATTTTCAACTACAACTGTATCACTACAAGAGAAAAACAAAGCTGTACTAGCAAACAAAGCTAAAAGTTGTATCTTTTTCATATTAAAAAAAATTTGCATGATTATTGATTGCAAATAAAACAAAAAAAACTTTAATCTTAATAATATTATTTATTTATTTGCAACTCTAATTGAACATTTTATGAAAAATTTATCTCTTTTATTGCTTTTTGTAGGATTTAATTTATTCGCTCAAAATAACCTTCCCGATTTGAATTTGACGACACTTGAAGGTAAGTCGGTTTCGTTGAAAAATGAGTTCAATGAAAAAGACAAATTATATGTTTTTTCTTTTTGGGCAACTTGGTGTGCACCGTGTATTAATGAACTTGATGAAATGAACGATCTTCAAGAAGATTGGAAGAAAGAGGCCAATTTTGAAGTTATTGCCGTTTCAACCGATGATTCTAGAACGCAAAAAAGAGTAAAACCTTTGGTAAACGGAAAAGAATGGACTTATAAAATTTTATTAGACACTAACCAAGATTTAAAAAGAGCACTTTCAATTGTAAACATTCCTTATACAATTGTAGTAAAAAACAATCAAATAGTTCACATTCAAAACGGTTATGTTCCGGGAAGTGAAGTTGAATTATTTGAAAAACTGAAGACTTTATAAAAAATGAAATTACAACAACTAACTCAACTACTATTTTTAAGTTTCATAACTACTACCGTATTTTCTCAAGAACAACCTAAAGAAAAAATTCAATTTAACGGCGGATTTGAATCCAATTCACAATGGTTTTTGGATGATAAATGTTTAAAAGACGAATTCAACAATCCAACTGTTGCTCCAGCTCAACCACTGCGTTCTAATAATTATCTTTTTTTAAATTTTAAATACAAGAATTGGTCGGCTGGTATTCAAGGCGAAAATTATAAAAACGAAGATGAATCGTTGGCTATTTACAATCCGAAATTCAGCGGAACCAATGTAGCGACTTATTTCTTACAGTACAAGAATAAAAAAATTGATGTTACCGCTGGTTATTTTTACGAGCAATTTGGTAGCGGATTATTGTACAGAAGTTGGGAAGACCGCGCTTTGGGTATCAATAATGCCTTACGTGGTGGACGAATCATTTTTAAACCAACGGATTACTTAACACTAAAATCCATTTATGGTCAACAAAGAACCGGATTTGACGTAAGTAGAGGAAAAATATATGGTGCCGATGTTGAAATAGGATTGTCACCAATTTTCAAAATGGAAACTACGGATGTTTCTCTGGGATTGACTTACATTGCAAGAGATGAAAAAACTGACATCGTAAATCAAAATTTTGATGATGTCACTAACGGTTATGCCGCAAGAATAAACGTGAATCATAACTCGGTTTATTTTTCAAGTGAATTTGATTACAAAACACATGATGCTGTTGTCCAAGCTCCAGGCCAAATTGACAATCGTTTGATAAAACCGGGTAGCGCATTATTAGTTAATACGGGTTATTCTAAAAAAGGATTTGGTATTGATGCCTCTTTCAGACGATTAGAAAACATGAGTTTCTTTTCGGAAAGAGATGCTAAAGGAAATACATTCAACGACCGATTGATGAATTTCATTCCGAGTTTAACCAAGCAACACCACTACAATTTAGCAAACATTTACGTTTATCAGGCACAACCAAGCGTACTTTTAGAAGATGTAGATTTTGTTAAAGCAGGTGAAATTGGCGGACAAATTGATGTTTTCTATGATTTTAAAAAAGGAAGTAAATTAGGAGGAAAAAACGGGATGAAAGTAGCCTTAAACGTTTCCAATTGGAACGCTTTGGGTGGTACTTTTTACATTTTCAATCCTCAAAATTACGAAACTGATTTCTTTAGATTTGGTAAAAGAATGTTTACAGACGCCAATATTGAAATTACCAAAAAATGGGATTCAAAATGGCAATCTGTCTTCAGTTACATCAACCAATACTACAACAAAAAATTCATAGATGGTAGATCAGGAGAAGTAAATTCAAACATTGTTGCTGCCGAAGCTACATACAAATTTACACCAACTCGCTCTATGAGAATTATGGGAGAACATATGTGGGCAGACAGTGACAAGAAAAACTGGGCTGGAGCAACGATAGAGATGAACCTAAATTCTAAATTCTCTGTTTATGTTTCTGATTTATACAACTACGGCAATGACTTAGAATACGCCAGAAACCATTATTATAACTTGGGTGGAGCATTCAGAAAAAAATCGACTCGAATTGCAATGAATTTTGGAAGACAAAGAGGAGGTTTAGTATGTGTGGGTGGAGTTTGCCGATTTGTTCCAGAAAGTTCAGGATTTTCATTATCACTCAATACGGCTTTCTAAATAGTAATCACAATGATAAAAATTCAGAAAATAACAATTGGTTTAGTATTTGGATTTTTGTTCTTTTTACTATCGTGTAGCTCTTCTGATGAAGAATATATTGACCTACCAAATGTTTCGGTAGACTTGACTCAAGTTCCTTATCCGAAATTATCCGATTATCATTTTTTTACAGGCGAATTAAAAAACTTAACTCCAAACAATGGAGTTATCTTGTACCAACCAGCCACTGAACTTTTTACTGATTATGCCGAGAAAAAGCGTTTTGTTTGGATGCCAAATGGAGCCAAAGCAACGTACGTTAACGATCATTCGGTTTTGGATTTACCCGTTGGAGCTGTTGTGATTAAAATGTTTTATTATACTAACGTACAACCAGCAAATACCACAAAAATTATTGAAACTCGTATGATGATACGAAAATCTACGGGTTGGATATTTGCAGAGTACATTTGGAATGACGAGCAAACTGAGGCTTATATAGAAACCCAAAGCACAACAAGAGTAATCAGTTGGAAAGACAGCAATAATGTGATTCATACTATTGATTACAGAACTCCCGAAGTAGATTTTGAATGCTTGCGATGTCATGCAAAATTTAACAACACCATTATCAGTCCGATTGGAATTAAACCACAAAACATCAACTACAATTTGACCTACGCTGAAGGTTCTAAAAATCAATTAACCAAACTGATTGAAACAGGTTATTTGGATAATAATTTGCCTTCTAACATCAATTCTACTGTTAATTTCAAAGACACTTCAAAATCACTGGATTTAAGAGTACGTTCTTATTTTGACGCGAACTGTGCACACTGCCATATTGATGGAGGAGAACCATCGTGGATGAACTTACGTTTTGCTTTCAACGAAACTGTTAACCCTATGAAAATGGGCGTAATGGCTCATGCTGCGCATTATTTGGAAGGTTATAACAGCATAACAGTAACACCAGGAAATGTTGGTCAATCGATTCTACATTATCGTGTAAATACCGAAAACGACTTGTTATACATTATGCCTCCATTAGGAAGAACCAAACGGCACACTGAAGCTGTACAACTCATTGAAAATTGGATCAACTCATTATAAAAAAGGCCCGCAAATTGCGAGCCTTTTTTTTATTTCAAAAACTATTACTTTTTGATTATCTTTTTAGTAGATGAATTTCCTTCATCATTTGTAAAATTAATTACATATACTCCAGAACTTATATTTGAAAAGTCAATGGATTGAACTCCATAGTTCAACTCAGAATTGTAAACCACTTTACCATTCAAATCATAAACTGCCATAGAAGTACTTTTAAGAACGTCTAAAATCAATTCATTATCAATTAAAGTAGATTTAACAATTACACCTGAAGTTTCTAATTGATTCACCTCATCAATTGTTAAATTAGGATCATAGCGGTAGGTAACTGTGATTGAATTACCCACTTCTGTTCCGCCTTGTGTCGCTTGATTCGTTTGATAAAAACGGAATACAAAATCAAGCGGATAAACTCCACTTCCTACGTTATCATTTAGAAAGTGATCAAAATTACCATTTGATGCATTTGGAGCTAAAGTAACACCTACACTTGGATAAGTTATTCCTTCTGCAACTTCAGGAAGACATTCTTCTCCAAAACACAACTGGAAATTTGTTCCATCATTATTTATTAAATCCTCACACTTTACCCAAACGTTCGTTGTTGTTGAACCAGTGTTTCTTACTTTAAACCCAACTTCAGCTTGAGGATAACCAGTTTGGTTATTCGCAATAACAGATCCACTTGGAATCGGAGTGAAATTTAATCGTGCAAGAGTGATTTGAGAAAAACCAAATTGCAACGTTAACAAAGCTAAAAGAGTAATTATCTTTTTCATTTTTTCTTTATTTTAACTACCATACTCTAAAGATGAGTTTAGAGTATAGCAGTCATTTTCTATTTTTAGTTTAATACGATTTTGATTGTCTCTTCAACTGATTCTGATGTTAATTTAGCTAAATACACACCTCTTTGAAGGTTTGATAAATTTACAGAATCGTTATTAGACATATTGTTTTTTGTAAATACTACTTTACCAGTAATATCTGTAACTACTAAATCAAAATTAGATGCAGTAGTGAATGTAAAGATTCCTGTAGATGGGTTTGGATAAACAGAAGCTTTCACGGTTGAAAATTCATTATTACTTAACGGATTTGCAACACTAAATGGTTTTGCTTCTGAGCTTCCAAAAGTTCCACCTTCTGCACCTGAAATTAAAACACCATTTCCTAATATTTGGTAGCTTCCAACTCCGTAACCACTATTCATACCATCACCGTAAGAGTCTTCAATAGTAAAAGTATAACAATCGTTAGGTAACGTTAAGTCAATATCAGGTTGAGGATAAGCACCAGCAGCAGCAGCATCAGTATAAGTAGGGCTAATTGCAACAATTGCACCAGCAGAATTTCTTAACATCCAAGAAGTTTCAGATCCATAAGCATCTAAAGTGATTTTGATGGTAATATCAGAGCTGTCTGTTTCACCAGCTTTATCAAATGAAACTGTACCAGAATTATTTCCATTATTATCATCAGCAGGTATAGAAACATCTAAAGTGTTTGTTGGTTGTAAAGTATAGGTTGTTGCTGGTAATGTAACTGTTGTACGAGCAAGTGGATTTAAATTTCCAGTCCAATTGTATACTTGTGGAGTTCCTCCATTAATTGAGTATGATATTGGCAAACTAGTCAATTGTGTTTGACCATAGTTTTGAATTTCAACTTTTGGTTGAAGAGAAGTCACACATTGAGCATCAATACCTTTAACTTCTTTGATTTTCGCATCATTACTAGTTAAACCTGTGTAAGTTGGAGTGGTTCCGTTACCAGAAATAATTTTTTGTTGAGTTTCTGCCATAAAAGCAACTACTTCAAACTCTCCCATTTCAGCAACAATACTATTGTATGCTGCAGGAATTGTATAAGTGTAAGTTCTAGTCACAAAAGTACCAGCAGTAGTAGTGTTAATAGTTTCTCCCCATTGACCTGTCAACATATGAATCAATCTGTGTTGGTGGTTGTAATTGCTACCCATATTTCCACCTGTCTGTGGTCCTAATGTATTGTTTTGTAAAAACGCAACATTCAATCGGTTTGTAGAAACTGGGCTGGCACCTGTGTAATAAGCCTCAACCAAAACAGTCAAAACTCTAGTATTCACATCAATCGTAGCTGTTGTAGCTACATTCACATAAGAAGCTTGTGCCAATGTTTGGTTTGATGCATTAGTCCAATTGTTTCTATTCATTGCAGTTCCTGTTCCACCATTTTGAGACAAGCCTGCAAAAGCAGTACGATTAACCGTAGCAGCAGGATATCCTGTCAAACCAGTTTGGTTAGCAATAGCTGTTCCAAATGGAGTTCTAAAATCAGGCTGACCTGGTCCTGGTGTAGCAAAACCTCCAACGTGTACGTTAATCAAGAAAACATTGTTTGGATTGGAATTTTTAATAGTGTTTGCAATTGCATGCCCTTGTGGACAATAAACGCAATTCACCCCTGTAAATTCTTCAAGAATTACTTTTTTGTTTTGTGGCGCTGTACTCACAATAGTCTGAGCAAAAGCACTCACTCCCATAAAAGCAACAAAAAATAATGAAAGAGTAGTTTTTTTCATAAGTGGTTTAAAGTTAATAGTTTGTATTTGTTTTTTTTAAGTGAAGCAATATTATGCTTTTTTTTCAAATCAAAAAAACAATTTAGACATTTTTTCTTCATAATAAGTTAATATTAAATTGTTTGTAATATTTTACATTAAAAATAATTGATTTTTCAATTTTACTTTATATTTGTAAAAATTTTGGGGATGTAGCTCAGTTGGCTAGAGTGCTTGACTGGCAGTCAAGAGGTCGTGGGTTCGAGCCCCATCTTCTCCACTTTTAAAAACAAATAACGCCTTGTAATTCAAGGCGTTATTTTATTTTCCATTATTCAAATCTTCGGCTACTTTTTCTAATTCCATGTACCAATCGTCACCAAATCTTCTGATTAGAGCTTCTTTGACAAATTTATATATCGGAACTTGTAATTCTTTACCCAATGAACAAGCATCATCACAAATATCCCATCGATCATAGTTCACAGCAGCAAACTCGGTAAAATCTTTTACGCGAATGGGATACAAATGACATGAAACAGGTTTTTTCCAACTCACAACACCTTGGTTGTACGCTTGCTCGATTCCGCATAAAGCTGTTTTCCCATCAAAAATTACATACGCACAATCTTTGTTGTCAATCAATGGTGTTTCTAAATCTTGGTCAGTTCCTTTTACCCAAGTCCCTAATCGCTCAATGGCTTCAATGCCTTCTTTGCGTAGAAAAGGTTTTACTTTTGGATAAATTTCTTCTAAAATCTTAGTTTCTTCGGCACTCAAAGGAGCACCAGCGTCACCATCAACGCAACATGCACCGTGACATGCCGAAAGATTACACACAAAATCTTTTTCTAATATATCTTCCGAAACTATAGTCTTCCCTAACTGAAACATAACAATTGACTTTTTTTGGCCAAAGGTACAAAGGTTTTACTTTTTTTGTGCACTTAGTCTCGAATTGAAAATTACTTCACTATTTGCTCTACAACAATCAAGAAAGCATTAATTTTGCAACTTAAATGTATCGTTTATGTTAGGATTGGATTTTAAAGAAATTATAACCATAGGAATGGTGCTTTTTGCAGTAATTGATATCGTTGGAACAATTCCGATTATAGTTGAATTACGCCAGAAATTTGGTCATATCGAATCAGAAAAAGCTTCTCTTGTAGCAGGAGTTATTATGATTGTTTTTCTTTTTGTTGGTGAAGAATTGTTAAAGCTAATCGGAATTGACGTACATTCATTTGCAGTAGCGGGTTCGTTTGTACTTTTCTTTTTAGCTTTAGAAATGATCCTCGGAATTCGAATTTACAAAGAAGAAACCAATTCTTCAGCTTCCATTGTGCCTTTGGCTTTCCCTTTGATTGCTGGCGCTGGTACGATGACAACATTACTTTCTTTGCGCTCTCAATACGAAACAATCAACATCATAATTGCTATAATTCTGAACATTTTTGTAGTGTATGCCGTTTTAAAATCGTCTGCTAAAATCGAAAAAGTATTAGGTAAAAATGGATTAGGAGTCATCCGAAAAACCTTTGGAGTTGTCTTGCTAGCAATTGCTGTTAAATTATTTGCCGCTAATGTTAAAGGCTTGTTCGTTTAATTCAAAAATTGTTATTTTTGTTCCAAATTTATACCATGAAAATTTTTACCATCATATTGATTCTTATTGCAGTTGGCTTAATCGGTTTTAATTTAACCTTATTGGATTTTGAAAAACCTTTCGAAGGAAACAGCCTTGTTGCTTTAATAGGAATTGTTGCTTCTTTCTGTGCCGTTTTTATTCTTCTTATTTTTAGAATGTCTAAAAAAATTGAAGAACAACTTAAAAACTAACTTCAGTTTTCCTAACAGCAATAAGTACTTTAAATCTAGCTTCAATTTACCTATTTATGTTTGACGTTTTAATTATTGGCGGTGGCGTTTCGGGTGTTTCTTGTGCCTTGATTTTAGGATCAGCCAAAAACAAACCGTTTGTTACTGATAAAAAAATCGGAATCATCACACATCAAAAAGCTTCTTCTTTGCAAGATGCATTGTTCAATAATGCTTACGGAATTTCGGCAGGAAAATTAGGTTCTGATCTTTTGGTTGAAAGTGTTGAGCATCTTCAAAATTCGTATCCTCACATTATTCAAATACAAGGTGAAAAAGTAATGCGAATTGATGGCGAAGAAGGAAATTTTACCATTACCACTAATAAAAATTCGTACCAATCCAAATTGGTTGTCATCGGAATTGGTGCTGGAAATCCTTTTACTATTGATGGCTTAGAAGAATATGTGATACCGCATCAAAAAGTAATTCCAGAAAAAAATCGAATTCAACTTAAAAACACAGACCATAAAGTAACCAATGGCATTTATGTAACCGGAACTTTGGCTGGTTGGAGAAGTCAACTCTCTATTGCTGCTGGAAGTGGTGCTGCAGTTGCAACTGACATTCTAACTCTTTGGAATAACGGTGTGCATGTTCAAGTGCACGATAGCATCAAGAAATAATTACTTTACAATTGCTTTGATCATTTTGTCTTCTTTTAAAACAATCTGATAATAATAACTTTCACCCAACAATTGACGTGCAAATTCGGCTGCAATGTAGCGATTGACTAGCGCGCTGTTTTTTTCTAAATTGATTTCCAAACCTAAATTGGTTAAATACGTGGTGAAGTTTTTGATGTAATTTGGATTACTATTCACTTTTGCAACCAATTGTTGTACTTGTAATCCTTTGAATTCGCTTCGATTTTTATCCAATTGTTCAAAAACAAAATGTCCTAAAACGCCCGTATTCAAAATGTATTCCACGCTTTCTTGTCCGTGATTGGCTTCTAAACCTACAAAAACATCAGGTACGATTCCGCCGCCGCCATAAACAATTCGACCGTTTTTTGTTTTGAATTTCAATGAATCGGCAATTTTCATTTTGTCTTTTTCGTACAATTCGCCGCTTTCAAAACGCGATTCAAATTCGTTAATGTATTTTTCTTTGTCGCCTTTTGTGTAAGGCTTTTGTATCGAACGACCACTTGGTGTATAATAGCGTGAAGTTGTCAAGCGAACTGCCGAACCGTCTTCAAAATCAATTTCTCTTTGCACCAATCCTTTCCCAAATGAACGTCGCCCAACTACTATTCCGCGGTCATTATCCTGAATAGCTCCAGCCAGAATTTCACTTGCCGAAGCCGAATTTTCATTAATCAAAACATAGACTTTACCCGTTTCAAAATTTCCACCATCCGTTGCATACGTTTTGTCAATTTTACCTTTTTTGTTTTTGGTAAATACAATAAGTTGATCATCTTTTAGTAATTCATCGGCCAATTGAACCGCCATTTCTAAAAATCCGCCACCATTATCTCTAACATCAATTACCAATTCTTTCAACCCTTTTTGTTTCAAATTGAGTAATGCCGAATGAAATTCATTCCCTGTAGTTTCAGCAAAACGATTGATTTTGATGTAACCGACCGTTTTATTCAACATCACATAAGTATCCACACTTTTTATCGGCACTACTCCACGCTCTAACTGCACTTTAAATGTTTTATTCTCTGATTTTCGATAGACAGTTAAAGTCAATTTTGAACCTTCTTCACCTCTTAATTTTTTAAACAAAGTATCGTTGTGGATTTTCTTTCCAAATAATTTAAAGTTATTGGCATACAACAATCGATCGCCTGAACGAATCCCGGCGCGCGCTGCCGGACCGTTTTCAATTGGCTTTACAACAGCAACCGAATCTTTATACATGTAAAAATTAACTCCAATTCCAACAAAATCACCGCGCATACTTTCGGCTTCTTGCTTTTGCTCTTCTTTTGGGATGTATACCGAATGCGGATCTAAATTGGCCAAAATATTATTCACCGTCAAATCAACAATCGAATCGGTTTGTACCTCATCAACGTATTCATTATCGATGAAATTAATCAACGTATTGAGTTTGGTTTTGTAATTATTAGTCCCGAATGAAGGTTTGTCCATCGGATAATTAATTAACCCGCCAATGACGATGCCAATTGCCACGCAAGAGAAAAACAATAGAGGTAAATATATTTTGTTGATTTTCATGGAATACTACTATATCTTGATAACGAAGATATAAAAGCAAAAGTATGAATTGAGGTTGAGTTTTTGACCAAAACGCCTCTTAATATTTTAATAAATTTAAAGCTTCTGATTCGAATTTATTACATAGACAGTATTTTCTTGTTCAAGTTACAAACTATTGAAAACTGGTGATTCCCAATGCGGGAAAAAGGCTTGTTCTGGGTAGAAATATTGAATCCGTAGTAGAAAGTAACCACACCAAATGCACCCAAACCCAATTTTGGTGTAATTACAAAATCATTGTTTTTAAAATCGGTTTGGCATTTTGCTTCGAGAGCTGCAGAAACAAAAAGCAAACTGAATTCATATCCTACTTTCCATCCGTAAATGTGATTCTCTTCTTGAGGTTGGATTGTTGGAGAAAATTCTATCGATGAGTACATACTTTTACTTATGGGAAAATAACCTACTTCCATTAAAGAAAATTTTGAAATTCCCAATTCAGCAAAAAGTGATTTTTGAACCCCAAACCCACCATGAAAAGCAATAGATTCATCCCACTCTGGCTCTACTTTTTGAACTTCATCTTGTGAAAAAACACTCATTGAGAACAGAAAACACAGAACTACAACTTTAAATTTCATATCCATTATTTTTAAATTTGATATCAAAAATAACGTGCTTGAAAAACAGTAAAGTCCTAAAAAAACAGATTTGGATGATTCAGGACAAACTTAACCTACTGGTTTCTAAAGGCAATTGGAGTTAGTGACGTGAATTTTTTAAACGCCGCATAAAAAGTTGATTTAGAATTGAATCCACATTCCAATCCGATGGATTCAATGGTGTAGTTTTCAAACGATTTATCTTTCAAAAACTCTTTGGCTTTATTCACCCGAAATTGATTGATGTAATCCGAAAAATTATACTGACTTCCTTGATTGATGATTTGCGACAATAAACTTACACTTATATTCAGTTCTTCGGAAAGACTTTTCAACGACAAATTGGGATCAAGATAACAATCGGATTCTGTAATGTAATTCTCAATTTGATTGAATTTTTCGATTTTCTTAGTATTTTCTTCAAACGACTTAACTTGTTTATTTTTTGAAGATGCTTGTTCAATCACGCTTCTGATTTCTATACGTTCAGAAGTCAAATAATAGCGGAAAAAACCTTGGTAGCCAATCCAATACAACAAGAACGAACTGAATAATCGCAGCGGATAATAAATTACTATTTTAGGGTTTAAAAATGCATCCAGATTTAAAACTATCGCAAGAACCCATAACAACAACAATAAACTTCCGAAAAAAGAAAAATTTTTGAGCCATTTCATATCATCATAACGCAAGATATTTTGATACAAATGCGATCTTTTAAAAAGCAACTCAATCGCTTTTGCAAAAATAAATAGCGAATAAACTGCATTTACTATTTCTTCAATTTGGGCATATCGAGCAATAATCGAATTTTTATCTTGATTGTAATAATGAGGAAGCAAAAGTAAGCGCGCCAAAATCTCAAGTGAAAAAAGCACGATTGTCCAATAGAAAAATGAGGTTATCTTTTTTTCAATTTTCAGATAATGAATTAAAAAAAGGTAGAAAGAAGGAACAATTAGAACATAAAAAGGAATCAGCAGATTTCGAACAAAAAAATTGGATGCGGTAAAAACATTGTCAATCAATGCAATCTGCAGATTATTTAATGACAAAAACAACACTACCAAATTCAGAAAAACCAATGATTTCTCGCGACTGCGTTTGCCAAAAGAAGTGATGAAAATAAACAAAAAACCCTGAATTACTCCAGCAATCATGAAGAAGTTAAAGATACTTTTGGTTATTTCCATTTCGTAAATTTAATCTAACTCTTCTATTTGCAATACCTCAATTCCAGCTTTAACTAAAAAATCAATACCCGAAGTGTCGCGGTAACCGTTTTTGTATACCACGCGTTTGATTCCCGATTGATGAATCAATTTACTACATTCTTTGCAAGGAGAAAGTGTAATATATAAGGTAGAATTTTCGCACGATTGAGTAGAACGCGCTACTTTGGAAATGGCATTGGCTTCGGCATGTAAAACGTACCAATGCGTTAACCCTTCATCGTCTTCACAGCAGTTTTCAAACCCAGAAGGCGTTCCGTTGTAACCATCAGAAATAATCATTCGATCGCGAACGATGATGGCGCCTACTTGCTTGCGTTGACAATAAGAAAGTTTACTCCATTCGGCAGCAATTCTGAGATAAGCTTTATCGTATTTGTTTTGTTTTTGTTCTTTCATTTTTTGCCGCAAAGGCGCGAAGGCACTATGGTTAATTTAATACATACTGTGTCTTTTCTGCTCTAGAAAAGAAAATGCGTTTACAAATATAACTACTGATTTGCATCTAATCAACATTATCTTTTCCAAATTGGATTTTCGATAATAAGCGGAACGACAACTCCAATGACAAAGGCCGACATGACCAAAGTAAAATCGCGTTTGTTGAATCGAAAAAGTGTCTGAACAATAAAGGAAAGTAGTAAAACTGCTATAACTACAAGTATTTGCGCTGCTTCAATTCCAAGTGCAAACTCAAACAACGGAACTACTTTTTCTGAAGGATTTCCGGGTAAAATACTTTTAAAATAATTCGAAAACCCTAATCCGTGAATCACTCCAAAGAAAACCGTAATTGCTCCAATAAAAGTGATACTTTCTTGCTTTGATGATTTTCCAGCGGTAAATAAATTAAAAAAAGCGGTAACTAGAATGGTAATTGGTATGAGAAATTCTACTAAAGTTGCTTTTACCGTTACAATATTAAAAACCGATAACAAAAGGGCAAAAGTGTGACCAATAGTAAACAATGTAACTAACAATAGTATTCGCTTCCAATCTTTAAAAGCATATGGAACAGTGAGAGCAATTAAAAAAAGTACATGATCGTAACCATTAATATCTAAAACATGGCTGAGACCAATTTTGAAATAAATCCAAAAATCTGTCATAGTAGGTGATTTTTTTAGCAATTTTGGAATGTAAACTTACAATTTATTTTAAATCACTTCAAAAAAAGACTCTTAAAATCGTTTAAAAACAATTTCCATTTTTGAGGAATTAGAATTATATTTGCATCATAAAACCAATATAATTATGTCATTTTCAGATTTATTTGATAGCGAATTTAAAACTAGAAATAAAGGTCATTTCTCAGCAATTGTTCGTGTTGCTACTTCAGATGGTGAATTAAGCCCAGAAGAAAAAACATTTTTAGACAAACTTGCGGTTCGTTTAGAAATTTCAAAAGAAGAATACGAAGAAATTTTAGAAAATCCATTAAAATACCCGATTAATCCACCGTATTCTTATGCTCATCGTTTGGAGCGTTTGTATGATTTGTCGAGAATGGTATACGTAGATCACGTTTTAGGACCAAAACAAAAAGACGTTTTGACCAAATTTGCATTGGCATTAGGTTTTACACCGGGAAATGTAAATTACATTGTTGACAAAGCATTATCGTTATTAGTAATGGGTGTAGATTTAGACACATTTACTTTTGAAATGATGCACATGAATAAATAAAAATATCTTTCAAACAATAAAAAACCTCCGAGAAATCAGAGGTTTTTTTATTTATTTCTAATTGTAAATTTATTCTTTCGCTTCTTTCATAAATTCTTCGGCTTTGGCAACCATGTTGTAGCTTCCACAGAAAAACGGAACGCGTTCGTGCAATTCGGTAGGTTGAATTTCCATAATTCTCCGATAGCCATCAGAGGCTTTTCCGCCCGCTTGTTCTGCAATAAAAGCCATCGGATTACATTCGTAGAGCAAACGCAATTTCCCTTTCGGTGCTTTAAAACTGGTTGGGTAAATGTAAATTCCGCCTTTAATCATATTTCTGTGAATGTCTGAAACCAAACTACCAATGTAACGGGAAGTATACGGACGATCACCTTCTTCCAACTGACAGTATTTAATGTAATTTTTTACTCCTTGCGGAAAATGCACATAATTTCCTTCGTTAATCGAATAAATGGTTCCGTCTTTTGGGTATTTCATATTCGGATGCGATAAGTAAAATGTACCAATCGCTGGATTCAAGGTAAATCCATTTACTCCATGTCCAGTTGTATAGACCAACATAGTTGACGTTCCGTAAATCACGTATCCAGCAGCTACTTGTTGGGTTCCAGGTTGTAAAAAATCTTCTGAAGTTACGGGTGTTCCAATGGGTGTTTTTCTTCTAAATACCGAAAAAATAGTTCCCACAGAAACATTCACATCAATATTCGACGAACCGTCCAACGGATCCATCAAAACTACATATTTATTGCTGTGACTGTTATCACTTCCGGCAACGGTAATAAAATCGTCGTTTTCTTCCGAGGCAATTCCGCATACAATTTCGCGATTGATCAGGGTTTGAATAAAAACCTCATTCGCGTAAACATCAAGTTTTTGTTGGTCTTCGCCTTGAACATTTTGCTCTCCAGCTGCGCCTACAATATCGACCAAACCGGCTTTGTTTACCTTGTAGTTGACCACTTTTGCTGCTAAACGAATGGAGTTGATAATTCGGGATAATTCGCCCGACGAATATTGAAAAGCATTCTGGTTTTCGATGATAAATTCACCTAAGGTTTTGTTGCGTTCTTCCATTACGAAATCGTTGTAGTTGTTTGTGCAAATATCGCTTTTTTTATTAAATTTTATCCTAGATCAGGTAAAATTTATACTACATTTTTTTATCAAACTTATTTTATCTTTGTGTCTGAATTTTAAATCAAAATCTATGAAATTTAAATTTTTGTTTATAGTACTATTGACGGCTTTTTCAAGTGTAAAAATGATGAGCCAAATCGATGTTGATAAAACTTTAGGTGCACTTCAAAATGGCGTTGCTAGTTTTACGTTTAGCAATGACGATGCTGCGGCACTTTCAAAAGAAGCAGTGCGTAAAATGGACTCAATGAATGTGGTTGCCGGACCAAAAGACGGTTATACGTTACGATTGAATAGAGTTTTTAGAAAACACGCCAATGAAAACGGATTAACCCTGAATTATAAGGTATACATTTCAAAAGAAGTAAATGCTTTTGCTACTGCCGATGGAAGCATTCGTGTATTCTCAGGTTTGATGGACATTATGGATGATAATCAATTGTTGGCCGTAATTGGTCACGAAATTGGTCACGTTGTCAATCAGGATTCAAAAGATGCAATTAAAACCGCCTATAGAAAAGCGGCTTTGATGGGCGCAGTTTCTTCCACTTCTACTAAAGTAGCCAATGTCACTGAAGGACAAATTGGTCAGATTGCCAGTGCTATTTTAGACAGTAAATACAGCCGTAAACAAGAATCAGAAGCCGATACGTTTTCGTATGATTTTATGAAACGAAACGGTTATGATGTGAATGCAGTTGAATCGGCTTTTGCTATTTTAGCCAGATTAAGTGGCAATGCCGAAGCCAACTTTTTCAACAAAATGATGAGTTCGCATCCCGACCCGAACAACAGAGCTGAAACCGCCAAAAAAAGAGCGATTGCCGATGGATTGTACAAAGCCTACATTCAAAAACCAATCAACAACAAAGCAACTACAACTCCGGTTAAAAAAACCACAACTAAAAAGAAGAAAAAATAAAAGGTTCAATTTATTTTGTTTTTTAAACTTGACCACGAATTCACGAATTTAACAATCAAACTATTTGATTTTATTCGAATTTTCATCGCAGATGAACAAATTTAAACACAAGGCATTACTTAATTTGTGAACCTGACTACCGACAGGCAGGTTCGAAGCCAAAATCGGCTTAAAACCATTTTAGCTTCTGTTAAATATTTTCAATTAAAAACACAAATTCCAAATTCCAATTGTACTCTTGGGATTTGGAATTTTCATTTTAGTACATTTACAACCTTCAAAAAAAGAAACGTTTATGATCATACGAAAAGGAACTCCAAACGACATGCCAGCGGTTTTGGACTTGATAAAAGAATTGGCCATTTTTGAAAAAGAACCCGATGCGGTCGTCGTAACTGTGGATGATTTGATTCGGGATGGTTTTGGCGAAAACCCATTGTTTCACACTTTTGTTGCTGAAACTAATGGTTCAATCATTGGAATCGCGCTGTATTATTACCGCTACTCCACTTGGAAAGGAAAAACCATTCATTTGGAAGATTTAATTGTAAAGGAAAACCAACGTGGAACTGGCGCTGGATTTGCTCTTTACAGCGAAATCATCGCTCAAGGCAAACGCGACAACGTTCGAAGAATTGAGTGGAACGTACTCGATTGGAATACACCTGCTATTGAGTTTTATAAAAAAACAGGCGCAAAAATTCTCGACGATTGGCGAGTAGCACAAATGGACGAAGAAGGAATTAATGAGTTTCTTTCCAGAAATACCAAATGACAAGCTCCAAATGACAAATAAATCCCAAACTCTAAATCCTAAATTCTGAAACTTTCGGATTTGAAATTTACTTTTTTGGATTTTCACTTTTTTTGTACTTTTTTGGGATTTGTTTTTTGTTTTTTGGAACTTGAATTTTTTACCTTTGGAACTTATTTGAAATTGAAAACATAATATGAGAATATTCAAATTTGGTGGCGCTTCTGTAAAAGACGCCGATGGTGTAAAAAACGTATACGATGTACTTCAAAAAGTAGGTCATGAAGATGTATTGGTGGTGATCTCAGCTATGGGAAAAACAACTAACGCTTTGGAAGTTGTCATCAAAAATTATTTTGAAAAATCGAATGAATTCCACGCTTCACTGCAAGAGGTTCGCAAATACCACAACCAAATTTTACTTGATTTGTTCGACGATGAAGAACACGATGTTTTCTTCGCTGTCAACAGTCATTTTGCCGATTTAGAGTATTTTTTACGCAGTAATAAATCGCCCAATTATAATTTTGTTTACGATCAAGTGATTAGTTTCGGTGAAATTGTTTCGACTACGATTGTGAGTCATTATTTCAACGAACAAGGATTAAAAAACAACTGGATTGACGTTCGCAATTTCATTAAAACCGACGCAACCTATCGCGATGCCAATGTAGATTGGGAACAAACTCAAAAATTAATTTCAAAAGGTGTTAAGAAAAAAGCACTCAACATCACTCAAGGTTTTATTGGTTCGGACGAAAACAATTTTACCACTACTTTAGGTCGTGAAGGTTCGGATTATACCGCAGCCATTTTTGCTTATTGTTTGAGTGCCGAAAGTGTGACGATTTGGAAAGATGTTCCCGGAGTACTTAATGCCGATCCGCGTTATTTTGAAAATGCGGTTTTGCTGAATCAAATTTCCTACCGCGAAGCCATCGAATTGGCATTTTATGGCGCTTCTGTCATTCACCCAAAAACCTTACAACCGTTACAGAAAAAGGAAATTCCGCTTTTTGTAAAATCGTTCATTAATCCGCTTTTACCGGGAACTTCGGTTTCTAAAGGTCAGGATTTAGAACCCAAAACCTCGTGTTTCATCGTTAAGAAAAACCAATTATTAATCTCACTTTCGTCCATCGACTTCTCCTTCATCATGGAAGAAAACATCAGCGAAATATTTGGTTTACTCCACAAATACAAAATCAAAGTAAGTTTGATTCAAAACACCGCCATCAGTTTCTCCATTTGCATCGAAGATAAATTTGGCAATTTCAATGAACTGAAAACCATTCTTTCTAAAAAATTCAAAGTATCGTTCAACGAAAATGTGTCGCTGTACACCATTCGCCACTTCACCAAAGAAGCCGCCGAAATGGTTGAAAAAGACAAAACAGTTTTGGTCAAACAAATTTCAAGAGAAACAATGCAGATTGTAACTAAAGAATAATGTAAAGAAATTTAGTATCTTTATAAAAAGTTTTTTAAATGAAAATCAAAGATTTAGAAAAATTTTCTGACGCTGAAAAAATAGCTCTTGCAGAAGAATTGTGGGACAGTGTTTCTAAAAAGGATATTGAACTTACAACTGACATCAAAAAAGAGTTAGACCACAGATTAAAGCAAGTAGCAGAAGAAAAGACAGAATACTACACTTGGAATGAAGTGAAAAACCATTTGAAAAAAGTGCGTTAATGATTCCTGTTGTTTTCATAAAAGAAGCATTATTTGATATTGAAGAAATAGTGATATGGTATGAAGAACAACGAGAAGGTCTTTCCTACGACTTTGAACTTTGCCTGGAAGTGGGAATAAATGAAATTCAAAGAAATCCATCTGCTTTTCAAAAGAGATATAAATCAGTGAAGATTCGATTTATTCAGCGTTTCCCTTATGGAATTCATTATATTGTAAAGGAAGATAAAATTTTGGTTTTGGGTATTTTTCACACTTCAAGATCACCCAAAAATTGGTCTAAAAGAATAAACCGAATTTAGCAAAACAAATTTCAAGAGAAACAATGCAGATTGTGACTAAGGAGTAATTTTCTCCATACTTTCTATACCTTTTTTAGACAATCTTGTCATTCCGAAAGCCTGTTCCGAGTTTTCGAAAAGTGAGGAATCTCATAAAGAGATACTTCCTTTGTCAGGAAGTCAAGTTTGAGGTTTTATCACAAAAGCCATCCGATTTTTCCAATTATAAATACTACTTTTGACTTTTTAGAGTTATACTAATTATGCTGAAAAAGTGGTTTTTATTAGTGTTTTTGTTTTGCATTTCTGGAGCTGTGGCTCAGGAAATCAAATCATCCTATGCTACCAAAAAAATCGCTTTCACCAAAGACACGATTTCCATCGAAAAAAAAAGCATCAACTCTACTTCGTTTAAAATTGTAACTAAAGAAGGAGTTGAAATTGATTCAACCAATTACAAAGTGGATTTTAAAAAAGGAACACTGCTTTTCAATGAAAACTTCACCTCAAACGATTCATTAACCATCAATTACCTCAACTTTCCGGATTTTTTGACCAAAATTTACTCTGCTTATGACGATGCAGTTATTGTTCCAAATGATTCCGGACAATTGTACGCCATCAAACAAAATAAAGCGGCACTTTTTAAACCCTTTGACGGATTGACCACTTCGGGAAGCATTACGCGAGGAATCACCTTTGGCAACAACCAAAATGCAACCGTAAATTCCAATCTCGATTTACAAATTTCGGGAAAAATTTCGGATAAAGTAAGTTTGCGTGCTTCCATTCAAGACAGTAATATTCCGCTTCAAGACAGTGGTTATTCGCAGCGATTGGACGAATTTGACCAGATTTTTATCGAACTTTTTTCCGAGCGATGGAACGTTCGCGGCGGCGATTTATTCCTAGAAAACCGTCAATCAAAATTCCTCAATTTCAACAAAAAAGTACAAGGCCTTTCCACCCGATTTACCTTCGGAAAACCTGAAACTAAAACCGAAGTTTTTGCTTCTGGAGCAATCGTTCGAGGTCAATATGCTCGTAGTTCGATCGTTGGTCAAGAAGGAAATCAAGGTCCGTATAAACTGCGCGGCAGCAACGGCGAATTGTACGTTTTAATCATCTCGGGTTCGGAACGTGTTTTTGTTAACGGAATTTTACAAGAGCGTGGCGAAAACAAACAATACACGATCGATTACAACGCAGGCGAAATCACATTTACCTCGCTTTTCCCTATTACTTCCGAAATGCGTATCGAAATAGAATACCAATATTCGGATCGTAATTTCACCCGATTTGTAACCTATGGCGGAGCACATCATTACGCTAAAAAATGGAATTTGGGCGGTTATTTGTATTCGGAAAATGATGTAAAAAACCAACCTTTACAGCAGAATCTCTCCGAAGAACAGGTCGCGATTTTACAGAACGCAGGCGATAATTCTGATTTGATGACCGCGCCTTCTGCTTTTGAAGATGGCTATTCTGAAAACAAAATTCTCTACCGAAAAATACTTGTTGGCAGCACAGAAGTATTTGAATATTCCAACAATCCAAACGATGTTTTGTACAGCGTTCGATTTTCACTTGTAGGCAATAATTTAGGAAATTACGTTCTTGCCAATAATCAAGCAATTGGCAAAATTTATGAGTACGTTGCGCCCATAGGCGGCATTCCACAAGGAAATTACGAACCGATTATTCGACTCATCGCGCCCACTAAAATCCAAATTGCCACACTTCTAGGAAAATACAATCCGTCTGAAAAAACTGCTGTCGATTTTGAGATTGGAGTAAGCAATAATGATGTCAATTTGTATTCTTCCATCGATGATGAAAATAATAAAGGTGTAGCTGGGAAAATCAATTTCAAACAACGATTGCTGACCAAAAAGTTTACTTTGGATGCCTTTGGAAACTACCAACTCATTCAAAAAGATTTCAAAACCATTGAACGTTTGTTTACTATCGAATTCAACCGTGATTGGAACATTACCGCTCCAATTGGGAATCAAAGTTTATTGATTTCGGGTTTGGATTGGAACTATAAAAAAGACGATTTCAGCTTTGGAAATGCTAAATATCAATTTGAAAAACTGGATTTCTCCGATAGTTTTTCTGGCAATCGTCATCTGATCAATGGTTTTTACAAAAGCAAAAACTGGACGTTTCAAAACCAATCGAGTGCGTTGAAAAGCGACGGAAATTATTCCAAATCCGAATTCATCCGAAGCGACACCCGAACTAAATTCCATTTCAAAAAAAATTGGGTTGGCGGTAGTTTCCGTATGGAAGACAACAACGAACGCTTGATGGCAACACAACAACTTTCTGCTTTAAGTCAGCGTTTTTCAGAATACGGAACTTTTGTGGGTCGCGGTGATTCGACCAAAGTATATGTAGAATTAGGTTATTTGCTCCGTAAAAATGACAGTTTACAAAACGGATTTGTACAACGCGTCAACACTTCAAATTCGTATTATTTAAAGTCGCGCTTACTTAAAACCGATAAAAGTGAATTGGCTCTTTTTGTCAATTATCGAAATTTAAAGTTTGAAGAGGCAACTCGAAAAGACGAACCTTCGCTGAACTCACGTCTTTTGTATAACGACAGTTATTTCAAAAATTTCATTCAAGTATCAACCTCGTATGAAACTTCTTCGGGAACCATTCCACAACAAGAGTTCACCTATTTAGAAGTCGAACCCGGACAAGGTGTTTATATGTGGAACGACTACAACAGCAACGGAATTCAAGAATTGCAAGAATTTGAAGTCGCGCCTTTTCCCGATCAAGCCAAATACGTTCGCGTGTTTTTACCCAATCAGATTTTCATCAAAACCCATCAGAATAAGTTTGCACAATCGTTGACATTTAATCCGGCAAATTGGCAAAACGCAACAGGTTTCAAAAAACTTCTTTCGCATTTTTACAATCAAACGGCGTTCAATATTGATCGAAAAATCATTCGCAACAGCGGCAATTTTGATTTGAATCCGTTTTCCAACAACGAAGACGAGTTACTCGGTTTAAGTTCGGCTTTCCGAAATAGTTTCTACTACAATAAAGGAAGGCAAAAACATTCGGTTACGTACACCTATTTAAGTAGTAAGACCCAAAATTTGTTATCCATTGGTTTGCTCAAAAGCGAAAACAACTCACATCAATTTCAATATACGCATTTGTACAAAGAGAACTGGCTCATTAATTTACTTGGAAAAACGCTTTTTTCTACCACCGAATCGGATACGTATTCGTCGCGTAATTTTGAAATTACTGGCTATCAATACAATCCGAAATTATCGTACGTGTTCAATAAAAACAATAGTTGGGACGTTTTTTACGAATACCAAATCAAAGAAAACCAAATCGCCAATTTCGAAAAATTACAACAAAATCGGTTTGGAACATCGTTTACGTATTCAGGCAAAAAACAATTCACAGCCAGCGGAGAATTTTCACTGTACAACAATAAGTACGAAGGAAATGCACTTTCCGCAGTTGGTTTTCAAATGCTCGAAGGATTGCAACCTGGGAAAAATCAAACGTGGCGACTCTTAATCCAGAAAAACCTGACGCAGTATTTAGACATCAACATCAATTACCAAGGTAGAAAAAGCGAAACCAGTCAAGCGATTCATACCGGAAGTGTTCAGTTGAGAGCTTATTTTTAGAAGTCATCCATTTTCTATCGCTGCAAAAGTCTGAACCCAAAAAAGCATCTTTAATTTTTGTAGAATGATTTTTACAACTTATTGTTTTGGAATGGTTGTTGTTTAAAAAAATTTGTTAATTTTAATCTTTAATAACCTAATTTACAATTTACAATGAAAAAACTAATTCTGTTGTGCTTGGTGTTTATTTTCTCAAACACGTTTTATGCACAAGAAACTGCAACTAAAGCTAAAAAAGCCAAAGCTAAAACTGAAAAAACAGTAAAAGAAAAAGCTGATAAAGCCAAAAAAGAAACCAAATCAGCCACTTCAAAAGCAAAAAAAGAAGCCGAAGAGAAAACTTCGAAAGCGAAAAAAGAAACAAAAGAAAAAGCTACTAAAGCAAAAGCTGAAGTAAAAGACAAAGCAACTAAAACAAAAAAAGAGGCCGAATCAAAAGCTACTAAACTTAAAAAAGACGGTACTCCAGACAAACGTTTCAAAGATGCTGCTGAAACCAAAGCTAAAGAAACTAAAGCTTCTGCAACTGGTAAAGCCAAATCAGCTGAAGGAAAAGCAAAGGCAGAAACCAACAAAGCCAAAGCTAAAGTAAAAAAACTGTCTCCAGCTGAAGAAAAAGAAGACATAAAAGAAACCGCTGCTTCTAAAGCTGCTGAGAAAAAAGTAGCCGACAAAGTAACCGGAAAATACAAAGGAAGAAAAGTATATACTGGTCCACGTGGCGGAAAATACTACATCAACAAAAACGGAAACAAAACGTATATTGATGCTGAGCAAGAAGAGTAATATCTGATTCAAAAACAAATTTTAAAAACCGCAGTTTTCACAATTGAAAAACTGTGGTTTTTTTTATTTACAATTCCGTAACACGACGTTGCGAAAACTTCACGAAAATTAATTTTCAAAATCGATAAATCCCTTGTTTTTAGTGGGTTTTGTCGATTTTTTGATTTATAACTATTTGTTAACCAATAATTTACATTCAACCTGCAAAATAGTATTTTTCCTACGCATTGTTAAAAACTAAAGTCAATTGTGGATAAGTTTGACTTTCTTTTTTGCTTTCAAATGACAATCTTTGTAACACATCAAAAGAGTTAAAAAAACCTTAAAAAAATCCCTGAATTATGTCATTCGTAGAACCTATTCTTAAAGAGAACAAAGATCGCTTCGTGATATTCCCGATTAAGCATCAAGATATTTGGGAATGGTACAAAAAACAAGAAGCCTGTATTTGGACTGCTGAAGAAATTGATTTGCACACCGATTTAAACGATTGGAACAACAAATTAAATGCCGATGAAAAGTACTTCATTAAGCACATTCTTGCTTTTTTCGCAGCTTCTGACGGAATTGTAAACGAAAACTTAGCCGAAAACTTTGTAAGCGAAGTACAATATCCGGAAGCTAAATTTTTCTACGGATTTCAATTAATGATGGAAAACATCCACAGCGAAACCTATTCGCTGTTGATTGACACGTACGTAAAAGACGAGGCCGAAAAAAACCAATTATTCCACGCCATCGAAGTGTTTCCTGCTATCAAAGAAAAAGCAGAATGGGCATTGCGTTGGATTGAATCACCAAGTTTTGCCGAACGCCTAATTGCTTTTGCTGCGGTAGAAGGTATTTTCTTTTCAGGATCATTCTGCTCGATTTTCTGGTTGAAAAAACGCGGATTAATGCCTGGATTGACCTTCTCTAACGAATTAATTTCTCGTGATGAAGGAATGCACTGCGACTTTGCCGTTCACTTACACCGCAATCACATCGTAAATAAAGTTCCGAAAGAACGCATCACCGAAATTTTGACCGACGCCTTAAACATCGAACGCAAATTCATTACCGAATCACTTCCTGTGAGTTTAATCGGAATGAACGCCAACTTGATGACACAATATTTAGAATTCGTAACCGACCGCTTATTAGTAGAATTAGGTTGCGACCGGGTGTACAACTCATCCAATCCATTTGATTTTATGGACATGATTTCGCTTCAAGGGAAAACCAATTTCTTTGAAAAACGCGTGGCCGAATACCAAAAAGCCGGCGTAATGAACAGCGATTCTGAGTCGAGTAAAATCAGTTTCGACGCCGATTTCTAAGTTACAGCTTTTAGTCATCAGCAATTAGCTGAACTTGCTTAAAAGAAAAAACTCTAAACAATCCATTCAGGCTTTATTAAAAAAAAGGCTAAATGCTGATGCCTGACAGCTAATAGCTATTAACAAATAACCCGAAATAGAGAAGGGATTTTCTATTTCACAAAAAACGAAACCCTATGTATGTAGTAAAAAGAGACGGGCACAAAGAACCCGTAATGTTTGACAAAATCACCGACAGAATTAAAAAATTATGCTATGGATTGAATGACATGGTCGACGCTGTAAAAGTGGCCATGCGAGTGATTGAAGGATTGTATGACGGAGTAACTACATCTGAACTCGATAATTTAGCGGCAGAAACTGCGGCTTCTATGACCGTTACGCATCCTGATTATGCTCAATTAGCAGCGCGTATCGCCATTTCTAACTTACACAAAAACACCAACAAATCATTCTCTGAAACGATGAATGAAATGTACCACTATGTAAACCCACGTACCAATCAAGAAGCGCCATTGCTTTCTGAAGAAGTACACAAAGTAATCCAAGAAAATGCCGAGTTTTTAAACTCACACATCATATACAACCGCGATTTCAATTACGATTATTTCGGTTTTAAAACCTTAGAGCGTTCGTATTTATTACGCATCAACGGTAAAATTGTAGAGCGTCCGCAACACATGTTAATGCGTGTTTCGGTGGGAATTCACTTGAACGACTTAGAATCGGTAATTGAAACTTACGATTTAATGTCGAAGAAATTCTTCACACACGCTACGCCTACTTTATTCAACGCCGGAACTCCAAAACCACAGATGTCTTCGTGCTTTTTATTAACTATGAAAGACGACAGCATCGACGGAATTTACGATACATTAAAACAAACGGCTAAAATCTCGCAATCGGCAGGTGGAATTGGTTTGTCTATTCACAATGTTCGTGCTACAGGT
Source organism: Flavobacterium sp. (assembly GCF_035299245.1). Lineage (GTDB taxonomy): Bacteria > Bacteroidota > Bacteroidia > Flavobacteriales > Flavobacteriaceae > Flavobacterium. Next base: position 262,980 of record NZ_DATGWY010000009.1, on the reverse strand, counting down.
TCGTACATTCGTGGAACCAACGGAACTTCTAACGGAATTGTTCCGATGCTGCGTGTGTTCAACGACACTGCTCGTTATGTAGATCAAGGTGGTGGAAAGCGCAAAGGAAGTTTCGCTATTTATTTAGAAACTTGGCATGCTGATATCTTCGAATTCCTCGATTTGAAAAAAAATACAGGTAAAGAAGAAATGCGTGCTCGCGACTTATTTTTCGCAATGTGGACATCCGATTTATTCATGAAACGCGTGGAAGAAGATGCCAATTGGACGCTAATGTGTCCGAATGAATGTCCGAAATTGTGCGATGTTTACGGTGACGAATTTGAAGCATTGTACACTTCATACGAAGCCGCTGGAAAAGGAAGGAAAACCGTAAAAGCACGCGAATTATGGGAAAAAATCCTTGAATCACAAATTGAAACAGGTACGCCGTACATGTTGTACAAAGACGCAGCAAATAGAAAATCAAACCAAAAGAATTTGGGTACAATCCGTTCGTCTAACTTATGTACCGAAATCATGGAATACACTTCAGAAGACGAAATTGCAGTGTGTAACTTGGCTTCGATTTCATTACCAATGTTTGTGGAAAATGGTAAATTCAACCACGAATTGTTATTCAACGTTACCAAACGCGTAACACGCAACTTAAATAAGGTAATCGACCGAAACTACTATCCAGTAAAAGAAGCCGAAAACTCTAACATGCGTCACCGTCCAGTTGGGTTAGGTGTTCAAGGTTTGGCCGATGCGTTCATCATGTTGCGCATGCCATTTACTAGCGACGAAGCCAAACAATTGAACCAAGATATTTTCGAAACTTTATACTTTGCTGCCGTAACCGCATCCATGGAAATGGCCAAAGAAGAAGGTCCGTATTCATCGTTCAAAGGTTCACCAATTTCACAAGGTGAATTCCAACACAACTTGTGGAACATCAAAGACGAAGAACTTTCAGGTCGTTGGGATTGGGCAGGTTTACGAAAAGAAGTAATGGAACACGGTGTACGCAACTCTTTGTTAGTAGCGCCGATGCCAACTGCTTCTACTTCGCAAATTTTAGGCAACAACGAAGCATTCGAACCGTACACTTCTAATATTTATACGCGTCGTGTATTATCTGGCGAATTCATCGTAGTAAACAAACACTTATTGAACGATTTAGTAGAAAGAGGTTTGTGGAACGAAACGTTGAAACAAGAAATCATGCGTCACAATGGTTCGGTACAAAACATCGATGGCATTCCGCAAGACTTGAAAGAATTGTACAAAACCGTATGGGAAATGTCTATGAAAGACATCATCGACATGTCGCGTCACAGAGGTTATTTCATCGATCAATCGCAATCGCTCAACTTGTTCATGCAAGATGCGAACTACGCTAAATTAACTTCAATGCATTTCTACGCTTGGAAAAGCGGCTTAAAAACCGGAATGTACTATTTGAGAACCAAAGCGGCAGTAGATGCGATTAAGTTTACATTGAACAACGATAAAAAAGCAGAACCAACTGTAATCACTGAAGCGGTTGCCGTAGAAGTGGAAGCGCCAAATGAAACCGGCGAAATGACCGCTGAAGATTTTGCAGCCATGATCGAAAGAGCCCGAAACGCTGGCCCAGACGATTGTGAAATGTGTGGTTCTTAATTAGAGAATAGAACAAAGAGAATAGAAAATAGAAAACAGCTGTCATTAAGATGGCTGTTTTTGATTTTTTGAAGCTATTTCCCGCTTTCCACTTCTCCCGATAAATCGGGATCCGTTGCAATCGGGGCTAAAAAAACAACTTATGAAAGACAAAAAAGGAGTATACACCGGCATTATCGAACAAGACGAAAACGGCAATTTTTTCTGCGGAAAATACTTATTGGATTACCAATACACCGTGGCGAGTTTTAAAATTGGCGACGAAATCAACATCAAAACCGTAATTGCCAACCCAAGCGACAAAAGCTACAATCAATATCCAGAGAAATCTAGAAATTTCTTTTTGACCAACGATAAATAATACAAAATGATTACGCTCAAACGCACCACGTCCGATAATCCTGACTTTGAAAAATTAGTCGTTCAACTCGATGCCTATTTACGTATTTTAGATGGTGACGACCACGAATTTTATGCGCAGTTCAATAAATCGAGTGCGTTAAAAAACGCGTTAATTGCCTATGAAAATGAAACTCCTGTGGGAATTGGAGCTTACAAAGAATTTGAAAATGCTTCTGAAATGAAACGCATGTACGTCCTTCCAGAACACCGCGGAAAAGGAATCGCAACCCAAATTCTAATCGAACTCGAAACGTGGGCTAAAGAAGAAGGTTACACAATTAGTCTACTTGAAACAGGTTTCATGCAAAAAGACGCCATTGCACTTTACACCAAACTAGGTTATCAAAGAATCGAAAACTTCGGGCAATACGTAGGTGTTGACAACAGTATTTGCATGAAAAAAACACTAAAATAACATATCTTTATCACTAATTTAAAAGCTAAAAGCTAAAAGCTAAAAGCTAAAAGCTAAAAGCTGGTAGCTGAAATCTAAAATCACAATGATGAACTGGGAACAACTCTTATCACTCAAACGCCAAGGCGACAAAGGCAAACGACTACGCATCGAGCAAGACGACACGCGTTTGGGCTTCGAAGTCGATTACGACCGTATCATTTTTTCTTCGGCGTTTCGCAGTTTGCAAGACAAAACCCAAGTGATTCCACTTTCCAAAACCGATTTCGTTCACACACGACTCACGCACAGCTTAGAAGTTTCGGTTGTTGGACGTTCCATTGGCCGTTTAGTCGGAAAAAAAATCATCGAAAAATACCCGCATTTACAAGAAGTTCACGGGTATCAAGCCAACGATTTTGGTGCGATTGTTGCTGCAGCTGCATTGGCACACGATATCGGAAATCCACCATTTGGGCATTCGGGTGAAAAAGCCATTGGCGAATATTTTTCCATCGGGAAAGGCTCCAAATTCAAAGACCAACTCACTCCCAAACAATGGCAAGATCTAATCGATTTTGAAGGAAATGCCAATGGATTTTCTGTTTTAACGAGTTCGCGTCCCGGAATTGAAGGCAGCATTCGTTTGACTTACGCCGTTTTGGGCGCATTTATGAAATACCCGAAGGAAAGTTTACCCAAAAAACCAACTTCGAAAATTTGTGATAAAAAATACGGTTTCTTCCAATCGGATGCGGCATTTTTTAAAGAAGTTGCCGATGAATTGGGTTTAATTCCAAATAAATCAGGCGATGATATCGGTTACGAACGCCATCCACTTGCTTATCTAGTAGAAGCTGCCGATGATATTTGCTACACAATCATTGATTTTGAAGACGGAATCAATCTCGGTTTAGTTTCGGAAGATTATGCCTTAGAATATCTAATAAAATTAGTCAAAGACACCATCGATACTGCCAAATACCAAACACTTACGACCAAAGAAGATCGAATCAGTTATTTACGCGCCTTGGCCATTGGCAACCTCATTAACGATGCCGTAAAAGTATTTGTTGAAAACGAAGAAGCGATTCTCAAAGGCGAATTTCCGTATGCGCTTACCGACAAAAGCAAATACAAAGCCCAAATTGATGACATTATTAAATTGAGCATCAAAAACATTTATCAAAGTCACGAAGTCATCGAAAAAGAGCTTTCGGGTTATCAAATCATCAATAATTTATTGGATAAATTCATTACTGCTTTCAACAACAACCACGAAGGAAAAGCCACGAATTACGATAAATTATTGCTTAAAATTCTTCCTGAAAAGCACCATTTGGAAAAAGACAATTTGTACGAACGATTACTCCATATTTGCCACTTTGTTTCGATGCTAACCGATGGAAAGGCATTGATTTATAGCAAAATAGTCACCTAATGTATACTTTTTTATAGGTTGTTTATCATTTTATTTAAGTAAAAAAAGTTAAGTTTGTTTAAAAATTGCTTATCAATGAAGAAAACTTACTTTTTCATCGCCTTACTATTTCCTCTGTTATCGATTGGTCAAAACGAAAAGGAAAAGATTCAGTCGTACCTAAACAGTCATTTATCGGAATTGAATCTGACCCAACAAGACGTTTCCGATTGGACAATTAAGAGTAAAACATCTTCCAAATCGACCAAAATTACCAATTACCACATCCAACAAAGATGCAACGGAATTGCCGTTTTTAATGCATTATCCAACGTTTGGATGAAAGAAAACGAAGTAATAAACATTGGCAATCGTTTCATCAAAAATGCACAACAAAAAACTAACACTTCGGTTTCGCAATTGTCGGTTTTAGAGGCATTATCTTCAGCAAAAAATCAATTACAAATCAATTCAACGCACGATTTCCGGATTGTTCAAGCTATAAACAATCACACCTTTATCATTTCTAACGAACCCAAAGCTGAACCCATCAAAGCACAATTAGTGTATCAAAAACAAAACAACCAATTGGTGTTGGCTTGGGATTTTTTCATCGATGTTCCCAACCAAAATCACATGTGGAGCGCTCGAATTAATGCTAGCAACGGGCAAATTTTAGAACATAATGATCTAATTATTTCCTGTAATTTTGGCGAAATTGACCACCAAAAATGCTCCGAATTTCATTTTAACAAAATAGGATTCAAACAAAATGCTACTTCAATAGTCGAAACGCAATCGGGTTCGTATAGAGTGCTTCCATTCACTACAGAAAGCCCAAATCACGGTCCGAGAGAATTAGTTGTCAATCCACACAACGCTTCGGCTTCTCCTTTTGGTTGGCACGATACCGATGGCGTTACTGGAGCAGAATTTACTACTACTAGAGGCAACAATGTTAATGCTTTTGGCGACTTAGATGACAGCGACGATCCTGAATTAGGTTTGAGTCCAGATGGCGGACCAACTCTTACTTTCGATTATCCGTATCTCGGAATCAATACACCAGCGATTGAGTATCTCGATGCCGCTACAACTAATTTGTTTTACATGAACAACATCATGCACGATGTGTTTTATCAATATGGTTTTGACGAAGAAAACGGCAACTTCCAAATGACAAATTACGGAGATTTAGGTCAAGGAGACGATTACGTTTTAGCACAATCACAAGACGGTGGCGGAATCAACAATGCCAATTTCGGAACGCCGCCTGATGGAGGAAACGGCAGAATGCAAATGTATTTGTGGACACGGGAAGCAGGCGCTAATTTGATCACTATAAATTCGCCCGAAATAGCAGCTGGAGGTTATACTGCTTTTGATAACGGTTTTGTATTTGGACATGTTGATTTACCCAATCCGCCTGCAAGTTTGAATGCCGATTTGGTTTTAGTTGATGATGGTGAAGGCGATAGTGCCGATGGATGTTCTCCGTTAATTAATCCGGCAGAAGTAGGCGGAAAAATAGCTGTAATTCGAAGAGGACTTTGCGGAGTTGTCGATAAAATTCTATTTGCTCAAGATGCCGGAGCCATAGCTGTGATTATGGTCAACAACTCTCCAGGAAATTTCTTTTTGGGTGGTTTTGGAAATGAATTAATTACCATTCCTGTTATTAGTGTGAAAAAAGATGTGGGTGATTATTTGATTAGTCAAATTGAAAATGCAACTTTAAACGCGAGTTTAAGCGAACCTTTTTCAGATTTTGTCAATGTAGATGGTGACTTTGACAACCTAGTAATTGCACACGAATACGGTCACGGAATTTCCAACCGATTGACCGGCGGTCCAGACGACACTTTTTGTCTGTTCAACCAAGATCAAATGGGTGAAGGTTGGTCGGACTGGTTCGGATTGATGCTTCAGATGAAAGCGACTGACAATGGAAGCGAACGCAGAGGCATCGGAACTTTTGTAATCAATCAACCCACTGATGATGACGGAATTCGCACCTATCCGTATTCTACTGATATGAATATCAACTCATTAACATTTGAAGACAGCAATACCTTAGCACGACCTCACGGCGTTGGTTCGGTTTGGGCTAGTATGTTGTGGGATTTGAGTTGGGCGTATGTAGATAAATACGGTTTCGATCCTAATGTGTACAACGGTAACGGCGGAAACAACAGAGTACTTCAATTGGTTATCGACGGTTTGAAATTGCAACCTTGTGAACCTTCATTTGTAGACGGTCGCGATGCATTGATTGCCGCCGATCAAGCCACCACTGGTGGACAAGATTTTTGTATGATTTGGGAGGTTTTTGCTCGACGTGGATTGGGTTTGAACGCTTCATCTGGAAATAACGACGATTCTACTGACCAAGTGGAAGACTTTACTGTTCCTGCTCCTGGACCCAATTGTACTTTAAAAGTTGATTATTTTCAAAACGATGTGGTTTCGGTGTATCCCAACCCAACATCAGATGATGTTACCATCAAAATCAATAACTATACTGGTTCTTTAGAAATCCAATTATTTGATTTAAATGGTAGAATGATTTTAGAAAAAACGATTGACTCTTTTTCTATGGAAGAACAACTGTCAGTAAAAGGTCTTTCATCAGGTGTGTATTTGTTAAAATTGAACGGCGAAAACATCAGTTCCACTAAGAAACTTATTGTGAATTAATTGAAACACAGATTCCACAGATTTTCACAATTAATTTTGTGAAAATCTGTGGAATCTGTGTTAAATAAATCAAATTCTACTGAAGCAATTTATCCAATTGTTCCTGTAACTTCGGATTGGAAGGACGCGCTGCATCAGCATCAACCACTACTCCATTCGGATCTAACAAAATGAATCTCGGAATCGAGTTAATGGCAAACGATTTGATAAAATCTGAATTCCAACTTTTATCAGCATACAATTGAATTCCGCCTAAACTTTTATCTGTAACAAACGATTTCCATTTTTCAAAGTCTTTTTCAGCATCAACAGAAATGCTCACAAAAGCAATTTTTTTATCGTGGTATTTTTCTTCTACCATTTTCAAACTCGGAATTTCCGCTCTGCACGGACCGCACCAAGTGGCCCAAACATCAATATAAACGTATTTTCCTTTTAGGTCTTCTAATTTAAGTTTTCCGCCAGCATGGTTCAGGTATTCAAAAGATGGTGCTTTGGTATTGTTGAATTTTTTGTTTTTTTGAGATTCGCTGTAATACTGCTTAATACCTTGAACACCCATATTGATGTTGGTTTTCTGCAATTCAACGAATTTAGCATCCAATTTTGACTGATCCAATTTAGTACGCTCAGCTGTAGCCTTTTGCTCCACTTTGGTATTGAATTCAGTTTCATTCAAAGCCAACAAACCTTCGTAATCGTATTTTTGATCTAAAATAGTAGCTTCGGCTAAATAATTATTTTCACCGGCACCTTTTCCTGTAAATTTAATCGACTCATCAAAGTTTTTGGCGTCCATTGTCAATTTTAAATCATAACCATTTTTCAGAAATAACTGAGCATACTCTACTCCATCAAACATCAAATAAAAATTATCCTCCACAGGAAAAGTAGCCGAAAAAACTCCCTTTTCATCTACCTTAATTTCTTTTACAGGCTTATTTCTAACGTCTTTGATGTAAATTACATCACCGTTTCTATTGGCTATTTCTGCCACAAACGAAACAGTCTCTTGAGCAGTGCTCACAATAGCATTGGTTATCAGAAATAACACTATCATTACTTTTTTCATATCTATTTTTTTAGTTTCAAATTCAAATATATTACAAATTGTAGTACTAACGGATTGTTTAACAAAAAATTTCAATTCAACTTTACACTACGTAATTGATTTTTGTTTTTTACTTTTGCCAAAAATTTTATTCCAATGTACAGAAGTCATAATTGTGGCGAATTAAACGCTAATCATATCAACAAAGAAGTAACTCTTGCCGGTTGGGTTCAAAAATCGCGCGACAAAGGATTCATGATTTGGGTGGATTTGCGCGATCGTTACGGAATTACACAATTAATTTTCGACGAACAACGAACTGATAAAGCCGTTTTTGAAAAAGCTAAATCATTAGGAAGAGAATTTGTGATTCAGGTGAAAGGAACCGTGATTGAACGCGAATCCAAAAACCCTAACATGACTACTGGTGCTATTGAAATTTTAGTATCTGAATTGAACATTTTAAATAACGCATTACTTCCTCCATTTACTATCGAAGACGAAACGGATGGTGGCGAAGACATTCGAATGAAATACCGTTACTTGGATATTCGTAGAAATCCGGTAAAAAACAGCCTGCTTTTTCGTCACAAAGTAGCGATGGAAGTACGTAAATATTTATCTGATTTGGATTTTTGCGAAGTGGAAACTCCGTATTTAATCAAATCAACTCCCGAAGGCGCACGTGATTTCGTTGTTCCGAGTAGAATGAACGAAGGACAATTTTACGCCTTACCGCAATCGCCACAAACCTTCAAACAATTGTTGATGGTAGGCGGAATGGACAAATATTTTCAGATTGTAAAATGCTTCCGGGATGAAGATTTACGTGCCGACAGACAACCAGAGTTTACTCAAATAGATTGTGAAATGGCTTTTGTGGAACAAGAAGACATTTTGAATGTTTTTGAAGGATTGACGCGTCATTTATTAAAAGAATTAAAAGGAATTGATGTTGCTGAATTCCCAAGAATGACCTACGATTACGCTATGAAAACCTACGGAAACGACAAACCGGACATTCGTTTTGAAATGAAATTTGGCGAATTGAATGCTGTAGCACAACACAAAGATTTTGGTGTATTCAATTCGGCAGAACTAGTGGTCGGAATTGCCGCTCCAGGTTGTGGAAATTATTCAAGAAAAGAAATCGACGCATTGATTGATTGGGTAAAACGTCCGCAAATCGGTGCTTCTGGGTTGGTTTATGTAAAATGCGAAGAAGACGGAACATTCAAATCGTCGGTAGATAAATTCTACGACCAAGACGATTTGAAAAAATGGGCTGAAATCACTAATGCCAAGGCAGGCGATTTGATTTTAGTTTTATCAGGAAATGCCCATAAAACCAGAACACAGCTTTCGGCTTTGCGTATGGAAGTGGCAACGCGTTTAGGTTTGAGAAAACCTGATGAGTTTGCTCCTCTTTGGGTTGTGGACTTTCCATTATTGGAATGGGACGAAGAAAGCGGTCGTTACCACGCCATGCACCATCCATTCACTTCTCCAAAGCCAGAAGACATGAAATTAATCGAAACCGAACCCGGAAAAGTACGTGCCAATGCTTATGATATGGTATTGAACGGAAATGAAATTGGTGGTGGTTCGATTCGTATTCACGATAAAGACCTACAAAGCAGAATGTTTTCACTACTTGGATTTTCACCCGAACAAGCAGAAGCACAATTTGGTTTCTTGATGAATGCCTTCCAGTTTGGTGCGCCACCACACGGCGGTTTGGCCTTTGGATTGGATCGATTGGTGGCTATTTTAGGCGGACAAGAAACAATTCGTGATTTTATTGCTTTCCCAAAAAATAATTCAGGAAGAGATGTGATGATCGATGCTCCTTCTGTAATTGACGACTTACAATTGAACGAATTGCACATCAAATTGGATGTAAAGTAAAAAACTATCAAATTCTCAAATATCAATTAAGCAACTATTTAAAAATTAATAAATAGTTGCTTTTTTTGTTTAATTTTTTTTAATATTTCAAATACAAGATTGAAAATCATCTAATTATAACTTTAAATTATTGTAATTTTTTTAACTTTTTACCTCTGATTTGTTTGCTATGTCAGAAATAAGTATATCTTTGACCATTATTAATTTTTTTTACATTACAAAATGCGCACAGGAACAGTAAAATTTTTCAATGAGTCTAAAGGTTACGGATTCATTACAGATGATGAAAATGGAAAAGACATTTTCGTTCACGCTACAGGTATTAAGGCCGAAAACTTAAACGAAGGAGACAAAGTTTCTTACGAAGAAGAAGAAGGAAGAAAAGGTAAAGTAGCTGCTCAAGTAGTAGTTATCGAAGACTAATATATATTATTTTTTGGTTACCTCAATGGTTTAACGTCCCGATTCACTCGGGGCGTTTTTTTATGCACAAAATCAATTATTTAGAATTAGTTTAAATAAGCGTTTTTGGCTTATAAATAACAAACGTTTAGCGATGGATTTTTGCGAATTAAATTAAGCGATGTATATTTGTAGCTATTTTAATTACGTCTAATTTATTAGAGCTATGCAATCTACTCAATCCGACTTTTTACCAATCCTAATGCAAGCTGGTTTAGCCATTGGATTTGTTGTTTTAACCATTATCGGCTCTAGCTTTTTAGGTCCGAAACGTCATTCAAAAAACAAAGACAAAAACTTTGAATGTGGAATCGAATCAGTCGGAAACGCACGTATTCCATTTTCTGTAAAATATTTCTTGGTTGCCATTCTTTTCGTTCTTTTTGACGTAGAGGTAATTTTCTTGTATCCATGGGCAATCAATTTCAAAGAATTAGGGATGGAAGGAATGATCAAAATGGTCATTTTCATGGCATTGCTTTTAATTGGCTTCTTCTATATTATTAAGAAGAAAGCACTCGAATGGGAATAATATTAATTACGAATTCAAAATGAGTGATTCAAAACCAAATATGGTAGCTCCGCCAGAAGGAGTAACAGGTGAAGGGTTTTTCGCAACCAAACTAAACGATGTAGTAGGATTAGCTCGTGCCAACTCACTTTGGCCTTTGCCTTTTGCTACTTCTTGTTGTGGAATCGAATTCATGGCCACAATGGCATCGCATTACGATTTAGCTCGTTTCGGTTCTGAGCGTGTGAGTTTTTCTCCTCGTCAAGCTGATATGCTAATGGTAATGGGAACTATTTCTAAAAAAATGGCTCCCATTTTGCGTCAAGTATACGAGCAAATGTCAGAACCACGTTGGGTAATTGCTGTTGGTGCTTGTGCCAGTTCAGGTGGTGTTTTTGACACCTATTCTGTTCTTCAAGGAATTGACAAAGTAATTCCGGTTGACGTATACGTTCCGGGTTGTCCACCACGTCCTGAGCAAATTGTTGATGGTGTAATGCAACTACAAGAATTGGTGAAAAACGAATCCGTTCGTCGCAGAAACTCACCCGAATACAAAGAATTATTAGCTTCTTACAACCTATAATATGGCATTAGAAACCGCTTTTATACAAGAAAAATTAGCTCAAGAATTCGGCAATAATGTGTTGAATTTTGAAATGAAAAGAGATATTTTCACTCTTGAAGCAACTCCAAATACCATTCACGAAGTCATTCGCTTTTTAAAAGAACAAGAGGACTTAAACTTCCATTTTCTTACTGATTTAACCGGAATTCATTTCCCTGATAACGACGACGAACACCAGTTTGCCGTTGTCTATCAATTGCATAATTGGGTGGAAAATGTTCGTATTAGAGTGAAAGTATATTTGCCTGAACATCCAGAATTGCCGACCGTAACCGACTTGTTTTTATGCGCCAATTGGATGGAAAGAGAAGCATGGGATTTCTACGGAATCCAATTCAACGGACATCCGCAATTGAAACGTATTTTGAACATGGATGAAATGGTTTCTCATCCGATGCGAAAAGAATTCCCAATGGAAGACAGCGGAAGAACCGACAAAGACGATCGCTTCTTCGGAAGAACACCAGTTAACTCTTAAATAATTAATTCAACATTATACATGTCCGATTTATTATTACCACCAGAGCATCGATATGCTAAAATCATAGAACAAACGCGCAACGAAGACGGTAGCGAACTTTCTATATTGAACTTAGGCCCAACACACCCAGCCACACACGGAATTTTCCAAAATATCTTGTTGATGGATGGAGAGCGTATTTTGGATGCTGAACCAACCGTGGGATATATTCACCGTGCTTTTGAAAAAATTGCTGAGAATCGTCCATTTTATCAAATCAATGTGTTGACCGATCGTATGAACTATTGTTCGTCGCCTATCAACAACATGGCTTGGTGGATGACTGTAGAAAAGTTACTAAAAATTGAAGTTCCGAAACGCGCTCAATACTTAAGAGTTATTGTGATGGAGTTGGCTCGTATTGCCGATCACTTAATCTGTAATTCGATTTTAGGTGTTGATACCGGTGCATATACCGGTTTCTTGTACGTGTTCCAATTCAGAGAAAAAATCTACGAAATCTACGAAGAAATTTGTGGTGCTCGTTTGACAACTAATATGGGAAGAATTGGAGGTTTTGAAAGAGAATGGTCGGAAGAAGCCTTCAAAAAATTAGATGTTTTCTTGACGGATTTCCCAATTGCTTGGAAAGAATTTGAAAACTTGTTCGAACGCAATAGAATTTTTATTGATAGAACTGTAAATGTGGGTGCGATTTCAGCTGAACAAGCTATGGCTTACGGATTTACAGGTCCAAATTTACGTGCTGCTGGAGTGGATTACGATGTTCGTGTTGCACAACCTTATTCATCGTATGATGATTTTGAATTTATTATTCCTGTAGGAAAATCAGGTGATACGTACGATCGTTTTTGTGTACGTAATGCCGAAGTTTGGGAAAGCATCAGCATCATCAAACAAGCATTAGCTAAATTGCCAGAAGGACCAATTCACGCTGATGTTCCCGATTATTATTTACCTCCAAAAGAAGACGTTTACCACAATATGGAAAGCTTAATCTATCACTTTAAAATTGTGATGGGAGAAGTTCCTGTTCCAGTCGATGAAATTTATCACGCTGTTGAAGGTGGAAATGGTGAATTAGGATTTTATTTAGTAACCGACGGAAGCAGAACTCCGTATCGTTTGAAATTCAGAAGACCTTGTTACATCTATTACCAAGCGTATCCTGAGATGATTAAAGGAGCAATGCTATCGGATGCTATCGTAATACTGTCGAGTTTAAATGTAATTGCAGGCGAATTGGACGCATAACAAATTAAGAATGCAGATTTTAGAATGCAGATTGCAAAATCTGGAGTCTGAAATCTAAAATCTAAAATTAAAAATGGAAAGATCACACATCAAACAAGAGATAAACATAACTGAACCGTTGATGGCTCGCATCAATGAATTGCTCAGTCATTATCCTGCAGATAAAAAGAAATCGGCTTTATTGCCTGTTTTACACGAAGTGCAAGATGCTCACGACAACTGGTTGAGTATTGAATTGCAAAATAAAGTTGCCGAAATTCTCGAAATTCAACCGATTGAAGTGTACGAAGTAGTGACTTTTTACACCATGTTCAATCAGCGTCCAATCGGAAAATACATGTTTGAATTCTGTCAAACTTCTCCTTGTTGCCAAAACGGTGTGGAAGATTTGATGGATTATACATGTAACAAATTAGGAGTAAAAGTTGGCGAACCAACGGCTGACGGACTTTTTGAAGTGCGCGGAGTAGAATGTTTAGGCGCTTGCGGTTATGCACCTATGATGCAGTTGGGTGATTTCTACCAAGAACATCTAACGCCAGAAAAAATTGATCAATTGATTGACGATTGCAAAGACGGAAAAATCACTTTACACGATAAATAGTATCATGGGAAGAAAAATATTATTAGAAAAAATCAATGTTCCAGGCATCAAAACCTATGAAGTGTACCGTCGTGAAGGCGGATATGCATCAGTAGAAAAAGCCTTGAAAAAAATGACGCCAGACGAAGTGGTTGAAGAAGTAAAAACTTCTGGACTTCGCGGTCGTGGTGGCGCAGGATTTCCAGCCGGAATGAAATGGAGTTTCATCGATAAAAAATCAGGAAAGCCACGTCATTTGGTATGTAATGCTGACGAATCGGAACCAGGAACATTCAAAGACCGTTACTTAATGGAGTACATTCCTCACTTATTAATTGAAGGAATGATTACCTCAAGTTACGCTCTTGGCGCTAATTTATCCTACATCTACATTCGTGGAGAATACATGTGGGTGTATAAAATTTTAGAAAGAGCCATCGCCGAAGCTAAAGCTGCCGGTTGGTTGGGCAAAAATATATTAGGTTCAGGCTACGATTTGGATTTGTACGTTCAAATTGGTGGTGGAGCATACATCTGCGGAGAAGAAACGGCACTTATCGAAAGTTTAGAAGGAAATCGTGGAAATCCTCGTTTGAAACCACCATTTCCTGCTGTACAAGGTTTGTGGCAAAATCCAACTGTAGTTAATAATGTGGAAACCATTTCGGCGGTGCCTTGGATCATCAACAATTCGGGCGCAGATTATGCCGGAATCGGGATTGGACGTTCTACTGGAACCAAATTAATTTCAGCTTCGGGTAACATCAAAAATCAAGGTGTTTTCGAAATTGAATTGGGTGTTTCGGTTTACGAATTCATGAATTCAGATGAATATTGTGGTGGAATGCAAACGGATCGTCCTTTAAAAGCTTTAGTGCCTGGAGGAAGTTCGGTGCCGATTTTACCTGCCAATTTAATTTACAAAACAGCTGCTGGAGAAGATCGTTTGATGACGTACGAAAGTTTATCCGATGGCGGATTCGCAACCGGTTCAATGTTGGGTTCAGGCGGATTCATCGTTTATGATGATCGTGCTTGTATCGTACGAAACACATGGAATTTCTCACGCTTCTATCACCACGAAAGTTGCGGACAATGTACTCCGTGTAGAGAAGGAACAGGTTGGTTAGAAAAAGTATTGTGGAGAATCGAAAACGGTCAAGGTCGCGAAGAAGACATTGAATTGTTGTGGAGCATCCAATCGAAAATCGAAGGAAATACGATTTGTCCATTAGGCGACGCGGCTTCATGGCCAGTTGCTGCAGCCATTCGTCATTTTAGAGATGAGTTTGAATACCACATTCGTTTCCCAGAAAAAATAAAAAATAGAGATCACTTTGTGGCTGAACCTTTTGAAAAAGTAAAGCATTTAGTAGCAAAGCAAACAGTATAAAATAGCTGTAAGCCATAAGCTGTAAGCCATAAGCCATTGTAAGCTTATGCTTGGAGCTTAAAGCTTAGAGCTTAGAGCAAAAAAAATATGAAAGTAACCATTGACGGTCAAGAAATTGAAGTAGCTCCAGGAACAACCATCCTGCAAGCAGCTCGTATGATTGGTGGAGAATCGGTTCCGCCAGCCATGTGTTATTATTCGAAACTAAAAGGAACAGGCGGAAAATGCCGTTGTTGTTTGGTGGATGTTACTAAAGGTAGCGAAGCCGATCCACGTCCGATGCCAAAACTAGTTGCTTCATGTGTAACTGGTTGTCAAGACGGAATGGAAGTGGCGAGCAAATCGTCGGAAAGAGTAACGGAAGCACGTAAAGCCGTAACCGAATTTTTGTTAATCAATCACCCTTTGGATTGCCCAGTTTGTGATCAAGCCGGTGAATGTGATTTGCAAAATTTAAGTTTCGAACACGGAAAATCAGAAACGCGTTTCATTGAAGAAAAAAGAACCTTCGAACCCGAAGATATTGGTCCGTACATTCAATTGCACATGAACCGTTGCATCGTTTGTCAACGTTGTGTGGAAGTGGCTGATCAGTTGACTGATGGCCGTGTTCACGGAGTATTGAATCGTGGCGATCATTCACAAATCTCGACTTGTGTTTCGGCTGCAATTGACAATGAATTCTCTGGGAACATGATTGATGTGTGTCCGGTTGGTGCTTTGACGGACAAAACCTTCCGATTCAAATCGAGAGTGTGGTTCAACAAACCGTTCAATGCACACAGAGAATGTACTACTCCAGGCTGTTGCGGAAAAACAACACTTTGGATGTTTGGTAACGAAATTCAACGTGTAACCGCTCGTAAAGACGAGTATCATGAAGTAGAAGATTTCATTTGTAACACGTGTCGCTTCGACAAAAAAGACGTTTCGGATTGGGTAATTGAAGGTCCGCGTAAATTCGAAAAAGACTCGGTTATCAATCAAAATAATTATACTAGAAAATTAGATAAAGTCGTCATCGAAACCGAAAAAGGAATTCTTCAAGGTAGAGACATTGATCGTAAAAAAATCAGTATGGCTGAAATCGATTACAACGAAAAAATTGACGGTAGTAAACTAGAAAGCAACAACAATGGATAGTGGATTTATTATAGAGAAAAGTATTTTTATAGTAGCAGTTTTCGCTATCACAATGATCATGGCGATGTATTCTACTTGGGCAGAACGCAAAGTGGCTGCTTTTTTACAAGATCGTGTAGGTCCGAATCGTGCCGGTTGGGGCGGATTATTGCAACCGCTAGCCGATGGTATGAAATTGTTTGCTAAAGAAGAATTCGAACCCAATACACCTAATCGATTTTTGTTTTTTGTTGGACCAGCAATTGCGATGAGTACGGCTTTGATGACGAGCGCTGTGATTCCGTGGGGCGACAAATTAGAGATGTTTGGTAGAACTGTGACGCTTCAAGCCACAGATATTGATGTTTCGTTATTGTATATTTTCGGAGTAGTTTCTGTTGGTGTATATGGAATCATGATTGGTGGTTGGGCATCCAATAATAAGTTCTCGTTAATGGGAGCGGTTCGTGCTGCCTCACAAATGGTGTCTTACGAAGTGGCCATGGGATTATCCATTATTGCTTTGTTAATGATGACAGGAACATTGAGTTTAAAAGAAATTTCCGAACAACAAGCAGGAATGAATTGGAACGTATTCTACCAACCTGTAGGATTTTTAATCTTCTTGATTTGTGCTTTCGCAGAAACCAACCGAACACCTTTTGATTTAGCTGAGTGTGAATCAGAACTTATTGGTGGTTATCATACCGAATATTCATCCATGAAAATGGGATTCTATTTATTTGCTGAATACGCTAATATGTTCATCTCTTCAGCCATTTTAGCCATCCTTTATTTTGGTGGTTATAACTATCCTGGAATGAGTTGGGCAGTTGAAAATTGGAGTGTCAACATCGCAAATGTGCTTGGAATTGTTGTATTGTTTATTAAAATATGCGGATTCATTTTCTTCTACATGTGGATTCGTTGGACGATACCACGTTTTAGATACGATCAATTGATGAATTTAGGTTGGAAGATATTAATTCCGCTTTCCATCATCAATATAGTAATAACTGGAATTTGCATTTTAGCTTTTAATTAAGGAAAGAAATTATGTCAACATCGATACAAAACATATCATTATCAGGTAGAAAAAAGCAGGTTTCTAACAAGGAAATGACTTTTTTAGAAAGAATGTACCTGATTGCAATTGTTAAAGGTTTGTGGATTACCATCAAGCACTTTTTCAGAAAAAAAGCAACCATTCATTATCCTGAGCAAGTACGCCCATTCAGTCCGGTTTACCGCGGAAGACACATGTTGAAGCGCGATGAACAAGGAAGAGAAAACTGTACTGCTTGTGGTTTGTGTGCGCTTTCGTGCCCGGCAGAAGCCATCACCATGAAAGCTGAAGAGCGCAAAAAAGGAGAAGAACATTTGTACAGAGAAGAAAAATACGCTTCAATTTATGAAATCAATATGTTGCGTTGTATTTTCTGCGGATTGTGTGAAGAAGCATGTCCAAAAGATGCTATTTATTTAACCATTTCAAAAGAATTAGTTCCTGCAAATTACGACCGTGAAGATTTCATTTTCGGAAAAGATAAATTAGTAATGCCACTCGAAATGGCAATGGCAAATACTAAAAAACTGAATTAATTATGTCAACAGCTCTTATCCTTTTTTACATTCTATCTGCGGTAACCTTGTCGACTGCTTTTTTAACCATCTATACTAGAAGACCAATTCACAGTGCGATTTATTTAGTAATTTGTTTCTTCTCCATTGCGGGGCATTATTTACTTTTTAACGCTCAGTTTTTAGCGATAGTTCACGTAATTGTGTATTCGGGTGCGATAATGATTCTCTTCTTATTTACCATCATGTTGATGAATTTGAACAAAGAAGACGAAGTTCACAAACCAAGAATCAAGCGAATTGGGGCGATAACTATTTTCTGTCTTTTGTGTTTGGCTTTGATTGGCATTTTTGTCAATTCTAAACCAATTCCAGTAGATGAATATGATATCTCAGGTCAAGATTACCAATCGATAAAAGTACTCGGAAAAGTATTGTTGAACGAATACATGGTTCCGTTTGAATATGCTTCCATCCTACTTTTAGTGGCGATGATTGGAGCTGTGTTATTGTCTAAAAAAGAAAAATCACAAGAATAAAATGAATAATATTTTAAATGAAGTGGGCATCGAAAACTACTTATTCCTTTCAGTTCTGCTGTTCTGTATCGGAGTATTGGGAGTGTTGTACCGTAGAAATTCAATCATTGTTTTCATGTCTATCGAAATCATGTTGAATGCTGTCAATCTTTTATTTGTAGCCTTTTCTACCTATCATCAAGATTCAGAAGGACAAGTTTTTGTATTCTTTTCGATGGCAGTTGCTGCAGCCGAAGTTGCTGTAGGATTAGCAATTTTAGTAGCCGTATTTAGAAATATTGGTTCAATTGATATTTCGAAATTGAAAAATTTAAAAGGATAACCCAAAATGGAAAACAGTTTAATTCTACTTTTATTATTAACCCCATTTTTTGGGTTTTTATTCAATGTTTTCTTCGGAAAATCAGTTTCCAAATCGGTTTCAGGTTTCATCGGAACTGGAGCTGTTGTGGTTTCTTTCATCATCAGCATCATCTATTTTTTACAAGTAAACGAATCGCATCAAGCTATTAAAGTTTCTTTATTTGATTGGATAACCGTAAGCAATTTTAAATTGGATTTCGGAATTCTTCTTGATCAGTTATCGCTTTTATGGTTGTTGTTTGTTACTGGAATTGGTTCACTTATACATTTATACTCCATCAGCTACATGCACGATGACGAGAACATGCACAAATTTTTTGCTTACCTCAACTTATTCGTTTTCTTTATGATTACGTTGGTGGTTGGAAGTAACTTATTAGTAATGTTCATCGGTTGGGAAGGTGTTGGATTGTGTTCGTACTTACTCATCGGATTCTGGTATAAAAATCAAGACTATAACAACGCCGCTAAAAAAGCCTTCATCATGAACCGTATTGGTGACTTAGGTTTCTTAATCGGAATGTTCATTTTGGCGTATTGCTTCAATTCATTGGATTATTCATTAATTCAATCAGGAATCATGGTAAAAGGTCCAGTAAATGCTGACCATTTAATTTCGATTGCTGCTTTGTGTTTGTTCATTGGTGCAACCGGAAAATCGGCACAATTACCTTTATACACTTGGTTACCTGATGCAATGGCAGGTCCAACTCCAGTATCGGCGTTAATTCACGCGGCGACCATGGTAACTGCTGGAATCTTTATGATTACGCGAATGAACTTCTTGTTTGATTTGGCTCCGTATGTACAAACCATTATTGCTGTAGTTGGGGCAACCACTGCTTTAGTTGCTGCATCGATAGGAATATATCAAAATGACATTAAAAAAGTTCTTGCCTATTCAACCGTTTCTCAATTGGGATTAATGTTCTTGGCTTTGGGTATGGGCGCATACACTGTAGCTGTTTTCCACGTAATTACACATGCGTTCTTCAAAGCGTGTTTGTTCTTAGGTTCGGGTTCGGTGATTCACGCTTTACACGGCGAACAAGACATGCGAAAAATGGGTGGTTTGCGCAAAGCGATGCCCATTACATTTGCAACTATGTTGATTTCTACTTTGGCTATAGCTGGAATCTTCCCTTTTGCAGGTTTCTGGTCAAAAGACGAAATTTTGATGGTCGCTTTTGAACACAATAAAGTTCTTTGGTTTGTTGGTACTGTTGCATCAATTATGACAGCGTTTTATATGTTCCGTTTGATGTACTTGACGTTCTTCAACGACTTTAGAGGAACCGAAGAACAAAAACATCATTTACATGAAAGTCCGAGTTTAATCACATTACCGTTAATCATTTTAGGTGCTTTAGCTGCTGTTGGCGGATTGATCAATTTACCAGGAAGTATGTGGTTGAATCATTTTATCGAGCCTATTTTAAAAACCAAACACGAACACCACGCTTTAGGTCAGCAAGAATACATATTGATGGGAGTTGCATTGGCTGGAGCGTTAATCGGAATTGGTATGGCGTATTCAAAATTCATGAAACAAAAATCGGTTCCTGTTGAAGATGCCCAAATTCAAGGGTTTTCAAAAACAATTTACAACAAATACTATGTAGATGAATTCTATACGTTCTTAATCGTAAAACCATTGAACAGTCTTTCTAATTTCTTCAGAACGACATTAGAACCTGCTCTTTCAAAATCGGTTTACGGATTAGGAACATTGGCTGTAGGTATTGCAAACAAAGGAAAAAAATTGCAAAACGGAAGTATCGGTTTCTATTTGTTTGCCTTTGTAATCGGTTTCTTTGCCATCATCTTTTATTTATTTTTATATACATTTTTAGTTAAAATAGTCTCTCAATGGATGTAACTACTTTATTATTAGTACTCTTTATTGGTTCAATAGCAACTTATTTTTCTGGTGATAAATGGGCTTCAAAAATTGCTTTGCTTTTTAGTCTAGGCGCATTTGGAGTGACTTTATACCTATTGAACTTATACCAAAACGGAACCAACATTAACCATTTTACTCAATGGATTGATGTACCGAAAGTGATTTTTGCCTACAAAGCAGATGGACTTTCGTTGGCAATGGTATTGTTAACCACTGCATTGACTCCACTAATTGTATTTTCATCCTTTGGAAATCAGTTTACCAAATCTAAAAACTTCTACGCTTTAGTATTATTCATGGCTTTTGCTATGACAGGTACATTCTTGGCTGCAGATGGTTTGTTATACTATATCTATTGGGAATTAGCCTTATTACCTATTTATTTTATCGCATTAATTTGGGGTAATGGTGATGCTGATGAGCGCAAAAAAGCGGTATTGAAATTCTTTATTTATACTTTGGCAGGTTCGTTGTTCATGTTGATCGCATTTGCTTATTTATATACACTTTCTGGAAGTTTCTTATTAGACGATTTATACAAATTAAACTTATCCGACACCGAACAAACTTGGATATTCTTAGCGTTTTTTGCAGCTTATGCGATCAAAATTCCGATTATTCCATTTCACACTTGGCAGGCAAAAGTATACCAAAAAGCACCAACCGTTGGAACTATGCTTTTATCGGGAATCATGCTAAAAATGGGATTGTACAGTGTTATTCGTTGGCAGTTACCGATTGCGCCAAACGCCGCTAAAACCTATATGCCAATTTTAATTGGGTTGAGTATTGCAGGTGTAATTTACGGTTCGATTGTTGCCTTACGCCAGAAAGACATCAAAAGATTATTGGCGTATTCATCGCTAGCTCACGTTGGTTTAATTGCTGCTGGATGTTACACATTAACACTCGACGGATTGAACGGTGCAGTATATCAAATGATTGCACATGGATTTGTAATTGTTGGGTTATTCTTCTGTGCTGAAATCATCTACCGTCGTTATGAAACACGCGAAATTGTTGACATGAGCGGAATTCGTTCACAAACCCCAAAATTCACCTCCATGTTTATGATTCTAGTTTTGGCTTCTGTAGCCTTACCTGGAACGTACAACTTTGTAGGAGAATTTACCGTATTGTACAGTTTAAGTCAGGTGAATATTTGGTTTGCCGTGATTGGTGGAACGACCATTATTTTAGGTGCGTACTATATGTTACGAATGTTCCAAAAAGTAATGTTAGGAGCCACGAATGAAAAGATATTTGCTGATGTAACTACTAATGAAGCCATTACTCTAGTAGTAATTATTGGTTTCCTGTTGTTCTTCGGATTGTATCCAAAACCGTTTACAGATTTGGTTTCGCCTGCGATAGAAACTACTTTACAACAAATTAACAGTATATCATAATGGATAGTTTAATAGCAATCATAGCACTTGGCGTTTTTTGTCTAATAGCTGAAATTTTTAATTTTAGAAAAGCAATTATCCCTGTATCTATTGTAGGTTTATTAGCTGTTTTAGGATATTCATGGTACAGTTTTACTGGCGATGCTTCGTATTACAACAACATGATCGTGGTGAATAAATTTTCACTTGCATTTTCTACCTTATTCATTTTATTGACCGTTTTCATCATTGCGTTGGGAAGTGATTTTTACAAAGATCATCCGACCAAATTCTCCGATTATATCGCCATCAAAATCTTCTTGCTTTCGGGTGCGATTTGTATGGTATCGTTTGGAAATTTAGCGATGTTTTTCTTGGGAATTGAAGTGCTTTCGATTGCGCTTTATGTTCTTGCAGGAAGCAGTCGTTTGGATTTAAGAAGCAACGAAGCTGGAATGAAATACTTCTTAATGGGTTCATTTGCCTCTGGAATCATTTTATTTGGTATCTGTTTGATTTACGGAGCAACCGGTTATTTTGATATCGTAGAGATTTACGATATATCAAGTGGCGCTGGTTTACCAAGCTGGTTTTACATCGGTATTGCTTTATTGTTAATTGGAATGTTGTTTAAAGTGGCAGCTGTTCCATTTCATTTTTGGGCTCCAGATGTATACGAAGGTGCGCCAGCGTTAGTTACTGCAACCATGAGCACGTTAGCAAAAGTAGTTGCTATTGCTGCCATGTACAAATTAATGGTTTCTTTGAATCACGAAATCACTTATGAGATGCAAATTGTGATTCTAATTGTTTCGATACTTTCGATGACCGTTGGAAACATCATGGCATTGCGTCAGAAAAATGTAAAACGGATGTTGGCCTTTTCGGGAATATCGCACGCCGGATTCATGTTGATGACGTTGTTGAGCATTTCCAATTCGGCGGGTTCATTATTGTACTACACTTTTGCGTATGCTTTGGCCGGAATTGCCGCTTTCTCTGTAATTATTTTTGTATCGAAAAGCAAAAACAACGAAGACATTGCCAATTTTAACGGCTTAGGAAAAACCAATCCGATAATGGCGGGAATTTTAACAGCATCGTTATTATCGATGGCGGGAATTCCGATTTTCTCTGGATTCTTTGCCAAATTCATGTTGTTTACCCAAACGATTGAAGCGGGTTATTTGGTAGTTGTTATTGTGGGTGTAATCAACTCAATCATCAGTATTGGCTATTATTTCAAACTGATTTTGGCCATGTATACCAAAGAAGCTTCCGATGATAATCACAGTAATGCTTTTGTATACAATGTGATTGCCTTAGTAGCCATTTTATTGAATGTAGTAATTGGTTTGTATCCAACTTTAGTTACTTCGTTATTGAACTGAATTTAATTCACCTTAATTATATAAGAAAAACCACTTGAAGCAATTTGAGTGGTTTTTTTGTTTGAACTACTATTTTCACAAAAGACGATTCTTCCCTAGCCCCGATTGGACGGAAAGCTTGTGAGGAACGAACAACTTGGAGGGAAAGCGGGAACGACGACTACAAGAAAGCCCAAGCTTATTGCTCCTAAAAACATATCAACAACTGCTATTTTTAACAATTGTCTCGCTTACAAATTTTGTACTTTTACACTATGTATGCTTTAGTCGATTGCAATAATTTTTACGCCTCGTGCGAACGCGTTTTCCAGCCACAACTGATTGGAAAACCCATTGTTATATTGTCTAATAACGACGGTTGTATCATTTCACGCAGTTATGAAGCCAAAGATTTGGGCATTCCGATGGGCGCGCCTGAGTTTAAAGTTAGAAATGAATTAAAGCAGAAAAATATACACGTCTTTTCGTCAAATTACGCCTTGTACGGCGATTTGAGTAATCGGGTGATGAAAATTTTAGAAGGATTCACTCCGAATGTAGAAGTGTACAGCATTGACGAGGCATTTCTGAATTTTAACGGAATGAAAATTGACGATTTTCACGACTACGGTTTGCAGATGAAAAGTCGGGTGCAAAAATGGTTGAGTTTGCCGATTTGTGTAGGTTTTGCTGAGACGAAAGCGCTATCAAAAGTAGCCAATAAAATTGCCAAAAAATACCAAGAACGCACGCAAGGCATTTATGTCATTGATACGGAAGAAAAACGAATCAAAGCCTTGAAATGGACGAAAATTGAAGACGTTTGGGGAATTGGTTTTCGACTGACTAAGAAAATGAAAATGCAGCGTATATTAACAGCATATGATTTTATTCAGCCGCACAACGAAGCCTTTATTAAAAAAGAAATGGGAGTTGTGGGTTTGCGTTTGAAATACGAATTGGAAGGCAAATCGGTGTTGGAAATGGAAGAACCGAAAGACAAGAAAAACATTGCCATTACGCGCAGTTTTGCTGGAAACATCACCACTTTTGACCAAATGAAAGAACGCGTTTCAACTTTTGCAACCGTTTGTGCCGAAAAATTACGCAAACAAAAATCATGTTGTAACGGAGTGATTTTGTATTTGCGCAAAGACAAATACAAAACGCAGCGCGATCGGTATAACTTTTATGTATTGGAAACCTTGCCGTTTGCGAGTAATTCGAACATTACGATTAGTTCGGTCGCTGTAAAAATGCTGAAGAAAGTGTTTGAAGAAGGTGAAATATATAAAAAAGCGGGCGTGATTGTGACCGATATTATTCCGGAGAACGCCAAGCAATTTCATTTGTTTGAAGAAGAAAATCCGAAGCACCAAAAATTAATGCAAGTGATTGACGATTTTCACAAACGCACGGGCGAACGCAAAATAAAATTGGCCAGTCAAGATTTAGAACGTACTTGGACAATGAAACAAGAGCATTTATCTCCTAAATACACCACGAATATTAACGATATACTTAGGGTGAAATGCTAAGGTTAAAATTCCAAAAAACAAAAACACAAATTACAAATAAGCTTCAAATCTCAATTTTTAAAATCCTAAAATCGTACAGTCTTACCATCATAAAATCCAAAAAACTTAGTGAACTTTGCGCTTCATTGCACCTTTGCGGTTAAATTATGTCAAAAAATAAAATAACATTCTTCCTTCCTGATTTTGAAAACAGCAACGAGCTGCCGTTTATTGCGGGCGGAATCAAAGCGGGATTTCCATCGCCAGCGGCCGATTTTGATGAAACCAAAATCAGTTTGGATAACGTTTTAGTCAAAAATCGAGAAGCTACTTTTTATGCGAAAGCTTCGGGAACTTCGATGATTGGTGCCGGAATTGACGATGGCGATGTTTTGGTCATTGACCGAAGTATTGAACCGCAGAACAACAAAATTGCCGTTTGTTTTATTGATGGTGAATTTACCGTAAAACGCATCAAAATAGAAAAAGACGGTGTGTATTTAATGCCCGAAAATAGTGCTTTCCAACCCATTAAAGTGACTGAAGACAACAACCTCATCATTTGGGGAATTGTGACGTATGTGATCAAAAGCGTATGAAATGACCATTAACAAAAATTGTAAATTCATCAGAAATGGACAAAATGGGCATTCCATCTTCCTTAATTTTAACTATTTTGTACAGATGAAAAAATCCCCTTTCAATTTTATGAAAGAGGATTTAATCACTTTAAAAACTACTACTAACTACTTTATTTTTGCTCTAATAGCGTTAAGCGTTGTAACACTGACTCGAGAAGGGCTTTTTGCTTATTGAGTTCGGTTTTGAGTGATTCGTTTTCCGTTTGTAAACTTTCATTTTGGGCATTCAACTCTTTAATTGCATTGACTGATGCAATCAATATCGGATGAATATTAAAGTTCAAAAATCCATCAGCGTCTGTTCCGACAGCATCTGGGAAAAGCGGTTGCACTTCTTGAGCGATAAAACCAGGATATTCGGTATCCAACACTTCTTTATCGAAAGTACGTTCGCCTATATTTTTATAATTAAAACGAATGGGATTAAGCTGTAGGATTTCGTTCAATCCTTTGGTGTAAGTTCCGTTGATGGTTTTGAGTCGTTGATCCGAAACAATCGTCCACGTATTGGTTCCGGGTTTTCTACCTTGATCAAGTGCCAATTCAAATAATCCGCCCGGAACAGTTGTACCTATACCAATATTTCCAGTATTGGTTATACGCATTCTTTCTGCTAAAGTTCCAGCATTATTTGTTTTGAAGATTAAATAACCTGAGCTACTGTTTGTGGTTGCATTTGATTTTCTACCTTCTACAGATCCAAAAACACGTGGTTGTAACATAGTGTCATCGTTATATCCTCCTAAAGTTATAGCGCCGCCTACATCAATATTTTGAGCATTATTCGACCGAACATGTAAATTCCCGTAAGTTAAATTAGTAGTGGTAGTATTTTCATCAACAACATCCAGTCTTGTCAAGGGAGAGGTTGTTCCTATACCCACATTAGTTGATACCAAAGATCCGTTAACACCATTAATACTTCCCAACACCAAAGAATTACTTGCGTCTACTTGGGCTAAGTTCCCGATGGCAGTTGCATTGGTAAGATTTCCAGCACCTACATCGGACTGGAATCCAATGGTTGTATTTCTTGACCCTGTTGTATTATTGGAACCCGCGCTAGAACCTAGAAAAACATTAAAACTTCCAGATGTGTTTTGACTGGCAAAAGATCCAAGCATTAGATTACTATTACCCGTATTATTCAGTCCCGAAGCATATCCTAAATAGGTATTGTCATTTCCTGATGCACCATTGGCTCCAGCTAGTCGACCAAGAAAGGTATTTGAACTACCCGAAGCATTTGCAATACCTGCACGTTCTCCGATAAAAGTATTGGAAGTGCCTGTATTAACAACTCCACTGTTTCTGCCAAAAAAAGTATTGCTATCGCCGAGTCTACCCGAAATAATATTACCTCTTCTAAAAACTAAATCAATATTATCGGTAGTTCCTAGGAAATTGGTGGTGGCATTAGTACCAGCATTTCCTAGCAATCCCCAAGCATTGGCTGAGGCGTTTTGCCAAGTCGCAACTCCATTAACATCAGACGTTAAAACCCGTCCAGCTGCCTGATTGCCATCTACCATTCTAATATTACCTACTACATGCAAACGGTTCAGTGGTGTTGATGTACCTAAACCTGTATTACCATTTTTTAAAACGACCATAGCATCTCTACGCTCAGCAAAGTCAACTAAATCATTGTTATTGGCATCAATTGCATTTCCAATCACAAACAAACGATCAGTTGCATTAGCGGCTCTGAATTGTGTATTTCCGTTTAATGAAGGTGAATAAAAGGTTGCTCCAATTCCAATAACAGTTTCGGCAAAACTAACTGCTTGATTATTTCTTCCAGCAACCAAAGAATTTTCTCCAATAGCTACTGTACCTTGCCCAAATGCGGTAGAAACTTCACCAAATGATTCATTGCCTTGCCCAAAAACGGTTGAATACATGCCCGTCGCGTTGTTTGAACTACCAAAAGAGGTCGAAAAATTACCCGATGAAGAATTAAAATCCCCAAAAACGGTGGATAAAGTTCCACTTGCTGAATTCCCAAGGCCAAAAGCCGTTGAAATATTTCCACTCGCTCCGTTGGATTGACCAAACACTGTTGCGTAAAGACCACTTGCACTTGTGGATTGCCCGAATGCAGTTGAGGATTGACCGCTTGCTATTGCTGATTGTCCGAATGCAATACTGTTCTGACCCGAAGCAACTGAATTTACACCAAAAGCAGCAGAATTAACTCCACTTGCTGTTGTTCCAAAGCCAAAAGCTGTAGAATAAAAACCTGTTGCATCAGTACTGTTACCAAAAGCAACGGCTCCTTCTCCGCTGGCGACTGTTTCATAACCAAAAGTAGTTGACATGTCGCCACTCGCTAAAGCATTAAACCCGGCAGAAAAAGAACCAATTCCGCTGGCTGTATTTCCAATTCCAATCGCAAATGAATAAGTACCACTGGCAGTTGGATTTGCACCAAACGCAGCAGAATATTGACCTAAATTAGCATCGTCCCATTCATTTCCTGCGGCATTTCCGGCTCTGAATGCTCCTTTTCTCGGATTCCACACCATTCTATCTCCTGCTCCAATAGGCGCTAAAGCTCCAGTACCAAAAGTTCCAGTTGAAACTAAACCATCTGTTCCACTTATCAAAACCGGACCAGTATCAGCCGTAATAGTTCTTCCGTTTCCTGCTCCACCAAAATCGTAGGCTTGGTCGAGTGTACCCGAAGTCGAACTTTGCAAATATTCCTTTGTAACTACTGCCTTCCCATCAGCTGCCGTAATCATTGCATTGGTGGTTGAAGGTAAACGAGTGAGTCCGTTTTTTAATACAATGATTGCATCGCTACGTTCTGGATTTTCAACAAAACCGTTTGAATTTGCATCAATTGCATTTCCAATAACGAAAAGTCGGTCGGTGGCGTTGGCGGCACGAAAATTTAAAGCACCATTAACTGAAGGTGTATAGGTTGTCGCTCCAATACCAAATACCGTTTCCCCATAACTTGAAGCGGCATTACTATCCCCAAAAACGGTTGAAAGATAGCCGTCTGCATCAGTATTAAAACCCGCTGCAAAAGTACTTCCGCTTGCAGAACTAGTTCCTAAACCAAAAGCAGTTGCATTGGGTCCGCTAGCTATTGAAAGCAAACCAAAAGCAGACGAATAAGAACCACTTGCAATGCTACGGTCACCAAAAGCTACCGAATAACTACCAATATTGACATCATCCCATTGATTTGTGGTAACACGACCCGCTCGAAAAGCCGACTTTCTAGGATTCCAAATCATTTTTGCTCCGCCGCCTGAAGGAGCGACAGCACCACTACCATCTGTTCCTGTTGAAACCAAACCGTCTGTACCATTAATGATTACAGCGCCTGCATCAGCTGTGATGGTTCTTCCATTTCCCGCTCCACCAAAATCATAGGCTTGGTCGAGTGTACCAACGCTATTCCCAATTATTGGTTTCCAATCGACAGTGACATTATCCCAATAGTAAAATCCGGGTAAATCGGTTCCTGATGTTGTAGTTAAATACACTAACATTCCTTGTTGCGCCGCAGTTGGATTCGTGGCGGGAAAGGCATCTACTTTTGGAATTAAAATTCCATCGGTATTGGTGGGTGTTGCTTGGTTACTCGAACGAATATCGAGTTGTGCATCAGGATTTGTGGTGTTAATTCCAACTTGAGCCTCTATTGTATTGGCAAAAAATAGAAAAATAAGTAGGTAAAAAATCTTTTTCATTTTAGTTTTTAATTTCTAATGCTGATAAGCGTTCGACTATGGTTTTATTGAGTGATTCTTGATTTTTTTGTTGTGCTAAAAGTAATTCCAACTGTTGTTTTAATTGTTGATTCTCTTCTTCTAATCTTTGATTTTTGGCGTTCAATTCTTTAATCGCATTTACTGATGCAATTAAAATAGGATGAATATTAAAGTTCAAAAATCCATCCGCATCTGTTCCTACAGCATCTGGGAAAAGCGGTTGCACTTCTTGAGCAATAAATCCAGCAAATTCAGTATCTAAAACTTCTTTTTCAAAGGTGCGCTCACCTACATTCTTATAATTAAAACGAATTGGATTGAGTTGCAGAATTTCGTTCAATCCTTTAGTATAATTCCCGTTGATGGTTTTGAGTCGTTGATCTGAAACAATCGTCCACGTATTGGTGCCTGGTTTTCTGCCCTCGTCTAATGATAGTTGAAATTGTCCGCCTGGAGCAACAGTTCCAATACCAACATCACCTGCATTGGTAATCCGCATACGCTCGCTTAGAATTCCAGTATTATTGGTTTTAAACATCAAATATCCCGAACTACTGGTACTTGAAGCATTTGCTTTCTTAGCTTCAACAGAACCAAAAACTCGCATAGTGGTGGCCAAATCATCATAGTATCCACCAAGTGTAATGGATGCACCAACGTCAATCCCTTGTGGATTGGTTGTCATCACATGTAGGTTTCCTCGAGTTGTGGAAGTGGTAGTGATGTTATCATCTAAAAGTTCTAGTTGTGCTTGTGGATTGACAGTTCCAATTCCGACTTTACCATCTTTTAACCAAGTCATTCGAATGGCATCGTTACCTGCAAAACCTTTACTCCATAGATGCAATTTATCTAAATTGCCATCGTATTGAAACTGATATCCAAAAGGATTTCCGCCTGTTATTTCATAAAGTTGTAAAAAACTAGAACTAAAATCATCTGCCGCCACCCTAAAAATAGGATTGGGTTTTCTCAGTTCTAAATTACCTACCGGAGTAGTGGTTCCTATTCCTACATCACCCGTTTCGGTTAGTCTAAATTGTTCCAAATTATTGGTTCTAAGCACTAAAGGTTGATTATCTACTGTTCCTACAAACTGGGTTGCAGGATTTGTAGCTGTATTGCCTGTCAAACCCCAAGCATTATCAGAAGCATTCCGCCAAGTGGCAGTTCCGTTGACATCACTAGTTAACACGCGCCCATTAGCTTGAGTTCCGTCTACCATTCTAATTTTTCCAGCTACATGAAGAGGCGAAGTGGGAAGTGCTGTTCCTATACCTAAATTCCCAAAAATGTCAATACGCATGGCTTCAAGAGAACCTGTTTTAAATACAAGTGGTTGATTATCTACAGTTCCTATAAATTGCGAAGCAGGATTAGTTCCTGAGTTTCCATTTAACGCCCACATATTGGTAGTTACTGGTGGAGTTCCTACTATTCCGCCTCCGCCATTCGGGTCGACAACCGTTAAAACTCTGTTGGCATAATAAGCCCCACCTGAACCCGCAGCTAATGGCGTTCCAACAGCACTTCCTAAACCATTACAAGGAGTCATCCAATTGATGGAAATCGTTTGTGGAACACCAATAGTAACTGTAACTGGAATGTGCATATTTGACATCCATACAGGTCTAATATTGGTAACACCCAATGGGTTTTCCGCTGTGGATTGCCAACCCGTAACGGGTACTCCATTGAGTAGTAATTGAAAAAAAATAAGGTTTTCTTGACACCCACTAAATGAGGCAAACCCATTGGCTGAAAAATGTACTATTACAACATCATCTTTTGGAGTAAATGTGATTGACATTTGTGGTGATGGTGTATAAATATTTGGAATTGCTGGTATTGGTGTTACTCCAACTGCTGCGTAATATTTGGGATTGTTTTCACCATCTACATCAAAACGAATCCATTTGGTACCGTTCCAATAATAAAAACCTGGATACACATTATTTGGACTTACTCCTAAAGTTGCTGTATTATAAACTAGCGTACTTACTTCTAAAGGTCCGCCTTGCGGATTAGCAATTGGTGCTTGAACAAGAGTACTAGTTAGAGCTACACGTGGAATTAATACTCCATTAACGGAAGACGTTACATCTAAAACACCTCTTGGAATTGTAGTTCCGATTCCGACAGAAGTGGAAGCCGTAGCCGAATTAACACCATTGATACTTCCCAAAACCATTGAATTATTGGCTGCTACCATTGCGTTATAACCAATAGCAGAAGCATTGTTAAGATTATTGGAACCTACATTTGAATTGGTTCCTAACAAAGTATTTCCCACTCCTATCGAATTTGCATTTCCAGCAAAACTGCCAAAAAAAGCATTCTGACTACCTGTTCCATTGCCAGCTCCAGAAGAATAGCCCATAAAAGTGTTGTTTGCTCCAGTAGACGTTCCGTTTCCTGAAAAAGAGCCAATAAAAGAATTTTGATTGGCTTCATTTAAAATTCCGGCCCCATTTCCTATTAAAATATTATCGGAGCCAGTAGTTCCGAATGTTCCCGCGCGTCGTCCGATGAATACGTTTTGTTGACCAGCCAGATTATCTCTACCTGCTTCGGTTCCGATGTAGGTATTGTTGTTTCCTGTTGCCACGCTTCCGCTTAAACGTCCAAAAAAAGTATTGCTGTTTGCTATTTTCCCTGCCTGCACATTAAACCGTTTAAAAATCAAATCGACATTATCTACGGTTCCAATAAAATTGGTTGTTGGGTTGGTTCCTGTATTTCCAGTAGTAGTCCAGTTATTGATTCCGTTTCCTAACGGAATCCAATCAACCGTTGCATTATTCCAATAATAAAACCCAGGTAAATCTGTTCCTGATGTAGTGGTTAAATACACTAACATTCCTTGCTGTGCTGCTGTTGGATTAGTAGCGGGAAAAGTATCCACTTTCGGTATTAAAATTCCATCGGTATTGGTAGGTGTTGCTTGATTACTCGAACGAATATCCAATTGAGCATTCGGAATTGTGGTGTTAATTCCGACTTGCGCTCGCATTGTGATTGTGGTGAAAAATAGTAATAGAAAAATAGTAGTCTTTTTCATGATGCTGATTTTCAATATGATTGTTTGTTGATTTTACATTAAAAATAATCATAGAAATAGTGTGGTTTATTTGCAATTGTATCGTTGGTAGAAAATTGTGTATTTCTGGTAAAAAAAAGTCTAAAACTTATCCATTGTCCGCTTTTTAAAACTTTCTTGAAACACAACCATTCGTACAACTTTTAGTTCATTCTACTTCGAAAATCCTACCATTGGTACAAAACCAAGAGCAGTTATAGAAATTTATGTTACATTTAGGGTATTGATTTACGGATTATGATTTCAGTTATTATTATCGACGATGAACAAAGCGCACTCAAAAGCATGCAATGGGAAATTGCTAATTTTTGTGATGATGTTATTATTTTGGGCAGTTTTTCGAATGCTTTGGAAGCTAAAAAATTCTTAAACGAAAATGTAGTTGATTGTGTTTTTTTGGATATTGAAATGCCTGAAATGGATGGTTTTCAGTTTTTAGATTCGTTCAAAAACCGCCATTTTTCGGTGGTGATTACTACAGCTTACGATCAATATGCCATCAAAGCGATTAAGGAAAAAGCGTTGGATTATTTGTTAAAACCCATCGATTCAGACGATTTGAAAAGTTGTATTGAAAAAATTCGCCAACACAAAGAAGAACACTCCATTCACGATCGCTTAGAGCGTACTTTGGAAACAATGGTGCAGAAAAACCACAATCAAATCAAAAAAATCAGTGTATCGTGCGATGGAAAAATTATTTTCTTGAACCCGGATGACATTGTTTATTGTGAAAGCGATGGGAATTACTGTAGCATTTTTCTCGAAAACAAAGAGAAAATTTTCATCACTCAAAAACTAAAATTCATGGAGGAAAAACTACAGGATTTGTATTTCTTCCGAATTCATAATTCTTATTTAATCAATTTAAATAAAGTAAAAGAATTTCATAAAAGTGACGATTTTGTGGTGTTGTCCAACCATGTTAAATTACCCGTTTCGCGCAACAAAAAATCCAATTTCTTAGATCAACTTTAATGGTAATTTTAAGCAAAACATATTACATGCTGTGGAGTTTTGTGACTTCGGGATTGGCAATTTATTTTTTGCTCTGTATGTTGATTTATATGCAATCGAAACAAAAAAGTTTTTTGTATTACGGATTGTATAATTTCTTTTTATTGACGTATGTTTTTACCAAAACTCCTTTTCATATTGAAGAAATCGTAAAACCATTAACCAACAGTCCGTTTGCTTCTTACAATTGGTTTTCGCAAGTTATTTACAACTCAATGTTGTTTATGTTTTACCGCGCCTTTCTTGATATGAAAGTGCATTTTCCAAAATTCGACAAACTCCTTCATCGTTTTCTGATCATCCAAGTTTCGATTGCTTCGGTGCTTTTCGCCTACACCATATTCACCCAAAATCATCCTGTTTTTAACCATTATTTTTTCTTCGTTTTTATTCCGTCGATGTCGGTTTTTGTGATTTATGCGTTGTACATCTCGTTAAAAATCCCTAACAAATTGGGTTATTTTATTGTGGTTGGTGTTATTTTTTACAATTTCTTCGCTTACTATTCTCTTTATGATTCGTATGCTCATGCGAGTGGAACCGAACCTTTGAATTTCTTTTACATCGGAATCATACTCGAATCGATCGTGTTTATTTTAGGTTTGGGTTATAAAGTGAAATTGATTTACGATGAAAAAATGAACGCCCAGCAACGTATTATTGAAGAGCAAAGAGAGAACCAATTACTTAGAGAAAATCATCAAAAAGAATTAGAAAAAGAATTGGCCGAAAAAGTAGGCGAGCTAAAACTGGCTTTACAAAAATCAGAAGATGAAAAGTTGAACTCATTGCGACTGAGTTTTGAAAACGAAATTTCGCTTTTAAAATTAGAATCGCTGCGCAGTCAGATGAATCCGCATTTTATTTTCAATGCGCTGAATTCGATTAAAGTGTATCTGATTGAAAACGATAAAGAAAAAGCGGTGTACTATTTGAACAAATTTTCTAAATTGATTCGAAAAATACTTGAAAGTTCACGTACTGATAGCATTTCATTGGAAGAAGAACTCGAAATCATTGAACTCTACATGAGCATTGAAAACATCCGTTTTGATCAAAAAATTGATTTCACTGTGAATCGAAATAATTTGAATTTAGCGTCAATTAAGGTTCCGGCGCTGATTTTACAACCGTTTATTGAAAATGCATTGTGGCACGGATTGATGTTGAAAGAAGGTGAAAAAACCATTACTATTGACGTTTCGCAAGAAAAAAATACCACCAAATTATCGATCACTGACAATGGCATCGGGCGTAAACGTGCTCAAGAAAATGTTGCCAAAAAATCATACAAAAGAGAATCACTCGGACTGCAATTCACCAACGAGCGCATCAGTCACTTCAACCAAAAAAACCATTCCAATTACCAATTTACTTTTATTGATTTGTACGACGAGAATAAAAATGCTGTCGGAACACGAGTGGAGTTTGTGTTGTGATGAAAACTTCAGCATTCAAAAAAATGTTGAACAACAAACGATGAATTTTGAATTTTGAAATAAAAAAACCTCACATTTCTGAGAGGTTTTGTACCCGGAGTGGGAATCTTTTCTATACAAAAAGCAACTTGACGTGAAACCTCTAAAAGTAATGAAACTTTCAATATTTTCAATACTTCATAAGGTCTAAGACTACTTATTTTACCCTTTAGCTTTTGAACTAGATTTAACTGATTTGAACACTGCCGTACAAGAACTGTACAGAAATTAGCTTTGTATTGATTAATACAAATTACTTATGGCTACAATTAATTTTCTATACAGGTCAACCAAGAATAATGCAGAATTAAACATAAGACTATTGTTTAGGTATATGGGTAAAGACATTGTAATAGGTGCTAACTCAAAAATTATGATTGAGAAATTGTTTTGGACTAAACACCTAAACCATAAAAACCTAAAGGATATAAATCTACTAAATGAACAATCAAGGTTAAGAAAGGCAATGAATGACTTAACTTCACATGTTCTAAACAAATTTAACTCTACAAATATTGAGCTAATAACTAAAGATTGGCTTGAATACCAAATTGAAACATTTTACAATCCTATTGAATCCAAACCCAAAACACCTATTTTCATAACTGAATACTTTGACTATTATATTGAATTACTCATAACTAACAGGAACACTAAAAAGAAGTTGGTTACAACAAAAAATAAAATTGCGAAATACGAAGAAAGTTTAAAAAGAAAATTAGCTATTGAATCTATAGACAATACTGAGTTAAACCTGTTTAAAAGATTTCTTATAGACCTAAAGTATAATCAAAATACTATTTTGGTGGATTTTACCAACATAAAGACCATTTGCAGACATGCTAAAACTTCATTAAATGTTAACGAAGAAATCTTTAACTGGTCACTAAAAAAAGAGAAAAACAGCATTATCTATCTGAACTTTGAAGAAATAAAAAAAATATCTGAACTTGAAAATTTACCTGACTTCTTAGACAATGCTAGAGATTGGTTAGTTATAAGCTGCTATACAGGTCAAAGAGTTTCTGACTTTATGTTGTTTGATAAGACTAAAACAAGAAGTGAAATTGAAGAAGGAGAAAAAACAGTTACTTACATAGAGTTCACTCAAAAAAAGACAAACCAAAATATTGCGTTACCTTTGCATCCAGAGGTAATTAAAATTCTCAATAAGAGAAATGGTGATTTCCCAAGAGGAATTTCAGATGTAAAGTACAATAAATACATTAAACTTGTAGTACAAAAGGCTGGTATAACAGAATCAGTTAATGGTTCAAAATTAGAGGCAAAAATTAATAGAAAAGTAAAAAAAGTATATCCAAAATATGAGCTTATTACTTCTCACATTGGTAGAAGGTCATTTGCTACAAATTTTTATGGTATCATCCCAACACCTCTAATAATGAGTGCTACAGGACATCAATCTGAAAAGATGTTTTTAAACTATATTGGAAAGAGTCAAACAGATAGAGCTAAGTCATTATCAAATTATTTTTATTGAAATGAAGTCAAAAGTATTAGAGAAAGAATTATTTGAAGAATTTGAAAAGTATTCTGAAATAACTTCTGGCTTATTTGTTTACAGGAATTCTAAAGAGTTTAAAAGTAGTGATACTTCTCATATGAATTATTTCAATGATGAAAAACATAAAGAGATTATCCTAGAAGAAATTAGACTTAATATTAAGCTACTCTTTTCAGAACTATATCAAACTAGTAAGCAAGAAAATTACTATTGGGGTTTCTGTAGTGCTAGGGTGTTTATAAACACTTTTAATGATAGAAGCGAAGAGTTTTTAAATAACTATGATGATGTTGATAAGTCAATTTCAGATTTCTTAGGACTAAACTTAAATTCAATTAAATCAAATTCTAATTCTAACCTTCTTGATCTAATTCACCCTGAACTTAAGAGGATCATATTAAATCAAGAAAAAGAAAAAACTAAATTCTTAAATGAAAAAGTTAGTTTGAAACCTGATTACTTAATAACAAAAAATGAAACTCACGTCTTTATATGCGAAAAAGCTCAAGAATTGTTTATGAGATACTATGATGAGTACATTGCATCAACAAAAAACAAACTTGTAGAAGTTAGCTTTATTTACAGAAAAATGTATGATATGAAGCTCATCCATCAGCACATAAAACCTGAAAATTTTAAAACTTATATTTCAGAATATCCATTACACCTAGAAATAAATAGTAGTTTAAAAACCTATAATTTATCAAAATCCCCACTTAGGGAAACAAACTTTAACTCCCTTTTTGAATTAACTTTTAAAAAAAAATAAACTTCGTAGAGTAAACTCTTCAATATCGTAGAGCTAAGTCAATGACTGCATCAAGAATTTTGTTTAAAATTTAAAAAATTATAAACATGAATACAGTTAATGTACAAAATATTGACATAAATCAATTCAAGGATATTATTGTGTCAATAATCAAAGAACAATTAGATGGTATCTATGAAGCTCTAAAAAAGAAAGATGATGAAACTCTTCTAACCCGAGAAGAAACATTTCGCTTTCTAAAAATTGATTCAACTACTTTATGGTATTGGACAAAAGAAGGCAAACTTAAATGCTATGGTATTGGTAATAAAAGATACTATAAAAAGAGTGAAGTTTTGGAGTGTTTAACCCTATTAAAAAACTAATCATGGATGAACTATTAAACTACGGATTTACATCTGATGATGAAATGGTAAAGCATAACACCAATAAAAGTAAAATTAGTGAAAGTGATGAAGAAACTTTAAACCAACCCTATTTGGAGGAGGAAGAGGAAGAAGAGGAAGAATATGAATTTGGGGATGACATACCTCTTTATGACCTCAATCTAACATTTAGTGAAAACTTTGAAGATGGTAGTACTGTAAAATATGCTCTTCTTCCTATTTACAAAAAACCTAGAGATGGTCAAGACTATACTCCTTTACTAAATGCTGGCGCAAAAGTCATCATGAATAAAAATTATGAAATGACAGATTATAGTGAGGCCTTAAACTATTTAGTATTTGATTATGACCCAATTTTCGGGTTACGCCTTTTGACATTTCAGAAGTATGATAGCACCAAAATTAATTGTGATGAGAGAGTGTTTTTTGAAACCTTGATAATCAAGTTTAGGCGGTTTGGCTATAAAAAATTTTTTTATTCCTTTAGTGAGCTTCAACAAGAACTCGGAATAAGTAAAGACAGGGCAAAATCCATAATCAAAAAGTTCAACAGTATGGGGTTTTTGGAAACCGAGATAATAACAAGCTCTATAAAAACTGGTCCTTCACAAGTTACTTTTTACAAAATGAAAGCAAAAAAAATAGTTGAAGTTATACCCGAAATTTTCAAAACAGAGTTTGTCTTAGATATGACAGAGAAAATTTCAGAGTATCTCAAACCCGCTTTAGAAAATGAAGAAGTCAATAATAGATAAAAAAATAAATGCATACTGTAAAAAGGGAGTTTTTCACTCCCTTTTTACATAGGAGGAAATCCGCTGATAATTGTATAATATACATATAATCTTATATGAATATAAAAAAATAATTACAAAAGTGTTTCTCTTTTATTAGGGGATTTCCATTGATGGCTTTCAAAAATTATTAAAAACCTAAAAAAGAAAAATCAATATGGAATTAAAAAAATCAGAAAGAAAAAAAGCCAAGATTAAAATGGCACTTCAAGGACCAAGTGGTTCAGGAAAAACAATGAGTGCTTTATTATTAGCACAAGGTTTGACAAATGGAAATTTGTCAAAAGTAGCTATTATAGATAGTGAAAGTGGAAGTAGCAACCTCTATTCCCATTTAGGTAATTACAATGTTCTTAAACTTGACAATCCACATTCACCTGAAAGATACATTGAAGCAATTGATGTATGTATGAAAGCAGGTATGGAAGTCATTATTTTAGACAGTATCTCCCACTGCTGGGATTACCTGTTAGACTACCACGCTAGCCTTCAAGGAAACTCTTTCACAAATTGGGCTAAGATAAAACCTTTGGAAAAAGCTTTTGTAGATAAGATTTTACAAAGCGAGGTACACTTCATAGCTACAATGCGAGTAAAACAAGATTATGTATTGAGTGAAAGAAATGGTAAAATGGTTCCTGAAAAAGTTGGCTTAAAAGCTATTCAGAGAGATGAAATCAGCTATGAGTTTACTATAGTTTTTGATATAGACAGTAAACATTTTGCTGTATCATCTAAAGATAGAACTTTATTGTTTGAAGGTAAACCTCAATTCATTATCAACTCCAATACAGGAAAGAAAATCTTAGATTGGTGTAATAGTACTATGACAAGAGGAGAACTTCAGATTAAGATTTCTGAATGTAATAACATCAAGGAGCTTACTGATTTGTATAACACAAACTTGGATTTAGCTAAAACAATTGAGCAAGATTTTGTTTCAAAAAGAGACCTCCTAAATAAATTAACCTCTAATATATCAACCAATGGAAATGGCACTTATCCCCATTAAAAATGAGCAAGAAACGCATATACCTATAGATAATAATAACTTTATACCTATAGGTATTCACGAATCAAACACAAATACATCAAAGACTCCTTTTATACAGGCTAACTCAGAAGAGATTAGCCTTTCTTATTTAAAAGAGCAATGTGTTATTCCTGTATTTACCAAAGACAATGAAATAACAATTTCTCATCAAGAGTTTATTGAAACAGCTTTATCAAGCTTAAAAACAATCTTTGGTAATGAACAGTTTGATTCTCCTGAAATAAGGGTTAGTCATCAAATTAAAGGTAGAACTCCTGATGCTTTACATATTCCTGCTAAAGATTTGCAAGACCATCAAAGGACAACCTACTATGAAAGGATGGCTTTTATTATCAGGATTCCTAGTATTTCGGAAAACATCAATGGTAATAGGCTATCATTAACTGTAGGTGGAGTTAGAGCCTATAATTTGGAAAACCTCTACAACAAAAAAACCTATGAAAAGTTCAAGTTTTTTGTAGGTTTTCAAAATATGGTATGCTGTAACCTGTGCATCAATACAGATGGTTTTCAGAGTGAAATTAGAGCAATGAACTGCACAGACCTAGAGGATAAAATAATGTCTGTAATCAGAAATTACAATGCGGCAAAGCACCTTGAAGCTATGAAAGAACTATTGAACTATTCCCTTAGTGAGAGAGATTTTGCTCAATTAATTGGTAAAGGAAGGCTATATCAGTACCTACCTAAAAATGAAAAATCATTACTGCCAGAATTACTACTAAATGATAGCCATTTCTCAACCATAGCCAAAGACTATTATCAAGATGAAAGCTTCTGTAGAGATGCCAATGGTCAAATCAGCATGTGGGAGTTTTACAATCTTCTTACAGGTTCAAATAAGTCTTCATACCTAGATACATTCCTTAACAGAGGAGTTAATGCCTTTGAACTTGCTAAAGGTGTTTCAAAAGCACTGAGTGATAGTAATTCTGACTATGCTTGGTTTTTGAGTTAATAAAAGCTCAGACTAACCTAAGTCTGGGCTTTTTAATTAAAGTTAATCTACAAATACTATTTTTAGTCTTAGTATCTTATTTAAGGATAAAATTATTATTTTTAACAATAATTTACATTATGACAAACAGCACTACTTCAAATAGAAATGAAATTAGAGAGAGAATAGAGGTGGTAGATGCCCAATTTAACTCTTTGTTTACTGCTTTTCAGAGAAATAAAAGGTTGAATCCTAATTATCTCAATTCAGATGGCTTTAAAGATCTAAAAATAATATTTGAACTGTATTCGGAAACATTTCACTTAAAAGGATATAATTATAATAGTTTATCAATTGAAACAGTTTCAACTATAATTAGCGGATTTGATTGTTTCCAACAAAGAGAACTTATACAATATTTGATTAAGACACTTGCGAAAAAAGGAAATGAAGATGAAGCTAAAAAATGGCTACAAGAATTAGCTATTCTAGAAATGAAATGTTGTTTAGAATCTATTAAAAAGCTTAAAAGAGTTATATATCATTTTTTTAAATTACTCTATAAAGCTACCTCATACAATTTATATACATTAATACTTTCAATACTTTCCTACTTATTCATTTGTTATCTCATATTCCTTCCTGCTTATTTTGATTGCTTTCAATTACT
Organism: Flavobacterium sp.; assembly: GCF_035299245.1. GTDB lineage: Bacteria > Bacteroidota > Bacteroidia > Flavobacteriales > Flavobacteriaceae > Flavobacterium. The sequence continues at coordinate 222,264 of NZ_DATGWY010000009.1, read as the reverse complement.
AGAAATAAAAAGAATTACAATAAGTTCTTCAAAATTTTGGAATGAGATAGGTAACATACTGCTTTACTTGTTTGACTTTGACAATAAGATGGATATTAAGCCATATAATTTTTTTGGAGTTCTCCTACTCGTAATATTGAAGGTTTTCTTTGTTTTAATATTGGTTAATGTTTTGATAAAGGAATTATTAAATAAAATTAAACTTTCATGATATGACAATAAGTGATATTGATTACGATATAAGAAAGATTAACTCGTTTGTGTTAAGATTGGTTCTTGTGCTTTGTTTAATCATAATACTGTTTTTTAATAAAAATTTATATACTAAGGAGACTTATTTTCTATTCTTTTTGGGCTACATAGTAATACAAATTATAAATTACAAATATTGTTGGATAAAGTATAGAGGTATATTAAGACTGGTTTTTGACTTGACTTTAATAACAATTTGCTTACAGGGAAAGAATATAGGAATTTTATTAAATTATCTGCCATTCATACTTTTATTATCTAACATTCAGAATCATTCTAATAAAAATGGGAACATTTTATATTTCATATTTTTCTTTCATTTAGATTTGTTAATTCTTGATAATTTTAAATTTAATTTAACTCACCAACTGATTCCATTATTATTTTATTTATTTAACTTTATCTACACAATTCGAAACAGTTTTCTTCGTCTTAATGAGCAAATTATTAATTCAATTGGTGAGACATATGTTGATACTTTTAATGAAAACATTAGCCACAGAATTTTAAACGATGCAGTAAAAGGAATCAATAAGTCAAGGGCTTTAAGTTTTCTGAATATCAAAGAGTTATTTTTATTCATTAAGTCCAACAATAGGTTAGTTTTAGTCAAAGGGTCGAAATTTGTGATAAATCAAAATATTGTATCTGAAGCAGGATTCATTAAATTACAAGAAAAATTGTCTGAAAAAGTTTGTACACTAATTGAAGACAAGGTATTAATTGATAATGTTTTATACGAATCATGTTTTTGGACCAAACATATCATAAGAGATAAAGAATATTTTTTTTTAATATCCTTGAATGGTAAAAATAAATTTCTGGGTGAATTTGCTCTCACTAAACTTAGACCAATTTTTGAATATATAACAAGAGTGTTTTACGTTTCTAATACATTGTTAGAATACAACACTCAAACAACTAAAATTTTTAAACAAAAAATTACTTACGTTCTGGATGCGCAAAATGCTTTACATTTTGTTAAAAATAAATTAAGTCCAATAACAGCGTCATTAGATTTAATTCATAGATATTTCAATCAAAGGGAAGAATATAATACCCCCGAGAAAATAAAATACATAGAAAATAGGCTGAGGAACAATATCAATAGTAAGCAGATTGAAATAATACTTGGTAAAGCAGAAGTATTAATTAAAGGAGTAGATAATATAATTAGTCAAGAAGACGTCACATTTTCTGTAAAAGATATTATTGATGATTTAAGGAAAAATTGGGTTTATCATTTTCAAAATACTGATAACGTTGTAATTGAAATTGAAAATTTTGAAAACAAAAAAATAAAATACAATCAAATGCTATTTGAATTTGTTTTCTCAGATATAACTGAAAATATTAGTAAGTATTCGGAGGAAGGTAAAAATAAAGTAGGTATAACTATCGTTAATAATATATTAGTAATAGACTTTACTAATAAGATAAAAGATTACGACAAAAAAATATCAGAATTATTGGAAATAGAGCAATTATATAATTTAAAAGATAATGATCAGATATACGCTAGAAAGACACATGGTCTTAATTTCATTAGGTTATTGCTAAGGAGGAAAAACATTAATAATAAGGTAATAATCAATAAAGAAGAACAAACTTTTACATTAAGAATACAATTAAATTTAAATCAAGATGAAAATACTAATTTTTGAAAACGAAATATCAGGTATTAAAGATGCCTTTAATGATGTCAACATGCTTGATTTTAATAATAAATTAGACATAAAATATGTAGAAAAATCTCAAAATTTTACTGATTTTAAAAATGTTAGTCAGTACAATGTAGTGTTTGTGGATATAGAACTCTCTTCAAATAGTGATAAGGATGGGTATGGTGTTATTGATGACTTATTAAAAAATAATTATAAAAAGATAATTGTCCTTACTGGAAATATGGTAAAAGAGAACTTGAAAAATAAAGGGTTAGACTTCATCGATATATTAACAAAACCTATACTTTTAGATAGACTGAAAGATTTAATACAAAAATTTTCTGCGCCAACTCAAGTTAGTGTTTAGATATTACTTAAAATATTTTTTTCTTTTAATCTCATTAAATGAAATAATCTTTATTCCTTCAATATTCTCAGTTATTTTAACTGGTAATTGATAAGATGATATTAATAATGATTCAACCCTAAACTCCAAAAAATCGTATTGAAATCTTGAACCTAAAAAAGCAAGATTTTTTTCTAACCAAATACTTCTAGTTATATGTTTAGGTAGTTGCTTATTTATGTAGTTTTTAGCATCTCTTTGAAATTCATATATGATTTTTGCTTGTTTAGTGTTTTTGCATTCTATAGAATAAATAATTTTTTTAGTCTTGTCAAAAGCTAAAATATCTACATCTCCATAGTTTTTTTCATTACCCTTAACGGGTATTTTAAACTCATAAGGTACAACCTCTAAAGAAGTATAATCTTTCATCCAATTGCAAACCTCGTTTCTAAAGTGTTTTCCTTTTATGTTGTTTCTTTCTGCCAACAAAGAATTAATCTTTTTTAAATCCTTATTTACTTTTAAACTCCCATCAAAAAATACCGCCATGAAGTTTTCAGATGCAGCAGCTAAATGTCTAGCACTAAGAATGAACATGTTTGAGCCTTCAACATTCTTAATTTTTATTATTGGTCTCAATAAATACGACAATGACCTATTGTATCTCCAAGGGAAAATATCTGTATAATCATATCCTTTTGGCGGAATGCTTATATTTCCTCTGGAATTTAAAATAAAATTATTTATTAAAGATTCGGTTTCTGCTATTGTTAGTTTAAATTCACTTTTCAAAAGTTTAAGAAAATCTTTCTCTTTTATGGTTAATATAGATTTTTTTTCTTCAAAACAGTATTTGGCAAGTTCATCAAGAAGAACTTTAATTTTAAAAATCCCTATTCCAAATTCGATATTAAAAATTTCATCAACTTTTTCATAGTATTGCTCATCCTCTTGTAGGTTATCATCCATAATTTTTGTAAAAGTAAATGATTCAGTATATTCAAAATGCTCATCTTTTTTATGCTCAAGAGAAAATTCATTTAACTTACTGAAATAATCTTTTTGAATCCCTAACCTTCCTGAAGGTAATTTACCCATTTCAGGATCATCTAATTCAAAAAACAATATATCTTTAGTAGTACCTAAAAAAATTATTTCATCTACTAGAGCAACTAGCATATCTACATCATCATTGTTCGGAACACTATTTCCATAATGAGGTTCTGCAACTATAAACTCAATCAAACATCTCAAACACAAACCTGTTCTAATGTTTTTTGCATCCTCTTCAACAAACTCATTCAATGTATCCAAATAGTTTTTAAAACATTCATAAAATGTCACTGTTCTAATTTTTTTGAATGATGTCCCGTTTAACAAAACCTCGTTTCTAAGAGCAACAAATTCCAATAGACTTATGGAGTCAAACTTTGAAATAATTTCTCTTACTTTTTCAATTAAGGTATTTATCCCAAATACACAAACATCAATTTTCTCTTTTCTAGTTTGTATTTTTTCAGGGATATCAACTTGCATCCACTCTACCATTTCCTCTAAAACAATTGATGTATCGGCCTTATCAAGAAAAAAAGTTCTACTAGGAATAAACCTATTGTCTAATTTAATATTTTCAGCGGTATTACCTGCAACAATCATTTTAGCCATTTCTGAAGACATATGTTTATCAATAATATTCTGTATATCTACTTCTATTTTTACATTAAAGTTTTCATTTATTAACTCCGTTAAACCTTTTAAAACAGTTTGCATAAGCATTTTTTCACCATTGTTATTGTTTTCTTTTATCAAATTATTTAATACAGATGGGATAAGAATAGAAAGTTGATTAATTTTTTCATTTAGTGTAAATTGAAAATTAACTTTTGATTTTTTATTTTTTAAAAAATCTTCAGAAGTGTAATTATTAAACCCTTCGTCTAGAGATATACTAATAGTCAATGGCATGTTTGGTAAACCTATAAAGAAAGAATTTAAAGTTGGTGAAAATTCATTTAGCCAATAAGCAATAGCATCCAAGAAATTTTTACACTCCCAATCATAGGCAATATTATTAACAATCCATATTGGAAACTCATACTTTTCTATAATTAGTTTTAATTCTCCGTTTACAACTGTATCTGAAAAATAAATTGGCGCATGTGCAAGTACATCATATTTACTAACTGGAGTATACATCAAACCATCATCAGTAAAAATTAATGCTAGATGTCTATCCTCTTTTTGTAAAGATTCTATAACCTTGTTTCCTTGAATATCAAATGTAAAATGCAAATAGTCAACTTTTTTGTCATCGCTATGAAAAAAAGAGTTTTCATTTCTCTTATAGTACGACATATATGTTAGTAAAGAAAAAGCCGGTGAAAGGTTTAAATTTTTACTTTCAGCCCTTTCTTTCGCCTTAAGGTACTTCCATAAATCAAGTTGCTTCAATTTCCAAATAACCATTGCTCTTTTCAAATCTTGCAATCCGACAATCATTTGATATTTTGCATTTTTAACTATCTCTTGCCTTACACCATAAGGACTCTCTAAATCAAATGGTGAGTGTATAGTAATTACCATGAATTGATTGTCACCTCCATTCTCATCTATAAAGTTTTCAATTTTTTGAGTTTTACCCAAATTATCTGAACCAATTATATAATTAACTATCGCATACTTGTCTTCATCAAATTTCCAAACTTCAAATTCAGCATCAATCAATTTTTGATAGTTCATTGCATGTTTCCATCCCATCTTTGTAAACACAAGCTCGCCTTCTCCTTTACTAATAGCAGTTAGAGCTCTTTTGAATTCATCAACTTTATTATATTGAACAAACCTTTCTTTTAAAAAAACGTTTAAACTATACATTTGAGATGAAGGAAGAGCCAAATAATAATTGTCATCAAAGTCAATAAAAGGATGTTTTAAAAATTCAGTATCATGAGGCTTCACGTTTTTCAATGCTTCTTGATTTATTACAAAATCCAAAATTGGATTAAATTTTAAATTCATTTCTGAAGCTCTTTGCTCTATTTCTATCTTCGAAAAGGTAAAAAGTCCAATATGCTTATCCATCTCATGCTTTTGAGGAAAAGTAATCTTACCTCTATAATCATCAATAAACATATACCTCTTTATATTTAGCTTTTTTGCAATGTTATCATGAACTTGTAAAGAAAAATCACAACCAATATTGATGTGGTTTTTACAATCCTGCGAAATATCATTTTCTCTATGATATACTGTGTTTATTATTAATTGATTTACCTCTGTTGCATTACTCGTTATACCAGGAAAAACTATATTGTTTCCATTGAAAAACATTAAGTTTTCTGAAAAACAACTTTCTGATGGGTCTTCATTGTAATCGTCAGGATAATATTTGTCAACAATCTTTTTGAAAACATTATAATCATTATCGATGTGAAAATTTTTATTGTGGAGATTTTCAATAATCTTATGTTGTATCCTTTCTAATCTAATTATTTTAGTGCTATTCTCAGGTATTAACTGTAAATGAGAAACAAATTCTAAAAGCCTTATAGCATTTGAATTTCTTATATAATTAACAAGTTCGTCTTCAAATACTCTGTCTTTTTTAGGAATATTAGCACAACATTTTTTATATATTTTACCACTGCCACATGGACAATATGCAGTTCTTTTTACATTCATTTAATAGAGGTTTCAGTAAAGGTATTTAAAAAAAATCCACAAAAAATTTTTTTTTAGTGCTTTAATAAAAGCTTTAGCTACCCTATCCAAATACACCCCCACCTAAAACTCAATCTCAATACCCCCACCCATCACTAGCAAGTAAAATTTTATAGCCTGAGAAAACATAAGGTGATAGTTATAGTTTTCTTTAGGTTTATGATTGTACTTACAAAGTTTTAATGTTTAACTCAAAAACTTAAAAAGATGGTAAGAATTGTAAACTATCAACAAAGACAAACAGAACAAGGAAAAGTATTCTTTGTTTTAGAACTTCAAGGAGGAATTGAAATGGTAAAATCCGCTGAAACAGGAAAATTCTATGTAACAGCAAGGAAAGCCACAATATCCTCAACTTTTGACGAATTAACTTGCCAATCACTAATTGGCAGTGAATTGCCAGGCAAAATTGAAAAAATCAATTGTGATCCTTATGAATATACCATTAAGGAAACTGGAGAAATCATTACTCTTACTCACAGATTTGAATTTGTTGAGGAGAGTTCAACTAATCAATATGTAGACAAAAGTAAAACTACTATTGATGATTTCATGAGCAAAGCACCTACAGGAAATGCATTTTCAACCAATGGTCATTTTGCGCATCAAGAGTAACTAAACTGCCCATGACTTTTACAGAGTTATGGGCTTATTTTTACTTCTTAACTTAAAATTATATTTTATGAATGAACTAGCAGAAATTAGAGTTTCCTATTCAACAAAGAACAATCAAAAGCATAAAATAACATCAAGTCAAAAAGCTTATGAAATCATCTTAAGTTCATGGTCAAAGAAAACTATTGAACTTCAAGAAGAATTTAAAGTTATTCTCTTAAACAATTCTAATGAGATATTAGGAATATATCCTCTGAGCAAAGGAGGTATAACAGGTTGCATAGTAGATGTAAGATTAATATTTGCAGTTGCTTTAAAATGTAATGCCACAGGAATAATTTTAGCTCACAATCACCCATCAGGGAAGTTGAAACCAAGTTTTCAAGACATTACAATAACAAAGAAAATTAAATCTGCTTCTTTAATCCTAGACATACAGCTACTTGACCACTTGATTATTACCAAGAATGGATTTTATAGTTTATCAGATAATGGAGATTATTAAAAGAGTGTGCTTGTGTAAATAACCTCTTTTATGATGTAAACCTAAAAAATAGAATAGTAAACAATTATATTAATAGATATTTTTTTAATTTGGTAAACCTATATATTAAACTTTAATCTATCAATAATTGAAATTTAAAGACCTAAATCACGAGATTAAATCAAAGTTTGTCAGAGATACTCTTTTTGAACTTTATCCTTTTACAATAGAGGATTTTCAAGATTTTGAGAGCTATATTGATTTTAAGATTATTTCTAAAAACCAATATATAGATTGGAGTGTAGAGATTGTAGAAAAAAATTTAGAAAAATGGGATTGGTCAGAAATTGAAAACAATCCCATAGTTTGTAAAGAGGTAAATTTAGGTTTACTATATCCTGAAAAAGTCAACATTGAAAAACCAAGATGTACATGCTACAAAGAATTAGAGTACTGCAACATGAAGAAGTATTGTAATTCAGAGTATGACAGAACAAAAATGATAAAGAAGAAAGTTAACTGCTTAAGTCCTTATATATATGGTTACATCAAATTCTTAATTGATGAAAAAGTTATCAATAATGATATTATGAGTAACATTCTTTTATACAATATGGATATTAATGTTGAAAATGATGATGATGTAGATGATGGAGAATTTAGGGAAGATAATAATTATTCAGATTTGCCTTTTTGAAACATAAATAACTCATACATTGGTACACCTAAACCAATAGCTACTTTCTCTAAAGTAGAAAGTTTAGGGTCTGTCCTTCCTGCTTCCAATCTTGATAAATTGCTCTTTTCAAAGTTGCACTTAGCAGCCAAATCCTGTTGAGAAATATTCTTCTCATTTCTGATTTGCTTAATGCGTTTACCTACTTTATATCTTAGAGCTTTTTCCAATTTTAAATTATCATATACGACAACTCAAAATTTGTGTTATTTTTGCTATGTTGGTTATCACGTGTGATAACTTAAATATTATTATTTAACTACTATTTATTATGAAAAATTCTGAAAATAAAGAAGAGAATATAAATACTCCAAACATCATCAAATCAGATGTGAACAATAACCTCGATTTAAAGAAGAGAATAAAAAATAGGAAAAACTTATGCCTATATATTGGAGCGTTTATGTTACTAATAAATTACAATTTAAAGAACCATTTTAAAAATACTGCTGAATCACAAATAGAAAGCTTAAGCAAAAACTACAATCCTTATTCTCAAAACTTAGAGCAGAGGTTACAAGACAAAAGATACTATAAAATACTATCTATTGAGAGTAAATATGATAACTACATTCTTTTTCTAAATATCTTTAATGTAGCTTTGGCTTTAGTTTTATGCTCACTTGTCTCAAAATATGACTTGATGATATGGAGCATATTAATAGTATTATGCATTTTGCCCTTTCCTAATATTGCTTTAATTATTGCAAGCTCAAAATTTACTTTAAAAAAAGAGTATAAACAACTACTTAATTTAACTGACTAATAACCAACAATACAATTACCGTACAATTCTAAAAACAAAAAATCCTTAACTAGCAGTATTTTAGCTTGTTAAGGATTTTTAAAGTACCCGGAGTGGGAATCGAACCCACACTCCTAAGAACACGAGTTTGAGTCGTGCGCGTCTACCAATTCCGCCATCCGGGCGTTTTGCCTGATGATTATTTAGCTAATTTTTAGAAAAAATTAATTAAAATAGTTGCCATCCGGTCATTTGGTATTTTAAAGGACTGCAAATTTATATAAATTTTTCTCATTTCATAAAAAAATACTACAAATTTTCCTTTCGTACTTGGATTTTATTCCTAAATTTGCACCTCGTTAATACGACACACAACTAACTAACTACAACCGAGACGTTTACAACAGCGGGTTTCAGAGTAAAAACTGGAGCAAATTGTGATGAACCAATCGGGATTAAACAACACACACAATGTCACATCAAGAACCAGAAGCAAAAATATTTGCTTGTTCCCAAAGTGTCCACTTAGCCGAACAAATTGCTGAAAAGTACGGCGTTCCGCTAGGTAAAGTTACGTTCTCTAAATTTAGTGATGGCGAATTTCAGCCTTCGTTTGAAGAATCCATTCGAGGATTACGCGTTTTTATTGTTTGCTCTACGTTTCCGTCGGCCGACAATTTAATGGAACTACTGTTGATGATTGATGCGGCAAAAAGAGCATCAGCGCGACACATAACTCCGGTAATTCCGTATTTTGGATACGCTAGACAAGACCGAAAAGACAAACCACGTGTTCCGATTGGAGCTAAACTAGTAGCAAAACTACTAGAAACAGCTGGAGCAACCCGAATCATGACGATGGATTTACACGCCGATCAGATTCAAGGTTTCTTCGAAAAACCAGTTGATCACTTGTTTGCTTCTACCATTTTCTTGCCGTATGTTAAGAGTTTGAATTTAGAAAATTTAACCATTGCATCGCCGGATATGGGTGGATCAAAAAGAGCGTATGCGTATTCTAAGTTTTTAGAATCGGATGTGGTAATTTGCTACAAACAACGCAAAGCAGCCAATGTGATTGACACAATGGAGTTGATTGGTGAGGTAAAAGGAAGAAATGTGGTATTGGTAGACGACATGATTGACACAGGCGGAACCTTAGCCAAAGCAGCCGATTTGATGATTGAAAAAGGCGCTTTAAGTGTTCGAGCCATTTGTACTCACGCGATTTTATCGGGTGATGCGTACGAAAAAATTGAAAACTCTAAATTGAGCGAATTAATCGTAACCGATTCGATTCCGTTGAAAAAAGAGTCGAAAAAAATAAGAGTGGTGAGTTGTGCGCCTTTGTTTGCAGAAGTAATGCACATGGTACAGAACAACAACTCGATCAGTGGGAAGTTTTTGATGTAGAAGAAAGAAGAAAGACCGCTTCGCTGAAAGAAGAAAGACAAGCAAAAAAGAAGAATTTTTTATTATTAACTATATATTTTTACAATGAAATCAATTACGATTGAAGGATCAGAAAGAGAAAGCGTAGGCAAAAAGGCAACGAAAGCCTTACGTGATGCTGGAATGGTTCCTTGCGTTATTTACGGAGGAAGTCAACCAGTACATTTTGCAGCAGATGAAAGAGCATTTAAAAACTTGGTTTACACTCCAAACGCACACACAGTTGAAGTGGTTTTAGCAGGTAAAAAGTACAATGCAATTTTACAAGACATTCAGTTTCACCCAGTTTCAGACCGAATTAATCACATCGATTTCTTCCAATTAAGTGATGACAAAGAAATCATCATGGAAGTTCCTGTGAGCGTGGTTGGAACATCGCCAGGTGTACTTTTAGGAGGTGTTTTACGTTTGAACCAACGTAGACTTAAAGTTAAAGCGTTACCTAAAAACTTACCTGATTTTGTTGAAGCTAACATTTCTGAATTGCAAATGGGTAACAAATTGTACGTTACGAAAATCGAAACGAACAATTTCAAATTAATGCACCCAGACAACACTGTTGTTGCTCAAGTGAGAATTTCACGTGCTGCAATGAAAGCGGCTCAAGAAGCTGCAAAAGCAGAAAAAGGAGCAAAAAAGAAAAAATAATTCAATTTTTTTTCAAATACAAAAGCATCAGTTGTTACTGGTGCTTTTTTTATTTTGTAACGAAAGGCTTGGGCTTTCTTGTAATCCGTATTCCCGCTTTCCGTCATGCGCGGCATTTCCTTCAATCGGGGTTAGAAACAGAAACGTCGTACACAAAAGTTAAGATTTCTAACAATTATACTACTTTTGCATCATGAACTGGTTTTCATCATTATTTAAAAAAGAAGAAAAAGAAATCATCGATCCTATGAAGAAGTTTCTCATTGTTGGTTTGGGCAACATCGGCGCCGACTATGTCAATACACGCCACAATATTGGTTTTAAAGTACTCGATCACTTGGCCAAAAAAGAAAGTTTATCTTTTCAAACTGCCAAATTAGGCGACGTAGCCGAATACAAAATCAAAGGGCGAACCTTGATTCTTTTGAAACCCAACACGTACATGAACCTCAGCGGAAAAGCCGTTCACTATTGGATGGAAAAAGAAAAAATTGCCAAGGAAAATATATTAGTCATTACCGACGATTTAAATTTGGCTTTTGGAACCATTCGTATAAAATCAAAAGGCAGTGATGGCGGACATAACGGATTAAAAAACATTCAGCTTTTGTTGAACTCAACTGAATATCCTCGCTTTCGTTTTGGCATCAGCGACGACTTCAAAAAAGGAAGACAAGTCGATTATGTTTTAGGCGAATGGGACGAAGAAGAGAAAGCCAAACTACCCGAACGATTGGATAAGGCTGTAGAAATCATCAATTCGTTTGCTTTGGCTGGATTGAACAACACCATGAATGAATTCAACGGAAAATAATTGGCAACCTTTTTGATTGCATTCACTAAAATCGAGTATTATGAAAACAGTATTACTTTTTTCGCTTTCGCTTTTTTTAAACTCTTGTAGTTGTAAAAAAAGTACCGTTGACAATCAAGCTGGCACAATGACAAAAACCACTACATTACTATCCGATTGTCCAACCGATGGAAAATGCACTATTGAAATTTTTCCAAACAAAAGCATGAACATCCAAACCGATGGAACGGGCGCAATGTACAATCAATTAGTAGATTCTAAAGAAACTTCTGTCATTGTTTATCAATACAACCGAGACGTTCCTGAGGGTTTACAAGATGGTAATTACAGAGAAGAAATCATTTTTGAAATTAAAAATAGCGACAGTAATCTAGTTATCTCTGGAAATGATTTACAACAAAGCAAAATGTTGTTTGGGCGTTTTTGTTTTTGCCGAGGACAAACCGGATATTACAAAGTAACTGATGGGAATCTTAATCTGACTCAAAAAGATAAAAGCATCACCTTCAATTTAAGCTTTACAGTTAACGAAGTTCCACAAATTATCAAAACGATTCAAGCTTCGATACAATAAAAAAGTCCTGCCGATTGAGCAGGACTTTTCTTTTATTTAAAATTAAAATTACTCTACAATAATTTTCTTAACCATTTTGGTTTCTCCATCCAAAACAGTAACCATATACACTCCGCTTGAAACATTTTTCAACTCTAGGTTTTGTTGAATCAATCCGGTGTTGGCATAGGTTTGGCTGAAAACTTCTCTACCTCTGATATCGTGAACATTGATTTTGATATCATTACCAGTAGAAGAATTAAACTGAACTGAGAAGCTTCCGTTATTTGGATTAGGATAGATGTTGAAATCATTGGACACAAACTCTTCGCTTGCCAAAGTACATCCAAAATCAACTCCCCAAGACGAAACAACTCCAGTATCACCATTATAGAAATCCTGAACCGTTAATGTCCAAACTCCACCTGCTGGTTTTCCGTTAAAAGCACTCAACGCTTGGCTTGAACTACAAGTTCCAACAGTTGGACTAGCACAAACTGGAGCTGGAGCACCATCTTGGAAGGTTACATTAATACCAGTTCTTTGTGGATTATTACAACCTCTGTTCCATAAAATAATTTCAGTATTATCTGGGTGTTTTAATTTCACCACTAAATCACCAATCCAAGTATGATTGGAACTGAACATCGCTTTCATATTATTAATGGTAGCAGAAGAAGAAACATTCAATGTTCTAACAGTTGCAACTCCAGGGTTATTTGCCCCTAAACCATCTGCAATTGCTGTTCCAGGCGATTCAGTAGCGGTATCACAAGAATATCCAAAAAGAATATTTTTTGAAACGCAGTAGTAAATATTTCCAATGGCTTCGATCATGATTCTACCTGTAGTAGTAGATACATTCGGAACCGTGATTGTTTCAGAACCATCATTTGGAGTACTTGCAATTAAAGTAGTAAAAGTAGCTCCTCCATCTGTAGAATAAGAGATTTTAACATTGGCTGTGTTGATTGGAGCAGCATTGGTTCCGGCTAAATCCCATGTAATAGTTTGAGTAGAACCTATTGCCCATGATGCGTTAGCTGCACTTGGTGATGAAATTCTAAATGGTCCACTGTTAGCAAAAATAACATTCATATTGTCTCTACCCGTTTGACCTCCATTTGGAGTTCGATTATCCCTTACAGTCAATGCAAAAGCAAGTGTTCTTTGAACACTCGGAACCACTTCCCAAGTTGGAGTTAAATTTCCATTCAACACTTCAGAAAACACAGGCATGTATCGATCAGGAGAAGGTGATGGCGGATTGGATTTAAAATTTGGTCCAGAAGTATTGGTTGCTAATGGTGGTTGAGTAGAAACGGGTGTATTAGTTTGTTCCCAACAATACGTTAACGAGTCACCATTGGCATCAGTTGCATTACCTTTTAAAATAAATGCTGTTCCGTAAGGAATGGTATAATCCAAACCAGCTAAAGCTACTGGAGCATTGTTTCCGTTAGGATTGTTTGGAGCACAATTCCCAGTTCCAGCCACAAAAGTTGCCATTTGAGCTAAACTTACGGCGTGAAAATGAGCATCTGAATTGGACTGAACATTTGGAGGACAGATTCCGGCATACGCCATAATTGTACTTCCTGAACCTGGCTCAACAGAAGTACTTGTCGAAATATTTCCGCCACAAGAATTATTGAACGTGTGAGTAGCACCAAATTGGTGTCCCATTTCGTGAGCCACATAGTCAATATCAAAAGGATCTCCAACTGGAGCAGGCGAACCAGTAATTCCTCTTGCTTTGTTAGCTGTACAAGGAGAATTCAACTGCGCTAAACCTCCACCACCAGTACTAACGGTATGTCCAATATCATAATTAGCGGAGCCAATAGCACCATCAATTACGGTTTGACTTTGATTGATAAGAACATTAGCATTATTATTATCAAAACTGTCAGTAGTTAAGAAAATAATAGCGTCATTATTTGCAATTAAATTCATTCGCAATGACATGTCACGTTCATAAAGACCATTTACACGAGTCATTGTAACATTCATTGCTGCTAAAACTGCAGCTCTTTTTTGAGCATCAGTTCCAGCGCCTAAACCAGCAGCAGTAACATGATATGCTGCATATTCAATTGTACATGCCATTGCTAAACGATACACTCTAAACTGTCCGTCACTAGCAAAAACGGCATTATTTTCTAAAGTTTTATCAGCAATCACATCATAATCATCCTGAACCAAACAATTAAAATGAGCCGTTGTTCTTACTACATCTGATTTTTTATAGACAATGTAGTTGTTCAAGTCCTTGGTGTAGGTATCAATAAAATAAGAGCCTGATTTTCCGGACAAAGACATAACGTGTAATCCAAAAATCGTTGTGCTAAAACGTATGGTTGACAATGGATCATCAACGCCTTTACCATAATAGGATTTTATATCTGGATAACGATTAGCTAGAGCTTGATCCATAATTGGAGCTTCAAAAATTTTGAATCGTTCCAATTCTCCATCTGCGTTAGGAAAACTTACAATTACATTTGATGTTCCTGATAGATTTTCTAACGGCGCTTGTAACAATTGACTTTTCATTGTAGCGAAATCAAGTGCATACAAATCGTACTTAGTTGGAATTGACATTCTATCCATCTTTTCCAACACATTTACTCTTTCATCGGTCGTTTTTGTCCACAATGAATTTTGTCCAAAACTTGTAGAAAAAATCAAAATCAAAAAGAGAGCATAAAAAATAGTTTTTTTCATTTACTTCAATTTTTAGTTAAACAAATATACCTCAATTATAAATAATTACAAAAAATGATACGACAAAACTTAAGCTGCTTATCCTTGTATAATGTCAAACTTAAATTTTACATCCAATTTCATATCCCTATTAGAGAAATAACATCATTATTTAACGACTGATTTTCAATTAGATGAAAAAATCAAAACAAACCGACAAACATAAAATTTGTTCTTATTATATTTTACTAAATGCTTTTTTTTTATATTTTTACAAGCTATAACAAGTTTTACTTTATTATCACAAACTAAAATCATGAAAAAAATTACTTTATTTTCTTTGCTTTCTTTACTTTTCCTATCGGTAGGATATAGTCAAGAAGCTAAACCAAAAACCGTTTTCGGGAAACAAATTACCAATGTTTCACCTGAAGGTTTAGTACGATGTGCTTCTACAGAGTACGAGCAATACCTTCAACAAAATGACCCTAAAAGAATGACTGACGCTCAATTCGAAGAGTGGTTAGCTCCTTTAATTGAACATTATAAATCGATGCAGGCCGTGAGTTCTGAAAGCGGTGGAGTTATTACAATTCCTGTTGTGGTTCACGTTATTCACAATGGTCAAGCCGTTGGAACTGCTCCAAATATTGCTGATGGTCAAGTAGAATCGCAAATCACTGTAATGAATCAAGATTTCAGACGTATGGCTGGAACTCCAGGTTTTAACAACAGTGCAGTTGGCGCTGACACAATGATTCAGTTTGCTTTAGCAAAAGTAGATCCAAACGGTAATCCAACTAATGGTATTGACAGACAAAATCTTTGTCAAGCATCTTGGACTACTGATGCTATCAACTCAACAGTAAAACCAACCACTATCTGGGATCCAACACAATACATGAACATGTGGAGTGTTCAATTTGCTGACGGATCATTATTAGGCTATGCTCAATTTCCAAATGCCTCTGGATTACAAGGATTAAATGCTTCTGGAGGAGCTGCAAACACAGATGGTGTTGTTGCTAATTATTCTTATTTTGGTTCTAGAACTCTTTTCCCAACTGGTCTATACGGAGACACTACTTATGACAAAGGAAGAACAATGACTCACGAAGTTGGACACTTTTTAGGATTACGCCATATTTGGGGAGATTCTAACTGTGGAACCGACTATTGTGCTGATACTCCTACTGCTCATACTGCCAACTTTGGGTGTCCAACTGTAGCAAACTGCTCAAACACCGGAAACGAAATGGTTCAAAACTACATGGACTACACTGATGATAGTTGTATGAACATCTTTACAATCAATCAAAAAGATCGTTTTACTGTTATAATGAATAATGCGCCTAGAAGAGTAACTTTAAAAACATCAACTAAAGACTTACCAATCCCTTTGTTTGCCAATGATGCTGAATTAAAACTTGAGACTGTTTGTTCTGCTTCTGGCTCTTCTGGTTGTGCAACAGGTTCAGGAGCAACATTAAAAGTTACTATTTACAACAGAGGAACTGCTACATTAACTTCAGCTGTTATTGCTTACAGTATTGATGGTGGTGCAAGTAACAACTACAATTGGTCTGGAAGTTTAGCACCTAACAAATTTGCAACTTTTGATATGCCTATTGTAAATGCTGCAAATGGAGTTTTGACTGCTGCTATCACAACTGCAAATGGTGTTGCCGATCAAAGAGCTACTAATAACGAAGTTACCACTTACTATGAGATTCCTACTGGTCCAGCTAACTATACTTTTAACAACTTTGTATTTAGACTTCAAAGAGATCAATACGGTTCAGAAACTACTTGGAACTTAAAAAACCAAGCAGGAACAACACTTTATAGTGGTAACGCTACTGCTAACACAACTGGCTTACCTGCTTTGTTTACTCAAAACTGGACATTAGCTAGTGGAGGTTGTTATACATTTACAATCAATGATTCTTATGGTGATGGTATCTGCTGTACTTATGGAGCTGGTTTTTACGATATTAAATCTACTGATGGAGCAACTATTGTTGCTAGTGGAGCGTCTTTTGGAACAACTGAAAGCAAATTCTTTACAGTTAATGCATTAGGAAATGAAACTTTCGAAACATTAAATGATGTATACGTTTTCCCTAACCCAACTAAAGACATCTTGAACATTGCTGTTCCTAATGGAATTGAATTAATTAAAGAGGTTACAGTATACAATTATTTAGGACAAATAGTTGGTCAAAAAAGTATTGTTTCAGCTGATGATTTAACTGTAAATACTTCTAACTATAGCAGTGGTGTTTATTTAATCACTGTTTCAAATGGTTCAGAAAGCAAAACATTACGCTTTATCAAAGAATAATTTATTCTAACAATTATAAAAAGAGGATTGAATTCATTTTCAATCCTCTTTTTTTTAAAATAAAAATTACTTTTGTAAAAAATCAACTTTTGAAAACTCATCTTTCTACTGCTTCTTTTACTTCAAAAAACAAAACCATCGTAACGATTGGGACTTTTGATGGTGTACACATAGGTCATCAAAAAATTTTAAAGAAAATTACACAAATCGCAAATGAAGAAAATTATGAAAGTGTAGTGTTGACCTTTTTTCCACACCCAAGAATGGTGCTTCAACAAGACAATTCCATTAAACTCTTAAATACCATATCTGAAAAGGAAAAATTGTTTGAAACTATCGGAATTGACCATTTAATTATCCATCCTTTCGATGAGGAATTCTCAAAACTTTCTGCCGAAGATTTTGTAAAAAAAATATTAGTTGATCAATTGAACGTTCAAAAGATTGTCATCGGATACGACCATCGATTTGGTAAAAACCGTTCGGCCAATCTTGATGATTTAATCGGATTTGGAATCAAATACCATTTTGAAGTAGAGCAAATATCTGCAGAAGAAATTAACAACAACGCTGTTAGTTCAACCAAAATAAGAAATTCATTGCATGATGGAGACATCGAAACTGCAAATAGTTACTTAGGTTATCATTACAATTTTACAGGAATCGTTGTAAAAGGAAATCAGTTAGGACGAACTATTGGTTTTCCTACAGCCAACATTTCTATTGAAGAAGAGTATAAATTGCTTCCAAAAAATGGAGTCTATATAGTTCAAATATGCATTGAAGGAACTGATTTTTTTGGAATGATGAACATCGGAACTCGACCCACTATTGATGGAACGAAACAATCTGTAGAGGTTTACATTTTAGATTTTGATAAAGAAATTTACAATACCAAACTCACAGTTTCTGTCTTGAAATTCATACGTGAAGAAAAAAAATTCGAATCCTTTGAACATTTAAAAGAACAAATTGAAAAAGATAAAGTTTTCACCATTCAGTTTGTTTCTTCATTTATAAAATAACACAAATGTTAAATTTTTAAAGGAATTTATTATTTATTGTTAAATTTTAAATTGCTGAAAATCTTTTAATTAACTTTGATAGTCCAAAATCTTAGTATTAACCTCAATTATTACTCCAATGAAACTATCAAAAGAAATCACCAACGGTTTTCTGATTTTCTTAGGAATATCAGCTTATTTTTTAGTAATGCAAGCTTTGGGCTTATCAGACAATCACCTCTTGAGGTTTTTTAATGTTTTTATTGTGTATTATGGAGTATATCGAACCATAAAAGCAAACTTCAACGAAAACAAATTTGGCTACATTCACAATGTGGTTTCAGCAGGTTTTACAGCCATTAACGGAGTTGTAATGAGCTTTATTGGGCTCATTCTATACATTTATGCTAACGGCGGACAATCATTTCTAAACAGTTTATCACCTGGTTTTCTGTTCAGCGGAAATCCGACAGTAACCGAATATTGCTTTGGCTTATTGTTTGAAGGATTGGCCTCGGCAATTGTAATTGTCTTCATCAGCATGCAATATTGGAGAAGTAAAACGGCTTTGAATGATTAGGCATTTTTAAACTTCCTTCTTTATTGTTTCTTACAAACTAAATACTTAATTTTGATGAATTAAATTTTCATCAAATGAGTGTCATTAGAAATAACTGGACGAAAGAAGAAATTATCGACATATACAACAAGCCTTTAATGGATTTACTGTATGAAGCAGCAAGCATCCATAGAGAGCATCACGACCCAAATGTAGTTCAGGTTTCTACATTACTATCCATAAAAACAGGAGCTTGCCCAGAAGATTGCGGGTATTGTCCTCAAGCTGCACGTTACCATACCGATATTGAAGGAAACGACTTAATGTCGGTCAGTCAAGTAAAAGCTCAGGCTTTACGTGCCAAATCAAGCGGTTCGTCACGTGTTTGCATGGGCGCAGCTTGGAGAAATGTAAAAGACGGACCCGAATTTGACCAAGTTTTAGAAATGGTACGCACCATTAACAAACTGGATATGGAAGTATGTTGTACATTGGGAATGCTGACCGAAAATCAAGCCAAACGATTAGCAGAAGCTGGTTTGTATGCTTACAATCACAATTTAGATACGTCTGAAGAATATTATAAAGAAGTCATTTCAACACGAGGTTTTGAAGATCGTATACAAACCATCGAAAACGTACGAAAAACCAATGTAACTGTTTGTAGCGGTGGAATCATTGGCATGGGAGAAAGCATAGAAGACAGAGCCGGAATGTTAGTGGCACTTTCTACGTTGAGTCCGCAACCTGAATCAGTGCCAATCAATGCGCTTGTTGCAGTGGAAGGAACTCCTATGGAAAATGAAAAACCAGTTGAAATCTGGGAAATGATTCGAATGGTAGCCACAACTCGAATTGTAATGCCCGAAACTCAAGTGCGCCTTTCTGCAGGTAGAACTGAAATGTCTCGTGAAGGTCAAGCCATGTGTTTCTTTGCTGGCGCTAATTCGATTTTTGCTGGAGATAAATTACTTACAACTCCTAATCCTGATGTAAATGAAGACATGAAAATGTTTGAATTATTAGGATTACAGCCTCAAAAACCATTCATAAAACTGATGCAACCTACTACAGTAGAAGCTGAAGATTCACAATACCAATCGTTAGGTGAAAAACCAAAATGGTCTAGACCTGGGCATAAAATTGAGAAAAATATTGAAGCCTCAGTAAAAGGAAAATAACTTTTTAACTTTTATATAACTACACAATAGTTTTACAATTTCATAAAGCTTTATTAATTTTGCTCTTACAATTTAGTAGGAGCATTTTTTTATTCTTTATATCCGCAATACTATGTCTTTGAACCTGACAGAAATAGAACGCGTAAAAACAATTTCAAAAGAAGATTTTTACAACAATTATGTTAAAAAACAGAAGCCTTTAGTTATCGAGCAATTGACTCAAGATTGGCCTGCTTTTGAAAAATGGAATCTTCACTACATCAAAGAAATTGCTGGCGAAAAAATAGTTCCGCTCTATGACGATCGTCCTGTATCTTACAAAGACGGATTCAACGAAGCACACGCCAAAATGAAGATGACGGATTATATCGATTTGTTATTGAGAGAACCCACTAATTACCGCATCTTTCTGTATAATTTAATGAAAGAAGTTCCGGCTCTCAAAAATGATTTCAAATGGCCTAATATCGGATTACGATTGGTAAAACAATTGCCAATGTTGTTTTTTGGCGGAGAAAATTCACGTGTTTTCATGCATTATGATATTGACTACTCTAACATTCTTCATTTTCATTTTCACGGAAAAAAAAGATGCGTACTTTTTGCTCCCAATCAAACTCCGTTTCTCTACAAAGTTCCTCATGCGTTAATATCTAGAGAAGACATCGATTTTGATCATCCCGATTTTGAGAAATGGCCCGCTTTGAAAAAAGCACAAGGTTTGGTTTGCGAACTCAATCACGGGGAAATGCTGTACATGCCTGAAGGTTATTGGCATTATATGAAATATGTAACTCCAGGATTCTCAATGAGTTTAAGAGCTTTCCCAAGAAAAATTGGCAATCTTTCGAAAGCAGCTTACAATGTTTTTATCATGCGTCATTTTGATAATCTGATGCGAAGAATAAAAGGACAAAAATGGATTGATTATAAAAACGAACGCGCGATTACCGACACAAATAAAAATCTATAAAAAACAAAAAAGCTCCTAATAAAGGAGCTTTTTTTTATTGAACAAATTCAATTATAAAACTATTTTCTTGGTTACTACTTGTCCGCTTTCAAGTTGAACTTTTACAATAACCGCTTGATTTTTTACATTGTTTTTTGAAATGGTAATTTCTTGCGAAGCATCTGTATTTTTAAAACTTAAAATTTGTCTACCTAATACATCATACACCTCAACCTGACTAATGCTTTCAGATATTGAACGAACTACAACATTCAACTCATTGGAAACGACCATTACATTGTTTGCAGCATCAAATTCGGTGGTAGTTAACGCATCCGAAGTATATCGCAATTCGAAACGATCATTAAAAGTTCCAGAAGCAGAATAGAACGAATAAGGTGCAGATTTCAAATCGTGAATCACATTCAACTCTTTGTCTTCTAAAAACACATTTTGATCTTCTGTAAAAATTCCATCTGTAGCGGCAATTGCTATTTTGTAATCGCCCGTTTGCGGAACAACAACTCCTAACAGAACGTTATCATTTTCATCAAAAGGTGTTGGTTTTCCTTGAATGTGCATACGTTCATTGTCAATCAAAGAATAAATACTTTGAGACGATGTGGTTGGAGCAAAAGCATCAAACAACCGGTCTCTTCCCACTGTAGCGCCATCAACATAACCAATTAAAGTTCGTACCGAATTTTGATTTGAATTCACTAAATCCAACCAAATTCTACTTTTCTCTTCACCCGCATTTGTTTGATTTGATGTTCGGAAAAACTGACTATTATCGTACGTTCTGCTTCGCATCAAGTTTGTAAATTGAACCGTGCTCGTTGCTGCATTACCTTCGTTCATTAGCACAAAAAACGCTTGTCCACCAGCAATATAGCCATTAAATCCGGCTGGTCCGCTTACGGTTCCGGTTCCGTTATAAACAATGTAATCATTTACCGTATAATTGTACTGATAACTTCCGTAAAACGGATTGGTGATTGCTGCTGGCAATGCTCCATGCGTCCACAAACGAACTGCACCTTCAATATTGGTATTGGCATTTAAAAAATCTAAAGCACGAATAGCTGATGGATATGGGTTTCCAACCAGATTCCAGTTATCGTCATTAACAGTAAACGGAATTCCATTGGCACTCGTGTAAGTTCCTAAAGTAGCAGCCGTCATTGCCCCACGCGAAATAGGAACTGAAACAATACCATTATTTTGTTTTCCTCCAGAAAAGGTAACCGTCAAATTTTGAAGTGATGCATCATTAAATGTATTAGGTCCGCGAACAATAAATCCTTCTCCCGAGCCCATTGTGCTTCCAGCAGCATTTACCCATGTTCCCAAACCACCGTTGACATTATTAGTGGTTGTATTCCATCTCCAGATTAAATTGGATGGAGTAGCAGGAGAAATATTATCTACATTATAACCTTCAATTGGAGACGACCAATATACATAATCGCTTCTTCGCAAAGACGCTATTCGCTCATAAGAAATGGTTCCCGTATTCACAGCATCATCGTTCACTTGAACCAAACTACCATTGTTGGCTACTGTAAGTGTTCCGTTGTTGATAATATCACTTTGACTTTCGATGTAATTTCCAGCAGTAATTTGAACCGTTCTACCCGATTTTATCTCACATTCGCAGGCTTGAACATTACCGTTTGTAGCCGTGTTGTAAGGACCATCAAAAATCGCTTTCGTATTGACATTTGGCACACCAGCCGACCACGCCGTACCGTCCCAAGTAGTAATTACAGGTAATTGACCTTCAATTTTGATATCATCAATTGCCCAAATTTCGTCAGCACGGTCAACTGCTAAGGTAATTCTGATTAATAAATTCGTTGACGAAGGAAGATTTCTAACATAATACGTTGCAATTCCATTAGGCAATTCAGCTCCACCGTTTCGTGTGTCAACTGTAGCGCCATTATTAGTTCCTGTGTAATAAGCATTAAAAACTCCAGTAGCATTAAAATCCCAACGCGAATTGGAATACGCTCTCAATACCGATTCGGTCGACCAATTTACTCCACCATCAACGCTAGTCTCAACCTGGACGAATTCATTTACATCCAAACCTTGAGTAGTACCTGTTCTGAATGCGCCTACTTTTAGTGATAAATTAATATTATTATACTGACTAACATCTATTGGCGACATTGTAACAACAGCCGATTCTACTACATTGCCAGATGCCGTTGTGCCAATGCCTGCCATTTGAAAAGCGCGTGCGCCGATAAATGCGTTTCTTGGTCCAGATCCATTATCAAACGTTCCTCCTGCAAGATTAACAGTCCCATCGGTTGTATAAGCATATCCATAAGTTGGAGTAGCCGGTACAACTTCAAAATCTTGAACCGCTAAAGTTTGAACTGCATTATTGGTACAAGGAGAAAACACTATTCCATTACCTGAAATTGCGAAAGTATAAACAGGATCAATCGGTTCGGCAACCGTTCTAGCTGCATCAGTATAAACATTAAATGTAACCGTAGCATTTTTGATTCCAGAAGAAGTAGGAGTAAAGTTAATAGTAAATGATGTACTGTTTCCGCTTCCTAAACCATTATTGGTTGGTTGTGCAGTCACACTAAACATAGCTGCATCAGCACCAGAAAGCGTAACATTACTCAAATAAGTGGTTACTCCTGACAAATTACTAACCACAAAGGTATTTTGTTTGACACCAGTTGTGACCGCTACTGAACCAAAGTTAGTTAAATTGGTCAAAGCAGTAGTAGTAGATCCTTTTGCGACGTCGTTACCATTACCATAAGTATAAATATTGTTAGTTCCCTTTGCAGTTCCGCTAATGTTAAAGTTATACGGATTTTCATCAGTATCAGAGTTGGCAATAACTATGGTAGCATTTTTGGCTCCTGGTGAATTCGGATTGAACTCAACATCAAACGTTAAGGATGCTCCGCCTGAAATAGCATTGGAAGAAGGTTGCGCAATTACGGTAAATAATGAGGCATGCGGCCCAGTTACTGTTACATAAGGTGTTCCTGTTAAATTCAGAGCTGTTGACCCTATGTTTTCGATGGTAAAAGTACGAATTACAGTGGTTACACCTACAGTTGCTATACCAAAAGCGGTATGATTGGTTCCTACAGGATAAATGCTATTATCAGGAATGGTTTGTCCATTTCCTTTGACATTCATTTCTACCAAAGCCACTAGCGTTCCCGTTCCTTGAATGACAAAATTATACGGATTTTCGTTGGTATCATTATTGTCGATGCGAAGTGTAGTACTTCTAATACCTGCACCCGCTGGTGTGAAAGTCACCGTAAAATCTAATGAAGTTCCAGCAGCAATTGTAGTGGGCAGTGTAATTCCAGAAACCACAAACTCAGAAGTGTTTCCTCCCACCATGAAAATATTAGTAATATTCAACACCGAATTACCTGTATTCTCAATTCTGAAGTTTTTCGCCTGATTATTTCCAACAACAACCGTAGCAAAAAGCGTATTGTCTGTTCCTTGTGGAGTTATATCATTATCTGGAATGGTAGGATTAGTCCCAACTACACCACGAACATTCATTTCTGGACCAATCAATGTAGAACAATTGGTTACTGGAATTGTAGGTAAGGTTCTGTAATTTAGAGTTGAAGGATCACTCAAATAAGCACTGTACGGAACTAAGGAAAAATAATAAGTCGTTCCAGTATTTAAACCCGTTGCATTATAATTTACTGCTAATCCTGTATTTGAAGTATATCCATGAACTATAGCATCACCAAAAACAGTTCCTGCTGGATGTATAGCACCATCAGTTGGAACTCCTGTTGGAGCAGCTCCGATTCGGTACAAAATAATATATCCATCACCACCAATAGTATTCGCAGCACTGAACGACAGATTAATTTGAGTAGCACTAAAAGTAGAACAAGTAAAAGTAGCAGAATGTGCGGTAGCCTCAGCCGCTAAAGTAATAAAAGTGATACTTTCAGGAGTCGTGGTATTGTAACAGATATTGGTTCCGCTACCATTATAAGCATAAACGGTTATGGTATATTGTGTTTCGGGCAACAACCCAGTAATTCCTGTTACTGTTGAACCATTACTTCTGTACACCACTCTATTGTTTACATCAATTTGACCCGCACTGGCCCAAGCAGTATTGGGAATGTAATTCGTTCCATTTACAGGAACAGCATTAGCCGATGCCGACGGACGAATTACCACAATTGAACCTGTTGCAGTAGCACCAGGCGTCCAAGAAACATCAGTTCCGCCAACAGTTGTGTTGGAATTTGTTATCGTTGATGCTTGTGAGGTTGGTGTGGTACAAGGTGCAGTTGATGTAACTATACCATTTACTACAATATCGTTTCCTACACCATCTCCTGGCCCACCAGTTCCTGCTCCAGCTTCAGCATACATGTACATTCTGTAGGTTACTGCTGTTGATGAATTAGCTTGAGAAAATGTAAAAGTAAATGTTTGAGTAGCTGTGTTATCAACAATTGCGTACTGAGTATCCAAATTAGCTGCATAGCCGTCAAGTGAATTTCTTAAAACTATTGCACTCGGACCAGTTCCAGATCTTTGTAATTGAATAACAACAGAAGATACCGAAAATTCATAACCTACATTCGGAGTTATGGTAAATTCCATGTAATCATTTCCTGTAACTGCATTTGCAATGGAGGTTAATGCCCAGCCTGTTGCGTTAAATCGGTCTGCATTGGCTCCTGCTGTCAAACCTGCGCCTCTTGAAATCGTAGAAACACCGATATTAGGGTCATTAAAATTGGAATTGGAAGTTGCTTCACTTCCAGCCAAACCTGCAAAATCAAAAGTTAATATTTGTCCCCAAGAAAAAACACTGCACATCAGTGCAATAAGTAGTAGTTTAAACTTCATATCAAAAATGATAATAATTTTGTTTTTGTTTGAACTGATTTTTCCCCAAAAATCAGCCTACAAATTTACTTCTAATTTGCACAATTTCAATACATTTGCGTTATCAAATTATTAACAAACTCTCATCTTTTCAACCGTTTTGAACTCAAAGTCAATCAGTTCTGTAGAAGTAGTTTTACAAAAACTAGAATATTATTGCTCCTACCAAGAGCGATGCCATGTTGAAGTACAAGAAAAATTACGGACTTTTGATATTTCTGAACACGACAGAAATAGAGTGATTGTTCACTTAATTGAACATAATTTTTTGAATGAAGAGAGATTTGCATCTGTATTTTCAATCAGTAAATTTCACCAAAAAAAATGGGGGAAAAACCGCATCAAAATCGAATTAAAAGCCCGAAAAATATCGGATTATTTAATCACAAAAGCACTTAATGAAATTCCAAGTGACGAATACGAAACCACTTTTGACCAGTTGTCTGAAAAATGTTGGGAATCTATAACTGAAAAAAACACTTTAAAAAAGAGAAAGAAATTCTGCGATTACCTACTCCGGAAAGGCTGGGAAAGCGATTTGATTTATGAAAAAGTGAAAGAATTGGAATCTAACTAAATCAATCTGGACTTGAAGTAAATATTTTTTTGGTAAATTTAATTTTATGCGAATTAATTGATGAAATTTTGCCACAGATTCACAGATTAGCAATGATTTTAATCTGTGAATCTGTGGCGAAAAACATTTACAGAAGCTTAAGTAACACGAATAAAAAACCACTCACCCATTCGGATAAGTGGTTTTCAACTGCATAAAAACTTAATTAATTAACTAAAACTACCTTTATTCGTTTATCCTCAGATTCGGTTTGAAGATGAACGATGTATGTGCCTGATTGTAATTTGCTACCTTCTAAAATTTGCTCCTGATTTCCTTCTTCAAGCTCTCCATCAATTAAAGTGGCAACTTTTTGTCCCAATAAATTATATACGTTCATTGTAACCTTTGATTTTTGTTTCAATGAAAAAGCAATAGTTGTTGAATTGGTGAATGGATTAGGATAAGCCGTTACTTCAGAAATCGAATTCTTTACGATTTCATCCTCTTCTTCTCCTATCATACGAGCGGCATACGAAGCGGTATTCGGAATTTTTGGCGCGGTATACGTCACTTTTACAAAAACATTTTGCGCGGGATTTGTACCACTTGTGTTTTTAACCTTAACGGTGTAAAATCCAGTTGCAGTTGGCGTGTAGGTTAATGTCAAATTTCCTAAGCCACTAACTGTTGAAACTATTGAACCCGCATTATTGTACAAATTCATTGTTAGATTTCTTGTCGTATTGGTTGGAAATAAATTTACCGTGATGGTCTTTCCTGCTTCATCAAAAACTTTTCCAACAGTTCGCAAAGCCGTTGAACTTGCCGGAATTGCTCCACCTTGTTTTAATGAACTTGCGTGCGCATCACCCAAATCATTAGCCATTTCCCATTCTTGTGTAGTGCTGCGTTGTGCAGGAGCAAATCCGCCAGTAATTCCGGCTGGACCCCAAATACAATATCCTCTTCTAATATTACTTCCATCACAAGGTGGCGCCCAAATGGTTGCTTTTCCTGTCGCATCAGTCCAAATATCAGCCGAATTGGCTCCAGAATAATCGTGCAATTGTCGGTTCGGCCCAAAATCGGTTTGAATAGTTGCACTTTGCCAAGACGAATAATTGTCGTTCACAGCAATGATAGCGTAACTGTTTTCTGGTCCGACATTGTATCCTCTTTCGATGATTAATAAATCGGCTGCTTGCCAACGCACTTTATACGAACCTTTTTTGAAATTGAGTTTTTGATGACACCAAATTACATTGGCCACATCATCACGAATGGGTAAATCAACTGTACTTGTTGGCAAATGCGAGTAGCGTTTACCTGTACTTCCAATGTTGAATAAATCTTCAAAAAACACTTGAGGCGAGCCATCCACAGCAAAAGCGACTGCATACGCAGCTCCTAAACGAACATTAAACGGATCGATGTGACCACCAATTTCGTTTCCTGTATCCCAACCGATGTAATTTCCGTTGGCATCTTTTTGAGGACGAAATGTATCGTGATTATTTACAAAAGGCACTGTTCTGTAGCGATTTCCTTGTTGGTAACCCGGAATGGTTCCGATGTTAAATCCGCCATTTCCATCAATCATTGCTTTGATTCCTTCTCTTAAACTAAAATCGAAAGTTCCTACCAAATCTTCCGTTCCACCGTTACTAGTTCGCACGCTGTTGATCCACGAATCCATTGCTCCAGCGTTATTGATGTTTTCACCCACAGCAAACATATTTGCACCTCCATTGGCCCAACCAGCATTGTATTTTAGATTATAAATAAAATCCTGTAATGCCCAATACGGATAATGTTTGGCGGCATCGAATCGAAATCCATCGCTTCCGGTTTGTTTTTTGAACCAAATCAACCAATTTCGAGCACCATTTCGCATATAATCAGAGGACTGGGCTGGATTGTAGGTTGCGTTGGAACTTGTACCATAGGCATTCGATTCGTAACTGATATCCGGTCCGAATAATATAGAATTCCATTCGTTGGTATTGGCAACATTGAATTGATTCGGGTAGAAATTTTCCCAGTTTTTAGACCAACGACCACTTCTCGCTAGATAATTAGCAGCAGTTTCATCAGTTGCTGGCGTGTTGTAGCTTACAAATCGGAAGTTTTTGTAACCGCTGTTGGTTTGCACCGAATAACTATTCGGATCTTGTCCGCCGGCGCCAGTAGCAGAACCCGCATCACCCGAATGATTGAGCACAACGTCTTGAATTACATCAATTCCGTTGGCGTGTAAAACCGCAATCAGTCGTAGCAATTCATCTTTACTTCCCAAACGTGTTTTGGTACTTCCTTTTTGATATTTATCGCCTAAATCATAAAAATCAAATGGTCCGTAACCGTTACTGTTGGTTCCTGCATTTTTTTGACACGGCGGAATCCAAACGGCGTCAATTCCCATATCTCGGAGTCTCGGCGCCAAATCGGCTATATAATTCGACCAACCGTTGGGATAATTATTATTCCAATAATCCCACCAAAATCCTTGCAAAACCACTTTGCCATTCCATGGGTTTTGAGCAACAGAAATTTGTGAAAAAGTACAGAGAATGAGTACTATAAGTAGTAGTTTTCGGGTAATTTTTTTCATACGATATAGTTTTGATTTACTCAAATCTAGGAGTAAAATTCTACATCATCGCAAATAAAAAAATAAAAATCAGAGCAGTTAAACGATTTTTTGTTGGTTTACATTGGTGTTTTTTTTAAAACGATAACAATTATTTAAAAAGGTAAATAATTGTATAGCAGAAGATTAAGTACCAATGTTATTTCGAAATCAAAATACTGACAGCGTTTCCACCAAAACCAACTGCATTTATGAGCACTTTTTTAATCGATTTTCGCAGGTTTTGTTTTTCGGCAAAAGGTACTGAAATGAAGTGATTGTGATTGATCATCATGATCGCCAATTCCAAATTCAGCATTCCCGAAGCGCCAAAAGTATGTCCGACTTTCCATTTGTTGGTTGTAAGCATTGGAAGGTTATTTCCAAAAACTTTTTGAATGGCTTTGTATTCGGATATATCTCCTTTTAATGTTCCTGGAGCATGCATTACAATGGCATCAACATCATGTAAAGGAGTATTCTGAAGCGCCATTTTCATTGATTTCTGAAAACATTCGGCTTCGTCTGAAATCGAAATATTGTGCTCTAAAGTATCGGTGGCGTAGCCAATTCCTTCAATGTAGGCAAGTGCATTTTTTGGTTCACCCAACTCGAGACAAGCAACTGCTGCGCCTTCGCCCAATACCATACTGTTTTTAGTTTTATTCAAATCGAATGCTCTGCATGGAAATTCACCTTCTTCTTTAGAATAAATTTTTAGCGCATTCATTTGAGCCAAAGTAAAAGCGGTTAACGGAGCTTCACTTCCGCCTACTAAAAACTTGTTTGCCATTCCGGATTGCATCCATGCAACTGCATTTAAAATAGCGTGTAAAGCCGTTGAACACGTTATCGAATGTGAAATTTCGGGACCATTATTTTTTAAATCGTGAGCGACCCAAGAGGAAATGTTACCTAACGTTGTGGTCGGCGATGCCAAAGTGGCGGTTTTACCCGTTTCGAGGAATTCTTTGTGGTATTTTTCAAATAATTGAGTGGCGCCGCGAGAAGAACCAATGTTGATTCCGAAATCATCACCTTGCTTCCAACCTGCATTTTTGATGGCTTGTCGCGACACTAAAATGGCGAGCAAAACTGTTTCGTCTAACGATTTGTATTTCGCGTCCTCGCTTTTTAGAATATCAATTTGATTTCTGATTTCGTTCGGTATGACCGCTACAAATTGATTTTTACCATTGATTTCTTTAGATGAAATGAGTGTAGAGTCATTACGATAATTATTCCAAATTCCTTCGGGTTGATTGCCTAAAGGAGAAATGGAAGAAAGAGAGGTTATGGCGATTTTGGTTTTCATTTTTTTGGAACGCGGATAAAACAGATTTTCAAACGCAGATTCTCACCGATTTAATTACGATAGCTTACAAAATTACACTATTTCTAATGCCTTTTCAATGGTTTGATAGACTTTTTGCAATTGATTTTCGGTGATAATGTAAGGCGGTAAAATATAGACGATGTTGCCTACTGGTCGTAATAGGATTCCGTTTTCGATAAAGAAATTATAGAGTTTGTTGCGCAGATTTCCGTAGTAACTTTCGGCTGATTCGGTTTTGATTTCTAGAGCAAAAATGACTCCAAGAACACGAGTAGTTTTTACTTTAGAATGGCTTTCTATTTTCTTCTGAAATTCCAAATGGCTTTGGTGCACTCGTTGAATATTGGCTTTCATTTCATCCGTTTGCAACAATTGAATACTGGCTAAAGCGGCAGCGCAACCGGTTGGATTGGCTGTGAATGTATGCCCGTGAAACAAGGCTTTATTGGTATCATCATTATAAAAACCATCAAAGATTTCTTCCGTAAAAGTGGTAATCGCCATCGGAATGGTTCCGCCCGTTAGTGCTTTTGACAAACACATCATATCAGGTTGAATCGAAAGGTAATCGGATGCGAACGTTTTTCCAGTTTTTCCGAAACCTGTCATGACTTCATCGGCAATAGTGAAAACGTCGTTTTGTTTACAAATAGAAATTAATTGTTCTAAAACTTCGGGAGTGTACATGACCATTCCAGCTGCACCTTGCACCATTGGTTCGTAGATAAAAGCCGCATATTCGTTAGTCTTTACTGCATTTTCTAATGCGGTTAAACTAGCGTTTTCATTTCCATGTGTTGGAACCGGAATGCGCGTTACTTCTAAAAGTGAACCTTGAAAGGCTTCGGTGAAAAACGAAATTCCGCTAGCGGCCATTGCGGCAAAAGTGTCACCGTGAAACGCCTCTTCAAAAGCAAGAATTTTGGTTCTTTTAATTCCTTTGTTGTAGTTGTATTGCAAAGCTACTTTAATGGCCACTTCTACTGCGGTTGAACCATTATCCGAGTAGAATATTTTTTGCTGATTGGATGGTAAAATTTCCATTAATTTTTCAGCTAGAATAACGGCTGGCTGATGTGTAAAACCACCAAAAAGAACGTGTTCTAACGTGGTTAATTGTTGATAAATCGCATCGGCAATAACTTGATTGGAATGACCGTACGGATTCACCCACCATGAAGCGATTGCGTCAATATATTCTTTCCCGTTTTCATCCCAAAGCAAAGCGTCTTTTCCTTTGACTATAGCGGGAAAATCAGGTGCTGTTTTGTGTTGCGTGTACGGATGCCAGTTGTGTTTTTTATCTCGTTGGGAAAGGTTCATTTTTTTAGAAAAAAGAAGAAAGAGGAAAGAAAAAAGACTTTAGCTCTTCCTAAAATTGATACACAAAGATACACATTGAAATTATCTTTTCTCTTGTTTTACATCTTACAAACTCAAAAGAGTATCTCTAAACTTATCGGCGTAATAACTAATAACATTTTGATCAAAATACGGTTCGTTTTCGATTCTACCTATAAAATTTGCTCCTGTTTTTTGGAGAATGATGGATTCTGTTGCTTGGTTTTCATCACCCGAAAAAATGATTCCGGCTACTTTAATGTTTCGGCTTTTTAACGCTTCAAAAGTAAGTAGCGTATGATTGATACTTCCTAAATAATGCCTAGAAACAATGATGACTTTATAATCCTTTTGAATTAAATCGACGATACAATCTTTATCATTAAGTGGAACTAAAAGTCCGCCTGCGCCTTCAATCACTAGATGATTTTTGGTTTTGGGTTCGGAGATCTTTTTTAAGTCGATGGTGATTCCGTCGATACTCGCTGCTAAATGTGGACTTGCTGGCGTGTTTAGTTTATAGCTGTTTTCGTGAATTGTTGTTGTATCGTTTGAAATATAGCGTTGGATTTTATGACTGTCAGAATTGTCTAAATCGCCTGCTTGTATGGGTTTCCAATAGTCGGCTTCGAGCGCTTCAGTTATAATGGATGAGGCGATGGTTTTGCCTACGTCGGTTCCGATTCCGGTGATGAATAGTTTCATAGTTTTTATTTAACCGCAAAGTTCGCTAAGAATGCGTGAAGTTCGCAATGATTTTAACTTTATATTAAAACACTAAAGAAGCCAATAGTTTTAAAACTTCAGAAATTTCTTTTTCTGTATTATAGCTGTGAATGCAAAAGCGGAGTCGTTCTTGAGCTTCGGGAACAGTTGGTGATAGAATGGCTTTGACATCAAAACCGTTGTCTTGTAATTGAGTAGCGATGTGTTTTACTTTTTCGTTGCCCGGAATGATGGCACATTGAATCGCCGATTTACTGTAGACAAAAAGCGGTTTTAATCCGAGTTGGGTTTTGTGTTGGTTGAAGAGTTGGATGTTATTTTTTAGTTGATTAACAGCCTCTTTTTCACTTTGTAAATGTTGATAGGCAATTAAAATAGTAGCCACAGAATGTGGTGACAAACCTGTAGTATAAATAAAACTTCGTGCAAAATTGACCAAATAGTTTTTGAGTTCGGATGAACCTAAAATAGCAGCGCCGTGACAACCTAATCCTTTTCCGAAAGTGACAATTCTTGCGAAAACAGCATCTTGTAGGTTTGAAATTTGAAATAAACCTTCACCTTGTTCACCAAAAACACCTAAAGAATGAGCTTCATCGACGACTAAAAGACAATGGTACTTTTCGGAAAGTTGAACGAGTTGCTCTAGATTGGGCGAATCGCCGTCCATAGAGAAGACGCTTTCTGTAGTAATATAAACAGTTTTCGGTTGTGAGTTGTCGGTTGAGAGTTTACGAATTAACTTTTCTAAATCGTCTAAGTCATTGTGCTGGAATTTATACGACTTGGCTTTGCTCATTTGGATGCCATCGCGAATGGAAGCATGGCATAGCTCGTCGTATAAAATAATGTCGTTGCGTTGCGGAACGGAAGAAAAAAACCCAACGTTGGCATCGTAACCAGAATTAAAAATTAAAGCCGATTCGGATTGGTGAAATTGGGCAATATGGTTTTCTGTAATAGAATACAAATTGTGGTTTCCAGAGATGAGACGCGAACCTGTGGCTCCGTTTATTTTGATTCCGTTCTCTAAAAGGTACTGATGTGTTTGATTGAAAATGGATTCGGAGCGGGCAAAACCTAGGTAGTCGTTGGAAGAAAAATCGATTAAATCATTAGCAACCGGCAACTGACGTAATGCGTTGTTTTGTTCTCGGAGTTGCAGTTTTAGGTGTAACGATTGCGGGAGTTTCTTCATGATGCAAATTTATAGCTTTTGAGTATATATTTTATTATTTTCTCGCAAAGACGCAAAGGCACTAAGATAAATTGAGAAGTTCTAAAGAAAGTAGATGGTTCAGCCTAGATGGTAATGGAAAGCCTTTTGCGAGCGAAAACTAATTTTTATGTGGTATAAAAAGCGACCGAAGGAAGCTCTTTTAGATCACAATAAAAATAGTTTGAGGTAAAAAAGCTTGGAATGGACAGCTGGAATGGCTGCATAAAAAAAGCCCAACTAAAAGTTGAGCTTTTTATGATTTATCTAAATTGTATTAGTCGGCCAATACAATTACTTTATTGTCTTTCATTTCAATCGTTCCTGATTCGATAGAAAGCGTGTAGTTTTGATCGTTTATTTTAGTAAACTTTTGAGCTACTTCTTTTTCGAAATGGAAACTTTTGGCTTCAATTTTCACTTCGCCTTTTTTCAATATAGAAACGATGGGCGCGTGATTATTGAGTAGTTGAAACGAACCACTTACACCTGGCAATGAAACTGAGTTTACTTCGCCTTTGAATAATGTAGCTTCGGGTGATACTATTTCTAAAATCATTGTTTTAATTGATAATTGATAATTGATAATTGATAATGTTGTCAATTGTTAATTATCCATTGTTAATTGAATTAAGCTTCTGCTAACATTTTTTGACCTGCTTCGATTACGTCTTCAATAGTTCCTTTAAGGTTGAAGGCTGCTTCTGGCAAGTGGTCTAATTCACCATCGATGATCATGTTGAATCCTTTGATGGTATCTTTAATATCAACTAATACACCTGGAATACCTGTAAATTGCTCAGCAACGTGGAACGGTTGAGACAAGAAACGTTGTACACGACGTGCGCGAGATACTGATAATTTATCTTCTTCTGACAACTCTTCCATACCAAGGATAGCAATAATATCTTGAAGTTGTTTGTATTTTTGAAGAATTTCTTTTACTCTTTGAGCACAGTCGTAATGCTCGTTACCTAAGATAAGCGGAGTCAAGATACGAGAAGTAGAATCGAGTGGATCTACCGCTGGATAAATACCTAACTCAGCAATTTTACGAGACAATACTGTAGTTGCATCTAAGTGAGCAAACGTAGTTGCTGGAGCTGGATCGGTTAAGTCATCCGCAGGTACGTAAACCGCTTGTACTGATGTAATAGATCCTTTTTTAGTTGATGTAATACGCTCTTGCATCGCACCCATTTCTGTTGCTAGGGTTGGTTGGTAACCTACCGCAGAAGGCATACGTCCTAAAAGAGCCGAAACCTCAGAACCTGCTTGTGTAAAACGGAAGATGTTGTCTACGAAGAAAAGTACGTCTTTTCCTTGATCAGAACCAGCGCCATCACGGAAGTACTCAGCGATAGAAAGACCTGATAAAGCTACACGAGCACGTGCTCCTGGTGGTTCGTTCATCTGACCGAATACGAAAGTAGCTTTTGATTCTCTCATTCCTAGTTTATCCACTTTGGTTAAATCCCAACCTCCATTTTCCATAGAGTGCATGAATTCTTCACCGTATTTGATAATACCTGACTCTAACATCTCACGAAGTAAGTCATTTCCTTCACGAGTTCTTTCACCTACTCCTGCGAATACTGAAAGACCACCGTGACCTTTTGCAATATTGTTGATCAACTCCTGAATCAATACTGTTTTACCTACACCGGCACCACCGAACAAACCAATTTTACCTCCTTTTGCATAAGGCTCGATAAGGTCGATTACTTTGATTCCTGTGTATAATACTTCAGAAGAAGTTGATAAATCTTCGAATTTTGGTGCTTGTCTGTGAATAGGCATTCCGTTTGCACCGTCTTTTGGTAAATCTCCAAGACCATCGATAGCATCACCGATTACGTTGAATAAACGACCGTAAACGTCTGCTCCGATTGGCATTTGAATTGGCGCACCTGTTCCGACTACTTCTGTTCCTCTAGACAAACCGTCTGTAGAGTCCATAGAGATCGTACGAACTGTATTTTCACCGATGTGAGATTGTACTTCAAGAATTAATTTTGTACCGTTTGAGTTGGTGATTTCTAATGAATCATAAATTTTTGGTAATTCAGCTTCTTTAGTATCGAATACTACGTCAACAACTGGTCCAATAATCTGTGCAACTTTACCTATTACTTTTGACATGCTTATGTATTTATTAAATAGCGTTTTGTAATTAAAATCTAGTCGATTTTTTCGTGTGCAAAGATAATTTTTCTAATTTGAAAATCAATACTAAAAGGATAGTTTTTTTAACTTTTTTTGAATTTTTGTTAATAGAATTGATTTTTGTAAGAAATAGTTATTGTATTAACAAAAAAACCATGCGTTTAGACGCATGGTTTTTTATGAATTTATTTATTGTTTATACTTATAAAGACGCTGGAAACAATATTCTGTAATCTCCTAAACTCACTCCTTTAAGGTTAGAGCCGTATTTAGCATTGATAGCTTCAATGAATTTGTTTGCAATTAAAGCATAACCTCTTGGGCTTGGGTGAACACCATCAAGAGAGAAACCTCCACCAGTTACAAAAGCAGAAGTAACTGTAAACCCATTAGCTGAAATACCGAAATTAGCAACATCAGCTAAAATAGCATTGGCATCTACAAAAGCAAGACCTTTAGAATTTGCTAAAGCTAAGATAGTAGCGTTGTAAGCATCGGTAGCGGTTTTAACTTCTAATGTTTCGGCAGCGGTTAAAGTTGTACCGTCTTGCATCGGATACGAAACACCTACAGTATTAAATGGTGCTGGAGCTGAAGTTGTAGTTGTGCCAATAACACCTCTAGCAGTTAATAAAATATAATCTCTTGTAGCAGCAGCATTACTTGCGTGACGTGTTCTTCCGTAAAGATTACCTAAAAAAGTAGCGGTTGGAGCACCGTATACTGGAGTTAACGCGGCTGTAATTTGAGCTGAAATATCGATTAATGACTCATCAACAATTAACAAAGGATTTGCCTCTACAGTAGCTGGATTACCATCATCCGCAACCAAAGTAGCATAACGAGTTGGCAACCCATTTGCGGTTAATGCAGCATTAATTCCACCAAATAATTGATTCAATGAAGTCGCATTAGCACTTGGCAAACCTGGAATCGGATTGGTTGGAACGGTTGTAAAGAAAGGAACAGATGTTACATACGGAATGTTAGCTACAACTCCTTTAGCATTATTTTTAGTCAAACCATTTGTTCCATCTAATAACGTATTGTAAACGCTTGCAAACACGTTTGGATCTGTGATATCGTTTGGCCCATAAGTTGCAGGATTCAAATTTCCTGCTTGATTAACTCCCGTTCCTCCTGAAGTAGCATACGATAAAACATCGTTATTACCAATCCATAAAGAAAAGAACGTTGGAGATTGAGCAACAGCATCACCTAAAATGGTCGCAGATGTTGACGAAGCAAAACGCACAAAATACGGATTTGCATAAGAACCAATTCCGGCAGGATTCCCATAAGAATTAGATAACAAATGGAAACTTTTTGCTCCGGGAACTCCCATGTTATTGTAAGATCCTGTAAGATGATTTGTGATTTCGGTAGTTGGTGTTCCAGCAACAGGAACAGGTCCAACACCGTTAAAGAATAATCTTGGCCCTTGGATTTGAACTCCACCTAAAAGCAATCCACCAACATTGTCTGCCATATATGGGATTTTGAATTCTCCACCGCCAACTAAGGCAAATTGTTGAGACAAAATATTAGTATATCCTGCATTTTGTCCTTCAATAAAAAGTGCATTATCACTAAAACCAGCGGTTAATGAATTTCCTACGGCAACATATTTGGAAAAATCGGCTGTACCAGCAGTAAGTGGCAAGCCATCAGATGAATTGTGAACTACTACATCATCATCTTCACTACAAGCTACAAAGGTCATAGAAACCAATAATAGCCATTTTATATTTTTTATCATAACGTATATTTTTTTGTTATTATGGGTTTATTGTTAAAGAAGCGAAATACTGTGAACCAATAGCTCCAGCTCCTAAAATTTGCCTGTACTCTTTCCCTCCTAGATTAGATGCTCCAAGTTTAATAATTGATTTTAAAGCTGGAATTGAATAGTTGATTTGAGCATCAATTACAGTAGCTTCTGAAATCATACCGTCTGCAAAAGAAGATTGATATAAGTACTCACTGTTCCATCTTCCGCTTACATTGAATCCGAAGTTTTTGAATAATTTTTCATTCCCTAGAGACGCTTTTACTCGGTGTTTAGGAGTATTGAAACCTGCCTCAAAACTTGGGTCTTTGGCTTGATCAAAATCAAATTCAGCGTAGTTGTAATTTGCACTCAACTCGAAATTTTTGTACACTTTTCTTGAAACTCCAACACCAAAACCTAATGATTTAATCTCAACATTGGTGTTTGTATACAATTGATAAGCTCTTCTGTCATTTTGAGTCAATGCAAAAGCAGATTGGAAAGCAGCATTTGGAGCTGCAAAACTTCCTCCTTGGCTTGCAGTTCCATAATAAGGAGCAACTACAGTTAAGTTACCGATAAAGTCATTGTAAGTATTGTAGTATCCATTCAAATCAATGTTGAAACCTTTCAAATCTCCACGATATCCCAATTCTATTGCGCGCACCGTTTCAGGTTTTACATAATCAACATTTGTCTTAACTAATAAAGGAGCTGCTGCCTCAATCGCTGCAAATAACTGAGCTTGATTGGTTGGTCCTGCTGCTGCTACTGCTGCACCAAAAGCTGTTGCAGAAGCTGCTGTATATGAATTAAAGTACGCGTTATTTCCATTCATCGTTACTGTTGGAGAACCAGAGAACGCTTGGCCATTAGCCGAAACAGGAAGATCTTCTGAGTAACGAATCAAATTGTCTGGAGCTGACCCTAAAAGCACTGCATTACCAACATTGAAACCAATATATTGATCTTGTGTAGTTGGATTACGGAAACCTGTTTGGAACGAACCTCTAAAATTGTGCTGTTTTTTTGCTCCTGCTGAATATACAGCTGAAATTCTTGGGGAATAATTCCCATCAAAATTTTTAGATTTATCGTAACGAATAGAACCTGTTAATTTCAATCGGTCTTCCATTAATTTCTTTTGTACTTGTGTGTAAGCACCATAATCCGTGTAATTAATTTGGCTGTCTTTATCGGTATAAATTCTACCGAATGAATTCAATTCGTATAAACGGTAAGAACCACCTACTTGAATTTCAGCAAATTTGATGAGGTTTTTGAAGTTGTAGTTACCATCTGAATGATAAATTCTAGACTCATCTACTAATTTAGAACCTGAAAGCACATCTGGATTAGAAGTAACTGTTTTAAATGCTGAATTAAAAGCATCTGTTCCTGGTATTAATCGGCCTGTATCCGCTACGTTACGAGCAGTAACATGAGCTTGTTCTGGCGTTTGACCTGCTAAAGTTGACTGGACATACGCACCTGCATATTGACCAAACCAAGTAGCATCTGATTTCCATTGTCTGTTAATGTTAATACCCGTGAACAACATATCATACGAATTACCTCCGTTTTCTGTAGTTGTATATCCTCTTAGGAAGAAATTATTACCTTTTAACTCCAATTTATGTTGCTCCATAAAAAAGTCGTTTAGGTAATAGCGATTTGCTCCTTGATAAACTGTATTACCAAAACCGAATTTACTTTGCCAGATGAATTCAATTTCTTTGGCCCAATCTTTACTTGCAGTTGCCCATGGTTTTAGATGAACCGAGAAGTCGATTTTAGCATTTGCTACTTTATTATCCGTTAAATCTACTTCGTTATATCCAGTTCTACTTACATTATAATTAGGTAAAATATTGTTAAAAACTGCAAATTGAGCAGGAGTAATAGCACCTGCTGCTAAAAGCCCATCTGCTACGCCATTTAAATTGGTAGAAACCTCATCTCCATATACATTCACTCCATTATAATTATAAAAAGATCTATCTGCTCCTGGATTTGCTAAATCTTGATAATCAGTAGCATACCAATCTGTTCCTCTCATGTAAGTGAAATTACCTTTAGCGGCAATATGAGGAGTAAATGCCTTAGCAACTCTAACTCCATAGTCTGCGTAATCTCTGTTACCAGCGGCTTTTTGACTGGTTTGTCCGTATTTCACATAAGCAGAAATACCTTGTTTAGTAAAAGGACTTTGACTGTTCATGAATAAAATTCCGTTGAAAGCATTTGCTCCATACAATGCAGAAGACGCACCTGGAAGTAATTCAACACTTTGAACATCAATTTCAGAAACACCGATTAAGTTTCCTAAAACAAAATTCAACAATGGAGATGAATTATCCATACCATCAACCAACTGCAAAAAACGCGTATTGGCTACAGTAGCAAAACCACGAGTATTTATTGATTTAAAAGACATACTACTGGTATTCATGTGTACTTCTTTTAAATTTTCTAAACCATCGTAAAAAGTTGGTGAAGCCGTTTTTTTGATGTCTTTTGGCGTCATTCTCTCAATAGTAACTGGAGATTCCCTAACTCTTTCAGGTGCTCGCGATGCGGATATTACAATCTCATCAAGTTGCGTATTCTCAGAATTTAAAACTACATTTAGAGTTTGGCCACTTGATGATACGTCTAAAGACTGAGTAGCAAATCCGATACTAGAAACTTCAACTTTAAAAGGTGGTTTTTTGGATGTCTTTAAGCTAAATTTTCCATCACCATCCGATACTGTTCCTGCACTATCCCCGACTATTTTGATGTTAGCTCCGGGAACTGGCTGGCCCTTGTCATCATTGACCGAACCTGAAATTGTAGTTTGAGCAAACGATATGCTACAAAAGAACAATGTCAAAATAAAATAATAAATCTTCATTAGGTAATAATTTTGTTGGTTTAAGTAGCCAAAATACAAATATTTTTTAATATTCATAAGAAACTTGCCCTAATTTTTCAATATAATTAATGAACAATCAAAATAATGAATATTCAATAATTATTGAAAATTTAACAGAATAGATTGATTTGGTGATTTTTAACAAAATAGTATGCGTACATAGTATTTTGTTGAGAATATTTCAACAAAAAACAAAGGCGAGAAAAATCTCGCCTTTGTATAATTTATGTAAAAAAACTACTCTACTGTCACTGATTTTGCCAAATTTCTTGGTTGATCTACATTACAACCGCGCATAACAGCAATATGATACGACAACAACTGCAGAGGAATTGTAGTAATTAATGGAGATAAAGCATCCGAAGTTTCAGGAATTTCAATTACGTGATCGGCTAAATCTTTTACTTGTACATCACCCTTGGTAACTATGGCAATAATTTTTCCGCTTCTCGATTTTATTTCTTGTATGTTACTTACCACTTTATCATAGTGTCCTTGCTTAGGAGCAATAACAACTACTGGCATTTTCTCATCAATCAGCGCAATTGGACCGTGCTTCATCTCTGCTGCTGGATAACCCTCTGCGTGGATATAAGATATTTCTTTTAATTTCAACGCACCTTCTAATGCTACTGGGAAATTATAACCTCTTCCTAAATACAAACAATTTGTTGCGTCTTTGTATATAGACGCAATTGTTTTGGCAATATCGTTGGTATTTAAAGCTTCTTGAACTTTCTCTGGAATCAACTCTAATTCTTGTAAATAACGGAAAAAATCAGAATTAGACAAAGTTCCTTTAGCCTTAGCCAAGCGCAGCGCCATCATGGTTAATATGGTAATTTGTGTAGTAAATGCTTTGGTTGACGCAACTCCAATTTCGGGACCAGCGTGTGTATAAGCACCAGCATGAGTTTCTCTTGAAATAGATGAACCAACTACATTACAAACTCCAAATACAAACGCCCCTTTTTCTTTTGCTAATTTAATTGCAGCCAAAGTATCGGCAGTTTCACCTGATTGCGAAATAGCAATTACCACATCTTTA
The DNA here is from genome assembly GCF_035299245.1 of Flavobacterium sp. Lineage (GTDB taxonomy): Bacteria > Bacteroidota > Bacteroidia > Flavobacteriales > Flavobacteriaceae > Flavobacterium. The sequence continues at coordinate 180,845 of NZ_DATGWY010000009.1, read as the reverse complement.
TTAGTAATAATTGGATTTCGGTATCGGAATTCAGAAGCATACTCCACTTCAACCGGAATTCGCGCAAACTCTTCAATAACATATTCTGCCACTAAGCCAGCGTGCCAAGAAGTTCCACAAGCGATGATTAAAATGCGATCGGCATGAAGGAATTTTTCTAAATTATCTTCAACTCCTGACATTTGAATAATACCGCTATTAGCATGAAGTCTTCCTCTGTAAGTATCTTTTATTACGTTAGGTTGTTCGTAAATTTCTTTTAGCATAAAATGGTCGTAACCACCTTTTTCTATTTGCTCTAAATTCATTTGCAATTCCTGAACATAAGGATCAACCAATGAATCATCTTTAATTTTTCTGATTTTTAACGGTTTGTGTAAACGCACAATTGCCATTTCTTCATCCTCTAAATAAATGGCATTAGAGGTATATTCTATAAATGGTGAAGCGTCAGAAGCAATAAAAAACTCTTCTTCTCCAACACCTATAGCCAACGGACTTCCTAAGCGAGCCACAACAATTTCATCTGGTTTTTGTTTATCAAAGACGCAAATAGCATAAGCGCCAACCACCTGATTTAAGGCCACTTGAACCGCTTTACCAAGTTTTAAATTGTCTTTTTTCTGAACATCTTCAATCAGGTTTACCAATACTTCAGTATCAGTGTCTGACGTAAAAGTATAACCCCTTTTTAAAAGTTCTTTTTTTAACGGTTCATAGTTTTCTATAATTCCGTTATGAACGATTGCTAGATTTCCTGAATTTGATAAATGTGGATGTGAATTGACATCATTCGGGACACCATGAGTTGCCCATCGAGTATGACCAATTCCTATAGTTCCGTTAGTAGTTATCTCTTTAGAAGATTTTTCTTCCAAATCAGAAACCTTGCCTTTTGTTTTAGAAACTTTTAAGTCAGTTCCATCAAAAAGCATCACTCCGGCACTATCGTAACCTCTGTATTCCAGACGCTTTAATCCTTTAATTACAATAGGATAAGCTTCTCTGTAACCAATATAACCAACTATTCCACACATAGTATTATCAATTAATCAGGTTTTGTATAATAAATCTCTAATTTAAGTCTTTTGTTGTAATCTGGATGAGACACAGGAATGTTATTCCCCCATAAAATAGTTCCTAACGGACTTACTACAGACATCGCTGGAATATACTTCACTTCTTTTCCAAAAGCAGTAAAACTATTTTTTAGCTTCACATTACTAACATTGTTTATTGATTCAGTGACTACCAAACCAAGATTTACATTGGTAGAATCTTTACTCACAAGATTTCTAATGTGATTGGTTAGTCGAACTTTGTATTGGGAACCACGTTCATTTTCAATTTTAATAATTCCGTCGTGAACAAATTTATTAAATTTTGGATAAAATGTGTTTGTTGTGATATCAAAAGAATAATCAACTAATACTCTTTTATTGTTCAAATCATACAGCAAAATTCGATTAGGTTCAAATTCAACGTTGTCATCTGAGTCAGTTGACCCATAAACGCCTTCCATAGTTGCTTTATCAATATTAAAAACCAAATTAGCTTCATTGATAAGCCATCCTTTGGTTTTGATGTCTTCTAATTCATCTGCAACACCATCTCCGTCAGAATCAGGACCGAAAATATTAATCACTGCCATCGACCCTTGCCCACCTTTTAGATAAAGTCTTTCATCACCTGTTATAGGATTGGCAGTTATTGGATTCACATAATTAGTGTCAAATAAATTAACCGAGTTACCCGCTAAATTAAGAACCATAGTTTTTCGCTTGTATTCTGTTCCTGACTCAGAATCTTTACCATGATACACAATTGTTATCTTACCTTGAGCAAAATTCAAACGAGCTAAAGCATTTTTTTCAGCAACATTTTCTGCTTTGAAGTAAATCCCTTTAAAATAATCTTTAAAAACATTGTTGTCTGCTAATTTCCCATCTGGAGCGTAAAAAATAGCCGATTTAAACTTTTCTGCATCCAAATCCATATAAATTCCAGGAGCTAAACGCTGTCTCACTACATTTGGTGTAATGATGTTGCCACTTGAATCGGTCTTTAAAAATTTGATTTGATTAGGAGAAAATTTAAAACCATTGTTTTGCCCCAAGAGATTACTCGAACTCGAAACTGTAGAGGCCATAATATTAGACTGATCACTGTAAAAACGTTGTGGTTCAGTCAACTGTGTGGTAGGATCTAAATCAAGCAAGAAATATTGAGAACGGTATACGCTTAATTTCAATTCATTGTCTTGTCCGTGAATGGAATCTAAGGTATAAGTACTATCTCCTGTAGTAGCGTCTGTACTCACCAAATTAGAATAATAAGGCACGTGAATATAAACTGAATCAACTTTAAAATTCGGATTCGGGGTTACACCATCTGTATTGAATCGCCCATAAAATTTTGGGTCGGCAGAAGCTAATTCAACTTGAGTTAAAAAAGAAGCAGTTGTAGCTCCAAAAACAGTATTCTTATAATAACCTAAAGAATTGATTGGCAAATTACTGGTTTGAACTGGACCAGTTGAAACATTGTAAGCCAAAGCAGAAAACTCTTGTTTATCAAAATCATAGTGGATGTCGTCAATTAAGTCGGCTCCAATTTCATTAAAATCTTTATCACAAGAAACCATAAAACCTATGGTCAATAACAAAACAACTGTTTTAAAAAATGCGTTAAATTTCATGCTAGTAACTACTATTATAATATGTTTTTATAGAATGATGTGTAAGCCTGAGCAAACCCATCTTGAGAGGCGAAAGGTAAAAAAGGTTTTCCTGAAGATTCTATAAATTTTGTTAAACTTGGCGAAAGGTTTTCTGAAGCAATAATAACTCCGTCTGAATGAGTAATTGAGGTTTTTAAGATATTCTCATAGTTCGGGATTTCAATCTCACTGATGGCTTCTTGCGGAATCCCATCAAATTTAATTTTGTTGATCATTTCAGCGTCTAAAGTTCCTTCGAATGACTGACTGTAAATCGAACTCACAATTTTTGTTTCTGAAAATAGTGCTTCATTCTTGTAATAATGCTTCATGTAAATAGGCAATAGAGCTGCCATCCAACCGTGAACGTGTATGATATCGGGAACCCAATTGAGTTTTTTCACCGTTTCAACCACTCCTTTGGCAAAGAAAATAGCTCTTTCATCGTTGTCAGGGTACAAAACTCCGTCTTCATCAGAAAATGTTGCTTTTCTTTTGAAGTATTCATCATTATCAATAAAATAAACCTGAATTCTCTCTTTCGGAATGGATGCCACTTTGATGATTAAAGGCATATCAAGATCATTAACCACTAAGTTCATCCCTGACAGCCGAATTACTTCATGTAATTGATGTCTTCTTTCATTTATATTTCCATACCTAGGCATAAAAATTCGAATCTGTCCGCCTAAGTCATTGATCATTTTTGGCACTTCATACGACATTAAAGAAACTTCGTTCTCTGCTAAATAAGGCACCACTTCAGATGATACATATAATATCCTCTTGTCTTCCATATTGTATTTTTTTGTTTATTGGAAATAAAAAACAGGCAAAATTACAAAATTTTATGCAGTTATTTACTAAAGTAGTAAGTTTGTACCCTATTTTAATAAAAAAAGCATGCTGATTTTTAGCAAAAAAGCCGAATTGAATCAACATTTATCGCACCTACGCACAATCAACACTTCGATTGGGTTTGTTCCAACGATGGGAGCATTACACGATGGTCATTTATCGTTACTCAAAAAATCATTAGATAACAACAAAATCACTGTAATTAGTATTTTTGTTAATCCAACCCAATTTAACAATCCTGATGATTTATTAAAATACCCAAGAACACTCGATACTGATATTGAAAAAATCAAAAGTGTCTCAGATTCAATTATAGTCTATGCCCCAACAGTTGAGGATATTTACGAAGGAAACACAACTTCACAACACTATAATTTTGATGGTTTAGAGAATCAAATGGAAGGAAAATTCAGACCTGGTCATTTTGATGGTGTCGGGACGGTGGTTAAACGTTTATTTGAAATTGTTCAACCCAACAATGCGTATTTTGGCGAAAAAGATTTTCAGCAATTACAAATTGTAAAAAAACTAGTAGAAAAAGAAAAAATTCCGGTAACTATAATCGGCTGTCCTATTTTTAGAGAAGGCAACGGATTGGCGATGAGTTCTCGAAATGAACGATTAACCACAGAACAACGAAACCAAGCTTCAATCATTTACAAAACCATTAAAAAAGCCCAATCTCTTTTTGGCACGAAATCTGCTAAGGAGGTTTCTGAATTTGTTACAAAAGCCTTTCAAAACAATACAACTTTTGAGTTAGAGTATTTTGAAATTGCCGATGAAGCCACGTTATTGCCTTGTAAAAGGAAAAGTAAAACCAAAAAATACCGCGCTTTTATCGCTGTTTTTGTTAACAAAATCAGATTGATTGATACTATTTCACTAAATTAATTTAACTTTGCCCCATGCAAATTCAAGTTGTAAAATCAAAAATTCATCGCGTCAAAGTAACTGGCGCAGATTTGAACTATATCGGTAGTATTACTATCGACGAAGCTTTAATGGAAGCTTCCAACCTTATTGAAGGAGAAAAAGTGTCCATTGTAAACATCAATAACGGAGAACGGTTTGAAACCTATGCTATCAAAGGCGCCAAAAATTCGGGAGAAGTTACTTTGAATGGTCCAGCAGCACGAAAGGTACATCCTGGTGATATTATCATTATCATCTCTTATGCTACCTTAGATTTTGAAGAAGCTAAAACGTTCAAGCCTTGGTTAGTTTTTCCAGATGAAACTAACAATTTATTGAAATAATCTCTTGAAAAATAGTGCTCGTAAATGGCTGACACTCTTAATTCCTTTGTTGATAGGAGTTGGCATCATTTATTATCAATATACAACCCTAACTTCCGATCAAATCGATAAAATAAAGATTAGCTTTCAAAAAGCCAATTACAATTATATTTATCTTTCACTAGTCATCGCTATTTTAGGTCATTGGTTTAGAGCCTATCGATGGAAATTTGCCCTCAATCATTTGGGTTATCAATCACAATTTAAGAATGACTTTCTCACTGTTTGTATTTCCTATTTGGTCAATTTAAGCATACCGCGTTCGGGCGAAATCTCACGTGCTGCCTTATTAAAAAAATACGAAAACATTCCATTTGACAAAGCCTTCGGAACTATTGTTGCCGAGCGAATAGTTGATTTAATGCTGTTTTTCATATTTGTAATAATCGGATTCATTTTGCAATTTGACACTTTGTACAAATTCCTACTTAGTAAAGACATTACCTTACATTCCATCTTGTATTTTAGCCTCATCGGGATAGTTCTTTTTGTGGTTTTTATTTTAATCTGGATTTATGCCGAATGGAGTATTATCAAAAAACTTAAAAAGAAGCTTTCTGGATTAACCGAAGGAATTATGAGTGTGTACCACATGGAGAAAAAATGGTGGTATATACTTCATTCGTTTCTGATCTGGATTTGCTATTTAGCAATGTTTTATGTAGCCATTTTTGCACTTGAAGAAACCGTAAACATTCCGTTTGATGTAGTTATAATGGGATTCATATTTGGTAGCTTGGCCGTTGGTTTTACTAATGGCGGAATTGGCGCTTATCCTCTTGCTGTTTCCTTGATTTTTGTCCTTTATGGAATCCCAGAAGATGTTGGAACCGCTTTTGGTTATTTAGTTTGGGTTTCACAAACTTTACTTACCATCGTTTTGGGATTAATTTGTTATTTACTACTTCCCATCTTAAATAGAAAATAAATTATTATATTGCTTGGATTTTTCAACTCATTCAACCACTATAATTATGAAAAAAATAGTTCTGATACTGTTGCTAGTAGCATCTTCTGTTAGCTATTCCCAAATCATAACCGATACTATTACATCGAAAAGCTTAAAAGAAAAAAGAGAAATTCTCATTTCTTTACCCGAATCATTCGACAAAAACTCCAAACGAACTTATCCGTTACTGGTTTTATTAGACGGCGACTATTTAATGCAACCGTTTCAAGGTGCAATTTCTTACGGAAATTTTTGGGATGATTTACCCGAGATGATTATCGTAGGTATTTCTCAGAATAAAAACGACGAACGTTTTGATGATTGCACAGTTGAAAAAGAAACCGGTTTACCCGAAGGAAGAGGCGCGAGTTTCTTCGAATTCATTGGTGGCGATGTTTTGCCTTACATGGAAAACAAATACGGATATGCTCCTTTTAAAGTCATTGCCGGCCATGATTTAACCGCTGGATTTTTGAACTTTTTCCTCTATAAAGACACTCCACTTTTTAACGGATACATTTCTATTAGTCCTGAATTGCCTGTCGGAATGGAAGTAAACGTTCCCAATCGTCTGAGTTCTATGGAAAAAAACGTGTTCTACTATTTAAGTGTAGCCGATGGAGATGTTAAGAAAATGAAAGAAGCCACCAAAGTACTCAACCAAAACATCAGCGAAGTTAAAAACGATCATTTGTACTACAAATTTGATGAAGTGCCAAACTCATCTCACTATTCATTGGTATTGCATTCTATTCCAAAAGCATTGTATCATTTCTTTTCTACCTACCAACCTATTTCAACTTCCGAATTTCAAGAAAAAATTGTCAAACTCGAATCGGGTTATGTTGATTACTTAAGAAACAAATACGAACTTTCTGAAAAAACTCTTGGCATCAAAACTCCGGTTAGAATCAACGATTTTAGAGCCATTGAAGCTGCGATTGTGAAAAACAAAGCTATGAATGAATTCGAACAATTGGCTCAAGTTGCCAACAAATACTACCCAAAAACTATGTTGGGTGAATATTATATGGCACGTTACTATGAGGCAACGGAAGATTTCAAACGCGCTGCAAAATCGTATCAAAATGCCTTTACTATGGAACCAATTGGCGACTTGACTAAAGACATGATGCTCGAAAAAGCAGACGAATTACGTCGACAAATTAAAAAATAAACAGCAGCTTTTAGCATAAAATCATACAATGGCCAAGATCAAAACTTCGTTCTTTTGTCAGAATTGCGGAACCCAATATGCGCGCTGGCAAGGTCAATGCAATTCATGTAAAGAATGGAATACTATTGTTGAAGAAATCATTCAAAAGGAAGAAAAAGTAGCTTGGAAAACCGAAACAGCTTCAGTAAAAAAAGCTACCAAACCTTTATTAATTAAAGAAATTGACGCTACTCAAGAAGTTCGAATGGATACTTGTGATGGCGAACTTAATCGGGTGTTAGGCGGCGGAATCGTTCCCGGTTCTTTAATTCTTTTAGGTGGCGAACCCGGAATTGGAAAAAGTACTTTACTGCTTCAAATTTCGCTAAAATTACCTTATAAAACCTTGTACGTTTCGGGCGAAGAATCACAAAAGCAAATCAAAATGCGCGCCGAACGCATCAACCCCAACAGTGATCGTTGCTACATTTTAACCGAAACCAAAACCCAAAATATCTTCCGACAAATTCAGGAAATCGAACCTCAAATTGTCATCATCGACTCCATTCAAACCTTACATACAGATTTTATTGAATCGTCTGCTGGAAGCATTTCACAAATCAGAGAAACGACTGCCGAACTCATTAAATTTGCCAAAGAAACCAATGTTCCCGTAATTTTAATTGGTCACATTACCAAAGACGGGACCATCGCCGGACCCAAAATTTTGGAACACATGGTCGATACAGTCTTGCAATTTGAAGGTGATCGAAACCATGTATATCGTATTTTGCGTTCATTAAAAAACCGCTTCGGTTCAACTGCCGAACTCGGAATCTATGAAATGCTAGGTTCGGGTTTACGCGAAGTTTCCAATCCATCTGAAATATTAATTTCACATAAAAACGAAGAACTTTCGGGAACCGCAATCGCTTCTACATTAGAAGGAATGCGACCATTAATGATCGAAATTCAAGCTTTGGTTTCAACGGCAGTATACGGAACTCCGCAACGCAGCACAACAGGTTACAATGCCAAACGATTGAACATGATTTTGGCTGTTTTAGAAAAACGCGCTGGTTTTCGATTGGGTGCAAAAGACGTGTTTCTGAACATTACTGGTGGAATTTCGGTAGATGATCCAGCCATTGATTTGGCCGTGGTTGCCGCAATTCTCTCTTCCAACGAAGACATATCCATAGATAAAGGATTTTGTTTTGCTGGAGAAGTCGGACTTTCGGGTGAAATTCGCCCAGTAAATCGTGTAGATCAACGCATTCAAGAAGCCGAAAAGTTAGGATTTTCTACCATTTTTGTTTCGAAATACAACAAGATTTCCATCAAAAATCCGTTAATAGAAATCAAATTGGTAGCCAAAATTGAAGATGTTGCCAGCGAACTTTTCGGATAATTTAAAACTATTTCCATGAAAATAAAATACTTTTTCCTAATTAGTTTGTTTCTATTAATGATCTCATGCAACGACTCATCGGTGTACAATGAAGGTCATGATTTCCCAAAAAACCAATGGTTAAAAAAGAGTTCCAATTCTTTTGTTTTCACCATTGATGACGACGCTTCATTGTACGATGTGACTTTTAATTTAAGTCATGTTTACGATTATCAATTTGCCTCCGCTCCGCTTTCATTTAAATGGATAAAACCCGATGGAAGCTCAGAAAATATTCCAGTTGATTTTAAATTCAAAGATGAAAACGGAAAGGAATTGGGTGATTGCGCAGGCGATATTTGCGACTTAAAACACACTATAGCGTCGCAAGCAAAACTATCAAAAGGGGAACATCAAATTTCGGTTACTCATTCGTTTCATTTTGATTATTTACCCAATATTATTCACATTGGTTTGGATGTAAGTAAATCTAAATAACACTAGTGATGAAGTCGTTTGAATCCATTTTACAACATGTAAACACGTTTCATGAATTGGGAGAAACCATTCAGGCAGCCGAATTTATTTTGAAAGAATACGGTTTGCATCATCCTAATTTTAAAGGTTTCGAATTGCGAGATCGTGCATTGCCGTCAATGATTGTTTTGACCACTGAAGGAGTTATAGGCGAACCACAAATCATCCGAATTCCTGAGAATGCATTCGAATTTGAATTGGTCATGATGCTCAATTTGATTGCGCACGAAATGGTTCACGTAATTCAAAAATCACCTAATGTTAAATTGGAGGATAAAAACGAACGCGAGTGGCAAGCGTATTACGAGATGTTGTTTCATAAAATATACCCGCAAATACCCGAAGCCAGCGATTTTCATAAAAAATTATTCGCAGAAAAAGCCTTACTGTACTACAATCGAATGGAAAAAGACGGCGAATTGCAACAGAAATATGCCGAGCAGAAAAAAGAAGTAGAACTGCTTTTGGTTAATTTAGAAAGCAAAAAATAATTGAATTTATCACCTACAAAATTTTCTCAAAACTAACTTTTGTGACTTTTGTGTTGATGATTTTTACCACAAAAGGCACAAAAGACTATATGTTTAAGTCTAATTTGCGTGAGGTTAATCTGCAAATTTATTTTTCAGCCACGAATTATCGAATTTTATATTGTAACAATTTGATTTAATTCGAATATTCATCGTAGATGAACTAATTCTTAATAGTTATGTATATTAATTTGTGAATTCGTGGCAAAAACAGATTATTATCGATATATACATTCCTTTTAACCTAGTAATTAGTAGTTAATAGGTTACATCAAACTCGATTAATTATTTTAAAATTCTACTTAAACTTTTGCAGAAATTCGTCTTTGTAGGTTGGAGAAACCTCAATTTCGGTGGCATCGTGCAGCATTAAAAATCCACCTTTATTGTACGATTTCACAAAATTCACATTGATGATGTGTGATTTGTGTACGCGAATGAACGGAAACGGTAGCAACTCAGAAAAATGCTTCAAGAAGCGACATACCATTTTCTTACTACCGTTCGACAAATAAATATCAGTAAAATTTCCGTTGCCACGCAAACGCACAATTTCTTCCATTTTTACGACTTCAAAACCTTCTAAAGTGGGTAAAATAACCTGTTGTTTTTCAGGTTTGGTTTCGCGGAAATTTTCTACGATGATTTTATTGCGATTGAAAATTTCGTTGTTGATGATGTGTTGCTGGACTTTATTCACAGCCACAATTAATTCTTCAATACTAATGGGTTTTAGCAAATAATACGCCGCACTTTGGTTCAATGCTTTCAACGAATATTCGGAAAAAGCGGTTACAAAAATGGTTTCAAATTGCAAGTCTTTACACGCTTCCAACACGTCAAAAGCATTTCCGAACGGCATTTCTACATCCAAAAAAACCAATTGCGGTAGTGTTTCATGCAACAACGGAACGGCTTCTTTGATGTTTTGGGCTTCGCCAATGACTTCTACTTGCGGACAGTATTTACTCAAGTAATTTTTGAGTGCTTCGCGAGCCGCAGTTTCGTCTTCAACTATGACACTTCGTATTTTTTGCATGCTACTCTACTTTATTAATAATGGGCAGTTCTATTCGAACAATAGTCCCGGTTTGTGGTATTTTTTTCTCATTGATTTCAAATGAAATGTTGTGTTTGTACAATTCATTCAACAGATGAATTCGCTCTTTGGTATTGGTTAAACCACGCGATTCGTGTACTTTTTGATTGACGGTTTTGAGTTCTTTACTTCGTGTTAATCCAATTCCGTCATCGTCAATTAGAACCACTATTTTGTTGTTTTCACTTTTGAAATGGAGCAACAAACGACCTTTGTGTTCCAAATACCGTAAACCATGCCAAATGGCGTTTTCCAAATGCGGTTGGATGATCATATTGGGAATAAAAACAGCGTCGGTATCCAAATTTTCATCTACCAAAATTTCATAATCAAACTGATCTTGAAAACGCAAATGTTCTAAATCCAAGTATTTTTTGAGTTGGCTGATTTCATTGGTCAGCGACACAAAATCTTTATTGGAATTCTCCATCATGTTGCGCATCAAATTAGAATAGGAAGTCAGGTATTTGTTGGCTTCCAACTCTTTATTTTGTGATATGAATTGGTTTACGCTGTTCAAACTATTGAAAATAAAATGCGGATTCATCTCACGTCGCAACGACTGTAACGCAATTTCTTTGTTCTTTTTCTTGATGGCAAACAAAGCTTTGGCGATTAATCCGAAAAAGAGTAACAAAAGTACAATCGCTCCAATAAGAAAATAATTGAAGGTATTTTTTCGTGAAATCAGCTCGTCTTTCAACTGCTTTTCTTTTTCTAATTGTTCTATTTTACTCTCTGTAATCTGAAATGTTTTAAGGTCGATTAATGAAGTATCGGATTCGACAATTCGATCAAAATTCTGAAAAAAGTCGTCGTACAAACGAATGCTTTCTTTGTCGTTGCCATTGTTTTTATAATAGTTCAACAAAGCAGTTAAACTTTTTTTGACTTCGGCTGTATTTCCTTTTTTGGTCGCCAATTGATAGGCTTTTTTGAGCAATGCAATGGCTTTCTCAGGTTCGTTTTTTTGGAAGAAAATAGACGAAAGCGACTGTAATTGGGTAATCTGAGTTTGATAATCACTTTTTTGAACGGCTTCATCCAATAATTTTTGATTGATGGAAAGCGCTTTATCAAACTGATTGTCTAAGGCATAGACTTTGGCAATCTCATTTTGCAGCTGTATGACTTTTTCGGGCTTGTCTTTTACGTATTTAATGGCTTGTTGATAGCTTTCAATGGCGTCTACTTTGTCGTTGCGTTTTACGCTGTTTTCGGCTTTCTGAACATACAAATCGGCCACTTCTTCTTTCTTTTCTTTCTTGTCAAAAAGTTCAATATTTGATTTCAGATAATCATCTTGAACCAAAGTATTGGAATTATTCAGTCGATTGTAATCGTTCGAGTTGATTTGCTCCATTTCTTTATCTGGAGACAATTCACTAGCCGCTCTATAATTGGTAGAAGCTTCCTTAATTTTATTTTGTGTTTCCTGGCTTTTGGCTAGGCTTCGGGTAACTCGTGCCACGTCTTTTTTACGGTTGAGTTTGGAATAACTTTGCAAGGCTTTTTTAAGGTATTCTTCGCTTTTGGCCACATCGCCTTTATCCAGAAACCCTTTGGCTAAAGCTTCATAACCTTGGGCAATTCGCACCTCATCATTCACATCGAGTGAATTCTTTAATTGTGTTGCGGCTTGATTGATTTTGGATTTCTTTTGTTGCTTTTGTTCCACAATAGTGTCTTGTGCTTTCACTTCTATCGGAAGCAAAAACAACAAAAACAGAGACAAAATCACCTTTATAATCCGACGCATACCTTCTAAATAATTGATACTGTAAAGTAAATCATTTTAAAATGCTTTTACAACTCCTTTCACCAAGTCAAAACACCGTTTCACCCTTTCTGCAAAAAACTAGTTCATTCTATGGGTACGTTTGTGGTGTAATCTAACAAAAACCAATCCATATGAAATCAAAATTAAACCTAATTGTTATTGCACTCGTTAGTTGTTTATCGATGAGTTGCAACAGTCAAAATCAAGAAAAAAAGTTCATTGAAGTTACCGGAAGTGCCGAAATTAAACTACAACCTGATGAAATTGTTTTGGAAATTATTTTAACAGAATACAATGGCAACGGCAAAAAATTCAAATTGGATGATATTGAAAGTGAGTTCTACAAAATACTTGAAAACAATAAAATTGACACCAAAAAATTAGTGCTCGAAAACACCAATAATCAATGGTATTGGTACTGGTATTGGCACGAAAGACACGATCAATATTTAACCAAAACCATTAATTTAAAACTGAATAAAGAAACCAACTTTTTGAAATTATCAGAAGATTTAAAGGTAAAATGGGTACAAAGTATTCGCGTTACCAAAACCTCACATTCTGATGTGCAACGCATTCGTAAAGAAATAAAAAAAGAAGCCATGCGTGCTGCCAAAGAAAAAGCAACTTATATGTTGGAAAGTGTGGGAGAAGAAATTGGCGGTTTGCTTTCGGTAGAAGAATTACCCGAAAATGTGCCGCAAGTCAATCAAAATCCATGGTATTACAATCAACGAACGTTGCAAGATGTTACCAGTAATTCATATGTAAATTCTTCCTATGTGGGTGTGGATAGTAATGCTGGAGTACAAAACTCTAATGAAATTAAACTTCGATTTGAAGTAAAAGCAAAATTTGAAATTAAATAACTTAAAAATAAACGTATGAAACCACTATTTTTTATCCTTTTCATCGGACTCATGAGTTCCAATGCCAACGCTCAAACTCCATCAAAAGTGAATTTTGATGATTATGAAAAACTGACTAAAGAAGTCAATCTTTATCGTAAAAACCGATTGATTGATTGGAAAACATTCAATCTTTATTCTAAAGAAAGTAACACTGTTATTTTAGACACGCGTTCGAAAGAAATGTACGACAGAAAACATGTAAAAGGCGCTATTCACTTGAATTTCTCCGATTTTACTCAAGATAATTTGGCGCGACTCATTCCGGATCCGAATACTCGAATTCTGATTTATTGCAACAACAATTTTGGTGATGATCCAATCAATTTTACTACCAAATCTTATGTTCCGAAGCCAATATTTAAATTACCAACGGCTACCAATCGTTCATCCAAACAGTCCATTGGGCAACTTCCTGTACAGCAAATCCAATTCGAACCGGCAAAAGAACTCACTTTAGCATTGAACATCCCAACTTTCATCAACCTTTATGGTTACGGATATACCAATGTGTATGAGTTATCCGAATTCATCTCTGTATTCAGTCCAAAATTAGTATTCGAAGGAACAGACGTACGTCAATAACACTAAAAAAACACTACCATGAAAAAATCCTTTTTAATCACAGCACTTTTGGCAACTTCATTCACTTTTGCAAGTTGCAACAACACTAACAAACCAACTGAAATTGCATCAGCCAAAACCACAACTGTAGTCGATGAAGATACTAAAATTCAAGTGGCTCTATTGTTAGACACTTCCAATAGTATGGACGGATTGATCGAGCAAGCCAAGTCGCGTTTGTGGAACATTGTAAATACATTGACTACCTTGAAATATTCGGGTAAAACGCCAACTATCGAAATTTCATTGTATGAATACGGTAACGACGGTTTATCGAGTCAATCCAATTACATCCGACAAGTGACGGCTTTGACCACCGATTTGGATTTGATTTCTGAGAAATTATTTTCACTTCGCACCAATGGCGGTTCTGAGTATTGCGGTGCGGTTATTCAGGACGCGACCAAACAATTGAAATGGGGAACGGCTTCCAACACGATGAAACTGATTTACATTTCGGGAAATGAAGCGTTTAATCAAGGCGGAATCAACTACAAAGAAGCGATCAGCGACGCTTTAAAAAACAATATTTACATCAATACTATATATTGTGGCAATCAAAGCGAAGGCATAAGTTTACTGTGGAAAGATGGTGCCGATGTTGGAAAAGGCAAGTATTTCAATATTGATTCCAATCAGGCAGTTCAATACATCGTTACTCCTTTTGATGACAAAATTTCGAAATGCAACGAAAAAATCAACGCGACTTACATCAGTTATGGTCGTGAAGGTGAAATGAAGAAAATGAACCAAGCAGCGCAAGATAAAAACGCCGAAAGTGTATCCTATGCCAACATGACCGAACGCGTAGTGAGTAAGTCAAAAGGCGCGTACCGGAATGATAGTTGGGATTTAGTGGATAAAGTAAAAGAAGACAAAAACGCGATTGCCAATCTAAAAAAAGACGAATTACCAAAAGAATTGCAAGGCAAAAGCAAAGCCGAAATTGAAGCTTATGTGATTCAAAAAGCAAAAGAACGAGAAGCCATTCAGAAAGAAATCAGTGATTTAGCTAAAAAACGCCAAGAATACATTGATGCCGAAGCCAAGAAAAACAAGTCTCAAGACGATTTAGGAAACGCCATCAGCAGTTCTATTTTGACGTTGGCAAAAAGCAAAGGCTATACAATAGAAAAGTAATTTTAAAGTTATACTTATGAATTCCTTTTCGCTGATTTCACTGCTTATGAAAAAATGCCTTTTAATTGTTTTGGTGTCGTTATTTCAATTTTCGTGCAGAGAAACTATTTCTGATGAAACTACTGAAAAAGCGCAACTCAAACCTTATGCAGAGTTGAAAGAGGAGTTGAAAAATTTCAAAGGAGATGCAAAAGAAAAACAAGATCGTTTCTTTACATTCATTAATACCGATGTTCCTAATTATTGGATGGGAACGAAATGGGATTTTAACGGAACAACGCGCACGCCTCAAAACGGAACCATCGCTTGTGGCTATTTTGTCACTACAGTTTTGGATGATTTCGGAATCAAACTGAAACGAATACAGTTGGCGCAACAGGTTTCTTCAGTAATGATCAAAACTTTATGCGAATCAAAAAGCATCAAACATTTTTCCAAAATCGAACAGGTTGAAACGTATCTGAACGGAAGAAATAAAGAAGAAATTTTTATTGTTGGACTTGATTTTCACACGGGTTTCATCATCAAAGACCAATCAAAACTGTATTTTTTACATTCCAATTACATTCAAAAAGAAGGCGTTGTAAAAGAAGAAATTAGAAATTCAAGAGCACTTTTAAGTTCGAAATCATTCATGATTGGAAGTGTTTCACAAAAAGAAAGTAATTTTTAAATGAATAATTAGTTATAAAAGGTGACTGCCAGAAACTACAATTTTGTAATGAAATTGTAGTTTTTACTTCTTTTTTTAATTACGTTCCAACCTTTAACCTAAAATCATCCTCTTTCAAACTATAGAACCATTTGTATGAAAAAATTAGTTTTATTTCTGTTTTGGATTTCAGCAATTTCGTTTGCCCAAAAACCCATTTTTACGGCTGCTAAAGTAAAAGCCGCTACTGTGTATTTTAATGTGGCCGAGTTATCACAAACGGCTTCGGTCAATTTGCCTGCTGGAACCAGTGAAGTAGTCGTTAAAAATGTAGCCAATACATTGAACGAAAGCACGGTACAAATTGGCGCACCTAATTCGGTTACGATCTTGTCGGTTCAGTTTACCAATAATTACATATCGGAGTTTGAAATTGACGAAAGCAATCCGACCATCAAGAAAGTACGCGATAGCATTTCGCTGATGCAAAAGGAAATCGGAAAAGTTCAAATTGAAAAAACATCGCACTCAAAAACCATCGAATTATTGGACAAAAACCAACTGGTTGCCGGGCAAAATTCGGGGTTGAGTGTGGCCGAACTCATCAAAATGGTTGATTATTACAAAGCCAAACGCAGTGAATTGAATAATGCCATAACTTCGCTTCAAGAAAAAGAAAACAAATTCAATGAAACCTTAAATCGGTTGAAAAGCAAACTAGAAATCAACACCAAAAACGAAGAAAAAACTTCGAACGGAAAATTGATTTTGCAAGTGATGAATGATGTGGCTGGAATTGTAAATTTGGATATTAACTACATTTCCAATTCGGCTTCGTGGACACCTTTTTACGATTTACGTGCTGAAAGCATCAAAAATCCAATCAATATGATGTACAAAGCGCAAGTAGTCCAAAACTCAGGAATTGATTGGAAAAAAGTAAAACTGACGTTATCCAACGGAAACCCAAATCAAAGTAATGTAGCGCCAATTTTGAATGCTTGGTTTTTGAGGTATGGGAATCCTTACAATAATTACCCACAAACAATTAGTAATGCTAACTTCTTAAATACTATTCAGTCAAAAGTATCAGGAGTACAAGTTAATGGTTATGTAGCTGCAGAACAAGATGACAAGTACAAAGAGGAATCATCTATTTCAAACTACACCACCATCAACGAAAACCAACTCAATGTTTCCTTTGATATCGATATTCCGTACGATATTTTATCCAACGGTAAAGTACACAGTGTAACATTAAAAGAAATCGATTTGCCTGCAACCTATAAATACTATGCGGTTCCGAGAGTAGATAAAGAAGCGTTTTTATTGGCTGAAATCAGTGATTATTCGAAATACAATTTGTTGCCAGGAGAAGCCAACATTATTTTTGAAGGAATGTACGTAGGCAAAACAACCATCAACCCAAATCAAACAGCAGACACTTTGAATTTGAGTATGGGAAGAGACAAAAAAATCTCCATCAAGCGTGAAAAAGTGGTGGATAAATCGGGAACTAAGTTTTTATCATCCTACAAAGAACAAGTGTTTACCTACGATTTGACCGTTCGTAACAACAAAAAAGAAGAAGCTTTTTTACTGTTGAAAGATCAATACCCGTTGAGTACCGATAAAGAAATTACTGTTGAATTGCTGGACGACGGAAAAGCCAAAGTCAATACCGAAACCGGAATTTTAACTTGGCAACTCAAACTCGCTCCTAACGAGACCAAGAAAATAAGGATCAGCTATAAAGTCAAATATCCCAAAGACAAGATAATTGATAATTTGTAGCCTAACTCAAGCACTCTAAAGTCGGATGATTTTAGGGTGTTTTGTTTTTAAGTCATTATCTATGAAATAGTTTGCTAAATTTTTATAAATTTACATCAACTATACTACTAACTAAAATTTCAATGCTATGAAAAAACTATTACTTTTTAGCGCTCTGCTATTATCATCCCTTTCGTTCGCTCAAGTATTAACCTTGCAATCATTCGGAACGGGTTTCAACAACGCTATTGCTATTGCACATCCAGCTAATGATTCGCGTTTATTTGTGGTACAACAAGGCGGGTTAATCCGAATTTTAAATTCCAATGGAACCGTAAATGCAACTCCGTTTTTGAACTTATCTACCTTAATTAGCACCGGAAGTGAGCGAGGTTTACTAGGTTTGGCATTTCACCCCAATTATGCTACCAACGGATTGTTTTTTGTAAACTATACCAATACAGCCGGAAACACTGTAATTGCTCGTTACGGAGTAAGTGCTAATCCAAATATTGCCAATACTACAGGAACTATTTTGATGACTATCAATCAGCCTTATTCGAATCACAATGGCGGTTCCATACAATTTGGCCCTGATGGTTATTTGTACATTGGCATGGGCGATGGCGGAAATGGTGGCGATCCGCAAGGTTACGCTCAAAATTTGAGCTTGACGAATGCTAATGTTACGGCGAATCCTTCCCGAATTTATTTAGGGAAAATTCTGAGAATAGATGTTGACACCATTGCAGGTTCATTGAATTATGGTTTCCCATCTACAAATCCGTATGTCACTGAAGCGGGAAAAGAAGAAATTTGGGCTAGAGGTTTGCGTAATCCGTGGAAATTTACGTTCAACCGTTTGAATGGTGATTTATGGATTGGTGATGTAGGTCAAGGCGAGGTTGAAGAAATCAACAAAGTGGCATCACCGCTACCCAATACTGGATTGAATTTTGGATGGAAATGCTACGAAGGAAATGTTGCTTATAGCACAGGAGGTTGCCCAGCCATTTCAACAATGACAATGCCTATTTCTCAATACACTCACACTGCTACAGGAGGATGTTCAATCACCGGAGGTTATGTTTATACGGGAAGTTTGTATCCTAATTTATTGAATAAATACGTATTTGCTGATTATTGTACGGGAGATATTGGTTTGCTTGACACTTCGGGCGGAACCATCAATTGGGCGTACAATTCAACTTTTTTAATTCCTGCTTTTGGAGAAGATAAAGACGGTGAATTATACGTTTCCAGCGGAAGTATTATTTACAAATTAATAGACCAAAGTTTTTCGGTTTCTGAGTTTGAAAAAGTAGGTTTCTCAATGGCTCCCAATCCAGCTAAAAATTCTGTTGTTGTAAAAAGCTCTACGAATATTACAGCTTCCACTATTGAATTGTATGATCTTTCTGGAAAATTATTGCTTTCTAAAAATGCCGAAATCGATCAAGAAAATACACTTTCAATTGAAAATGTATCGAGTGGAATGTACTTGGTGACTGTGATTGCTTCAGATGGGAATAAGTACAGCAGTAAACTGGTTGTAGAATAAAATTGTCTATGTTGGTTTAAATCAAAAAAGAATTGTCGCTTGAAAAAAATATCGATACTGTTTCTTGTTTTGTTTTTTTCTCTAGTAAATGCTAAAGAATTTGAGTTTGACACTATGATAATTTACTCTACAAAACACAAGCAAACTGAAAGACAAATATTGTGTTTTACTAACTCTAAAAATGATACTTATTGTTTAAAATTGTTCAAACTTGAAGACTCTTACGAAGGTAAGATTTTTGATTACAACAATAAAAAAGTTCATTATTTCAAAGTAGAAAATATAAAATCCTACAATATAAATGATGATGAATTTGTTTTATTATACACATCCGATTTGTCTGGTATCAATGAAAATTGGTATTCGAAATATTTATTCGAGTTCAAAACTATTGATGAAAATGAGAGTTACAAAAAGGTTACATTAAATGTCTATAAAAATTCCAAACGGAAAAAATCAATAATGTCCTATGATTTTGAATTAATTCCAAACGAAACAAATCTTTTCAGTGCCTATAGGTTAAGTTGCATACATCCTTTTGAATTTGTTAGTAAATTCAATATTTACGAAAATTACATCGTTAAAAAAGCCGTTGGCAATACTCTTTCTGGTGAAAAAATCGAAAATAATCTGCTTCAATATAAAAAAGTAGATTTTTCCATTAGTATTCCATAAGCAAATTTTCTCTCTTTTCGTTGAAAAAAACCAACTACTAAACTAAGGTGCCGGATTCGGATGCAATTCCTGAATTTTTTCAATTTCAGCAAGAATTTCTTTGGACAATACTACATCAAAAGCATCGATGTTTTCTTTCAATTGTTCCAATGAAGTAGCACCAATTATGGTCGATGTAACAAACGATTGTTGGTGCACAAAAGCTTCGGCCAATTGCACTAAAGTCAGACCATCGGCTTCGGCTAAATTTTTATACAATTGCGTTGCTTTATAACAATTTTCATTAGTATAACGAGTGAAGTTTGGGAACAATTTCAAACGTGAATTTTCCGGAAAACCATTCAAGTATTTTCCTGACAAAAACCCGAATCCTAGGGGTGAATAGGCTAACAATCCTACATTTTCGCGCATACAAATTTCAGACAAACCTACTTCAAACAAACGGTTCAATAATGAATACGGATTCTGAATTGAAACAATTCGAGGTAAATTGTGTTTCTCGCTTTCCTGTAAAAAACGCATCACGCCATACGGATTTTCGTTGGAAACTCCGATGTGTTTGATTTTACCTTCTTTGATCAATCCACCGTAAACCGACAGTACTTCAAAAAAATTATCCTGCCATTGTGTATCAATTTCGGTTAGACCGCGCTTGCCAAACATGTTCATCACGCGTTCTGGCCAATGCATTTGATATAAATCGATGTAATCCGTTTGCAGGTTTTTCAAACTTAATTCTACGGCTTCATGAATGCTTTTTTTAGAAAAATCCAATGGTTTACGAATGTATTCCATGCCGCGATTGGGTCCAGCAATTTTAGTTGCCAACACCAATTTTTCTCTTTCAGATGGACCGATTTTGTGAATCCAACTTCCAATATAACGCTCTGTACTCCCAAAAATCTGAGCATTTCCTCCTATCGGATACATTTCGGCTGTATCGATAAAATTGATGCCGCGTTCAATTGCATAATCCAATTGTGCATGCGCTTCGGATTCTGAATTTTGATTGCCAAACGTCATCGTTCCGAGGCAAATTTCGCTCACTTGTAGAGCAGTATGGGGAAGAGTTTTAAATTTCATGTTCTCTTTGTCGTTATTTTGGAAAGCAAAAATACAGTTTCAAAAATGAATTCAAACAGTAACAGCTGTTAAACAAGACTTAATTTTATTTTCACACAAAAAAATAGCTATTTTATCTTGAGAATGGTATTATTGCACCTCATTTAACACCAAAAAATTATGTCTGAACATTCTCCTTTTATTCCGAAGTTTTTCGAATCCAATGATTATTTTATCGATGAAAAAGTAAATTATTTCAAATTTGGTAACACGTATAACGTTTATGATAAAGACGCACAGCAAGTAGGCGTTATCAATCAAAAAATTACGGGTTGGCACAAAGTTCTTCGTCTTTTTTTAAACAAAGCCATGTTTCCTTTTTTATTGGAAGTAAGAGATATGGACAATGATTTATTAGTAACTATTCGAAGAGGTTGGACATTTTGGATGAGTAAAGTGACTATTTCTGATGCGAACGAAAATGTGATTGGAACCATCAAACAAAAGTTTAAATTTTTCAAACCCACTTTTACCATTAGCAATTCTTCCGATGCGATTATTGGAGTAATCAAAGGTGATTGGAAAGCATGGGATTTTCAGATTACAGACTCCAATCAGAACACCATCGGAACCATCAATAAAAAATGGGGCGGATTGATGAAAGAAGCTTTTACTAGAGCAGATAAATACTATGTGGCGATAGTGCCTGAATATGCTGAAGACACTAATAAAGTGGCGATTGTTTCGTGTGCCATTACGATTGACATGGTATTAAAAAACAACAAGTAAAACTATTCATAACCAAAAAAGGTTCAAAGCAATTACACTTTGAACCTTTTTTTATTGTTTAAATTGAATCTTATAACTCGTTCAACATTTTAGAAATTTCGTCTAATTTTGGAGTTAAAATGATTTCGATTCTTCTGTTTTTGGCTTTTCCTTCTGGCGAATCATTTCCGGCGATTGGAGCAAATTCTCCACGACCAGCAGCTGTAAGATTGTCTTTTTTCACTCCGCTAATCTCACACAAAATATTCACAATTGCAGTCGCTCTTTTGGTCGATAAATCCCAATTGTTTTCAATTCCGCCACCAATATTTCCAAGGATTTTATCATCGTCTGTGTGGCCTTCAATCAACACTGAAATATCGGGGTTTTGAGCCAACACTTTACCTAATTCGACTACTGCTTTTTTCCCTTCAACACCAACAGCCCAACTTCCGGTTTGAAACAACAGTTTGTTTTCCATTGAAACATAAACTTTACCATTTTTTTGTTCGATGGTCAATCCTTTTCCTTCAAAAGCATTCAACGCTTTGGATAAGGTTTCTTTTAGTTTTTTCATTCCGGCTTCTTTCTGTGCCATCATCGATTCGAGTTCGCTCAAACGTTGTGAACTCGATTCTAAGTCTTTTTTCAACTTATTCAAACGCTCTTGTTCAGCGGCCAAGGTTTTTTCTTTGGCTTCCAATTGCGCTAATAATTCTCTGTTTTTATTGATGTTCGATGTTAAAGCTTCATTACTGTCTTTCTCTAAAGCATTGTAGGAATCCTGTAGTGTTTTCAAGCTTTTTTGTGAAGCAGCATAATCCGCCAATAGTTTGTCGCGCTCGGCTTTTACTTTGTCGTAATCAGCTTTCAACGCTACGCCATCGTTTTCTAATTTGGTTTTTGCTTTCAATAATTCTTCATTATCATCCGCTAATTTTCGATTCTCCTTTTTTAAATCGGTGAATTTGTTCTCTAAATCGTTGTAAATCTTTTTTGAAACACACGATGTGGACAGGGCAAGAATCAAAATTCCTGTTGTAATTTTCTTTATCATTTTTTAAAAATTTAAGATTTTTGGGGTTCAGTCCAAATTTAACCCATCAAAACACGCACTTTTAGTTAAAAAATGGATTGTTATTGACATTCTTATTCACAATTTAAATGTGAAAAATTAACTAATTTCTACTAAAACCGGACAATGATCGGAGTGTTTGGCTTCGGGTAAAATTACGGCGCGAGTCAAGCGATTTCGAAGTGGTTCGCTGGCCAAACAATAATCAATTCTCCAACCTTTGTTGTTGTTTCGAGCATTAGCGCGGTAACTCCACCAACTGTAATTATGCGGTTCTTTGTTAAAAAATCGGAAGGTATCAATGAAGCCGTTTTTCATGAATCGGTCAATCCAAGCGCGCTCTACAGGCAAAAATCCTGAAACAGTTGCGTTTCGAATTGGATCGTGAATATCGATGGCTTCGTGACAAATATTATAATCGCCACAAATCACCAAATTCGGAATTTCGACTTTTAATTGATCTACATAACGTTGAAAATCGTCCATGTATTGAAACTTGTGATCCAAACGATCCATATTGGTTCCTGATGGCAAATACAAACTCATTATGGAAACATCATCAAAATCTGCGCGAATGTTTCTTCCTTCAAAATCCATATAATCGATTCCCGTTCCGAAAACCACTTTTTTAGGTTCGATTTTAGAAAGAATCGCAACACCGCTGTACCCTTTTTTTTGTGCTGAAAAATAGTATTGATACGGATAACCCGCGACTGTAACTTCCATGATTGGAATTTGATCTTCTTGTGCTTTGATTTCTTGTAGGCAAATCACATCGGGATTAGATTGTTGCAACCAATCGAGGAATCCTTTGCTGATAGCAGCTCTGATTCCGTTTACATTATAAGAGATGATTTTCATAAAATAATTTAGTTTTTCAAAAATAAGCAAAAACAACCTCAGTATAAAAACAGAAATTGAATCTTTACTATGATTTTTTTATTTTAATGGTGAATTATTCAATGCAAAAAAACTAACGATGTCAACTTAATAAAATCGTTTGGAATTACTATATTTGTTTTTTGCTCAATAAACAAAAAATTGAATGGGTTTAGTTACTGCTAAAGAGGTTGCAAAAGCAATAAACGCGGATAAGTACGGAGTTTTCGGTACTTTTTCTGGTTGGTTGTTGATGAAGATTTTAAAAATTTCGACATTAAACAAAATTTACGACAGAAACAAGCACCTAAAAGAGGTTGCTTTTTTGAATGCCATTCTTAGCGATTTAGAAATCAAATTTGAAATTCCCGAAGAAGATTTCAAACGTTTACCCAAAGACGGCGCTTACATTACCATTTCAAATCATCCGCTAGGTGGTATTGATGGAATCTTATTATTGAAATTGATGTTGGAAAAAGAACCCAATTTCAAAATAATAGCCAATTTTTTATTGCATCGAATTGAGCCAATGAAACAATACATAATGCCGGTAAATCCGTTTGAGAATCACAAAGATGCTAAATCGAGCGTTATCGGAATTAAAGAAACTTTACGCCATTTGAGCGATGGAAAACCTTTGGGAATGTTTCCTGCTGGAGAAGTTTCAACCTATAAAGATGGGAAATTAGTAGTTGATAAAGCATGGGAAGAAGGCGCAATTAAAGTAATTAGAAAAGCTCAAGTTCCTGTTGTTCCTATTTATTTTCATGCCAAAAATAGTCGATTGTTTTATTTTCTATCTAAAATTGGCGGTACACTTAGAACTGCAAAATTACCATCGGAATTATTTACCCAAAAACACCGTGTAATTAAGGTTCGTATTGGAAAACCAATTTCGGTTGCAGAACAAAATGAATACCAATCGATAGAAGAATATTCCGAATTCTTGAGAAAGAAAACCTATATGTTGGCCAATTCTTTCAATGAAGAAAGCAAATTGTTGACCGTTCCCAATTTAAAAAGTCCAAAAAGTCCGAAGAAAATTGTTACGCCGGCAAGTCAGGAAAAAATGATTGCTGAAGTAGAGGAATTACGTAAAACCGATTCAAGATTTTTTCAAAGTAAAAACTACGAAGTGTTTTTTACAGAAGCGAATAAAATTCCAAACTTACTCCATGAAATTGGGCGTTTAAGAGAAATTACTTTTCGTGAAGTTGGAGAAGGAACCAATGAATCTATTGATTTGGATAAATACGACAGGTATTACCATCATATGTTTTTGTGGGATGAAGACACCAAAAAAGTAGCTGGTGCTTATCGAATGGGATTGGGTTCGGAGATTTTCCCTAAGTATGGAATGGATGGTTTTTATTTGAATGATTTGTTCCGGTTTGAAACAGAATTACACGACATGATGAAAAGTTCTATAGAAATGGGACGCGCTTTTATCGTGAAAGAATACCAGCAAAAACCGATGCCTTTGTTTTTACTTTGGCGCGGAATTATTCACACAACGTTGCGTTATCCTGAGCACAAGTTTTTGCTTGGTGGCGTGAGTATCAGTAATCAATTTACCGATTTTTCTAAGTCGTTGATGATTGAATTTATGAAGTCCAATTATTACGATCCTTACATAGCGCAATACGTTCATCCTAAAAAAGAATTTAAAGTAAAACTGAAAGATGCTGATAAAGATTTTATCTTCGATGAAGCTGAGGCCGATTTGAATAAATTTGATAAAATTATTGATGAATTAGAACCAGGAAATTTGAGATTGCCCGTTTTAATCAAGAAATACATCAAGCAAAATGCACGTTTGGTTGCCTTCAATGTTGATCCGCTTTTCAACAACGCCATTGATGGATTAATGTACATCCGAATTGCTGACATACCAGAAAGCACTATGAAACCCGTTATGGAAGAGTTTCAGGCCGAACTAGAACGCAAAGAAAAGAATTAAAAAAAGCTTCCAAATTGGAAGCTTTTTTGTTTTTAAAACCAAGGTTTTTTATTGACTTGATACATATTGTAAAATTCTTCATCCGTTTTGGTTAAATAGATGATTCCTTCTATTAATCCGATAATGGGTGGAATCCAAACCAAAAAAATTCCGATTAAAAAACAAAAAGTTAGATAACTTAAAATACT
Organism: Flavobacterium sp.; assembly: GCF_035299245.1. Classification (GTDB taxonomy): domain Bacteria; phylum Bacteroidota; class Bacteroidia; order Flavobacteriales; family Flavobacteriaceae; genus Flavobacterium. Next base: position 155,264 of record NZ_DATGWY010000009.1, on the reverse strand, counting down.
GATTCCTAACAAAATGAGTCCTTCGTTGTTGTAGCCTAAAATAAATTTGTGAACACCTAAGCTTCCGAAAATTATAGCTAATATTCCTGATACAACTCTCTTGTTTTCCGGTCTTACGGGTTGTGGATTATTCCAATCTTCTTTTGGTGGTATTACTTCCATTGGTTGTGTTTTTTGGTTAGAGTGTCATAAAAGTATAAAATTTTATAGAAACAGACTATCCTTTTGGCTCCCAAAGTTCAATTTTATTTCCATCCGGATCTAAAACCCAACCAAAATTACCGTAATCATAACGTTCCATTTCACCCACAACAGTAACACCTTCTTCTTTTAATACCTTTAATAACTCTTCCAAATTGTCTACGCGATAGTTCATCATAAAGGGTTTTTCACTCGGATTGAAATACTTTGAATTAGCGTCAAAAATGGTCCATTGTGTCATGCCATCGTTTCCTTCTTTGTCTTTCCACTCAAACGACCAACCGTAATCGCCTACTGGAATTCCGAGGTGTGTTTTATACCATTCACTCATTTGTTTTGGGTTTTCGCTTTTAAAGAAAACACCGCCAATTCCTGTTACTCTTTTAATGTCTTTACTCATGATTGTTATTTGTTAATTTGATAACACAAATAAAAAAAGAACTTAGTTATGATTGCTCATACTTAAGTATGATTTTATCTACTATGGTTTGTGCAAGTTTGGCGTGACTTTCAAACGTCCAACCTGCAATATGAGGCGTAAGCAGTACATTTTCAGCTTGCAGTAGGTAGTCAAACGCGGCAGGTTTTTCGGTGTCGATGAATAAATTTTCGAAAGAAAGTTTTTCGTATTCCAACACATCCAATCCTGCACCGAGGATTTTTCCTGATTGTAGTGCTTCAACCAAATCATCGGTTATTACGTTTTTACCGCGTGATGTATTGATGAACCAAAACGGTTTGGCAAATGAGTTGATGAATTGTGAGTTTACCATTTTATCAGTTTCTGGAGTCCACGGCAAATGCAGACTCAGTACATCGGCTTTTTGTTGCAATTCGGAAAGCGAAACTTGGCGAGCATTTTCATCACCTATGTTTTCTATGATATCATGAAAAATAACCTCAACATCAAATCCGCGTAACTTTTTGGCGAACGATTTTCCCATGTTTCCGTAACCGATGATTCCGACCGTTTTGCCTTCGAGTTCGTAACCGCGATTGCCTTCACGAATCCATTTTCCTTCGCGGACCAATCGATCGGCGCGGTTGAGTTTGTTTAAGAGTGACAACAGCATTCCGATTGCGTGTTCACCAACGGCGTTTCGATTGCCTTCGGGTGCAGCGATAAGATGTACTCCTTTTGAAGTTGCATAGTCACAATCGATGCTTTCTAAACCAGCGCCTACGCGAGCGATGAATTGCAAATTAATGGCTTTATCTAGAAATTGTTTATCGATTTTAAAACGACTGCGAATGACGATTCCGTGGTAATTATGGATTTTGGTTTCTACTTCTTCTTTGGTAGAAGTAAAATCGGCTTCGTTGTGGAAACCCGCGTTTTCAAGTTGTTCCCAAAGTAAAGGATGATTGGAATCGATGTGGAGGATGTTTATTTCTTTTGTATTCAAGGTTGATTTTTTAACCACAAAGGCACTAAGATTTTGCATTAAGTACACAAAGTAAAAATTGAAGTATAAAGGTAATTATTTTTTTGTATTCCTAACAGGTTTTTGAAACCTGTTAGGTTTCTAATATTTTAAAAACGAAACATAAATGAAACAAATTGACAAGTTAAACCAAAATTGTTTTTTGAAACCTATTAGGTTTATTTATGCTCAATAAAGATGACTAAAAAAATGATTTATACCTAACAGGTTTTGAAAACCTGTTAGGATTGTGGAAACCTGTCAGGTCTGAAAAAGTGTTCAAAAAAGATATTTTTCTTTTCTAGCCCCGATTGAGGCATTGTTGGAGCTCTTGACTTATTGATTCAATAAGTCAAAGCGACTGACGAAAGCGGGACGAGTGTTCCTAATGGAAAAGAAGATAACTGCTTCTAAAAATGACACCCAAATTAAATTGGAAAGATTAGCTTACGCTCTGTTCGCTGCGCTCGGGTGCTTCTTCCAATTATCATCGGAATCGCAATGACAGATTGCTTCGTTTCCCGAAAATCGGGACAAGTTCTCGCAATGACTAAAAGCCTAGAATTAATTTAGCTATTGAGAAGTAAATTAGGATTCCGAAGATGTCGTTGCTGGTGGTGATGAATGGACCGGTTGCGAGTGCGGGATCGATTCCGAATTTGTCAAGTAATAATGGAATGGAAGTTCCGATGAGTGAGGCAATAACGATTACAGAAATTAAGGCGATGGTTACGATGATGCCGATTTTAGAGTCGACGCCTAATAAGAAATGACTTCCTAAAAAGAGAACGGTTGCCAAAATTAATCCGTTGAGTAAACTCAGCGATATTTCTTTGAGTAATCGATTGACAATGGTTCCGCTAATGCTGTGATTGGCCAAACCTTGAACGATGATAGCTGATGATTGTACACCAACGTTTCCGGCCATCGCAGCGATGAGTGGTGTGAAGAAAAAGAGTTCTTTGTGGAATTGCATTGCTCCTTGAAAACTTTCGAGCAAAGTAACACTGACAAATCCTCCAAATAGAGCTAAAACCAACCAAGGTAAGCGTGCTTTGGTGAGTTCGATGATGCTGTCGTCGGCCTCAACGTCTTGAGAGATACCCGCTGCTAACTGGTAATCTTTATCGGCTTCTTCCTTGATAACGTCTACGATGTCGTCGATGGTGATGCGACCTACCAGTCGTCCCATTTCATCTACAACTGGAATGGCTTCTAAGTCGTATTTCTGCATGATGCGCGCTACTTCAACATTGGAAGCGTTGACACGAACCGAATCTACTTTTTTGATGTAAACCTCGCTAATCGGAGTTTTGGTTGAAGTGGTGAGTAAATCTTTGAGCGACAAACGACCTTTGAGGCGGTTTTCGTCGTCGACAACGTAAATAGAATGCACGCGAGTCACGTGTTCGGCTTGGATGCGCATTTCTTTCACACAAGTCAAAACATTCCAATTTTCGTTGACTTTTACTAGCTCTTTTCCCATCAAACCTCCGGCAGTATCTTCGTCGTAGCGCAATAAATCGACAATGTCTTTGGCGTGTTCAACGTCTTCGAGCTCGGAGATTACTTCTTCTTTTTTACTTTGAGGAAGTTCGGCGATGATGTCGGCTGCGTCGTCAGTATCTAATTCGTCAAGCTCTTCTGCAATTTCTTTTGGTGAAAGAGCGTGAAGGATTTTTTCACGAACATCTTCTTCTAATTCAAGAAGAATTTCGGCTGTTTTTTCGCTATCCAGCACTTTAAAAATGTAGGTGGCTTCGGCGATATCCAGTTCTTCAAAAATTTCGGCAATATCAGCGTGGTGCAAGTCGTTCAACAGCACTTCCAATTCTTGGTCGTTTTTGTGGTGAATGAGTTGCTCTATTTGTTCTAATAGTTCTTTGCTGATTTTAAATTGCATTGGCTTCTATTTTTTGAGTAAGTTCAATGAATTGTTCTACCGACAGTTGTTCTGGTCGGAGGTCAAAGATACTATCTTCTTTTAAATTATCAGACAATTGAAACGATTTTAAGCTATTTCGCAAAGTTTTTCTTCTTTGTTGAAAACCCGTTTTTACTACTGAAAAGAACAATTTTTCGCTACAAGGCAAGGTGAAATTTTCTTTTCTGCGAAGGCGAAGTACGCCCGATTTTACTTTGGGTGGCGGATTGAATACGTCTTCATGAACCGTAAACAGATATTCAGCATCGTAAAAAGCTTGAGTTAGAACGGATAAAATTCCGTATACTTTACTTCCTTTTTTGGAGCAAATGCGTTCGGCTACTTCTTTTTGAAACATTCCGGAGAATTCGGGAATCTGGTTCCGAAGTTCTAAAGCGCGAAACACAATTTGAGACGAAATATTGTAAGGGAAATTTCCGATTATGGCAAAGGGTTTTTCTTCAAAAACTTCATTGATGTTGTATTTGAGGAAATCTTTGGAGATGATTTTGCCGTGTAATTTTGGATAATGTGCATTGAGGTATTCAACCGATTCAGTATCAATTTCGATGACGTAGATTGTGGTGGGTTTTTCCAAAAGGTATTTGGTTAAAACGCCCATTCCTGGTCCTATTTCAAGAACATTTTCATAGCCTTGAAACGCCAAAGTATCAGCAATTTGTTGGGCAATGGATTCGTCGGTGAGGAAATGCTGACCGAGGTGTTTTTTGGCTTTTACTTTTTCCATAGTCATTGCGAGAGCTTGTCCCGATTTTCGGGAAACGAAGCAATCTAGTTTGTTTTTTTAGTATTCAATTTTTTGCCCCTATGGCACTAAGTCGCTAAGGTTATTTTTAATAAGATTTGGAATGTAAACTTATTATTTCTTTTTAACTTCTTGTAATTGTTGGACGTCTAGTAAATCTTTTGGTCTGCCTGCTTTTATTTTGCTTGTAATTAAATCTTCCAATGATAAGACATTCCATTTCAGAAATTGTGTTCCATCTTTAGTCACAGTTTCTGAGTCGTTATAGGCTTCGTCAAAAGATTTATTTACTGAAAAATTGGTTATGAGTTCTAAATTCAAATCTTCTGGAGAAAACTTTATGGATATATTTTGCTCTTGATTCTTTACTTTTTCAGGAAAATCATCAATCTCATATCCCATTTCTTTGAAAACAACTATTAAATTTTTGAAATTCTCAACTGTTGTTTCTATCCAAAAATCAACATCTGCTGAATGGCGTTGATAGCCATGAAAATTAACTGCTCCACCACGAACCATAATCATTCGAACGGAATGTTTATTAGCGAGTATAATGAATTGATCGATGTTTTCTTCCCAAATTCTAGACATTATTTTTTGGTATTGATGACAATGATAAAATTGTCTTTATTCTTGTCTTCTTTATTTTTTATTGGAAATTTACTCATTTGCTCCATCAGTCGAAAAAAAGCGTACAGTCGTTCCAATTTAGACAATTTTAAAAATTCGTCTTGTTGTTGTTGGTTACTTTCTTCTTTAGTTTGAAAACGCAATTTCATTTTTTTTTTGCTTTTAATTCGTTTGAAAAAACTCCGATATCATTTCGAGTTCAGTACGGAACGCAAGCATTTTATCACCAAAAAGACGGCTTCCTTCTTCGCGCAAACGAGCTGCATCTTCATCGTAATAGCGTTGCAAGGTTTCTTTGCTATCGGTTGTGTATTGAATAGCGTAGGTGATTCCGCCCATTTCTTCTTCTACCAACACTTTGACCATTCGTGCTGAAGAGAATTTTCCGGTAGCGAGAACGTCGTTGATGTGTTTGTTTTGCATCCAATTCATCCATTGATCGTGTACACTTTCGTGGATGTTTACTGTTACATTGTATAAAATCATTTGTAGTTTGTTTAAAAGGAATGACTGAAAACTGCGACTGCGACTGAAAACTAGATGTCTTTATCGCCACGCAATTGCCTGTATTTCTTCTGTGCATTGACAAAATAAATACTGTCTTGATGGTTCATAATTAGAGCTTCGTATAGTGGTTTTGCTTCCTCGGCATTGTTTTGTTGGTTGTAAATTTCGGCTGAAAAATAAAGTGCTTCATCAATATAAATGCATTCTTTATGATTGTCGATGATTTGTTTGTACTGACTCAGTGCTGAAGTGAAATCGTTTTGCTGCTCGTAAATTTTTCCGATGCGCAACAATGCAATGGGTTCGATGGGTTCGCCTTTGTGCTCTTTCAAAACCGCTTGAAATGCTGCCAAAGCATCAGTTGTTTTGTTTTGGAACAAGAGGAAATCGGCACGTGCAAATTTCTTCAAGGCTACTTGAGTGGAATCTTCTACAGTATTATCCGAAATCAACAAAAAGAGATCGAGCGCGTCGTTGGCAATAAGTTGCGTAGAGGCTGATTTTAATACTTTTAATTGATGATTTGCCCATTCGAAGTCGTTTTTAAAATAACTCGTTTTGGCCGTTTTAAAACTCGCTTCTTGTCCGAGTACATCGTTGTGCATATCGGTTTCCACTTGCGAATAATACAACAAGGCTTGATTGAATTTTTCTTCGTACAACAAAACCTCGCCCAATTCCATTTTTAAAGTGGCAATTTGGTATTTATCCAACGGCATTTCAAGCGCATTTTTGAGAATGGTTTTACCTAACTCAGGGTTTTTGAGTTTGAAGGTAGCAAATTCAGCTTTGATTTTGAGTAAGGACAAACTGAACGGACTAACACCAAATTCTTTGATTAAATTATCCAATTCGGCATCAATAGCAGGATAGTCTTTTTCGGTAGCTTTGGCGATTTTCATCTCCATTAAATAGGAATGCGATTGAATTTGAAGGTCTAAATCTTGAGTATTTGCCAAGACAAATTCTAAAATTTCTTTGGCAACTTCGGGTTCGTTTTCTTCTACTGCTAATTGCGCTAAATTGACAATATTAGCAAATGTTTCGGGATTGCGTTTGTAAATCGCTTTTTCTTGAATGAACGCTTTTCCGTATTCTTTATTTTGAACATAAAACCAACTCAGAAATTCGTTCCAAAACACGTCTTGTGTCTTTTGAACTCTTGTCAATAATGCTTTCTTTAACGAATCATTGAACGTAACCGTTGAATCTTCGGTCATGAATCGGTTGAGTTGATTTTGAATCATCACCAGATTTTGAGGATTCACATACGCTTCGGTCAGGAATTTTTCAATCATCATGTCCAAATCGCCTTTTTGCCCATACAGTAGCGCCATTTGGTAATTAAAACTGAATTTTGGTTCTTTATCCAAAGCCGTTTGATACGCTTTTAAAGCATAATCAACTAAACCTCTTTTTTCAAATTGATACGCAATGCTGTATACGTCGGTTGGGTTTTTACTGATTCTATCGATGCATTCATCGTAGTATTTGGTTGCTTTATTAAGGTTTTTTTGCAGTTGATAGTTGTATCCTAACTCGACAATCGTGTTGCTTTGTTTGTATTTTGCCACACGATCAATAAGTGCTTTTTCAGCTTTATCATACTGTTGTAACTGCTGATAACACTCAATTGTTCGTATAAAATAATTGAAATTGGCGGGCTGTACTTTTACCAACTCTTCGTAACTGAGCAATGCTTTTTCAAACTCACCTCGATCAAAATAGTTGTTGGCCAATTGTTCGTTTTGAGACTGAACAAAAAGCGAAATGAAGCAAAAAAGTACTACCCAAATATTTTTCATTTACAATTAGTATTAAAAAACAATGTACTAAAATAACACATTTTGTGCCAGTTTAGTACATTATTTAGACGAAGTTAACTTTTTAATTAATGATATCAAAACCTGTGTACTTGCGAAGCACTTCTGGAACTACAATTCCGTCTGGTGTTTGATAGTTTTCGATGATTCCGGCCATCACTCTAGGCAACGCCAATGAACTACCGTTTAAGGTATGTGCCAATTGGTTTTTACCGTCTTTATCTTTGAAACGTAATTTCAAACGATTGGCTTGGAAGGTTTCGAAATTAGACACTGAACTGATTTCCAACCAACGATCTTGTGCTGTTGAAAACACTTCAAAATCGTAAGTTAAGGCTGATGCAAAACTCATATCGCCACCACACAAACGCAAAATTCTAAACGGTAATTTCAGTTCACGCATAATGTTTTTAACGTGTTCTACCATTCCGTCTAACGCTTCGTATGACTTATCTGGATGTTCGATTCGAACGATTTCTACTTTATCAAATTGATGCAAACGATTCAAACCGCGAACGTGTGCTCCGTATGAACCTGCTTCTCTACGAAAACAAGGTGTATAACCCGTACATAAAACGGGTAATTCATTTTCATTTAAAATAACATCTCTAAAAAGATTCGTCACTGGTACTTCGGCGGTTGGAATCAAATATAAATCATCCAAACCAACATGGTACATCTGACCTTCTTTGTCGGGTAACTGACCTGTTCCAAAACCCGAAGCTTCGTTTACTAAATGAGGAACTTGGTATTCTTGGTAACCAGCATCGGTATTTTTATCTAAGAAATACGAAATCAAAGCACGTTGTAATTTGGCTCCTTTTCCTTTGTAAACAGGAAAACCAGCACCAGTAATTTTTACGCCCAATTCAAAATCGATGATATCGTATTTTTTTACTAAATCCCAATGCGGTAAAGCACCTTCATGTAAAACGGGAACTTCACCTTCTTCAAAAACATTCAGATTTTCTTCAGGAGTTTTACCTTCGGGAACAATTTCGGCAGGAAGATTAGGCAACAAATACATTTTTTGCTGTAATTCATGGGCAAAAGCATCTAATTTTTCAGAAAGTTCTTTGCTTTTTTCTTTCAATTGAACTGTTTTCTGTTTTAGAATTTCTGCTTTAGCTTTTTCACCGTTTTTCATCATTTCGCCAATGTCTTTGGACAGTTTATTAGATTCGGCTAAGGTGTTGTCTAATTCCACTTGAGTACTTCTACGGTTTTCATCCAACTGAATTACTTCTTCAACAATGGCTTTAGCATCCATGTGCTTTTTGGCTAATGTTGTAATAACATTTTCCTTGTTTTCTCTAATAACGCTTAATTGTAACATGACTTTTATTTGATTAAGGTTGCAAATTTAACGAATTGATTTTATTATTTGCGCCATCTCACTTTATAAATTTTTAGTGACAATTCCGCTATTTATCAATTCATTAGCTGTTGTTTTTACAAATAATTATTACATTCGCATAAATTTTTTAAGAAAATGAAAAAAACCTACTCTTTATTTTTACTTCTGTTCATTAGTTTCTCATTTGCCCAAACTACAGAAACTGACATGGAGTCTATGGTAGAAGCTGAAATGAAAGCGGCTTCCAATATTATGACATTTGTTGTCAACCCAAACACCCTGAATTACGATTTAACTCATGCCGAATTACGTTTGGATGTAAATCCTGCCGATTATTTTGTGGCTGGAACAGTTAAAAATACCTTGACTTTTTTAGAAAACACCTCTACTATAACTTTTGATTTAGCGAATGAACTATCGGTAACTTCTGCTAAACAAGGAACAACAGAATTGACTTTTGAACAAAACGGGAATAACGAAATTGTAGTGACTTTGCCTGCTCAAGCCTCTGCTGGAAGTTCTACTACAATTGAAATCACTTATTCTGGTGCGCCACCTGTAAATGGTTTTGCTGCATTTGCCGCCGAAAATCATGCTGGAACTCCAGTAATGTGGACACTTTCTGAACCTTTTGGTGCTCGCGATTGGTGGCCATGCAAACAAGATTTGAATGATAAAATGAATAGCGTTGACTTTTACATAACAGCTCCAGCACAATATGCAAGTGTGGCAAATGGATTGGAACAAAGCGCTATTAACAATGGAGACGGAACCAAAACAACGCATTTCTTCCACAATTACCCGATTCCTGCTTATTTGGTTGCTTTTGCAGTAACTAATTATCAGACGTTTACTCAAACCGCAGGAATAGAAACTCCTTTTCCAATAGTGAATTATATTTATCCTGAAAATTACAGCTCTGCTTCAACTCAATTAGCAGAAACGCTTCCCATAATGAACTTATTCGAGACCTTATTCGAACCGTATCCTTTTAAAAACGAAAAATACGGCCATGCTCAATTTGGTTGGGGTGGCGGAATGGAGCATACTACCGTTTCATTTATGGGAAGTTTCGGACGTAGCTTAATTGCGCACGAATTGGGACATCAATGGTTTGGCGATAAGATTACATGCGGCTCTTGGAATGACATCTGGTTAAACGAAGGTTTTGCAGAATACTTGAGCGGATTAGTCGTTGAAAATTTGGATGGTGACGACAGCTTTACAGCTTGGAAAAACTCTAAAATCAATAACATTACTTCTCAACCTAGTGGAGCTGTTTATTTAACTGATACTGAAGCTACCAACGTCAATCGTATTTTCAGTTCTCGTCTTACTTACAACAAAGGTTCGATGGTAGTAAATATGCTGCGCTTTAAAATGGGCGACGAAGCCTTTTTCTTAGGCATGAGAAATTATTTAGCCGATACTGATTTAGCTTATAAATATGCTGTATCAACTGATTTACAAGAACATTTGGAAGCTGCTTATGGCGGTTCTTTGACTGAATTTTTTAATGATTGGCTGTACAATCAAGGTTATCCAACCTATACCATCACAGCTCAAAATTTTGGAGCAGGCCAAGCAAAAATAACGGTTAATCAGACCCAATCACATCCGAGTGTAAGCTTTTTTGAAATGCCAGTTCCTATTCGATTATTGGGGTCGGGTGGACAAACCTATGATACGGTTGTAAATAACACGTTCAATGGTCAACAATTTATTGTTCCGGTTCCGTTTGTGGTGACTGGAGTGCAATTTGACCCAAAGAAAAATATAATTTCAAGAAACAATACTGCTACTTTAAGTAACGAATCCTTTAATTTTGAAGAAGCGATTACAGTTTCTCCCAACCCTGCTGATGATGAAATTCACATTCAAATGCCATTGGATTTAACATTAGAATCAGTAGAAATCTACAATAACCTTGGTCAATTAGTAAGCACAAAATTCACTTCTGATTTCACTCTGAATGAGTTAGCTTCAGGGGTTCATTTTCTTAAAATAGCTACCTCAGAAGGCACCTTTCATAAAAAAATTATAAAAAATTAGTATTCTCGCACATTATTTCAAAAAAGTAAGGTGAAAACCTTACTTTTGTGCGTTTATAACTCAAATCAAAACATGGATACATTTATACAAATTGCCCAAATCATTTTTATTTTATCAATATTGGTGGTGTTGCACGAGTTTGGGCATTTTATTCCTGCAAAAATTTTCAAAGTAAAAGTGGAAAAATTCTATCTTTTTATGGATGCAGGATTTTCTCTTTTTAAGAAAAAAATTAAAGATACCGAATGGGGAATTGGATGGTTGCCAATTGGTGGTTATGTAAAGTTGGCCGGTATGATTGACGAGAGTATGGATACTGAGCAACTCAAACAAGAACCTCAACCTTGGGAATTCCGTTCCAAACCGGCTTGGCAACGTTTAATTATTATGTTAGGCGGCATTACTGTGAATATTATTTTGGCTTGGTTTTTATATACCGCTGTATATAGCACTTATGGTCAGAAGTACATTGCTACAGATAAATTTCAAGAAAATGGTTTATCATTTGGTGATGTAGGAAAATCTGCTGGTTTCCAAAATGGCGATAAAATTGTTAGTGTTGATGGAGAATTCCAAGAGAAATACAACCGAATGATTATTGATATTTTATTGGGTACCGAAGTCGTTGTAAATCGAAATGGTGAAAACAAAACCATCCTACTAACCGACGAAAACAAAAGAGATATTTTAAAGAAAGAAGGACGCAATTTTATCGGGCCTCGAATAAAAAACATTATTGTTGATAGTATCAACCCTAAAAGCGGCGCTCAAAAAATGGGCTTAAAAATTGGAGATCGCATTGTAGGTATCAACGGAAAAAGCACTCCTTATTTTGATGTCTTGTCTGATGAACTCAAATCACACAAAAATGATTCGATTACACTATCTATTATTCGCAATAACGAAAAACTAACTCTTGCAACCAAAACCGACAAAGAAGGAAAAATTGGTTTCGGCTATTCAAAACAGGCTGAGAAAGAGTTCAACACCTATGAAATAGTTAATAAAATGAGTTTTATTGATGCGATTCCAAAAGCTGTAGAAGAATCATACACTCAATTTGTTTACAACATCAAACAGTTTAAATTATTGCTAAAACCTAAAACAGAAGCATACAAACAAGTAAAAAGTCCAATCGGGATTACACGTCAATTACCCACTGAATGGGACTGGGAATTCATCTGGAAATTTACCGCTATGTTTTCTATTGGTTTAGCTTTTATGAATCTTTTACCAATTCCAGGTTTAGATGGCGGTCATGCCTTATTTACTATAGCAGAGATGATTACTGGACGAACTTTAAGTGAAAAAGCAATGGGTTATGTACAAACTGGAGGGATGATTTTCTTGCTCTCACTGATGGCCTTGACTTTCGGAAAAGACATCTACGAAATCATCATTGATAATTTTTTCAAAAAAGTTTAATTTTTATTTGCAAAAAATAAAAATCGCCTTATATTTGCAACCGCTTAAAAGATATAACATCTTCCTCCTTAGCTCAGTTGGTTAGAGCATCTGACTGTTAATCAGAGGGTCCTTGGTTCGAGCCCAAGAGGGGGAGCTTTTTAAAGCCTAACAGAAATGTTAGGCTTTTTTTATACTTCTATTTTTATTTTCAGCCACAACCCATATTAAAACCGTAACACAAAAGTTGTGGCTTTTTGGTTTTAGTAATTCTTACCCGATTTGGAGTATTCATGTTGCTTACATAAATTGTAGATCAGCCCTTTCAAATAAAAATCACTTGATTAATACTCCTAAATCAAGTCGATTTTGCCATTCCTGTGAAGATAAAAGTTAAACAAAACGAGTTTCTAACTAAACATTACTACAACATTCTTCGCATCAATACTTCAGAATTCATTGGTTAATCAAGTAAAATCAATGGTTTAAAACACAATCGTTCTGTAAATGTTAAAACTAATTCTGTATAGTTTTTATAACGCTTTCTTCCTCCTTACATGATTAAATAAAATTTATTTTTATAAAATGCCCCTATCAAGTGCAATAACATTCACTTTAGTTAAAAAATTAGTCTATGCAGATGGAAATCTCAAAAAAAATAGTAGCGCTTCTGATTCTACTAACATCGTCTTGTACACAAGCTCAACTCGGATTCTGTACAGGCAGCAAAGGCGACCCTGTTTTTAATGAAAATTTCGGAAACGGAACTACTTACGGCCCAGCATTACCCGCAGGAATTACAAATTATCCTTTTGTAGCTGCAAGTCCGAATGACGGAAGTTACACTTTGTACTACAGAACCAATTTGTACAGTACGTGGCACGATTCACTCGATCATACACCCGACTCATCTAATGGCATCAACGGAAAATGCTTGATTGTAAATGCTAACGCCAATACTTCGGGCGAATTTTATAGACGAACTGTAACTGGCTTGTGCATCAACACTACTTTTGAATTTTCGGCTTGGGTAATGAATGTTTACAATCCGGGTTCAGGGTTTTGCGGCGCATCCGAAAAACCCATTAACGTGCAATTTGAAATTTGGAACGATACTGAAACTGTGCTTTTGGGTTCGGGAAATACGGGAAACATTATGGGAACATTCAGCCCCAATTGGCAGCAATTCGGAATAGTTTTCACCACAACCAGTCAAACTTCAGTTGTCTTAAAAATGAAAAATAACGGCGTGGGCGGATGCGGTAACGACTTAGCAATTGACGACATTATCTTCCGTTCGTGTGGCGACTTGACAACCATCGCTCAAGCGGGTATTCCTGGTGATACTCTTGTTTTATGTCCGAATCAAAATACCAATTCAATAACACTCGAAGCCACAACTACCGGAACAGCCAATTATTTTTACCAATGGCAAACCAGCACGGATGGAATTACATGGACGAACATCTCAGGCGCCAATTCGGCCACTTATACTACTCCTAACCTCACTACACAAACCTTTTTCAGAACTAAAGTCGCTCAAGATAGTGCCAACTTAGGAAATGACTTCTGTTCTACTACTTCCAATATTTTTACGGTTTCGTTTTACAACCTTCCACCCAATTCCACCAGCAATGGTAATATTACTATTTGCAGCAATCAACCCATTCCGGCTTTATCAGTTTCAGCCGATGTAACTACTGGCGTTAATTGGTACTCCGCAGCTACAGGAGGCACTTTATTACAATCCAATTCACCCAATTACACACCCACCAATGCCGGAACTTTCTATGCCGAAACCTACGATTTGAGTAACAATTGCATCAATCCTACTCGAGTTCCTGTAACGCTCAGCATCGTTCCATTGCCAACGGCAACTATTTCTGGAAGCACTTCCATTTGTGCTGGAAATACGGCCACTATTTCCTTCAACGGAACACCCAACGCGATAGTCAATTACACTATTGATGGCGGATCAAACCAAACAATTACTCTCAATTCGAGTGGTTCAGCTTTCATCACTACACCCACACTCAACACCAACAGTACGTATACTTTAGTCAGCGTAATTTCGCCAACCCTGAGTTCGTGCAGTGCTAATCTGAGTGGTTCAGCGACAGTTTCGGTTACTACCTTTTCTACTATTTCCATTTCGGGCGATAGTGTAGTTTGTTCGAACGCTCCAGCCACAATAACACTTACCAACGGAACGCCAAACGCAATCATTCATTACAACATCAATGGCGGCGCAACTCAAACGCTTCCTCTGAATGCAAGCGGATCGGCTATTATCTCCATTCCAAGTGTGACTTCAACATTAGTGTACAATTTTACAAGTCTCACCACAAGCGGAGCCAATAGTTGCACTCAATCGCTCAATCAATCCTTTACTATTTCAACTGTTCCTTTAGTAACCGCAAATCTCACTGCAAGTCCGTTGAGTGTTTGTTCGGGCACTACAAGCACGCTCAATTTCACAGGAACGCCCAACGCCGTCATCACCTACACCCAAAACGGTGGTTCCAATCAAACCATACAGCTTAACGCAACCGGAACTGCTTCTATAGTAACTTCACCTGTAACAGCCCCAACTACCTATCAATTAATAAATGTAACGTTAAACGGTTCATCCAGTTGTAGTCAAAATGTCAACGATTCCGTTACCATCGCTCTTACTCCAGCTCCAACGTCTAATTTTACAGGAAATTTGAATTATTGTTCGGGAGAAACAACGGCCATTAACTTAACTTCCAATGTGGTCGGAACAACTTTTAGTTGGACAGTGGTGCAAAACGGAACCACTGGCGCTGCTTCGGGTTCGGGCGCTATCATCAATCAATTACTAACCACTACAACTGCAAACGCTGGAACTGCAACGTACACCATTACGCCTATTGCTAACGGCTGCGTTGGAACAACCCGCCAAATTACAGTAACCGTTCATCCTTTGCCCAACCCAATTATCAACGATGGTGTGATTTGTTTGAACTCTAATTCGCCCGATCAATCCTACACTTTAGATACTAATTTAAGCAGTAGTGATTACAGTTTTGTATGGAAATTCAACGGCGGTGTTATCCCGAATGCAACGGGAAATACCTACAACGCTACTCAAATCGGAACCTATACTGTAGTGGCAACAAATGTGATTACCGGTTGTGTTTCTGCTCCCGATTCGGCCGTGGTCACTCAATCCAACCAAGGTGAAAGTTTGATTGTTACGCAAACAGCAGCTTTTGATGATAACCCAATAATTACAGTAACTGTTGTTGGCGGCGATGGACCATTTTTGTATCAAATGAACGATTTGCCGTTCCAATCGTCGAATGTATTTTATCCGATTGCTGCAGGAGCGTATACGATTACAGTCATTGACGAGCGGTATTGTACGTATCTGACTACCGAAATCAACATCATCAATTACCCGCACTATTTCACGCCTAACAGCGATGGCATTCACGATACGTGGAACATCAAAGGTGTCAATTCGGATGCACGTATTTTGATTTTTGACCGCTACGGAAAACTACTGAAACAAATCAGTCCTGAAGGTTCGGGTTGGGATGGAACGTACAACGGTCAACCCGTATTTGCCGACGATTATTGGTTTACCATTGACTACCTAGAAAACGGCGCTGCCAAAACGTTTAGAGCGCATTTTTCAGTAAAACGCTAACCAAACCATTGAATCTCTTTTGATTGTAAAACTCTTTCTACATCTTCTTCACCCATTTTGGAACGTAAATGAACTAGCTTTGAGTTATCATTAACTTCTAAACTAGTAAATTATGGATTTTTTAATTTTTTTAGCCATCGGTGCAGTATCGGGTTGGCTAGCAGGTCAACTGTGGAAAGGTTCTGGTTTTGGTCTTGTGGGTAATATTGTTGTCGGAATCATTGGCGGTTTTGTTGGTGGATGGCTGGCAGGAAAATTCGGTATTGGTGGTGGCGGTTTGCTATGGCAAATTATTATCGCAGCGGGCGGTGCTTGGGTACTGCTGTTTTTGGTCTCCTTAATAAAAAAATAACTTCTAGAACTAAGCCATTCGAAAGAGTGGCTTTTTTTACCTCAATTCTTCACTTACCGAAAACGTTTTTGGTAGACATTCATTTCATTACATGGTACATCTTTAAAAAAGTACGGCATTATTTTTTATTTTTGGTAGTAATCAACTAGCCAATCATGAAAAAACTACTTTTACCTCTATTCGCTATTGCGCTGATTTTAACCTTCATTTGCTGCAAAAAAGAACCATTAGCCACCAACAATCCGCCTCAAATTGATGGTCATCCGGTGTGGATCATGCAAGGCAATATTTACGAAGTCAATGTGCGTCAATACACACCCGAAGGAACTTTTGCTGCTTTCGAAAAACACCTTGATCGCCTTAAAGCCATGGGCGTTCAAACCATTTGGTTCATGCCGATCAATCCGATCAGTAAAGTAGACCGAAAAGGCTCATTGGGAAGTTACTACGCCGTTTCTGATTTTACGGCTGTAAACCCTGAATTTGGTACTATGGCCGACTTCAAGCGCACCGTTCAATCGATTCACGACAGAGGAATGAAAGTCATTATTGATTGGGTTCCGAATCACACGGGCGCCGATCACCGTTGGCTCAAACAACATCCCGATTTTTACGTAAAAGATAGCACCGGAAAACCCGCAGTAGCTTTTGATTGGGCCGATGTACGTCAACTCAATCTTAAAAACCCTGTGCTTCAAGACAGTATGGTGGCCGCCATGAAATACTGGGTAACCAACGCCGATATTGACGGTTTTAGATGCGATGTAGCGTGGAATGTACCTGCGGATTTCTGGCAAAAATCGATTCCGCAGTTGAAAAAGATGAAAGACGTTTTTATGTTAGCCGAAGGCGACAGCACGTATTTGGCCAAAAGTGGTTTCGATGCGGTCTATCCGTGGCACATGTTTAAAATGATGGAAAAAATTGCCAAAGGTCAACGACCTGCTTTTGGACTCGATAGCATCAACACCGAAAACGAAACGCGGTATCCCAAAAACACCATCCAAATGTATTTTACCAGCAACCACGATGAAAACAGTTGGAACCACGCCGATTATGGCACGTTTCCCAACGAAGTGCATGCGCCGTTTGCTGTATTTACCCAAACCATGAAAAACAGCGTTCCGCTCATTTACAGCGGACAAGAAGAACCCGTTTTGCGCGCCATAAAATTCTTTGACAAAGACCCAATGACCTTTAAAAAACTCGAACGCCAACAGTTTTACACCACACTTCTTCACCTAAGAAAACGCAACAGCGCACTCTCGGCCGATGCTACTTTTGCCAAAGTAAACGCCGGCGATCCCAAAGCAATCTACGCCTACACCCGACAAAAAGGCAACCAAAAAATTCTAGTAGTACTCAACCTTTCGGGCCAAGAGCAAACCATCATCATCACCGATAAATCATTACTCAAAAAAGTACACAACGTTTTTAAAAACACTACACAAATCCTAACTGCTCAACCGCAAAATTTGAAACCTTGGGGTTATGAGGTGTATGAATATTAAAACATTAATTTAATTTTAAAAACCCGATACGAAAGTGTTGGGTTTTTTGTTTACAACTACTCAAAATTTTGTTGACAATTACCATCAACACGCATACAATTGTAGGCGAGTCAATTGTCCGCACAACTCTAATTTTATAGGTTATGAATATCAAAGAAAAATTTGGACAAAAAGTAAAGCAACTACGCGAAGAAAAAGGCTTTTCAATAGAGAAATTAGCCAATATTTCCAACGTAGACCGAAACTACATTTCGGACATCGAAAAAGGAAAACGAAATGTTTCCATAGAAGTAATTGAAAAAATAACAACGGGTTTAGAAACCGATTTAGCAACTTTTTTTAACGATAAAGGATTTAAGAGATGAAAATGAAAGAGAAAATATCAATCGATGAATTTGACGGTAAAAAATTTAAAATTCGTTTTGTAGAAGAAGACGATAATAGAAAAGCTGTATTAACTCATTATTTGCATAATTATCGAAATGGTGTTAAATCACATTTTGAAAAGGAAGCCACCGAATATTTAAAGCAAATTATTGAATATAAAAATCAGGAAGAAAACATATCAATAGCTTCTGATGTTGCATTACAGCAATTACTTTTTGAAGTTGAAAACGTTCCTTTCCCAACTCCTGAAAAATATACTTTTAAATTTATTGATTTATTTGCAGGAATTGGTGGATTTAGATTAGCACTGCAAAATCTCGGTGGAAAATGTGTTTTTACATCTGAATGGGATGAATTTGCAAAAAAAACTTATAGAGCAAATTTTGGAGAAACTCCCTTTGGAGATATCACTAAAGACCAAAATAAAAATTATATTCCTAATGATTTCGATATTTTATGTGCAGGATTTCCATGCCAACCTTTTAGTTATGCTGGGAGAAATGAAGGGTTTAAAGATCAAACCAGAGGTACCTTATTTTTTGACATATTAGAAATATTAGAAAAACATAGACCTAAAGTATTTTTTTTAGAAAATGTTAAAGGGTTAGTTTCACACGAAAAAGGGAAAACATTAGAAACAATTCTTAATTCATTAACGACTTTAGGATATCATGTTCATTGGAAAGTACTTAATAGTTTAGATTTTGGAGTGCCTCAAAAAAGGGAAAGATGGTATTGTGTTGGTTTTGACAAAGAAACAGATTTTGAATTCCCTGAAGGAAACAAAAATATAAAACCAAAACTTAAAGATATTATAGAACAAAATAATGATTTAAGGCTAAAACTTACTGATTTTGAATTAGAAAGAATAAAATACCATTTTGACAATTCTAAGACTCAAGAAAGAGTTCTTCATGATAGCTCAAAATATAATTCTAACACCAAAAAAGGAAGACATGGTGTTTTCTCTTTTCAAAAAAGCGATAATTCATTGAGATTTCACGTAGGTGATGCGTCAAAAACTCAAATTCAAGAGGCTTTTTATGCTTGTTTAGAGACTTACGCACCAACTATTATTGCTAATAGAGTTCCGAAACTATGGGATATTGAAAGAAAACTTTCAGTATTAGAATCAAAAAGATTACAATCTTTTCCAGACAATTTCATTTTTCCAGTATCTGACAATCAAGCCTACAAACAATTGGGAAATAGTGTAACTTTGAATGTTATTCAAGCTATTGCAGAAAAAATTATAAATATTTACAAATGAAAATATCAAAAAAAGTAGTTCTTGAAAGTTTTAACAAACTCAGTCATACTACAAATAATAAATTTTGGGGCTTATTATCTATTTTCAAAACTATAAACGAAAAGTATGGAGAAATAGAATCAAATATCACCTATGAAATTGATAGTTCAAAAATATCTGAAATTTTAGACAACTGGTTTTACCTTGGCGATGACTTTAAAAATTATAATAGTAATAATATTTATCTTCATTTCTCAAGTAACTGGATAAATGTGTTTAATAATATTACTTCAAATGGGAAACCAAACATACTTGATGTTGCAATATTTTATTTTAAAAACGATGAGTTTGAAAAAGTCACAACTACAGAATTAGTAGATTTATTTAAAAAAAGTATAAAATTATCAGAGACTTTTTTGAGTTTAAATTTTGACTTAAATGTCATAAAATCAGAACTCATTCTCGAAAAAAGTTATAATAGAACAGATTTTTTTAATTTTTTTAAAACTGAAAAGTCAATTGATCTAGACTGTAAAACTTTATCTTTTTCAAGCCCATTTTTAATTGTTAGTAAACCATCAGAACTTAAAAGAGCTCCTTTCATCCAGACATTATATTCTGGGACGGAAATAATGGAATTACTAATCATTGCAGACTTTAATATTAATGATTATTATTTTTCTAATAAAATCGATAAATTTCAGATCGATGTAATTTTAGAAAACAAAACACTCTACAAAGTTATTTTTGAAGCATTTAAATATATTTTTGATAACTATGGACAAGAAAACGTACTGAAAGGTTATGAAGAGAAAAATGCTAAAATCGAAAATCGAAATTATAAAGGGATAATATTAAGTAAGTATTTTGGTTTTGAAGTTTTATTGGCTCTTTTTGAAAATGAGCAAACTGAGAAAGGCCTACAATCTGGGAATACATCGAGGTTTGTTGATGAAAAGATTATTGTATTAAATAACCAAAATTCATATTTCACAAATCAATGGAATGCAATTGAAAATGGCAGAGGGTTGTCATTAAAAAATTTTAACAAACTACTGGCTGATATATCAAAAGACAAACTTGAAATAATTCGCAAAGAAGATATATATAAATTAATTTCAAAAAGACCTTTAATTAAGTCTTCAACTAAAGAATCACAACAAATAATATATTACGGAGCACCAGGAACTGGGAAATCTCACAAAGTTAATGAGATATTAAATTCATTAAATTCAAATTTCTACGAACGAATAACGTTTCATCCTGAGTTTGACAACGCTACTTTTGTTGGAGGTTATAAGCCAGTTTCCGATGATAATATCAATGGGAATAATGTAATTAAGTATCGATTCGTGCCTCAATCATTTACTAATATTTATGTTAAAGCATGGAATGATTTGGATAATCATTATTTTTTAGCAATTGAAGAAATTAACAGAGGTAATTGCGCAGAAATATTCGGTGAGATTTTTCAACTCTTAGATAGAAATAATAATTATACAGTTTCCCCATCTAATGAATTAAAAAATTATTTAAATAAGTCACTTATAAATAAAGAAGGAATTAGTGATGGCTTAAAACTTCCGCCAAATCTTTCAATTCTTGCTACAATGAATACTTCTGACCAATCACTTTTCCCTATGGATAGTGCTTTTAAAAGAAGATGGGATTGGGAATATATTCCTATTTGTTATGACGATATCCCTGAAAATGAATCTTTTGGATATGATGTAAAAATAGATGAGAATACTTCTTTTAAATGGATTGATTTTATAAAAAATGTAAATGGCGTTATAAAAACAAATACAAATCTTGGAATGGACAAATGCATTGGCAACTATTTTATAAAATCAAACTCCAAGGAAATAACTTTAAAAGAATTTATAAATAAAGCTGTTTTCTATTTATGGAATGATGTTTTTAAAGACGAGGATGATTCTATTTTTGAAAAAGGAACTTCTTATGAAGATTTCTTTCCAATAGAAGAAACAGGAAAAGAAAATGTTTTAAAAATACTTAAAAAATTAAACATTGAACCAACCATAGTCTAAATGAAAATTCTAATTGAAGGTGAAGATTATTCAATTGACAACTTAATTTCTGTTTTTGACGATCCAAAATTTTACAATCAAAACGGAAATGTTGGCAAAATAATTTCGGTAGGATATTACCATTCTTTTGAAAAGAAAGAATTGGTATATATGTTCCCTAAAGTCTTTATGAAAGATAATCAAGAAACTGTTTTTGGTATTTCTAAAGATGAATTATTTGATTTTGAAAATTCAGAATCCTTCAAACACAATGAAGAATATAAATGGATTCGTCAATTATTAGTTTATTTTTATAATAGTCTAACTGAATACAAAAGAAGAATAAAAGACACTTCAATTATTGAGTCTTCATTAACATATGAATTAAATACAAATCTTGGCGATTTAGAATATTCCTATTTAGATTTGCTATTAAGTTTTGTGAACTTCTATAAAAAGAACAAAAATACAATTCTTTACAAACATATTGAATACAAATCTAATCAAGTAAAGAAACCTAAATGGGACAAAACCATCAGAAAATCTTTACCTATTCTTTCGGCAAATAATACTCCAATTTATATTGAAATAAACAACAAAAAGAAAGTTGTAAACACCGAAGAAGAGTTACTAAAATATTTCTTTTCAATATTAAATCATTTTAATAAAGAACATCAATTACATCTTAAAATTGACCCAAGCTATAACCTTATAAAAGGTGAAAAATTTGAAAAACTTCAGAAAAATGGGTTATCAAAACTAAAAAAAATAAAGTATCGCTATTTCTCTGATACATTAAAAAGAATGTATATTTTATGTGAACTTTATTTATCAAAAACTGACACGAGTAGTAGTAAGAAGAAAAAAGAAGAATTTATTTCAGTAAAAAATTATAATTTAGTTTTTGAAGATATGGTTGACAAACTCTTTTCTGACAAGTTAGATGAAAAAAAAGAGGTTGATAGCGTTTCTTTGGACGAATTGAAATATAACGACGATGGTAAAATAATTGACCATATTTTCGATTATAGATCATTAATTGACACATCTGACATATTCTATATAGGAGATTCTAAATATTATAAATCAGGAAGTGAAGCTGGTAAATTATCAAAATACAAACAATTTACTTATGCCAAAAATGTAATTCAATTCAATATTGATTTATTAAACAAAAATGATTTCTACAAAGAAAACATAAGGTATAGAGACGAATTAACTGAAGGTTATAACATTACTCCTAACTTCTTTATTTATGGCTATATCGATAAAGTAAATGATTTTGATGAACATCATTTAATTCCAAAAAAAGAAGATCCAATAAAATCTTTTCACTTTGAAGATAGATTATTTGACAGAGATACTTTATTTGTTCATCAATATAAAATCAATTTTCTTTATGTATTAAAATCATATTCTACATTCAATGATACTAAAATTGTTGATTTCAGAGATAAAACAAAAGAGGAATTTAGAAATAAATTTGTTGAATTCTTTAATGAGTCTAATAAATCATCTTTTGAAATATTTGAAAAAGAAATATCAAATGGTGAGACAAAACAATTAGTTGAAAGTAATTTCAAATTATTAAATGGGAAATGTTTTTATTCTAGTAACGGAAAACTTCTTGTTGCTAAATATATGAATGACAAAACATTAGATAACTTTTTGAAAAATGAAAAGTTTGAAAAGAAAGTTTTGTCTTAACCTCTCTTCAACCAACCCGTCACACTCATTCGTCGTTCGTTGGTGGGTAGTACTTCGTGGAGTAATTCATCGCTTTTAAAAAATACCGTTTTGCCTTGTGTGGGCGCAATGCTTTGGTTGTGGTGGTCGTGGTGAATGAGTAGTTCGCCGCCGTCTTTGGTTTGCCAATCGGCATTGAGGTAGTTCATCATCGAGAATTGCCGTTTGGTGTCGTCTTCAAATTGATCGAGGTGCGAGCGGTAAAAACTTCCGGCTTCGTAGAGCGAATAGTGAAACTCATAACTCTTAATATTGGTAAAACAGTTTTCGTTCAAATAGGCTACAAATTCATCCATCGTGTCAAAAAACTCGGCTTCAAAGGCATTGTTGTGGGTTTTGTCGAGCCAATAAATTTTGTCATTGCGAATAAGGTTGTCGTGTAACATTTTCCCATCATTGCCCACGCCTGCTTGCAACAGCAAATGTCCATCATTAAACGAAAGTAAATTGTCGCGCAAATTGTGGCACAAATCAACACTCAGAAAATCTTGGGCAATACCCACTTTATCGTTGATGTAAGTGGTAATCAAGGTCTCAAAACTAGCATTCATATCATTTCACACTTGATTAGACAAGTTTGGGTAAGGTAGTGAATTTTAACCACTAAGGCACGAAGAAGACACGAAGTTCGCGAGGGTTTTTGATTTTGAGACTGTAAGACTGTAGTATTATAGGATTGTTAGACCGTTAGATTATTAGACTGCTTAGATTTTTTAAAATAAAACTTTGGAACTTTGTGACTTTGCGACTTTGCGGCTTTACGAGAAAACATCTCTTATGTTCAACCGCAAAGCACGCGAAGAAGGCGCTAAGTTCGCGAGGATTTTTATTTTGAGACTCTATGACTGTATGACTATAAGATTTTAGGGTTTTAGGATTTTGATAATTGAGATTTAGATTTTTATTTGGGATTTGTTTTTTGTCTTTTGGAATTCTTTAACCATGTAAGGCATATAAGGTCATTGAAGGTTTTTTCTTTTATGTTCTTATATGCCTTATAGGGTGAAAACTTTGCAACTCTGAAACTTTGCAACTCTGAAACTTCAAAACTTTACGCCTTCGAGCCTTTGTGGTAAATAAATACGATAACTTCAAAAAAATTAACATTCACACCGCTTATTTTGATTAATTCTTAAAAAAAGTTTCTTTATTTTTGAATGCTATATTTTTTGCAACGCTTGCTATGAAAAGAATCTTATCGAAAAAAATGCCTTTAACGTATGTTATTGGCTTGTTCCTACTTGCCATTGTACTCACGATTGTTATTACTCGTTGGTCGGGTGCCATCCAAAACAATACCGAAAGTGTTACAGCATCACACAATTGCATCACTAAATCCAAACGAATCAACGGTTACGAACTCATCAAACCCATTCTGTACTACGATGACGAATGTCCGTCGGAAAACCTTAGCAGTATAAACGGAACCATTTCTTCCATCATCAACACTTACAAGCAGTCGCAAAATCTAGTGAGTGCTTCGGTATATTTTCGTGATTTTGAGACGAGTGAATGGACGTCGGTTAACGAAACCGAACACTACGAACCCGGTTCTCTTTTTAAAGTGGCAACCTTAATCGCCGCTCTCAAAATGAGCGAACAACAACCCGGACTGCTCAATAAAAAAATACAGTTCAGCAAAAAATTTGATATTCCGAAAAACACGGTTTACCAATCCAAAACACTTCAATTGGGTCAGAGTTATACCTTGCGCGAATTGCTCACCTATATGATTGCACATTCTGATAACGACGCCACCGCTTTGGTGCAAAACAACATCAACACTGCCGTTGTAGTCAAACTTTTTACCGATTTAGGATTGGAAACACCAAGCTACGAATCGAAGAAGTATTTCTTTACTGCCCAAAACTACTCGTTGTTCATGCGCCTGATTTACAACGCTTCATACCTCAACGAAGAAAACTCCGCCTTTGCCGCGCAATTGTTAAGTCAAAGTACTTTTCAAGACGGCATTGTAAAAGGTCTTCCAGCGAATACAAGAATAGCCCACAAATTTGGTGAAGCAGGAACTGCATCGGAAATCCAATTGCACGAGTCGGCTGTAGTTTACGTCAATGACAGAGCGTACCTGCTCACCATAATGACCAAAGGGAAAGATCTAAAAACGCTTTCTAATTTATTAGCCGAAATCTCTAAAGCGGTTTATGAAAGTCAGAAGGACACTGCTCTTTCTAGTTTGTAATTTTTGATTGTAAGACTGTAAGATTGTTAGACTATAAGACTTTTAGATTATTAGACATTTAGACTATACGATTTTAGGATTTTATGTTTAAAAATAAAACTTTGAAACTCTGAAACTTTGAAACTCTGCAACTCTGCAACTCTGAAACTTTGAAACTTTGAAACTTTACAAGAAAAAACCTTTGCGACTTTGTGGTAAAAAAATACGATAACCTCAAAAATTTTCTTTTAAATTATATTTTTCACAAAAATTACAACTACACCCTATTTTTTAAACTCATTTTTATCTAAAATTTAAACTATTTTATACTTTTACCCTACAAAAAATAGGGTTAAGTTTAAAATATAATAAAAATGAGACTTCAAAAACGTTGGATAGCTGCTTTTGTCATTACCGCTATAGTTGCCGTTACGGGTTTGTTTTGGCCGCATCAATCGGCTGAAGCTGGGAAAAACTTCAACACCACCGAAAACATCAACTTTGCCGATGTAGCGTGGTTGCTCACGGCTTCGTGTTTGGTGTTACTGATGACACCAGGACTTTCGTTTTTCTACGGTGGAATGGTAGGCAAGAAAAACGTGATTTCGACCATGCTCAAAAGTTTTATTTGCCTTGGAGTAATTAGTTTACTGTGGGTTACCGTGGGTTTTAGTTTGTCTTTTGGAAGTCCAATTGGATTTACTATCGATGGAACTCATTACGGCGTCATCGGAAATCCATTCGACTTTGCTTTTTTCAACCAAGTAGAAGCACTGCCACATAAAAGTTTAGGCACTACTATACCGTTCATCCTTTTTGCCCTTTTCCAAATGAAATTCGCCGTGATTACACCTGCCATTATCACAGGCGCGCTCGCCGAACGCATTCGGTTTGTATCTTTTTTGCTGTTTATTTGTTTGTTTGCCCTTTTTATTTACACACCACTGTGCCACATGATCTGGCATCCTCACGGCCTTTTGTGTGGCTACTTTGGTGTTAAAGATTTTGCCGGAGGAACCGTTGTTCACATGAGCGCTGGTTTTGCAGCATTAGCTGGCGTAATCGTTTTGGGAAAACGTAAAAATAGCGAACACATTCCGACCAACATTCCGTTTGTACTACTCGGAACCGGTTTGCTTTGGTTTGGATGGTTTGGCTTTAACGCAGGTTCGGCACTTGCTGCCAACGGAACTGCAGCCATGGCTTTTGCTACTACTACTATTGCTTCGGCTTCGGCCATGCTGACTTGGGTGTTTTTTGATCGGATGAACAAACGGCGTGTTTCAGCACTCGGCGCTTGCATTGGCGCGGTTGTTGGGTTGGTCGTGATTACACCATCGGCAGGTTATGTGACGATTCCGCAAAGTATTTTCTTCGGTTTCATTGGCGCCATCGTTTCCAACAAAATGGTCTATTGGAAAAAACTCAAACAAATTGACGATACACTCGATGTATTCGCTTGTCACGGCGTCGGCGGAATTATGGGAATGATACTCACTGCTATTTTTGCTCAAGGTGAAAATGCAAGTTTACTTCACGGTGGATGGAGTGTTTTTGGTCATCATATGTTGGCGTTAGTATTGGTTTCGGTGTTTACTTTTGGTGGCGCTTATGTACTTTTCAAAATCACCAATTACATTATTCCAATTCGCGTTTCGGAAGAAGCGGAAGAAATTGGATTGGATTGGTCGCAGCATCGGGAGAAGTTTTGATTTAACCGCAAATACGTTAAGCTAGCGCAAGGTTCGCAAAGGTTTTTGATTTTGAGATTGTAGGATTATATGACTTTAAGATTTTATGTTTAAAAATAAAAACTTTGTGACTTTGAAACTTTGCAACTTTGTAATTTTTCAAGAAAAAAACTTAGTGTCTTTGCGTCTTCGTGGCAAATTTGTACTTTTATCCAAACAAATCCCATGAAGAAACTCCTATTCCTACTTATTATACCAATGTTTTCATTGGCACAAAGAGATCAAGTTATCATCAATACTGTTTTAGATGACTGGCACAAAGCTGCAGCAACGGTAAATTTTGAAGCCTATTTTGGTGCGATGACCGACGACGCGATTTTCATTGGTACCGATGCGACTGAAAACTGGAACAAAAAAGCGTTTCAAGAGTTTGCCAAACCGTATTTTGATAAAGGAAAAGCGTGGAATTTCACTTCATTAGAACGTCATATTTATTTTTCAAAAGACGGAAAAACCGCTTGGTTCGACGAATTACTCAATACCCAAATGAAAATTTGTCGCGGCAGTGGCGTTTTGGTCAAAGTAAAAAACACTTGGAAAATCAAACATTACGTGCTTTCGATGACCATCCCTAACGACAACACTAACGAAGTCATAAAAATTAAAGCGCCAATTGAAGATGCTTTGATTGAAAAACTCAAATAGAAAATTCTTTTTTCAAACCACAATTCTTCCACACAAGTTGCCAAACGATTCCATCTGTGACACGAGGACGAAGGACGAACTGACGAAGTAATCTGTGGTTAACTTTTTCTGTACCCACAAATACACGTATATTATATTGACAATCAACAATAAAGATTACAAAAAATAATCTGTGAATCTGTGGCAAATCAACTTTTTTTATCACTTTTAAAACCATAACTTTTTTTTTCTCGTAAATAGGGTAACAAACAAAAACGAGAACGTTATGAGCATCAAAAAGAAAATAAAAATCGCAGTACTGAGTATTCTAGGAATTACCTTAGTATTATTTGCAGTTTTGGTACATCATATTGCCAACGCACGACCTATAGAAAACGCCAACATTCAAATCAGCCGTATTGATTTTGACCAACCCTTCGATTCATTATCTACCATTCAGATAAAAGAAAAGTTGCATTCGATACAAGGTGTCAAGAGCGACATCATCGTAAAAAACAATGTGGTGGTTTATTTTCACGACAACACCGTAGCCGATTCTAAAAAGGTGTTTGATGAATTAATGACTAAAGGCGACTACAAAGCCCAACGATTCATTCTACCGGCTACAATGGCCAACAATCAAGTCTGTCCGGTAATGAAAAAGGACAGTTTCAAATACAAGTTCTCTAAATGGGTTCAAAAACACTTTTAATTAATCTTTAAATATTTAAGTTATGACTAAGTTTTCAAAATTTGCATTTTTTGCATTAGCAATCGGATCATTCGCATTCGTATCATGTAGTGACGATGACGATCCAGCACCAGCACCAGCAACGCCTTCAATTTATGCGCGTTTAGGTGGTTCAACTCTAGTGGCCGATCCGGACAATCCGGGACAAATGATTGAAGCCGGACGTTTGAGTTACCGAAAAGTGGTTAATTCAACAGTAGGTTTAATTGTAGCCGATGTTCAAAACAACGCTTCAGGGAATTTAGGAGCGCATTTCGCCCCAGTTTTAACCGAAGTTGGAGCAGGAAACACTACCAATTTAGCTATTTTAGTAGACAATCTAACCGATTTCTTCTCGTTCAACACAGGCGGAACCAATGCAGTAAACACCTATTCAGGTTTGAATATGGTTGCAGCACACAATCCGGCAACTAACCCAAGAATGGGAACAACTTCTACAGATGCTAACTACACTAAATTTGTAGGATATGTTGGCGCAGCTGCACAAGCCAATGGAGTAGCCGCAAACACTCAATTGTACACTGATATCGTAGCCGTATTGGAATCACTACGTGACCCAATCGTTCAATAATACATAAGTTTGGTTTTAGGTTGAAAACGCTGCTTCTAATCTAGTTATTAGAGCAGCGTTTTTGTATGTTCTTAAGTCGAAAAAAAGAAGGCTTTATTTGCGTAAATTCTCCAACATTACCTGGGTCATCGAATCCATTTCAAATTGATGTTTCCAACCCCAATCGTTTCTAGCGCGAGAATCGTCAATGCTTGCAGGCCAACTGTCGGCTATTTTCTGACGGAAATCGGGCTTGTAAGTAATGGTAAAATTAGGAATGTGCTTTTTGATTTCTTCGGCGATTTCGGCAGGCGTAAAACTGATTCCGGCCAAATTATACGAAGATCGAATTTTTATGTCATCGGCATCGGCTTGCATGATTTCTACTGTAGCGCGAATCGCGTCGTCCATATACATCATCGGTAGTTTGGTTTCTTCCGATAAAAAACATTCGAACTTTCCTTTTTCTAATGCTTTGTGGTAAATGTCAACCGCATAATCGGTGGTTCCGCCACCAGGTTCAGTCGTCCAACTAATCAATCCCGGATAACGAATGCTTCGCACGTCTACACCGTATTGATGATGGTAATATTCGCACCAACGCTCGCCCGTTTGTTTCGAAATTCCGTACACTGTTGTGGGTTCCATAATGGTAAACTGAGGCGTGTTTTCGCGCGGAGTTGTTGGTCCAAATACCGCAATACTAGAAGGCCAGAAGATCTTTTTAATTTTTTTTGCTTTCGCTAGATTCAACACATGAAAAAGCGAATTCATATTCAAATCCCATGCAAATGCTGGGTTTTTTTCTGCTGTAGCTGATAATAAAGCGGCCATCAAATAGACATCGGTAATTTGATATTGCTCGATTAAATGTTCGATTTGATTATAATCTAAGGCGTTGACTACTTCAAAGATTCCGTTGTTTACAATGTCGTTATTGAGTTTTCTAATGTCGGAAGCGATGACGTTGTCATTTCCGTAAATACTTCTGAGTTTGGTAGTTAGTTCGGTTCCGATTTGACCGCAAGCTCCAATGATTAATATTTTAGTTGTCATGTTTGGTTTGTTAGCAATTGCAAATATAACGATTTCGTAATTCGTATCTCCAACTTCGTATTTCGTATATGTCATTATTTTATAAAACCTTTCACACATTCACTCCAACAAAACCACTACTTTTGTATTTTTGTAATCAAAACTCGGAAAATGAAATTCCAATCGCTAGTACTTCTTATTGTTTCATTGTTGCTTTTTTCGTGTCAAGACGAGAATAAAATCCGCTTGATTGAACAGCAAAAAGAAGCCAAGAAAAAAGAAGTCATCTTCAACAACATCAACAGAGCTTGGGTGTTCAATATTCGTCCTTTGGATCCAACGGTTCAAGGTAAAATCAACAATTGGATGGAATGGCGATCGTTTTTAACTGAAATCAATCAAAAGCCAAAAAGTACGATTGGCGCTTTCCAAAAAAAGGCAAAAGTGCTTTCTAAAAAAGCCGCTGAATTGAAATTCAACATTCCATACGAATTCAACAAACCGCAAATCATCAGCCGCATTAGTGTGATTGAAACCAAAATCAAATCGATGAGTTTGTTCATCAATTTGAATCAAGTTCAAGACGCCAAAGTGGTCAAAAGTATACCCGAAATCAATCAAGAAATTGTTTCATTGCAATTGCAATTGGAAGAAATTGTGCGCCGAAGCCAAATTCCGAGAGAATCTGGCGAACCCGATCGCATTCAGATTTTAGACACAACACGAGCGATTCCCAACAGTGTGCCGCCCAAAAAATTCAGTATTGAGTAAATCGAATCTACTTCAAGTCTATGAAAAATCGGCAAAAGTCAATCTTTTAGCCGATGCCATTCAAAAAAGAGACACCCGCCTACAAATCAAAGGTTGGGCTGGATCGTCGTTGTCGTTCATCGTCAAAACCATTTTTGAAAAGAGCGAATTGCCCTTTCTTTTATTGTTTCAAGACAAGGAAGAAGCCGCGTATTACCTCAACGATTTGGAGAATTTAATCAACGACCAAGACGTACTTTTTTATCCGAGTTCGTACCGCAGACCCTATCAAATAGAAGAAACCGACAACGCCAATGTGTTGCTTCGCGCTGAAGTGTTGAACCGCATTAATTCGCGTAAAAAACCTTCCATTATTGTTTCGTATCCCGAAGCGATTTTTGAAAAAGTAGTCACGCGAAAAGAACTCGAAAAAAATACCTTAAAAGTTTCAGTTAGCGACCAAATTTCGATTGATTTTATCAACGAAGTGCTGTTCGAATACAACTTCAAACGCGTTGATTTTGTGTCGGAACCGGGCGAATTTTCAGTGCGAGGCGGAATCGTGGATGTGTTTTCTTTTTCAAACGACAATCCGTACCGAATTGAATTTTTTGGCAACGAAGTCGACAGCATTCGAACCTTTGATGTTGAAACCCAATTGTCGCTTCAACCACAGAAGAAAATCAGTATCATTCCGAATGTAGAGAATAAATTACTGAACGAATCGCGCGAAAGTTTCCTGCACTACATCAACGAAAAAACGGTTTTATTTTTGCAAAACACCGATTTGATTGTAGCGCAACTCGAGAAATTATTTGACAAAGCGAGTGAAGCTTTTGAGAAACTTTCGAAAGACATTCAGCACAACAAACCCGAAGAATTGTTCATCAACCACCAATCGTTTCTGAAAAAAGCATTGGATTTTACGGCAGTAGAGATTGGAAGCGGAAGCACATTTACGGTTGATAAAACCATCGAATTTCACATACAACCGCAACCGTCGTTCAACAAACAATTCGATTTATTACTCAATAAACTCAACGAAAATCATTTCAACGGCATCAAAAATTATTTGTTGTGTGCCAATGAAAGTCAGGCGAACCGTTTTCACGACATTTTTGAAGATTTAGATTCGGAAAGTCATGAAGACATTCGCAAGCAATACCAAACCATTGTTTTCCCTTTGTACCAAGGATTTTACGACGAAGAAAACCAAATTGCGTGCTACACTGATCATCAAATTTTTGAGCGTTACCATAAGTTCAACATCAAAAACGGCTATTCTAAAAAGCAGACTTTGACGTTGAAAGAACTCACTACGCTTTCGGTGGGCGATTATGTAACGCACATCGATCACGGAATCGGGAAATTTGGAGGTTTGCAGAAAATTCAGGTCGAAGGCAAAACCCAAGAAGCCATCAAATTGGTGTATGCGGATAACGATATTGTTTACGTAAGCATACATTCACTGCACAAAATTTCGAAATACAACGGCAAAGACGGTGCAGTTCCGAAAATTTATAAATTAGGTTCTGGAGCTTGGAAAGCCTTAAAACAAAAGACCAAAGCACGAGTCAAACACATTGCATTCAACTTGATTCAATTGTACGCCAAACGCCGATTGGAAAAAGGATACGCTTGTGCGCCCGACAGTTATTTGCAAAAAGAATTAGAAAGTTCTTTCATTTATGAAGATACACCCGACCAAATCACAGCAACCAACGATGTGAAAATGGATATGGAAAGCGATCGCCCGATGGATCGTTTGGTGTGTGGTGACGTAGGTTTTGGAAAAACAGAAGTTGCCATTCGTGCCGCATTTAAAGCGGTTGATAATGGAAAACAAGTGGCGGTTTTGGTTCCTACTACCATTTTGGCGTACCAACATTTCCGTACCTTTTCAGAACGTTTGAAGGAAATGCCGGTGACCGTAAATTATTTGAATCGTTTCAGAACGGCCAAGCAAAAAAGCGAAACCTTACAAAAATTAGCCGAAGGAAAGGTGGACATCATTATAGGAACACATCAATTAGTGAATAAAGACGTAAAATTCAAAGATCTGGGTTTGCTGATTGTAGACGAAGAGCAAAAGTTTGGCGTAAATGTAAAAGACAAATTAAAAACGATTGCGGCAAATATTGATACGTTGACCTTAACCGCGACACCAATTCCAAGAACGTTACAATTTTCGTTAATGGCTGCGCGTGATTTATCGGTAATCACAACTCCGCCACCGAACCGATATCCGATTGAATCGCAAGTGATTCGTTTTAGCGAAGAAGTGATTCGTGATGCGATTTCGTATGAAATTCAACGCAACGGTCAAGTGTTTTTCATCAACAACCGAATTGAAAATATTAAGGAAGTTGCCGGAATGATTCAGCGTCTCGTTCCCGATGCGCGCGTCGGAATTGGTCATGGCCAAATGGACGGAAAAAAACTAGAAGAATTGATGTTGGCTTTTATGAATGGCGAATTTGATGTTTTGGTTGCCACTACCATTATCGAGAGTGGATTGGACGTACCGAATGCGAACACGATTTTCATCAACAATGCCAATAATTTTGGTCTGTCCGATTTGCATCAAATGCGCGGTCGTGTAGGTCGAAGTAACAAAAAAGCCTTCTGTTATTTCATCACGCCACCGCATTCGATGATGACGAGTGAAGCTCAAAAAAGAATTCAAGCGTTAGAACAGTTCAGCGAATTGGGAAGCGGATTTAACATTGCCATGAAAGATTTGGAAATTCGTGGTGCGGGCGATTTATTGGGTGGAGAACAAAGCGGTTTCATCAACGAAATTGGTTTCGAAACTTACCAAAAAATCATGAACGAAGCCATTGACGAGTTGAAGGAAAATGAGTTCAAAGACTTATACGAAAACGAAAACGACATCGAAACTAAAGAATACGTCAAAGATTTGCAAATTGACACCGACTTTGAATTGTTGTTCCCCGATGAGTACATTAACAATATTTCGGAGCGCTTGAATTTGTACAATGAATTGAGTACAATTAAAGATGAAGAGCAACTGCAACGCTACGAGCAAAAACTGATTGACCGATTTGGTGCGTTGCCAAAAGAAGCTGTTGCGTTGCTGAATAGCATTCGCATCAAATGGAAAGCAACCCAAATCGGAATAGAAAAATTAGTCTTGAAACAAGGTAAAATGATTGGGTATTTTGTAGGCGATCAACAAAGCGATTATTACCAATCCAAACGTTTTATGAAGCTGCTTCAGTTTGTACAACAGAACGGCAATTTGTGTAAAATGAAGGAAAAAGAAACCAAAAACGGTTTGCGATTGCTATTGACATTTGAAAATGTAAAAAGCATCAACAAGGCGTTGGAGTTGATGAACTTGATGTGAGACTTCTTAGAATCGCTATGCTCTTAGATCTTTAGACTCGCTACGCTCTTAGAATATTAGATTCGCTCCGCTTTTAGATGTATATACCTGAGACACTCAGAAGTCCAAACATCTACAATCTTACAGTCTTAAAATCTTACAGTCTTACAGTCTTATCGTCTAAAGAAATCTTTTTATCTGATGTGCCAATTCCACCACATCCACTTTTTCAATAGGGTGAATCGTTTTAGGCAACACCAACAATTGAGAATGCTGAATTTTTCGATGCGTGTGAATGGTTTCTTCCAAAGTTACCATATCGTCTTTGTCACCAACTGACAGTAAAATTGGCAACGAAATTTGCTCGAAATCACTATCGCTTACTTCGGGATTCTGACCTAAATTGAGCATCATTTGTGCGGTTTTGGTCATCAATTGTTCCCAATTTTCACCGTGCATTTGTTCTAAACTCGAGGCGTATTTTGGCACTTTTTCTTTGATTACAATTGGATTGAGCATGGAAGCCATTTTTTGCGAACCTTCAATGGTCCAATTTAATTTGGTTGCCAAAGTGACTAATTTCTGAATTCGTTCGGGGAAATGTTTTGCCAAATACAAGCCCACGTATCCGCCCATACTGTAACCAAAAACGGAAATGGATTTGATTTGATTTTCATCTAAAAAAGCAATGACTTCGTTGGCAAAACCAGCGATAGTAAAATCACTTTCGGGCAATTCGCTTTCGCCATGACCTTGAAAAGAGAAACGGTACACATCGAAATCATTTTGCAACGATTCCTTTAACGGTTGCAGGCTTCTTTCGCTTCCTAATGCGCCGTGAAGTAAGAGTAGTTGTTGTTGCATTTCTTAATTTTTACCGTTGAAAAATACTAAAAAAATCTGTGAAAATTTGTGTAATCTGTGTTTAGAAATAATAAAACGCTTCTTCAATATGTTCGATATGAAAATCGTTGGCTTCTTTGTTGATGGCGATGATGTCAAAACGAACTTCTACATCCAAATCGCGTGAAACCACATATTCATTTACCGCTTTTACTAACAATTGTATTTTTCTTGGTTTGACAAAA
Organism: Flavobacterium sp.; assembly: GCF_035299245.1. Classification (GTDB taxonomy): domain Bacteria; phylum Bacteroidota; class Bacteroidia; order Flavobacteriales; family Flavobacteriaceae; genus Flavobacterium. The sequence goes on along the minus strand of NZ_DATGWY010000009.1, from coordinate 120,145 downwards.
TCCTGTGGTAGGCCAAAATCGATGGACGAACGCGTTTTAACTTCTACAATGGCCAAAATGTTTTCTTTTTGAGCAATAATGTCAATTTCGGCTTTTTGAAACACCCAATTCGTTTCGAGAATAGTATAGCCATTTTGTTGCAGAAAATCTACAGCCAATTCTTCTCCGAGTTTACCTAATTCGTTGTGGGAAGCCATTTTTAGACTACTTAGATTATTAGATTGTTAGACTATTTAGATTTCTTAGATTCTAACTTTCTAAAAGGTCTAAGTTAGTCTAAGCAAGTCTAATTAATCTATTCAAATATTACTTTACTTTCCAATTCGTTTACATCCATAGAGACTTGTTTGCCAAAAATCAATGCACGATTATCGGCCATGTGTCCGGCTGGGAAATTGTATATTATTGGAATGTTGTATTCTTTGCACACGTCTTCAATAATTTGGTTGGCATTTTTGCCCCACGGAATGTCGTTGTCTTTCATTTTGGTCATTCCGCCCACAATAATTCCTTTGATGCTTTCGAGACAACCGTTGCGTTTGAGGTTCATCATCATGCGATCGATGTGGTACAAATATTCGTCTAAATCTTCTAAAAACAGAATTTTATCATTACAATCAATCGACGATGGCGAGCCAAATAAACTGTATAAAATTGACAAATTCCCGCCTACTAATTCGCCCTTGGCTGAACCAAAACGATTCATAGGATCACACGGAACGGTATATTCTAAATGCTCACCAAATAAGGATTTGCGTAGGGTTTCTTTGGCTTCTTCAGTCGCTTTTGAACTCACGGGCATAATGCCGTGTATCGATTGAAAACCCATTGTATTCAAATGACTGTGTAATACGGTTACATCGCTAAAACCTACAATCCATTTCGGGCTTTCTTTAAACTTAGTAAAATCCAATTTATCAATCATACGCACGGTTCCGTATCCACCACGAACGCACCAAATCGCCTTGATATTGGGATTATCGATTTGCGTTTGAAAATCAGCTGCACGTTCATCGTCGGTTCCAGCCAATTGATTCAAATCGAGACCTATGGTTTTACCAATTACGACTTCCAAACCCCAACTTTTCAACCATGAAATTGCGGGTTGTAAATTGTCTTCTATGTTTTTACGTGCTGTGGCAACAATGGCAACTGTATCGCCTTTTTTTAAATACGGTGGTGTAATCATTTTCTTTTGGGAATGAAGTTGTATTGAGAATAAAGAGATTAAAATATAGAAAATAGACTTTTTCATTTATACATATAATCGATAACGCAAATCTAATAATTTTTATGCCAACCAAAACCATAGTTGATTCCTATCCCAATGAACGCATTTTTCGAAATGTTTCCGTAGAGTTTAAAACCAATACTTCTAGAGAACGAAGTGGGTTTACCAACAGGAACTAAAAAATAAATTCGGTAGCGCTCTTTATCGCGATTGAACCATTTGATGTTCATTTCAAATGGCAAACCTACACCGTCTTGAACCTCATAATTACGAACATCGTTTTCCATAAAAGTAAACTCTTTATGTTTTACATAACCCACTCCTGCTGAATAACTAAAAGAATGGTTGTCGTAGATTTTGCGTCTTCCGTATAATAAAGCAAACTCATCGGTTTGTTCAATAACTTCAAAAGCTGGAAAAAACACAAAAAGAAATTTTCCTTCCAATTGAATGTTGTTGGTGTAACGTAAAGTGAATAAATTCTCTTTGGTTTGATAGTTCAAGCTGATTCCGTTTGAAAACCCACCCGAACCACCAAAAGCGGGACCAAAATAATATTCAGAGAAAAGAATTGGATTGGTTTTTTCTTGCGACCAGCAATTCACTAACAACAGCAAAGTGAATGCTGTAAGTAACGATTGTTTTTTCATATCTTTTTTATCCAAATATAGTATTTTTTGAACGCTGATGAAACGGATTGTAGAGATTTACGCTGGTATTTTTTATCACTGCATTTGACTGTAGGATTGTAAGATTATAAGACTTTAAGATTGTAGGATAAGAAATTTGTCCCAATGAAACGGATTGCCCTAGCCCAGATAAAGCCGATATCCTCCGATGGACAAAAACAAAGGCTTTGCCTGTAGTTTTTGCCAATCGGAGATAAAGGCGAAAGCTGGAAATAGCTTCAAAATAAAAATCATAAAACTCTCGTTTCTATTGCTTATTTTTGCACTTTATATACCATTACAATGTTAGAAAACCCAAAAAGATATACAATCACGGCGGCGTTACCCTATACCAATGGACCGATTCATATTGGTCATTTGGCTGGAGTTTACGTTCCTGCTGATATTTACGCTCGTTTTTTGCGTTTGCAAGGAAAAGACGTGGCATTTATGTGCGGAAGCGATGAACACGGCGTTGCGATTTCGATGAAAGCCAAAAAAGAAGGCATTACACCGCAAGAAGTGATTGATAAATACGACGGAATTATTCGGAAATCGTTTGTGGATTTTGGAGTTTCGTTTGATAATTATTCGCGTACATCAGCTCAAATTCACCATGATACGGCTTCAGAATTTTTCAGAACCTTATACGATAAAGGTGATTTTATAGAGCAAGTTACTGAGCAATTGTACGATGCCAAAGCCGATCAGTTTTTGGCCGACCGATTTGTAACTGGAACGTGTCCGAGATGTGAAAATCCGGAAGCCTATGGCGATCAATGCGAGCGTTGTGGTTCGACGTTAAATGCGACCGATTTGATCAATCCGAAATCGACAATTACGGGTGAAACTCCGATTCTAAAAGAAACCAAACACTGGTTTTTACCTTTGGATAGATACCAAGATTTTCTGACGAATTGGATATTAGTGGAACATGCCAAAGACTGGAAAACGAATGTATTAGGACAAGTAAAATCGTGGTTGGACGATGGTTTGAAACCGCGTGCTGTAACCCGCGATTTGGATTGGGGAATTGACGTTCCGGTAGAAGGTGCAACTGGAAAAAAACTATACGTTTGGTTTGACGCTCCGATTGGTTACATTTCGGCTACCAAAGAATGGGCAGCGCGTGAAGGTAAAAATTGGGAAGATTATTGGAAAAAAGACGATACCAAATTGGTTCATTTTATAGGAAAAGACAATATTGTATTCCACTGTATTATTTTTCCGGCGATGTTGAAAGCCGAAGGAAGTTTTATTTTACCTGATAACGTTCCGGCGAATGAGTTTTTGAATTTGGAAGGCAATAAATTATCGACTTCCAAAAATTGGGCGGTTTGGTTGCACGAATATTTGGAAGATTTTCCAGGAAAGCAAGACGTGTTGCGTTATGCATTGACCGCGAATGCTCCTGAAACTAAGGATAATGATTTTACTTGGAAGGATTTTCAAGCGCGAAATAACAATGAATTGGCAGCTGTTTTTGGCAATTTCATCAATCGAATTGTGGTATTGACCAACAAATATTACGATGGAGTTGTTCCGACTCCGAATGAATTTACCGAAGTGGATGAGCAAACGTTAGCCGAATTAAAAGCGTATCCATCGGTTATTTCGAGTTCGATTGAGCGTTATCGTTTTAGAGAAGCACAAGTAGAATTGATGAACGTTGCGCGTTTAGGAAACAAATATTTGGCCGATGAAGAACCGTGGAAAATGGTAAAAACCGATCCAGAGCGAGTAAAAACTCAAATGTATGTAGCGTTGCAAATTGCTTCGGCATTGGCAATTTTATCAGAACCGTTTTTACCGTTTACCTCACAAAAATTATGCGCTGCATTGAACATCAAGTTGAATAATTGGAATTTAGATTTCGATCAGTGGAATTTGACAAAAGCAGGACACACAATCAATCAATGCGAGATTTTGTTTGCTCAGATTGAAGACGCCGAAATTCAGAATCAAATTGACAAATTAGAAGCCACTAAAAAAGCAAATGTGGTTGAAAATACTATGGAAGAAACTACCATTACACCTCAAAAACCAACCGCTACTTTTGAGGATTTTACCAAATTAGATTTGCGTGTTGGAACCATCATTGAAGCCGAAAAAATGCCCAAAGCCGATAAACTTTTAGTATTGAAAATTGATACTGGCTTGGATGTGAGAACCGTTGTTTCGGGAATTGCAGAACATTTTTCTCCCGAAGAAGTGATTGGAAAACGCGTCACTATTTTGGCCAATTTAGCGCCAAGAGCATTACGTGGTGTGGAAAGCCAAGGAATGATTTTGATGACCAACAACAGTGAAGGCAAATTGGTTTTTGTGAATCCGGATGCAGATGGCGTTGCGAATGGTGCGACGATTAGTTAGAAAATAATTTTACTATCAATTTGAATCACTTATGAAAAAACTACTTTTCTACTGGGCATTTCTCTTGAGCTGTATGTGTCATTCTCAGAGTTACACTACTTCAATCCCGTTTCTAATGAAAAAAGACGGTCAATCGTTTAGTTATGTAGACCAATCGAAAGATGAAGCCTATCTATTTGTTGCCAACGCAAAAAAAGTACGTGTCATTCATTACGACACAAAATTCAATCATTTGGATACTTTAATGACAACAATTCCGGGGAATAAATCGGATAACATGATTGGTTTTAGCAAAAATGGAAGTACGGTGAATTTGATTTGGTCATCAAAAAATGGAAATAAATTTCTATTTCAAAATCTTGATTTTGCCACCAAAAAAGTGACACTAACCACAAAAGAGTTCAGGTTTAATAATGAAACGGTAGTACAAACTTTTTCTTCTAATGATGCTTTTTATTGTTTGTCGGTTGTGGATAATTCGAGTACTTTGAAATTATATCGATTCAATAGTAACAATGAATTGGACGAAAAAACCATTGATGTAAGCAGTACTGTTTTTAGTGATTCTAATAATCAACGAGCCAATGTTTATGATTTGTTATCAGAGAGTTTCGGATCATTTGAATCCGCTTTTGAATTGCAAAATATTGATGTAACTGTTCCGAATTCATTGGCCATTTGCTCCAAAAAAAGAAAAGCCTATTTTAGTAACAATGAACTAGTTTTGACCTTTGATAACAATCCGTTGAGCACACAAATTATCACAATAAAATTAGATGATTATTCATCAGTAGTTCAAAAAATTGACCAACCTTCAGATAAAATAGTAAGTACGCAAACTAATTCTTATTATTTTGACCATCATTTGTATCAGATAAAAGTTTCGATGAATCAATTGTTTTTTAGCATAAAAAAACGAACTGGAGAAACTGTTAAAGAATTTAGTGCCAACTCGAGTGAAACTATATCGTTTAAAAATTCTGACTTTTTAGCCGAATGGGTGAATCCGTTTGCAGAAAGTAAAATCACAACTACTCAGCAGTTTATTTCTAAAATTTATTCGTCTCAGCCAGGTATTTCATGTTATAATTTAAATGGGAAAAACATTATTTCGATGGGTGGCGTTTCGGAGAGAATTAAAAAAATTGACCCTAATGAGCAAGATTCAAGTACCTACAGCTATCCTGTATTTGCTGGCGGAGCAATTGGCGGATTATTAGCCGCGTCTGCATACGTCTTATTTGGCGGATACAACGGAACCAGTGTGTTCAACAACAACTTTAAATCGAGTCGAAATATAGTATCCATTCATTCTTTATTCTCTAAAGATTTTGAATTACAAACTGACAAAGTAAACGCTTATTCAAGCACCAAAATGTGCAGTTATTTTAATGGATTTGCTCCAATTAAATACCCAACCTTTTTCTCCACCAACGGAAAAGCTTACATTGGTTCTTATAACGAAGACGCCAAACAATATGTTGTAATGCGTTTTGACAATTAAAACAAATACATGAATCATTTCATAGAAAAACTCCCTAAAGCTGAACTACACCTACACATTGAAGGCTCATTTGAACCCGAATTGATGTTTGCTTTGGCACAGCGTAATCAGATTGATATTCCGTACAAAACCATCGAAGAAGTCAAGGAAGCCTACAAATTTTCGTGTTTGCAAGATTTCTTAAACATTTATTATGCTGGCGCCAGTGTTTTGATTCACGAGCAGGATTTTTACGAACTTACTATGGCATATTTAAACAAATGTCATCAAGAAAACATTGTACATACCGAAATCATGTTTGACCCTCAAACGCATACACAACGCGGAGTTTCGTTTGAAACAGTCATCAACGGAATTGAAAGAGCCCGTGAAGAAGCACAGCAAAAATGGGGAATCTCATCGTTATTAATCATGAGTTATTTACGTCATTTATCGGAAGATGATGCTTTTGAAACCTTACGCCAATCGTTGCCTTTCAAGCATTTAATAAAAGCAGTTGGTTTGGATTCGTCTGAAAAAGGAAATCCGCCTTCTAAGTTTTACAAAGTCTTTGAAGCTTCTGCCAAAGAAGGTTATGTTTTGTTGGCTCACGCTGGAGAAGAAGGTCCGGCAGAATACGTTTGGGAAGCCATTGACGGTTTGAAAATAGTGCGCATTGACCACGGAAATAACTGTTTGACCGATGAAAATTTGGTGAACGAAATCATTCGAAGAGATCTGGCCTTGACGGTTTGTCCGCTTTCCAATTTAGAGTTAAAAGTAGTCGCTGATTTAAAAGATCATCCGTTAAAAACAATGTTAGACAAAGGCATAAAAGTGACTGTAAATTCTGATGATCCAGCTTATTTTGGAGGTTATTTGAATCAGAATTTCAATTCCATTCAACAAGCATTAGATTTAACGAAAGAAGAGATTGTTATTTTGGCCAAAAACTCATTCAATTATTCTTTATTGGATGATAAACGAAAAACAGAATTAGTTCGTTTAGTAGATGAATACTCTTTAAATTATTAAAATTGAATATGAAAAAAATTGCCATTATACTGTTATTATCTTCACTCAACTGTATTTCACAAAATTTAGCCAAAAGCATATCACTGAACTATTCTAGAAAAAATGATGTTTTTCAAGTAGTTGAAGAAAACAAAAAGCAGGTTTCGTTGTTTTTTAGCGATAGAAACAATGTACGAACCATTCGTTTTGACGAAAATTTTAACATAATAGATTCACTATCTGCTGAACGACCATCTAGAGATTATTATGATGATATAATTGGTTACAGTATTTCGGGCAACAACTATTATTCGTATTGGTCAAGTTCAAATAATAAAGAAATTGCTTCACAAAGTTTTGATTTTGATGGGAAAAAAGTTTCATTAACAACATTCAAGTTAGAATTTTCAAAAGAAAAACCAATAGAAAGAATCACCATTAACAATGTTTTCTATTTGGTAACGATTGTAAAACACACAAGTATATTGAATTTTTATGTTTTTAATGATGGAAAAATGGAGAAAAAAACCATTGATTTGTCGAGTAGAAATTTTGTGAGTTATGACAATCAAAGGGTGAATTTATGGGAAATAATTTCAGAAGTAACCGATTTTGACAACGGCCTTTCGGTTCAAAATATACTAGAAGAAACACCACCATCTCTGACATTCAGTGCCAATAAGAAAAAAGCATACGTAAGAGATAATCGCCTTATTTTTACCTTCGACAACAATAAAGGTTTTACTCAATTAATCAATTTTAACATCAACGATTTTACCTACGAAGTTAAATCGTACACTCAACCTTACATTGAACCAACTGAATTTGATGTCTCCCAGTCCAATTCATTTTTGCTCAAGAATCGAATCATTCAAATTAAGCTGAATACTAATTTAATGTACATTTCTGTAAAAGATTTAGAAGGAAATGAACTAAAAACTTTTACTGCTCTTGCAGACAAGGAAATTGATTTCAAAAACTCCGACATCATTCAAGAAAATGGATCCGTAGTTAACACTCGTATTTTGGACAAGTCAAACCAACTGTTACGTAAAGTTTCAAATCTTAATCCATCGCTTTCGTGTTACAGTTATAATGATAAAATATACTTTACTTTAGGAGCAGTTTCATTAGTTCAAAACAATGGTGCACTTTATGGAGCCATGATTGGTGGCATGGCTGGAGCTATTATTGGCGGTGCTATTTCTTCTAGTTATTCTGTAAACAATCTAAACTCCTATAACGGACGAAAAGTAGTTTACATTAACTGTCTTTTTGATTCAGAATTCAATCATATTGATGGAGAAGTAAAAAAATTAGCTTTTGACGAATTGAGAGTATTTGCTAGTAAAAAACAAGATTTAGTAAGTCAAACCGTTTTCAAAATGAATTCTAAATTGTATTTTGGAGGTTACGATAAAACTACTAGAACCTATTCTTTTTACTCATTTAACGATTAATCTATTTTTATGAATTTAAAAGTAATTGCGTTTGACGCTGACGATACACTATTTGTAAACGAGCCTTATTTTCAGGAAACCGAGCGCAAATTTTGTGAACTGATGTCGGATTATTTGTCACATCAAGGATTGTCTCAAGAATTGTTTCGAATAGAAATTCAGAATTTGGAATTGTATGGTTACGGAATAAAAGGTTATATTCTTTCGATGATTGAAGCTGCAATGAAAATTTCAAACAACACCATTTCAATTGAAATTATTGAAAAAATCATCGAATACGGAAAAGAATTGCTGCAAAAACCCATAGAATTATTGGATGGTGTAGAAGAAACTTTGAAGGAATTGAATGGAAAATACAAATTAGTGGTTGCTACCAAAGGTGATTTGTTGGACCAAAGAAGAAAGTTGCACAATTCGGGTTTAGGCCATTATTTTCACCACATCGAAGTAATGTCGGACAAAAAAGAAAAAGACTATCATGATTTGCTTAAGCGTTTAGAAATAAATCCAGATGAATTTTTTATGATTGGGAATTCCTTAAAATCGGATGTTTTACCCGTTTTAGAAATTGGCGGATACGCCGTTCATATTCCGTTTCATACCACTTGGGAACACGAAAAAGTAAGTCATAAAGTAGAACATTCGAACTTTAAAACTTTGGAAAAAATCACTGAAGTATTACCAATTCTATTAAAATAAAAAAGCCACAGATTCGCAGATTAATACAATCAAAATCTGTGAATCTGCGGCGATTAAAAAATGAAACAAAAACTCGATATTGAAACTTGGAACCGCAAAGAGCATTTTCTGTTTTTCTCCCAAATGGAAGAACCTTTTTTTGGCGTAACAATAGTTATTGATTGCACCAAAGCCTATGAAAAAACAAAACAATTAGGTATTTCGTTCTTCACTTATTATTTACACAAAACATTAGTTGCTGTTAATTTGGTTGAGCCGTTTCGTTATCGAATTAAGGATAATGAAGTCTACATTTTTGACCGGATTGATGCTTCGGCTACCATTTTACGTGAAGATAAAACGTTTGGATTTTCGTTCATTGAATTTCACCCAGACGTTCTTGAATTTTCAGAAATTACCCAAAAGGAAATTGAACGAATCCAAAATACGACTGGACTTTTAACGAGAGAATATCCTGAAAATCTGATTCATTTTTCGGCTTTACCGTGGATTAATTTTACTTCTTTTACCCACGCAAGAAGCTTTACTTGGCCTGATAGTTGCCCGAAAATTTCCTTTGGGAAAATGATGGACGAAAACGGAAAGAAAACCATGTCTATGTCTATACACGTTCACCATGGTTTGATGGACGGTTATCATGTAGGCGAATTTGTAGAAGTTTTTGAACGACTGATGAATGAATAATTAGTTGATGTACGTCCAATTGGAACCATCACTAATAACGGTTACTGTACGCAAATTCCCTTCGTACATATAAATCTGAGCACTTCCTGTAGTAGAATTTTTAGGGAATAACAAACCTGTTGCCGTAGTTAGTTGAGCCGTTATTGCATTTTGAATATTGCGAATAATGTACATTCTACCCGGAAAAAGAGTTGGGTTGGGCAATTGAAATTTATCGTCTGTAGCAACTGGACTAATGGAAATATAAACTCCATCATCAATCAAAACTGCAGCACCACCAGATCCTGAGCCATTTCCTGGAAGATTTACTACTTTTAAAGACACATTTCCATTTACGTCCAACGTACTCAAAGGTGTAGAAGTGTTAATTCCAACCTGTGAAAAACTACTTTGATAAAAGCTACAAAACACTACTAAAAAAAGCAATTGCTTTATGGATTTCATATTTTTTGGGTTCTTATTTTAATGACAGCAAATTAAAGGTATTAAAAAAATCAGAACTTACTAAAACAAAGTGTTGCGAAAACGTTTTCGTGTTGAAAAGTTATTTCACAGTGTCGCATTCCTTCTACAGAAAAAACAGAAAGGCAAGAAGAATAGTTCAAGCCTTTCCTTTCTTCAACATAGAATAGTATTATTTTCCAATCAATAGTAATTCATTGACAACTACATCAGTCACATACCTTTTTTCACCATTTTTATCATCATAACTTCGGTGCGTCAATTTTCCTTCAATCGCGATTTCTTTTCCTTTAGTTACATATTTTTCAATGATTTCTGCCGTTTTGCCCCAAGCGGTCAAGCGATGCCATTCGGTTTGTTCTACTTTTTCACCTTTGTTGTTGGTGTAATTCTCATTGGTGGCCAAACTAAATTTAGCTACTTTTTTACCACTTTCGATGGTTTTAATTTCTGGCTCTTGGCCTACGTGTCCGATTAATTGAACTTTGTTTCTCATGGCTTATAATAATTATTAGTTACTTTTAGATTAATACAATTTCTTTGACGATGACTTCTGTTATATATCGTTTCTCGCCATTTTTATCATCGTAGCTTCTGTGGGTTAATTTACCTTCAATGGCCACCTCTTTCCCTTTGGTTACATACTTTTCGATGATCTCGGCTGGTTTTCCCCAAGCCGTCACTCTGTGCCACTCGGTTTGTTCTACTTTTTCTCCGTTTTCTTTGTAATAAACTTCATTGGTAGCTAGTGTAAGATGGGCTACTTTTTTTCCTCCTTCAAGGTTTTTGATTTCAGGATCTTGTCCTACGTTTCCAATTAACTGTACTTTGTTTCTCATGGCGTTTACAAATTTAATGTTAGTGTTATTGATCTAATTTCTGTCGATGTTGTAATAGCGTTATTCACTTTCGACGATGCAAAGTTGCTGCAACACTCAGAAAAGATTCGGTTACTAAGCGTTTATTTTCGGTTGTAACTATTTGTAAGCGTTTGCAAACGGAACTATTTTTAGTATATTTGTTTGATTGTAAAGAATTTGAACGCCAAAACAACAACTCTAATCCAAACCTTACACTTTACAATTTGTTACTTATGGAAGCATCATTTGACTCAGAAAAACTCCGCTTTCCAATAGGAAAATTCACTATTCCTGAACTCATTTCGGAATCCGACACTCATCAATGGATTTCAGAAATCGAATCATTTTCGAATCGAATTTACAATCTTACAAGCACACTTTCTATCGAACAATTGAATTGGAACTACCGACCAAACGGTTGGACAATCAAACAAGTCGTTCATCATTGTGCCGACAGTCATATGAATAGTTTCATTCGATTCAAATTGGCTTTAACAGAAGAAATTCCGACCATCAAACCGTATGAAGAATCCAAATGGGCTGAATTAATTGATGGTTTAAATGACGATATTTCAGCTTCATTAAAAATTATTGAAGGTGTTCATTACCGTTGGACATTACTTCTGAAAAGTTTCAACAGTGATGATTTCTCTCGACAATTCATCCATCCCGAAAGTAAAAAAGTCTACCGTTTGGATGAAGCAACTGCCTTGTATGCTTGGCATTGCAATCATCATTTGGCACACATACATCAAGCTATCTACCATAAAGGACAATTTTAAATTTAAAAGCCATGACAAAAACCTGTTTAGAATGTGAAGAAAAAATAGTAGGTCGAGAAGATAAAAAATTCTGCAGCGACGGTTGTCGAAACGCCTACAACAATAAAATAAACAAAGACAGTACCAATTATATGCGCAACATCAATAATAAGTTGCGAAAAAATTACCGTATTTTGTCGGAGTTGAATGCAGATGGAAAATCAAAAACAACGCGCACAAAACTATTAAGCAAAGGATTTGATTTTGACTATTTTACATCCATTTTAAACACTAAATCGGGCAACACTTATTTTTTTGTTTATGAGCAAGGCTATATGATTTTGGAGAATGATTATTATATGTTGGTCAAAAAAGATATTTAATTAAAAAGACAAAAGCATGATTTCAGTGTTTATACTATTGGAATAAATTCAGCATAAAATGAAAAAAAACTACTCTTCTCTTTACTCCATGTTAGTGCTTGTGGCACTTATTTCTGGCATTTTTTATTGTATGATGCCACAAAATTACGACACCGAGGAAGCTTCGATTTCTGAATTTTCTACTAAAAGAGCCTTGGAAAAAGTCAAAGCAATAGCACAAAAACCGCATTATGTTGGTTCCAAAAATCACGAAGTTATAGCACAATACTTGATTCAAGAATTAAAAAATCTAGGTTTTCAACCTTCTGTTCAAGAAGGATTTACAATGACCGAAAAAGGAACTTTAGTGCAATCCAAAAACATTTTAGCTCGAATTGAAGGTACTGCAAATACTAAATCACTTTTACTTCTTTCTCATTACGACAGTGCGCCTCATTCGTATTCGCATGGTGCCAGTGACGATGCTTCAGGAGTAGCCACTATATTGGAAAGTATTCGTGCTTTTCTTCACACCAAAACCAAACACAAAAACGACATCATTATTCTTTTTTCGGATGCTGAAGAATTAGGATTGAATGGTGCCGCGCTTTTTGTAACGCAACACAATTGGGCAAAAGAAGTCGGTTTGGTGTTGAATTTTGAAGCGCGTGGTTCTTCTGGTCCGAGTTACATGCTAATGGAAACCAACGCTGGAAATGCCAAAATGGTGGATGGTTTTCAAAACGGAAAAGCGAATTACCCTGTTTCCAATTCGTTGATGTATTCTATTTACAAGATGTTGCCCAACGATACCGATTTGACCGTTTTTAGAGAAAGTGGGAAAATTCAAGGGTACAATTTTGCCTTTATTGACACTCATTTTGATTACCATACGTCGCAAGACAAATACGAACATTTAGATCCAAAAACCTTGACGCATCAAGGAACGTATTTGATGCCATTGTTGAAGTATTTTTCAAATTCTGATTTAAAAAACCTCAATTCAACTGAAGATAAAGTGTATTTTAATGTTCCGTTTTCGTTTGTGAGTTATCCTTTTTCATGGATTCTCCCGATGGTGATTATTGGTTTTGTGCTGTTGTTTCTGTTGATGTTTGTCGGGATGGGAAAACATGTTTTGCGTTTGGATCAAATCATCAAAGGGTTTTTACCTTTATTGGGTTCGCTTATTGTTGCTGGTGGAATAACCTATTTTGGCTGGGAAACACTACTTGTCATTTATCCCCAATACAACGATATTCTTCACGGATTTACCTATAACGGTCACGATTATATATATGCTTTTGTGAGTTTAACGATCGCTATTTGCTTTTTGTTTTATAAAAATGATGGTAAACGAAACCCAGAAATGAATCAAATCATTGCGCCTTTGTTTGTTTGGCTATTGATTAATATTGGAATTGCGTTGTATTTAAAAGGCGCTGGATTTTTGATTATCCCAGTCATTTCAAGCACGCTGATGTTGGGTTATTTTGTGATGACACAGAAATCAAATGCTGTCGTAAATGTGATTTTGTCCTTACCAACTCTCATTATTTTAGTGCCATTCATTCAGATGTTTCCAATTGGTTTGGGATTAAAAATTTTGGTGGGAAGTGCGTTTTTAACCGTTTTGACGTTCACCTTATTGCTTCCCATTTTTGGTTCGTTTACCCGAAAAGGAAGTTGGGCGATTTTGTTTTTTGCTCTTTCGATTGGATTATTTGCAAAAGCACACCAATCGTCGGGTTATGTCTATGGAAAAGCCAAACCGAATAGTTTAGTTTATATTTTAAATGGCGACACCAACAAAGCGAATTGGGCAACGTACGACACTAATTTGGACGAATGGACCAAAGGTTATTTAGGTGAAAAACCCAAAAGAGCTACGAGTTTGAACACCAATAAATTGTACAGCAAATACGGTTCGCAATACACTTTTATGGCTAATGCACCCGTAAAAAACATTCAAAAACCGACCATCGATTTTATAAAAGATTCGGTCATAGGAAACCAACGCTATTTGAAAATTGTAATTACTCCGAATCGCAAAGTAAATCGGTATGATATCTTTAATAACGGAAAGACAAAACTTCATCATTTAAAAGCGAATGGTACCCAATCGATTGATGTAAAAAGCAATATTATCGCTAAGAAAACCAATAAAATTTTGAGTTATTATGTGGTGGATAATCTTCCGTTGGAATTGGAATTTTCGATGAATTCGGATGAAAAACTCGATTTAAGTTTGGTGGAAAGTTCATTCGATTTGATGCAAAATCCTGCTTTCAGTATGGCTAAAAGACGCGATTGGATGATTCCGACTCCGTTTGTGTTGACCGATGCGATTATTGTAAATCAGAGAGTGAAACCAAGTGTAAAAAAAGATTCTATCATAACAGTGAAATAAAACGATTAAATCAATTTTTTATCAATTATTATAAACCATACAAATTATATATGCACCATTTACAAACTAAAATCCACGAAATTCGTGGACAAAAAGTGCTGCTCGATTTTGATTTAGCAGAACCTTACGAAATCGAAACTCGAGTTTTGAATCAAGCCGTAAAAAGAATGGCTAACTATGTCATCACAAATTGTGACGACATCTACCTCAAAAAGACCTAAAAAAGCCTATCCGTATGTTTTTACAGAACAAGGTGTAGCCATGTTAAGTGGTATTCTGAACTCGAATATTGCAATTAATGTCAACATCGCTATAATGCGTACATTTGTGCTCATTAGAAGACAAGTTGGAACTAATAATGAGTTCAATAAAAAACTAAAGGAATTAGAGTCAAAATACGACCAACAATTTGGAGAAGTTTTTGAAGCATTGCATTATTTGATTCAAAAAGAAAAAACAGAGGAATTACATCAGAAAAGGAAACAAATTGGGTTTAAAAAATAAATGAAACAAATAAGCATTTTAGGTTGTGGTTGGTTGGGATTGCCTTTAGCGAAATCATTCATAGAAGTTGGATTTTCAGTTAACGGTTCGACGACATCATTGGAGAAAATGGACGTATTGAAAGAAGCAGGAATTGCTCCTTTTCAAATTAATGTAAAGGAAGATAGTATTGAAGGTGAAATGGCTTCTTTTTTAGAAAACTCATCTGTTTTAATTATAGATATTCCGCCGAAATTACGAGGAAACTCAAATGAAAATTTTGTAGCTAAAATTCAAACTGTAATTTCATTCATTGAACAATCAACTATAAAAAAAGTGCTTTTTGTGAGTTCGACTTCGGTGTATGCTGATGACAATTCAGAAGTTACAGAAAACACAAAACCTCAACCTGAAACGGAAAGTGGAAAGCAATTGTTGGAAGCCGAATTTCAATTATTAAATAACACTAATTTTCAAACCACTGTACTCCGTTTTGGTGGTCTGATTGGTGATGATCGCCATCCGATTCGGTTTTTGTCAGGGAAAAAGAATATAGAAAATCCAAATGCTCCTGTTAATTTAATTCATCAATCGGATTGCATTGGAATTATTCAATCCATCATAGAAAACGAAAATTGGAATGAGGTTTTCAATGCTGTAACGCCTTATCATCCTTCCAGAAAAGAATATTACACCCAAAAAGCAATCGAATTGAATTTGACTTTGCCTGAATTTGATGAAAGTAACCCTTCAATAGGAAAACTAATTTCGAGTGATAAAATACACCGTCAATTGAATTACACTTTTAAAACACCTGAATTATGAGCGCAAATGACATCATAGGAACCATTGGAGTTGGGATTATTTTGATGGCTTACTTTTTAAACAATTTTTCCTTCATACAACGCAACGGAAATCTGTATTTTGTATTGAATATACTCGGAGCAAGTATTGCTTGTTATGCTTCGTATTTAATTAACTACATTCCGTTTGTGGTCTTGGAAGCCACTTGGGCAATTATAAGTTGTATTGGCTTACTACAAAACATAAAAAAACCTCAAGAATCAGCTTGAGGTTTTATTTTTTTACCAAATCTTTACGCGATCTTCTGGTTTGACGTATAATTTGTCTGTTTCTTTAATATCAAATGCTTTGTAGAACTCATCTACGTTCAATAATGGAACGTAAGCGCGGTACATTCCGGGTGAATGCGGATCGGTCTTTACTTGGTTTTTGATGGCTTCGTCTCTTGATTTGGTTCTCCAAATGGTTGCCCAAGAAATGAACAAGCGTTGTTCTGGAGTATAACCATCAATCAAACCAGGATTACCATTTTCTTTCAAATAAATCTGTAAGCCATCGTAAGCCGCATTGATTCCGCCAAGGTCACCAATATTCTCTCCTAACGTAAATTTACCGTCAACAAAAGTTCCAGGTAATGGTTCTAACGCACTGTATTGGGCTGCTAAAGCTCCGCCTAATCCTGTAAATTGTTTCAAATCGTCTTCAGTCCACCAATTCACTAAATTTCCATCGGCATTGTAACGCGAACCCGAATCGTCAAATCCGTGTGAGATTTCGTGACCAATTACCGCTCCAATTCCACCGTAATTTACAGCTTCATCTGCTTTATAGTCGTAAAACGGAGGTTGAAGAATAGCCGCTGGAAATACAATCTCGTTGTACGAAGGATTGTAATAAGCATTTACGGTTTGAGGCGACATTCCCCAACGGGTTTTATCGACAGGTTTGTTTAAATCGGCAATATTTTCTTCAAATCCCCATTTAGAAACATTTTCCATGTTAGAAAAATAATCGCCACCTTCTTCTTTACTTTTGAGTACTAATTTTGAATAGTCCTTCCATTTGTCTGGATAACCTATTTTTACGGTTGATTTGCGTAGTTTTTCGATAGCACCTTTTCGTGTTTCCGGAGTCATCCAAGGCAAATTATTGATTCTGTTTTCAAAAGCTAAGAACACATTTTTTATCATTTTACTCGCTTTTTCTTTGGCTTCTGCAGGGAATTTTTTCTCTACATACAATTTCCCTAATGCTTCACCAACTGTGCCGTTTACAACTAGCAATGCTCTTTCTTCACGTGGTCTTTGCTTTTTTGCTCCTTGTAAAGTTTTGCTGTAGAATTCCCAACTTGCTAATTCAATTTCTGTAGTTAATACATCCGAAGCTTTGTTAATTAAAGTCCAGCGTAAATAGGCTTTCCAATCTTCCACGTTATTCTCGCTAAAAATGGTTTGAAGCGCTGTCATGTATTTGGGTTGAGAAACAATCACTGAATCTAAATTTTTGATTCCAACAGTAGTGATGAACTTTTGCCAATCAACGGCTGGAGTTAATTTTTGCAAATCGGCCACCGACATTGGGTTGTAGGTTTTTCTTCTGTCTCTGCGTTCTACTCTATCCAATCGAGGTTGTGCCATTGCGGTTTCTAGGGCTAAGACACGTTGCGCATTGGCTTTGGCTTGTTCTGGCTTTTCGCCTAAAAAATGTAACATTCGAGCAACGTGGAGCACGTATTTTTCTCTTTTTTCTTTAGAATCAGCGTCTTGAGAAACGTAGTAATCCCTATCGGGTAAACCCAAACTTCCCAGACCAATATTTACAACATTTCTATTACTGTTTTTAGCATCAGGACCAATACCGATTCCGTAAAACCCGATTCCGCCTACTGGTGCCATTTCGATGATTAAATTATTGACATCTTGAATGGATTTAACAGCATTAATTTTTTTAAGTTTGGGTAAAATCGGTTTGATTCCGAGTTTATTTCTATAAACCGTATCCATATAAGTAATAAACACTTTAACGGCTTTGGCTTGATCGGATTTTGGGTCTAAATTCTTGTTGTTTACTGCTTCTTTTAGGATAGCCAAGGCATCTTTATCAGTGTTTTGACGTAATTCATCAAAACTTCCCCAGCGCACTCTGTCGTTTGGGATTTCGGTTTGATCGAACCAAGTTCCGTTTACATATCTAAAAAAATCATCGCCAGGTTTTACGGTTTTATCCATAAAATCCAGATTGATTCCTGGGTTTTTTTGTTGTGCTGATAATTGATTCAATCCAAGTAACAAACACGTGATAATTAAAAGATTCTTTTTCATATTCTTACTTCTTAGTTATTTTTTTAGTTACTACTTGATTATTGGATTTAATTTTCACAAAGTAAATTCCAGTTGATGCATTCGATAAATCTAATACTAAATTAGCATTGTCTTGATTGTTTGTTTTGACGTCAATTTGTTTCCCAAGAACATCATAAACTTCAACACTTTCAACTGAACTATTTTGAGCCATTATATTGAAAATTCCGCTGGATGGATTAGGATAAATTGTCAAATTGTTAATGTCAAAGGCTTGATTCGCTAGAGTTCCACTGATTAAGAAATCATCAATAAGTACTCCTTCTTCAACCACCGATTGATCAGAATGAAATACAAATCTGAATATTACATTGGTTTCGGCATTTAATTCATCCAAAGGATAGAAGTAGTCGGAAAGCACATTATTGGTTCCTGTCCATTGAGCTCCAACACAATTAAAACAATCGGAACCAGAGGTGTCAGGTGTTCTGTCACTGTTGTACCAATTGGTATCCATACTTCCTAAAACTTGCCAAGTTTGTCCTAAATCAGTTGAATATTGTACGTATAAAATATCCCAATTATTTTCTAAATCATAGGCTAATTTAAAACTAATTTGAGGGTTGGCTAATTGTGTTAAATCATAACATTCTGAAATCAAAAATGATTTGGTCAAATCGGGGTAAGTTCCGCTTAAAGAAGTAGCATACACTTTATTTGACCCAGATGACAATGTTCCTCCTGTACGTATTCCTCTTTCCCAAATACCCGTAGAACTGCCTTCATCATTTTCTAACAATTCGTCTGTAGTGTTTTCAAAAGTATTGGTTACATTGACTTCACCTGAATCGTTAATGTAGAAAACTCCTTGAGATGCATTATTATCAAAATAAGCATCATTAGGAATCGTACATGAAACTTGAAAATCATAAGCTCCTTTTGCCAAGTTTACTGAAGGTAATGTTACAGATGCGGTTTGGTTGGATGCTAAATTTCCGCTCCAGTTGTAAGTATATGGTGTAGCATTATAAGAATAATCAAATGTTATTGAAGTAATTGCATTCAGTCCGTTATTTTTAACGGTAATTTCTGGTGCCACATTACTATTACAATTTACATTTACAGAAGATGGACTTAAAATTTCGGTCAATCGAATATCGGCAGCTGGAACCTCAACAGGAATAGTCGACTGCCAAATTCCTCTTCCGTAAGTTGCCGCAACAATAACATTGTCTTCTAAATTAATTTCTAAATCAGTTACTGCAACATTAGGTAAATTAGTATCAAATGGTTCCCATTGCGACATCGTATCATCTCTGTAATAAACGCCTAAACTTGTTCCAACGTAAAGCGGGTTATCTGTATGTCTTCCTTGGTGAACAATTACATTTTTACCAATATTAGGCAATCCTTCGGATATTGAATTGAATGAATCTCCACCATCAGTAGACACTAAAACTTCTCCATCAGTTCCCGAAGTAGTAATGTATATAATAGATCCATTTGATGAATGTACGTCTACAGAAGTTATATTACTTGAAGCAAAATACACTGGAGAAAAACTAACTCCTTTATCATTGCTTTTGTACAGAACACTATTGTCAACAACAAACATATTATAATCGTCGCTCGGGTCAATGGCAATGTATTCAAAACTGTCACCATTAAAAGGAGAAGCATTCTGTTGTGCCCAATCAGATCCTGATAAAACATATAAATTAGTATAACCAGAGAACAATTCACCTGCTGAATTCATTGCTAACGGAGTAACCCAATTTCCTTGTTCTCCAGCGGGCATTCCTACCGAACTTGTTAATGAATTTCCGCCGTTATTACTAATGTAGAGTCCACCTCCACCTTGTATGAATCCATAAAATAAATTATTGTTGGTTGGATGAACCGCTGCGTCCATTCCGTCAGCGCCATAAAAGTTTTTCCATTGATTATCACTAAAAGCGTAACCTCCGTTATCTTGTAATCCGCCTACCATTTTAGAAGCGGTTTGTTTGGAAACTGCAACTCGATAAAATTGTCCGATTTGGGCAGTAGCTGTTTTATCTGTGAATGATGCTGCAGCATTGTCAGATACATATATTCCGCCATCACTTCCGCAATACAATTTGTTTCCGTAAAAACGTAAATAATGAATATCAGCATGAGAATACGTTGGACTAAATGGCTCACTCCAACTATTAATTTTAGTAAAACTAGCTCCACTAGTAGTTGATTTCCATATGTTCAAACAACCCGTATAAATCTCGTCTGCATTGGTTGTAGAAACGGCTAAAGCCAAATCGTACCATGCTTGATCCGATTCAAAAATATTAGTTGTACCCGAAGTTTCTGTCCAACTAGTTCCTCCGTTTGTCGATTTATAAACTCCTTGAAAACCATATCCATTAGTAGCACTTAAAATATAAATTACTTCCGAATTGGCTGGTGTTACATCCAATAACATTCGCCCAGAACTTGCAGGCAAACCTGTTGTAATAACCGTAAAACTGGCTCCTGAATTGGTTGATCGGTAAAATCGATTTTTTGAAACTGCATAAACTGTACTATTATTTCCGGGTTTTAATCGAATTCTTCCTTGTGAAAAATCACCCGTTTGAACTAAAGTCCAATTTGCTCCTGCATTAGTTGTACGATAAATTCCATTGTCAGTAGCCACCCACAACATATTAGAATCACTTGGATTTATTAAAATATCTCCAGAAGCTGAACCTGTTCCTGAAAAAGTCAATCCTGTCGTATTCCAAGTCTGTCCACCATCTACAGATTTCATAACTCCTACTGAATACGTATCAAAAGCATCAACATCACCTGTTGCTATGTAAATAATATTTGGATTATTATAATCTACTGCTATTCCTGAAACCCCAATTTGTGGTAAATTATCACTTAATGGTGTCCATGAATCTCCTGCATTTGTTGATTTCCAAATTCCACCCGCTGGCGCACCTAAATAAACAGTATTCGGATTGGAAGGATCAACTAAAATAGTATTTACTCTTCCTTGTCCAGACGACCAAGAACCTGTATTAGTGTGAGTAAAAGGACCAACTGATTGCCAATTACTGGTTGCCACTTGAACGGAATTAGCATTTCTTTGTAAACTTCTGCTTTTTTTGGCATAATAAGCATCCCACATTTGTTGTGGTGTAATTAATTGTCCTTGAGAATTCGTTTTGTTTCTCCAGTGATTTTCCCAACGCATGAAGGGTTTATACCCACTTCCTTTTTTGGTTTTGTCATGATTTTTCCAATATTCATTGAACAATTGAACCATGTCATCAATCGTGGCTTCCGATTTTTTTGCTTTTTCAGAATTAATCAACCAAGGCGCGTTGGTATTGAATTGCGAAAAAGTTAAGGATGTTGTGAAAAACAACCCAAAAAGTATAATTTTTTTCATTTTCGTTAATTTTTTCCAAATATAAATAAATTATGAACATCAGCTATTTCTTTAACATACGTAGAAAGTAATATTAACGGATGTTTAATTAAATTTGCTGAAAATATTTTTGATATGTTGCCTTTAATAAAAAAATACCGTGTTTTTGTTGGATTTTTTATAGTTTTTTCCATCATCACGATTTCTCTATTTTATTCTGTTCTAAAACCCAAACCTACATTACCAATTTACAACCCAAGCGATGTTAATCCTGAATTAGTTGATACTACAATTCAACACGTCTCTAATCGACATACCATAGCCGATTTTAAATTTCAAAATCAAAACGGAAAATGGATTACCCAAAAAGACTACGAAGGTAAAATTTATGTAGCTGATTTTTTCTTTACTACTTGCCCAACTATTTGCCCAAAAATGACGAATAATATGGTTTGGCTACAGAATCAAATTAAAAACAATCCAAAAGTCATGTTGCTTTCCCATTCAGTTACTCCTGATATAGACAGTGTTCCAGTTTTGAAAAAATACGCTCAAGAAAAGGGTGTCATTGATGCCAAATGGAATTTAGTTACAGGCGATAAAAAAGACATTTACTACATCGCGCGAAAATCGTACCTTGCTGTAAAAACAGGAAAACCCGAAGAACTGTACGACATGGTTCACACCGAAAATTTTGTTTTAGTTGATTTCAAACGAAGAGTGCGTGGTTTTTACGACGGAACCAATCTAGACCAACCCACGCAACCCGGAATCAAAAACGTAAAACAACTTCTTGAAGATATTCTTCTGTTGTGCGAAGAGGAAAAATAATCAACATCCTTTTTACGACAGTAACAACGCTTAAAATTTTATTAAACTTGACAATTATCATGTGTTATAGAATGTAAATATGTACTTTTGTATTTTAATTCATTCTAAATAAACAGTGAACCCAACTCTCGATCAATTAAAAATAGGACAAAAAGCCATAATTTCTGAATTGAAAATTGATGAAATTCCTTTGAAATTACTTGAAATGGGTTGTCTTCCAGGAAATTCAGTTGAATTAATTCAAATTGCTCCTTTTGGTGATCCGTTGTACTTTAACATCAACGATTCTCACGTGGCCATCCGACTTGAAACGGCAAAAGCGATCGAAATTACTTTTGAAAACAACTAGTTAATGGCACACAAAACAATCAAAGTAGCGCTAATTGGTAATCCGAACACTGGAAAAACTTCGGTGTTCAATCAATTGACTGGTTTGCATCAACAAGTGGGAAATTATCCCGGAATTACCGTTGAGAAAAAAATCGGTTATTGTAAATTATCCAAGAATGTTAAAGCGACTATTTTGGATTTACCCGGAACGTATAGTTTAAATGCCAATTCGATTGATGAAAATGTGGTTATCGAATTGATGTTGAACAAAAACGACGAGCATTTCCCCGATGTGGTCGTTGTAGTTTCTGAAGTAGAAAATTTAAAACGCAACTTACTGCTTTTTACTCAAATTAAAGACTTAGAAATTCCTGTGATTTTGGTCATCAACATGAGCGACCGAATGAAATTAAAAGGAATTGAACTCGATATTCCGTTTTTAGAAGAACAATTCAAAACTAAAATTGCCTTGGTGAGTTCGAGAAAAAAAATTGGTATTGAACAGATTAAAGAATTGATTTTAAACTATCAATCCATCTCAACCGAACCGTGTTTAAATGCCTCTACAATTGATACTGAATACTTTGATAAACTCCGAAAAGCATTTCCGAATCAGTTGGTTTACAAATTATGGTTGGTCATTACGCAAGACGTTAATTTCTTGAATTTGGAGCGTAATGAAATGAAGAGTTCATTTACCAAATCGCATGCAGATTTGCGCATGTTGCAACAAAAGGAAACCATAAAACGCTACCAATTCATCAACGATACATTAAAAATTGGACAAAAAATTGACCGTTCCAAAGCAACTGATTTACGAGCGAAATTGGATCGTGTTCTGACGCACAAAATCTTTGGTTATGCTATTTTCTTGTTCATTTTATTTGCAATTTTTCAATCGATTTTTGATTGGTCGAGTGTTCCAATGGACTATATTGACAGTTCGTTTGCCAATTTGGCTTCGTACGCCAAAACGCATTTGCCTGCTGGCGAATTCACCAATTTAATCAGTGAAGGAATCATTCCTGGAATTGGCGGAATTTTAATTTTCATTCCACAAATTGCCTTTCTTTTTCTGTTCATTTCTGTTTTAGAAGAAAGTGGTTACATGAGTCGCGTGGTTTTCTTGATGGATAAAATCATGCGTCGTTACGGTTTATCAGGAAAAAGTATTGTGCCTTTAATATCGGGTACAGCGTGTGCGATTCCAGCCATCATGAGTGCGCGAAACATTGAAAATTGGAAAGAACGATTAATTACCATTTTAGTGACACCTTTCATCACTTGTTCGGCTCGATTGCCCGTTTACGCTATTTTAATTGCCTTGATTATTCCCGAAAAAAGAGTCTTGGGATTCATCAGTTTACAAGGTTTAACATTAATGACCTTGTATCTTTTGGGATTTGGAATGGCCATTTTCTCCGCTTATATTTTGAATAAAATCCTTAAAATACAATCCAAATCATATTTTGTGGTTGAAATGCCGGGTTACAAAATTCCGATGTTTAAAAACGTAGCGATTAACGTATTAGAGAAAACAAAAGCCTTCGTTTTTGGTGCTGGAAAAATAATCTTGGCATTGTCCGTAATTCTTTGGTTTTTAGGATCTCACGGACCATCAAAAGACTTTGGTAAAGCAGAAGAAATAGTTAAAAATCAACTCAGTCAAAAAAACATCAACTACGATCAAAAGCAATTCGATGACGAAGTAAGTTCGTATAAATTAGAGCATTCGTACATCGGAATCATTGGAAAATCGATTGAACCCGTAATCAAGCCTTTGGGTTACGATTGGAAAATTGGTATTGCAGTTGTGAGTTCGTTTGCAGCTCGCGAGGTTTTTGTCGGAACATTGGCAACCATCTACAGTGTAGGAAGTCATAGCGATGAACAAGACACCATCAAAAACCGAATGGCGGAAGAAAGAGATGGTAATGGAAATAAAATATTCAATTTCCCAACAGGCGTTTCATTACTTCTTTTTTATGCTTTTGCAATGCAATGCATCAGTACTTTGGCGATTGTAAAAAAAGAGACCAACTCATGGAAATGGCCCGTAATTCAGTTGGTTTTTATGAGTGGATTTGCTTATTTAACCGCTCTTTTGGCCTATCAAATTTTAAATTAACATGATGCAGGAAGCTTTAACTTACATCGCATTAGGAATTGCAATTGCTGTTTTGTATCAAAAGTTTTTTGGTAAAAAAAAGAGCAAAAAAAACTGTGGCAAAGACGATTGTGGTTGTCATTAACCCAAAGCGACATCCAAGGTCATCATGACGATGAATCCACCGATTAATCCCAACGTAGCGATGTCGGTATTTTTGTCTTGCTGCGTTTCCGGAATCACTTCTTCTACTACTACAAATATCATCGCACCAGCAGCAAACGCCAAGGCATAAGGCAACAATGGTGTGAAAAAAGTAACGGCAACTGCGCCTAAAACTCCAGCAATGGGTTCAACAATGGCCGACGATTGTCCGTACATAAAACTCTTCCATCTACTCATTCCCATTCGGCGTAACGGCATCGAAACCGCAATTCCTTCTGGAAAGTTCTGAATTCCAATTCCGATGGCCAAGGTTACTGCGCCAGCAATGGATGCTTCCGGAATTCCAGCGGCAACTCCACCAAAAAGCACTCCAACGGCCAATCCTTCTGGAATGTTGTGCAACGTAATCGCCAAAACCAATAAAGTAGTACGTTGCCAAGGCGATTTGATGCCTTCAGTTTCTTTAAAATTGATGTGCAAATGCGGTAGAATTTTGTCGAGACCAAAAATGAATAATGCTCCCAATGCAAAACCAACCGCCGCTGGAATTACTTTTACAAAACCTTCGCCTTTACTCATTTCGATGGCTGGCGCTAACAAACTCCAAAAACTGGCCGCAATCATTACGCCACCCGTAAAACCTAGCATTCCGTCGAGAACCATTCGATTCATATTCTTAAAAAAGAACACAAAAGATGCTCCCAACGCAGTCAAAAACCACGTAAATAAAGTGGCATACAACGCCGCTAAAATCGGGTCGATACTTTCAAAATAATCTATAATGGATTGAAACATAATTAATGTACGTATAAATTATTAGCAATTTTGTTGGACAATGTTATTTCTTTTGAATTGATTTCGACCGTTAATGTGTCATCAAAACTTTCTTTTTCTTTTACAATCAACACCGAACCCAAAGCAATTTTTTGTTTGTCTAAATACTTTAAAAAATCAGAAGAAGAATCTTTCACACCCACACAATGGTATTCTTTGTTCAATTCGGCTTCCGATAATAATAATTTGGTAATTTTTTTAATCTCACCTTTTCGATTCGGAATTGGATCTCCGTGTGGATCAAAATCGGGAAAATCCAAAAATTCATCCAATTTATCAATTAAGGCTTCCGATTTGATGTGCTCCAATTCTTCGGCAATTTCATGAACCTCATCCCAAGAAAAATGGAGTTTTTCAACTAAAAAAACTTCCCACAAACGATGTTTTCGTACTATCATTTTAGCCGAAAGAAATCCTTTTTCTGTTAAAGTAACGCCTTGGTATTTCTGATACGCAACTAACTCTTTATCTGATAATTTCTTCAACATATCAGTGACCGAAGATGCTTTAGTCTCTAACATTCCGGCAATAGCATTCGTATTAACACCTTTGGGCGAAACAACAGATAAATGGTAAATTACTTTAATATAATTTTCTTCAGAAATAGTCATGATGCTCATAATAATTTCACAAAGAAAGGAATTTTATTTTTATTAGTCAAAAGATATTTTTAGTTTTATCTAAATTTTTATTTTGCTAAATGAAAAAAATAATTTCTTTGACGATTCTTTTGTGCTTCAATTCTTTAGTTGCTCAGGTGAAGGATTCCATTTCCAGCCATCAACAACCCGAAGAATTGGAAGAAGTAGTTGTTTCAGGCACATTAAAAGCGGTAAAACGACTTGAAACTCCGGTTCCTGTAGAAATTTATACCACCGCATTTTTAAAGAAAAATCCAACACCCAATCTTTTTGAAGCGTTGCAGAATGTAAACGGCGTTCGTCCGCAACTGAATTGCAACATTTGCAATACGGGCGACATTCACATCAACGGTTTGGAAGGTCCGTATACGATGGTCACTATTGACGGAATGCCTATTGTAAGTGCCTTATCAACGGTGTATGGTTTATCTGGAATTCCGAATTCACTCATCGAACGAATCGAAATTATCAAAGGTCCAGCGTCGAGTTTGTACGGAAGTGAAGCAGTTGGCGGACTCATCAACATCATCACCAAAAAAACCAAAAATGCTCCATTATTTAGTGCTGATATTTTTTCGACTTCGTGGTTGGAAACCAATGTTGATTTGGGTTTTAAATCGAATGTAGGTTCGAAAGCCGATTATTTGTTAGGAGTGAATTACTACAACTACAATCAACCCATCGATAACAATAATGATAATTTTACCGATGTTACACTTCAAGAACGCGTTTCTATTTTTAATAAATGGGATTTCAAACGGAAAAGCCAAAAGGAATTTTCGCTTGCCGGACGGTTGTTCTACGAAGATCGTTGGGGCGGCGAAATGCAATGGAACAAAAGTTTTCGTGGTGGGAATGAAGTTTATGGTGAAAGTATTTACACCACGCGTTTTGAACTCATCAGTAAATACCAATTACCTGTAAAAGAGAATGTTTTTTTGTCTTTTTCATTGACATCGCACGATCAAAATTCGGTTTATGGTGCAACAAGTTACATCGCTGCACAAAAAATTGCTTTCGGTCAGTTGATTTGGGACAAAAAACTCAATCATCATAATTTGCTTTTGGGTTCAGCTGTTCGACATCAATTTTACAATGATAATACGACTGCTACAATTGAACCGGAAAAGACATTAATTTACAGTTTTTTTGTTCAAGATGAAATTAAACTAGCTGAAAAACAGACACTGCTTTTGGGTTCGCGTTACGATTACAACAACAATCATGGCAGTATTTTTACTCCGCGAATAGCCTACAAATGGAATCCAACTTCAACTGATGTATTTCGAATTAATGCCGGAACCGGATTCCGAATTGTCAATCTTTTTACGGAAGAACACGCTGCATTAACGGGTTCGAGAGATGTAATCATTACTGAAGATTTAAAACCTGAAAAATCATACAACATCAACTTGAACTACCTTAAAAAATTCAAATTTGAAAATGCTACTTCGCTCGCGATGGAATTCTCAACTTGGTACACGTATTTTACCAATCAAATCATTCCCGATTACGACACCAATCCGAATCAGATTATTTACAGTAATCTCGATGGTTATTCGCAAACATTAGGTGTAAGCGGAAACATTGACTTGGTCACACCATTCGGATTAAAAACCATCCTCGGATTTACTTTTTTAGACCCAAAAAACGTTCGTAACGGCATCACTACACAACCTGTTTTAACCGAAAAATACAGTTTGAATTGGTCGATTTCGTATGAAATTCCGAAAATACATTTGACGATTGATTACACCGGAAATTTGTACGGACCGATGCGATTGCCACTTTTAGGAGCACTCGACCCAAGAAGTGAGTATTCCAAACCTTGGAGCATTCAGAACATTCAATTTACTTATAAAAAATTTCGTAGTTTTGAACTTTACGGCGGAATAAAAAACATATTGAATTGGACGCCCAACAAAGGAAATCCGTTTTTGATAGCGCGAGCTGATGATCCTTTTGATCAAAATGTAGTTTACGATGCCAACGGAAATGTAATTCCAACAGCAAATAATCCGTATGCTTTGACTTTTGATCCGAGTTATGTATACGCTCCCAATCAAGGAATCAGAGGATTTTTAGGATTCAGATACACCATTTATTAATGCAACATTATCATTATATTTTTACAGGCTCGGGTTTATCAGCGTTGATGACCGTCTATGAAATGATTCTGTCTGGAAAATTTGAAGACAAAACCATTTTATTAATTGATGAAAATCCGAAGAAATCAAACGACCGAACCTGGTGTTTTTGGGATGAAAAGGATGCTTTTTCAAAAATCACAACTAAAAAATGGAACTCCGCTTTGTTTACCGATGAACATTTCAAGCGCGATTTAGAATTGATTCCGTACCAGTACAAAATGATTCGCGGGTTGGATTTTTACAATTTGGTTTTTGACTTAATTGCTCAACACAACAACATTCATTTTCTCCATCAAAAAGTAATTGATTTTCAAGAATTAGGAATGCATTGTGTAGTAAAAACGGAAACTCAAAGTTTTACCTGCAACCAAATTTTCAACTCCATTTATACGCCTGAATTAGTTAAGAGTCAATCAAAATATCCATTGTTACAACAGCATTTCATCGGTTGGTTTATAAAATCAAAGGAAGGCGTTTTTGATACAAATCAAGTAACTTTCATGGATTTTTCGGTGGAACAAAAAGGCAACACGCGGTTTATGTACGTCTTGCCTACTTCTCCAACAGAAGCGCTTTTAGAATACACCTTGTTTTCGGCGGATTTACTTCCGAAAGAAGAATACGAAACTGAAATTAAAAAGTACATCGAGAAATTGGGAATCAACGAATATGAAATCGTAGAAAAAGAACAAGGCAACATTCCGATGACCTCATATCCGTTTTGGGAACACAACACCAAAAACATCATCAATATTGGTTCGGTCGGCGGATGGACCAAGGCAAGTACAGGTTATACGTTTAAAAACACCATCAAAAAATCAAAACAATTAGTTGGGTTTTTATCTTTAGAAAGCGACTTTAGAAAATTCCACAAAAAAGATAAATTTTGGTTGTATGACTTATTGTTTTTAGATGTGTTGTATAAAAGAAATGATTTAGGTTCAAGCGTATTTTCTTCCTTATTCAAAAAAGGAAACCCGACTTTAATTTTTAAATTTTTAGACGAAGAAACGTCGTTTTCTGAAGATTTACAAGTAATGTTAAAATGCCCGAAATTGCCGTTCATTAAGGCTTTACTAGGAAGATTATTCGGTTAATCAACACTTCCACAAATGTTAAACTTTATCAAAAACACCCTTTCTTCAAAAAGTTATAGCTAGTTTTGTCCCATCAAAAAATAACAATGAACACGATTATTTCACAATTACATCATCATCATTCTTGCAATCAGGCGAGTTAATGATGTATTGTAACTAATCAAAAACATAATTAAAAACCCGTCTGAGTACATCAAGACGGGTTTTTTGTATTCATATACTTCTTGATGTACTCAGATTTTATTCCAAATTAAAAATGAGTACTTTAAAAATTGCAATTCAAAAAAGCGGTCGACTGAGTGAAAAATCACTCCAACTTTTAGAAGAATGCGGAATTAAAATTTCCAACGGCGAGCGAAAATTGAAAGCCGTTGCACAAAACTTCCCCATAGAAATTCTGTTCTTGCGCGATGACGATATTCCACAATACGTCGAACAAGGTGTTGCCGATATCGGAATTCTTGGCGAAAATGAAGTCTGGGAAAAAGACAAAGAAATTAGAATCATCCAACAACTCGGTTTTGCAGGTTGCCGCATGTCATTAGCCATTCCAAAAGACGAAACCTATACCAATTTAACCTATTTTGAAGGCAAGCGCATCGCAACAAGTTATCCCAAAATTCTGACTGATTTTTTTGCTAAAAACAACATCTCTGTGTTTGTAGAAGAAATCAGCGGAAGCGTTGAAATCGCCACCAGTATTGGTTTGGCCGATGCCGTTTTTGACATCGTCAGCACCGGAAGTACATTGTTGATGAACGGTTTAAAGGAAGTCGCAACCGTAACCAAAAGCGAAGCCGTTTTGATTTCAAATCCTAATCTCACTCCGGAAAACCAACTTCTTGTGGATAAATTATTGTTCCGAATCCAAGCCGTTCGAGAAGGAAAACAAAACAAATACATTTTACTAAACGCTCCCAATTCGGCCATCGAAAGCATTTGTTCGTTGTTACCCGGAATGAAATCACCCACCATTTTGCCTTTGGTGAACAAAGACTGGAGCAGTTTGCATTCGGTAATTCAAGAAAACGATTATTGGGAAATAATCGAACAACTCAAAAATCTTGGCGCCGAAGGAATTTTGATTATTCCGATAGAAAAAATGATTCGATAATTCAATTTAGAAAACATGAAAACATACTTAAATCCAAAACCTGAACAATGGACAGAGTTGGCACAACGCAAAACAGTTACCAAAGCTGATTTGAACGAAACAGTAAAAGCCATTTTTGATGACATTCAAAAAAACGGAATCAAAGCAGTAAAAAAATACACTCATTATTTTGATGGTGTGTCAATTGAAAATTGCAGGGTAACTACTTCAGAAATTGAAGATGCTATCGCTCAAGTTTCCTTAGAATTAAAAAATGCGATTCAAGTTGCGGCGGAAAATATTACCCAATTTCACCTTTCGCAAAAAGAAATTCCGACTAAAATTGAAACTACTTCGGGTGTTTTTTGTTGGAGGGAAAGTCGCGCTATCGATACCATCGGGATTTATATTCCGGGCGGAACGGCTCCGCTTTTTTCAACGGTTTTAATGTTGGCGATTCCAGCTACAATTGCTGGCTGCAAGAACATTATTTTGTGTTCGCCACCCGATAAAAACGGCAACATCAATCCCGCGATTTTGTTTGCGGCTCAATTGACAGGTGTGACTCAAATGTACAAAGTTGGCGGTATTCAAGCCATCGCTGCGCTAACTTTTGGCACCGATGAAATTCCGAAAGTGTCCAAAATTTTCGGACCAGGAAACCAATACGTAACCGCCGCTAAACAATATGCCCAACAATTAGGTTTGGCTATCGATTTGCCTGCTGGTCCAAGTGAATTACTAGTAATTGCTGATGCCACTTGTGATCCAGAATTCGTGGCTTCCGATTTACTTTCGCAAGCCGAACACGGTGGTGATAGTCAGGTGATTTTAGTTACCAATTCAGAAGAAATTGTTACAAAAGTGACATCAGCGATTGAAAGTCAAAAAGCCATTTTACCTCGCCAATCTACTGTTGAAAAAGCATTGGAAAATAGTCGCGCGTTGGTTTTTCAAGACATTCCAACCGGAATCGAATTCAGCAATTTTTACGCACCCGAACATTTGATTTTGTCCATTGAAGATGCTGAGAGTAAAATTAAGTTCATCGAAAATGCTGGCTCGGTTTTCATCGGAAATTACAGCTGCGAAAGTGCGGGTGATTACGCCAGCGGCACCAATCATACTTTGCCAACAAATGGTTATGCAAAAAATTACAGCGGCGTTTCATTGGACAGTTTTATAAAGAAAATTACGTTTCAAAAACTGACTTCTCAAGGCATTCAAAATCTAGGACCAACCATCGAAATTATGGCGGCAGCCGAACAATTAGACGCACACAAAAACGCCGTTTCCATCCGATTAAAAAAACTGCAAAATGGATAGTATCATTAATTTAATTCGAAAAAATATTCTCTCGCTTACGCCCTATTCGAGTGCTCGCGACGAATACAAAAGCAATCTGGGTATCTTTTTGGACGCGAATGAAAATCCGTTTGGGAATTTAAATCGCTATCCTGATCCGTACCAATGGCGCTTAAAGCAAATTTTGAGTAGTCAGAAAAAAGTAGGAATTGAAAATATCTTAATTGGTAATGGAAGCGACGAAATCATCGACTTAGTACAACGCGTTTTTTGTGAACCGAATGAAGATACAGTCATCATTTGTCCACCAACTTATGGCATGTATGAAGTGTATGCGAATATTAACAATCTTGAAATTATTTCGATTCCATTAACCGACGATTTTCAGTTAAATTCGGATTCCATTTTAGCAACCAAAGCCAAAATTTTGTACTTGTGTTCGCCTAATAATCCGACAGGAAATTCATTAAAAAATTTGGAATTTATAATTCAAAATTTCAACGGAATTGTGTTTTTAGATGAAGCGTACATCGATTTTAGCGAACAACCGTCGTTGGTGTCCAAAATCAAAAACTATCCCAATTTGATTGTATCACAAACCTTTAGTAAAGCACGTGGTCTTGCCGCAGCTCGAATCG
The DNA here is from genome assembly GCF_035299245.1 of Flavobacterium sp. Classification (GTDB taxonomy): domain Bacteria; phylum Bacteroidota; class Bacteroidia; order Flavobacteriales; family Flavobacteriaceae; genus Flavobacterium. Next base: position 87,506 of record NZ_DATGWY010000009.1, on the reverse strand, counting down.
GAATTGCTTATGCCAATGAAACCATTATCTCGGTAATGAATAAAGTAAAACCGCCGTACAATGTGAGTCAGTTGAATCAAGAAGCCGCTGTGCAATCGCTCGCCGATGAAGCCAATTTTAAATCGAAAGTACAACTCCTAATTTCAGAACGAGAATTACTAAAACAATCGCTTCTAGCATTGGATTTTGTCACTAAAATTTATCCTTCAGAAGCTAATTTTTTACTGGTCGAAATGGAAAACGCAACAGCCATTTACAATAGTTTAATCGAACAACAAATCATCACGCGCAATCGAAGTTCGGTGGTTGAAAACACAATCCGAATTACCATCGGAACACCACGAGAAAACCAACAATTATTGTATGCTTTACAACTAATAACCGTATGAAAAAAGTACTATTTATAGACCGAGACGGCACGTTAATCATCGAACCTCCGATTGATTTTCAAGTGGATAGTTTGGAAAAATTAGAATTCTACCCTGAAGTTTTTCAGTATTTGTCTCGCATTGCTAAAGAACTCGATTATGAGTTAGTGATGGTGACCAATCAAGACGGAATGGGAACCGATTCGTTTCCAGAAAGCACATTTTGGCCCGCACAAAATAAAATGATGAAAGCGTTTGAAAACGAAGGAATTCGATTTTCTGATGTGATTATTGATGTTTCATTTCCAGAGCAAAATTTGCCCACACGAAAACCCGGAACAGCCTTGTTACAACAGTATGTAAAAGGCAACTACGATTTGAAAAATTCTTTTGTCATTGGTGATCGAGTTACCGATATTCAACTGGCAGAAAACCTAGGAAGTCAGGCGATTTTTATTTCGGTTACAGCCAATGAACGAGCGATTGTATCAACTACTTCTTGGGAAACCATTTATCGATTTCTAAAAGAACAACCACGCGTAGCACAACTCATTCGAAAAACAAAAGAGACTGAAATTACTGTCAAAATCAATTTGGATGGAAGCGGAAATAGTAACATTAATACAGGTTTGGGATTTTTCGATCACATGCTCGAGCAAATTGCCAAACACGGAAACATCGATTTAGACATTAGTGTCAATGGCGATTTGTATGTGGATGAACATCACACGATCGAAGATGTTGGAATTGCACTAGGTGAATCATTTGCACAAGCTTTAGGTTCTAAAAAAGGAATTAATCGTTATGGTTTTTTACTTCCGATGGACGATTGTTTGTCGCAAGTCGCACTTGATTTTGGCGGTCGTTCTTGGTTGGTTTGGAATGCGGAATTCAAAAGAGAAAAAATCGGAGAAATGCCTACCGAAATGTTTTCTCACTTTTTCAAATCGTTTTGCGATGGTGCCAAATGCAATTTGAACATCAAAAATGAAGGCGAAAACGAACACCACAAAATAGAATCGATTTTTAAAGCGTTCGCCAAAGCCCTAAAAATGGCCATTCAAAAAGACGGAACGAACAACATCCCAAGTACCAAAGGAATCTTATGATAGCAATAGTAAAATACAATGCAGGCAACATCACTTCGGTTAAAAATGCCATCGAACAATTAGGTTATTCGTGTCTCGTTACCGATGATAAAGCGATTTTAAAACTGGCTGAAAAAGTCATTTTTCCGGGTGTAGGCGAAGCAAGTTCGGCGATGAACTACCTTAAAGAAAAAGGGTTAGATGAAGTCATAAAAAATCTCACTCAACCCGTTTTAGGCATTTGCCTTGGTCAACAATTATTATGTCAATATTCGGAAGAAGGCAATACAGAATGTTTAGGCATTTTTGAAGCAACCGTAAAGAAATTTGAACCCAAATTGAAAGTACCACACATGGGTTGGAATACTATTTCGCGGTTAAACTCTACATTGTATAACGGAATTTCAGACGTTGAAGATTTCTATTTTGTGCACAGTTATTATGCTGAAATCACCAACGAAACTTCGGCTATTTGCGAGTATATTGTTCCGTTCAGCGCATCCATGCAAAAGGATAATTTCTACGCCACACAATTCCATCCCGAAAAATCATCAAGTGTTGGCGAACAACTTTTACTGAATTTTTTAAAACTATAAACGCGGAACAATCTGTGAAAATCAGTGCAATCCGTGGCAAAAATCTAATTTTATGAGAATCATCCCAGCCATAGACATCATCAACGGAAAATGTGTCCGATTGACCAAAGGCGATTATACCACGCAAAAAATATACAACGAAAATCCGTTGGAAGTAGCGAAATATTTTGAAGACAACGGTATTCAATACTTGCATTTAGTGGATTTGGACGGAGCAAAATCCAACCAAATTATCAACCACAAAATATTGTGTCAAATTGCAACCAATACCAACTTGAAGATTGATTTTGGTGGCGGATTAAAAAAGCGAAAAGACCTCGAAATCGCTTTTGAAAATGGAGCCAATCAAATTACTGGCGGAAGCATTGCTGCCAAAAATCCAACTGAGTTTTTAGAATGGCTAAGTGAATTTGGAAGCGATAAAATCATTTTAGGTGCCGATTGCCTGAACAGAAAAATAGCGACTCAAGGCTGGTTGGAAACGTCTGAATTAGATGTCATTGACTACATATCGGATTATGTTGTCAAAGGAATTTCGACTGTTATTTGTACGGACATCTCCAAAGACGGAATGCTGCAAGGAACTTCAAATGAGTTGTATCAGCAAATTTTAGCAACAACCAAAGTCAACTTAATTGCCAGTGGCGGCGTGACAACCATTTCCGATTTAGAACTTTTGAAAACCATAGGTTGTGAAGGCGCTATCATCGGAAAAGCCTTATATGAAGGCACAATAAAAATTGAAAATCTGAGCAAGTTATGTTAAAGAAACGAATCATTCCGTGTTTGGATATCAAAGACGGACGCGTGGTAAAAGGCGTTCGATTTCTAGAACTAAAAGACGCTGGGAATCCAGTGGAATTGGCTTCGTTTTATTCTAAAAATGGCGCTGATGAACTGGTGTTTTTAGACATCAGCGCGACCTTGGAACAACGTAAAACATTAGCCGAAATGGTCATGCAATTATCGAAAGAAATCAACATTCCTTTTACAGTTGGTGGCGGCATTCAATCGGTTGATGACGCTCGAATATTACTACAATCGGGCGCAGATAAAGTCAGTATCAATTCGGCTGCCGTTTTGAATCCGGATTTGATAACCCAAATTTCAGCTGCTTTTGGAAGTCAAAGTTTAGTCGTTGCCATCGACATCAAAAAAGTGGAAAAGGATTGGTACGTTTTCATCAAAGGCGGAACCGAATCAACCGGAATTTTAGCTATCGATTGGGCAAAAAAAGTAGAAGAATTAGGCGCTGGCGAATTATTAATTACATCCATGAATAATGATGGTTCCAAAAACGGATTTGCCTTAGACATCACCAACGCCATCAGCAAAGCCGTTTACATTCCGGTTATTGCTTCTGGTGGAGCTGGAAATTCGGAACATTTTGTTGAATTATTTACCCGAACCGAAGTCAGTGCCGGATTAGCAGCCAGTATTTTCCACTTTAATGAAGTGCCGATTTCCGAATTAAAAAACGTATTAAAAACCCAAAACATTCCCATCCGATGACATTAGATTTCTCAAAAAATAACGGATTAGTTCCAGTAATCATCCAAAATAACAAAACACAGCAAGTTTTGATGTTGGGTTATATGAACGACGAAGCGCTCCAAAAAACACAACAAGAAAACGTAGTAACTTTTTTCAGTCGAAGCAAAAACCGATTGTGGACCAAAGGTGAAACGTCTGGAAATTTTCTAAAAGTGGTTTCCATTGAAGAAGATTGTGATCAAGATGCGCTGCTGATTCAAGTCATTCCCAACGGACCAACGTGTCACAATGGAACAACATCGTGTTTTGCAAACGAATCTCAAATTTCTTTTCTACAGGAATTGGAAAAGGTCATTGAAAATCGAATTGCCAATCCAACTTCTGATTCGTATGTGGCGTCTCTTTTTCAAAAAGGAATCAACAAAATAGCTCAAAAAGTAGGTGAAGAAGCCGTCGAATTAGTCATCGAAGCCAAAGACAATAATCACGATTTGTTTATTGGTGAAGCAGCTGATTTGCTGTTTCATTATCTCATTTTATTGCAGGCTAAAGATTTGAAATTAAATGACATAGAGCAAGAATTACAACGCAGAATGAAGAAATAACACTGTTGTACAAATGTTAAATTTTAAAAAATAATGCAACTGCAACAAAATAATTCAATACGTTTGCAGTACTTATGATGAACAAAATACAAAATACAAATTGGTGGCACACGACTAACTCCGTTCTTGGAATTGGTTGGTAACTGCTATTTGTAAATTGCTACAATATTGTCAAACCCGCTTTTCCAAGCGGGTTTTTTTTATGTCCAATTTTTTCTCAAAAATCAATTATCATGTTATATCATTTTCAAACCAATGTACTCAAAACCCTAAGCGATACGCACACGCCAGTAGCGTTGTATTTAAAAATCCGCGATCAATTTTCCAATAGTTTTTTGCTGGAAAGCTCCGATTATAAAAGCAAAGAAAACAGTTATTCGTACCTCTGTTTTGATCCAATCGCTTCATTTATTACAAATGCTAATCAAACCACTATTACTTTTCCTGATAAAAAAACAAGTATAAAAGCAACTTCAGAAATTGAAATAGCAGCCGAGTTAAATCAATTCTCAAAATCATTTTCAGTGACTGATTTAAACCTCGGATTTGAAACGTTGGGATTATTTGGCTATACGAGTTACGACGCGATTCCGCTGTTTGAAGACATCACTTTCACCAAAAACGATTTTGATTTGCCGCTCATTCAATACCATTTATTTCGGTATACGATTGTGTTCAATCACTTTAACAATGAACTTTTTTTGCTGGAACATTTGCAAGAAAATGAGGCTTCCAACTTGGAAAAAATTCAGGAAATCATCAACAATCGTTCGGTGACGCAGTTCAAATTTGCGATTCAAAACAACGAGGAATCTAATTTTACAAATGATGATTTTTTAGAAGTAATTAAGAAAGGTCAAGAACATTGCTTTATTGGTGATGTGTTTCAAATCGTACTTTCCCGAAAATACAAACAAGCTTTCAAAGGCGACGAATTTAATGTTTACAGAGCATTGCGTTCCATCAATCCGTCACCCTATTTGTTCTATTTTGATTATGGAAATTTCAAATTATTTGGCTCTTCACCCGAGGCACAATTAACCATCAACAATCAAAAAGCCATCATCAACCCGATTGCCGGAACCTTTAAAAGAACCGGAAATGATGCCGAGGACGCACTTTTAGCAGAAGCGCTTTTGGCCGACCCAAAAGAAAATGCCGAACACATCATGCTCGTTGATTTGGCTCGAAATGATTTGAGTAAATCGAGTAAAAAAGTTGTGGTCGAGAGTTTTAAAAAGATTGAATACTACTCACACGTCATTCACATGGTTTCTAAAGTCAGTGCCGAATTACAACCCGAATACAATCCGATACAAATTTTGGGAAACACATATCCTGCTGGAACATTATCAGGCGCACCAAAACACAAAGCCATGCAATTGATTGACCAATACGAACCCAATTCACGCGGATTTTACGGCGGAACGGTTGGTATAATTGGCCTCAATGGTGGATTCAATCACGCGATTTTTATTCGCTCGTTCGTGAGCAGAAACAATCAACTGACGTACCAAGCCGGTTGCGGAATCGTAACAAAATCAGACGTGAACAGCGAATTAAATGAAGTGGAAACCAAATTGTCAGCACTTCGAAAAGCAATTCAATTAGCCCAAAACATATAGTTATGAAAGTAGTAGTAGTAGATAATTACGATTCGTTTGTGTACAATATTGTGCATGCGTTGTATGAAATTGGTGTGGAAGAAATTGATGTCATCAAAAACGACCAACTCGATTTTTCATCCATTCATCAGTACGATAAAATTGTGCTTTCGCCCGGACCTGGAATTCCGAAAGACGCTGGATTAATGCCGAAATTATTAACTGAATTCGCTTCCACCAAAAGCATACTCGGAATTTGTTTGGGTCATCAAGCCATCGCCGAACATTTCGGAACCGATTTGATCAATTTAACAGCGCCACTTCACGGAGTTGCCTCAGAAATTGAAATTGTAAAAGACGACTATTTATTCGAAAATCTTCCAAAACAATTTAAAATTGGCCATTATCATTCGTGGGTGGTTTCCGATAAAATTTCAGAGGATTTGGAAATTCTAGCCAAAGACGAATTGGGAAATATAATGGCACTAAAACATAAGAAATACGATGTGCGCGGATTGCAATTCCATCCCGAATCCATCCTTACCGAAAACGGAAAAATAGTACTTAAAAATTGGATAAACCATCTAATGTAAAATCAAATTATTTATAAAAAATAACCACAGATTCACAGATTTTAAAATCTTTTTCAATCTGTGAATCTGTGGCAAAAAAAAACAACACTATACTATTAAAAATAATTAAAATGAAAACAATATTAGAACCTTTATTCAAACATAAAACTTTAACCAAAGACGAAGCCAAACAAGTGCTCACCGACATTGCTTTAGGGAAATACAATCCAACGCAAATTGCTTCTTTTTTGACGGTTTTTATCATGCGAAACATCACGCTGGATGAATTAATTGGTTTCCGAGAAGCTTTACTGAATTTGTGTCATAAAGTTGATTTATCAGCTTACAATCCGATGGATGTTTGTGGAACAGGTGGCGATGGAAAAAATACGTTCAACATTTCAACATTAACGTCATTTGTTGTGGCTGGAGCCGGAATTCCGGTAGCCAAACACGGAAATTATGGTGTGTCGTCAATTTCTGGTTCATCGAATGTTTTGGAGACTTTAGGCGTTGTTTTTCAAACAGACGAAGCCATTCTGAAACAACAAATTCAAGAAACCAATATTTGCTTTTTACACGCGCCTTTGTTTCATCCAGCCATGAAAACCGTTGGTCCTATTCGAAAGGAATTAGGAATCAAGACTTTCTTTAATATGCTTGGCCCATTGGTAAATCCGGCTTTCCCAAAGGTACAAATGACAGGTGTTTTTAGTTTAGAGTTGGCACGAATGTATCAGTATTTACTGCAAGAAGAAAACAGTCAATACACTATAATTTATGGTTTGGATGGTTTTGACGAAGTAACACTCACTGATACCTGCAAATTGGTAACCAACAAAGGCGAGCGATTGGTTGAAGCTAAAGATTTTGCTCTGAAAAAAGTAGCGTTTTCTGAATTGTATGGAGGCGAAACCTTGGAAGAAGCCGCATCGATTTTCACTACAATTATCAACGGAAAAGGTTCAGAAGCGCAAAACAATGTGGTTTTAGTGAATGCAGCACTTGCAATTCAAACGTACCATCCCAATTTAACTTTTGAAGAAGCGTTTGATCATGCGTCAGCATCATTATTGGGACTAAAAGCTAAAAATTCGTTTAACCGATTAAAAGAGATTCAATGAACATATTAGATACTATAAAAGCTCAAAAAGTAAAAGAAGTTGAACTATTGAAAGCCCAATTTTCGTATTCATTTTTGGAAGAACAACCGCTGTTCAATTCGGCTACTCATTCGATGAAAAAAGCGATTGAAAGTTCGGTTACAGGCGGAATTATAGCTGAATTCAAACGAAAATCACCCGCTAAAGGAAATATCAATTTGGAGGCTAATGTGGTGGAAGTGACTCAAGGTTATGCCAACGCAGCAGTTTCTGGATTATCCGTTTTGACAGATTCCGAATTTTTTGGCGCTCAGAAAACCGACTTTCGATTGGCACGAAAAAGCAACTCCATTCCAATGTTACGAAAAGATTTTATGGTCGATGAATACCAAATCATTCAGTCGAAAGCCATGGGCGCCGATGTGATTTTGTTGATTGCTAAAATTTTATCGAAGAAACAATTGCAATCCTTCACCCATTTGGCACACGAACTCGGAATGGAAGTATTTCTAGAAACCCAAAATGAAGTAGAAATTCTGGAGAATTTGGATTTGCCATTTGATTTAATCGGAATTAACAACCGCAACTTAAACTCATTTGAAGTTTCAGTCGAGAACAGTATCAAATTGGCGCAATTACTCCCAAAATCGAGTATTAAAATTGCCGAAAGTGGCATTCAATCGTTAAAAACCCTACAACTCTTGAAGGCCAATGGATTCAACGGATTTTTAATTGGAGAATATTTTATGAAAGAGAGAAATCCGGCTGAAAAATGTAAAAAACTAATCCAACAATTGCTATGAAAATAAAGATTTGCGGAATGAAATTTCCGAAAAACATTCAAGAAATTGCTGCTTTGCAACCTGATTTTATGGGTTATATTTTCTATCCAAAATCCAAACGGTATGTTGGAACTGATTTTTCACCAAAATCAATACAAAAAGTACCCAATAGTATAAAAAAAGTAGCGGTTTTTGTTAATGAAGAGGTCGATCGAATTCTTGAAATTCAACACCAATTTAGCTTTGATTTTGTGCAATTACACGGAAATGAATCGGTTGCCGAATGTGAAGTTTTAAAAGAAAACAACATCAACATCATCAAAGCTTTTTCGGTTGACTCAACCTTTGATTTTGAAGCAATTGAAAAATACCAATCGGTTTGTGATTTCTTTTTATTCGATACCAAAACTCCCGATTATGGCGGAAGTGGAAAGTCTTTTGATTGGGAGTTATTAGAAAAATATAGGTTGTCAAAATCCTTTTTTTTAAGTGGTGGATTGAGCATTCACAACATCGGAAAGATAAAATATACAAAACATCCGATGTTAGTCGGATTGGATTTTAACAGTCAATTGGAAGATTCCAATACAAGAAAAATTAAAGAAGAAGTGAGCGAATTAATAGAAACAATAAGAGCAAAATGAAAACGACTTTACAACCTGATGAGAACGGATTTTATGGCGAATTTGGCGGTGCTTTTGTCCCCGAAATGTTGTATCCCAATGTTCTGGAATTACAAAAAAATTATTTGCAAATCATCGCAACTGATGAATTTCAAAACGAATTCAAATCGTTATTGAAAGACTATGTAGGCCGACCAACGCCTTTGTATTTTTCAAAGAATTTATCTGAGCAATTTCAGGCGCAAATTTATTTGAAACGAGAAGATTTGAACCACACTGGTGCGCACAAAATCAACAACGCTATCGGACAAGTTTTATTAGCCAAACGATTGAACAAAAAACGAATTATTGCCGAAACGGGTGCGGGTCAACACGGAGTTGCAACGGCAACAGCTTGTGCTTTATTGGGATTGGATTGCACTATTTATATGGGTGAAATTGACATCGAACGACAAAAACCAAACGTCGAACGCATGCGATTACTTGGCGCCAAAATTCAACCCGCAACGAGTGGAAGTAAAACCTTAAAAGACGCAACCAACGAAGCCATTCGCGCGTGGATTAATGATCCTGTTAGAACCCACTATATTATTGGTTCAGTAGTTGGTCCGCATCCGTATCCCGATTTGGTGGCACAATTTCAATCGGTCATTAGTGAAGAAATCAAAATCCAATTAAAAGAAAAGACCGGTGATGAAAATCCCGATTATGTTGTCGCTTGTCTTGGTGGCGGAAGCAATGCCATTGGAGCTTTTTATCATTTTATTGATAATGGAAAAACCCAATTAATTGCCGTTGAAGCGGGCGGTTTAGGTGTTCATTCCGGAAAAACAGCTGCCACAATTGCTTTAGGCAAAAAAGGCATCATTCACGGAAGTAAAACGTATTTAATTCAAACCGATGACGGCCAAATTGTGGAACCTCATTCGATTTCAGCCGGATTGGATTATCCCGGAATTGGACCTATTCACTCCTATTTGCACGATACCAAAAAAGCAGAAGTAGTTTCAATTACTGATGATGAGGCGATGCAAGCTGCGTATGATTTATCTCGAAAAGAAGGCATTATTCCAGCAATTGAATCGGCACATGCTTTGGCGTATTTGCACAAAATGAAGTTGAAAAAAAGTGATGTGGTGGTCGTAAATTTATCCGGAAGAGGCGACAAAGACTTAGCAACCTTACAAAACTACAGTAACCATGAACAATAGAATCCAAACCCTATTTAAAGCCAAAAAAGAAAACATTTTGTCGTTGTATTTCACGGCGGGATTTCCCAATTTGAATGACACTCTTACCATTTTAAAACATCTAGAAGAAAGTGATGTTGATATGATTGAAATCGGATTTCCGTATTCTGATCCGTTGGCCGATGGACCCGTTATTCAAGAAAGCAGCACACAAGCTATTGAAAACGGAATGACGTTAGCTCTTTTATTCGAACAATTAAAAACCTTAAGAAATAGTACTCAAAAACCAATTATTCTGATGGGTTATTTGAATGTAGTGCTACAATATGGAGAAAGAGAATTTATTGAAAAATGTGCTGAAGTTGGCGTTGACGGAATCATCATTCCCGACATGCCGTTGCACTATTATGTATCAAATTTTAAAGAATTATGCGAGAAAAATCAAGTCTCAAACATCTTATTAGTAACACCCGAAACTTCAGAAGAACGTATTGAGCAATTAGACCGTTATTCGTCGGGATTTATTTATTTGGTTTCGTCCAACAGTATTACAGGAAGCACCAATGCAACTTCTTTTCAAACGGATTATTACCAACGCATTCAGAATATGAATTTACAAAATCCGCATCTAATTGGCTTTGGTGTTCATAATCAAAAAACATTTGAAACCGTTTGTCAATTTGGTTCAGGAGCGATAATTGGAAGTGCCTTTATAAACCATTTGAAAGAAAACGGTACTACTAAAGAATCCATCAACCAATTTGTAAACACAATTCTAAAAACCTAACATAATTTCTATCCAATGATAACAAATCTTTATGATTAGAATCATTCTACAGAAGAGAATTCTATTTATCTTTGCACAAGATTTTTAAATCTAAAATCATACGTCTAAAATCTTAAATTATAATTATGTATCCAGAAGAAATGGTAAGCCCAATGCGTGCTGAATTAACCGACGCAGGTTTTCAAAATTTATATAGCGCTGAAGAAGTAAAAAATGCAATCAAAGCAGGAGGAACTACATTGGTTGTGGTCAACTCAGTTTGTGGTTGTGCAGCCAGAAATGCGCGTCCTGGAGCCAAAATGAGTTTGGATGGAAGCAAAAAGCCTGATCATTTAATCACTGTTTTTGCCGGTGTTGATCGCGAAGCTGTTGATGCTGCTCGAGAAGAAATGTTTCCGTTCCCACCATCATCGCCAAGCATGGCGTTGTTCAAAGATGGCGAATTGGTACACATGTTAGAACGTCACCACATTGAAGGTCGTCCTGCCGAAATGATTGCTGAAAACTTAAAAGACGCTTACGCAGAGTTTTGTTAATTTTTTAACTGCAAAGACGCTACGTTTGCGCAAAGCTCGCAAAGAAAAACTCAAAAATTTGCCGCAGATTCGCTGATTATTTTTTAATCTGTGAATCTGTGGCTTATTATTTTAAAAAACCTTGTGAACTTTGCGTAAAAAACTTTGCGCCTTTGCGGTTAAATTATAAATTTGCACCCGAATTCTTCCATTTAGAGTTCATAACATATTTCTGTAACAGTGCACTAAAGTGCACCGCTAAAACGTTTATAGCATGCAACTGTACAACACCTTAAGCGCAGAAGAAAGAGCCGAGCTGATTGATCAAGCCGGAAAACAACGCCTCACGTTGTCTTTCTATGCGTATGCCAAAATTGAAGATCCCAAAAAATTTCGCGACGATTTATTTCTTGCTTGGAATGCACTCGATGCTTTGGGTCGAACCTATGTAGCCAAAGAAGGAATTAACGCTCAAATGAGTGTTCCGGCCGAAAATTTTGAAGCATTTCGCGAAACTTTAGAATCCTACGAATTCATGCGAGGCATTCGTTTGAATGTAGCTGTAGAACACGACGATCATTCGTTTTTAAAATTGACCGTGAAAGTCCGCGACAAAATTGTAGCCGACGGTTTGAACGATGAAACTTTTGATGTAACCAACATTGGTGTGCATTTAAAAGCCAAAGAATTCAACCAAATTTTAGAAGATCCGAACACGATTGTTGTTGATTTTAGAAATCACTACGAAAGCGAAATTGGTCATTTTAAAGGCGCAATTACTCCCGATGTTGAGACTTTTAGAGAAAGTTTGCCCATCATTAACGAACAACTCAAAGATTTTAAAGAAGATAAAAACCTAGTGATGTATTGCACAGGTGGAATTCGTTGCGAAAAAGCATCGGCATATTTCAAACACCAAGGTTTTAAGAACGTGTTCCAATTGGAAGGCGGTATCATCAACTATGCCAAACAAATCAAAGAAGAAGGTTTGGAAAGCAAGTTCATTGGTAAAAATTTCGTTTTCGATCATCGATTGGGCGAACGCATCACCGACGATATTGTTTCGCAATGCCATCAATGTGGAAAACCGTGCGACAATCACACCAATTGTTTGAACGATGGTTGTCATTTGTTGTTCATTCAATGCGACGAATGTAAAACCGCAATGGAAAATTGTTGCTCAACAGAATGTTTAGAAATCACTCATCTTCCTTTGGCTGAACAAGTTAAATTGAGACGTGGAAAACAAGTAGGAAACAAAGTCTTCCGCAAAGGGAAATCAGAGAAATTGAAGTTCAAACATTCTGGTGAATTGTCGGATCAACCTTTAGCCAAAGCACAAGAAATCACCGACATCCGTCAAAAAATAAAAGTCAAAAAGGTACTTTTAGGCAAAGCCGAACATTATTATGTAAAAGCGCAAGTGGGATTGTTCATCATCGAAAATCAGGAATTAACTATTGGTGATACCATTCTAATTTCGGGACCAACAACTGGAAATGAGCAGCTAATTTTAGAAAAAATGCTCGTGAACGGGCAGGAAAATTCAGTGGCAAAAGTCGGAGATAAAGTGACTTTTGAAGTGCCTTTTAGAGTGCGTTTGTCTGATAAGTTATTTAAAATTATTAGCTAATGACCACTTCAGGAAAGATTGAATTGATGGCGCCTGCGGGCAACTTCGAATCACTTCAAGCGGCATTAGATAATGGTTGTGATTCGGTGTATTTTGGTGTGGAACAATTGAATATGCGTGCTCGTGCCACGGTAAATTTTGTTTTGGATGATTTACCTGAAATTGCGCGTCGTTGCAACGAAAAAAACGTTCGAACGTATTTGACTTTAAATACCATTATTTACGATCACGATTTGTCGGTTGTAAAAACCTTACTTAATAAGGCCAAAGAAGTGGGAATTACAGCAGTTATTGCTTCGGATCAAGCAGTCATCATGTCGGCACGAAGTATGGGAATTGAAGTTCATATTTCTACTCAATTGAACGTTACTAATATTGAAACAGTAAAATTTTACGCACTATTTGCGGATACAATAGTTTTGTCGCGTGAGTTGAGTTTGCGTCAAGTAAAGAAAATCACCGACGATATCGAAAAAGAACAAATCAAAGGTCCGAGTGGTAATTTAGTTGAAATCGAAATCTTTGGTCACGGTGCGTTGTGCATGGCCGTTTCCGGAAAATGTTATTTAAGTTTGCATTCGCACAATTCATCAGCCAATCGCGGTGCTTGCAAGCAAAATTGCCGAAAAAAATATACCGTTATCGACCAAGAAAGTGGTTTCGAAATTGAAATTGACAACGAATACATGATGTCGCCCAAAGATTTGTGTACGCTCGATTTCTTAGATCAAGTCATCGATTCAGGCATCAAAGTATTGAAAATTGAAGGTCGCGGTCGCGCTGCTGATTACGTAGCAACCGTTATCAAAACCTACCGCGAAGCCATAGATTCCTACTACGAAAGAACATTCACCAAAGAAAAAACCACAGTTTGGATGGAAGCTTTAGCTACTGTTTACAACCGCGGTTTTTGGAGTGGTTATTATCTCGGGCAAAAATTGGGCGAATGGTCGGACAATCCGGGTTCGAGCGCTACTCAGAAAAAAGTGTATGTGGGAAAAGGAATGCATTATTTCCCCAAATCGAATATCGCCGAATTCAAAATTGAAGCCTATGACATCAAAAAAGGCGATAAAATTCTAATCACTGGTCCGAGTACGGGCGCACAAGAATTGGTTTTAGAGGATTTTTTAGTTAACGATAACCATTCTGAAAAAGCGACCAAAGGCGACAGCTGTACCTTGAAAGTGCCTTTCCGCATTCGATTATCCGACAAAATGTACAAAATCGTAGAAAACTAATGGTCATTGTTACGCTTCAAAGAGACAAATGCATCGGTTGTAATTACTGTGTCGAAATGGCACCTGGTCAGTTTCAGATGTCAAAAAAAGACGGAAAATCAGTCTTGTTAAAATCAACCAACACCAAAGGATTTCACACGTTAAAATCACCCGATTATACCATTGCAGAAAACTGCGAATTGGCTGTAAAAGCTTGTCCAGTAAACATTATCTCAGTAAAAGAAACCTAAAATTTACAGATTTTCAATACATTATACTCCAAATTTCAACGATAATTAAGTTGGGATTTGGAGTTCGTTTTTTGGGATTTTTTAATTGGAATTTATTTTATAAAAATACTATCTTTACCAATTAATCGTTTTAAGAATTTAAGTTGCTTTTGGCAACACTCTAAATATATTATGGCTTGTACAAACTGTTCTACGGGTGCTAAAGATGGTACACCAAGAGGATGTAAAAATAATGGGACTTGTGGCACCGATAGCTGCAACAAATTGACGGTTTTTGATTGGTTGGGAAATATGAATTTACCCAACGGAGAAACACCGTTTGATTGTGTAGAAGTACGCTTCAAAAATGGAAGAAAAGAATTTTACCGCAACACTGAAAAACTTACCCTAAGTATTGGAGATATTGTTGCTACTGAAGCCTCACCAGGACACGATGTTGGAATTATAACCCTGACAGGCGAATTGGTGAAAATTCAAATGAAGAAAAAAGGCGTAAATCACAACAGTGCAGAAATCGCAAAAATTTACCGAAAAGCATCACAAAAAGACATTGACATTTGGAGTAATGCTCGTGACAAAGAAGAGCCTATGAAGGTAAGAGCACGTGAAATTGCCATCGCTCTCAAACTCGAAATGAAATTATCAGACATCGAATTTCAAGGTGATGGTTCAAAAGCCATTTTCTATTATACCGCAAACGATCGTGTAGATTTCCGTCAATTGATTAAAGATTTTGCAAAAGAATTCAGTACACGTATCGAAATGAAACAAGTAGGTTTTCGTCAGGAAGCTTCACGCTTGGGCGGAATTGGATCATGTGGACGTGAATTGTGTTGTTCAACTTGGTTGACCGATTTCAGAAGTGTAAATACTGCGGCGGCTCGTTACCAGCAATTATCCTTAAATCCACAGAAATTAGCAGGTCAATGCGGAAAACTAAAGTGCTGTCTGAATTACGAATTGGACACTTACCTTGATGCTTTAAAAGATTTCCCAGATTTTGAAACCAAGTTATATACCGAAAAAGGTGATGCAATTTGTCAAAAACAAGATATTTTTAAAGGGTTAATGTGGTTTGCTTATACTGATAATTTTGCCAATTGGCATGTACTCAAAATTGAGCAAGTAAAAGAAATCATCGCTTCCAATAAAGAGAAAAAAAGGGTTTCTTCTCTTGAAGATTATGCTTTGGAAGTTACAACTGAACCTGTTGTTGATTTCAATAATGCTATGGGACAAGAAAGTTTAACGCGTTTTGACCAACCTAAAAAGAAAAAAAGTAAAAACAGAAATAAAAAACGTCCGAATACTAACAATCCAAATAGCAACAACAACGCTAACAACGCTAACAAAAATAGCACTAAAGTATCGGGTGAGAGAAAGATCAATAGAAATGAAAATAAAAAATAGTTTTTTATTCTTGCTTTTAGCTCTTGTTGTAATTTCTTGCGATAAGAAAAGTGTTTTTGACGAATACAAATCGGTTGATACTTCGTGGCACAAAGACACTATTGTTAGCTTTAAATTACCTCAACTGGATAAGGCTAAGAAATACAATTTATTTGTCAACATCAGAAACAACAATGATTATCCTTACAACAATCTTTTTTTAATTGTTTCAATGGAACAACCCAACAAAAAAGTGATTGTAGATACCTTAGAATACCAAATGGCCAATCCAGACGGAACTCTAATGGGGGAAGGATTTTCCGATATAAAACTCAGCAAATTACTTTACAAAGAGAATGTGAGTTTTGATTTAAAAGGAGATTATACAGTCAAAATCCAACACGCTAACCGACAAACTGGCAAGATTGTGGGTGTAGAAAACCTAAAAGGTGTTACCGATGTTGGTTTTAGAATTGAATTAAAATAAGAACAAATGGCACAAACAACTCCCAAAACCAAAGACATAAAATACTACCAAAGAAAATTTTGGAAATTTTTTATATACGGAATTGCAGGTATTTTTCTTTATTTTTTATTGGCTTCTTGGGGTGTTTTCGGAAAAATGCCTTCGTTTGAACAATTGGAAAATCCAGATTCTAACTTAGCCACTGAAATCATTTCGTTTGATGGTGTAACCTTAGGAAAATTCTATAACGAAAACCGTTCTGCTGTTAAGTACAGTGATTTACCCAAACATTTAGTAGATGCATTGGTTTCTACCGAGGACGAACGTTTTTATGAACATTCCGGAATTGATGCCAAACGTACATTTGGCGCAGCAGTTCAATTAGGAAGAGACGGTGGAGCAAGTACCATCACTCAACAATTAGCCAAATTATTATTCCATGGTGAGGGTTCGAAAAACTTCATTCTTCGTGTCATTCAAAAAACCAAAGAATGGATCATTGCTATTAAATTAGAACGTCAATATACCAAAGACGAAATCATCGCTCTTTATCTCAATCAAGTAGATTTTGTAAATGGTGCAGTTGGAATTGGTTCTGCTTCCAAAATATACTTCGGAAAAGCACCTAAAGATTTAACCATAGAAGAAAGCGCAGTTTTAGTAGGAATGCTAAAAAATCCTGCGCTTTACAATCCGGTAAAAGAAAAGAGAAAACAATTGGTTTTAGACCGAAGAAATACAGTGCTGGGTCAAATGGTTCGCAATAAATTCCTTGAACCTGAAGCTAAAGAACGACTTTCTAAAAAACCTATTGTTCTTAAATTCCAGCCCGAAAGTCACCGCGAAGGCGAAGCTACTTATTTCAGAGAATACCTGCGCGATTACATGAAAGCGTGGGCCAAAGACAATAAAAAACCTAATGGTGACGATTACGACATCTACAGCGATGGTCTAAAAATTTACACCACCATTGATTCTAAAATTCAACTTTATGCCGAGGAAGCAGTAAAAGCCCACATGAAAAACATGCAAGAAGAGTTTTTCATCCAACAACGCGGTAACAAAAACGCGCCTTTCTTAAAAATCACAGATGCCGAGACCAATCGAATCATGAATCAAGCCATGAAAAATTCGGAACGTTGGCGCGTACTCAAAGAATTAGGCAAATCCGATGATGAAATCATAGCCTCATTTAAAGTAAAAACAAAAATGAGAGTCTTTACTTGGGAAGGTGAAAAAGACACCATCATGCGACCTTTGGACTCCATTCGCTACTATAAACACTTTTTACAAGCCGGTTTAATGTCGATGGAACCACAAACCGGACACGTAAAAGCTTGGGTAGGCGGAATCAATTATAAATACTTCCAGTATGATCACGTGGGTCAAGGTGCGCGCCAAGTTGGTTCTACTTTCAAACCGTTTGTTTATGCAACTGCCATCGAACAACTCGGAATGTCGCCTTGTGATCAAATGATTGACGGTCCGTTCATGATGCGAAGAGGAAAACACCACTTAACCAGCAATTGGGAACCGCGTAACTCAGACGGTAAATACCGCGGAATGGTGACTTTGAAAAAAGCACTCGCTCATTCCATCAATACAATTTCGGCTAAATTAATTGACAAAACCGGTCCGGAAGCCGTTGTAGACATGACCAAAAAATTAGGTGTCACTGCCGATATTCCTGCTCAACCTGCCATTGCTCTTGGAGCTGTTGAAATCACAGTTCAGGAAATGGTAGGCGCTTACAGTACATTCGCCAATCAAGGTGTGTACGTAAAACCACAATTCATCTTAAAAATTGAAGATAAAAACGGTTCACTTATCTACGAACCCAAAATGGAATCGCGTGACGTGCTCAACCGCGACATCGCTTTTGCCGTAGTGAAACTAATGGAAGGCGTAACCGAAGAAGGTTCGGGTCAACGTTTACGTTACACTGGCGGAGGTTCGGGATACAACCGAATGACAGGTTTTCCGTATGCTTTTGAAAATGACATCGCCGGAAAAACGGGAACGACTCAAAATCAATCCGACGGTTGGTTCATCGGTATGGTACCCAATTTAGCAACTGGTGTTTGGGTCGGTTGTGAAGATCGCTCAGCGCGTTTTAGAAGCATCACCTACGGACAAGGTGCAGCAATGGCTTTGCCTGTTTGGGGATTGTTCATGAAAAAATGCTACGCTGATCCCGATTTAAACATATCCAAAGAAGCCTTTGAAGAACCCGAAGAATCAGTCATTAAAGTCGATTGTGGCTCGTCCAATTACATCAAGAAAAAATCTCGCGATTCAACTGCTGTAACAGCACCCACAGACGAATTCGGTCTCGAATAAATAGCTTGATTTTTTGAAGCAATCTCCAGCTATTCGCAGTATCTTTTTTGAAAACTTAGCTGCAAACGAAAAGCAGTTACTAACAAAAAAGGATACTTGCTTCTATCTGGGCTAGGGCATCGCAATACAAACAACAATTGCAGTAAATTGTACTAAAATATGATCAACAAAAAAGTAAACTCGGTGCAGGAAGCACTCGCCGGAATTGAAGACAATATGACCATCATGCTCGGTGGTTTTGGCTTGTGTGGCATTCCCGAAAACTCCATCGCCGAATTGGTAAAAAAAGGAACCAAAAACCTTACGTGTATTTCCAATAATGCAGGTGTAGACGATTTTGGCCTCGGACTATTACTCCAACAAAAACAAATCAAAAAAATGATTTCGTCGTATGTGGGTGAAAATGCCGAATTCGAACGCCAAATGCTCTCGGGCGAATTGGAAGTCGAACTCATTCCGCAAGGCACTTTGGCAGAACGTTGTCGTGCTGCTCAAGCCGGAATTCCAGCATTTTTTACTCCAGCAGGTTACGGAACCGAGGTAGCCGAAGGAAAAGAAGTGCGCGAATTCAACGGAAAAATGCACGTTATGGAACACGCGTTCAAAGCCGATTTTTCGATTGTAAAAGCATGGAAAGGCGACGAAGCTGGAAATTTAATTTTCAAAGGAACGGCTCGAAACTTCAACCCGTGTATGTGCGGCGCTGGAAAAATCACTATCGCCGAAGTAGAAGAATTACTTCCTGCGGGTAGTTTAGATCCAAATCAAATTCACATACCCGGAATTTTAATTCAACGCATTTTCAAAGGTGAAAAGTTTGAAAAACGAATAGAGCAACGCACAGTCCGCAAGAAATAATTTGAAGATTCATTAATTTGAAAATTTGAAGATGAGAAACGACAAAGACAATTTAATAGTAAACTTAAGTTTTGAATTTGCTTTAAAAATCATTGCTTACGTTGAAGAAATTCGGAAAACAAATCGTTTTGAAATGGCTTCACAAATTTTCAGAAGCGGAACATCGATAGGAGCCAATATAAGAGAAGCTCAAAATGCAGAAAGTAAAGCAGATTTTATTCATAAATTCAAAATTGCAGCTAAAGAAGCGGATGAAGTCCAATACTGGTTGATTTTATGCAAAGAATCAGAATTTTACCCTAATCCGAGTGAAGAACTTCACACACAAATACAATCTATAAATTTGATTTTATCAAAGATTATTTCTTCGAGTAAGAAGTCTTAATTTTCAAATCATCAAATTTTCAAATCATCAAATTATGTTAGGAAAAGAAGAAATCGCAAAACGAATAGCCAAAGAAGTCAAAGATGGCTATTATGTCAACTTAGGAATCGGAATTCCTACTTTGGTTGCCAATTATGTGCGTACTGATATTTCAGTTGAGTTTCAAAGCGAAAATGGCGTACTCGGAATGGGTCCATTCCCTTTTGAAGGCGAAGAAGATGCCGATTTAATCAACGCAGGAAAACAAACCATTACCACATTACCTGGAGCGAGTTTCTTTGACTCGGGTTTTAGCTTCGGAATGATTCGTGGGCAACACGTAGATTTGACCATTCTTGGCGCTATGGAAGTAGCCGAAAATGGTGACATCGCCAACTGGAAAATCCCAGGAAAAATGGTCAAAGGAATGGGCGGTGCAATGGATTTGGTTGCTTCTGCCGAAAATATTATTGTGGCCATGATGCACGTAAACAAAGCTGGCGAAAGTAAAATTTTAAAACGTTGTACTTTGCCGTTAACTGGTGTTGGCTGTGTGAAAAAAGTAGTAACCGAATTGGCTGTCTTGGAAATCACACCCAAAGGGTTCAAACTTTTAGAACGCGCTCCCGGTGTTTCAGTTGAGCATATTATTGCTTCCACTGAGGCCGATTTGATCATAGAAGGTGAAGTTCCAGAAATGGTGATTGATTAATACACACATTCATAAAATAAAAAACCACAAAACTCAATTGAATTTTGTGGTTTTTTGTTTATCTGAACATTATTTTTTGCTTTCCAAATATTCCGAAATTACTGGTGAAGCATGAGTGAAACTCGGGAATTGTTCGACCATACTCACTGCACGTTTCTTATTCAATTTATAAGTCAGGTCAAATTCGGTGGTGAATAAAATGGCTGCTAAAAACGGATTATTAATGAACTCCAACAATCGATTGAAGGCTGAATCAATCGTATGAATTTCAACAATTTCTTCTTTTTGAAACTTGAATTTCAATTCCAATTGCAAATCGTTTTTTTCCACAACCGGGCGAACGTAAATGTTCATCAATTCGGTATTGCCAATGGTTTTTGCCAAAGTTAATTTAGCAAAAGTTCCGTCTTCCAGACTGACTTTAACTTTAGCATAAAACTCTAAAAAGGATTCTTTGAAAGGCATATTGTAAAACTATTTGCCACTGATTCACAGATTTTTTTTACTTTTCATTAAAAATAGAATCTTTGAATCAGCGGCATTTTTTTAATTATAAGTTAGCAAAAAAATCGTTGCCTTTATCATCAGTAATAATAAACGCTGGGAAATCTTTAACTGTAATTTTGCGTACGGCTTCCATTCCGAGTTCTTCAAAATCGACTACTTCTACTTTTAGAATATTATCTTGAGCTAAAATCGCCGCCGGACCACCAATCGAACCTAAATAAAATCCACCGTATTTTTTACACGCTTCCATCACTTCTTTGGTGCGATTTCCTTTGGCCAACATGATCATACTTCCACCAGCTTTTTGGAATTCTTCTACATAAACGTCCATTCGACCTGCGGTTGTTGGACCAAAACTTCCCGATGGCATTCCTTCTGGAGTTTTAGCCGGACCAGCATAGTACACCGGATGGTTTTTAAAGTAGTCGGGCATTGGTTTTCCAGCATCTAACAATTCTTTGATCTTGGCATGAGCAATATCGCGAGCCACAATCAACGTTCCGTTCAATTTCAAACGCGTTTTGATTGGATATTTTGATAATTCTGCTAAAATTTCAGCCATGGGTCGGTTTAAATCTACCTCAACTGGAGCTTCCAAATGCGGTGGAACTTCTGGTAAAAATTGCTTCGGATTGGTTTCTAGTTGCTCCAAGAAAATTCCTTCTTTAGTGATTTTCCCTTTGATGTTTCGGTCGGCCGAACATGAAACTCCCAATCCAACCGGGCAAGAAGCCGCGTGACGAGGCAAACGAATCACACGAACATCGTGTGCAAAATATTTTCCTCCAAATTGGGCACCAATGGCACTTTCTTGACAGTACAACAATACTTTTTTCTCCCATTCCAAATCGCGAAACGCTTGACCCGACATGTTTCCAGACGTTGGAAGGTTGTCGTAATAACCTGCTGATGCTTTTTTTACGGCAGCCAAATTTGCTTCGGCAGACGTTCCTCCAATTACCAAAGCCAAATGGTAAGGCGGACAAGCCGAAGTACCTAAATCTTTGATTTTTTCTCGCACAAATTCCTCCATTGATTTTTCGTTCAATAGCGATTTTGTTTTTTGATATAAGAAGGTTTTATTAGCCGAACCTCCGCCTTTGGTCAAAAACAAAAACTCATACGACGCTCCTTTTTTAGCATAAATATCAATTTGTGCTGGAAGATTGGAGCCCGAATTTTTCTCCTCAAACATAGAAATCGGGACGATTTGCGAATACCGCAGATTTTTATTCTGAAATGTATTGAAAATCCCTTTGGACAACCATTCGGCATCATCCACACCAGTGAAAACATTTTCCCCTTTTTTAGCCATAACAATTGCCGTTCCGGTGTCTTGACAAGAAGGCAATTGACCTTCAACGGCCACTACTGCGTTTTGGAGTAAATTATAGGCTACAAATCGGTCGTTATCAGTTGCTTCAGGATCGTTTAGAATGTTGTTTAATTTTTGCAAATGTGCAGTTCGAAGCATAAACGAAACATCATTCATCGCTTCTTGAGCCAATAATTCCAAACCTTTCGGATCAACGGTTAGGATTTCTCTATCACCCAATTGTTCTACTTTTATAAAATCAGAAGATAGTTTTTTGTACTGCGTATCGTCTTTCAAAATCGGATACGGATCTTGGTATATAAAGTCCATTTTGAATTGTTTTTGAAGCGTAAAGTTACGGAATAATGCTGGGAAAGAAAAACCCAAATTGGTTATTTGCTATAGATGAATTTACTCCTCTATTTTATAATACTCTGAATATGAAATTATTTTCTTTCGATATACTTTTCCTCGTGGAGATTTGAAATCTTTATTCCATTTGTTCCCTTTTTTTGTGAAATGAATAGAATCTGAATATTCTAAAAGACCATCTTCTCCGCCCGATAGGTCTTCTTCTGCGTTTGTTTCATTAGGCCAAAACGACTCCGTATAAGCAACTAGTTTTGTGTTGGAAATCAAAGAAAAATTAACGTCAGTATACCAACCACCATCACCCACAGATGACCAAGTATGCACTTTTGACGAATTTTTCCCATCTACATAGAAAAGAGTATTACTTTGATCATAACCACATGCCGGATATCCAAAAGATACTCTTTTAAATGAAGAAGAAATAGAATCCAACTCATAATTACCGTACCATTCGGATCCTTCTGATGCGGCTTTTACAGTAATTTTATCTGTGTACACCAATTGATTCTTTTGTAAAAAGTCAATTTTAAAATCCAAATCACAAATGCTGTCTTTGCTGCATGTCTTTTTCAAAAGATGAACTAAAGCATAATCATTGTACTTTTTATCGTCTTGATAAAGAAAGAAAATAGTATCGGTACTGATAACTTTATCAATTGTATAAATAGGATCTTCAGCAGCTTCAGCTAGTTGCATAGAGTCTATTACTGCCTCTCTATTTTGACAAGAGGTCAAGAAAATTATAAAAAAGACTAACAAAAACTTATTCATTTCTACTTTTTAAAAAAACCAGCTCGCCACAAAAATTGCCGTTATCACACAAATTAAATCCACCAACAGCATCGTTCCTAGAGTATAACGTGTGTTTTTAATTTTTACTGAACCAAAATACACAGCGATCACATAAAATGTGGTTTCGGCGCTGCATTGAAAAATAGAACTCAATCTTCCGGTGAGCGAATCGACTCCATAAGTATTCATGGCATCCAACATAAATCCTCTTGAACCACTTGAACTGAACGGACGAAGCATAGCAACTGGCAGCGAATCAGTGATTTCTTTACTAACACCAATATTGGAAAAAGCAAACGAAATTCCGTTACTCATAATTTCAAATAAACCACTGTTTCTAAAGAAGGAAATGGCCACCAACATCCCCATTACATAAGGAAAAATAGTAACGCCTGTTGTCAAACCGTTGCGAGCACCATTCACAAAAGTGTCAAAAACAGTAGTGCTTTTTTCTGAAAATTTCTTTTCATGGAAAAATGAAAATGCCAAAGTAAATCCGATGATTAAAATGAGCATCAATCCCGATAAATTGGCCGTGAAGAAGTTTTTCCCGATTAAATCCAATCGATTAATGTATAACAACAAACCTACAATGGCAGCAATTATAGTCATTATAGCCACCAGCAAAGTAGCGCTTTTGAAATTTATTTTTTGTCGAATTCCCACAATAATCATCGCCGCAATAGTTCCGATGAACGATGTAATGATACACGGAAGCATCACGTCAGCAGGATTGGCTGCATTGGCTGCTGCTCGATAACCAATAATCGATGTTGGAATCAAAGTCAATCCCGCTGCATGCAAACACATGAACATAATTTGAGCATCACTCGCTTTGTCTTTGTCGGGATTAATTTCTTGCAGACTTTCCATGGCTTTCAATCCAAATGGTGTTGCTGCTGAATCTAATCCAAGAAAATTAGCTGCAAAATTCAAGGTCATGTACGATATGGATTCGTGATTTTTAGGAACTGATGGGAAAACTTTAGAAAAAAGTGGACTTAATTTTCGGGCTAATTTTTCAGAAGCACCAGAAATGATTAACAATTCCATCAATCCACAAAAGAAAGCCAAATACGCCATCAAAGGCAAGATAATATCAAATAAACTGGTTTTACAAGTAGGCAACAAACCATCACTTTTTTGTTTTCCACTGTAAATTTTTACCGTTTTATTAGAAAAAACATAAGTAGTGTCTGCGTTTAAAGTATCACGATTGATTACCATTGTTTGATCGGGTGCTTTATCGATACTGTCTTTTATGAAAGCCGGAAGTTGTTCTTTGTATTTTTCAGATACTAGAATCGGATCATCTTTTTTCCCATTCAAGACATAATCAATAGAATAACTATTCCCCGAAAACAATGCTATCATCACAAAAATAATAGACGAAATAAATATAACAAGCCAAAACCTACTTAGAACCATAATATGTATTTTTCCGTAAATATAGGATATATCAAATAGCGTTGAAAATTATTTTATTTCAATTTCACGATTAGTAGAGGCTACAATTAAACAATTATTAAACTTTTGTCGATTATTTCTTAACATTATTACCTTTTTAAGTTTTGAATAGTATATTTGGCAAAAAATAAACTGCTATAACCTCATAAACACCCTTTTAAAAAATGAAAAACATTAGTTTATACTTGACTTTTATGGTTCTTTTTTCTATTGTATCTTATGGTCAATCTCCAGAAGAAGTTAGAGAAATAGTTCAAAATTATGACTTGAAACTTTTGAAAGAGAAAGAAGAATATTACAGAAAGCAAGAAGAAATAGAAAAAAAGAAAGCTATAGCTGCCGCCAACATCAATCATTGGCCATTAATAATTGTTAAAGATGATGGTTCAATTGCTGAATTGATGAAATTAACTCCAGACGGTTATCCTATTTATTATTCAACTGAAAATGTAAATGCAGCTCGAAGCACTAGAACCAATCACCTGCATTCGGGTGGTTCTTTGGGTTTGAATTTAGAAGGACAAGGAATGACGGTTAGAGTTTGGGATGGTGGAAGAGTTAGAGCGTCTCACAATGCATTTGGTGGAAGAGTTACTGTTGTAGACGATTTGACAGAAGCGTTGAATTTTCACTCTACTCACGTGACAGGAACAATGGTTGCTAGTGCCAATCCTGCTTCAGTTAAAGGAATGGCTCCACAAGCTACTGCCAGAACATTCAACTGGACTAACGATGAATCGGAAGCATTGTCCGAAATTCAATTAGGAATGTTGGTATCGAATCATTCTTATGGTGTTCCCATTTCAGGTGGAACTGGTCCGTTACCATCATGGATTATTGGAGCATACATTCCCGATTCATATGCATGGGATGATATTGCTTATTCATCACCTTATTATTTACAAGTTGCATCCGCAGGAAATGATGGTGACAACAATGCTAACACAGACCCAATAGCTTTTGGTTTTGACAAATTAGTCGGAAATAAAGTATCTAAAAACAATTTAGTTGTTGCAAACGCTCAAGATGTTTCCACCAATACTGATGGTACAATTTCGGGTAATATTAATATCAATTCTTCTAGTAGTCAAGGACCAACAGATGATTTACGAATTAAACCCGATATTACAGGCAACGGAACGGGTTTAACTTCTACTAATAGCACCAGCAATACCTCAACTACGGTTCTTACTGGAACATCGATGTCATCTCCTAATGTGGCAGGAAGTTTAATTTTACTTCAACAACATCACAACAATTTATATGGTTCTTTTATGCGTTCAGCAACCTTAAAAGGAATTGCTTGTCACACAGCCGATGATGCAGGTGATATCGGTCCGGATGCTGTTTTTGGTTGGGGACTTTTAAACACAAAGAAATCAGCCGAAACCATCTCTAATAACGGATTAACCTCTTGGATTTCTGAAGAAAACTTAAATCAAGGTCAAACATTTACAATGAATGTTAACTCTAATGGTACGCAACCTTTAATTGCTTCAATTACTTGGACTGATGTGCCTGGCGCAATTAATACTAGCGGCATTCCGAATGATCCAACCAAAGTATTAGTGAACGACTTAGACATACGAATCACAAGAAACGGAACCACATATTATCCATGGAGACTTACATCAGACCCAAATAATGCTGCTATACGAAATGGTGATAATAATGTTGATAATATTGAACAAGTTAAAATTGATAATCCAACAGCTGGTCAATATACCATAACTGTAACTCACAAGACAAATTTGGTCAACAACAGTCAAAAATATTCTTTGGTGATAACTGGAATCAATTCGACATTTGCTTTAAATTCAACTAGCTCAGATGTAACGGTTTGTTCTAATCAAAATGCACAATTTACCTTTAGTCATAATCAAACTGGCGCAGGAACAACTACTTTTTCTGCCGCTGGATTGCCATCGGGTGCAAGTGCAACATTTTCTCCTACTTCTTTGAGTTCTAACGGTACTGTAACCATGACAATTACTGGGTTATCAAATGTAACTCCTAATGAATATTTTGTTGGAATAACTGGAAATAATGGAACTGAAACTGAAACACGTTTAAAATCGTTGCGCATATTTAATTCTACATTCCAAAATGTGGTAATAACGAGTCCAACTAACGGGCAAAGTGGACTTTCAACTTCAGCAATCTTAAATTGGCAAGAACAAGCCAATGCACAAAGTTATCTTGTTCAATTGTCTACATCGCCTAGCTTTTCTACATTGTTAGTTAACCAAACAGTTACTACTAACGAATATTTTGCTACTGGATTGGACCAAGAAACTGTTTATTATTGGAGAGTTACTCCATCAAATCAATGTGGTAGTGGTAATTCTAGTAATTCAACTGTAAACTCATTCTCTACTGGAATCTTAGTCTGTGATCAATCATTTGTTGCAGAAGATTATTCCAACGCAACAATTGCTGACGTTCCAAATTCTAGTGCGAGCGTGCCTTTGACAATTACTGGCGGATATACGATTGGTGATATTAACATCAATTTGAATATTACTCACACTTGGGTTCAAGACATGACCATTTCATTAATTGGTCCACCATCAATTGGTAGCCCTGAAATTATTTTATTTCAGGAAGCTTGTGGAGACAACCAAGATATTGACTGTACATTAGACGATGATGGTGGTGCGCCACAATGTTCTGGAATTCCATCGATTTCTGGTAGCATTGCTCCTTTTGAAAGCTTAAGTTCTTTAAACACTCTTCCTGCGGATGGCGTTTGGACACTTTATGTTGACGATCCATGGGATAATGATGGTGGTTCAATTAACTTGTTTAGCATCGATTTGTGTAGAGTTACTCCTTCAACATTGTCAGTAGCTAGTTCTACGTTAAACAATGTAAGTGTATATCCGAATCCAACTAAAGGAACCGTAAATGTGATGATTCCGAATACTACTGAAAAATCAATAATTACACTTTTTGATTTACAAGGAAGGGAAATTCTGAAGAAAGAAACCAATCAAATCAATACTTCTTTTTCGATTGATTCTCTTCAAGATGGAATATACATGGTAAACATTG
Source organism: Flavobacterium sp. (assembly GCF_035299245.1). Classification (GTDB taxonomy): domain Bacteria; phylum Bacteroidota; class Bacteroidia; order Flavobacteriales; family Flavobacteriaceae; genus Flavobacterium. The sequence continues at coordinate 59,439 of NZ_DATGWY010000009.1, read as the reverse complement.
AAAATAGTAACGGAACGATTTCCAAGAAAATTGTTTTAAGAAGATAAATAAAAAAGGAGGTCAAAATTGACCTCCTTTTTTTATACATGTATGATTTCATCTTCAATTAATAAATCTTCTTTTCTGAATCTCAGAAAGACTTGGGCTACTGCAATCACGTCTTTTTCACAATACGTTACAATTCGGTCGATGTCTTTTTCAACATAAAAAACATGACCTACTTGACTGCCATCGATATCGCCTTTAGAGGAAGGAATTCCAAGTATTTTAGTCAAGAGTTTTAACGAAGTAAAATTTTTATAATCGCCAAACTTCCATAGTTCTAAAGTGTCGAGATGCGGAATTTCCCATGGTTTTTTTCCAAATAAATTAAGCTTCTGAGGAAGATTCATCTGATTGACAATCATTCTTCTGGCAATGAACGGAATATCAAATTCTTTGGCATTGTGTCCGCAAATTAGATGTTGCGCCAAATTGAAATGATTGTTCAACAAATTAGAAAAATCGTGTAAAATCTTCTTCTCTTCTCCAAAAAAAGAAGTGACTCTGAAATTTCGAATGTCAGCTTTGGTTACAAAATAACCCACCGAAATACAAACAATTTTTCCGAATTCAGCCCAAATTCCTGCACGTTCGTAAAATTCTTCTGGTGTGTAATCGTCTTTGCGTTGGTACAGCGTTTTTTGTTCCCAGAGTTGTTTCATTTCTTCATCAAGCGAATTGAAATGTTCTTCTTGAGGAACTGTTTCTATATCAAGAAACAAAATGTAGTCGAGTTTAATTTTTTCTATCATACTAAAATTTTTATGGCGTTGATACTACGAAGATAAAAAAATAAGTTTTGAAAATTAAACCCGACGGAACTTATTACGATTTTGACATTACAAAAGGTCCAGCTCTACCAATGGTAATAACCATTTCTTTTTCATCAAACTTGCTAATAGTCATCTGTGCTTGTTTGCCTGTTTTTGATGTAGTGTTGATTATTTTGTTGTCATTTTCCGAAAAACTCCATTGTGCTGGTTCTGATTTTCCCATCATAGTTAGCACTACTTCGGTTGCTTTGAATTCCAAACTTAAATCTTTGAACATCGTCATCACCATTTTTAATTCGTCGGCTTCCATCGATTCTTTGCCTTCAGCATCTTTGAATGTCCATTTTCCTAAAATGGTGTTTTTATCCTGAGCAAAATTGGATAAGGAAATAAATAATAAACCGATAATCAGTAGTGTTTTTTTCATAGTGTTTTTTTGAATTAGGAATAAATGTAAAATTAAAATTTTAGAATAAGCTTTGTTGTAAACTCGGGCTTTCGTGTTCCAACAACCATTTTTTACGCCACAAACCGCCGGCGTAACCCGTGAGTGAACCATCGGTTCCGATGACTCTGTGACACGGAACGACTATCCAAAGTGGGTTTTTACCATTGGCAGAAGCGACTGCGCGAATGGCTTTGACATCGCCTAGTTTTTTTGACAAATCAAGATACGACATTGTTTTCCCGAAAGGAATAGCGAGTAATTCTTGCCATACTTTCTGCTGAAAATCGGTGCCTTTTGGATTGATTTTGAAATCAAAATGCTGACGTTTGCCCTCAAAATATTCATTGAGTTGGGTAACTGCGTCTTTTAATTCCTTTGGAATTTTTTTAGAAAGTTCGCCTTCCTGAAGTATTGAAATCACAGAAACACCGTTTTCATCGCCTACAATTTTAGTGGTTCCGAGTGGCGATGGGATAAAAACAATTTGCTCCATGGTGTTTTGTATTGCCGAAAGATAAAAAAAATCACAAAGCCAAAAAAACTAATTTCTGTCTTTGTGATTTTAAAGTGAATACAAGTATTATTTTCCTTCGCTTTGCATGTATTGCTCGAGCGATTGGAGTTCTTCGTCGGTCATGGTTTTGGTGATGGCAAAATTGGCTTTCATCACTTCGTATTGAGAAGGATCAACCAAAGGTTCTGCTTCACCTTTTAAGAAAGTTACTATACTGCCGTTTTTTTCTTTGTATATTTTTACAATGTCTTGGATGCTGGGTCCAACAATTTTCACGTCTTTTTTGTGACAGGTGAAGCACGTTCCTTTGCCTTCGAAAATCTCTTTCCCTTTTTCAGCTAATGGAAAAGCATCATCAGTTGTGCTTTTTTCTTCGTTAGTAGTTGGTTTTGTTCCAAAATCTTGGTCTTCTTTTTTGCCTCCGCAACTCGTTACTAAAAATGTAAAAGCAGAAAATAAGAACAGTTTAAAAGACGTTTTCATTGTATTATTTTTAAATTCTACCCAAAGGTAGCAGTCTATTTTAAGGTTAACTATGATTTTTATCAGTGATTTAGTAGCCTAAAGTTGTTTTTCTAGCCCTGATGCAAGGGAAAAACCTTTTTTTAATTCCCATGGGTTTTAACCCGTGGCAATTAAAAAAGTTTTGGAAAGGCAGCAGGAACATGGATTACAAAAAAAGCCCAAGCCATTCGCTACTGATTCAAAAGAATCGCTGCTTCTTTGGCAAAATAGGTCGAAATTAAACTCGCACCCGCTCTTTTGATGCACATGAGTTGTTCCATCATGATTTTGTCGTGGTCGAGCCAACCTCTTTCTGAAGCGGCTTTGATCATGGCGTATTCACCTGAAACATGAAAAACGGTAACGGGAACATTTACCGCATTTTTGACTTCGCGAACGATGTCCAAATAGGCAATTCCGGGTTTTACCATGACCATATCGGCGCCTTCTTCTACATCCATTAACGCTTCTTTTACCGCTTCGATGCGATTAGCAAAATCCATTTGGTAGGTTTTTTTGTCTTTTGGCACCACAACATCGGCTTCTCTTGGTGCAGAATCTAATGCATCACGAAACGGTCCATAAAATGCAGATGCGTATTTGGCTGAATAACTCATGATTCCGACATTGTGAAAACCTGCTGCGTCTAAACCTTGGCGTAAACGCAAAACGCGTCCGTCCATCATGTCGCTTGGCGCTACAAAATCGGCTCCAGCTTGCGCGTGAGAAATGGCCATTTTTACCAGAGCGTCGTTGGTGGCATCGTTGGCAATGTCACCGTTTTCTATTATTCCATCATGACCGTAAATCGAATACGGATCGAGTGCCACGTCGGGCATTACAATCATTTCAGGACAAGCGGCTTTAATTGCTTTGATGGCACGTTGCATGAGTCCGTTGGGATTCCACGCTTCTTTTCCGGTGTTGTCTTTGAGACTTTCGTCTACTTTTACGTAGATGTTTACCGCTCGAATTCCGAGTGCGAAAAGTTCTTTTACTTCTTCGACAGTTAAATCGATAGAACGACGGAAAATTCCGGGCATGGATGGAATTTCAACTTTGATATTTTCGCCCTCTGCGATGAACATTGGAAACATAAAATCACTCGGACTTAATGTAGTTTCGCGTACCAACGAACGAATGGATTCGTTGACTCTTAAACGACGATTTCTTTGTAATGGAAACATATTTTTAACTTTATAATAGTGGTTAGCTTTCAGCGATTAGCTGTCAGCATGTAGCTTTGTTATTAATCCGTTTAGCATTTTTTTTATTTCTTCGTTTTGAAACAAAAGTTTTTGACCTTCTTCATTTTCAATAAACTTTAAATCAATACTCAACAATAACTGATATTCTAGTTCATTTGCTGAACCATATGCAAAATATAAAAATCTGCAAAAATCTTTATCTGAGTTTCTTCCACAACCTTCTGCAATATTTGTTGGTATTGAACTTGAAGATCGTTTCATTTGGCTAATTAAACCAAAAATTTCTTCTTTGGGATACTTAATGGTTGCATTATATATTTGTAATGTCAAATTATGTGATTTCTCCCATACTGTAAATTTTTTGTAATCTCTCATGGCTTATATAATTTTTAATGGCTTATAGCTAATTGCTGAAGGCTTAAAGCCAATCAACTGGTTTTTCTAATACTTGAATTAATTTTTCTTCTTCGCTTCCTTCTAAAGGATGATGATCATAATGCCATTGCACATGTGGCGGTAAACTCATCAATATACTTTCGATTCGGCCGTTGGTTTTGAGTCCGAAAAGGGTTCCTTTATCGTGTACCAAATTGAATTCCACGTAACGACCACGACGGATTTCTTGCCAAGTTCTTTGAGCTTCTGTATAAGGCAATTTTTTTCTTTTTTCTACAATGGGGACATACGCTTCTAAAAAACTATCGCCGACTTCGGTTACAAAATTGTACCAATCTTCCATCGAAAAATCATCGCTGGCTTTGCAATAATCGAAGAACAATCCGCCGATACCTCGAGCTTCGTTGCGGTGTGCATTCCAGAAATAGTTATCGCATTGTGTTTTAAATTTTGGATAGAATTCGGGATTGTGTTTGTCGCAAGCTGTTTTACACGTTTGGTGAAAATGTTGTGCGTCTTCTTCGAATAAATAATACGGCGTTAGATCTTGTCCGCCACCGAACCAACTGTTGATTACATTTCCGTTGTAATCGTACATTTCGAAATAGCGCCAATTGGCGTGAACGGTTGGCACCATCGGACTTTTAGGATGAATGACCAAACTCAATCCGCAGGCAAAAAAATCGGCTTCACCTACGTTGAACAATTTCTGCATCGAATCGGGTAATTTGCCATGAACGGCCGAAATATTCACTCCGCCTTTTTCAAAAACAGTTCCGTTTTCGATGACGCGAGTTCGTCCGCCACCGCCTTCTGGTCGTTCCCAAACGTCTTCACGGAATTTTGCCACACCATCGACTTCCTCTAATTTAGAAGTGATTTGATTCTGGAGGTTTTGGATGTAGGTTAGAAATTTATCTTTCATAAAAGCTATTAGCTAAAAGCTGTCAGCTCAGCTATTGTTTATACTCTTTAACTGCCTCTACAAATGCCTTAGCATGATCAACAGGAATATTCGGTAAAATTCCGTGACCTAAGTTGACGATATAATTGTCTTTTCCGAATTCGTTGATCATTTCGTGTACCATTTTTTTGATGGTAGGAATTGGAGATAATAATCTTGATGGATCGAAATTTCCTTGTAATGTAATTCTTCCTCCTGATAAATAACGTGCGTTTCGGGCTGAACAAGTCCAATCTACACCTAAAGCAGACGCTTTGGATTTGGCCATATCATTCAATGCAAACCAACATCCTTTTCCAAAAACGATAACCTTGGTGTCTTCCGCTAAAGCTTCTACAATTTGGTTGATGTAGTTCCATGAGAATTCTTGATAATCGACAGGAGAAAGCATTCCGCCCCACGAATCAAAAATCTGAATCGCGTTGCAACCTGCTTTTACTTTCTCTTTTAGATATAAAATAGTTGTATCAGTGATTTTTTGTAATAAAGTATGAGCTGCTACTGGATTTGAAAAACAAAAACCTTTAGCGGTATCAAAACTTTTCGAACCTTTTCCTTCTACTGCATAACAGAAAATCGTCCAAGGTGAACCCGCAAAACCAATCAATGGAACCTCATCGTTCAGCATTTCTTTGGTCAATTTTACCGCATCCATAACATAACCCAAAGTTTCTTGAATATTTGGAACAAACACTTGATTGACTTGTTCCATAGTACGAATTGGATTGGGAATAATTGGACCAAGATTGTCTTTTAATTCAACGTGAATGCCCATAGCGCGTGGCACAACTAAAATGTCTGAGAATAAAATTGCAGCATCCGGTTGAACAATTCGAATGGGTTGTACTGTAATTTCTGCTGCTAATTCGGGCGTTTCACAACGAGTGAAAAAGTCGTATTTGTCACGCAATGCTCTGAATTCGGGTAAATACCTTCCGGCTTGGCGCATCATCCAAACGGGTGGACGTTCAACTGTTTCGTTATTTAAAGCGCGAAGAAATAAGTCGTTTTTAATCATTTTTATATTTTATTTTAAACCTAATGAAAATTTTAGGGTTGATAATATTCTACTACCACTGTAATAAGGTCTTCAATTGTGGGATGAGATGCCATTACAATTCTATTTACTCTTTTTTGAATTAATGCTTTTGCGGTGGTTTGTCCAATACAAAAACACACTTCATCGGTGATTGTATTTTTTTTTAGATAACTGTCTACTCCAGATGGACTAAAAAATAAAAGTCCGCGTTGCTTAATAGTGTTCTTTTTGGGAGTTAATACTGTTTCATACACTTGAATTTCGTTGAAGTCAACTTTTGCTTTTTTGAGTGTCAATGGCAGGATATCCCGACGAAGGTTTCCGCTGAAAAACGTAAAACTTTCATGCGAATACACTAACGAAATAACTTCGGCTAAATCGGCAGCATTTTCTGCATAGGCAATTACATTACATCCATTTTTAGCTAATAATTCTTTTGACTTTTGACCTACGCAAAAAACATTTTTATTTTTTATCTCATTAAATTTCGGATGATTAATAACACTTTGTATACCATTTTGACTGGTAAAAATAAGATTGTCATTCACTTGGTCTAGACTAAAATCAATCGGCCGAGTTTCGATAAAATCCGATTGCGAAAGGGCAAATCGTGCTTCAGCCAAAAGTCGTTTTTGAGCTGGCAAAAGTTTTTTTGTAGATAATATTTTGATTCTGTGCGGCATTATTTTTTCAAGGTCTTTTTAATTTTCATCATCAATTCGGCACCACCCTTCTTTAAAATTTCCTGAGCGGAATTAAATCCTAATTTTTTCCATTCGGATAAATCAACCACTTTATTAATTTCTAATTTTTCTTTTCCATCGATGGAAAGCAAAACACCTTTAAAATCAATGGTGTCTTCTTGTTCGTTGTATTTTGCGATAGCACCAATAGGAGCGGTACATCCGCCTTCCAGAGTTTTTAAAAATTGTCGCTCTATATACGTACAAATTTCAGTTTCGATGTGATTGAGTTGCGACAAAGCGTCTAAAGTGAATTCATCATCAGCCATAGCCACAACTACCATTGCACCCTGAGCTGGCGCTGGAATCATCCAATCCAAATTGATATAATTCTCTGGTTTCAGGTTAATTCGTTCCAATCCGGCAGCGGCAAAAACGGCTCCGTTCCAATCGTTATCATTGAGTTTTTGCATGCGTGTATTGACATTTCCGCGTAAATCAACCACTGTATGATTTGGGAATTTGTTCCACCATTGTGCTTGGCGACGCAAACTTCCGGTTGCAATTGTAGCTTCGGTTTGAAGAAAATCTAAATTTCCTTTGTGAACTAAAATATCCAAAACATTGGCACGTTCTAAAACAGCACCTTGAACAATTCCGTTAGGTAAAGCAGTGGGCACGTCTTTCATAGAATGAACTGCGATATCAACCTGACCGTTAATCATGGCGATGTCTAAGGTTTTGGTAAAAATACCCGTAATACCCAATTCGTAAAGCGGTTTGTCTAAAATGATATCACCTTGTGATTTTACCGCAACAATCTCTGTAGTATAACCTAAATCGTTGAGTTGTTTTTGAACAGTGTGTGCTTGCCATAATGCGAGTTCACTATCACGAGTTCCAATACGTATTGTTTTTTTGGTCACTTTGTTTGTGGATTTTTAATTTCTCGCTAAGTCGCAGAAACGCAAAGTTTTTAGAAAAATGATTTCTCTTGTTCTAACTGAAACACTTTTTCAATCCATTCAATACCTTCTTCCATTGATTCACCGTCTTTTAAGTGATTCACGAAATGATTGGTGATTTTTTGAATGATTCGGTTGCTGATTAACTCGGCTTGCTCTTCGTCAAAGTTAGACATTTTTTTGCGTTGAAAGTTCAATTCTCCTTCTTTGATGGAGTTCAACTTCTCTTTTAAAGCTTGAATGGTCGGAGCAAATTTTCTGTTTTTGGCCCAAGCGATAAATTCTTCTTGAATTTCATGAATAATTGCTTCAGCGTGTGGAATGTAGAGTTTGCGATTTTCTAAAGTTTCATCCGTAATCTGAGATAAATGATCAAGGTGAATTAGGGTAACACCTTCAATATCGCGAACATTTTCGTTTACATTTCTCGGAATCGATAAATCTAAAATTAAAAGTGGTTTTTTTAGATTAAGTATGGTTTTGTCAACCGTTGGGTTTTGTGCTCCAGTTGCAACCACTACTACATCTGCTTTTTGTAATTCGAGTTGTAAATCGGCATAATCTTTAACAATCAAATCCAATTTTTGAGCTAATTTTTCTGCCTTATCTTTGGTTCTATTGATCAAAGTAATTTGCTCGTGCTTGGTGTGTTTTACCAAATTTTCACAGGTGTTTCTTCCGATTTTACCAGTTCCAAAAAGTAAAATATTTTTATTAGAAATATTTTCGATATTTTTAATGATGTATTGAACCGATGCAAATGAAACCGAAGTGGCACCTGACGAAATCTCAGTTTCTGTTTTGATTCTTTTACTGGCTTGAATAACTGAATTTATCAAACGCTCCATATAAGAGTTTACTAAACCGTTGGATTTACTCTCATTGAACGCCATTTTTATTTGGCTGATGATTTCAAAATCACCTAAAATTTGACTGTCCAATCCTGTTCCAACACGAAACATATGGTGAATCGCGTCTTGATTTTTATAGATGTAGGCTACTTCTTGGAATTCTTCTACAGTTCCTTGACTATTAGCACACAAAAGTTTAATTAATTGGTATGGATGTTGAGCAAAACCGTAAATTTCAGTTCGATTACAGGTAGAAGTAACGATTAACGATTCGATTCCTTCGGCTTCGGCTTGTATGAGTAAAGTGGCTTTCGCTTGTGCGTCTAAACTGAATTTTCCTCTGATTGATGCATCCGCCTTTTTGTAACTTAAGCCCAACGCATAAAACGAAGTGTGTTTTGGCATGTTAAAATTTTCCATATTTGCTCTTTCCTAAAAGTTCAACAAAACTATTACTATCCTTTTTATAAAAACAACGCTAGAAGTACTTTTTGTGTCGCTGAGCGATTTTTTATATCGAATTTGACTTTATAGCGTTATTTGTTATAAATTTGTAATGAAATCAAGTGTTTGAAACAATGTTATGTAGATTAATTCTAAATAACAAAAACCACTTGCTCACAACTTATATACGAAAAAATGTCGCTATGGGTTCTAAAGAAGTTATAACAATTGAAAATGATTTTACTTTAATTCGTTTTCAAAACGATGGAAATGAAAATTTCCACGTGAAACATCCCGTAAATCAAGGACTTATACAATTTCATTTTGGCATCAAAGGAAAAACAAAATTTGTCTTTAATGAAGGAAATTATGCCATTGATTTGCGTGATGAAAAAGCATTATTGTTTTATAATCCGCAAAAAGAGTTGCCTTTGGATTTAGAATTGGCTCCTAATACTTGGGTGATTTCGGTATTAATATCGATAAAAAAATTCCACGGATTATTTTCCACCGAATCCGAACACATTCCGTTTTTGAGTGAAGAAAACAAAGATCGTAAGTACTATAAAGAGTCTGATATTAGTCCGTCGATGGCCATTGTACTGAGTCAATTGTTTCATTACAATCTAAATCCGTCCATCAAAAACTTATATTATAAAGGAAAAGGCTACGAATTGTTGAGTTTGTATTTCAATCGTTCTGAAGATCCGAATGCCGAACAATGTCCGTTTTTAATCGACGAAGACAACGTAATGAAAATCAAAAAAGCCAAAGAAATTATCATAGCCAATATGGCTGAACCACCAGGTTTGGAAGAATTGGCCGAACAAGTAGGCTTGAGTTTGAAAAAACTAAAAATGGGTTTCAAACAAATTTACGGTGATACAGTCTACGGGTTTTTATTCGATTATAAAATGGATTATGCGCGCCAATTATTAGACAGTGGCTCTTATAATGTAAACGAGGTCGGACTCAAAATTGGCTACAGTACCGGAAGTCATTTTATTGCGGCATTCAAGAAAAAATTTGCCACTACACCCAAAAAATACTTGATGTCGATGAATCCAAATACCTAATTCAATTTATTTCGTATATCCAACAATAAATAAAAAATTGTTAACTCAATAAGTCAAAAAAGAAGTTTAACTACTTTTACAAACCCAACCCTCGAAGGGTTTGAAACCCTTCGAGGGTTGATAAAATACAAAAAACACAAACTATGAAAGGAGTATTACTCGTAAATTTAGGTTCGCCTGAAAGTCCAACTGCCAAAGATGTAAAGCCGTATTTAGATGAATTTTTAATGGATAAATACGTAATTGATGTTCCTTTTTTATTAAGAGCTTTATTGGTACGCGGAATTATTTTGCAAACGCGTCCAAAAAAATCGGCTCATGCGTATGCGCAAATCTGGACGGATGAAGGTTCGCCTCTGATTGTCATTTCCAAGAAAATGCACAAAAAAGTGGCACAAAAAGTGGACATTCCAGTAGCTTTAGCGATGCGTTACGGCTCAATGACCATCCAAAAAGGATTGCAAGAATTGAAAGATAAAGGCGTAACCGAAGTAATGCTTTTGGCACTTTATCCACAATATGCAATGGCTTCAACAACTACTATTTGGGCGTTGGCTGATGAATTGCAACAAAAACATTTCCCAGAAATGACCATCACTAAAGTTCCAGCGTTTTATAACAAACCCGACTTTATTCAAGCATTAGCCCATTCGATTAAAAAACACTTGGAAGGATTTGAATACGACCATTTATTGTTTTCGTACCACGGAATTCCAAAACGCCACATTCGCAAAACCGATGTGACTAAATCACATTGTACCATCGATGGAAAATGTTGTGTAACGGCTTCGCCAGCGCATGAATTTTGTTACCGTCATCAATGTTACGAAACCACTCGACAAGTAGTTGAATTACTCGGAATTCCCGAAGGAAAGTACAGTCAAACGTTTCAATCGCGATTGGCTGGTGACAAATGGTTAACACCTTACACCGATGTTGAAATCAATAAAATGCCCGAAAAAGGAATTAAAAAATTAGCTGTTGTTACTCCGGCTTTCGTTTCAGATTGTCTGGAAACTTTAGAAGAAATTGCCATGCGTGCCAACGAAGAATTCAAAGAAAATGGAGGTGAAGAGTTTTTTGCCGTTCCGTGTTTGAATGATGAAGACGAATGGTGTGGCGTTGTGGCTAATTGGATTAATGATTGGAAAAAATAGATTTTACACGATGCGTTTTGAAATTACATTCGATGAAAAGATATCAAGAGAACAATCCAAGAAATACTTTGAGCTGTATTGGAATGACTTTGTATCAAAAAATAATAAACGGTTATTTTATATCATCCCATTTGTTTTGATTGGAATAACAATAATTTATGGCAAAAGTAGTCTCGGCTATTTCTTTTTATTGATTGGATTGCTGATGCTTTATTTATATTTCACAAACTATCGTTACTATAAAAAAAACAAAACTCTTTTTAATGTTGATGTTGAAAAGCATATTTTAAACTATTCTTCAAACAACAAACTTTGCGTTTGGGAGTTCAAAGAAGAACAATTTTGTTATTCCGACTTCAAATTTGATTTAAAAATTAATTGGAGTTCCTTTTCAAAATATAGAATTATTGAAAATGATTTAATTTTAGAGTTAAGAGATAATTTAATTGGCAATTTCTTTTTGAATAAAGAAGAAGTCGGAGCTGTTCACTTTGATAAAATAATTCTTTTTTTAGAAGGAAAAATTAAAAACAACTAATGGAATACTACAACTACATCAAATCACTTCATCTCATCTTTGTTATCACATGGTTTGCTGGTTTGTTTTACATTGTTCGTTTGTTTGTCTACCAAATTGAAGCCAACGAAAAACCATCGCCCGAACGCGAAATTTTGCTTCAACAATACAAAATAATGACGTATCGTCTGTGGTTCATCATTGCGTGGCCAAGTGCCGTTTTGGCTACACTTTTTGCGGTTTGGTTGTTAGTTTTAATGCCAAGTTGGCTACAAATGCCGTGGATGCATGTAAAATTGGGATTCGTTTTGGCGTTGTTTTTGTACCACTTTAAATGCCATCAAATTTATTCGCAATTGCAAAACGACCAATTCAACTACTCGTCCAATTTTATGCGCCTATGGAATGAAGGTGCGACAATTATATTGTTTGCAGTGGTTTTTTTAGTAATTTTAAAAAATGAATTCAACTGGATTTATGGTGTTGTTGGAATAATTTTATTTTCAATTTTGATAATGCTTGGATTTAAATTTTACAAACGAATACGTGAGAAAAAATAAGCTTTCAGTCGCCGTTGCCGTTTTCAAAACTGAGACTAAAAACTGAGACTGAGACTACAAAACATGTTTAACTTCTTCAAAATAAAAGCGCTATCTCTTCGAATTAGGATTTTCCTATCTATGATTGTTTTGATATTAGTCGCTTCGGTTTTGATGGCTTCGATTTCGATTATTCAGTTCAAAAACGAAGCGCGTGGTTATCATCAAGAACGATTGGAACGCAAGGAAACAGCCATTAAAGAACACATAAACTATGTGCTTTCCAACACCACGTATCCATTAACTGAGAACAATTTACCGCTGATTTTTAAAGACGAAATTCACGAATTAGCCGACATTCACAATCTCAATCTCAATATTTACAACCTAAAAGGTAAATTACTTATTTCTTCCAAAGCCTCTTTTTCGGTAGACAGTGTTTCGCCGCCCATTCCGAATTACATCTTAAAGCTCGTTCAATCCTCAATTGAAAAGCGTTATGTTGATGTAAAAAGCGTAGACGGAATCAAAAATCGCTCTTCGTTCAGCCAAATTAAAGACGACAAATTCAAACCGCTGGGAATTCTGAATTTGCCTTATGTAGATGACGATGATTACTATGAAGAAGAACTTCGTGCATTTTTAATTCGCCTAAGTCAAGTATATTCATTCATGTTGATTGTAGCCTTTGCTTTGGCGTATTTCTTGGCGAGTTACATCACCAAATCACTGAAAACCATTTCGGATAAAATCAATGAAACGAGTTTGAACCAGAAAAACGAAAAAATTGTTATAGAAGCCAACAGTCGAGAAATTAATTCGCTAATCAATGCTTATAATGCAATGGTAGATAAATTAGAAGAAAGCGCCACCATGTTGGCTCAAAGCGAACGCGAGCAAGCATGGCGTGAAATGGCAAAACAAGTCGCACACGAAATTAAAAACCCACTGACACCAATGCGACTGACCGTTCAAAGTTTCCAACGAAAATTTGATGCTGAGGATCCAAATCTGAAACAAAAACTAGACGATTATACCAAAACACTCATTCAGCAAATTGATACCATGAGTTCGGTTGCTTCTGCGTTTTCGAATTTTGCTTCAATGCCTGCACAACAAAATGAAAGTTTGAATGTAGTGGATGTAGTCGAATTGGCTTTGGATATTTTCAACGAAGATTTCATACAGTTTGAAAGTAATAAAGAAGAAATTATTGCCAAATTAGATCGTACTCAACTGATTCGAATCATTACGAATTTGGTAAAAAATGCTATCCAATCCATCCCCGAAAACCAAGAATTTAAACGTGTTTTAGTTTCGGTGAAGGAAGAAAACGAACATGTTTTAATTCAAGTTGAAGACAACGGAACTGGTATAGAATTTGAAAACAGAGAACATGTTTTTGAGCCTAAATTCACCACCAAAACAAGTGGAATGGGATTAGGTCTCGGAATTATCAAAAATATTATTGAAAATTACAAAGGAACTATTACTTTTGAAACTGAACTCGGAAAAGGAACTACATTTACCGTTTCAATTCCGCTAATTGAAAAATAAACCATGAGCTTCGAAAACATCATCGTAACTTCTGAAAACGGAATCGGACAGATTACTATCAATCGTCCATCAAAATTAAATGCTTTGAATGTAGCAACCATCCAAGAATTGCACAACGCCTTTGAACAATTGGATGCCAACACCGAGATTAGAGCAATCATCATCACAGGCGAAGGTGAAAAAGCATTTGTTGCGGGTGCGGATATTTCTGAATTTGCTCATTTTTCAGTTGAAGAAGGTGCGCAATTGGCACAACAAGGTCAGGAATTATTATTTGATTTTGTCGAAAATTTACGTACACCTGTACTAGCTGCTGTAAATGGTTTTGCATTGGGTGGCGGATTGGAATTGGCTATGTCGTGTCATTTTAGAGTGGCTTCTGATAATGCCAAAATGGGATTACCTGAAGTTTCTTTAGGTGTTATTCCGGGTTACGGAGGAACGCAACGTTTGCCACAATTAGTAGGAAAAGGAAGAGCAATGGAATTAATCATGACCGCCGGAATGATCGATGCTGAAACGGCAAAATCGTATGGATTAGTGAATCATGTAGTGCCGCAAGCTGAACTTTTAGAATTCACAAAGGGAATTGCTACTAAAATTTTACGAAACTCTCCTGTTGCTATCGGACAAGCCATAAAAGCGGTAAATGCCAATTTTAAAGACGGTGTAGACGGATTTAAAACTGAAATCAAATCGTTTGGAAAATGCTTTGGTACCGAAGATTTCAAAGAAGGAACAACGGCATTTTTAGAGAAAAGAAAAGCCAATTTCACTGGAAAATAAAAACAAAAACTAATAACCTCTAAAACCCTTTTAAATGAAAATTAAATTTTTGGCAATGGCATTGTTCGTTGCGCTCTTTTCTGTTGTGTCATCCGCTCAGGAAATAAATTGTAAAACCACAAAAAGCGAAGTATTCAAAGACGAATACAAATATTCTAACATTGTCTTGGTTGAAGAAGATGGAAACGGTGGCGTTTTCATTGTTCGTTGGTACCGCGGAGGCGTTTTCTCTTCAGGTATGGGCTACTACTTCGAACACTACGATTCCAATTTAAAACTGATTAAAGAATTTGAATATGAAATGAAATACTCAGAAGTCATTAAACAAAGTTCTGTTATAGGAGTGATTACAAATGGTAACGATGTTTCTTTAATTGATTTTGTTTACGATAAAAGTCAAGGAGCGTACATTTGTAGTGCTTTGACATCGAACATGAATGATTTCAATTTCAAATCAAAAGAATTATTTCGATTGAACAGTGAAGAAATCAAACAATTTAGTTTTCTGTCGGGTGGCGGTTTTGACAAAGATTCGGGCGCTTCGATGATCATTAATGAAGATAAAACTGCTTTTGCAGTTACGGTGGATATTAAAGACAAAAAAAGTGAAACTCACAAACTGTATTTATTTGATTCTGCTTTAAACAAAAAAATTGACCATACTTTTAAAAGAGACATTAAGGACAGAAAATTCATTTACGAGAACATTGATGTGTCTAAAGACGGAAACACTTTGTATCTTTTAGGGAAAGTATTTACCGACGAAAAGAAAAAGAAAAAAGATGGTGGTCGCTATCAGTTTGAGTTGACTCAAATCACAAAAGATTCAGAGAAAACTCAGGTTTTTGATACTGAAGAACATTATTCTCGTTCATTAAAAACCATTATTTTTCAAGATCGTCTAACTTGTATTGGTTTTTATTCGGATAAAAATGACAACCGTTACAAAGGAATTAGTTATTTCGAATTGGATCCAAAAACCTTAGAAATTAAGAAAACCAAATTCAATCCGTTTACCGAGCAATTCATGATTGACAAATACGGAAAAGACAAAGACAAAGAGTTGAAAAACCTTTCGTTCCGTCAATTATTGATTACACCTAACAACGAAATTGTTTTCAATGCTGAAGAATTTTACATTACTGTTCACACTTATTCTTCTCCAAATGGCGGCATGCAAACACGAACCATTTATCATTACGATGACATTGTAAGTGCAAAAATCAGTTCAGCAGGAGATATCGTTTGGGCAAGAAACATCAACAAAAGACAAGCTACTAGTGGAGACGAATCGTACATTTCGTATACATCAACTGTAAAAGGCGATGACACTTTCTTCTTTATCAACACAGGTGAAAAAGTGAAAAAATTAAGTAAAGATCGTATTCAATTTGGACAAACAAGTACCAAAAAATCAAACTTTAATGTGATTAAAATTACCCCGAATGGTGATTTTGATTACCAAGAATTGTTAGACGATAAAGACAATGAAGTTCCGTTTATGGTTTCTGACGGAGCGATTTCTGGAAACTCAGTCTATTTTGTAGGACGAAAAGGAAAGAAAAAGCAACTACTTAAAGTTACATTATAATGTACAAAAAAGGCACTTCTTTAAAGTGCCTTTTTTTATATTTCTCCATCCCATTCGGCATAAAACTGAGCCAAGAAATGCTCCATAAACTTATGGCGTTGTTCGGCTAGTTTTTTACCCGTTGGAGTATTCATTTTGTCTTTCAACAACAGTAACTTCTCGTAAAAATGATTGAGTGTAGGCGATTCACTGTTTTTGTATTCTTCCTTGCTCATGTTTAATTTTGGAGGAATCGCTGGATTGTACAACTGACGATTTTTGAATCCGCCGTAGTTGAACGTTCGCGCAATTCCAATCGCACCCAACGCATCCAAACGGTCGGCATCTTGAACAATTTCGAGTTCTTTTGACGTAAATTTCTTTTCAAAATTACCGCCTTTGAACGATATATTTTCGATGATACTGATTACGTGAACAATTGTTTCTTCTGAAGCATTTTGAGATTCTAAAAACGCTCGCGCTACTTTTGGCCCAACCGTTTCATCGCCGTCATTGAACTTACTGTCGGCAATGTCATGAAGCAATGCTCCTAATTTTACAATCGTCAAATCGCATTCTTCGTCTGAAGCAATGAGCAATGCGTTTTTATACACTCGTTCAATGTGAAACCAATCGTGTCCGGCCTCAGCATTTTGGAGTTTTTCTTTTACAAATACTATGGTGTTATCAATCAATGACATGAATTTGAAGTTAAAAAAATCCTCTCTTTTCAGAAAGGATTTAGGTTTGTATTCTATTCTTTTTATTTAATTACTTAATCAAAGCAGGTTCTACCCATTTGAAAATTTTAGTTTCATCTGGAAGCACTAATCGCTCTGAAATTTTCGCCATTCTCGAGGGCAATTTCATTAAATAATCACGTGCTTTTTCGGCTTCATCAGTGAGATTGCTGACTTTTGAAATGTCCCACTTATCAATTAATTTCTGAAGAATATCAACATAATCGCTAGCGGTATAAACGCCTATTTTTTGTGCAGAATTGGAAAATTCTTCAAAAGCAGTACTGATTTTTTGCCCTGATTCTCTTAAAAAATGCGCCGGCATTGTAATTTTTTGTTTCATCATGTATTGAAACGCCAACATCATTTCGCTTGGATCTACTTTGAAAATTTGATTTACAAATTCACTGTATGCATGATGATGACGCATTTCGTCACCTGCAATCAACTTGCATAATTTTGACAATTTCTTATCCCCAAATTCCTTAGCAATTTGCGACACACGATTGTGAGAAACATAAGTTGCTAATTCTTGAAAACTCGTATATACAAAGTTTTTATACGGGTCTTTTCCGGTTCCGATGTCAAAACCATCATTGATTAAGTGATGTGTAGTCACTTCTACTTCGCGCATGTTTACGCGGCCTGATAAATACAAATACTTGTTGAGTAAATCGCCGTGACGGTTTTCTTCTCCGGTCCATTCACGCACCCAACGCGACCAACCATTTCTTCCTTCGTTATCTACGCCTTCTACTTCCATCAACCATGATTCGTAAGTTGGAAGTGCTTCTTCAGTAATAGTGTCGCCCACCAGAACTACCCAAAAATCATAAGGTAATTCTTTGGCAATTTCGCGCAATTCTTTCACTTCTTCAATAAAATTTTCACTTTCAGAATTGGGCAGTAAGTCGCTAGGTTGCCAAATTTTATCCACTGGAATTAAAAATTGGTCAACAAAACTATCGACGTTTTTTTCTAGAAATTGCATGACTTCTAGACGGATGTTTTTTATAGACATTATAGTTTAAATTTTAGACTTTAGATTTTAGATTTTAGATTTTGAATACACTTTGAAAATACATTTTAATATTTTAGTGATTGTACGACTGCTGATTCTGTTTTTTGCATCAACTCTTCAAAAGAATATTCTTTCACAGGAATAGCCTCGTGAATGATGAACTCCATTTTGGTTCCCAATCCCATCGGAAAGGCGCCAAATTTTACCATTTTCCATGAATTGTTGATGGTAATTGGCACCACCACTGCTGATGGAGCAAATTTGCAAAGAATTTTCAATCCGCTTTGAGCAAATTCTTTGGGTTTACCTGTTTTGCTTCGCGTGCCTTCTGGAAAAATGACCGCACTTCTTTTGTGCTTTTCTATGTATTCAGCCAAACCTTTGATGACCGGAATGGCTTGTTTTGGGTCTTTTCTATCAATAAGAACGGAACCACCATGCCGTAAATTGTATGAAACACTCGGAATTCCTTTTCCTAACTCTTTTTTACTGACAAATTTGGCGTGGTGTTTTCGTAAATACCAAATGATTCCGATGATATCAAACAAGCTTTGGTGATTGGCAACAAAAATTATTGGAACATTTTCGGGAATACTTTCTTTATTTTTAAACGAATAGGTTGTTCCCAAAATATTGGTACAACGCACCAAAAATAAATTCAGATAATCAACGCTGACTTTGTGTGCTTGATAGCCAAATAGATTAAAACAAATCCATTGAATCGGGTGAAAAATCACTAATGAAAGTCCGAAACACAAATAATACACTACCGAAATAGGATAGGAAATTATCTTCTCCATGAATTATAAAAAATTGATGGTAAAAGTACGGAATAAAATTGGGTTTTACTCCCAATTAAAAGTCAAACTTCAACTGAACTACGACAGTTTTTTTTACTTCGGTATTGAGGTTATTGAGCGAAATGCCGAGTAATCGAACCGAGTCTTTTAATCGTTCTTGGTAGAGTAATTCTTTGGCAGTTTCAAATAGCAAGCCTTTATCCGAAATGAAATACGGCAATGTTTTACTGCGGGTTTGTTGTGTAAAATCGGAGTATTTTATTTTTAAGGTGACGGTTTTCCCTGAAATGGAATAGCGTTTGAGACGTTTTTCGAGTTCTTCGGCGATTCGTTCCAGTTTTTTTTCCATGAAAATTTCCGAAGTCAAATTTTCGTTGAAGGTATGCTCGGCTGCGACTGATTTAGTGGTTCGATTGGGTTTTACTTCACTATTGTGAATGCCGCGCACGATGTAATAGTAAAATCCGCCGCTTTTTCCGAAATGTTCTTCGAGGTATTCTTTGGTTTTTGATTTTAGATCTTTGCCCGTGAAAATGCCCAATTGGTACATTTTTTCAGTAGTGACTTTTCCGATGCCATAGAATTTTTTAACGTCGAGGTTTTCTAAAAATTCTTCAACTTCGTTTGGACTTACTGTTTTTTGACCGTTGGGTTTGTTGTAATCGCTGGCTACTTTGGCCACAAATTTATTGATGGAAATTCCGGCTGATGCGGTTAGACCGACTTCTTCAAAAATACGTTGTCGAATTTCTTGCGCTATCAATGAAGCACTTGGATTTCCTTTTTTGTTTTGCGTAACGTCGAGATACGCTTCATCAAGTGAAAGCGGTTCAACTAAATCGGTATAATCGTGAAAAATTTTGCGGATTTTCTTCGAAATTTCTTTGTAGCGATCAAAACGCGGGCGAACAAAAATTAAATCCGGACACAATTTTTTGGCTTGAACTCCACTGACGGCACTTCTGACTCCAAATTTTCGGGCTTCGTAACTGGCTGCAGAAACGACTCCACGCACTTCACTTCCGCCAACAGCAATGGGTTTTCCTTTGAGTTCGGGATTGTCCATTTGCTCGACCGAAGCGTAGAATGCGTCCATATCTACATGGATTATTTTACGAAGTTTAGGTTCTTGCATACTGCAAATTTAATTATATTTGGGATATCTAGCCCTGACAGAAGCGGCATCCTCCGATGGTAAAAAAAAAAGGCTTTGCCTGTAGTTTTTACCAATCGGAGATACAGCGAATGGCAGGAAATAGCTTCAAAAAAATAAAATGATAGAAATAGAACGTAAATTTTTGGTTACATCGAATGATTTTAGGGATGAATCAGAAGTACAATTTGAGATTGCTCAAGGGTATTTGAATTCGAATCCGGAGCGCACAGTACGAGTTCGAGTGAAAGGCAATAAAGGATTCCTGACGATCAAAGGAAAATCGAGTGAAAGTGGTGCATCACGATTTGAATGGGAAAAAGAAATTGCAGTTGATGAGGCGAAACAATTGCTTTTGTTGTGTGAAAATGGTGTGATTAAGAAAACGCGTTACCATATACAAAAGGGTAAACATTTGTTTGAGGTAGATGTTTTTTACGGTGTCAACGAAGGTTTGGTAATGGCCGAAATAGAGCTTAGTGACGAAAACGAAGCATTTGAAAAGCCCAATTGGCTAGGAAAAGAAGTTACAAATGACCAACGCTATTACAATGCTTATTTGAGTAATTGTCCGTTTACTACTTGGTAATTATTCTTCGATGATTTCGATGGTTACTTTTTGAATTCCCGAGCCTTTGTTTGAGGCAATCATCATGAATGCTTTTTTAGACAAATCAATTTCCCTTCCTTTCACAAATGGACCGCGATCGTTTACTGTCACCACTACCGATTTTTTATTGGAAGGATTGGTAACTTTTAACTTGGTTCCGAATGGGAATTTTTTGTGCGCTGCAGTGAATTTGTTGTGATCGTATTTGGCTCCACTTGCTGTTTTTCTGTTGTTGAATTTATCAGCATAATAGGATGCAACTGCGTTTTCTTTATGTAATTTGAGTTTGAGTTTTGGCTCAACCAAACTGTCAATAATATCATCGGCAGTAGTGACTTCAATGATTTTTGTAGCAGTTGCCTTTTTTATAGTGTCGGTTTTGGGTTTCTGTGCCAAAATTGGATTCATCATTAGCATTGCAATGATGAATACAGACAGAAACGATACGATTGAAATATTTTTTTTCTTCATAAAAATAGTATTTAAGGGATAAAAAAAGTCCTTTTCAGGACTTACTTATCAAATACTGAACCAAGCTTGCCAAGGTATTCTAACCAGTACTAAAACGAGTCCCAACATGTAGAATACAAAAATAGATTTGAACTTTAAATCACTAGCTATTGCTTTTTTGTGACGAGACCAACCGATAGTGATTAAAACAATAGCTAAGATGTTTACTATCGGATGTTCTAATGCGGTAAGTCGCAATGCTGAATCTTCCATAGAACCAAGACTATCCAATCCTTTTGGAGAAACAAAGTACAATAGGAATCCAATAACCAACTGAAGGTGAGTGGCGATGAGTGCAAAAAGGGCTATTTTTTTGTCTTTTGAGGCAAATTCTCTTTTGGAAAACCATCCTGAAAAGGAATTAAAAACAGCGATAACTAAAAGTAAAAGAGCTAAATACGCCCAACCTGAATGAAACTTTTGGATGAAATGGTACATGAATTAGTTTATTTGATTGAAACAAATATAGTAAAAAAGTACAAAAAACCCTCATCCGAAATGAATGAGGGTTTTGAAAATTAATTTTAAACTAAACTTGTATTAGAACTTATATGTTACACCGAAGTTCCATGTTCTACCGAAACCGAAGAAAACTTGATTGGTTCTGTCGATGCCATCATAAACACCGTTAGTTAAATAAGTGTTGTAAGCGTCGTCTGTTGCAAACGTTTCTCTTGTTCTTGCAAAAGTATTTGTTCTTGCTTCAGCAATATAAATTTCGTCTAAAACGTTGTTTACATTTAATCTGAAAATTACAGAATCTGATTTACCTTTTCCAACATTCATAGTATAGGTCAAACCTGAATCCATTAAACCATAATTTGGTAATTCTAGCGAACCTCTATTAATTTCGTTAGTAAAGTTTCCTGGAGAAATTGAAGCGTATAATCGATCTACAAATCGGTAGTTCGCATCAACACTTAATCCTTTTACAACGTCAATTGTAGTTCCTACAGAAGCCGTTAATTGTGCTGCATCACCTACTTTTACACCATCTAAATATAATGTAGTTTCTGTTCCACCTACAATTGGAGTGTTGAATTGATCGTAGCGGTTACTTACGCTATTTCCTTTGTATGACCAATCTCCAATAGAAAACATACCGTTCACTTTGATAAAGTTAGTTACTTTGGCGTTCATATCTACTTCGATACCTGTGTGTACTTCTTCAATTCCAGAGAAATCGTAGTATCCACCAGGATTATCAGTAGCATTATCATTAGATCTTTGGTATCTGTCTTTCCAAGAAGTGTGGTATAAGTTTACATTAGCATTGAATTTTGAAGAACGGAAACCGTAACCTAATTCAATACCCATGATTTTTTCATTTACTAAATTTCCATTTACTTTAGAAGCGTTGTTTGGATATACAGCATTAAAGAAAGGTTGTTTTGAATAGAATCCTGTGTTTACAAAAACATTGTGGTTTTTGTTGATGTTGTAGTTAGCTCCTAATTTTACGTTTCCACCTAAGATGTTTTCATAATCGGTAGAAGCTAATGGGTCAGACTCATAATATTTAAAGTAATCTTCTCTTTTGAATCCTTGTTGAGAAATAGCTCCTTGAACAAAAGCAGTTAATTTTTCTGTAGAATATTCTAATTGAGTAAATGCACCGTACCAATTTACTAAACCATCGTTATTGTACGATACTTTTTGTTGGTGGTCTACATTGAAAAATGGATTGAAACTTGGGTTGCTTTCGTAGGTCCCGTATAATATTCTTCCTGGATCATTGATGTTTCCGTTTGAAGCAATACCGTTAGCAATGGGAGTATTATCTAAAAATCCTGTTGAGCCTAAAAGTTCGTTCACATTTTGATAGTGAATACCTCTGTAGGTTCTGAAATCCAATCCAAAATCTAAAGTTAATCTATCGGTTAACTTCGTATTTAAATTAGTTACACCACCGTACCAGTTGTGTGAATTAATCGAAGATATTTTAGAAATACCGTTAGTTAAATTATTTGAAGTTGAAGTACTACTGATGTATTGTCCGTTGGTCAAACCTCTAGTTGAAGTTCCAGTAGTTCCGGGAATACTAACTGTTTGTCCTGAGTTCCAAGCTTGAATTAAATCAACATTAATGTATCCATCAGAAGTTCTAAGATTATCTGCAAAGAAACGATTTCCTCTAACTGCACCAGCACCATTAGTTCCTCCACCTCTTCCCCAAGAACCATAGATTACGGTTGAAAGTTTCATTTTATCTGAGAATTTAGAATCCCAGTTAATCGACATTACTGGTTTGTGGTAATAGTTAGTTCTAAAATTGAACTCACTTCCATTCAAATAACCCCAATCTGAATTGTATTTGATGTTTGGCTCACCGTTGCTGCTGTAATTCAAATATTGATTTAATGTTGGAGCAGTAGAACGTTGATCGTGCCATTGTGGTGCACCCGTAAAAGTAAACTGAATGTCGTTTTTAGGATTGATTTCATATCCTAAAGCTACAAAATAGTTAGCACTTTCAAAACGAGTAGCATCAACATAACCATCACCTCTGGTTTGGCTCAATAAGAAAGACGCAGAAAACCCGTTTTTCATTTTACCTGTTGCATACGACATTTGAGTTTTTAGGTAATTATCATTTGCAGTACCCACATACATGGTTCCTCCTTGTTTCAAATCAGATGATTTAGTTACTATATTGATAGTTCCTCCAACAGAAGAAATTGCTAATTTAGAAGAACCTAAACCTCTTTGTACTTGCATAGATGAAGTTACATCTGATAAACCTGCCCAGTTACTCCAGAAAACACGACTGTTTTCCATATCGTTTACTGGCATACCGTTAATCATAACCGCAATATTCTCTTGAGAAAAACCTCTAATATTAATTCTGGAATCACCAAAACCACCACCCGATTTTGTAGCGTATACAGAAGGTGTGTTGTTTAAAATTTCTGGAAACTCTTGGTTACCTAATTTTTGTACAATTTCTGAAGCTTTTATAGTAGATACTGCAACTGGAGTTTTTCTGTCTTTAGCAACGTCAATAACAGTACTTTTAACAACTACTTCATCTAATTGATTAGAATCTGAAGATAGAGTAATCGTTCCCAAATCAACTGTTTCACCATTTTTAACTGTAAAGTTGATGGTTTGTGTTTTGAAACCGATGTATGTTAAAACGATTTGTCCTGAAGCAGATGTAGAATTAATCGTAAATTTTCCATCCATGTCAGTTGTAGTTCCAGTGGTTGAGCCTTTCACTACAACGTTTACACCTGGTAAAGATCCGTTTAATTCGCTATCTACTACAACTCCTTTAATTTTCCCTTGAGAGAAGGCAATTGTTGTGATAAGAAAAAACAAACCTGTTAGTAAATTAGTTCTTAAATTTTTCATTTTTGTTTACGTTAAAATTTTCCGCAAATTTCTCAATAAATTGACGGACAAGTGTTAAGAAAACGTTAACAATTGGAAAAATATTAAACAATTCTCAATGTATCAGAGAAATACGGCTGTTTTTTAAAAATTATTCAACAATATAACAAAAACAGCTACTTTACTGTATTCTTTGAGGAAAAATTATTTTTTTGACTGTAGGAAATAATTTAATAAAAACTGCGTCGAATTATCGTGAGATCCAACTTCGTTTGATTCAATTTCTTTTAAAATTGAATTGGCTAATTGTTTCCCCAATTCAACTCCCCATTGGTCATAACTGAAAATATTCCAAATTATACCTTGTACGAAGATTTTGTGCTCGTATAGCGCCACCAATGCACCAAGAGTTCTTGGGGTTAGTTTTTGAATTAAAATAGTATTGGTTGGTTTATTTCCAGTAAATACTTTGAAAGGTAAGAGATAATCTGCTTTTACTTTTGAAACACCTTGTTTTTCAAATTCTTGCTTCACTTGCGCCTCGGTTTTACCATTGAGCAATGCTTCGGTTTGAGCGAAAAAGTTAGACATCAATTTGTTATGATGGTCTTCGTTTCCGTACAAAGGCTCAACAAACCCAATAAAATCAGTTGGAATTAATTTAGTTCCTTGATGAATCAACTGAAAAAAAGCATGTTGTGAATTGGTTCCTGGCTCACCCCAAATAATAGTTCCGGTTTGATAATTTACGGTTTTTCCATCACGACCAACACTTTTTCCGTTGCTTTCCATGATTCCTTGTTGAAGATAAGGCGCTAATTTTTGCAAATATTGAGTATACGGAATCAAGGCTTCACTTTCAGCACCAAAAAAATTATTGTACCAAACGCTCAGTAAGGCTAAAACAACTGGTGCATTTTTATTAAAATCGGCCGTTTTAAAATGATTGTCCATTTCATTGGCGCCGCTCAATAATTCATCAAAATTAGCGTATCCAACAGCTAGGCTTATTGAAAGTCCGACTGCGCTCCACAACGAAAACCGTCCGCCAACCCAATCCCACATTGGAAAGATGTTTTCAGCATCAATTCCGAATTCGGTTACTTTCTGAATATTGGTTGAAACTGCCACAAAGTGTTTAGAAACGTCATTTTGAGTTGCTGTTTGCAAAAACCAAGAACGAATAGTTTCTGAATTTGATAACGTTTCTTGAGTAGTAAATGTTTTAGAAACAATTACAAATAAGGTCGTTTCGGGGTTTAATTTTTTGATGACTTCGTTTACATGATCACCATCAACATTGGAAACAAAATGAACGTTCAAATGATTTTTATAAAACTGTAGAGCTTCAACCACCATCGCTGGGCCAAGATCTGAACCTCCAATTCCAATATTTACTACATCAGTAAAATTTTTACCTGTATATCCTTTTTTCTGACCAGAGATAATCGCTTCTGAAAATTTTTTGATTTGATTTTTAACGGCAAAAACTTCGGGCATTACATTCTTCCCATCCACTAAAACAGTCGCATTTTCAGGCGAACGTAAAGCCGTATGAAGCACCGCTCTATCTTCGGTTTGATTGATTCGTTCACCATTAAAATAGTCGGAAATGGCTTGTTTCAAACCTACTTCTTGAGCCAATTCTAAAAGCAAATCAACCGTTTCTTGAGTGATATTATTTTTAGAATAATCAATTAGGAAATCATTCCACTGAATGTGAAAGTTTTCGGCTCTTTTAACATCATTTACAAATAAATCTTTAATGGAATTATGTTGCATTGTTGCATAATGAAGATTTAATTTTTGCCAAGCAGAAGTTGTAGTTGGGTTTATTTTAGAAAGTGCCATTGGTTTTATTTTTTGAACCGCAAAATTACATTATTGTTTAGGTTATTAAAATAAAACTCGACAAAACTGTGGTTTTTATTTCTTTTTTGTTTTGGGTTTTGCGACAGTTTTGGCTTTGGGTTGTGGTTTACCCGAGGGTTGAGCTGGTTTTTGAGCTGGTTTTTGAGCTGGTTTTTGAATTTTTGCCGGCAATGGTTCGTTGAATTTTACCGCCGCAACACTATCCAATTCTCGTTTTAATGGAGTAATGTATTTAATGTATCTTGGTTTGTTAAGCGCATCCATTGGTTCTGAATTAGGAAGTTTTAGCTTTAAGGCATCTACCTCCTTTCCGTTTTTCCAGAATCGGTAACATACGTGCGGACCAGAAGCCAAGCCAGTACTTCCTACTTTCCCTATGACGTCACCTTGTTTGACTGATTGCCCGCGTTTTACCAAAATTTTGGACATGTGAAGGTATTGAGTAGAATAGGTTTTGTCGTGTTTAACCTTTACGAAATTTCCATTTCCAGCGGTGTATCCTGCCATTTCAACCACACCTGTAGCGGTTGTCATAATAGGTGTTCCAGTTGGTGCTGCATAGTCAGTTCCAAAATGTGGTTTCCAGATTTGTTGTACTGGATGAAACCGCTTAAGAGTGTATTTTGAAGTAATGTTGACTACCTTCAAAGGAGCTTTCAAGAAAAAATTACGCAGTGCATTTCCTTGTTCATCATAGTAATCGGTTTTTCCTTTAATACTGTCTTGAATGAACGGGAAAGCATAGATTTTTTTGCCTTTATATTCAAAGAAGGCGCATCGCAAACTATCAATTCCGTCGTAAATCGTGTCGTTGATGTAACGTTCGGTAAAGCTGACGGCAAATTTGTCTCCTTTTTTGGATTTAAAAAAGTCGATGGACCAAGCGTATACTTTAATTAATCGTTTTTTAAGAGAAATATCAATATTCTCTTTTTTCAGTGTTTCGGACAGCGAACTACTCAATGTACCTGCTATAGTTCGAACTTTAAAAGTAAGCGGTCGTGTTCGTTTATAAACTACTATTGAGTCTCTTAAATCAACCAAAACATAATTGAGTTGATCGGGTTGAAAAACAAATAGTTGTACTTTGTTGAACCGGTCTTTGGAACGAAAAAAAGTGAAGGCTTTGTGTCTTTTTATGAGTTTCAGATTGAGTGAATCTTTGACTTTTTCAATAATCTGATTTACTTTTTTAGAAGATAAATTTTGTCGGGTTAAAATTCGAGTTAGATTATCATAGTATTGAACTGTATCTTGGTCTACATTATAATCGGCAAAGTTGATTCCAAAATCGACTATGGGTTTGACTGGTTCGATTTCGTCAACCCAAACCTCTTCTTCCGCTTTTTTACATGAAAAAAGAGTTAATGATAATAGTAATAAGATGGACAGTTTTTTCAAATGTGCTTTTTTTAACAGTCTTCACCCCAATTTTTTAATTCTTCTTCCGACCATAATTCTGGGAAGAAAATGCGTCGTTGGTATTTTGGATGCATGTATTTTTTCCAATCGCTTCCGCCCGTTGCTTCGCCTGATCCGTGTCCGCTTTCTATGTATTTTTTTGCGGCATTTAAATGACCCATAACCCAAGTGATGTTTACCGTTTTGTCGTAATGACGCATGGCAGCCACTAAATCGGTATTCTTTTGATCTTCAAGAGGTAATTGTTTGAATTTTTGCCAGATGTTGATGGTATTGTACTCTTCCATAAAACGCAAAAACTCGTCTTTATATTTTCGTTCGAATTCTAAAATTAAAAATGATTTTTCACCTGTATGATAATCTTTCCCAGCAGCTTGCCAATACAAATGTTCGAAAGCGTGAGAGTACGGTGTGTTTCTGTCGATGGTAGCGCGGAAACGGTAATCAATTAAATTAATCAAATCGGTTGAAGCGAATTCGATCATTCGGTATTGCGCACTTTGAAAACCACTGGCTGGAGTTAAGGTGTTTCTGAATTTCATGTACTGTTCAACTTCCATCCCGTCGCCCATGATATCAAAAGATGTGGTGAGCATGTCAAAATACCTTGAAATTCGGGTTAACCGTTCGGCAAAAAATTTAGTTTTAATAGTTTCTGAATAACATACTTGTTTGATCTCCCAAAGTATCATTTTAAACAACAATTCGTTGACCTGATGGTACATAATAAAAACCATTTCGTCGGGCAAAATGGTTCTTTGGGTTTGTAAATTTAGTAAGGCGTCGGTTTGAATATAATCCCAATAGGTTATGGGTTTAGACCAAAGTAGTCCTTCTAAGTGTGTATCTGTTTTTTGATTTATGGCATCAAATTTTTGTTCTAATTGTTCTAATAGTTGGTTGGTTTCGGTGGTCATTATTTTTGTACTTTTATATAGAAAGGATTTTTAAGTCCTTTATATGATTCTAAATCTGCCTTTAGCGATCCAACGGCTAAACTAGCTTTGATTCTGAGTGGGATTTTATTTTCATCGTCTGATATCCAGACTGTTAAACTTTCCTCTTCTTTAAAAACCCTACCTGATTGCACAAGTGGTCTAAAAATCATGCTTTTTACGACTCCAAATTTAGTTTTTAAATCTTCAGTACCAATAAATTTTAGCTTGAATTTAAATGTCTCATCATCAAAAAACATATCTACCATGATTGATTCACCCACTTTTAGTTTATCAATATTAGGATGATTTCTTAGATAATAAAAGGTAGAAACGATGTCTTGAACATTTTCAGGTGTTGTAAATGAGTTTTCCGTTTTGTTTTTATAATCTTTTACTAAGATAGTATTTTTGTCTTGATTAAAAAATCCTTCTTGATTTTTTGTATAACCTCCTTCATCAATCTTTCTAACGTATTGATAAGGTTTTCCAGTTGTTTTATCAAAATAACTTTCGTAATTATCTTCTACTTTGAAAAAGAACTTGGTCATACCTGTAGTATAGCCTTTCCCTACTGCATGGTAGACTTTTTTATTGTTTTTAGTTCCTTCTTTTACTTCCAAAGTGGCGTATCCAGCAGTTACTAAACCATAATGTATTCTGAATTTGAAATATTCTCCTGTATCAAAAGCAGGCTGTTTTTGCGCCAAATCAACTTGGTCAAAACTTACAGTCAAAAAAAACAACCCTATTAAAATAATCTTTTTCATTTTTAAAATTTATTGATTTAATAACTGTAATACAATTTTTGTTCCAAATGTATTAAAACAAAAAAACTCAGTCAATAAAATGACTGAGTTTTTATGCTATTAACCAACCAAAAACTATAAATTATGAAAAACTTATATAAAAATTAAAGGAAACCACTCCTTCTCTTTTTGATGGTGCAAATATACAACGCTTTTTGAATTATTCTCATCAAAAAACAAACTTTAACACATTTTTATCAAAAATTGCATTACTACAACGTTGTATTTTGGTTTTTGTTTAATATTTTTGGTTTTTTATAACGTTCCTCTCAAAGCTTGCTCTCGCTCAATAGACTCAAAAAGCGCTTTAAAATTACCCGCACCGAATCCTTTAGCTCCCATTCTTTGAATTATTTCAAAGAAAAGTGTAGGACGATCTTCAATTGGCTTTGTAAAAATTTGCAATAAATAACCGTCTTCATCGGCATCAACTAAAATGGAAAGTTTTTGTAATTCTTTGATGTCTTCTTTCATCATGTCCATATGAACGCCTAATCTGCGTGGAATGTCATCGTAATAGGCTTGCGGTGGTGGTGGTAAAAATTCTACTCCACGTGCTTTTAATCCGGCAACAGTTGTGATAATATCATCAGTCGCAACCGCTAAATGTTGCACTCCTGGACCTTCATAAAAGTCGATGTATTCTTCAATCTGCGATTTTTTGTTTCCTTTGGCTGGCTCGTTAATTGGGAATTTAATTCGACCGTTTCCGTTACTCATTACTTTACTCATCAAAGCAGAATATTCGGTGTGGATTTGAGTATCGTCAAACGAAAGGAAATTTTCAAATCCCATTACGTCTTCGTACCATTTTACCCATTGGTTCATTTCGCCCCAACCTACATTTCCTACCATGTGATCGATGTATTTTAGTCCGAGTGGCTCAGGATTGTAGTCTGATTTCCATTCAACAAAACCGGGTAAAAAGGCACCATTGTAATTTTTTCTTTCAACAAAAACGTGCACTGTTTCTCCGTAAGTGTAAATTCCGGAACGCACTACTTCACCATGTTCGTCTTTTTCTACTGTAGGTTCCATAAATGACTTAGCACCGCGTTTGGTGGTTTCTTCCCAAGCTGAATGAGCATCATCCACCCAAAGAGCAATTACTTTCACCCCATCACCGTGTTTTCTTAAGTGATCATTGATTGGCGAACTGCTGGTTAATGGTGTTGTTAACACCAACCGTATTTTGTCTTGTTTTAACACATAGCTAACCGAATCTCTAGAACCTGTTTCAAGTCCTTTGTAAGCGTGTGATTGAAAACCAAACGCCGTTTTGTAGAAATGAGCAGATTGTTTGGCATTTCCCACATAAAACTCTACATAATCGGTTCCTAACAGTGGAAGGAAATCTTGAGCTCCTTCAAATATTTTTTCGAGTCCGTATTCAACGGATTTTATTTCTTTTGACATAATTTATTCTTTTTCTGATTCTACATTTAGAGTGTCAATGTATAACTCATTTTCCTCGTTTATACTGTCTAAAGTGACTTCTCTTATGCTGTCTTGCATTTGTCTAAATTCTTCCATTTTCCCTTTAGTAAAAATATCTTTCATTGCCGCTGTCGACAAAAGAGTACCAAAAAAAGCAAAATATAGAACATAAAACACCAAAATCAACGACGACAATACCAACGCAATAATATTGAGCACTTTAGCTATAAAAACATTGTTTTTACTAGTAAAGTTGTATTGATCGGGTGCGTTGTTGTATTCTCTCAAACTTTTATTAGCCAGCACAAGACCGACTATTGACAAGGTGAAACTCACAATAACAAAAAGTCCACAACAGCATCCTAAAAAGACAATCACTAAACTGATAATTCCAAATATAAGAGCGTTGGGATCGGCGGATAATTTTTTATACATTTTAAATTTATTTATTAATTTATTCTTCTAACCACGATTGAAAATACGTTTCATCAGCAATTTTCATTGCTTCTTCTGTTACCATTAAAGGTTTGAACGTATCCACCATTACGGCTAATTCTAATGTTTCTTTTTTACCAATACTGCGTTCTGCCGCGCCAGGATGTGGTCCGTGTGGAATTCCAGCTGGATGCAACGAAATATTTCCTGGTTTTACATCATTTCGGCTCATGAAATCACCATCAACATAGTATAAAACCTCATCAGAGTCAATATTGCTATGATTGTATGGCGCTGGTATTGATAGCGGATGATAATCGTAAAGTCTTGGCACAAATGAGCATACTACGAATGTTTTTGCCTCAAAAGTTTGATGAACGGGTGGTGGAAGGTGAATTCGACCTGTTATAGGTTCGAAATCGTGAATGGAAAAGGCATACGGATAATTAAAACCGTCGTATCCAATCACATCAAAAGGATGCGTCGCATAGACCATTTCAAAAATTTCATCTTTCTTTTTAACTTTAATGATGAACTCTCCTTTTTCGTTGTAGGTTTCCAATTCTTGTGGGCGACGAATGTCTCTTTCGCAAAACGGAGAATGTTCTAATAATTGACCGAACCAGTTTCGGTATTGTTTTGGAGTATAAATTGGTGAATGCGATTCAACAATAAACAAGCGATTGTCTTCGGTGTCAAAATCGATTTTATAAATCATTCCGCGCGGAACAATCAAATAATCACCGTATTTAAAATCGAGATTCCCGTAGATGGTTCTCAATTTTCCCGAACCTTGATGAATGAAAATCATTTCATCCGAATCGGTATTTTTATAAAAGTAATCGGTGGTTGATTTTCTGGGTGCCGCTAAAACAATATGTAAATCGGAATTGGTCAAAACGATTTTTCTGCTTTCTAAAAAATCATCTTGTGGTGCAACTTCAAAACCTCTCAACTTATACGATTGAATGTTATTGGTTTTAGCAATTTTTGGAGCTACACTGTATTGCGAGCGGATTTCTTTTACTTGAGTCGGACGCTGTTCGTGGTAGGAATTGGTTGACATTCCGTCAAAACCAACTGTTCCAAACAACTGCTCATAATACAAATCTCCGTTGGGTTTTCGGAATTGTGTATGGCGTTTGTGTGGAATGTTCCCTAATTTATGATAAATTGGCATTTTCTTTTTATTTAAATTCAACGATTAAAAGTTGGTAATAACTTTTTATTTATCAAAAAGAAGTAGTGCTCATTCAGGATTTCTCTTGATGAGTGAGTATAAAAACTTATCTACTATTGCCTTATCGTAAAAAATCATTACAGTTTTTTATCTTTAGACAAAACTTTGCCCACAATTACACCTGCTGCAAAAGCAATAATTAACGCTAATAGTCCAAACATTTTTCTATTTTTAAATTATGTATTACAAATATCGCAAAAAAAACGATTGCTAAAACCAAAATCCTACACTAATCCACGTGAAGCCTTTGGGTAATTCGGGTGACCAAGAATATTTTAGCTCTATTGGTCCAAGTACAGTTTCTAAACCATAACCAACGGCATATCCTGAATACGTTGGCGTTGACAACCAATTTCCTGTACTAAAGAGTTTATTTTCAACATTGGCATAATTGGCGGAAAAATTCAAGTGGTTTTTTTTATAAAATTCAACATCAACCGTTGCAGCTGATTTTATATAACTGTCTCCAGCTAAACTGATAAAATCATAGCCATAAAAATGCTTGAAATTGTTGATAGGGTTGAATCCGTAACCGCCCAAAACAAAATCCAGAAAATGAACACTGCTTTCTCCAAATG
The DNA here is from genome assembly GCF_035299245.1 of Flavobacterium sp. Classification (GTDB taxonomy): domain Bacteria; phylum Bacteroidota; class Bacteroidia; order Flavobacteriales; family Flavobacteriaceae; genus Flavobacterium. The sequence goes on along the minus strand of NZ_DATGWY010000009.1, from coordinate 26,511 downwards.
AAAACCCAGCTTCGGAAGTGAATTTGACATTGAATCTTTTATAAAATGTTCGCGTAATTCCTGCTTCACCCTTCATTATTGAAAACCGATTGAATTGATTGGTGAAATTAGTCGAATACAAATACGTATGAATATCACCATTAAAAAACCACCCTTTTTTGGGAAAGTATTTATTGTCGAACGAATCGTATTTGACACAACCAAAAAGACTGAGATAATCACTGTCTTCAAAAACAGTTTTACTGTCTTGCAAGGTTCTAGACTCTATCGATATGTGTTTCAACTCAACTCCGCCACCAATTAAGAATTTTTGAAAAAATAAGGTTTGTAAATACACTTGATTGGTCAAATCAGAAAAATCAATATTGATTCTGTTGATGGCAAATTGATTCAATATACTTCCGTTATTAAAATCGGTTGAAACATTACGGTTGAATTGATTGTACCGTGATTTTATTCCGAAACTAAAATAAAATCCATTATCAACATAGTAATCCAAATCGTACCTAAAATTATCGCCTAAAGCAAAATCTACAGACAATACGTCGTTTCGAAACAGCGATTTTTTTTGCGTCAAATTCACTAAAACGGCACTTTTATACAAACCATCATAATGTAGTCCGAATTTTAAAAACGATTTGGTTTTGATTTCGGTTAAATCAATGTGTAAATCGTCACCTCCATTTTCGTTTTTTTCTATCGTATAACTAATCGTACTGAAGTTTTGAGTGGCATTCAGAGTGTTAATTCCTTTTTTTAAGTCATCATAACAAATTTTTGAATTTTGTTTGAAACCGAGTGTACCAATTACATACGAAGCGGTGTAATTCTTTAAATCGTTAACAATTATCTTGTTAATGTTTAAGCTGTCTACCTGTGTTTTTAATCCATTCAATTGATAATTACCTTTTGCATAGGATTTTATCTTTTCATAACAAGCAAAAGCGGCTTCCTCACCACGTTTGATGATTTCTTCACCTTGATCAAACGAAATCACAGTAAATTTCGAAATGTCGGGTTTGATGTACATATCGGTTTTAAGAATTTTATCTTTCATACTTTCAATCATTTGAAGATTGGAAATCTGAACTAAAATTCGAGTCGCATCATTAAGTGCGTTTCGGTCTTTTAAATCGTCCTGAACATCAACACCAATAATAATATCAGCGCCCATTTTTCTGATTTCTTCAACGGGATAATTATTCGAAACACCTCCATCAATCAACAATCTTCCGTTGATTTCCACTGGAGAAAACAAGGTTGGAAATGCCGAACTTGCCAACATTGCTTGAGCCAAATAACCCGAGTGCATGATGACTTCTTTTCCTGATTCAATATCGGTCGCTATACAAACAAACGGAATGGACAACTGATTAAAATCTCTAACGTGACGTACCTTGTGAGTCAGTTTTGCCAGTAAGTTGTAATTGTACATTCCTTTTGATAAGGCAATTGGAACGCCTAAACTGAATTTTCTGAAAGGCAATGAAATAGCATACCGCTCGTCATTTTGCTTTTCGTAGAAGTTTTTAGATGTACGTGGAATGTAATCTTGCAGTAATTCATCAAAATTGGTGGCTTTGAAAATCGAATCGATTTGAGTAGCGCTGTAGCCTGTAGCATATAAACCGCCCACCACTGCTCCCATACTGGTTCCGCCAATGTAATCAATCTTTACACCAGCTTGTTCCAAAACTTTTAACACTCCGATGTGCGCAAATCCTTTGGCACCACCACCACTTAAAACTACACCGATTTTGGGACGTTTGATGGTGTCTTGAGCAGAGGAAGCAGAAGGCAGAAGTAAGAAGGCAGAAAGCAAACACAAAAGACGAATGCTATCTAGCCCCGATTGAAACGGAAAACTTTTTTCTTTCTTTTTCGGAAAGAAAAAATTTGGAGAGAAAAGCGGGAAAATGGTTGGCAAGTATGCCCGAAACATTCGCTTCAAAATAAATTCATTTGATTTCCTTGTAAAATTCGGAAATTTTTTTGGCTTTTGCTACACCAACTACGTCAGAAATTTCTTTTTCGGTCGCTAATTTCAATCTTTTAACACTTTTGAAGTGCTTTATGAGTGTTAACATCGTTTTTTCGCCAATTCCTGGTATGGTTTCTATGGATGAATTTAGTGCTGATTTACTTCTTTTATCCCGATGGAAGGTAATTCCAAATCGGTGCGCTTCGTTGCGTAATTGTTGAATAATTTTGAGTGTTTCTGATTTTTTATCAAGGTATAACGGAACCGAATCGCCCGGATAAAACAATTCTTCCAATCGTTTGGCTATGCCTATGATGGCGACTTTTCCGCGCAAACCTAATTCATCAATACTTTTTAATGCCGATGACAACTGACCTTTTCCTCCATCGATGATGATGAGTTGTGGCAAGGATAGATTTTCGTCTAAAAGCCTTTTGTATCTTCTGTATACTACTTCTTCCATCGATGCAAAGTCATTCGGAACTTCGACGGTTTTGATATTGAAATGTCGGTAGTCTTTTTTGGATGGCTTTCCGTCTTTAAAAACCACGCAAGCCGAAACCGGATTGGTTCCTTGAATGTTGGAATTATCAAAACATTCGATGTGTCGTGGCTCAACCGAAAGACGCAAATCTTTTTGCATCTGGGCCATAATCCGATTGGTATGACGCTCTGGATCTACAATCTGAATTTGTTTTAATTGATCCAAACGATAGTATTTGGCATTGCGCTCAGACAATTCGAGAATTTGCTTTTTGTCGCCCAATTGCGGAACTGTAATTTTTATATTTTCACCTAAATCGAGTGGAAAAGGCAAAATAATTTCTTTGGTATTCAGATGAAAACGTTCGCGAAGTTCAACTACGCCTAATTCGAGTAATTCTTCATCGGTTTCATCCAGTTTTTTCTTCATTTCCAACGTATACGAGCGAATGATTGCACCGTGAGCAATTTGCAGAAAATTAACGTACGCCATTGATTCATCCGAAACAATAGAAAACACATCAATATTGGAAATCTTCGGGTTCAACACGGTTGAACGCGATTGATAATTCTCTAAAACCTCTATTTTTTCTTTGATTTTCTGCGCTTCTTCAAATTGCATATTCGCAGCAAATTCGTTCATTTTCGCCTTAAAATCACGCAAACTGTCCTTGAAATTTCCTTTTAGAATTTGGCGAATCGCATCCACTTGACGTTGGTAGTTTTCGAGTAATTCATGACCTTCACACGGACCTTTGCAATTGCCAATGTGGAATTCCAAACACACTTTAAACTTTCCCGATTGAATGTTGCTTTCTTTCAAATCGTAATTACAGGTACGCAACGGATACAATTCTTTAATTAAGTCCAACAATGTATTGATGGTTTTGAAATTGGTATACGGACCAAAATATTCCGAACCGTCTTTCACCATTCTACGAGTAGGAAAAATGCGGGAAAATGGTTCTTTTTTGATGCAAATCCACGGATAGGTCTTGTCGTCTTTAAGGTTGATGTTGTAGCGCGGTTGTAGCTTTTTAATCAGGTTGTTTTCCAACAAAAGCGCATCTTGTTCAGAAGAAACCACAATGTGTTTGATTTCGACTATCTTCTTCACCAAAACATTGGTTTTCCCGTTGTCATGGATTTTATTAAAGTAAGAAGAAACACGTTTTTTAAGGTTTTTGGCTTTACCTACGTAGAGGATTTTTCCATCTTTATCGTAATACTGATACACACCCGGATTATCGGGCAAGGTTTGCAGTTGAAGTTCTAGTGATGGAATGGTCATTACGGTTGTCGGTTATCAGTTATCGGTCTTTTGAGATTGATATTGTTCGCCTAGGCGAATGATATTGAAAATCAGCCACAGATTAAACGGATTGAACAGATTTTAACAGACTATTTTCTAAACAAATTTAACTTTAAATTCTTCATTAACCAAATTCGGGAATTGATTAGTGCAACTAACATTTATCATGTTTTCAATTAGACAGTTACAGTAGTTTTGCCGAAAATTGATGAAGTATGTACTGGAAAAAATTACCGAAAGAAGAACGAAAAAATAAAATCCAAAGTGCGTTGAGCGAAAATGTGAATTTTGCGAAAGACTCAACCTTGGGTTATCCTGCGTCAAAATTGGATGGGAAAGTATTTTATGATGCCGACTTTTTGAAAGATGCTCCCGTTTTGCAAACCTTTGTATCCAATCCGAATCACATTGGTTGCCATACGTTGGGCAATTCAGAAAGTGCTTTTAAAGGCACGCATGAATTGGAAAAAGAAGTCTTAAATGTTTTGGCAGTTGATGTTTTTAAAGCCCAACCCAATTCATTTGACGGTTATATTTCGCCTGGTGGAACCGAAGCCAACATTCAAGCCATTTGGATGTACCGCAACTTTTATAAATATAACCGTGATGCTAGTTGGGATGAAATTGCGATTTTAGCTTCAGAAGACACACATTATTCGATTCCGAAAGCAGCTAATTTATTGAGCTTAGAATGGTTGAAAATTCCGGTTGATTTTGAATACCGTTGCATTGATTTGGTCGCTTTGGAAGAAATAATCGTCAAAGCCAAAAACAACAGCAAAAAATACTTCATTGTCGTTTCGAATATGGGAACCACCATGTTTGGTTCGGTTGATGATCCGGATGATTACATCACAATTTTGGAACACTATAATTTAGAGTATAAGATTCATATTGATGGAGCGTACGGCGGATTTGTCTATCCGTTCAGCAATGAAAATTCGAGGATTAATTTTAGCAATCCTAAAATCAGTTCGATTACCATTGATGCGCATAAAATGCTTCAAGCACCATACGGAACGGGAATTTTTATTTGTAGAAAAGGATTGATTGAAAACGTGCTAACCGAAGAAGCGCAATACGTAGAAGGAATGGATTTGACTTTATGTGGGAGTCGTTCGGGTGCGAATGCTATTGCGGTTTGGATGATTTTATTCACGTATGGACCACACAAATGGTTTGAAAAAATAAGTGTGTTGCAAATGCGCACTCAGTTTTTGTGCAACGAATTAGATCAAATGAACATCAAGTACTTTAGAGAACCTTTTATGAATATAGTGACGATTCGTGCCGAATACATTCTGAAGGAAATTGCCGAAAAATACCATTTAGTTCCGGAAACGCACAACCATGAAAATAAATGGTACAAAATTGTACTGATGAATCACGTGGAAGTGGAACATTTAACTACTTTTATAGCCGAATTGAAGGAAGGAATTTATGCTTAAAAAAGACCTGCGAAAAAAGTACAAAGACTTACGAAGTCAACTGTCTGAAGATGCAATTGTAGACAAAAGTTTGGCGATTGCCAATCGAATGTTGCAATTGAACGTTTGGGAGAAAACCTATTATCATTTGTTTTTGACCATTGAAGAACAACGCGAAATTGATACTGAATTCATTCTCCAAATTTTAGCGGGAAAAGACAAAGAAATTGTGGTTTCAAAAAGCGATTTTGACACATTTGAAATGACGCACTTTTTATTGACTGACAATACCAAATTCAGAACCAACTCGTATCACATTCCTGAACCCGTAAATGGTTTGGAAGTTCCTGTAAATAAAATTGAAGTAGTTTTTGTTCCGCTTTTAGCGTTTGATTCTGAAGGACATCGTGTAGGTTATGGAAAAGGATTTTACGACAAATTCTTATCCAAATGCAATGATGATGTCATCAAAATTGGACTTTCCTTTTTTGAAGCGGAAGAAGTCATTTCTGACGTCACTGAAAACGATGTGAAGTTGGATTTTTGTGTAACTCCCAATAAAAATTACACCTTCTAAATTAATCTAATTTATCCGAATAAATTCTTGATCTACTCGTTTCTGGTAGTGTGAATGCTTTTTTGTTGAATACAATTAAGATTCCGACACCTACTGAAATAGCAAAATCGGCTACATTGAAAATAGCGTTAAAAAAGCGGAAATTTTGTCCGCCCCAACCCGGAAGCCAAGAAGGCAATTGTCCTTCCCAAATTGGGAAATAAAACATATCAACTACTTTTCCATGAAACCAAGTAGAATAATGATCAGGTGGGAAAAAAGTGGCCAATTGACCGTGACTATCATTGAACATTACACCATACAAAACAGAATCGATGATGTTTCCGAAAGCGCCTGCAAAAATTAAGGAAATAGCAGTGATTAGAAAATTGGATTTTTCTTTTTGTACCGAATCATACAACCAATACGCAATTCCAAACACGGCAAAAATTCTAAAAACAGTTAGTATTAATTTACCATAATCTCCAGGAATTTCGGTTCCCCAAGCCATTCCTTCATTTTCTATAAAATGCAATTTGAACCACGAAAAAACCTCAAATTCTTCTTCATAAATAAAATTAGTTTTCACATAAATTTTGGAAAACTGATCAATTAAAAGAATGATGAAAATTATGAGTGTTGCGTGTCTTAGTTTCATTTTTTAACAATTTGAGAGCAAAAATAGAATTATTTTTAAAAAAAACGCTCCTAAACAGGAGCGTTTTATGTATTATTTAAGAATATTATCGTTGCATGTTTTTGGCTTCAATACTCATAGTAGCATGAGGAACTATTTTAAGACGCTCTTTTGAAATCAATTTACCCGTTACTTTGCAAACTCCGTAGGTTTTATTTTCAACACGGAATAGAGCATTTTTCAAATCGCGGATGAATTTTTCTTGACGAATAGCCAATTGTGAATTCGCTTCTTTCGACATAGTTTCGCTGCCTTCTTCAAATGCTTTAAACGTTGGCGACGTATCGTCTGTTCCGTTGTTTAAATCATTCATATAGGCACTTTTTATCAATTCCAAATCGGCTTGAGCCTTTTCAATTTTTTTTAGGATTAATTCTTTGAACTCAGCTAAATCAGCATCAGAGTATCTCATTTTTTCTTCTACCATCTTTTTTCTATTTTGAGATTAATATCATTGTTTTTATGTCGTCGAATTCAATTTCTATACCATTTTTCACTTCGTCTTCAAAAACCAACTCCTGGGTTAGTGTTTCCGACATGATATAGTGTTCATTATTTTTAATTGCCTGTTCTAATTCACCGCTACGTTGAAGTTGCACTTTTATTTTATCCGTTACTTCAAATCCAGAATCTTTTCTGATGTTTTGGATTCGGTTGACCAATTCTCTGGCAATTCCCTCTTGTTTCAATTCTTCCGAAATAGTGATGTCCAAAGCTACGGTAATTCCGTTTGCATTGGCTACCAACCATCCAGGAATATCCTGCGAAGTGATTTCTACGTCTTGGGATGTTAAAGTTATACTATTTCCTGAAATAACAAGCGATAGCTCTCCTTTAGCGTCAATTTCGTTGATTTGTTCCGGAGAAAAGTTTTGTATTTCTTTGGAAATCAATCCCATATCTTTACCAAAACGCGGCCCTAAGGTCTTAAAATTAGGCTTGATTTGCTTCACCAAAACACCCGAAGCATCGTCTAAAAGTTGTACTTCTTTGACGTTTACTTCCGCTTTAATCAGGTCAGAAACTGCTTCAATTTCAGCACGCTGAACCTCGTCAAGCACAGGAATCATAACCTTTTGCAACGGTTGACGTACTTTTATCATTTCCTTTTTTCGAAGCGATAAAACTAAGGATGAAACCGTTTGTGCTTTCATCATTTTGCTCTCGAGCGATTTATCAACAAAGTTTTCAACTGAAACGGGGAATTTTGCCAAGTGAACACTAGTAAAACTCTCGCTTCCAGTAGCATTGACTAAATCGCAATACAATTTGTCCATAAAGAATGGAGCAATTGGAGCGGAAAGTTTCGCCACATTCAGCAAACAAGTATACAAAGTTTGATACGCTGCGATTTTATCGGTTCCGTATTCGCCTTTCCAGAATCTTCTGCGGCACAAACGAACGTACCAGTTACTCAAGTTTTCTTGTACGAAATCAGAAATCGCACGAGCTGCTTTGGTGGGTTCGTAATCGGCATACGCTTCATCAACTACTTTAATCAAAGTATGCAATTCGGATAAAATCCAACGATCAATTTCGGGTCGTTCGTTCAACGGAACTTCTGCTTCTGCATAATTGAAATTATCAATGTTTGCGTATAAGGCGAAGAATGAATACGTGTTGTACAACGTTCCGAAGAATTTTCTACGCACTTCTGCTACACCTTCGATATCAAATTTTAAATTGTCCCAAGGATTGGCATTGGAAATCATGTACCAACGCGTTGCATCCGGACCGTATTCTTTTAAAGTCTCGAAAGGATCAACAGCATTGCCCAAACGTTTGGACATTTTTTGTCCGTTTTTATCCAAAACCAAACCGTTTGACACTACATTTTTGTAGGCAATTTTATCAAAAACTAAAGTTCCGATAGCGTGTAAAGTGTAAAACCAACCGCGTGTTTGATCCACACCTTCGGCAATAAAATCAGCCGGAAAATCTTTATTTTCATCAATCTTATCCTTGTTTTCAAACGGATAATGCCATTGAGCGTAAGGCATCGCACCCGAATCGAACCACACATCAATCAAGTCGCTTTCGCGCTTCATTGGTTTTCCAGATGGTGATACTAAAGTTATGGCATCAACTACATTTTTATGTAAATCAACCAAATCGTAGTTTTCCTCGCTCATGTTTCCGATTTCAAAACCTTGGAACGGATTTGAATTTTGAAAACCTGCTGCGATGGACTTTTCGATTTCATTGTATAATTCTTCTACCGAACCAATTAAAATCTCTTCATTTTTGTCTTCTGTTCGCCAGATAGGCAACGGAATTCCCCAATAGCGTGAACGCGATAAATTCCAGTCGTTGGCGTTTTTCAACCAATTCCCGAAACGACCTTCACCCGTTGCTTTGGGCTTCCAGTTGATGGTATCATTCAAATCGAACATACGATCTTTGATTTCGGTCACTTTGATGAACCATGAATCCAATGGATAATATAAAAGCGGCTCATCGGTTCTCCAACTGTGAGGATAACTGTGAACGTATTTTTCTACCTTAAAGGCTTTATTTTCTTCTTTTAAACGAATTGCAATTTCAACATCAACTGATTTTTCAGGAGCAGTTCCAGCATCATAATATTCATTCTTTACATATTTTCCGGATAAATCGCCCAAACCTTGAATGAATTTTCCTTGCAAATCAACTAATGGAACTGGATTACCATTGTCGTCCAACACCAACATGGGCGGAACTTCAGGTGTGGCTTCCTTGGCTACTTTGGCGTCATCAGCACCAAATGTTGGAGCAGTGTGCACAATTCCGGTTCCGTCTTCAGTGGTAACGAAATCTCCCGAAATTACTCTAAAAGCATTTTCTGGATTTTGATGCGGCAACACCAATGGCATCAATTGTTCGTAGCGGATTCCGACTAAATCAGCACCTTTGCATTCGGTTAGAATTTGAAACGGAATCTTTTTATCGCCTTCTTTGAAATTTTCATAATCAGTCACTTCTGTCGACTCAAAAAAGATTTTCCCGAATTGTTTTCCGACTAAATTTTTAGCCAAAATGACATTTATAGGTTCAAATGTATATTGATTGAAGGTTTTAACTAAAACATACTCGATTTTGGGCCCAACAGTCAAAGCCGTATTACTTGGCAATGTCCATGGAGTTGTCGTCCAGGCCAAAATATGCACATCACCAAAACCTCGCAAAAAGCTCGGTAGCGTTTCTGATTTAGTTTTGAATTGAGCAACAACCGTAGTATCAGTAACATCACGGTAACTTCCGGGTTGATTGACTTCGTGTGAAGACAAACCCGTTCCTGCTTTAGGCGAATACGGTTGAATCGTGTAGCCTTTATAGAGCAAATCTTTGTTGTAGATTTGTTTGAGTAACCACCAAACGCTTTCCATGTATTTGGATTTGTAGGTTACGTATGGATCTTCCATATCCACCCAATAACCCATTTTTTCGGTAAGGTCGTTCCACACATCAGTGTAGCGCATTACGGTTCGTTTACACGCTTCGTTGTATTCTTCTACAGTGATGGTTTTTCCGATGTCTTCTTTGGTGATGCCTAGTTCTTTTTCGGTTCCCAATTCAACAGGCAGACCATGCGTATCCCAACCTGCTTTACGCTTTACTTGGTAGCCTTTTTGAGTTTTATAACGACAAAAAATATCTTTAATCGCGCGTGCCATTACGTGGTGAATTCCGGGCAAACCATTGGCTGATGGTGGTCCTTCGAAAAACACATACGGTTCATTGCCTTCGCGTGAGGTTACACTTTGTTCAAAAACGTGGTTTTTTTTCCAAAAATCAAGAACTTCTGATGCAACTGTTGGCAAGTCAAGTCCTTTGTATTCAGTAAATTTTGTACTCATTTTGTCGTATTCTTAAATCAGTTTGCGAAAGTAATGAATTTTGAGAAAAGAGAATAGAAAATAGAATAAAGAGAATGGACTTTTGCTAAAAATCGATAAAGTTTGGGTGTTTTTTATGTTTTTAAGAAAAAACCTCCTTTAAAACGTCGAGTGATTTTGGTTTTTTGAATCCGTCTAGGTGAATAGAATAATAATCAAGTAGGATTTTGAGTAGAATTTGGCGTTCGATTCCAGCAAAAACCTTCTGATCAGAATCGAATTTGAGATTCATTAATTTTTTGAACAAATGGGTTTCGTGTTCCGATAGGCAACTTATACCGTGAAGCGGAGAAAATTGCCCTTCATTCATTTCAAAAAAAGGAAAATCAACTTCAGAATTATCAGGATAAAAACCCAGAAATTTAGTGATTTCTAATAATAAGATCAGGTGAAAATTGGCTGTTTCTTCATGCGTATCGAGCCAAAGCAACGCTGTTTCTAAAAAGGTAAATAAATGCTCGTTTTTTTCTTCCTCTTGAATGGAATGATGAAGCACTTCCGATAAAAAAATGACGATGGTACTCTTTACAATATCAGTGTTAATTGTTTGATATGCCGCAGCTAATTTGATTTCTTTAAAATGCTCTAAAGTACCTTTATTTTTGTGACTGGCTTCAATTTCTAAAATGGTTAAAGGCTGAAAATAAGCTATTTTTTGGGTTGCTTTTTTGGATGAAAAGGCACTTTGTACAAAATAGCTCTTGAGTCCATCGGATTGTGTAAAACACTTTACAATCAGACTTTTTTCTTGGTATTTGAGAGAAGAAATGACGATTGCTTTTGTTTTAACCAACATTTTTTGAAGTACAATTTACGATTTGCGAAGTACGAAGTTTACTGATTTAACGTACTATCATGACTTTTTTAACTTTGGTTTCGATTCCGTCTTGAGCGGCGATGAAAATCATGTACACACCCGAAGCTACTTTGTATTTCCCAAAAGCAGTTGTATCCCATTCGATGGTTCCGCCAAGCGCTGTGGTTTCGTGAACCAAATTGCCTGTAATATCGGTGATCTTGACATTGGCTTTATCAGTCAAACCGCTAATTTTTACCGTTCCTTCGTATTCGGGTCGAACCGGATTTGGATATACATAAACTCCACTTAAATCGTCACTTGGTTTGGTTGCTGATCCTTTGAACGAGACCAATCCTTTATCAGTAGCAAAAAAAACTTCACCTGTTACCGAATCGATTTCTATATCGTTAACATTATTACTAGGTAAAGGAGAATCTTCTTTGGTAAAATGATAAATGGTTTCCTGTCCGTTTGAAGAGACTAAATATACACCTGAATCGGCAATTGCAACCCATTTTCTATTGGCGCCATCTACAGTTATATCTAAGATGAATTGTTCATAAAACAACTCTTGAGCCAAATCATTTTCGAGAATGATTATGGAACGAGTTTGAATATCATCTTGAGAAAGAAACTGATCAACGTTTTGTATAATTCGAAGCCCTTTTGCTGTACCAATCCACAATTGGTTTCGGGCATCGATGGCTACACAACGAACGTCAGTATCTGGTAAATTCCCTTCAGTGGACGTTTTAATTACTATTGATTTATTATTCAGTCCTTCGTTAAAACCAATAAGACCGTTTCGAGATGAAGGCAACCATTTGGTGTTATTTTTGTCAATAACTAAAGGTGCATAACTCTCGTTTATTGCCTCTGGAATAATATCTGTAAAATCATACGACTGCCATTGTGCATTGGAACGGAGTACTTTTAGTGGTTTATCAACCATGTTGTTGGTCATCCAAAGATTACCACTTTTGTCGAAAACGGGACCATTTATTCTAATATCAATATAGGTTGGATTCGGTGGTGTTAAGGTCAACGATTGCAAACCATTTTGCCCTGTATTTGTGGTATTGTAGAGAATGTCTGCTTCTTCATTTTCTATTTTCAACAATCCTGAAAAATAAGAACTTACATAAACCTCGTTTTCATTATTTGGATTGAATGCAAGAGACGAGAGTGATTTTGCTTGAAAAATATCGTTGTAAGGTAAAATGGACCAGCCTTCTTCTTTCTTGTATAAACTGATGGGAAATTGTCCTAAACCAAAAGGCGGAAAATACGGATTATAGGTTCGATTGTACTTACCATAGAGCGTCCATAGTGCAGTAGATGATTTTTTTACTCTAAAAATATTATTTTGCTCGGGTCCATCAGGTTTTACTATTTCAAAACTAGTAAGATTATTGAGGGGAACACCAACTACTCCATCATTTTCTGTTCCAATGTATATTGTTTCATTCAAAACAGTTGCTGAAGTAAAAGTAACATTCAAATCGGTTATCTGACTGGATTGAACTTGAGCGATTTGTTGCAAAGTTTGATCAAATACATAAACCCTATTGAGGGTTTGAATTACAAGATAATTACCACTTATTCTAACTTTATTTATGGTTTCATTTGAATTTAAAAAAGAAATAAACTGAGCACCATCGTATCGATATAAAAGCCCGTAATTTGCAATTATCAACTGATTCTGAAACGTTACGATTCCATTCCAAAAACCAGGATGAAAGACTTGCCATTGATCGTAATCAACCATAAAGGGATTTGCAATGTCTATTTTTTTTAGACCATCAAATTGAGTGACAGCATACAATTCATTATTAATTACTGTTGTTTGAAAAACTTTTGCAAAATTTCCATTATTGCCAATTATCAATGTATCTCCAAATTCTAAAGTATTCAAATCAAAAACTGAAATTCCATAATCACAAGAAATATAAATTTTATCTTGATACTCGTAGAAATTATTGATGTTTTTGAGAGTTGGAGTTACTGGAACCTCATCGATAATTCCTCTTTTTTGCAGCACTCTTCCATCTGAAAGAACTAACAAAACCAACCCATTAGTATTCCCAACAAAAAGTATATTTTTTTGTTCGCTGTAATAAATAGAGGAAATAATGTCGGGCTTAAATCCATCAACTGAATTGAATGTGCTGAGCGTATTAGTTGACGAATTTTTTATAAAAAATGAATTTTCAGCGGCAGCATATAATGAAGTTGACGAATTGGAAATGTCTTTGATGTTATTATACGAAAAATAGCCTTCCCATTGTGGGTTTTTTTGAGAAAAACCTACTATGGAAATCAATAACAAAGTAATAATTCTAGCAATTTTTAGCATGGAAATTAAATAATTGTACAAATATAGTATAAACGCAATTAAATGGTTTTTCATATACTTTTAAAAAATATATAGAAATTTAAATAGTAAAAGCCCGGAGTTATTCATCCTTACTATTTTGTTAAACAAAAAAAATCGCCTCAAAAATTATTGAGGCGATTTTACTATTTTAAGTAAATCGTGTTTACACTATTCCTTGTGCTAGCATTGCATCGGCTACTTTTACGAAACCTGCTACGTTTGCGCCTTTTACATAATCAACGTAACCTGAACCATCCGAACCGTATTTTACGCAAGATTCGTGAATGTCAGACATGATTCTTTTTAATCTTTCGTCTACTTCTTCTCTTGTCCAGCTCAAACGCAACGAGTTTTGTGACATTTCTAAACCAGAAGTAGCAACACCACCAGCGTTAGATGCTTTTCCTGGAGCAAATAAAATTTTTGCTTTGTGGAATACTTCAATTGCTTCTGGAGTAGATGGCATATTAGCGCCTTCGGCTACACAAAAACATCCGTTGTCAACAAGCATTTTAGCTTCATCGCCGTTTAATTCGTTTTGAGTAGCACACGGTAATGCGACATCACATTTTACTTCCCAAGGACGTTTTCCAGCAACAAATTGAGCACTTGGATATTTAGCCACATAGTCAGAAATTCTTCCGTAGTTTACGTTTTTAATTTCCATGATGTAAGCCAATTTCTCCGCATTGATTCCATCTGCATCGTAAATATAACCTGATGAATCTGAAGCAGTAACTACTTTTCCACCCAATTGAGTTGCTTTTTCAATAGCATATTGCGCCACGTTTCCTGAACCCGAAACAACCACCGTTTTTCCGGTGAAACTATCACCACGTGTTGCCAACATACTTTGAGCAAAATATACATCACCGTATCCTGTTGCTTCTGGACGAATTAATGAACCTCCAAAAGTGATTCCTTTTCCTGTTAAAACTCCAGTAAATTCATTTCTCAATCTTTTGTATTGACCAAACATATAACCCACTTCTCTTCCTCCAACACCGATATCTCCAGCAGGAACGTCAGTATCTGCTCCGATATGTTTCGATAATTCGGTCATAAAACTTTGACAGAATTTCATGATTTCGTTGTCCGATTTTCCTTTAGGATCAAAATCAGAACCTCCTTTTCCTCCGCCCATTGGTAGAGTAGTCAAACTATTTTTGAAAGTTTGTTCAAAAGCTAAGAATTTCAAAATACTTAAATTTACAGTTGGATGGAAACGAATTCCTCCTTTGTAAGGACCAATAGCTGAATTCATTTGGATTCTGTAACCTCTATTCACTTGAGTGTTTCCTGCATCGTCAACCCAAGTAACTCTGAACATGATTACTCTTTCTGGTTCAACCATTCGCTCCAAAAGCATTTTGTTTTGGTATTTTTTATTTTCTTCGATAAACGGAATAACTGTTTCAGCTACTTCTTTTACCGCTTGTAAAAACTCAGGTTCATTTGTATTTCTCTTAGATACAGCCTCTAAAAAAGAATGAATACTTTGTGACATAAATAATATTTTTAATGTTTAAGAAAACGTTTTCGTAAAATCGCACAAATATACATTTTATTAAAATAGTAGTATAATTTTTTTTAATTTCTCAAAATTTTTATTTGATTGACAAGAAATTTTAAACTATTGTGAAAATTTAGACGCGTTTGATTTAGAAAAAAGTTTTTTTTACTGTTTTTAAAGTAATTTTTAAAATTATTTTAATAGTGAATGATGTTTTTATATATTTGTCAGCAAATGAAATAAGTATATGAAAACGCCCAAATATATCATAGTATTATTTTTACTGTTATTTAGCTCACTAAATAAAGTAAATGCTCAGTTCGGTTTTTCACACGAAGTTGGAGCTATCATTGGTCCAGTAGCTTTTCAATCGGATTACGGAGAACGTTCTGATTTGTCTACTAATGCAGGAAATACGGGTTATGGAATTGGATTAATTCACTACTTGAACTTTTCCTACAAAGCAGAGTGTAACTGTTATACTCCTGAAACTTATTTCAACGATCACTTCAAATTAAGAACTGAACTTTCTTATAATAAAACCAATTTACAACATTTTGGTAGATGGGTTGAAGATTCTAAAACCTCATTAGGAGCGCAACAATTAAGAGCTATGAGAGGTAGTACTTCTGTTACTAATATTGGAATGCAATTAGAGTATTTCCCTTACAGTATTCGAGATTTCTCTGCAACTATTGGAGCTTGGGCACCATTTATTAGTTTAGGAGCTCAGTTTAGTTTTTACAATCCGGAAGCGTATTCAGAATTGGGTCCAGGTTTGGGTTCATTACCTACAGTAACGCATCCAAAATACATTAATGCAGTTCGTAACGATGGAAGTTCAACTTGGTCAGTGGTATCAAGTGTTGGAACACGATACAAATTAACCGAATTATCTGATTTAATGGTTGATTTAAGATGGCAGTATTATTTTTCAAACTGGGTTGATGGTTTGAATCCTGATCCAACTATTTATACCGAAAACAAAGCCAACGATTGGAACGTTTGGTTGAATTTTGGTTATATTTACTACATCAATTAAAAGTTAAAATAAAAAAATAAAACAAAAAATCCCGCTCTTCTCGAACGGGATTTTTTTTATCTGAAGGCTTGTTCTAAATCAGCAAGCAAATCGTCAATATCTTCAACACCTACGCTCAGTCGAACTAAATCGTCTGTGATTCCGACTTCTTTGCGTTTGTCTTCCGGAATCGAAGCGTGAGTCATCAAAGCCGGATGATTGGCCAACGATTCAACTCCACCAAGTGATTCGGCCAATGTGAATACTTTTAATTTTTCTAAAAAAGAAATCGCATCTGCTTTTTGTCCTGATTTGAAGGTAAAAGAAACCATTCCACCAAACGATTTCATTTGCTTTTTGGCAATTTCATGAAACGGATGATTAGGCAAACCCGGATAAAATACTTGATCTACTTCGGGATGATTGCTTAAAAACTCGGCTACTTTCATTCCGTTTTCGCAATGTCTTTGAACACGTAAATGCAAGGTTTTGATTCCGCGTAACACCAAATAACTGTCCATTGGACCAAGTGTTCCGCCAGTTGCAAATTGTTTGAAATGCAATTCATCACCCAACTCTTTGTCTTTAATAATCAATGCTCCGGCAATTACATCCGAATGTCCACCTAAATATTTTGTAGCCGAATGCATAACAATGTCAGCACCTAAATCTAACGGCTTTTGTAAATACGGAGTGGCAAACGTATTATCAACAGCGAAAAGCAAATTGTGTTTTTTGGTGATTTGAGCAATGGCTTCGATATCGGCCAATTTCATTAACGGATTGGTTGGCGTTTCTACCCAAACCAATTTGGTGTTTTCGTTAATGAGCGACTGAAACTTGTCCAAATCGTTCATATCCACAAAGTGGAACTTGATACCGCTGTCTTTATATAAACGCGTAAACAAACGGTACGTTCCACCGTATAAGTCGTCCATAGCAATGATTTCATCTCCCGCTTTGAACAAACGCAACAAACAATCGGTGGCTGCCAAACCCGAGGCAAAAGCCAAACCACGTGCTCCATTTTCTATTGAAGCTAAAGCATCTTCTAATGCCTGACGTGTTGGATTTGCGGCGCGTGAATACTCGTAATCGCCAACAGGCTGACCTGGACTAGATTGCGCATACGTTGATGTTTGAAAAACCGGAGTCATTACCGCTCCAGTAACTTTTTCGTGGTGTTGCCCACCGTGTATTACTTTGGTGTTGAATTTCATTTTGAGTTAAAATTAGGTTACAAAGGTATTAACTTCGAATGATTTTTTTTAATTTGCAGGATTGATTAATGTTAAAATTCAGTATCAGGCTTACTTTTCGAAATTTATAGCTCAATTAATTCATGAAAAAAATACTTTTGGTTGAAGATGAAACGCATGTGGTTTCTTTTATTAAAAAAGGTCTTTCAGAAGAAGGTTTTGAAGTAACTGTAGCATTTGAGGGAAAAACAGGCTTGCAATTGGCTTTAGAAAACACCTTTGATGTAATTGTACTCGACATCATGCTACCTGAAATGAATGGTTTGGAAGTTTGCAAAGCCATTCGCGATGAAAATCAATTCGTACCCATACTTTTTTTAACCGCACTTGGAACATCAGAAAACATTGTTTTAGGACTTGAAAATGGAGCTGATGATTACCTTGTTAAACCCTTTAAATTCATCGAGTTGGTAGCTCGAATCAAAACACTCATTCGAAGATCTAAAGGAAAAATTACCAGTACTGAAATCAATACTAAAGATAAAAACACTTATGTTTTTGGTGATTTGGAACTGAATGATTACACCAAAACTGTGACCAGAGCCAATGAAGAAATTTCGCTTACTTCTACCGAATACAAGCTTTTGTTTTACTTTATAAAAAACAAAAACAAAGTACTTTCTCGAATGGATATTCTTGAAGCGGTTTGGGGTGTAAATTATGATTTAGGCACCAATGTAGTTGATGTTTATGTGAATTACCTCAGAAAAAAAATCGACACCAAACCCGATGAAAAAATGATTCACACCATCATTGGTATGGGATATGTTTTGAAAGAAAACGAATAAATTATGCAGATTAAGAGAAATTCGAGAACCACATTGTTGTTTCTTATTCCGTTTTTGGTGGTCATTTTGTTGTTCAGTTTGTTCATCTATTATTCGGTGTCTAATTATTCCGAAAACTACCTTTTCAAATTATTAGAAGCCAGAGCCAACAAAGTCGCTCGGGAAAGAATAGATAATAAAAACGCCATTCCAATTGAAGAATCGTCTGAAAAATTGCCTCACGAAAAGGATTTTTTTATTGCAATTAATCAACAACTCGACATCAGCAAAGAAGCAAAAAAAATTGGCATAAAAGAAGCGTTTTTTAGAGAAGCCATCCAAAAAGGAAGTTCCGAGTTTGTTACCGAAAAATACTTATACAAAGGCATTCTTTACAAATCAAAAGCGGGCGATTTCATTGTGATTACCGCTGCTGAAAACTATTTCGAAATCAATCAAGCCGAAAATCTTATTAAAACATTGCTTTTTGCCATTGGTATTGCCTCCATTCTATTATTGTATATTGCTATTTATTTTACCAAAAACATTTTTAAACCCATATCAGTCATTACCGAAAAAGTAAAAGAAATCAGTTCCGAAAATTTGCACTTGCGTTTGAATGAAAACAACAGCAACGACGAACTCAATCAGTTGACCATGACGTTCAACGATATGTTGGACCGTATCGAAACCTCGTTTGAAACACAAAACAACTTTATCAGTAATGCATCACACGAATTACGAACACCGCTAACTGCAATAATTGGTGAAACCGATGTGGTGCTGTCAAAACCCAGACAAGTAGAAGATTACGTTGAATCGCTAAAAATTATTTTACAAGAAGCCGAAAAACTAGATAACAAAACCAAAGCGTTATTGTTTCTCGCTCAAACGGGTTTTAATGGCAAGGTTCAGAAGAAAGAAAAAGTCAGAATTGATCAACTCTTATGGGATGTAAAAGAAAACCTAGAAAGCTTGAACAGCAAAAATAAAATTCATCTTGATATGGAATTACTACCTGAAAACCCTTTGAAACTGAAGGTTTTTGGGAATACTCAATTACTTCATTTGGCGTTCAGCAACATCATAAGTAATGGTTGTAAGTACTCTGATTTTAAAATTGTAACCGTTTCGATTGGCGCGTCTGACGATTTTGTGTACATCATTATAAAAGATACCGGAATCGGAATTCCAGAAGACGAAATTCAATACATTTACGATCCGTTTTTTAGAGCTTCAAATACCAAAAATTACGAAGGCTACGGAATTGGTCTACCGCTTACTCGAAACATCATCCGCATGCACAACGGTAAAATTTTTGTCAACTCGATCCAAAACCAAGGAACAACCGTTCAAATAACCATTCCCACATGGAAACCAGATGAAGTATAAGCTTGTTTTTCAGTAAATTAACCTTTTATTAAGCTTTTCTAATCTCATTTTAATCTCAGCCTGTTTATTTTAATAACATTCTAATCTTAAATTAAGAAGGTTCTAATTTCGCACTTATAGTTTTGCTTCTGTAAATATTAAAGAAATAAAAACTATGAGAACAACGATTTTAATTCCAACTGATTTTACTGTACAATCATTAAATGTGCTAAAATCCATATTAGCAAACAGCACCACACAACAATCCTATGATGTGATACTGGCACACGGTGTTCATTTGAATGATTCCATCCGAGATTTGCTTTTTTATTCAAAATCGCAACAAATTGACTCTTTGACCAATGTTGAATTTGAGGAAGCGTGTGAAGTGATAAAAAATAAATTTGACTCTCAAATTAATTCATTGCGTGTAGATTTATTTACAGGTCACAATCTGTCGGCTTTCAATAATTATTTAGAAGGCAATAAAGTGCAACACATTTTTCTATCGGAACAAAAACCCTCTTTTGCCAATAAAAGAAGTTTCAATTTAGTTCCATTCATCGAAAAATGTGCAGTAGAAGTAACCAAAATTGATTCGGGTTTACATCCTTCCATCCCAGAAAAAGGAAAAATTGCCGAAGTCTTTATCAATCAAGTTTCGATAGGATAAAAAACAATAATCATGAAAATAGGAATTCGATATGCAAGCTTTTTTGGGTTGGCGGTTCTTTTGTTCGTTACGTTATTGAGTATGGCCAAAAGTCCCGAAATCACCCTTGAAGGTGAATGGAAAGAATTGGTTTGGGAATATGAAAAGGTTGATAAAATCAACGACACAACTAAAGAAGATTTCAACAATGTGACTGATTATGTAAAAGATGTTGTAGGTCAGGATTTAGTAATTCACAAAGCCGAAAAATGGATTTTCTGTCCCAATGGAAAACTCATTCTTAAAGGAAAAAACTATTCCAAAGAAATTGCTTGGAATATTAAAGGTCGCGGAAACATACTCGAACTCAAATACGATGATTCCAATACCGAACACTACAGTTTAACCGAATTGTCAGACGATCGGTTTGTGTTGAACTTTGACACCGACACTCATACCAGAGGAATTGCTCGTCTAACGTTTACAAAAATAAATTAATATGCTCAGGAAATACAGTAATAGTCGATCACTATCAGACAACATCAAACTCGGAACTTTGTCGGCATTCGCTGCAGGCATGGTAAATATTGGTTCGCTGTTGCTTTTCTTTGCTTTTTCGTCCAATATCACGGGTCACTATGCCATTTTAGCTTCTGAAATAGTAAAAGGAAATGCCTATCAGATTGCCATTGTTTTTTCTTGGATAGCACTTTTCTTCCTAGGAAGCTTTACATCCAATTTGTTCGTTATCCATATGAACCAAAAAAACAGTTACCTCGCTCATGCCATTCCATTGGTATTGGAAATCATCTGTTTGGTTAGTGTTGGAGTTTATGGTGAAATGTTCTACAAAGAAACCTTAGCAGAAACCGATGTTTTACTGGCTTTAATGTTGTTTGCGATGGGTTTACAAAACGGATTAACTGCCAGTATTTCTAATTTTTCGGTCAAAACCACGCACTTGACTGGTACAACAACCGATTTGGGAATACTGTTTTCAATGTTTACCAAAAAAGAGTTCCGCACTAACGAAGCCTTAATTGGAAGAGCAAAACTGCTGCTTTACATTACCGCTTCCTATTTAATAGGTGCGATTACAGCTGGATTTACTTATGTCTATCTCAATTTCAAAATGTTTTATCTGGCCAGTTTGGTTTTGGTGGTCATTATTATTTATGACTTGTCCAAACTTCGCTTGAAAATGTATTGGCATCAGAAAAAAATAATCAAACTCAACTTGAATCAGGTCATCCGACTTGAAAAAGAAAAACAAGAATCGGTTGCTTCTTGAAATGAAACGCCCCAAATAGGAATTAGGTTTGGGGTGTTTCTATTTTTATGCTTAAATGAATTTTCGAATATTCATCATAAACCCTAAATGAATGGCTTCGTGGTAATTGTTGAATTCCATAGCTTCTTTAGTGGAAGCTAAGTGAAATCCGGTTCCGGTAGTGTAATCAGTATACGATACAAACTTTCCTGCTGCGTAATCTTCTTTGGTTTTTTCTACCAATGAAAAAAGAAGGGTTCTGAGTTCGTCCACTTCGGCTTGAGTGGTTGTTCCTGTTGGTTTAGATCCGTTTCTGTAGGTTTCAAAAAGTTCATCTGAAATGTTCATCGGCAAACCCGATAATCGGTAGACTAAGGCTTGTTGAACTACGATGATGTGACCTAAATTCCACACCAAGTTATTGCTGAAACCTTCTGGAATCGTATTGAGTTGTTCTAACGTGTACTTCTCTAAAAATTTGGCGTACACATTACGACTGGTTTCCCAGATTTTAAAAGTTGCTTCCATAATTATAATAAGATAAAATCATCGGTTTTCGGAATGGAATCCATCACTTGTAAGGCAATTGGCGGTGTCGGAACGGCTAATTTTCGAAGTTGAGTATCCATCCACGCACCGTCAATAGTGATTTTAGCGCACAAAGCACCTTCGGCATTATGAAAATCATGAACAATCGTCCAACGCGAAGCATCGGCTCTCATTTTACCAATTTTAGTAGTGATGGTTATGGTATCGTTCA
Source organism: Flavobacterium sp. (assembly GCF_035299245.1). GTDB lineage: Bacteria > Bacteroidota > Bacteroidia > Flavobacteriales > Flavobacteriaceae > Flavobacterium. The sequence continues at coordinate 4,391 of NZ_DATGWY010000009.1, read as the reverse complement.
GGTGAATTTCTTTTCTAAAAACACATTCTTCGCGAAAAGCAATCGGACCAAAATGCTGTTCTTGCATTATTTTCATTGTCAATCCTTGCTGGGATAAAATCTCGATACGGTGTTGCGCTCCAAAATCGTAATACGCGCTGTGTCGCAAGTGAAAATTAGGATCTAAATCCGACCAACGAATCGAAATCTCTCGGGTAAACGTGCTCATTGTAGTTAATTTTTGTCAAATTTAATTAGAATAAAAATGAAACCGCCATCGATTATAGAAATTAAAGTTTCTTTAACTCAATTTTCATGAAAAGTAGCGATTGCTTCAAAAGATATTCGTTTCATTAGTTTACTTTTGCAAAAAACAATGATTATGGCCAACAAAATATACTATCTCGCATCATGTGACACATGCAGAAAAATCATCAAATCGTTACCTAAAACAGCGAATTTAGAATACCACGACATTCGTCAAAACCCAATTACAGAAGCGGAATTGGAAGAAATGTACCAATTATCGGGAAGTTACGAAGCATTGTTCAGCAAAAAAGCACAATTGTACAAGTCAATGGATTTAAAAAACAAATCATTGACCGAAGCCGATTTCAAAAAATACATTTTAGAACATTATACCTTTTTGAGTCGACCGGTTTTTATCATTGATGGAACAATTTACATTGGAAATGGTCAGAAAAATGTAGCTGATGTAATTAAAGTGTTGAGTTAATGTCGAAAAGAAATTGGGCTTTATTGGCCGCCACTTTAGTATCGATTATTTATGGTGTAACGTTTACCATTGCCAAAGATGTGATGCCAAAATACATCGAACCTTTTGGATTCATTTCGTTGCGCGTTGGTGGTTCGGTGCTGCTTTTTTGGTTGGTTTCCTTCTTTGGTCCGAAAGAAAAAATTTCACTACAGGATTTCCCACGAATCATCGCCGCCGCTTTCTTTGGCGTAGCGTTGAACATGCTGACTTTCTTCAAAGGATTGAGTTATACTTCACCCATCATGGGTGCAGTTTTGATGGTAACAACACCCATGATTGTGTTGATTTTATCGTCGATTATCATGAAAGAGCGCATGCAAAAACGCAAAGTGCTCGGAATTGCTTTAGGTTTGGCTGGAACCATTACACTCATTTTATACGGAAAATCGATGGTCAACGCACCCAATGCTACTTTAGGAAATTTGTTGGTGTTCATCAATGCAATTTCCTATGGATTTTACCTCATCATCGTCAAAAAATTAATGGATAAATACAACGCATTCACCTTTGTAAAATGGATTTACACCTTTGGATTTTTGATGGTATTGCCGTTTGGATGGAGTGAATTTAATGCCGTAAATTGGCCCGAAATTCCCACTGATATTTTCTGGAAAATAGGATTTGTAGTCATCTTTTCTACATTCTTAACCTATTTACTCAATTTGGTTTCCATGCGCGAATTAAAACCAACTACTGTGGCGGTTTTTATTTATTTACAACCCTTATTCGCTACTATTTTTGCTGTCAGTTTAGGAAAAGACGAACTGAGTTGGGTGAAATTACTCTCGGCCATTTTGATCTTTACTGGAGTTTATTTAGTAACACAGAAAAGAGTAAAAAGTGAATAGTAAATAGTAATTAGCTTTGAAAATCCTAAATTACTAATCACTAATTACTAATCACTAATCACTATTTCATATATTTGAAGTCAATTAAAATACACGAATGATACAATCGATGACGGGTTTTGGGAAAGCAAGTTTGCAATTACCAACCAAAAAAATTACAGTAGAAATCAAGTCGCTCAACAGTAAAGGTTTGGATTTAAACACCCGAATGCCTTCTATATATCGCGAAATGGAATTGGGCTTGCGCAATCAATTGTCGCAACGACTGGAACGCGGCAAAATTGATTTCTCACTTTATATTGAAATTACGGGCGAAGAAACGTCATCCAAAATAAATGTTCCGATCGTAAAAGGGTACATCAATCAAATGAAAGCGGTAATTCCGAATGCCGATGAAACTGAATTGATGAAAATGGCGGTACGAATGCCTGATGCTTTAAAAACCGAACGCGACGAAATTGATGAAAACGAATGGAAGCAGATTCAAGCTGTAATTGACGAAGCGATTGATAATATTGCTCAGTTCCGAATTGATGAAGGTGTTTCATTGGAAAAAGAATTTTTACATCGAATAGCCAACATCATGACACTTATGAACAATGCTGTTGCTTATGATGTTGAACGAATTGATACCGTAAAAAACCGTTTACGAACTGCATTGGACGAACTTCAAATGAACGTTGACGAAAATCGTTTTGAGCAAGAATTGATTTTTTACCTCGAAAAATACGACATCACCGAAGAGAAAGTCCGTTTGGAAAATCACCTCAATTACTTCATCGAAACTTTGGCAGGAACCGAAGCCAATGGTAGAAAATTAGGTTTCATTACTCAAGAAATGGGAAGAGAAATCAATACGATGGGTTCCAAATCAAACCATTCTGAAATGCAAAAATTGGTGGTGATGATGAAGGATGAATTGGAGAAAATTAAGGAACAAGTTTTGAATGTATTATAAAAGCTACAAGCTATAAGCTAACAGCTAACAGCTATTTACAATGAACAAAGGAAAATTATTAGTCTTTTCAGCACCATCGGGTTCGGGAAAAACAACCATAGTACGCCATTTATTAGCACAACCCGATTTGAATTTGGAATTCTCCGTTTCGGCGGCAACTCGCGAGCCACGCGGACAAGAAGTAGACGGAAAAGACTATTATTTTATGTCGATTGCCGATTTCAAAAAACACATCAAAGCAGAAGATTTTGTCGAATGGGAAGAAGTCTACCGCGATAATTTCTACGGAACCTTAAAAAGCGAAGTCGAACGCATTTGGGCCAAAGGCAAAAACGTAATCTTCGACATTGATGTGGCTGGTGGATTGCGCATCAAATCGAAATTTCCTGAAGAAACCTTAGCTGTTTTTGTAAAACCACCAAGTGTAGATGAATTGAAACGCCGACTCAAAGAGCGCTCTACCGAAAGCGATGAAAAAATCAATATGCGCATTGCCAAAGCCCACGTTGAATTGGCCACAGCGCCACAATTTGACAAAATCATTAAAAATTACGATTTGGATGTAGCGAAAGCGGAAGCGTATGAGTTGGTGAAAGAATTTGTTTCAAAAGAGTAATTAGTAAATAGTGAAAAGTGAATAGCAAAAATGGGAGCCATAAACTCATATAAAGATTTAATAATTTGGCAAAAAGGAATTGTTTTAGTCGTAAGAGTATATAGATTAGCTAAAACCTTTCCTCAAGAAGAATTGTATGCCTTAACAAGTCAAATAAAAAGAGCCGCAGTTTCTATTCCTTCAAATATTAGTGAAGGCTATGGCAGAAATACAGATAAATCGTTCAGCCACTTTTTAGATATTTCAAGAGGATCATTAAACGAATTGGAAACTCAACTTATTATTGCCAAAGAATTAGAATTCATTACCGATTTTGATTTGTACAACGAAATTTTAGCATTAATAACCGAAGAATCTAAAATGATTAATTCATTTTCTAAAACACTCAAAAACTAAAGGTAAAGCTTAAAACTAATCACTAATTACTTTTCACTAATCACTTCAATTGATGAAAATCGGCCTCTATTTCGGAACTTTCAACCCTATTCACGTTGGGCATTTGATCATTGCCAATCACATGGCCGAACATTCTGATTTGGATCAAATTTGGATGGTTGTAACGCCGCACAATCCGCACAAACAAAAGAATACGCTACTCGATGATTACCAACGTTTGTACATGGTGCAATTGGCTACTGAGGATTATACTAAAATCAAAGCTTCGGACATCGAATTCAAACTACCGCAACCCAATTATACCGTTACTACTTTAGCGCATTTGCAAGACAAATATCCGAAAAATGAATTTGCGTTAATCATGGGCGAAGACAACCTCAACTCGCTCCACAAGTGGAAAAACTACGAAGTGATTTTAGAATACCACGATATTTATGTTTATCCTCGTATGAACTCAGGTGAAATCGATAATCAATTCGTCAATCATCCAAAAATTCACCGCGTTGGCGCACCCGTAATCGAACTTTCTTCTACCTTCATCCGCGACAGCATCAAAAACAAAAAGAACGTTGCGCCGATGTTACCTCATAAAGTGTGGGAATACGTAGATCATAATAATTTTTACAAAAAGTAAATCATTTACTTAACATTACTTTACCACTTGTTCCTCTTATTGTTTTGTAAATTTGCATTGTGTTCAACAACGAGCTTACAACTTACAACTTACAACTTACAACTTACAACTTACAACTTACAACTTACAACTTACAACTTACAACTTACAACTTACAACTTACAACATAAATCATGAACAAC
>NZ_DATGWY010000008.1:0-87774 GCF_035299245.1 Flavobacterium sp. | reverse complement strand
CCGTCTAAATTTAATGTTTGTAGTGGAGCTAAATAACTGGCAACAGTTGTAGTTCCGGTTGCGTCTCTAACGTCTAGAGTAAAGTCCAAATTAGGAAGTTCTAAATAACCTGCAAAACTTGGGAAAGAGATGTCATTTACAATGGTTCCAGCAGGAACAGAAGTTTCAACTACATCAACAGTTGGAGCATCAGGCGAACCGTGATTCACTAGTACATCCGTTTGTGCTGGATTGGAAGCAGCTTCACGACCTTGAGCAAAAACAGATAGTGCGAAAGAATTAGGATTGGTGTAACCAGTAGCACTTACAATTCCATTAGCAATAGCAATGTAGGTTTCGCCATCGGCTAATGTAGTGGTTAAATTGTACAATGATTGAGCTGAAGAAGTACTGTTTCCTGGAGCAACATCGATACTTAGGGCAACACCAGCGGGAACATCTATAAATGGTGTAGCAGTTCTGAAAGCGAAGTCATTCAATGTAATAACACCGTTTACATAAACATCAACTGTTTGTGCAGCAAGATCAGGTGAATTGTGAATTACTTGTAAACGAGCTGTCGGATTTGTAGCCAATGGCAACGGAATCAAATTTCCACCAGCTGCAGTGGCAACCCAAAGTCCAAAAGCTGGACCATTGCTATTGGTTGATGGATCTAAAAACCCACTAGCAATTACAGTAATGGCTGCACCGTCTAAATTTAGTGTTTGTAGTGGAGCTAAATAACTGGCAACAGTTGTAGTTCCGGTTGCGTCTCTAACGTCTAGAGTAAAATCTAAGTTTGGAAGTTCTAAATATCCTGCAAAACTTGGAAACGAAATATCGTTCACAATAGTTCCTGCAGGAACAGAAGTTTCAACTACATCAACAGTTGGAGCATCAGGCGAACCGTGATTCACCAGTACATCCGTTTGTGCTAGATTGGAAGCAGCTTCACGACCTTGAGCAAAAACCGAAAGTGCGAAAGAGTTAGGGTTAGTATAACCAGTAGCACTTACAATTCCATTAGCAATAGCGATGTAGGTTTCGCCTTCAGCTAATGTAGCTGTTAAATTATACAATGATTGAGCCGAAGAAGTACTGTTTCCTGGGGCAACATCAATGCTTAGAGCAACACCAGCGGGAACATCAATAAATGGTGTAGCGGTTCTGAAAGCGAAGTCATTCAATGTAATAACACCGTTTACATATACATCTACTACAGATGCTGCTAAATCAGGTGAATTGTGAATTACTTGTAAACGAGCTGTCGGATTTGTAGCCAAAGGCAACGGAATTAAATTTCCACCAGCTGCAGTGGCAACCCAAAGTCCAAAAGCTGGACCATTGCTATTGGTTGATGGATCCAAGAATCCACTTGCAATCACAGTAATAGCTGCACCGTCTAAATTTAATGTTTGTAGTGGAGCTAAATAACTGGCAACAGTTGTAGTTCCGGTTGCGTCTCTAACGTCTAGAGTAAAGTCCAAATTAGGAAGTTCTAAATAACCTGCAAAACTCGGAAAAGAGATGTCGTTTACAATGGTTCCAGCAGGAACTGAGGTTTCGACAACGTCTACCGTAGGTGCATCGGGCGAACCATGATTCACTAGTACATCCGTTTGTACTGGATTGGAAGCAGCTTCACGACCTTGAGCAAAAACAGAAAGGGCAAATGAATTAGGGTTAGTATAACCAGTAGAACTTACAATTCCATTAGCAATAGCAATGTAGGTTTCGCCATCGGCTAATGTAGTGGTTAAATTGTACAATGATTGAGCCGAAGAAGTACTGTTTCCTGGAGCAACATCGATGCTTAGGGCAACGCCTGCGGGAACCGTTTTGAAGTCGGTTGCAGTTCTGAACACAAAATCATTGATAAAAATGGAGCCATTCACATAAACATCAACTGTTTGTGCGGCAAGGTCGGGTGAATTATGCACCACTTGTAAACGTGCGGTTTGTGCATAAATCATACTTCCTAAAAATAGAAGTAAAATCTGGATTAATGATGTAATTCTTTTCATAACTTGTTTTTTATTTGTTTAACATTTCAAAGATAACTTTAGTCAATTGTTAAATTGTTAAAAAAACATTAAATCACTTTTTTGTTAAGAATATTTTATGATTTGTAAAACATTGAAATCCAGTACAATGCAAGGTGTTTCCTTTTGCTCTGAGAGAGTATGGCGCTTTTTTATTTGAATGACAACAAATGAATGTTTAACATTTTGTAATAAAAAATAAACAATGAATGATTTGATTGTCTTGGTTGGGTTTGGGATTACAGAATACAATTGTTTCATCGAGTTGGTGAATACTTATTATTATTTGTATTTGTTAATCCAAAATTGCTTTTAACATAAAAATAGGAGTTTATTTCCAATATTTTCACTAAAATTGACCTCGTTTATTAATCCATCAGAACTATGCAATCAAAAAAACTACTTGCCCTCTTTTTGTTCACTTGTTTTTCGGTTATCGCTCAGCAAAAAATAACCATTGAGGAAATTTATACTGGAGCTTTTCGCGCCAAAGGAATGGACGAATTAAAATCAATGAAAAACACCAATCAATATACGGTGTTGAATTCGGATAGAGCAACCAAAAGTCAGCAAATTGATTTGTATGATTTTGCTACACTGAAAAAAGTAGCAACATTATTAGATACTAAAAATCATTCTCAATTGAGCGATGGAATTGATAGTTACACCTTCAGCAAAGACGAAAAACAAATCTTGATAGCCAACAATTCGGCTCCTATCTTTCGTCATTCTTTTACCGCCGATTATTACCTTTATAATTTGGCTACAAAAGAACTAACTAAGGTTTTGGAGCAAGTTCAAGAGCCAACGTTTTCTCCAGACGGAACCAAAATCGGTTTTGCCAAATCCAATGATTTATTCATTTACGACATTGCTTCAAAAAATACAACCCAAGTAACTACTGATGGTAAGAAAAATGCCATCATAAACGGAATTACGGATTGGGTATACGAAGAAGAATTTGCTTTTGTACGCGCTTTTGATTGGAGCGCCGACAGCAAAAAACTGGCTTACATTCGTTTTGATGAAACTGAGGTGCCACAATTTTCAATGGATTTGTATAAAAAAGCTTTGTATCCAACGGCTGAGACTTTTAAATATCCCAAAGCGGGCGAGAAGAACGCTATAGTTTCATTGCATGTTTATGATGTGAACGGAAAATCGTCAAAAACTATCAATTTGGGAAGTTACAACGATTTTTACATTGCTCGAATGAAATGGACCAATGATGCTAATGTATTGAGTGCTCAAGTTTTGAATCGTCATCAGGATAATTTGGATTTGATTTTTGTGGATGGAACTACCGGAGTTGCGAAAGTGGTTTTAAATGAAAAAGACAAAGCGTATGTTGATGTGACTGATAATTTAACTTTTTTAAAAGACAACAGTTTTATTTGGACTTCCGAAAAAGACGGTTACAACCATATTTATGTGTATGATAAAACAGGAAAGTTGAAAAATCAGGTGACCAAAGGCAATTGGGAAGTAACTAATTACTATGGTTTTGATGAAAAGACTAAGACAGTTTTTTATCAATCAGTTGAAAATGGATCTACTTTGAGAGATGTGTACAAAATCTCACTCGATGGTAAAAAGAAAGTGAAATTATCACAACAAGTTGGTACCAATGCAGCGACTTTTAGTCCGGATTTTACGTATTTCATCAACACGTATTCGTCGTCAACCGTGCCAATGACGTACACTTTGAACAATTCAAAAGATGGAAAACAAGTGCAATCTATTGTAGATAACACAGCATTGTTAGATAAATTAAAAAAGTACGATTTGCCTACCAAAGAGTTTTTCGAATTGACTACCGAGAAAGGTCATAAACTCAACGCTTGGATGATCAAACCTAAGAATTTTGATGCCAGCAAAAAATATCCTGTTTTTATGTATCAGTATTCAGGTCCGGGTTCACAACAAGTAGCCAATGATTGGTTGGATACCAACGATATGTGGTTCGTGATGCTTTCGCAAGAAGGTTACATTACCGTTTGTGTTGACGGAAGAGGAACGGGTTTCAAAGGTGCCGAATTTAAAAAATGTACTCAAAAAGAATTAGGGAAATTTGAAGTAGAAGATCAAATCGATGCCGCAAAAGTGATTGGAAATTATTCCTATGTAGATAAAAGCAGAATTGGAATTTTTGGTTGGTCGTACGGCGGATTCATGTCGAGTAACTGTTTGTTCAAAGGAAACGATGTATTCAAAATGGCAATTGCGGTTGCGCCAGTGACCAATTGGAGGTTTTACGACAGTATTTATACCGAAAGATACATGCAAACTCCACAAGAAAATGCGAGCGGTTACGATGATAATTCGCCTATTAATCACGTAAGCAAATTGAAAGGAAATTTCCTTTTGATACACGGAACAGCCGATGATAATGTTCACGTGCAAAACAGTATGCAAATGATAGAAGCCTTAATTCAAGCCAATAAACAGTTTGATTGGGCGATTTATCCGGATAAAAATCACGGAATATTTGGTGGAAAAACCCGAATTCAATTGTTTACCAAAATGACCAATTTTATCAAAGAGAAGTTGTAAAAAATGGAGCAACATCAATTTTACTTAATAACAGAATTATTAATTTCTTTAATTGGTGGGTTTTTATTGCTTTCTATTTGGTTGGTAGTTCAGAATAAATTCAAACAAAAATTAACTTCTGAAATTGCCATCAAACGATTTGACAAAGGATTGCTATTCATTAGTTTTTCGGTGTTTGTTTGGTCATTTTCCTCGCTGTTGATTATTGTTTTCAATAACTTTAATACCAATAGTTGGCTGATTTTGATCAGTCAGAACATGTTTTCTATACTGAATTCATTGTTTCTGATATTGGCATTGTACTATTTTGATAATTCACCCGAATACCTGTACAACAATAAAAAAAGTACTACTAGAATTTTATTTTTCTTCGTTGGGCTTTCCTTAATTTCATTGTTGATTGCTCTCTTTTTTGGTGAAACCATTAACACCTACGGCATTCGATTCAATACGATTCCCGATTTAGTGTTGTCGGCCATACTAACTTGGTTTTTAATTATTTCTCTTTATCGAACGTTCTACAATCGGAAGATGAAAAGTGTGGCCATCATTGCGGTTTTGAGCATGATTGTTTTATTCATCACTCAAGTGCCTTATGTATTTAATTTTGAGAATTATTCATCGAGCATTGATTTAGCCAAATTGATTGCTAAAACGACGCTTATATTCATCTTTTTAGTTTTAGGAACCAGTTGGGTGTTGGAATTATCGCAATTGCCTGAAGCCACAACTATGAAGATTAATTTTGTGAATTGGAACGTGGTTGAACTGTCCATTCCATCCAAAAATATCTTAAATCAAACCATCAACTTCGGAAACAAAACAACCCAGTTTAATAATTTACTAAAGTTTGCCATTAGACGAAAATTTGCATCCGAAGAAAACATGTGTATCGAAGTTTTTAACGGTGGCGAAATTCTAAGTCAAACCTATTTGAGTAGAATTATTGACAACATAAATGCCATTTTAGAGCTTGAAGACGACATGAAAATTACCAGAAACGACTTTTTTACATTCATAGGTCAAGCCAAATACCGACTTCGTTTTTTGCCTGAATATATTGAGATAAATGATTCGCTATTGCTTGAATTTACTCGTAATATTGACAATGGGCAGTACAAAGAATTTGTCTAAAACTTCTTTTTTCTTCAGTAACAATTACTCACAAAAGCTTATTTTTAGTGATTTCTCAATTTTTGATTATTATTTAATTGCAATAGTTTGTACTTTGCACTATCAAACGATGACATTGTCAATTATCAAAAGAAGTTATTAATCAACTAAATATAAACTAAAACAATAATTATGAGTGAAAAAACAGTAAAAACAGGACATCCAAAAGGACTTTACTTCCTATTCTTTACCGAGATGTGGGAACGATTTAGTTATTACGGAATGAGAGCAATTTTCATTTTGTTTATGACCAAAGTATTGTTAATGAAGGATGCAGATGCTTCCGAAATCTATGGGAGTTATACAGGTTTGGTATACTTAACACCGCTTTTAGGAGGTTATTTATGTGATAAATTCTTAGGAAATAGAAGAAGTATTGTTATCGGAGGTTTGCTGATGGCTATCGGTCAGTTTTTTATGTTTTTAAGTGCTTCGGCAGGAGCAGACGGTGGAGTTTCGCTAATGTGGTTAGGATTAACAGCAATTATTATTGGAAATGGTTTCTTTAAACCGAATATCTCAACTATGGTGGGTCAGTTGTATCCTGCTAACGACAGAAGAATTGATAGTGCATTTACCATTTTCTATATGGGAATCAATTTAGGTGCTTTCTTTTCACCTTTAGTTTGTGGTTCTATGGATTTCAAATGGGGATTTTTGGCTGCTTGTGTTGGTATGTTGTTAGGTTTAGTTGCTTTTATTGTTGGACAAAAAAAATACCTTATTTCTGAAGAAGGAAAACACATTGGTTTACCTGTTAAAAAATTAGATGCAAAAAGTATCGGAATGATAGTTGGTTCGATTGCAATAATTTTCTTTATGTTGAATTTCAAGCAAATGTTCAAAAGTGATGTTGATATCATCAGCTACTTTATCTATGGCGCAATGATATTAATGCCTGTTTTAATCTTCAGTGATAAAAGCTTATCAAAAATTGAAACACAACGAATTACTGTGATTTTTATTCTTGCTTTCTTCGTAATCTTCTTTTGGGGTGCATTCGAACAAGCAGGTGCATCATTAACTCTTTTTGCTGACAGACAAACTGAAAGAACATTGTTTGGTTGGGAAATGCCAGCTTCTTATTTTCAATCGGTCAACCCATTAGCAGTTATTGCTCTAGCTCCAATTATGACTATAGTTTGGGGATTCTTATACGCTAGAAAATTAGAGCCATCATCGCCTAAGAAAATGGCTATTGGATTAGGATTAGTAGCACTAGGATATGTTGTAATTGCTATTGCTGTTAAAGGTTTAGGATTAGGTGAAAAAGTATCAATGTGGTGGTTAATTGGTTTGTATGTAATTCATACAATCGGAGAATTGTGTTTGTCACCAATTGGGTTGTCAATGGTTTCAAAATTAGCTCCTTTACGTTTGTCATCGTTAATGATGGGAACATGGTTTTTAGCTAATGCTGCAGCAAATAAATTTGCAGGAACATTGAGTGCTTTGATTCCGGGTGGAGAAGATGGAACAGGTGGAGCAACTTCATTCTTAGGATTTCAAATCACTAACTTGTATGAATTCTTTGTCTTGTTTATTTTAATGTCAGGAATTGCAGCAGCTATATTGTTTGTATTAAGTTCTTGGTTAGAGAAAAGAATGCACAATGATCACGTTGAAGTTGCAGTAAAATAAGACTCAAGGTTTAAAAAATATTTTTTATTATATTTGAAAACCTTCAGAACATTTCTGGAGGTTTTTTTTAATCATCATTATTATGTGGAAAAGTCATCCTAAGGCATTGCCCTTTTTGTTTTTATCTGAAATGTGGGAACGTTTCGGATACTATTTAATGATTGGTATTTTTACCCTGTATCTTAAAGATGTAGAAGCCGGTTTTGCTATGACCGAAAAAGAAGCTTCTGACTTGTATGGAACTTTTATCGCTCTGGTATTCTTAACGCCTTTTATTGGTGGTTTGGTGGCCGACCGTTATCTTGGGTATAAAAAATCAATTGTCATTGGTGGATTGATGATGGGCGCAGGTTATTTTATGATGGGAATTCACAACATCACCATGCTTTATGTTGCCATGACTTTGGTAATTGTTGGAAATGGATTCTTCAAACCGAATATTTCAACACTATTAGGGAATTTCTACAACGATGAACAATACAAAGAAAAGAAAGACGAAGGCTATAATATTTTCTATATGGGAATCAATATTGGAGCTTTCATTTGTAATTTTTTTGGTGCCGCATTGCAAATTTTATTAGGATGGCAATATGCTTTTATGGCTGCTGGAGTTGGAATGTTTATAGGAGTAATTGTGTTTTTACTAGGAACTAAACATTATGGAGATAAAACGGAGAAGAAAGGTTTTCAACAAGGCGATATGCCTTTTTACAAAATTGTACTTTTTATTTTATTACCATCAATTGTTTTTGGAATTATTGGATGGTTAATCAAAGGAGTTCAGTCCGATATCAATACGGACAGTGCCATTTTTGGTTCAGACAGTACCGATGCCTTTATTTTTGCATGTATACCCGTGATTTTTTTCTACGGAAGTTTGTATTTCAAAGCCAAAGTAGAAGACAAAAGGCCTATCGGTGCTTTATTGTCCATTTTTGCCGTTGTAATTTTATTTTGGGCCGTTTTTAAATTAAATGGTTCTGCTCTTAATACTTGGGCCGATCGCTATACTGATAGACAAGTAACAGGTACAACCGAAAAAGTATTTTCAGCTTTAGTTTTGTCAAAAGAACTAACCTATGAAAAAACCGAAACGGAGTTGTACGATGAGCAATTCCGACTTCAAAAAGAAAACGGTGAGGTTAAAAAAACAGTTGATTATCCTGTTTATTTCAGAAATACTTCTAAAGAGACTTTGCCCCAAGAAGGAAGCAAAATCAGTGTTTGGGTAACCAGTTTAAGTCAGTCGATTAATCCAGGTTGGGTAATTATTTTAACGCCATTAGTGGTTGCCTTTTTTACTTATTTAAGAGCAAGGAAAAAAGAACCTTCCACACCAACTAAAATTGCTTTCGGGTTATTAATTTCTGCCTTGTCTGTTTTAGTAATGGTAGCAGCAGTTCAAATCGGAAACAATGGAGCCGAAAAAGTATCAGTTTGGTGGTTAGTAGCTAATTATGGTGTGATTACTATTGGAGAATTGTTTCTAAGTCCGATGGGATTGTCGGTTGTATCTAAATTATCACCAAAAAACATCACCGCTTTAATGATGGGCGGATGGTTTTTATCAACCTCTATTGGAAATAAATTAAGCGGTGTTTTAGCCAGTATGTGGGATACTTATGATGATAAAGCCAATTTCTTTTGGATTAATTTCGGATTATTAATGTTTGCAACTGTACTGATGTTTGCCTTAGTTAAAAATCTAAATAAAGTGATGAGAGATCACGGAATCAACTAAAACTATGGAAAAAGACCTTACAATCGAACAGATTCAAAATTTTGAAGGTAAATACCCAAAACAACTGTGGTATTTGTTTTTCAGTGAGATGTGGGAACGTTTTTGTTTCTACGGAATGCGCGGAATGCTTACTTTTTTTATGGTTGATCAATTGCTGATGAACGAAAAAGTAGCCAATTTGCAATACGGAGCAACTCAAGCTTTTGTATATGCTTTTACCTTTATCGGTGGTTTGTTTGCCGATAAAATATTGGGTTATAGAAAGTCGCTTTTTTGGGGTGGAATCATGATGATCATCGGAAGTATTATTTTGGCCGTCAATCCGCAAAAGTTTTTCTTTTTAGGAATTTCGTTTACAGTTATTGGTACTGGTTTTTTTAAACCTAACATTTCTACAATGGTCGGAACGCTATACAAAGCAAATGATACTCGTAGAGATGCCGGATTTTCATTGTTTTACTCCGGAATCAACATCGGAGCACTTCTCGGAGGTTATGCTTGTATATATCTAGGTAAAAACTATTCGTGGAATTTGGCCTTTGGTTTGGCCGGAATTGTAATGACCATCAGTTTGCTGACATTTGTATTTACTCAAAAAAGCCTCTCAACCATCGGAATTTCACCTCTAATGCATTTGGATAATTCGAAGAGAAAACTCTATGAGTATGCAACCTACATCGGAACTATTCTAGCCATTCCACTAATTATGGCAATGGTGTCAAATCCAGAATATACCGATTATTTCATGTATACCATTGGTCCAATTACTTTACTCTATTTGGCTTACGAAATGAGAAATTTCTCTATTAATGAAAATAAAAAGTTGATAGCCGCAATGGTATTCATCATTTTCTCCATCTTATTTTGGGCCTTTTTTGAACAAAGCGGTGGTTCGTTGAGTCTATTTGCCGCAAATAATTTAGATAATGATATTTTTGGACTGACATTAGATCCTAACGGAGTCAACAATGCGGCCAATTCGCTCTTTGTCATCATTTTTGCGCCACTTTTAGGAATAGCTTGGATTTGGATGAGTAATCGAAAATCAGAACCGAATACTGTAGTGAAATTTGGACTCGGATTTTTATTCTTAGCCTTAGCCTTTTATACTTTTTACAGTACGCGATTTTTTGCGGATGCAAATGGATTGACATCATTAGAAATGTTCACTCTTGCTTATTTTATCATCACTTTTGGTGAATTGTGCTTGTCGCCAATTGGTCTTTCTATTATGACCAAATTAGCACCTTTAAAATTACAAGCCGTTATGATGGGAATGTGGTTTTTGGCAAGTGCTTATGGTCAATACGCAGCAGGAATATTGGGCGCCGGAATGGTGAGCGCTAATGAAAATGCTACAAAAGCTGAAAAATTAATAACCTATACCGACGGATATCAACAACTTGCTATTTATGCCGTGATTTCAGGAGTAGTTCTAATCGCTATTTCTCCTCTCGTAAAAAAATTAATGCAAGAAGTAAAATAGCCGACAAATCGTGGTATCATTTTTGTCTATATTTGTAAAATAAATTTAAAGAAACATGAAGAAAATAATCGTAACATTACTATTGGTTCTAGGTTCATTGTCGGTTGAGGCACAAGAATTAACTTGGCATAAAGACATGAAAAAGGCCATCGAAATCTCAAAGAAAGAAAATAAACCTTTGTTTTTATTCTTCACAGGAAGTGATTGGTGCGGATGGTGTATTCGTTTGCAAAAAGAAGTGTTTAAAACTCCAGAATTCATTGATTGGGCAAAGAAAAATGTGGTTCTTGTTGAACTTGATTTTCCTAGAAAAAGCACGCAATCGGATGCAGAGAAGCAACAAAACATGGAATTGCAACAGGTTTTTGCCGTACGAGGTTATCCAACAGTTCACTTTGTTAAAGCTGGTGAATTGAACGGAAAAACCAATTTTGAGCAATTGGGTAATACGGGTTATGTAGCTGGCGGACCAACAGCTTGGCTCAATGTTGCAAATCCAATTATTCAAAAATTCACTCCGTATGCTAAACCTTCCAAAAAGAAGAAAGTAGCTAAAAAATAATTACAACTTATAAAATCCCTTTTCTGAAGTATCGTGAAAAGGGATTTTTTCTTTTTCACAGGTTGCTTTCCACAGTTTCTTATAACTTTTGTAATTGGAAGCATCAGCCACAATTTCTCTGGGTTTATGCGTCTGAAGTAATCGCTCTAAATTCAATTTAGGCGAATTAATCAAGATTAAAACATCTGGTTTTTTGTTTACATAAATTCCAGAACTGTCAATTACTACAATTTTTTTATTCTTAAAATAGTAGAAGTTCTTCAACGGATTTGATTTTTCAACTTTGCAAAAATTGGCAACCAAATAAGAGTTCAACGTCCAATTTTCATTCGCGTTTTTTAGGATAGTATCGTTAGAATATACTATCACATTTCTAGAATTTCGCTCAGTAATCAAACTTTTTTTCTTTTGGTGAAAAACAATTAATTCTGATTCATTTTGAGTTTGAAACTGAGTGTACATCCAGCTAATTTGAAAAAACATAATAGTAATTAAAGCCGTTACAAGTTTTCTATAATTTGGTTTTTCGATTAAAATAAAGACGGCAATAACTACTAAATATGCACTCCACATCATTGATGTGCTCATCGGAATGTCTTTGAAAATAAAATCTTCAAACGAAGCAATCCATGCTATAATGTCATTCAATAGTTCAATACTCCATTCCAAAAGTTTCATTAGATGCAACGGAACACAATCAAAACTGGCTAATACAACTACTATCAAAGCAATTGCCAAAACAATGCTTAACAATGGCAGAACAATGATGTTAGTGACAAAAAACAATCCAGGAAACTGATGGAAATAATAAATACTCAGTGGCAAAGTGCCAATTTGTGCTGCAAAAGAAACGGTAATGATGTCCCAAAAATAAGTCACAATCTTTGATTTAGGCGACCAAATTGATTTAAAAATGGGTTGCAACCAAATAATGAAAAACAACGCCAAATAACTCAATTGAAACCCAACATCAAACAAAAAAGAGGGTTGAAAAAGTAATATCAAAAACATCGAAACCAAAAGCGAATGGTAAATGTTTACGCTTCTTCTTAAAAACAAACCAATAGCCACAAAGCTAAACATGGTTACCGATCGGACTACCGATGGCGCTAAACCAGCTAATGCTCCAAAAATCCACAAACCGATTAATGTAATTATTAGTTTTATAGTTGTTCCTTTTCGGTTGTTCGGAATTGGTTTTAAAAGCGCAGTGATGAAGAGCAAAATAAATCCCACATGTAATCCTGAAACCGATAATATATGTACTGCTCCAGCGTATTGATAATCACGTAAGACTTCTTTGCTAATGTCTTGTTGTTGTCCTAAAATAAGTGCAATTACAATGCTTAATTCCTCTTTTTTAAAATGACGTGATTCTAAATTTCGAATGATTCTGTTTCGGATTATGGCGGCATAATAACTCCAGTTTTTTTGAATCTTTGGATTGATTTTTAGTTCATTTATGTTAGTGTAAATTTGCGCATAAATGTTTTGATTGGCCAAGTAGCTTCCATAATCAAATTGATTGGGATTGCTTGGTTTTTTGTTTTTGTAAAAGGAAGATGATAGGTGTAACGTAGAACCAATAGGGAAGTTTTTGTTGAGGCTGTCTTTGCGCAAATTGAAGATGATTTTTCCACTGCTTTTACGATTGTTAAGTGCGACAACTTCGGCAGTATAGCGTTCGTTATAAAGTGTGCTTTTGAGTCGCTCTTTAATCCTAATTTCGACTAAAAATAATTCGTTTTCATCCGTAATTGAATGGAGATAATGATGGTTGCGATTGGGTTCGAAATGAATGAAGTCAATCAGTAAACCCAATCCAAAGGAAGCAATCAAAATACAAAAACCAAAATACTTTTTTTGTTTGCTAATAATAGAAACTACTGCAATCAGAAATGAAAGGCTAAAGAAAACAATCGTAAAAAGACTTGAGAAATTGCCGAAGTGAGCGATGAATAAACCTACAATAAAGGCGATAGCAATTTTTGCTAATGGGAAATGCATTACTTTCATAACGTGGCGTATATAATTATTAAATGGCGTAGATGCTATTCAATTTTTATCAAATGATAACAACTGAATAATTAAAAGAATAAAAGTAGTGATTTTTTTATTTACTCAAAGATTCGTCGAGTAGAAATATAAGTTTTTTTATAATACGCTTCTTGGGTAGACGAAATAATAACTCCTTTTTGAGTCGAAGAATGCACAAATTGAACGTCGTCGTTTCTAACATCAACTACAAAACCAACATGATTGATCGTGCCTTTTCCATTGGTTGAAAAGAAAATTAAATCGCCTTTTTTGGCATTATTCAATCGGATGTCTTTTCCCACTTTAGACATTTCGCTTGATGTTCTCGGCAAAATAATATTGTGATTTTTAAAAGTGGTGAATAGCAAGCCCGAACAATCAAAACCACTTTTGGTAGTTCCACCGTAGCGATACGGCGATCCAACATTATCCAAACTCGCATCAATGAGCAAATCAATGAGCAAATCGGTATCATCACAAGTAATCAAACTGCTCGATGAAGTGATGCTAATGTTTTCTTGTTTTCCTGAAGACTTTTTTGAGTCGTTTTTAGTCAGACGAATATTCAAATTGCCTTCGTATTTAGCTTTTTTTGTACCGTCTTTTTTAGAAGTAATGATGGCAGGTTTACTCGATTTACACGATGCAATCGCGATCAATAGAAACAATAAGTAGCAGCTTTTCCTTAGCATTTTTGCAATTCTATTTACTGTGTACAATAAGTTGTGCCGTTTTTTTACTAGCGCCGATTCCACCTAATTTAGTTTCTAATTCGTCGTATTTTTGAGCCAATTTGTTCCGGTGGTTTTGGTCTAAAAGTTGGGTTAATTCGGCTTTGATTCGCTTCGGATTGCATTCACCTTGAATCAATTCGGTTACCACTTCTTCATCCATAATCAAATTGACCAATGAGATGTATTTCAGTGTAATGATGCGCTTGGCAATTTGATACGAAACCCAACTTCCTTTATAACAGACTACTTCTGGAACTTTAAAAAGTGCGGTTTCCAATGTTGCTGTTCCCGAAGTCACCATTGCGGCATGAGCAACATCGAGTAATTTATAAGTTTGATTCTGAATCAGAGTCACTTTTTTGTTGCCGATGATAGTATGATAAAAAGACGCATCCTGACTTGGTGCGCCTGCCACAACGAAGTTATAATCAGGAAAATCATCTACAACGCTCAACATCACAGAAAGCATTTTGGTAATTTCCTGTTTTCTGCTTCCAGGCAAAATGGCAATGATGGGTTTGGTATCTAAATTAAATTCAGCACAAAAAGATTCTAAGGTAGTTTTTTGTCTATTCGAAATCGCATCAATTAAAGGATGACCCACAAATTCAACCGGAAAATGATGTTTCTTTTCGTAAAAATCTTTTTCAAAAGGCAGAATCACATACAATTTGTCAAAATCTCTTTTGATGGCTTTGATGCGGTTTTCTTTCCATGCCCAAATTTGAGGTGAAATGTAGTAATGCGTTGCAATTCCCTTCTCTTTAGCCCATTTGGCAATGCGCATGTTGAAACCAGGATAATCAATAAAGACAATTACATCGGGTTGAAATTGTTCGATGTCTTGTTTGCAAAAAGCAATGTTATTAAAGATGGTTCTCAAATTCATTACCACTTCGGCAAAACCCATAAAGGCTAGTTCACGGTAGTGTTTTACTAAAGTTCCGCCTACATTTTGCATCAAATCGCCACCCCAAAACCGAATATCAGCTTGTGGATCTTCTTCGTACAACGCCTTCATCAAATTGGAACCGTGTAAATCACCCGATGCTTCGCCAGCAATAATGTAGTACTTCATGTTTAGTAATTTAATAAACTGCAATCAATCAATTCGTCGCCTTTGAAAGTCAAAATCCAGATTTTACTAAAAACCGATTCGTCTAATTTTTGATATAGTTCTTTCTTTATCAACCGATTCACTAAAGTAGGTGATGAGTTAGAATGCCCAGCAATGACAATTGTTTTGCCTTTTTCTTTTTGTAAAAGTTGTTCAGCAAAAGCAACATCAGAAGCCTCATAATTATCAATTGGAATAGTAAATTTCTTAGACAATGGAGTCAAAGTTTGATTGGTACGAAGAAAAGGAGTAGCGTACAATTTATCAATTTTTAAATCAGCAAGCATGGTGCTCAATCGTTCGGCACGCAACATTCCTTCGGCGGATAAAGGCGGATTTTTAGTTCCATCGTCTGCTTTTTCGGCGTGACGCACTATTATTATTTTGGTTATCGTAGTTTCAGTGTTGCTTTGAGCGAAAGAAAATAACGAAAATAGAAGACTAATAAGCAGATGCAGTTTTTTCATTATTTAGAAATTGATTAAACAAAAAAGGTAAGAATCACTAATGCAATTACTGAAATTAAAACACCTTTGGCAATCGAATCCTTTTTTTTGTAAAAGAAGAATATAAAAGTAAGTACACTTAAAATAGTGCCTAAAGTGATTACCTTTCCTAATAATCCACTAAAATTCAATAATTTGTAATCTTGAATTAAATTGAAATCAGTAAAGAGGGAAACGTACAAATAAGTGCCTACAAATGAGGCAATAAGTCCCAATAAAATTCCTAACAAAAGATCTTTGTTCATAATTAAATATCCCAATTAGTTATTGTTTGTATAGCATGATGCGCCGTCATATCGTAATGAACGGGAACAATAGAAATATATCCGTTGGCTAACGCCCATTCATCAGTGTCTTCACCTTTGTCTAAATTGACAAATTCTCCTGCCAACCAATAGTAATCTTTTCCCATCGGAGTTTGACGTTTGTCAAATCGTTCTTCCCAAATGGCTTTGGCTTGTCTGCATACTTTAATTCCTTTGATTTTATCTTCATCCAATTTAGGAAAATTCACATTCAAAATAACACCATCGGGCAATTTGTTTTTCAACACTTCGGAGGCAATTTTTTTGACAAACGATTTTATAGGTTCAAAATTAGCATTCCAATTGTAATCTAAAAGTGAAAAACCGATTGACGGAATACCTTCAATTCCCGCTTCAACAGCCGCGCTCATGGTTCCTGAATAAATCACATTGATTGATGAATTGGAACCGTGATTGATTCCAGAAACACACAAATCAGGTTTTTGTTTTAAAATCTCATTGACTGCAATTTTCACACAATCTACCGGAGTTCCAGAGCAACTGTATTCTTTTATGGTGGCATTTTCCTTAGAAATGGTGTTGATGTAAAGTGTGCTATTGATGGTAATTGCGTGCCCCATTGCGCTTTGCGGGCTATCAGGAGCAACTACAACAACATTGCCCAATTCGCTCATGACTTCAATTAAAGCACGAATGCCCGGTGCGTTAATTCCGTCGTCGTTGGTTACTAAAATTAGTGGTTTTTTTGGCATTTAATAAAGTTGTTTTTGGAATTCAATTTGTAACAAAAATACTTAAATTACTACTTATTGCTACACATTTTTTATAACTTTGGCTAATATTAACATTCAGTTAGTATTTGGATTATAGTTTAACAAAAAATTATGCGTTAGGGTTTATTTTGGCATAATTTTTTATATAATTTAGTTGAAAAATTTAATGAATACAATACTTCAATTTATGAAAAGGAATTATAAAGTGCTTTTGGTCGTGCTGGCCTTATCGGTTGGCTTGTGGAGTTTTATTCCAAAAACGAATGCCGAAGATCCGGAAAAAGATAAATTATTAATTGAACTGTTGACCTACGTTTTAGAGAAAGGTCATTACAGCCCGAAAACCTTTGATGATGATTTGTCAAAAGGCATTTACAAAGATTATATTGAAGCTTTAGATCCGTCAAAACGCTATTTTCTGCAGTCGGATATTGATGAATTTGCGAAGTATGAATTGAAAATCGATGATCAAATCCTCGAGAAGAAGCTGGATTTCTTCGATTTGACCTACAATCGTTTGGTGCAACGTATGAATGAAACGAAATCAATTTATGAAGAGATTTTGGATAAACCATTCGACTTTAATGTGGCTGAAGAAATTGATACAGATTACGAAAAACTACCTTATGCTAAAAACAAGAAAGAATTGAATGAGCGTTGGAGAAAACAATTGAAGTTGACGGTTCTATCTAATCTTGCTGATAAATTAAAGATGCAAGACGATGCTAAATCAGGCATTGTTGCTGAAAAATCGGAAAGCGAAAAAGCGAAGTACGATAAGATGTCGCAAGCACAAAAAGACAAAATTGAAAAAACCAAAACTGAAATCTTATCGAAGTCGTATGCTGATCTTGAAAAAGAAAGTAGAGAAAGTTCGTTAAAATCATTGAACGAATACTTCACTTTTGTTAAAGAATTGGAGCGAAAAGATTGGTTCTCAGTTTACATCAATGCGATTACAGCGCGTTTTGATCCTCATACTTCCTATTTTGCTCCGGAAGAAAAAGAGCGTTTCGATATTAGTATGAGTGGTAAATTAGAAGGAATTGGTGCTCGTTTACAAAAGAAAAACGATTTTACCGAAATCACCGAACTTATTTTGGGTGGTCCAGCTTGGAGAGGAAAAGAACTTGAAGCAGGTGACATCGTTTTGAAAGTGGCTCAAGCCGATGGCGAACCAATTGAAGTTGTCGGAATGCGTTTGGATGATGTGGTGAAAAAAATTAAAGGACCAAAAGGAACTGAAGTTCGTTTGACCGTGAAGAAAGCCGATGGAACTATAAAAGTAATTACCATTATTAGAGATGAGGTTGAAATTGAAGAAACCTACGCTAAATCGTGTATTATTGATCGAAATGGGGTGAAATACGGTATTATTTATTTGCCAAAATTCTACATTGATTTTGAAAACAAAGACAGTAGAGATGCTGGTAAAGATATTGCCATAGAAGTAGAACGCTTAAAAGCAGAAGGCGTTCAAGGAATTGTAATGGATGTTAGAGATAATGGTGGTGGTTCATTGAAAACCGTTGTTGATATTGCTGGATTGTTCATCGATCAAGGTCCGATTGTTCAAATTCAATCGGCTGCTGGAAAAAAAGAAGTGCTATCTGATAAAGATCCAAAAATTCAATGGGATGGACCATTGGTAATCATGCAAAACAGTTTCTCTGCATCGGCATCTGAAATTTTGGCTGCAGCAATGCAAGATTACAAAAGAGCCGTAATTATTGGAAGTAAACAATCGTACGGTAAAGGAACGGTTCAAAATGTAATCGATTTGAATCAATTCATCAGAGGAAGTGAATACGGAGATTTGGGTGCTTTAAAAACGACTACTCAGAAATTTTACAGAATTAATGGTGGTTCAACTCAGCTTGAAGGAGTAACCAGCGATGTTTTTATGCCTGATCAATACAGTTATCTAAAAATGGGTGAACGCGATATCGAAAACGCTATGCCTTGGGATAAAATCGCGCCAGCAAATTATAAAACTTGGGATAAATCGTCCAATTTTGATGCCGCTATAGCGAATAGTAAAATGCGTATTGCTAATAACCCGCAATTCAAATTGATTGATGAGTATGCAAAATGGAGCGATATCAGAAGAAATGAAAATGTGTACAGCTTGCAATTGCAAAAGTTCAGAGAAGAACAAAAGAAATTAGAGGAAGCCAATAAAAAGTTCAAATCTTTAAAAGAATACACCAATCAATTGCCTTTTGCAACGTTGGATTATGAAAAAGAATTGCTCAAAAACAATTTGTCTTTGAAAGAGAAAAGAGAAGATTGGTTCCAAACATTATCCAATGATATTTACATTGAAGAAGCAATCCGTGTTTTAGATGATTTACAGCCTAATAGCGGATTTAAAAAAGGTTTGACATCTAAAGACAAGAAAGAGAAATTAATCAAGTCTTAATCTCAATTGTTCTGCATAAAAAAAGCCTAGTTCAATCGACTAGGCTTTTTTTATTTATTGCAATTTTCTAAGTTTCTTTTTGGCTTTCTCGATATCTTCTTCGATTTCTTTGATTTTTAATTGTTGTTTGGTGATGTCAACGTTTGCTTTTTCAATGTCTACCGGAGAAAGTTTTCCTTTGGCTTTGGCTTTGGCGAATTTAGTTTCTTTCTTGTTCAAGTCTTTTCTCGCTTTGTCCAATTTGTCTTCGTATTTTCTAACGTCTTTCTGAGCCGATTCTAATCTTTTTTGCTCTTTTTCGGCTTTCTTCAATTCTTTTTCAGCCTTTTTTTGTTCTTTTTCTAACTTCTCCTGACGCTCTTCCATGTCTTTCTGTTTCTTCTCGGCGTCTTTTCGCTCTTTTTCAATTCGCTCTTGTTCTTTTAGGGCTTGCTTGTCTTCTTTCAGTTGTTGTTCAAGCCTTTCCTTCTGTACTGCTGCTGAATCAATTACAGTTTCTTGAGCAGTCGCCATTTGCATTCCAAATAAAGCAACTCCAGCTATTAAAAGTTTTAATTTCATTTTTCTTTAATTTAATTAGTATTCTTTTTTATGTTTCTCTAATATTGTTTCTTTGAACAAATTATGAAGTATAAATATATGAATAAAAATTGGATTTATAAAGGAATCGGCTGTCTAATATTTACTACACTCAGTGTTTCCTGTCGTATGGATAATGAAAGAGAAGTAACTACTACTGAAGTCAAAGTAAGTTCTAAAGATCAAACTGTTGAAAAGGCAAGTAGTGATTTTGATTTTTTGCCTTCGTCAACCACGAATCAAATTATTGAACACGAGGGTTATATTTTATCGTATTCTGAAGAAAATGAACAAGCCGAATGGGTGGCGTATGAATTGAAAAAAAGCGAACTCAATTATAACAACAACTATTTTAAGCGCCCTTTTTTTATTGAAGATCCAAAAGTGAGTAGTGCTTCGGCAGATTGGAAAAACTACCGTCGTTCGGGTTATGACAAAGGACATCTTTGTCCGGCGGGCGACCGAAAGTATTCGAAATCGGCTTTTGATGAAACGTTTTATACTTCGAATATTTCGCCTCAATTGCACGATTTTAATGAAGGTATTTGGAATCGATTGGAGCAAAAAGTGCGGTATTGGGCAGGAAAGTACGATGGAATTTACGTGGTTACAGGTGGAGTTTTAGATGAAAATTTACCGACAATTGGGGATGAAGACGTAACGGTTCCGAATTATTTTTACAAAGTTTTGTTGGATGAAAACGATGGTGATTATAAAATGATTGCATTTTTGGTTCCGCACCGCGATAGTGACCGACCGTTATATGAGTTTGTGGTTTCGGTAGATGAAGTTGAAAAGCGCACTGGAATTGATTTCTTTCCGAAATTGAATGATGCAGATGAAGTTCGTTTAGAAAAAAATAGTGACTATAAAAACTGGAGTTTCAAATAGCCCAGACAGTAATGGAAAGCAATTTTGCGAAGACAAGCCAGTTTTTGTTAAAGAAAAAAAGCGACCTAAGAAGCTTTTTTGCTTTTTACAAAAAGGTTTGGATTGCAAAATTCTTGTAATGAATGGCTGGATTAGCTTCAAAAATTACCACTCATTGACTTTATTGGCATCCATTTTTAAGAAGATGAACAGTAAGATGGTAAAACCCCAAAGACCAGAGCCACCGTATGAGAAAAACGGCAACGGAACTCCGATGGTTGGGAAAACTCCAATTACCATGGCGATGTTGACGAAAAAGTGAATGAACAGTATACTGGCTACGCAATAGCCGTAAACCCTGCTGAATTTGGTCTTCTGTCGTTCGGACAAATAGATGATTCGAACGATTAAGCCTACGAAAAGTCCGATTACAAAAACAGAACCTAAAAATCCCCATTCTTCACCAACGGTAGTAAAAATATAATCGGTATGTTGTTCGGGTACGAATCCGCCTTTGGTTTGCGTTCCTTCAAGAAATCCTTTGCCAATCCAACGACCTGATCCAATAGCAATTTCAGATTGATCGGTGTTATAGCCAATTCCGCGTTCGTCTACATCTTTTCCGAGTAAAATATTGAAACGGTCACGGTGGTGTTGTTTGAATACATTATTGAATACAAAACTCACCGAAAAGGAGAAGATAGTGACAAGCGCCAATATGATTAAACTGCCAATGATATTGCGTTCAATTAAACGACTGCGTAAATAATGAATGACTAAAACTACTGTAGCGATTAGTACGACTATTAGTGAATTCTCGAAGACCAAAGTCAGTATGAAAACAATTATTGCGACTAAACCAGTTCCTAAATACCAACCAGGTAAACCTTCTCTAAAGAGCACAAAAAAGAACGAAAAGTAAATTAAAGCACTTCCTGGATCGGGTTGAGGGAGAATCAAAAGAACAGGTAAAAATACAATTGTTAAGGCTTGAAGTTGCCGATTAGTGTGTTTTAAATTGATTTGAACATCACTCAGGTATTTGGCTAATGCTAATGATGTTGCGGCTTTGGCAAACTCAGAAGGCTGTAAAGTAAAACTTCCTATGGCGTACCAACAGCGTTGTCCAGCTACGGTTTTTCCGAATGGGAATAATCCAATCAGGGCGAGTATGGCAACGGCAAAGATAATTATGGAAAACTTTTCGTAGAATTTGGGTTCGACAAAAAGCACAACAAATATAATCGGAATTGAAATTAAGATGAACAAAAACTGTTTCCCGTAAATTTGAGAAGCATCAAAAATGGAAGAGTCAACTGCAGCAGTCGACAAAGACGATGAATAGATGTTGAGCCAACCCATGATTACCAAAGCGGTATAAATCATGATGCTCATCCAATCAATATTGCTTGAAACACTTTGATTCTTCATTAGGTTTTCAGTTTTACAGTATCTTTTTTCTTGGTTTTATTTTTGTCGGATAAAATGTCTTTGTTCTCTTTTTTTGCTTTTTTTATTGAATCTTCTTTCTTTTTTATTCGGTCAATACTGTCTTTCACTCGCGCAATACTATCCTGAACTTTTCTAGGATACAACTTTTGGTATTGTCCTTTCAGACTTCCATTTAACATACGTTTCTCAAATTCAACACGAGTAATTTTTTTGTTGAGGTATTTTTCAATCATTAAGGTTGTAATTGGTCCAGCCCAACGTGCACCCCAATATCCATTTTCAACAAATACAGCAATGGCAATTTTGGGATTGTCCTTTGGTGCAAACGCTACAAATATCGAGTGATCTTGAAGTTTTATTCTTTTCCCGTTTACACGAAGGTAATTTTCAGCCGTACCCGTTTTACCACAAATTTCGATGCCTTTTACTCCAAGTCCGGCTGCGGTTCCTTTATTGTATACATCAAACATTCCTTCGATAATAGGAGTGAAGTATTTTCGGTCAATTGTGGTAACGTGTTTGGTTCTGAATTTTTTATCAATCACGCCGCCATTAATTTTTTTGATGATGTGAGGTGTGTAATAATACCCTTTATTAGAAACGGCTGCCATAAAGTTAGCCAACTGCATTGGCGTTAACAATACTTCTCCTTGACCAATCGCGTTGGAAACGATGTTGGTGCTTTTCCAACCGCCGTTTGGGTATAATTTGTTATAAGTTTTTGATGTTGGGATATTTCCTTTTTTACCTGTCGGCAAATCGTAACCCATAAAGTTTCCTAATCCAAAACTTTTTAGGTGATTGCTCCACGCGTCTACGCCTTCAGAAGGTGTTTTGAATTTGTTGATCAAACGCATATAGGATTGCGAGAAATAACTGTTACACGATTGATAAATGGCTCTGTGTAGTCGAACTCCACCACCCGAACAATGACAGCGCATGAATTTTCTTCCGTATCTGAAACCGCGTCTACAGAAGAAAGTTGTACTATCATTAATGGCGCCTTCTTGTAATGCGATCAATCCTGTTAAGATTTTAAACGGCGAACCTGGAGTATATTCTGCCAATAATCCTCTGTCGTACAAAGGTTTTGCAATAGAATCGTGATAGAGTGATGTATAATTTCGTGATCGTTGTCTTCCGACTAAAATCGCAGGATCGTAGGATGGCGCAGTAACCAATGCTAATATTTCTCCCGTTTTGGGTTCGATAGCTACAATTCCACCCCATTTATTCACCATCAATTCTTCACCGTATTTTTGAAGTTCGGCATCAATGGTTAAAGTAATGTCTTTTCCTTGTTTGGCAATAGTGTCGTATTTTCCTTCTTTATAGGAGCCAATTTCTCGATTGAATTTATCTTTTTGAATGTATTTAACTCCTTTTTGCCCTCTTAAAATTTCTTCGTAGTATTCTTCAACACCTTGTTTGCCAATTAAATCACCACTTTTGTAATACGGATTGTTTTCGATGATTTTTTCATTCACCTGATTGATGAATCCGAAAATATTGGCGCCATTGGCAACCTGATAATCACGTAACGACCGTTTCTGAATGTAAAATCCACTGAAACGACGCTCTTTTTCCTGAAAAGCAGCATATTCTGATTTATTCAATTGAGATAAAAAAACAGAGGGCAACATCGGACTGTAGACTTTTGCCTTTTCCATTTTTTTGTTGTACTCTTCTTTGGTAATACCAAGAAGTTTACAAAACTCATCCACATTGATGTTTTTTACATCTCTTGGAACCACCATGATGTCATACGATGGTTGGTTGGCAACTAATAATTCTCCATTTCGATCATAGATATAACCGCGTTCAGGATAAGTATAGTTGATTTTAATTGAGATATTCTCCGACTTTAATTTCAGAGTGTCATCGATGATTTGCAAATAAAAAAGCCGTATCAATAACAAAATTCCTGCTACGATAACTAGTGTTGGAAGCAATGCTTTTCTCATCGTCTGTTGGGCTTAATTAAGTAAATTATTATGATGCTAAGAATCAGAGTGAACAGTGTACTTAGTATCGTTCGGGTAATAATTGTAAAGAAATATTCAAAGGTAAAAATTTCTAAAATAAATAAACTGAAATGGTGAATAATTACCGAGATGAGAATGAACGAAAACCGTTCGGGAGATAATGAGTCGTTTATTTTTACTGTTTGGTATTCGTAACTCAATCCAAACGAAAATTTAAAGATATAAGGTCGGAAGTAGGCTAAAATTAAACAGGATGTAGCATGAACACCACCCGAATTTAAAAACATATCCATTGTCAATCCTAATAAAAAACTGGATAATAACAAACTGTAGCGATTTCCATTCACAGGGAAAAGCATAATGAATAAGATGTAGGGAAACGGATTTACATAACCCAATAAATTCATATTATTGAAAATGGTTATTTGTGCCGCAAGCAACAGTACAAAACGAAGAGTATTATAAATAACGGTGCTATTCATCTTCGGTTGTGGTTATTTTTTCTAATTTTTTTATTTCGGGAGTGTCTTTGTTTTTGATGATGTAAACATAGCCCAAACTCGTCATGTCATTAAACAAACGAATGTCTAAAGTGTAAAAGTTAGTCTCATCATCAATATATACTTTTTCGATTGCCCCAATGTTGATGTTTTCTGGAAAAATATCCGATTGATTTCCTGTGACTACTGTATCACCTTTTCTAACTTGTGCCAATCTTGGTACATCAATCAACTGAACGTAACCCGCATTTTTGCCATTCCAAGTTAATGAACCAAAATGACCTGATTTTTTTATTTTAGCATTGAATTTTAATCGGTTAGTATTTAAGATACTTAAAACCGTCGAGTAATTAGCCGAAGTGTTTTCAATTACTCCAACAATTCCTAAACTGTTAATTACACCCATATCATTTTTGACACCTTGTTTGTAACCTGAGTTAAGAGTTAAGTAATTTTGATGAACATTGTATGAGTTCTTAATTACTTTCGATTCAATAATATTGATTTTCTTCACTCCAAAAACACTGTCAACTTCCTTGATCGTTGTGCTGTCTTTTTGATTGAACAATAAACTTTTCAAACGCGCATTTTCTCGAGCTAGTTCTTCGTTTTGAATTTTCAGATTGAAGTACTCTTCTACATTGTTCATCTTTTGATACACTCCGCCCGATAAGAAGTTGGCCGAACTTATTAATTTGCTTTTATGATACGAATGCGATTGAATAGTAAGTCCTAATGAGATGCCAATAAGCAGCAAAAACAGCATACGATAGCTGTTTTTAAATATAAAATTAAATATTTGCTGCATAATTTAAGTAGTATAAAATTTCAAATTCCAAACTCCAAAATTTAGGATTGTTGTACTATATTTTGGGATTTGGAATCTGATTTTGGAATTTTATTTAATCAGAATACTTCTAAATTTAGAGATGTTTTTCAACGCAATTCCAGTTCCTCTTACCACCGCTTTCAACGGATCTTCAGCAATATAAACCGGTAAATCTGTTTTTTGAGAAATACGTTTGTCTAAACCTCTTAGCATTGATCCACCACCAGCAAGATAAATACCTGTGTTGTAAATATCAGCAGCTAATTCAGGTGGAGTTTGAGATAAGGTTTCCATAATCGCGTCTTCAATACGTTGGATGGATTTATCTAATGCTTTGGCAATTTCTCTAAATGAAACTTCTACTTGTTTTGGTTTTCCTGTAAGTAAATCTCTTCCTTGAACTGACATATCATCTGGTGGAGTGTCTAAACCATCAGTTGCTGCGCCGACTTGAATTTTGATTTTTTCAGCTGTAGTTTCACCCACAAATAAATTGTGCTGTGTTCTCATGTAATAAATGATGTCGTTGGTAAAAACGTCACCTGCAATTTTCACTGATTTATCACAAACAATTCCGCCCAATGCAATCACAGCAATTTCGGTTGTTCCACCACCTATATCCACAATCATATTTCCTTTCGGCTGCATGATGTCAATTCCGATACCGATAGCTGCTGCCATTGGTTCGTGAATTAAGTATACTTCTTTACCGTTTACGCGCTCACACGATTCTTTAACCGCACGCATTTCCACTTCGGTAATCCCAGACGGAATACAAACTACCATGCGTAAAGCAGGAGTAAACATTCTCTTTTTTAAAGCAGGAATACTTTTGATGAACATACTAATCATCTTTTCAGATGCGTCAAAATCGGCAATAACTCCGTCTTTTAATGGTCGTATGGTTTTGATGTTTTCATGGGTTTTACCTTGCATCATATTGGCTTCTTTTCCAACAGCAATTATTTTACCTGTAATTCGGTCTCTAGCTACAATAGATGGACTGTCAATCACAACTTTGTCGTTGTGAATAATCAGTGTATTTGCGGTACCAAGGTCGATAGCAATATCCTCGGTCATGAAATCAAAAAATCCCATAGTTAATGAAAGGGTGTTAACGTGTTATAGTAAATAAATTTTAGCACACAAAAATAATAAAATTAATGTTTAAAATGACGTATTCCTGTAAATACCATTGCAACTTTATTTTCGTTGCAATAATTGATGCTCAATTCGTCTTTTATTGAACCTCCAGGTTGTATTACAGCCGTAATTCCAGCATGATGTGCAATCTCTACACAATCTGGAAATGGGAAGAAGGCGTCACTTGCCATTACGGCTCCATTCAAATCAAATCCAAATGTATTGGCTTTTTCAATGGCTTGTTTTAACGCATCAACTCGTGAGGTTTGTCCAGTTCCAGAAGCAATTAAAGTATTGTTTTTTGCTAAAACGATAGTGTTGGACTTCGTGTTTTTACAGATCTTAGAAGCAAAAATCAAATCGTCAATTTCTTGCGAAGTTGGAGCTGTATGTGTAACGGTTTTTAGGCCTTCTTTATTGTCTGTAATCGAATTTCTATCTTGAATTAACAAACCATTCAAACACGTTCTCACTTGGCGTTGAGGTAAAGGTACGTCGTTTATGGTCAATACAATACGATTCTTTTTTTCTTGTAGAATAATTAACGCTTCAGCATCAAAGCTAGGAGCAATCACTACTTCACAAAAAAGCGAGTTGATTTCATAAGCTGTTGCAGTATCGATGTTGCCATTTGCAATCAAAACACCTCCAAATGCCGACGTTGGATCGCCAGCCAAAGCCGCCAAATAAGCTTCTTTCATAGTGTTTCTAGTAGCTAAGCCGCATGCGTTATTGTGTTTTAAGATGGCAAAAGTGGGTTGGTCGTTTTTGAATTCTAAAATTAAATTCACCGCAGCATCAACATCTAACAAATTATTGTATGATAATTCTTTACCATGTAATTTGGTAAACATTGCATCAAAGTCGCCAAAGAAAAACCCTTTTTGATGTGGGTTTTCGCCGTATCGCAATACTTGACCATTGGCAATACTTGCTTTGTAGTAGGTGTCTTCTGTGTTGAAATAATTAAAAATAGCCGAATCATAATGTGAAGAAACATTAAACGCTCTGGTTGCCAAATATTTTCGTTGCTCTAAAGTGGTAGCTCCATTTCCTGAAACAATCATCTCCAAAAATAATTCATATTCATCAACAGAAGGAACAATCACAGTATCTTTAAAATTTTTAGCAGCAGCGCGAATTAGCGAAATACCACCAATATCTATTTTTTCGATAATATCGGCTTCACTAGCACCTGAAGCTACCGTTTTTTCAAATGGATATAAATCTACAATAACTAAGTCAATTTGCGGAATCTCAAATTCTTCCATTTGCTGTACATCACTAGGGTTGTCTTGACGGTTTAAAATTCCGCCAAAAATTTTTGGATGAAGTGTTTTTACTCTGCCGCCCAAAATGGATGGATATGATGTGATGTCTTCAACAGCAACTACCGGAATTCCTAAATTTTTAATGAATTCTTCAGTTCCGCCAGTCGAGTAAATGGTTGCATTTTGTTGGTGTAATTGTCTCACAATTGGCTCTAATCCTGTTTTGTCAAATACCGAAATTAGGGCTGATTGAATGGTTTTTGTTGTGCTCATTTGTTGTAGTGTTGTTGCTTTAAAATTGTAGTTAGTTGAAAGCATGCAAAAGTAGTTTTTTTAGTGTGAAATTATTTTAGTTACAACTATTTTTTTCGATAAAAATGCAACTTTTTTTTAGAGCAAATGGATTCGATGTATTTGTCTTTAATTTTCAATAAATCCGCCAATTAATTTTGAAATTTTGTAACAAAAAACTCACTTTATAAACTAATCATTTAACTTTGGCACTATGATAGTTTATCTTCGATTAATAAAAGAGAGTTTTACCTTTGCAATGAATGCGTTGCGGAATAACAAATTGCGCACATTATTATCGTTATTGGGTGTTACGATTGGTATTTTTTCGATTATAGCTGTGCTAACTGCAGTTGATTCTTTGGATCGAAAAATAAGAAGTGATATTAGTGGTTTAGACAATAGATCTATTTTTTTATTTAAATATTGTTTCGGTCCAAGTGAGGTTCCAGATTGGAAGATAGACCAATTTCCTCATGTTACTTTTGATGAATACAACTACATAAAAAATAGTGTTAATGGTGTTGAAGCTGTTTGTTACCAGTTTTTCACCAAAAATGAAAATATTAAATACGAAGAAAAGACAGCTAGTTCTGTTGATATTAAGCCTTGCACTTATGAATTTATTAATATAGAGAAGCTTGATTTTGATAAGGGTAGATTCTTCAACGAACAAGAATCTAATTCAGGTAGAAATTGCATCATTTTAGGAAATGAAATTGCTTCACTATTGTTTGAAAATCAAAATCCGATTGATAAAGAAATTCGATTGTACGGACAAAAGTTCATCGTAATTGGAGTCTTGAAAAAAGTTGGAGAGCGAATGGTTAGTTTTGGTTCCAATCCTGATAATACGGTTTACGTTCCAATGAACAAAATTAGAAGTATGTTTGGAGATAATAATGAATTGTTCACTCCAATCATCATCATACGACCAAGTGAGAATGTTAATTTGGAAGATATTAAAGGAGAATTAATTCAAAAATTACGAGTAAAAAGAGGTTTAAAATCGGGTCAAGTGGATACTTTTTTTGTCAATATCTTAAAAGGTGCTACCGATCAAATTGATGCGATCATCACTCAAATGAATATTATGGGTTGGATTATCGCTGGATTTTCGCTTCTTGTTGGAGGTTTTGGAATTGCAAACATCATGTTTGTTTCAGTTAAAGAACGAACCAACTTAATCGGTATACAAAAATCACTTGGTGCTAAAAATAAGTTCATTCTTTTTCAATTTCTTTTTGAATCGGTAATTTTATGTATAATAGGTGGTATAATCGGACTTTTAATAGTGTGGTTGTTAGCAATGTTGTTAACTAATTTATTGGATTTTGAATTTATCCTCAGTTTCTCAAATATAGCAATTGGAACAGGTTTGTCTATATTTGTAGGAATAATTTCTGGAATTTTACCTGCCATTTCTGCTTCACGTTTGGATCCAGTTGAAGCCATTCGTAGCGGAATGTAATCAATCTAATGCATTGCGATAGTTTTGTATATTTGAATCAAATTACTTCTTTTGAAAAAACAAGTAGTCAGTTTTTTTTTATTGTTTGTACTGATAGTTCCTATTGGTGCCACTTATTTATGGCTTCATCAAAGAAAACGAGCAGTAAAAAAAGAGATAAAATGGAAAATGATTGCAGGTTTGGATAAAAAAGAATTGGTCTATTTTGCTTTTTCTCAAAAGGATATTGAATCAAAATTGCGTTGGGAACATTCCAAAGAGTTCGAATACAAACATCAAATGTATGATGTGGTTGAGAAAAAAATCACCAATGATTCTGTACACTTATGGTGTTGGTGGGATTTTGAAGAAACCAAATTAAACAAGCAACTTCAAAGTCTTCTGACTGTTGCTTTTCAAAATGACACTAAGACTACTCAGAAAAGAGAACAAACTTTTGGGTTTTATAAATTATTGTATTTTCAACCTGAGTTTTCATGGGAACCTTTTGTTTATTCATCTGTTAGAATACTTTCCAATTATAAGAAGATTATTTATCAATCCATACCTTCATTAATTTCATTACCACCTCCAAAAGTTAGTATTTCATAAAATACATTTTTATTACAATTTGCATTTCAAATGAGTAGTCAGTTTGTCACTGAATAGTTGTTTTGTGATTTGTATTGTAATTTAATGAACCCATAATTGAAACAAATACTAATTAATATGAAAAAAACACATACTTTTTTTCTTTTATTGGTGTCGATGGTTGGCTTTTCTCAAAAAGAAAAAGATTCAATACAACCGACACCATTAGATGAAGTAATCATATCCATAAAATTACCCACAAATCTTGCTTTTTTACCCAATCAAGTAAAAGCAATCACTGAAAAACAAATTGATTTTCAGAATTTTCAAAGTACCGCCGAAATGTTGTCCAATTCAGGCTCACTATTTGTACAGAAGTCGCAACAAGGTGGCGGAAGCCCAGTGATTAGGGGTTTTGAAGCCAGCCGAGTTTTATTGTTGGTGGATGGTATTCGAATGAACAACTTAATCTTCAGAGCCGGACATCTCCAAAATGTCATCACAGTTGATGAAAGTTTCCTTGAAAATGTGGGTGTTTTTTACGGGCCAACTTCTACCTTATTTGGGAGCGACGCTTTGGGCGGAACAGTAGCGATGACGACCAAAAAAGCCAAATTTTTAGATGAAGCCAAAAACCCTTTCACAGGAAAAATCAATACGCGTTACAGCACTGTCAACGAAGAAAAATCAGTGGCTTTTCAATTGAATTATGCAACAACCAATTTTGCTTCTTTAACCGCTTTGTCGTACAATGATTTTGGCGATTTAAAAATGGGAAAGCGTAAAAACCATAACGGTGATTTTTTTGGTGAGCGACCTTTTTATGTGGCTACTATAAACGGCGTTGATCAGTTGATCGCTAACGATGACAAATACGTTCAAAAAAATTCAGGTTTCAAACAATACAATCTGATGCAAAAATTGACGTATAAAACTTCGAGTGGTTTTGAACACGGTTTGAATTTTCAATTTTCAACTTCTACTGATATTCCGCGGTACGATCGTTTGACAGAAACAAGTTCGTCTACTGGTTTGACTCATGCCGAATGGTATTACGGTCCGCAACAACGAGTTTTAGGAGTGTACTCGATAGCTAAAAACAAAGCTTTTTTGGGAAGCGATTTGAAAGTGAATGCTGCTTTTCAGAATGCTAAAGAAAGCCGACACAACCGTCGTTTTGGTAATTATACATTGCAAAACAGAGAAGAAAACGTAAACATGTATTCGGTTGCTGCTGACTTGAAAAGAAAGTTTACCAAAGGAGAGTTGTTCTATGGTTTTGAATCGTATTTTGAAACATTAAAGTCGACAGCTTATTCCAACAACATCAATACTGGAGTGGAAAATACCATTAGTACGCGTTATCCAAACGGAGATAATTCGATGTTGCGCAATGACTTATATGTATCGTACAATGAAAGAATTTCTGCTAAAACATTTTGGAATGCGGGTGCACGAATTGGCTACACTGCTTTAAAAAGTACAATTGCAGATGATCAATTTTTTCCGCTTCCATTCTCAAGTATTTCGCAAGGCAATTTTACCTACAGCGGAACTTTAGGAATTGTTAGATCAACTTCTAATAATTTTACGCTAAAAGCAAATCTTGCGACTGGTTTCAGAGTCCCGAATATTGATGATCTAGCTAAGATTTTCGAATCGGTACAAGGAACGATAATTGTTCCTAACGAAGATGTAAAGCCTGAAAAGTCGGTTACTGCAGATGTGGGTTTTGTCATTCAGTCAACATCGCAAAAGACTAAATTTGAAACAACCTATTTCTACACCCGAATGTACGATGCTTTAGTAACGGATGAATTCTTCTACAACGGTCAAAGTGTAATTGTTTACGATGGAACACCAAGTAATGTGTTTGCCAATCAAAATAAAGGCAAAGCTTTTATTACGGGAATTTCATCTAGCTTTTTGGTGTCATTGTGTTCGAATGTGAATTTTAATGCTAGTTTCAATTACAATTTAGGTAGAGTAGTAGAAGATGGAAATCAATCGCCACTCGATCATATTTCGCCCTATTTTGGTAAAATTGGATTGACTTACAACAGTTCAAAACTGAATCTCGACGCTTATATGTTGTATAACGGGAAAAAAGATGTAAAAGACTATTCAAACAGTGGAGAAGACAATTTGCAGTATGCACCAATTGGCGGAATGCCAGCTTGGGAAACCTACAATTTTAAATTGGGGTATGCGATTTTTGAAGATGCAACACTTTTTGCAGGAGTTGAAAACATTTTAGATACACAATACCGCGTTTTTGCTTCCGGAATCAATTCACCAGGAAGAAATTTCTACGGTGGATTGCAGTATGCTTTTTAGGTACTAATCACCAAAAAATATCCCGTTTCATTAATTTTTATGAAACGGGATTTTGTTTTTTTAAATACTTTTTTATCGAATATCTTGATTCAAAATCAAGTCCAAATACAAGTTGATTTTGTCTTTTAATTCTTTTCTGTGAGCGATAAAATCCAAGAAACCATGTTCTAAAACGAATTCGGCAGTTTGGAAACCTTCGGGTAAATCTTTTCCAGTTGTGTCACGAACAACACGTGGTCCGGCAAATCCGATTAATGCGCCAGGTTCAGAAATATTGATGTCGCCTAACATAGCATACGAAGCGGTTGTTCCTCCTGTTGTTGGATCAGTGCACAGTGAAATGTACGGAATTTTAGCTTCGGCCAATTGCGCCAATTTTGCTGAGGTTTTGGCCAATTGCATCAACGAATACGCAGCTTCCATCATACGTGCACCACCCGATTTTGAAATCATCACAAAAGGAACATTGTTTTTGATGGAATAATCGATTCCGCGGGCAATTTTTTCACCTACAACAGCACCCATAGAACCACCAATAAAGGCAAAATCCATACAGCAAACTACTAAGTCTTTTCCTTTGGATTTACCAACTCCAGTGCGAACGGCATCTTTCAATTTGGTTTTTTCCATCACGTCTTTTAAACGCTCAGAGTACTTTTTTGTATCCACAAAATTCAAAGGATCTTTAGAAGTCATTTTTGCATCCAGCTCTTTGAATTCATTGTTGTCGAACAAAATTTCAAAGTATTCAGCACTTCCAATTCGAACGTGAAAATCGTCTTCTGGACTCACCCATAAATTACGAGCCAATTCTTCAGTATCAATAATTTTACCTGTTGGCGATTTGTACCACAATCCTTTTGGAACGTCTTTTTTATCTTCCGTAGGAGTTTGAATTCCTTTTTCTTTTCTTTTAAACCAAGCCATAATTTTAATGGATAATGAATAATTGACAATTGATAATTAGTAATTGTCAATTATCAATTGTTAATTATAAAGTGTTTACATTATTCAAATCAGCAAATGCTTGCTCTAAACGTTTGTTGAACGTCATTTCGCCTTCGCGAATCCATTTTCTTGGATCGTAGTGTTTTTTGTTTGGTGAATCAGCTCCATCTGGACTTCCGATTTGAGTACGTAAATAATCAATTTTTGAAGTCATATAATCGCGAATTCCTTCGGTAAATGCAAATTGTAAATCAGTGTCGATGTTCATTTTGATAACACCATATGAAATGGCTTCTCTAATTTCTTCTAAAGTAGAACCTGAACCGCCGTGGAAAACAAAATCTACAGGATTGTGGCCTGTGTTGAATTTATTTTGAACGTATTCTTGTGAATTTCTCAAGATTTTAGGAGTCAATTTTACATTTCCTGGTTTGTATACTCCGTGAACGTTTCCGAAAGAAGCAGCAATCGTAAAACGCGGACTCACTTTCATCAATTCTTCGTAGGCATACGAAACTTCTTCAGGTTGAGTGTATAAT
This sequence comes from Flavobacterium sp., assembly GCF_035299245.1. Lineage (GTDB taxonomy): Bacteria > Bacteroidota > Bacteroidia > Flavobacteriales > Flavobacteriaceae > Flavobacterium. The sequence goes on along the minus strand of NZ_DATGWY010000008.1, from coordinate 53,954 downwards.
TTTGAGCTGTCAACATCTGAATTGTCAACACCATCTTCTTCACCACCAGTGATTCCCAACTCGATTTCCAATGTCATTCCCATTTTGCTCATCCGAGCCAAATACGTTTTACAAATCTCGATGTTTTCGTGAATCGGTTCTTCAGACAAATCAATCATGTGTGAAGAGTACAATGGTTTTCCTGTTTCAGCAAAATGTTTTTCAGAAGCATCCAACAAACCATCAATCCAAGGAAGTAAATTTTTAGCACAGTGGTCAGTGTGTAAAATTACAGTTGCTCCATACGCTTCAGCCAAAGTGTGAACGTGTTTTGCACCAGCGATTCCACCTAAAATAGCGGCTTTCTGACCATCGTTTGACAATCCTTTTCCAGCATTATAAGCAGCACCACCGTTTGAGAACTGGATAATTACGGGTGCTTTTAACTTAGCAGCTGTTTCTAAAACACCGTTTATTGTGCTTGAACCAATTACATTTACTGCAGGAAGTGCAAATCCTTTTTCTTTAGCATATTGAAATATCGCTTGAACTTCGTCACCAGTTGCAACTCCTGGTTTTATGTTGTGTGACATGTGTTTTGTTGTTTATAGTTAAGTATGCAAAAATAATAATTAATCGAATTAGAACGGGTAATTTATACCAATATTTATAACTGATTTTGATAAATTAAGTTCTCTAAACCATTTTTCCTCCAAATAAAAAGCGGGATTGTAAGTCTTAAAGCCCAAATCGGTTCTGAATACAAAAAGTCCGAAATCGTAACGCAATCCAAATCCGGTTCCGAGTGCAATAGTTTCTAGTGATTTGATTCCTCTGAACTGATAATCTTCGTTTTCTACGTTATCAAAAACATTCCAAATGTTTCCAGCATCAGCAAATAAAGCTCCGTTAAAACTTTTGAAAATGTTGAATCGGAATTCGGCATTCACACTCATTTTCATGTTGGCCTCGTTGAAATCTAAAATTCCACCACTTTTCCCTGGTCCGAGTGAATACGGTTGCCACGCTCTAATATCGTTGGTTCCACCAGCAAAATAACTTCGAGAGAACGGAATACTATTAGAATTTCCGTACGGAATTGCAATTCCGATAAAATTTCGAATGGCAAATACGTTTCTTTTTCCTAAATCCCAATGCTTGATGTATTCAAATTCAGATTTGATGTACTGCGAATATTCAACATCCAAAAAAGTATTAGCACCTTCTTGCGTGTCTAATTGTTTGGATAATTTGGCTACTAACGACAAAATGTTTCCTGCCGATTCTAGTTTGGTTTTAAAGGTGTGAAAACTATTGTCTTGCAATTCTTTTTTGGTTGTTTTTGAATAACTGATGCTACTCGAGAAGATCAAGTTGTTTTCGGTCAAACGCTGTCTTCGTTCAACAATGCTCAAAACGGTTTTTAGATCTTCTGGAGTTGTTGGTATAGTGTTCGTAAAGACATCCGAAACAAAATTAAAAACACCATCTTCAATTCTCAAAAACCCACCTTCAAAATCGTCAGGATTGGTTGTGTTGTAATTGTACTTAATGGCTAATGCATTTAGATTTTCAAAAGAAGAACGATAGATGTTAAAATAATTTTCTGGATTTACATTCTTTACAAACTGAACGTTCAGCATATCAAATCGGATGGACGAATTGGGTCTGGGTTTCCAATTGTAGGATAAGGCACTGGTGAAATTTTGTTTGTCAAGTCCAATATTGGTTTGTTTGGCAAAACCTACGCTCATAGAGGTTGATGGAATCATTTCTTTCGGAATGATTTTTCGGGTATTGAACGGCATTAATATTCGAGGAAAACTCAATTTAGAATCAATTCCAATTTCTGAAATATTGAAAAAAGTGTTGTTGGGGTTGGCTTGGTCTTTGGATGAACCAATATTTCCTCTGAATCCAATTTCAAACGATTCGGCACCATTGAATACATTTCGAATCCCGAGTGATGTGTTTCCTGAAATTCCAAATTGTTGAATATCAGAATGGGTAAAATCGATGGAATAATTGAACGTGTATTTATCTCTTGGTGAAAGTAAGATGTTGGCAATCAATCCATTTGGGTCATTAGGATCAGAATTGTACTGAATTAAAGGATAGTTGAATACTTTTAAATTACTAATGTATTTGGAGGTTAGTATGGTATTTTTATCCGAATAGATGTTTCCCGGAGCGATAAAAATAGCGTCGGTTATCGCTTTTGGGCGGTATTTTAATTTTTTCTCGCTGTACAAATGGTAGCCGTTGTATTCGGTGCTGTCATTCACCACAATCTCGTTTTTACTGGCCAATTGATCGGTGAAAATATTTACCCGATTGATTTTGTAAATTCGGAAAGGTTGTGTGCGGTTGGTGTCGTTAATTCTGAGGTTTTGATCTTCAATAATCAAATTGACATTCACTTTTTTATTGGTTTGAATTGTGTCTAAATTGAAACGAACATAATTAGGTTGAAAGTAAAAAACACCATTGTTTCTGAATTCTTGAGTAATTCGAGCGCGTTCTGCATCAATGTCGTCCGTATTGTATTGTTTTCCCGATTTTATAGAAGAATTGGATTTGATAGTAGTATATAACGAATCGAGGATTGGTGTTTTTATAGTGGTTCGGATACTGTCTAAAATATAAGGAGTTTTTTTCTCTACAATATAGGTGACTTCTGCTTTTTTAGAACCAGTTGAATCGGTTTTGGCTTTTGCAGTTACGTTAAAATAACCCTTATTATAGTAGTAGGATTTTAATCGGCGAAGCGATTTTTTAGTACTCAAAGTGTCTAATAAAACGGGTGCTTCACCAGTTTTTCTTAAAAATTTATGAATTCCTTCGTGCCAAAACGAATGTCCTAATCGATTGATTTGTTTTTTAGAAAGTAACTTTTCTAATCGTTTGAATTTTTTAGGATTGTCTTTGAATCGTTGTCTGAAAATCGAATCGGTGGTGTCTTTTTTTGCCCAATTGTAGATGTTAAGGCGCAAACGATAACCTAAAATTGAGCTATTGGGTTTTTGATACAATTGGTTAATAACATCTTCGTCTTTTTCTGGTTTGCCGTCAACTGAAACCTCATTTTTCATCAACAGTCGTTTAGTATCAGGAACACGTTTGGTCGTATTACAACTAACGATGATGATTACTATTAAAATAATTAATGATATTTTTGCAAGAGAGTTTTTCAAAGGATTCTATTTAATTTCAAAAATACATTTTTTATGGTTAGTAAAAACCAAATTAAATTAATAACGAGCTTAGAGCAGAAAAAGTTTAGGCAAAAGCACAAACTCTTTATTGCCGAAGGTGTAAAGGTAATTCAAGAATTGCTATTATCAAATTTTGAATTGGAACATTTGTACGTTACTGAGCCTGTTTTTGAAAATACAAATGAAAAACTCATTTCTACTATTGGCGAAAGTGATTTGAAAAAAATCAGTTGCTTGTCAACTCCTAATAATTGTTTGGCTCTTTTTAAAATTCCGGAAGGCAAATCCATTGATGAAAGTGGTTTAGTAATCGCTTTGGATGATATTCGTGATCCAGGTAATTTCGGAACCATCATTAGATTGTGTGATTGGTTTGGAGTTCGTCAAATCATCTGCTCCGAACAAACGGTTGATGTGTATAATCCCAAAGTAATTCAAGCCACTATGGGTTCGGTTGCACGCGTAAATGTTTCGTATGTTGATTTGCCACAACATCTAAAAACTACAAAAAAAACAGTTTTTGGAACCTTCATGAACGGTAAAAATGTGTATCAAGAAACACTTTCTGCAGATGGAATTTTAGTTTTAGGGAATGAAGCCAATGGAATTTCAAAAGAGGTCGAAAAGCACATTACTCAGCGTTTGGCAATACCGCGTTTTGGAGCGATTAAAAAAACGGAAAGTTTGAATGTAGCTACAGCAACGGCAATATTCCTGAGTGAATTCAAACGAAAAGAGCAATAGTTTACTTTTCAGTAATTAGATTAGTGGAAAGTAAAGTTGACTAAAATTGCTCTAGTACGCATTCCGTCAATGTTTCCTGTCCATGGACTGTCAGGACGATTGTCTCTAATTAATTCATCTCCCAAACCAAAAACACCTCTGATTGAAGGAGAAAATTTAAAGTATTCTAAGTAAAAATCAACACCAAATCCCAATTCATAATTGCGTGTCCAAGGTTTTACTCTAAAGCGTTGTTCGTAGTTGTCATCATCAGATTTTGAATTACTCGCCAAGTTCAAAGTAGCAGAAACTCCACCTACTAAATACGGTTTTACATTTCCAATTCTTTTTGACGAAAATTTTAACAACAACGGAAAGTGAATGTACGTTGATTTTACTTCACGCACTTTATCAATTTCACGAACTAAAAGTGGGTCAGTATAATTTAAGTTACGTTGGCAATAGTACAATCCCGGTTCGAAACGTAAATCGATGTATTCGTGTAAACGCAAATTTCCTACTAAACCTACATTAAAGCCCGTAATGGTGTTGGATTCGATGTCAACATCGGGAGTGTCTATGTAGTCTATTTTGAAATCGTACATGTTGAAGCCAAGAAAATAACCCCAATGTACGCGTTGTTTGTCAAAGTTTTCAAGGTTAATGATTGGATCGCGACTGAACATACCTTTGGACTGTGAAAATCCATTCAAAAACAGTAAAAAGAAGATGCTTAAAAATACTTTTTTCATTGCTCTATGTCTGAGTTTATTTTTTTGAAGCTTTGTAAATAGTTGCAACTCCAAAAGTTTGAGGCATCGCAACCACATCTATAAACCCATTTTTTCTCAAAATATTGTTTAACTTTTCTCCATACGGAAAAACGGAAGCCGATTCGGATAAATAACCGTAGGCAACATTGTCTTTAGAAAAAAGTTTCCCGATTAATGGCAAAATGTATTTAGTATAAAAAGCGTAACCTTGTTTGAAAGGAGTTTTTTCGGGAACGGAAGTTTCTAAAATCACAAAAATTCCGTTGGGTTTTAATACGCGTAAAATTTCGGTCAGACCTTTGTCTAATGTTTCAAAATTTCTGATTCCAAACGAAACTGTAATGGCATCGAAGTGATTGTTGGGAAACGGCATTTGCTCTGAATCGCCAATGACCATTTCAATGATGTTGTCCAGTTTTCGGTCGGCAATTTTCTTTTTTCCTACTTCCAACATTCCGGCAGAAATATCCAAACCGATGATTCTTTTGGCTTTGGTTTTGGCCATTAAAATAGCTAAATCGCCTGTTCCTGTGGCAATATCCAAAATGTTTTCGGGATTTTTTTCACTAACTAATTGCAGTACTTTTTTACGCCATTTCACATCAATTCCGAACGAAATCACTCGGTTTAAACCGTCGTAATTTCCAGAAATGGTATCAAACATTTGAGTAACTTGTTCTTTTTTACCCAAATTAGAATCTTTGTAAGGTGTAACTTGCTCTGACATTGCCGTTTTTTAGGCTACAAAAATAGTAATAAAAGATGATATTGAGTCTATAATAGAAACCGAATTATTTTTTACCAAATGTTTGATAAGTAAATGCGTATTGGTGTTTTTCGTCATTGGGATGAAACTCTTCGGATAATAATTTCCAGTCGTTGGGATCAATTTCAGGGAAAAAAGTATCGGCTTCAATTGTGGTGTGAACGCGAGTGAGTTCAATCAAATCGGCAATTTCCATCGATTGTTTATAAATTTCACCTCCGCCAATGATGAAAACATCTTCGTTTTCAGGACACACTTCGAGAGCTTGTTTCAAACCACTTACGACTATGCAATTGTCTACTTTGTAGTCTTTTTGTCGTGTGATAATTACGTGCGTTCTATTGGGTAAAGGCTTCGGGAAACTTTCAAAAGTTTTTCTTCCCATTATGATGTAATGATTAGAAGTGAGTTGTTTGAAGCGTTTGAAATCATCAGGTAAATGCCATAAAAGGTCATTGTTTTTCCCTAAAGCATTATTTTCAGCAGCAGCGGCAATTAGTATTATCATGGTTTTTTGTTCTCAATTTCGTTTTTTAATTGCTCTAATTTTTTCTCTTGCATGGTCATCAGTCGATTGATTTGCTCTTGTTCCCATTTTTTATTCATAAAACTATCGGTAATAAAAACCTTAATGAAATGCAGTATGAAAAGGAAAAACCAAATCGTAACTAACCAAATGTACCAATTGGCCTCTTTGTTAACACCAATCCATTTGTTGATGATGAAAAGGAATATGCTTCCAACGAAGAAAAAGACAAAATGAAAGTACAATCGTTTCTTTTGACGTAATCTTTTCCGAGCATATTCATACATTTCTAGTTGTTCTTGGTCCATAGTAAGTCGAAATTTTGTCTTAAAGGTATTAATTCTTACCAAAAAATAAAAATTGCAAAATGATATTAATTTTTAAGAAAACGATTTCTTATTTTCAATTTATCGGAATATTAACCTCAAAATTAACGATTTGACTCGATATGAGCGACTTTTTTTGTATATTGATAAAAGTGCTATCGAACTGTAAAACGTTGATTATTATTGTGTTACTTTGCTGAGTAATTTTTAAATAATTTTAATTATGTCAGTAAAGAAACAATTTATAAAAACAAAACCAGTTTGTAAAGTAACATTTTCTGTAGAAGCTAAAGAATCAAATTCAGTTGCTGTTGTAGGTGATTTCAACAATTGGAATGCTAGCGAAGGAGAATTATCAAAATTGAAAAACGGAACTTTTAAAGGCGTTTTCGAATTACCAAAAGATAATTCTTTCGAATTCAAATACCTAATTGATGGTTTTGAGTACGCAAATGAGCCAGAAGCAGACAGCTACCGATACAACGAATTTGCAGGTGCAGAAAACAGCGTTCTAGAGGTTTAATAAATAGTTTTTAAAAGTAAAAATCCTTTCAATTGTATGGTTGAAAGGATTTTTTGTTGGGTATATTTTTTAAAATAACTTGGCTACTTCTTCGTTCACAAACTCCAAAAAGCGTTCGTCGTCTTCGGTGAAGGGATCAATTACATGACTGTCGATGTCTATCTGACCAATGTTTACGCCATTTACAAAAAGCGGAACCACAATTTCGGATTTCACGGTAAAACTACACGCAATGTAATTGGTTTGTTCTGAAACATCAGGAACTACAAAATTAGCATTCGATTCGGCTACTTGGCCACAAATTCCTTTTCCAAACGGAATTACAGTGTGATCGGTTGGAGCGCCAACATACGGTCCAAGATGTAACGTTTTATTCTCGTGATTGGCAAAGTAAAATCCAACCCAATTGTAATGCGCAACAGAATCGGATAGGAACTGACACAAATTGGTCAACTTCTCGTCTCTACTTTGGTCGTCTTGGTTAAGGATTGCAACTACCTCTGGTTTTAAATTCTCGTATTTCATCGTGTCTATGTTCTATTTTTAGCTTTTAGCTTTCAGCTTTCAGCTTTCTATATTCTTTTTGCAAAAGTAACCATTGGAAATCCTAACTTTTATATAAATTTGTTAAAAAAATAATTTGAAAGAATACATCCTTCAATACAAGTCGTTTCTGCTTTTTTTAGTCAAATTTTTTGTCACTTATTTGGTGCTTAGTTTTATATATCAATCGTATTTGAATCGTTTTGATCAAAAGAATAACGAGGTTGATGGTTTTACCATTTCGGTGGCTAATCAAACGAAAGTGGTTTTGTCTTTAGTCGATGATCAATCGTATACAATGCCTAATCTAACTGAGCCCAGCGTAAAATTGTTCTATAAAAATAAATGGGTGGCGCGCATCATTGAAGGTTGTAATGCGTTGAGTGTGATGATTTTATTCGTTAGTTTTATTATTGCTTTTTCGGGAAAATTCAAAACGATGGTGCTTTTTATTCTTTCCGGACTAGTAATCATTCATATTTTTAATGTACTTCGGATTGCTTTATTGAGTATGGCGGTGTATCATTACTACGAATACCAAGATTTTCTTCACAGTGTCGTTTTTCCTTTATTCATCTACGGAGTAGTATTCGTTTTGTGGGTAATTTGGGTTAATAATTATTCTTCTTATGCTAAAAAATAAAAAACAAATTGGCTATGCAGTTATTATTGTGCTGCTTTTAATTGCAGTCCGTGCTTTTGAACACACTATTTTTTACGATCCATTTTTAAAGTATTTCAAAGAAGAATACGCGCATTTACCTTTTCCACAAATCCAAACGGTTAAACTGTTTTTTAGCTTGGGTTTTCGCTATTACCTGAACAGCGTATTATCCATTGCACTTTTATATGTGCTTTTTAAAGACCGGAAGTTCACCAAATTCTCCATTTTACTTTACATGATTCTGGGTTCGATACTGATGATAAGCTTCTTTTTTGTGCTGCAGTTTTTTGGAGAAGAAAGTAAAATGACCTTATTCTACATCAGACGATTCATTATTCAACCTATATTTTTACTGCTTTTTATACCTGCTTTTTATTATCAGAAAAGAATGAAATAAACTTAATTTTTCGTACCTTTAATGTAAGTTTTTCATTCATTGAACTTAATAATAAAGGACATGAAAGTAGTAAAACATTCGGGTATTGTTGTCGATTTTGATGCGTCTAAACTCAGAAAATCACTTTTAAAATCAGGTGCCAATCAAGATGTTGTTGAGGCTATAATGCAACACATTAACAACGTTATTTACGACGGAATTCCAACCAAACAGATATACAAAATCGCTTTCGGATTGCTCAAAAAAGAATCCAATTCCTTTGCTGCTCAGTACAATCTAAGAGATGCCATATTATTATTAGGTCCAGCAGGTTTTTATTTTGAAAAATTCATCGCGCGTATTTTTGAGTCAGAAGGATTCACTACTCAAACTAATTTGACTCTCAACGGAAAATGTGTTTCCCACGAGATTGATGTCGTCTTAAAAAAAGACAATCAAATTTCGATGGTAGAATGTAAATTTCACAGTAGTAACGAAGTGAGAACTGACGTAAAAGTGCCCATGTACATTCTTTCCCGATTCAATGATTTGAAAGATAAAAATCACATCATTTACAGTAAAAAAGATCAAATTTCCAATTGTTGGATTGTCACTAACAGCCGATTTACTCTGGATGCCATCACTTTTGCTCATTGTTCGGGCTTGAATTTGCTCAGTTGGGATTATCCCAAAAACAATAATCTGAGAACCAAAATCGATCAGAAAGGATTATATCCAACTACGTGTTTAACCACATTAACCCGAAGTGAAAAAGACCGATTACTCACTTTGAATTGCTTATTGGTTGTCGATTTAATTAAAAACCCCGAATTTTTAGAGCAAATCGGACTCAGTTCAATCCGAATGAAAAACGTCATCAAGGAAGCCACTTCACTTTGTAATTATTTTAAATCATGAAAGTAACATTTTTAGGCGGAGCAGGAACAGTTACGGGTTCCAAAACTTTAGTAGAGAGTAACGGAATCCGAATTTTAATTGATTGCGGTCAGTTTCAAGGAGTGAAACCGTTGCGTGAACTCAATTGGGAACCGTTACCCATTTTGCCATCCACCATCGATTATGTTTTGCTTACACATGGCCATTTGGATCATTGTGGTTGGTTACCGCGATTGGTCAATCAAGGTTTTGAAGGCAAAATTTATTGCACAAGTCCAACTAAAGAAATTACCAAACTCATCTTGCGCGACAGTGCCAAAATTCAAGAGGAAGAAGCCAATCAAGCCAACGAAGGAAAGTATTCCAAACACGAAATCGCCGAACCTTTGTACACGGTCGAACAAGTTGAACGCGTTCTGCCGCTTTTCAGGGTTATCCAACCCAACGAAGAAGTAGCTTTGGATGCCGAGATTTCAGCTGTTTTCACTAATGCTGGACACATTTTAGGTGCGTGTTCCATTGCGTTGCATTTGGAAAACAAAACCTTAGTTTTTTCTGGTGATATTGGTCGCGACGACGATGTATTAATGTTCGCACCAACCCAGCCCAAAAAAGCGGATTATGTATTTTTAGAAAGTACGTACGGCAACCGAATTCATCCCGACGAAGATGCGAAATTACTATTGGAAACATACATCAACAATGCCTATAATAATGGCGGAACCGTAATTATTCCGAGTTTTGCAGTAGAACGCGCGCAAACGATAATGTATCTAATTTGGCAATTGAAACAAGAAGATAAGATTCCGAATATGCCTTACATTATTGATACACCAATGGGAATCAGTATGCTCGATATTTTTGAGAGCAACAAAAAATGGCACAAACTATCAAGTGAAGAGAGCGATGCCATGTGCAAACAATTTTCGATGATTTCAGACTATCAAGAAACCATCAATGCAATTTACGATAAACGCACCAAAGTGGTTATTGCAGCAAGCGGAATGATTACGGGCGGACGTGTTTTGAGCTATTTGGAACGCTACATCGGTTTGCCTGAAACAACGGTAATAATTGTAGGTTATCAAGCCGAAGGAACTCGCGGACGAAAATTATTGGATGGTGCCAAAGAAATCAAAATTCGTGGAAAATACTACGAAGTTCAGGCCAAAATCCTCGAAATCGAAGGTTTGTCAGCACATGGAGATCAAAATGATTTGCTCAATTGGTTGTCGGCATTAGAAAATAAGCCAAAAAAAGTGTTTTTAGTACACGGAGAAAACCAACCTGCCGACGAACTACGCATCAAAATTCATGAAAAATACGGTTACGATTGCGCCGTTCCAATGATGGGACAAACGGTTGAATTGTAGTTTTTGAAGCTAATACTTCGTCAGTTCGCTCTTTTGGAGCTCGTGTCCAGCTCTGCGTTTCAAGTTTTTTTAAATCAATTGGTTTTACTAAATTAAACCAAGAGCTTCCTTTGGTCGCTTTGGTTCAATAAGTAAAACTCAATCGCTTTGGCAAAAAGCTTTCCTCTTCGATCTGGGCTAGGGCAATACTTTTCGAAAGATGGTTTAGTTTCAAAAAACTCCTCAAATACTATTTAACACAATTTTTCGTTTTGGTTTTGTATCTTTGTATCATGCAATTTAAAAAGCACATAGCATTACTTTTAGCATTTTTCCTGTTGGCTTCCAACTCGGGATTAGCATTGAATGTGCATTATTGTGGCAATACTATCGCAGCGGTTTCTACCGTTTTTTCTAAAGAAGAAGTGTGTGAAGTTCCCGTTGTTGAAGAAAAAGCATGTTGCGCTAAAATAGAAACCAGCCACAAAAAGTGCTGTTCTGATAAAGAAATCAATCTGGATGACGATACTGAAAAAATCGTTATCAAATCGTTTTCCCTCGATTTGGATTCGGTTTTTATCATTAATGAATGGCAACCGACTCAGTTTGTCGAAGTTGTGTCTTATTCTGATACTCAACAGCTTGAATATTACTGCGATGCCAATGCACCGCCGCTCTATCAACTTTATTCTCAATACATTTTCTACGCTTAATTTAGTATTCTTAAGGAACAAAAACACTTATGAATATTAAATTAATTAAATGAAAAATATACTCACATTACTTGTATTGCTTTTCTCTATTTCCACTTTTTCACAAGAAAAATTAGAAGAAGTTGTGGTTGATAAGAAGAAGAAAGGCATACAAAAATCACTCAAAAAAACCACAAATACTTCTGTGGTCACTAGTAAAGAGTTGCTCAAGGCAGCTTGTTGTAATTTAGCAGAAAGTTTTGAAACGAATCCATCCATTGATGTGAATTTTTCGGATGCTTTGACGGGAACCAAACAAATCAAAATGTTGGGTTTGACTAGTCCGTATTTGATGATTACCGAAGAAAATGTTCCTTCGGTGCGCGGTGCATCACAAGCGTATGGTTTGTCTTTTACACCCGGAACTTGGATCGAAAGTATTCAAATCACAAAAGGAGCCGGAAGTGTAGTTAATGGATATGAAAGTATTTCGGGGCAAATCAATACCGAAATCATCAAACCTGCTAATGACATTCCGTTTTTCCTTAATTTTTACGGTTCAACCGATAGTCGTTTCGAATTGAATACGCATTTCAACAAAAAAGTGACCGATAAATGGTCGACCAGTTTGTTTGTACATGGAAATGCTCGTGTGGCAAAAAACGACATGAATCACGATCACTTTTTGGATAATCCATTGGGAAAACAATTGAATATTTCCAACCGATGGCAGTATTCCAATCCCGAATCGGGTTGGGTTTCGTTCATCAATGCGCGTTTTATGAAAGACGAAAAGCAAACAGGCGAATACGATTTTGATCCCGATACCGATCGACTAACTACTAATCATTGGGGTTCAGAAATCAACACTGAAAGACTTGATTTCAGTTCGAAAGTAGGTTATGTTTTCAAAGACATGCCGTACCAAAGCATCGGATTTCAGAATGCTTTTAGCAACCACAATCAAGAATCGTACTTTGGTTTGAATCAGTACGACATTCAGCAACAGAGCTATTATTCGAATTTGATTTTCAATTCCATCATCAATAATACCAAACACAAATTTTCAACAGGATTGAATTTTTCGTACGATAATTATGTAGAAAAAGTGAATCGAGTAGATGTTGGACGTATTGACAATTCGGTAGGTGCTTTCTTTGAATATACCTATGATGACACGGATAAATTCAGTTATATTTTAGGAGTAAGAGTGGACAATCACAATCGTTTGGGTTCGTTCATTACACCTCGTTTGCACGTGCGTTACAATCCATGGGAAAAATCAGTCCTTCGTTTTTCAGCAGGAAGAGGAAGACGCGCAGCCAATATTTATGCCGAAAACCAACAACTTTTTGCCAGTTCACGACAATTTTCAATTTTGGATAATGACGGTAAATTATATGGTTTGAATCCGGAGATTGCGTGGAATTACGGAATGAGTTTTACTCAGAATTTCAAGTTATTCGGCAAATCGGCCGATGTGACTTTGGATTTCTACCGAACCGATTTTCAGAATCAAGCCGTTGTTGATGTAATGCAAAGTCCACAGCAAGTGTTGTTTTACAACTTAAAAGGCGATTCGTATGCCAATAGTTTGCAGTTGGATTTCAATTTAGAAATCATCAAGCATCTGAATTTGAGAACGGCGTACAAATATTACGATATTTCTACCGATTATCTTTCAGGAAGTTTTCAGCGTCCGTTACAGGCAAAACACCGCCTTTTTGGAAACATCGAATTCGAAACACACATCAAAGACAAAGGTCAGCAATGGAAATTTGATTTTACAACCAATTGGTTAGGAAAACAGCAGTTGCCATTTACAGCAACCAATCCTGTAGAAGATCGTTTGCCTGAATTCTCGCCTTCGTTTGCGGTGATGAATGCACAAATTACACGAACATTCTCAAGTACATTCGAAATGTACATTGGTGGAGAAAATATTGGGAATTACCGTCAAGATGATGCTATTCTAGGAGATCATAACCCTTTTGGAATGCATTTTGATACTTCCATTGTCTATGCACCCATTTTTGGACAGATGTATTATGCAGGATTGCGTTTTAAAATTAAATAACCGTATCAAAAATCAAATTCAATATCAATAACAATAAAAAAATAAAAGATGAAAAATATAATTTTAGGAGTGATGTTATTAGTTGTAACACTTTCCACACAAGCACAAGAGAAAAAAAATAAAAATGCCAAATACGATGTAGAGGTAAATGGTAATTGTGAAATGTGTAAAAAACGTATTGAAAAAGCGGCTTTCTCTGTAAAAGGAGTAAAAAGTGCTGAATATCATTTAGACGACCACGTTTTACATTTGATTCTTAATGAAGAAAAATGTTCGGTAACCGACGTGAAAAAAGCAGTAGCAAAAGTAGGTCACGATACCGATGATGTAAAAGCAACCGACGAAGATTATGCTAATTTACACGGTTGTTGCCAGTACGAACGTAAATAAAAATGTTTAAATAAATCATAATAAACTCCTTGTTTCGATGAGGAGTTTTTTTATTCTTTTAAATTTGTAAAAAAGACTTATGGTATGATAAAGAAACTATTTTTACTCTTGCTGATTTCTACTATTGGATGGGCACAAGAAATCGACCACAATCACGTGAATTGGTTTGCTTACATCGGGCAACACAACATTTCTAAAAAATGGGGTTATCACATTGAAGCCCAGTTTCGTCTGGATGGTGAATTGAACCGAAGCAATCAAAATTTATTTCGGGTTGGCGGATTTTATAATCTAAATAAGAAAGTGAGTCTGACAGCAGGTTATGGATTAATCAATACGTTGAGCCCGCAATTGAATGATTATTTTAACGAAGATCGAATCTGGGAACAAGTGCAACACAATCAAAGGTGGAATGAGGAAAGGAACTTGTTCATCAACCGTTTTCGTTTGGAACAGCGATTTGTTGATAAAATTGGAGTAGTGAATGGTTCGATTGAGAAAACGGCTACGAATTTTCAAAACCGATTGCGGTATTTGAATCGGAATTTATTTCACGTAACCCATTTTAAATCGGGTAATGACGAACTTTATATTGTGCTTCAGGATGAGGTTTTTATGAACTTAGGTGATAATAAAGTGAACAGCAAATTTTTTGATCAAAATCGATTTTTGGTTGGTTTTGGGATTCATCATAAAAAAAGCACGCGTTTTGAATTGGCATACATGAATCAACTAATCAATCCTCAGTTGGGAAATGATGTTATGAATCACGCAATTTCGTTGACGTTATTTCAAAATTTGACACTGTACAAAGAGTAGATTTTTATTAAATTTAAGTCAAAAAACAAGTAAAGGTTACCAAATCCAAGAAATTATAATTACTTTCACGCTCTCGATTTTAAAGTCGGAAAACAAACAAACAAAACTCATATTTTACACCCCAAAAGTGCATGGAACATTTCGATTGGAAGCAACTGTTTAATCCTGAATTTTATATATTATTACAAGTAGGAGGCGTAAAGATTGGTCTTTATGTAGTTTTATTTATTGTATTTGCTGAAACAGGTTTGTTGGCTGGGTTTTTTCTGCCGGGTGATAGTTTGCTTTTTCTTTGCGGAATATACAGTCAATTACTAATGCAGGATTTCTCAACGGGAAGTGATTTTGTTGATGTTACTTTTTTAGCCACTCTTGTAGCTGCAATGGGAATTCTAGGAAACATGGCTGGTTATTGGTTTGGAAAGAAAAGTGGCACGTATTTGTTCAAAAGAGAAGATAGTTTTTTCTTCAAAAAGAAATATTTATTTCAGTCGAAAGATTTTTTTGATAAATACGGTAATAGAGCAGTAGTATTTGCCCGTTTTTTACCAATTGTTAGAACCTTCGCTCCAGTGATTGCTGGAATTGTAGAAATGGACAGAAAGCGTTTTATGTTTTATAATGTTTTGGGTTCATTCTTATGGTCTTTTACCATGATTTTTGCAGGTCATTATTTATATGAATTGTTTTTGAATTCATTTGGGATTGACTTAAAACACTACATTGAATACATTGTAATCGGAATTATTTTAGTGACTACCATTCCGGTTTTGATGAAAATATTGAAAAAGAGAAGTGTTTAATCATTTTAGTTCGACTTCTTTTTCTTCAGAAATAAGTTTACCGTCGTTAGAAAAACCATCAATTACGACTTTGGTTTTTACATGATTTTTGTTTGTGATGGCTATTTTTACATTGCCATTTTCATCAGTTAAAACCCAAGGAAGCCAATAGATTAGTCCAAAATTTTCAAAACCTGTTGAGTACTCACTTAGGTATTCTGCATTTTCAAAAGGAGTTATTGTTTTAAATCCTCCACTAATTACTTTTGGTTTTTGTACCGTTTTGGAAGAAGAGAAATCAGTTGCTTTGCGGTATAATTTTATAATACCTAAATTGTTGTTCATTGAAGGAACAATGGCGTTAGAGCTAATATAGGCTTCGTCTAGGTCCTCCATTCTCATTCCAGATAATTCTTCAAAGTCCATCAATTGCCTCCCATCTATATAGACTACAGGAGTTGTGTAGGGAACTCCATTTAGAGAATTTCGAGTTCTTCCGGTAATAGAGACGGCACCCACTCTTTTAGAGACATTGAAACCATTTTGTTCAATAAAATCCAATACTCCCATATTAGGAGAAATTGTTACTCCAATTTTGTAACCGCGCAAATAAGAATTACCTATTTGGTTTTGTCTTTTGAGAACATTTATCTCTTTTTTCAATTCAACTTCTTTAAGCAAAATGGTATTGCTATCAAACCACGGCATCTCAATATCATAAAGAGAATTATTGTCTTTTTTCTCAGGATATACGTAAGGTGTTGGGGTGTAATTTTTATTGAATATTCTGTCTTTATTTACCAACACAATACTGTAAATCATGTCTTTTTTTGTTCGATCAACTTTGCTGATTAAATCACAGTATACATGAAGTGAATCAGTAACGTTGGTGTTTTCAAAGAAGAATTCATTGTTCTCTATTACTTCAGTTGAACTCAGCACATCAGACAAAATGTTTTTAAGTTGAATTCGGTGATTTTTAAAATTAGTCAACCCTTTTACGCTGTTAATAGTACCTTTTATTTGTATGCCACGATCAAATGCAAAGGTTTCTTTAGGTGTAATTTGCTTGATGTTTTCCCAGTCGTATTTGTTTTTTTCTTGGTTCAGTAAAAGTAAATCTATTTCAAATCTTTGGTTTCTATTTATCTCCATGAAATAATTTCTTTTAACAATTATCTTATTGTTTAAATAAGAGTTGAAAATAAAACTGTTCAAAATGTTTTCATTACTAGATAGTTTGGTGCTAATAGGTAAAAAAGAAATGCTAGAACACGCATCCACCCAATTTGAATTAATTGAAAAATCAATAATCTCATTATTTTTTGTACTGATTGTAAAAGCTGATTTTGATTCGTTTGCCACAGGTTTGTATATCAAACGCTCGGCAATTTGGTTTAGGTTTGCATCAATAACACGAATTGAATTCACTCCATTGAACAAATAATCATTGGAAAAAGAAAGTTCTTTTATTGTGCTTTTTTCATTCAATTTGAGGTCAATTATATTTGACTTTTCATTTTGTTGAATGACGATGAATAGAGGAGTGTTTCTAATGGCTTCTTCATATTCAATATTGTATTTTAGTTTGACAATAGTTTTATCATCTATTGTATAATTGTTGATTTCTAGGCTTATTCCGTTTGTAGTTGAATTCGGTAAAGAATATTCCCATTTTGAATCGTTGTAGTTAACAACTGCTTTGCAATTTTCATTATCTGGGATATGAACAAATTTCGCCATTCCGAATGAGTTGGTCACAAAAGATTTTAAAGTTTGATTCTTGCTGTCTAGAATTTCTACTGTTAAATTCGGAATCTCTTTTCCGTTGATGTCGGTTGCTTTTACACCTATAGAGTTGAGTACATTGCTAATTAATTTTCCGCCTTCAGGGAAGAAGGCTAAATTTATTTTTGCAGGGTTTATGGATTCTAATAATGGGATGGTTTTATCATTAAATTGTTTAATTTTTATTCGCTGTACAAATGATTCATCTTCAATGAAATTATTCATCCAATTGGTGTAAAATTGCAAGTAATAATAACCTGATTTATACTTCGAATTTAGTTTGATTTTTCCTGAAAAAACTCCGTTCATGCAATACAATAGTTGGCTGTCAATTTTTTTCCCTGAATCGTCAAAAATTTGTAAATAAACGTTTGTAGTTGTGTAAAAAGGCAAGTTGAGTTTTTTGTTGTATACATATCCTTTAAACCAAATAGACTCGTTGGTGAAGAATATAGTTTTATCCAATTGAACGTGAATGTTTTCGCGTTCCATTTTGAAATAGTTTTCAAATGCCGAAGTTATTTTTTCCTTTGTGGTCAAATTTGACTGACCGTTTGCATCGAAAAATAGGATTTGAAAAAAAATAATAAGAATAAAGGCGTTTAATTGGGTGCGGTTTGGCATAAATAAATGATTAAGAATGAATCAAATGTAATAAAGATTTTGAATAAAATAAAAATCCGTTCTAAAAACTAGAACGGATTTTTTACTATTTGGAATTTATTTATTACATCATTCCAGGCATTCCGCCACCCATTGGCATTCCGCCACCAGCGTTTTCTTCTTTAATTTCAACCAAAGCACACTCAGTAGTAAGAATCATTCCCGCTACAGAAGCTGCGTTTTCTAATGCAACTCGAGTTACTTTTTTAGGATCGATGATACCCGCTTTGAGCATGTCAACGTATTCATCAGTTTTGGCATTATAACCAAAATCACCTTTACCTTCTGCCACTTTCGCAACTACAACCGAACCTTCTAAACCTGCGTTTTCAACGATGGTTCTTAACGGAGATTCAACAGCGCGAGCTACAATTTGGATTCCGGTTGCTTCGTCTGCATTGTCTGCTTTTAATTTATCTAAAACCGATTTAGCACGTAATAAAGCAACGCCACCACCAGCAACTATTCCTTCTTCAACGGCTGCACGAGTCGCGTGTAATGCATCATCAACACGGTCTTTTTTCTCTTTCATCTCTACTTCAGAAGCAGCTCCAACGTATAAAACAGCAACTCCACCAGCCAATTTAGCTAGACGTTCTTGTAGTTTTTCGCGGTCGTAATCAGAAGTAGTTGTTTCCATTTGACCTTTAATTTGATTCACTCTATTTTTGATTAAATCGGCATTTCCAGCGCCGTTTACAATAGTAGTGTTGTCTTTATCGATGGCTATTTTTTCGGCTGTTCCTAACATTTCTAAAGTAGCATTTTCTAAAGTATAGCCACTTTCTTCTGCTATAACCGTTCCGCCAGTCAAAATGGCGATGTCTTCTAACATTGCTTTTCTGCGGTCGCCAAAACCAGGTGCTTTTACAGCAGCAATTTTTAAGGCACCGCGTAATTTGTTCACTACCAAAGTAGATAAAGCTTCCCCATCAACATCTTCAGCGATGATTAATAATGGTTTTCCGGATTGAGCTACGGGTTCTAAAACAGGAAGTAATTCTTTTAATGAAGATACTTTTTTGTCGTACAAAAGAATGTAAGGATTTTCCAATTCTACATTCATTTTTTCGGGGTTGGTTACAAAATAAGGCGATAAATAACCGCGGTCAAATTGCATTCCTTCCACCACATCAACATAAGTGTCAGTTCCTTTGGCTTCTTCCACAGTGATCACACCTTCTTTACCTACTTTTCCGAAAGCAGTGGCAATTAAATCACCAATTACTTCGTCGTTGTTGGCTGAGATAGAGGCTACTTGTTTGATTTTTTCAGAAGATGAACCTACTTCTTTGGCTTGTTTGCCTAAATCGGTAACAATAGCTTCTACGGCTTTGTCGATTCCGCGTTTTAAGTCCATTGGATTAGCGCCAGCTGCTACGTTTTTCAATCCTTCTTTGACGATGGCTTGAGCTAAAACAGTAGCAGTTGTAGTTCCGTCACCCGCCAAATCATTGGTTTTTGACGCCACTTCTTTTACCATTTGCGCACCCATATTTTCTAATGGATCTTTCAATTCAATTTCCTTTGCAACGGTAACACCGTCTTTAGTAACATTCGGTCCACCAAATGATTTTCCGATGATTACATTACGACCTTTGGGTCCGAGAGTTACTTTTACTGCATTTGCTAATGCGTCAACGCCGCGTTTTAAACCGTCGCGTGCTTCAATGTCGAATTTTATATCTTTTGCCATTTTAATTTTATGCTTTATGCTGTAAGCTTTACGCTTCAAGCTAGTTTAACTTTTCTTTTAATTTGTATATTTTACTTTTGATTGTGTTAATTTTAGAATCTAAGTCTGAAAATTGTTCTTCAGAAATATAATTTAAATCTTTAGGCAGAATTAAAAGGTATTCTGTTTCATTTGCTGAACCTAGGGCAATATTTAAAAATTGATTAAATTCTTTGTCGCTATTTCTTCCACAACCTTCACTAATGTTGGTTGGTATTGAAGAAACCGCTCTTCTAATTTGACTACTTAGGCCATAAATTTCTTCTTTTGGAAATAGAGAAGTTATTTTATAAATCTCTAAAGTAAGAAGATGACTTAATTGCCAAATATCATATTTTTTGAAATCTCTCATGTTGCTTATTGCCTAAGGCTTACTGCTTATTGCAAATTAAATAATCGCTAAAATATCATCTTCGCGCATGATGAGGTAATCTTTCCCGTCAAATTTTAAATCGGTTCCAGCGTATTTTCCGTACAGTACAGTGTCGCCCACTTTTACGGTTAATGGTTCGTCTTTTTTACCATTTCCTACAGCAACAACAGTTCCTTTTTGCGGTTTTTCTTTAGCAGTGTCAGGAATGATTATTCCAGATGCTGTTTGAGTTTCGGCCGCTGCGGGCTCGATAATCACTCTGTCTGAAAGAGGTTTGATGTTTAATGCCATAATGTATATTTTTAATTAATTAAATTTTTTAGGTTGCTTTTGGTTAGTCAGAAATTGTGCCAATGCATTAAAACTGACAATTTTTCAGTTGTATTTGGTTTGGGATGGTTGCAAAAGGGATGGCATTTCTATTTTTAGCCCCGATTGTAGAGAAAATACCTTTGTTAAAGTTGGAAACTTTGACAAAGGTATTGAAGCGAAAAGCGGGAAAATGGATTGCTGAAAAAGCCCAAGCCATTTGCTTCAAAAAAAAATCCCGATTGCTCGGGACTTTCATTTATAGTATTTAAAAATTATTTCTTTTCTGGAGTTGCTGGTGTTTTAGCAGGAGTCGCAGGAGCAGTAGTTTCTTTTTTAGGAGCAACTGTTTCTGCTTCGTCGATTGTTTTTAGTTTGTTATCGTTCAAATCTCCAGAGAAACTTAAGCTCGATAATAAAACTAATAAAATTAATATTCCACCTAATGTCCATGTGCTTTTATCTAAAAAGTCGGTTGTTTTTTGAACTCCACCCAACATTTGAGATCCTCCAAATGAAGAAGATAATCCTCCACCTTTAGGATTTTGAACCATTATTACGATGATTAATAAGAAGCAAACGATTGTTATTAATACTAAAAAGATTGAAAATGTACTCATTGTTTTAACTATTATTTTGTTGTAATTTATTTATTTCTGAAATACGGTCTGCAAAGAAACTACTTTTTTCTGGATATTTCAAAATTAATATTTCATAGGCTTGAATCGCGCGTGAATATTTTTTTTGTTCAAGGTAAACTCTTGCTAAAGTTTCTGTCATTAAATAGGACTTGTCTTCTATAGTTGGCTGTGGAATAGGAGCAACATCGTCTTTTGATATGGGCGGAATTTTTGGATTGGTTTCTAAAAATTTATCAATGAGTTCCAGTTTTTTCTTTTTGTCAAAATCTTCGAGGCTTTGATTTTCAACTGTATTTCGGTCAATGGGTTTGAAACGAGAGAGTTGTAGCCATTCTTGAAACGAGTGTTTTTCATTGACTGAAAAATCCAAAGGTTTTCCAATTTCTAGCTTGGTTTCGCTGAGTTCGGCTTCGTTTGAGATGGTTTTACTGTCTTCATCGGGTTGATCCGATTCTTTTATGGACGATAAAATGGATTGTTCTAATGCATTTGGTTGAGTTGAGACTTCATTTTCATGGTTGATTCCATCTATTACTTCGCTACCAATTACATTAATGTTAAGCAATTCGGCTAGTTTTTGTTCGTAATATCCGTTTTGAACTGTGGTAAAAGAAGGAGAAGTGATGAAGTCAAAAAGTACACTTCGATCGGTGGTGTACGCTGCAGCCACTTTTAATGCGTAATTGTAAATGAAACTATTTTGGTTGTAAAGGTGTTTCAATCGCAACACACGTGCACTTTGGAAATAAGGAAATTCTTCGACTACTTTCTCTAACGAAGCATGGTGACGCTCGTTCATGGCGTCGGGTTTGTTGATGAGATAGGTGTAGTCGGTGAGGTTCATTTAAATTTTAGACTTTAAACTTCAGATTGATGTTATATAACTGTAAACTGAGACTTTTTAATTACCATTTAGCGAGTGATTCGTTGAAAATGTCTTGAGTGATTCTTTCGAATATAATTGATAAAGCAGTTGTTAATTGTCCGCCGGTTAATTGTTCGGTTCCAGGATAATCGTAGTAGAACGAGAATCGTTTTTCAAAATCGTCTTTTTCTTTGTTCTTATTGGTAAATCGAACGTTTACGCTTACGGTAAGTCTACTTTGTGCCGCCAATTGATCGGCAGTTGCGGTCATTGGAGTTACTCGATATTCTACAATTTCACCATCGTATAATAAATCACCATCCGAAGAAACCAAGTTCAAATTGGTTTGATTTTGGATGATTTTTTGAAGTTCCAAAGTGAAAGTTCGCTCAATTCCGGGCTCAACCAAATCGGCAGTATTTTGAAAATAATTGACTTGAAATGTTTTAGTTTTGGGATCCATTGGTCCAGCAGTTGTGAATCCGTATTTGACACTGCAACTGTTGAACGTTAGTGCTACAATTAATAGTAGGATGTATTTTATTTTATTCATTTATAATTAAAGTGTTCAAACTGAGGTTTTGAGATTAGCGAAAGTACTAATTACAAATCAAACTGTTTAATTTTTCGGTATAAAGTTCGTTCTGAAATTCCTAATTCGTCGGCAGCTGCTTTTCGTTTTCCTTTGTTTCTGTCGAGTGCTTTTTTGATGAGTTCGATTTCTTTTTGCTCCAGTTTGAGTACTTCTTCTTCCTCAACGGTTTCGGCAAAAAGATAGTTCGAATCGTCTCCATCGTCGTCAAATTCTTCTTGTTCTACTTCGTTATTAGTCGGAATCATTTCCATACGCGGTTCTTCTTCAAAAAAGGCATTTTCTTCGGTTTTTCCGTATACTTTCTGAATCAAACTCGGGTTAATGTCTTGCACTTTGGTGCCGTTTTTCATTAATTCTAAAGTCAGTTTTTTCAGGTCGTTCAAGTCGCTTTTCATGTCAAAAAGCACTTTGTATAAAATGTCTCTTTCGGTCGAAAAATCATCGTTCTTTTTATCTTTAATAACACTTGGCAGATGACTTCCATCTTGCGGTAAATACGACATCAACGTTTGCAACGAAATTTCTCTTTTGGTTTCTAATACCGAAATTTGTTCCGCAGCATTTCGCAATTGTCGAATGTTTCCGCTCCAGCGGTAACTCAATAGGTATTTTACGGCATCATCATCCAACTTAATGGCTGGCATTTTGTATTTATGAGCAAAATCAGAGGCAAATTTTCGGAATAATAAATGAATGTCTTCTTTTCTGTCGCGTAACGGTGGAAGTGCAATTTCAACAGTACTCAAACGATAGTATAAATCTTCTCTGAATTTACCTTTTTCAATCGCATCAAACATATTCACATTGGTTGCCGCCACAATACGCACGTTGGTTTTTTGTACTTGCGATGAACCTACTTTGATGAATTCACCGTTTTCCAATACACGCAACAATCGTACTTGAGTAGTTAGTGGTAATTCGCCCACTTCATCCAAAAAAATAGTTCCGCCATCAGCCACTTCAAAATAACCATCACGAGCACCAGTTGCGCCCGTAAACGAACCTTTTTCATGGCCAAAAAGCTCACTATCAATGGTTCCTTCCGGAATTGCACCACAGTTGACAGCAATGTATTTACCGTGTTTTCGGTGCGAAAGAGAGTGAATAATTTTCGGAATACTTTCTTTACCCACACCACTTTCTCCTACAACCAACACCGATATGTCAGTAGGAGCAACCTGGATGGCTTTTTCTACCGCACGATTGAGCTTCGGATCGTTTCCGATGATTTCAAATCGTTGTTTTATATTTTGAACTGATTCCATTATTAATTTTTAAAGTTGAAAATAGCTTGGCCTATTTACTTTAATGATTTTTTTATTGTTAATGACTTAAAAAGCTCTTTTAAATCCTTGAATTCATCTCCATTTAAATCTTTTTTTACGATTACTTTGGCTTGATTACTTTGTATGTATATGAGAAACCATTTTTTTGTTTCAACTACTTTTTTAATATCCTTCCAAAAGTATTTAATGTCAAATGATTCACCAATTTCTTGGAAAAAATCTTTGTTGTACTTTATTATTATATCTTCTTTTAACCTTGGGCTTGCCAATGCCTTTTTTGTTTTTATATAGGTTAAAAAAATAACAAGAGCAGGCCAAATTATAAAAATCAGATAAGTAGGATCTAAAAGCGAAAAAAGGTCACTAGTGCCTTCCAATATTCCTAAAATTAATATAGCTAAAACGGATAGTATCATCAGACCAAAGAAAACCATTAACAGAGTATATAATGGATGTCTTGCTGTTATGTATAAACTAACTTTAAAATATTCTTTCAGTTCATACTTTGGCTTTATAGTGATTTCTTTTTCCATATATTTATTAGTTGGATTGCATGTCACTATACCCAACCGCTTCGCCAATCAAAGTGGCAGTTGTACAGTCGTTCACTTTTACCAAAACGTAATCGCCAACTTTATAATTCTCTTTAGGGAAAACGGTAACCACATTTTCAGAGTTTCTTCCTGACCAATGAGCATTTGATTTTTTTGATTCTTTTTCAATCAAAATTTCAACCGTTTGATCTAAGAAACGTTTGGTTCTTTTTTCGCTTAAAATTTGTTGCAAATCAACTATTTCTTGTAATCGTCTTTTCTTTACTTCTTCCGGAACGTCGTCTTCCATTTTTCGAGCCGCCAATGTTCCTGGTCGTTCCGAATAGGCAAACATGTATCCAAAGTCGTATTCTACATATTCCATCAGCGATAATGTATCTTGATGATCTTCTTCGGTTTCAGTTGGAAATCCACTAATCATGTCTTGCGAAATCGAGCAATCCGGAATGATACGTTTAATTTTATCAATCAACTCCATGTATTCTTCACGCGTGTGCTGACGGTTCATTTCTTTTAAAACACGTGTGCTTCCGCTTTGAACCGGTAAGTGAATGTAGTTACAAACGTTGTGGTATTTCGCAATTACATGCAATACTTCTTCGTGCATGTCTTGCGGATTTGAAGTTGAAAAACGAAAACGCATCTTCGGAAACTGAATGGCACATAGTTCTAGTAATTGAGCAAAATCAACTGCTGTTGCTTTTTGCATTTCCGTAGCTTTGTCAAAATCTTTTTTCAATCCGCCGCCGTACCAAAGGTAACTGTCAACGTTTTGACCTAACAAACACACTTCTTTAAACCCTTTGTTCCACAAATCTTGAATTTCTTCCATGATGCTTTGTGGCTCACGACTGCGCTCTCGTCCGCGGGTAAAAGGCACTACGCAAAACGTACACATATTATCACAACCTCGCGTAATCGAAACAAAAGCATTTACACCATTACTGTTCAAACGAACCGGCGCAATGTCGCCATAGGTTTCTTCTTTCGAGAGAATTACGTTAATTGCATCTCGACCTTCTTCTACCTCTTTTAATAAATTGGGTAAGTCTTTGTACGCATCCGGTCCAACTACCATGTCCACAATTTTTTCTTGCTCCAAGAATTGGTCTTTCAAACGCTCGGCCATACAGCCCAAAACGCCCACTTTCATACTCGGATTGATGCTGCGTTTTACCGCGTTGTATTTTTCCAAACGCTTGCGAATGGTTTGTTCGGCTTTATCGCGAATCGAACACGTATTTACTAACACCAAATCGGCTTCTTCAAGATTTTGTGTGGTATTGTAACCTTGTTCGGTCAAGATGGAAGCTACAATTTCGCTATCACTAAAATTCATAGCGCAACCGTAACTTTCTATAAAAAGTTTTTTTGTGTTTTCTGCCTTTTCTTCTAAAATAAGACTTGTTCCTTGCTTTTTTTCGTCAATTTCTTTTTCCATGTAACTAATTTCGATTTAATCGGATTGCAAAGATAATACTAAATTGTAAAATATGACAAGATGGCAGATGATGTTTAACAAATAAATAAGATTGCATTTTCAGTTGTCATTTCATTTTATTCATTTATTTGGAAGCTATTCCCGCTTTTTACTACAAGTCCTCACCAAAAAAATCAAAGTTTCTAATGCTGTAAAACAGCTTCCTTTGGTCGCTTTTTTACACCAAGTAACTTTTGCTTTTTTGGCTCCGGGCTTTCCGTTACAATCGGGGCTAAGAAGTGCATCAAATCAAATTTATTTTTAAATACAAATACAGTAAGATGTACTCTAAATGTTTGATAAAAATCAGACATCAATAAGTTAAATAGGCGCTATTTTTTTCTCAAAAACCCAAAATTTAAAAAAAACATCTACTTTTGCCACGTGAGACTCTAGGGTTGATCCTTCAAAATAAAACAAAAAAAATCCCAAATGGCAAAGAATTTAGTAATCGTTGAGTCACCCGCAAAGGCAAAAACTATCGAGAAATTTCTTGGTTCTGATTATCAAGTTGAATCGAGTTATGGCCACATTGCCGACTTACCGTCGAAAGAAATAGGAGTTGATGTTGAAAACGGATTTAAACCCAAATACGAAGTTTCTGCCGATAAAAAGGCATTGGTCACAAAATTAAAAGGATTAGCTAAAAATGCCGAAATGGTTTGGTTGGCTTCCGATGAAGACCGCGAAGGAGAAGCGATTTCTTGGCATCTTTCAGAAGAATTAAAATTAGACCCAAACAAAACCAAACGCATCGTTTTTCACGAAATTACCAAAACTGCCATTCAAAAAGCGATTGAAAATCCACGCGGAATCGATTATAACTTGGTAAATGCGCAACAAGCACGAAGAGTTTTAGACCGATTGGTAGGTTACGAATTGTCGCCCGTTTTGTGGAAAAAAGTAAAAGGCGGTTTGTCTGCGGGAAGAGTGCAATCGGTTTCCGTTCGATTAATAGTAGAACGCGAAAGAGAGATTCAGAATTTCAACGCTGATGCATCTTATAGTGTTACTGCCGAGTTTACCAATGAAGCCGGAAAATCATTCAAAGCAAAATTACCAAAGAACTTCGCTACCAAAAAAGAAGCAGAAGATTTCTTAACTAAAAATATTGGTTCTACCTATAAAGTAGGTGATCTAGAAACCAAGCCAACAAAAAAATCACCAGCAGCACCATTTACAACGTCTACTTTACAACAAGAAGCCGCACGTAAATTGTATTTACCTGTTGGAATCACTATGCAAATCGCACAACGTTTATACGAAGCCGGACTCATTACGTACATGAGAACCGATAGTGTAAATCTTTCGCAAGAAGCAATGGCTGCAGCTCAAGCTGAAATTACAAGTTATTACGGAAAAGAATTCAGTAAACCGAGAAGTTTTAATACCAAATCAAAAGGCGCTCAAGAAGCACACGAAGCCATTCGTCCGACCGATATGTCGCGTCATACAGTAAATGTGGAGCGTGATCAAGCTCGTTTATATGAATTAATTTGGAAAAGAACGTTGGCTTCTCAAATGAGTGATGCTGAATTGGAGCGAACTAATGTTAAAATTGAAGCTAATAATTACAGTGAAACATTTTCAGCAACGGGTGAAGTAATCAAATTTGAAGGTTTCTTAAAAGTATATCTTGAAGGAAGTGATGATGACGATGAAGAACAAGAAGGAATGTTGCCGGCGCTTCGTGTTAATGAAAAGCTGACCAACAATTACATTACTGCTACTGAACGTTTTTCACGTCCACCAAGTCGTTATACTGAAGCTTCATTAGTTAAAAAATTAGAAGAATTAGGAATTGGACGTCCTTCAACCTACGCGCCAACCATTTCTACTATCATTGCCAGAACGTATGTTGAAAAAGGAAATTTTGAAGGTCAGGAAAGGAAATACAATCAACTTACACTAAAGAATTCTGAAGTAAAATCACAAATTCTATCAGAAAATGTGGGTTCGGATAAAGGTAAATTGGTTCCAACTGATATCGGAATTATTGTAAATGACTTTTTGGTTAAGAATTTCGAAACCATTTTGGATTATAATTTTACTGCCAAAGTAGAGCAAGATTTTGACGAGATAGCCGAAGGAAATGTGGATTGGGCAAAAATGATGAACGATTTCTACAATCATTTCCATCCTAATGTAATTAATGTAGAGAAAAATGCTGAAAGAGAAAGTGGTGAACGTATATTAGGGAAAGATCCGAAAACTGGTAAACAAGTTTCGGTTCGATTAGGTAAATTTGGTCCAATGGCTCAGATTGGAGATATTGATGATGATAATAAACAGTTTGCGAGTTTACGTCAGGACCAAAATATTGGGAGCATTACCTTGGAAGAAGTTTTAAATTTATTTTTACTTCCAAAAGCGATTGGAACTTATAAAGGAGAAGAAATCGAAGTAAATAATGGTCGTTTCGGGCCTTATGTTCGTTTTGGTAAACAATTTATTTCTCTGCCAAAAGGAATGGATCCAATGGATGTAACGATGGATATAGCCCAAGGATTGATTGATGAAAAAACGCAAGCTGATGCTCCAATTGGAACGTATGAAAGTTTGCCAATTCAAAAAGGAGTAGGTCGTTTTGGTCCATTTATAAAGTGGAATGGTATGTTCATCAATGTAAGTAAAAAATACAATTTCGATAGTCTTTCTCAATCGGATTTAAACGAATTGATAGAAGATAAACTTCAAAAAGAAGTTGATAAAGTAATTCACGACTGGAAAGAGGAAGGAATTAAAGTCGAGAAAGCTCGTTGGGGTCGTTCGGTCATTACCAAGGGGAAAATCAAAATCGAACTCAGTAAAGATATTGATGCTTCGAAAATGACTTTAGACCAAGTGAAAGAACTTATTGAGAAAAAAACACCAGCGAAGAAAACTGCTGCAAAGAAAACAGCAGCCAAAAAAACGACTGCAAAAAAGAAGTAATAAATGGAATTTGATTTTTTAGAACCCGTTTCTCAAGAAATTATCGACTTTGTAGATCAATTATCTACCCAACATCTAGGCAGTAAAGTGGTCTTTCATACACAAGCTGATTTTCCCGATATTAATCAGGTTAGAATTGGTATTGTTGGAGTTCTTGAAAATAGAGGAGATTCCACAAGTTACTCAGATACAGACTTAAATTATATACGCAAAGAATTTTATTCGTTGTTTCCTGGAAATTGGGAAATTACTATTGCCGATTTAGGTGATGTTTTGTCTGGTAATTCATTAGATGATACTTATTTTGCGGTTCAAAGTATTGTTTCAAGTTTAATTAAGAAAAAAATCATACCTATTATTATAGGAGGAACTCAGGATTTAACTTATGCTGTGTATAGAGCGTATGATAAGTTGGAGCAAATGGTTAATTTAGTTTCGATAGATAGCAAGTTTGATATTGGTAAACAAGAAGAGGTTATTACTAAAGATTCCTATTTGTCGAAAATTATTATTGAAGAGCCAAACAATCTATTCAATTACAGTAATATTGGTTATCAAACTTATTTTAATTCTCAAGAAGAAATTGATTTAATTGAAAAATTGTATTTTGATGCCTATCGATTGGGTGAAGTTTGTAATAATATAACTGTTGCAGAACCTGTTTTTAGAGATGCAGATATAGTTAGTATCGATATGACTTCGGTTAAATCGTCAGATTCAGGATATAGTAAGAAGTTTATACCGAATGGTTTCAATGGAAAGGAAATATGTTCACTTTCACGTTATGCAGGAATCAGTGACAAAGTTTCTTGTTTGGGAGTTTTCAATCATAATGATACTGAAGGAGAATCAGTGTTGATTTCACAAATTCTTTGGTATTTTATAGAAGGGGTTCATTTTAGATCAAATGAGTATCCGTTTGGGTCAAAAAAAGACTATATAAAGTATATTGTTACATTTGAAGATGATGAGATAGTGTTCTATAAAAGCAATAAAACAGAGCGTTGGTGGATAGAAATACCTTTTTTTACAAATGTTAACAATAAATTAAAAAAGAATACGTTATTACCGTGCACCCATGAGGATTATCTAGCTGCATGTAATCACGAGTTTCCAGAAAGATGGTGGAAGGCGCAAAGGAAAAATATTTTATAGGGTCTTTGAAATGCAAAAAAAGACATAAAATGTAAATTTTAGATTACAAAAAATAACAAAAAATGCATTTCATCGATTTTTTAAGCTTTTTATCGAGAAAATATTTTTATCGAAATAATTAATATTGTAGTTTTGAATCGTCAAATTGTAGTTTTGAATCGACAAAATTAAATTTTAAACATTTTTAATTGTTTTTTTCAAAAATTATAAATAGGTTTACGGCCTTAAAAATAGTATATAAAATTAACCCAAATTATATGAAGAAGATCATCGCATTTGCATCTGTTTTAACTCTATTAATAAGTTGTGGAAAATCCAGCGACAAAGGTGAATTAGTAGGTGTTAAAGGAAAAAAATGGCATCCAGAAAAACCATATGGAATGACATTAGTTCCAGGTGGAGCATTTATCATGGGTAAATCAGATGATGATTTAGCTAATGTACAAGATGCGCCTACCAAAACGGTAACAGTTAGATCATTTTATATGGATGAAACTGAAATTACCAATAGTGAGTATCGTCAGTTTGTTGAATGGGTGAAAGATTCTACTATTCGTGTTAGATTGGCTATTCTTGCTGATGAAGTTGGTGTAAAACCAGGATCAGGAGGAAAAGGAGGCAAAGGTAAAACTTCAGGAAGTATTGGAGACTTTGCTTTTGCAGATCAAGATCCTGAAAAAATGACTCCTTATGACAAGTACATGTATGAAAACTACTATAGTGTTGGTACGGATGATGATCAATTTGCGGGTCGTAGATTGAATAAAAAAGTAAAATTAATTACGGATACAAAAAAATACCCAGATGAGTATTACGTTGAAGTAATGGATTCAATGTATCTGCCTGCTGCTGAAGCATACAATGGTTTGAGAACTATTGATGTGAAAAAACTTAAATTCAGATATTCTTGGATGGATATTCAAGCTGCAGCTAAAGCTAAAGTTGGAAAAAGAAGTAAGTTCATAAAAACGGAACAACAAGAAGTTTATCCTGATACAACAGTTTGGATTAAAGATTTTGCTTATTCATACAACGAGCCAATGCACAATGATTATTTTTGGCATCAGGCTTATGGTGACTATCCTGTAGTTGGTGTGAGTTGGAAACAAGCTAAGGCGTTTTGTGCTTGGAGAACTCTAAACAAAAACACTTACATTAAGTCTAAGAAAAAAGGAAGAGATTTGATTAATTCATTCCGTCTTCCAACTGAAGCGGAGTGGGAATATGCTGCTCGAGGTGGTTTAGAATCTGCAACGTATCCTTGGGGTGGTCCATACACTAAAAATGACAGAGGTTGTTTTATGGCTAACTTTAAGCCAAACCGTGGAGATTATGCTGCTGATCAAGCTCTTTATACTGTAGAAGCTAAATCTTTTGAGCCAAACGGATATAACTTATATAATATGGCAGGAAACGTAGCTGAGTGGACTGATTCGTCTTATGATCCGGCTTCATATGAATATGTTTCTACAATGAATCCAAATGTGCCTGATACATCTAACAAACGTAAAGTAGTTAGAGGTGGATCTTGGAAAGATGTTTCTTACTATTTGCAAGTTGGAACTAGAGATTTTGAATATCAAGATACAGCTAGAAGTTACATTGGTTTCCGTACGGTTCAAGATTACATGGGAACACAAACTACAGGTAACGGTAAACGTGTAAAACTTTAAATTTTAAAAATTAACTAACTTTAATTATATTAACTTAACTAACTAAAATTTTTTTTATTATGGCATTATTATCACCAAAACTAATGAACTTTGCCTACGGTATGGGCGCAGCGGTTGTAATCATTGGAGCTTTATTTAAAATTGCTCACTTTGAACTAGGACCATTAACAGGAACTGTAATGTTAACTATTGGTCTTTTAACAGAGGCTGCTATCTTTGCTTTATCAGCTTTTGAAGCGCCACCAGCAGAACTTGATTGGTCTCTTGTATATCCAGAATTAGCAAGTGGTGAGGCTAAGCCAAAAACTGCTAAAAAAGAAGATCCTAAAGAGGCTCAAGGTTTATTATCTCAAAAATTAGACAACTTACTTAAAGAAGCTAAAATTGACAGTTCTTTAATGGAAAGTTTAGGAAATAGTATTAGAAATTTTGAAGGTGCTGCTAAATCAATATCTCCAACTGTAGATGCTATGGCAGGTCAAAAGAAATACGCAGAAGAAATGAGCAAAGCTGCAACTCAAATGGAGGCTTTAAACGGTTTATACCAAGCTCAATTACAAAGTGCTGAAAGAAACGCTCAAATCAACAATGAGGTTGCTGAAAACAACTTAAAATTAAAAGACCAAATGCAGTCTTTAACTTCTAACTTGTCTACATTAAACAATGTATATGGTGGAATGCTTTCTGCAATGAGTAACAAAGGATAATTAGTTTTAAACTAAAATTTAATTAAATTAACTCAAAAACTAATTAGAAAAAATGGCAGGAGGAAAATTAACCCCTAGACAGAAGATGATTAACC
This sequence comes from Flavobacterium sp., assembly GCF_035299245.1. GTDB lineage: Bacteria > Bacteroidota > Bacteroidia > Flavobacteriales > Flavobacteriaceae > Flavobacterium. Next base: position 21,678 of record NZ_DATGWY010000008.1, on the reverse strand, counting down.
TGATGTACTTGGTTTTCATCGCAATGTTGGCAATGAATATGTCAAAAGAAGTTCTTTCGGCTTTTGGCTTGATGAATGAAAGATTTGAAGGAGCAACAAACACAGCTAAGACTACAAATGAGTCTATGTTGCAGGCTTTAGATACAAAAGCATCTGAAGCAAAAGGAGAATTTATTGCTGCTGCAGCAACGGCTCACAAAGTTGAAGCGGCTTCGAAAAAATTCTATGATTTCATCGGGACACTTAAATCAGAAGTTTTGAAAGGTGTTGAAATGGAAGACGGAAAATTGCCTTATGAATCTATGGATAAGGCTGATAACCTTGATCACAGTTGGTTTACAGGTGATGGTTACACGAAAAGAGGTAAAGAGGTTATAGCTGCAATTCAAGCATATACATCTGAAATGAAAGCGGCTTTGTCTGACAGAAAATATGCGCCAATTTTGAATGAAGTAAATGCAAAATTTGATTTGTCAGATGTTAAGAACAAAGAAGGTATCAAAGTTGAATTTTTGGATTACCACTTTAAAGGTTTCCCTGCAATTGCTTCTTTAGCTAAATTGTCAGCATGGCAAAATGACGTTAAAAAAGCGGAGTCTGATGTAATTAGTTCTGCTTTAGGAAAAGCGGCTGTTAGTGAGGCTTCATATAGCAAGTTTCAAGCTATTGTTGCTTTAGATAAAAATGTTTATTTCCAAGGTGAACCTGTAACAGGTAAAGTAGTACTTGGTAAGTATGATCCAAATGCTAATTTCACAGGTTTCCAAGGTCCAGGTAGATTAGAGAATGGTCAAGCTGTTATCTCTACTACTGCAGGTGCCGTAGGTGAGCAAACTTTATCAGGTTCATTCAACTTTATTGAAGGAGGTAAGCCAATTAAGTTACCTTTCCAAGGGAAATACGTTGTTGTACCTAGACCAAATTCAGCAAATATATCCGCAGACAAAATGAATGTTGTGTATCGTGGATTACCAAACCCAATGACAATTTCTTTCGCTGGTATTGGAGATAATAATGTTACAGCTTCTGCACCCGGTTTATCTCCAGCAGGAGCAAAAGGTAAGTATAACCTTAGTCCTGGTGCAGGAACAGAGGTAACAGTTACAGCTACTGGTAGAATGACAGATGGTAAGACAGTTTCAGATAAGAGAGTGTTTAGAATTAAAAACATTCCGGCTCCTCAAGGTGCTATCGGTGGTACAACAGGTGTTCAAAAAGGTGCTAAGTCTCGTTTAGAAGCTTCTACTATTTCTGCTGTTTTGCCTGATTTCCTATATGATTTGCAATTTCAAGTTACACAGTTCGTTTTGAAAGTTCCTGGACAGGCTTCTATTGTTGTAAATGGAAATAAAGTTGATGGTAGATGTAGAGCTGCATTAGCAAGAGCTAAAGCTGGTGATCAAATTACTATCTCAGATATTAAATCAAAAGTTGTTGGTTCAGGACAAATTGACGTTAAGACTGCTGCACCAGCAATTTACGAAATACAATAAAAATTTAGGTTTTTCGTTATCGATATAACTTAAATAACAAATAATAATAATATGAAATTGAAAAACCTTTTATTAGTTGTTTTTAGTGTCTTAGGAGCGTATAGTTCTTTTGCACAATCTAATTTGTTGAACGCAAAAACACCAGCTGAGATTGGTAAGAAGACAGCGGCTCAATTAGAATCTGATAACGACAAACCGCTTCCTTATGGTTATGTTCATGACAGAGATGTACTTATGGGTAAAACCATGTGGGAAGTAATCGATTTAGATGAGCGTATTAATTTTCCTTTGTATTATCCAGTAGATACTGCTTTTGTTGGAAAAGAAAGAAGATCATTGTTTCAAGTGCTTTTGAATGGAATCAAAGAGGGTAAGATTACTGAGGTTTATGGTGATGACTATTTTAATTCAAAAAGAACGTTGAAAGATATTGAATCAGTTTTTAAATATATTGATACAACTGATGCTGGTAAAGATGAGATTAATAATTATTACGAAGACTACAAATCAGGTGCAAAAGTTTTATCTCAAGAGTTTATCAATGTTACAGATTTAACTGCCAAAGATGTTTCAGGATACAAAATAAAAGGTTTTTGGTATTTTGACAAACGTCAAAGTGAATTGAAATATCGTTTGCTTGCTATTTGTCCAATTGCAACAGAAGCTAGAGATAAAGCTAAAGGTAATACAGATGCAATCGAATTGTTTTGGGTATATTTCCCTGCAATAAGAGACGTATTGCACGAAGCCAAGTCGTTCAATGATAAAAACTCGGCGATGCCAATTTCATTTGATCACTTATTAAATTCAAGGCGTTTTAATGGAGTGATTTACAAAGAGGAAAATGTTTACGGTGACAGAACCATTCAGGATTACATGAAAGAAAATGCTCAAATGCAATTATTAGAATCTGAAAGAGTAAAAGAGAAGATTCGTAATTTCGAGCAAGACATGTGGAACTACTAATATTTAGTTTTCAAAATATAAAAAACTCTTACCTTTGGTGAGAGTTTTTTTTTGCTCCATTTTATTATGTACGATTATATTATTGTTGGTTCAGGATTGGGTGGGATTTGTTTTGCAGAAACTGCTTTGTCTAATGGAATGCAGATTGTTGTTTTCAATGATGATTCGCAAAAAGCTTCGTATGTTGCTGCAGGTTTGTACAATCCTGTTATTCTAAAACGATTTACTGAAGTTTGGCAATCCAAAGAACAGCTCAAGTTGTTAGATGAATTTTATTCACAATTGGAACAAAAACTTAATGTTAAATTTGATATTAAAATTCCGCTACTTCGAAAATACTTTTCAATTGAAGAACAAAATAATTGGTTTACTGCTTCCGATAAACTCGGTTTGACCGATTATCTCTCAACTACCATTGTAAATAAAAAGTACAGTTCTATTGATTCGCCTTATGGTTATGGTGAAGTTTTGCGAACTGGCTATGTTGACACCAAGTTGCTAATCGATTCTTACATCAACTACCTTTCAAAAAACAATTCCTATGTAAAAGAAACATTCAAGCACAGCGAAATTATTTTCCATGATGACTTTGTTCAGTATAAAGACATCAAAGCACGACACATTGTCTTCGCAGAAGGCTTTGGAATGCTTTTAAATCCATTTTTCAATTCATTGCCGCTTGACGGAGCTAAAGGTGAATTATTGCTTATTAAAGCGCCTAATTTGGATTTGGATGTTATTATTAAAACTTCCATTTTTGTATTGCCTGTAGGAAACGATTTGTACAAAGTGGGTGCAACTTACAATTGGACGGACAAAACGAATACACCTACTAAAGAAGGAAAAGATGAATTACTAAAAGAACTCCGTGATCTTATTCAATGTGATTTTGAAGTACTCGACCATTATGCTGGTGTTCGTCCAACTGTAAAAGACAGAAAACCTATGCTCGGAACTCATCCAATACATAAAAATTTACACCTACTCAACGGTTTGGGTACACGTGGTGTTATGTTGGCTCCATCAATGGCTAAAATGTTATTTGAACATATAGAGCATCAGGTTGAACTCGATTCTTATGTCAACATCAATCGATTTAAGAATGGTTTTTCCAATCTTTATCAAAATGAACAAAAAGATTGATGTATATGTTTCTAGAAAGTCTTGCAATAACTGGCATTAATGCTATTAATCCTGCAACAATTGTAATGAAAGAAACGGGTAAACTCGTTTGTAGAAAATAATGAGTAATCACAAAAAATGCAACTCCAAACGCAATCGAAACAGCATAACTCACATACATGGCACCATAAAAAAACGACGGTTCAATTTTATATACGGTTCCACAATGACTGCATTTTTCATGCATTTTGTATAAAGTCTTCAGTTGGTATGGGTTTTTTTCCACATACATACTTTCTTCTTGACATTTAGGACAACTTCCTGTTAAAATACTATTTATTACGGTTCCTTTTTTTAACATTTGCAAAAATTTTCTACAAAGGTAATCTTTAAGGAAGTTTCTAATGTAACAATTGTCACAAATTCTATGCTTAATATTCATAATTTATCGGTTTCTTTTGGTGGTACGTATCTTTTTGAAGAAGTAACTTTCAGGCTCGGCGCTGGCGATAGAGTAGGTCTCGTTGGAAAAAACGGAGCTGGAAAATCAACCATGCTTAAAATTTTAGCAGGCGATTTTAAACCCGATTCAGGTCAAATAGCAACTGAAAAAGAAGTCAAAATGGGTTTTCTTCGCCAAGACATCGATTTTGAACACGGCCGAACCGTACTCGAAGAAGCTTATGAAGCCTTCACCGAAATCAAAGCCGTTGAAAAAAAATTAGAGCAAATCAACCATCTTTTAGTCACTCGTACTGATTACGAAAGTGAAGAATACAACCAAATCATCGAAGATTTATCCGAATACACCCATCGTTTCGAATTACTCGGCGGTTACAATTATGTAGGTGATACCGAAAAAATCCTACTCGGTTTAGGTTTCAAACGTGAAGTATTCAACGATCAAACCGATACCTTTTCGGGTGGATGGCGCATGCGTATCGAATTGGCAAAATTATTATTACAAAGCAACGATATTCTTTTGCTCGATGAGCCAACCAACCACTTGGACATCGAAAGTATCATTTGGCTCGAAAGTTTTTTACGCAATTTCCCTGGTGTTGTAGTTATTGTTTCGCACGATAAAATGTTCCTTGATAACGTCACTAATCGCACCATCGAAATTTCCCTCGGAAAAGCCTATGATTTCAATAAACCGTACTCTCAATACTTAGAATTACGTCACGAAATCCGCGAAAAACAACTCGCTACCCAAAAAAACCAGCAAAAGAAAATCGAAGAAACCGAGAAGCTAATCGAGAAATTCCGTGCCAAAGCCAGCAAAGCTTCGATGGCGCAATCGCTCATCAAAAAGCTCGATAAAGTGGAGCGCATCGAAGTCGACGAAGACGATAATTCGGTCATGAACATCTCGTTTCCCGTTTCAAAAGTTCCAGGAAAAGTGGTCATCGAAGCCGAAAATGTAACTAAAGCTTACGGCGATAAAGTCATCCTTAAAGATATTTCTCTTCTAGTCGAACGCGGAAGCAAAATCGCTTTTGTCGGTCAGAACGGTCAAGGGAAATCCACATTCATTAAAGCCATAGTCAACGAATTCGAATTCCAAGGCGAAATCAAACTCGGTCACAACGTTCAAGTCGGTTATTTTGCTCAAAATCAAGCGGAATATCTAGACGGCGAAATCACATTGCTCGAAACCATGGAAAACGCCGCAACCGATACCAATCGTTCCAAAGTGCGCGATATGTTAGGTTCGTTTCTCTTCCGTGGTGACGATGTTGAGAAAAAAGTGAAAGTGCTTTCGGGTGGCGAACGCAATCGTTTGGCTTTGTGTAAATTATTGTTGCAACCCATCAACGTTTTGGTGATGGACGAACCTACCAATCACCTTGATATTAAGTCGAAAAACGTACTCAAAGCAGCACTTCAAAAGTACGAAGGAACATTGCTTTTAGTGTCGCACGACCGTGATTTCCTACAAGGAATGTCCAACATTGTATACGAATTCAAAGACCAAAAAATCAAAGAATATTTGGGCGATATCAACTTCTTCCTCGAACAGCGTAATCTCGAAAACATGCGCGAAGTAGAGAAAAAAGACGTTGTCAAAGAAGAAGCCAAAACCAATACCAACAACAAACTATCGTACGAAGATCAAAAGAAAAACAAGTCGTTACAAAACCGTCTGAGCAAAATTGAAAGCCAAATTCAACAACTCGAAAAAGACATTCAAAACGACGACAAAGCCTTGGCTTCCAACTACGACAAACACATCGAAGACGCCAATTTCTTCATCGCCTACAACAAAAAGAAATCCGAGTTGGATAAACTGCTCGAAGAATGGGAAGTCGTGCAAGGCGAGATTGATAATTTGTAGCCAATCCCGCTTTCCGCTCCAAGTTTTTATTCAAAAAGCAACAATTTAATAGGGTTTCAAGAGCTTCCTTTGGTCGCTTTGAAACCCTAAAAATTGTAAGCCTTTTTCACAAAAAGCTTTCCACTACAATCAGGGCTAGGCAATCCATTTCAACAGCTATTTTTCGTACTTTTGGATTCGTTATGAATAGAATAGTTCAAAATCTTCATTTCTACATATCCATTCCAATTGTAATTGCAGTTGCTTTGGTTTACGGTTTTCAACCTAATTTACTTTTCGACATCCAACCCAACTCTATTGACGAGCACAATGTGTACAAAGCCATTATGGGAATTTATTTGGCTTTTGCTTCTTTTTGGTCTTTGGCGTTGATCCAAAAAAACTATTGGAAAGCAGCCACAATTTCCAATATCCTTTTTATGTTGGGTTTGGCGCTCGGTCGTTTGATTAGTTTTGCAGTTGATGGAATTCCGTCGTCACTATTACTTTTCGGATGTTTCGGCGAACTCGCTTTAGCTTTTTACGGTTATTATCTCCTAAAAAATCAAGTTAAATAATAGTTGTTCAACCTGTCTAGAATTAAATGAGTTCGCAAATACAATAACAATTCGTTTTTTATATTGAATTTTAGTTTTTGAAATAGTACTTTTTGCCACGAATTCACGAATCATAATTTAAATTTATTTTTAAAAAAAACCATTCATCGTAGATGAATATTCGAATAAATCAAATACCAACTTTGTTAAATTCGTGAATTCGTGGCAAAAAAAAATGATTTTTGCATCTAATACATATTAAATCATTATTCTTTATCAAACACCAAATCAACAAAAGTAGTGTCGTTTTTAGTGTCAAAATTAATTCTGCGATTGGGTTGGTCTTGCAATTCAAAATTGCCGTTCACTGTACATTTTCCTTCTGCAAATAAATAACCAGTTTCAGTGGTAATGATGGCTTTGTACAAACTGTCTTTGACTATTTCTTGCATCGGATAATCCGTTTCCCAACTCAAGGGTTGACCGTTTCCTCTAATTCCAACCGACTGAATGTTATCAACTTTAGACACATCCAAAGTAACTACTACAATTCGCTTGTACGTTTTTTGAACACAACTGCACATCAATAAACTAATGATAAATACAAAAACACTTTTCATGATTTCTGAGTTTTTTTAGTCACTAAATAGTCAATGCCAAATCGTCCTGAACCTAAAATGAGATAGAACATTCCAATCCACAAAAATCCCATGGCTGGCAACATGTTCCACATTCCTTGTTGCCATTGTTGCATGAACATAGCGACTAACATTGTACAGATAATCAAGAAAGAAGCGATTCGGGTTTGAAATCCAATCAACAATAAAATGCCACCGATTCCTTCTGAAAACGCGCCCATCCATGCAAAAAATGCCGGGAACAAAGCAAAGATGCCACCGTATTCCGCTACATCATTCGGAAACCAAAAAGCCACTTCAAACAAATTCAAATTGTTATCTTCAGGTGACCAAGGCAAACCAAATTTTGGCGATCCAAATTCAACAGTGAGCAGGTAACCGCAAATCACTCTTGGAATCATTACAACTGCATCTTGCCACCAATAAATCAGTGTGGTAGGTTGGGTTAGTTTTTGAAATATTGTTCTGAACATACGATTTTTTTTAAAGGGTTATTTCAATAAATTTCCATTGCCTGTTCGAGATGATTTACCATCGTAATTGGCATTTCCTTTGTTAGTGATGTTCCCGTTTCCTGAGACAGTGGCTACTATTTCTTCTGAAACATTTACCGTAGTATTTCCATTGCCTCTGCAAATGATATTGGCTTTCTTGGCTTTGAGTTCAGCTAAGTTGGAATTGCCATTTCCTGTATTTTTGACTTCCAATTCGTCAACTGTTCCTAAAACTTTAGATGTTGAATTACTAAAATTTTCCAATCGAAAATAGCGCCCAATAACACCATTGATAACTAAATTAGCATTACTATCGTTGCGAATTACAGTAGCTTCTGGCATGGTGATTTTGATTTTAATATTGGAGTTTTCGATGTACATTCGGTTGTTTTTGTTGCCTTTTAAATAAACAGTCAACTCGTGTTCTGTTGGATTTTCTTTGAATGCAAGTAACGATTCTAAATTGTCGTCTACAGTTACAGAAATGCTCCAACTTTTGCCAATTTCAACTTCCAATTTTCCGTCTAAGTCTTCAAAATAAACTTTATCGAAGTTGGTGTAATCAAAGTTTTTAGTAATTGTTTTTCCTGAGCCTTTTAGTTGTGCGTTTGCAAAAGTTGATGTTACTATCATTACAATTGCTAGAATTAATTTTGTCATAATTTCTTTTTTAATGATTGATTTTGTGATTGATTGATGATTGAAACTAGTTAATTATAAGTCATTCCTAAATTCAAGTCGCCTTTTACTTTTAGTGTAACAGAAGCATATTCATCTCCTGTGTTTTCGATTATCAAAGCTGTATTACTCTCCGTTTTTATGGTAGCCGTTTCTTTCGGATTTACAAGAATAGGTGAATACGTTCCGCCATCGATAGGCGCTTGGTAAATTTTTAAAACGGTAACACCTTCGTTTTTTAAATGGGTTTTGAATGAACCGTGTTTATTATTACCCAACACAAACTTTTCTTTGGGTTTGATGGATGTATTCGAATTCAATGATCCAAAAACTCCGCACGATACTGTGCAAATGAATAGCAATGCTACTACAATACTTTTTTTCATCTTTTTAAGTTTTATGAAACTAAACAATGAGTTTCAGTTATTTGATGAAGCAAAGTTGCAGCAATAGCCAAAGCTAAACGCTTCAGATTATAATTTGAGCCAAACTAAGCAGGTCTCAAATTATAATTGATTATAAAGTCATTGAAATAAAGGGTTTCTTTGGAGTAAAATTGAAAGGTTTCAAATCGTATTGGAGTAATCTTTTGGTGAAATACCCGCATTTTTCTTAAAAGCGCGGTTAAAAGTAGCTTTCGAATTGAATCCGCAATCAAAAGCAATTCCGAGTAAAGTTGATTTTTTTTGTTCGCCTTGTTCCAGCATTTTTTTTACCGCTTCAACCCGATAGTTATTAATCAAATCGTTAAAGTTCATTTTGAATCCTTGATTAATCGCTTTTGAAATCACAGCAGCATTGGTGTTCAATTTTTTGGCAATATCGGTTAAGGTCAGTTCTGGGTTTTGGTATAATTTTTCCGTCAATAGTATGTCTTCAATTTTCGATTTCCAGCTTTCGATTTCGGATGAAATTTCGGGTTGAATCAATTCGTGTTCAATATCGATTACAGCTTCTCCCTCTTTATTAGAAGTAAAATTATCGGTAAGTAAAATCGGATTTTTATCGAAAACCGACATCCGGAACGAAATTTTTGAACTAACCGAATTCGAATAACCCGTCACGGCGATGTAATACAGCACCAAAGAAAACATCAGAAAAAACCACCAAGTTCCTTGATACGAATCGAGTTGCGGGAAAATAAAACTTAGAAGCGTAAAGGTCAGTCGAATTCCAATCATACTTAAAAAAGCAAAAAGGTAATTGCGAATCCATCGAAATAAAAGCGTATCGGCATTACTTGTAACTTGGACTATTAGTTTTTTGTATTTGTTGTAGTATAAAATACTCAATACAAAATAAATGGTCATCGATGCAAAGCCACTGTATTGATACCAACTGTCAAAGTCTTTGTCTGTTTGGTCTTCGTAAAAATAATAACTTCCAAAAATGAATTTGTCGTACATCCAAAAGCTGCCGATTAATAACAAGTAAAAAATGCCGGGAAGAAAATGCGCAACGTCTTTTTTTGAAAACTTAAAGGAAGGATTTAGCAAGCTCTGAGTGTAGAAATAAATCACCGGACCCATAAAAAATAATTGCTGAAACGGAGCGTAAAACAGAACGTCTCGATACGGCTGATTGTCGTACCAACCTGCAAAGCCCAACATCCATGGCGCAATAAATAAGCTGCATAGAAAGAGGAAAATACTCAGCCAATAATTGGATTTGTTTTCAGTTTTGTAGGCTTTAATGAGTAGTAAAATGCTGTAAATGATTCCGTGTGCAAACGGAATAAGTAGGAGTGAAGAATAAAACCCAAATTCAAACAGCATTTTTTTTGACCAAGTTAGCAAACTTTTACATACGAATTTACTGCTTGCAAAAATTTTGAGATTTGTTTATTGTGGTCTGAGTTTCGATTTTACCCTTTGTAATTTGTAATTTGTTTTTTGGATTTTATTTAAAAGGATGTCGTTGTTGCCATTCCATTTCAGGTTCCAATCGGGGGAAAATTTTAGAGATGTACTTATTGATCAAAGAATTGTTGTGGTACAAAAATCCAGACATTTTTACTGGAACAGCGCCAATTGAGCTCTTAATTTCCAATGCCGTTCTTCCGAAAATGATTTTTTTAAATCCGTGTTCAATGCCAAATTCGGTCATGTTGTACAGCATATTTAAATACAACATATTCTCTTTTTGTACTTCGGAATCATAACCCAAAAAATAGGTTTCTAAAACGGTTCCGTTCAATAGAAGAGTGTGAAATCCGACCAGTTTTTCATCCAAAAAATAACCAAACAACAAGAAGTTGGTTTGGCATTGTTTTTTCATAGTAGAAAAATGATTTTCAGAAAGAAAAAAGGTGTTGAATGGAGCATTTTTAGCAACGTAATGGTATAAGTTGTAGAGTGTTTTTTCGTGATGAACAATTTGCTCATAGCTAAGATTTTCAACTACAATTCCATCAAATTTTTTATGAGCACGTTTGTATTGATCACGGTATTTTTTTGAAAACGAAGCAACGTAATCATCAGCGGTTTTCCATTTTTCTTCCAAATAGAAAATCATATTGGGTTGCGCATTGAACTCGTATACTTCAGCGAAATCGTGTTTTTTAAGTTCAGCAGAACATTCTTCGTAAAAATCTTTAAACGAAACCAAGTGGATTTTAATTCCTTTATTTTTGAAATATAAAGTCAACTCTTTGGCTGTTTGCGCCAAAATTTCGCTGATGTGTTGAAAATCAATTTCTTTTGAAAAAGCATAGCCGTTTTGACCTGTAATCATGTTGTTTCCAAGGAACAACACATGGGAAGCAAAATTTTTAAAAACAAAATTTCGAACCGCCGTTTTGAGGCACTTATCGCGCTCACCAAACGATTCTAATTTATTTAAATCAAGGTATTGTGCTAACGAAACTCCGATAAGTTCACTATTTTCAAAAACACCAATGTAAAAACACTGCATATTTACGGGTGCAGATTCTTCCAGCACTTTTAAATAATGCGTTTGCAGGAAAACATTGCTTTGAGCAACAGTATTCCATAGAGTTGGGACTTCGCCAACAGAGTTGTATATAGTAAACGTAATTGGTGTCAAAATAAAAAATCGCCCCACAAAAGTAGAGCGATTCAATTATAATTAAATGTTAAATTATTTCCAACCGCAGATAATGGCTCCCATGATAGTTAAAGTCACGATCCAATATCCTGCAGTTACAAAAAGTAACTTCCATGATTTTTGGTCAAACATCGCATTAACTCCTAAAATTGGAAAAGCAATAAAAAGACCCGACATAAAACCATGTAATGCTCCGTGTTTGAAGGTTCTAAACTCGTTTTCATAATCCGCCATAAATGCGGCATAAGAAGGTAGTGCTTTGGTTTCGTCGCCACCAATCATACCAAGCGCTCCCATTTGATGGATTACTAATCCGGGAACAGCAAGTGAAATCATAAGAGAAAACAAAATTGTAAATCCGAAGATTTTCAACATGTTTCCTTGTTTGGCTTTTTCTTCGGTCATTCCGGTTTCGTTCATCCAGATGGTTCCGAAAACTTTGGGATTGTACCAGACAAATCCGACTAATAATGTAGCAAGTGCTGCTACTAAAACGGCAATTGGGTTAAAAGGCATAGTTTAAAAATTATTGGTTAGTGAATCAAAAATACAAATTTTTTTATACATAGTGTTTTGTCATTAAAAAAATAGCCTTTTGCAATAAAAATTGTAAGATAATTACCTTTTTAAAACTTTAAAATCGCATTACGTCGATTTTATTTGCTTATAAACGATTTTGTATGTTACTTTACTTAACCAAATCTAAAAGACCATGAAAAAAATTACTTTATTACTGGCTATTTTCGTTACAACTTTCTCGTTTGCAGAAGTTTCTCAAGCCGAAAAGGAAATTTTAATTTCTTTATATAATTCGACTAATGGAACCAATTGGGAAACCAAATGGAATTTGACTCAACCTGTCGCTAAATGGTATGGAGTTACAGTTGAAAATGATAAAGTAGTAGCTTTGGATTTGCCAAACAACAACTTAAAAGGAAGTTTGCCATCAGAATTAGGTGGTTTGAAAAGTATAAGAGTAATCAATTTTTTCAAAAACGAATTATCAGGTGAAATTCCGGCTACTATTGGTGATTTAAAATCATTAGTTTCTTTGAATTTGTCATTCAATAAATTAAATGGTTCCATTCCTGAGTCTATTTCAAATGCAACCAACCTAGTTTCTTTGGAATTGTTTATGAACGGATTGACGGGTTCAATACCATCATCAATAAACAAATTGGAAAAATTAGAATTATTGTCGTTGTACAACAATCAGTTAACTGGAGAATTGCCTGCAAGTTTATTCAATTTAAAAAGTATTAAAGTTTTACAACTTAATAGTAACAAGTTATCGGGAGTTTTAAGTCCGGAGGTTGCTAATTTAAAAACATTAGAATCATTAGTTTTATTTGATAATAATTTAGTTGGTACTATTCCTTTTGAATTGGAGCGATTGAATAATTTAAAAGAGATGAATGTTTCGTATAATAACTTCAACGGTTTTGTTTCCAGAGGTTTAGCTGAGAAAGATACATTCAAAATGACAATGGTAAACGAACAAGGAGTAGCAACAACACTCAATGTCTACACAGAAAAAGACAAAGCCATTGTAAACGAAGAATAATAGTTTAAAATACACCAATAAAAGCTTCAATTTTGAAGCTTTTTTTAATTTATATATTAGTGTATATTTGCCCAAATAAAATGATAATGAGCAATCACAATAATATACTGATTTTAGACGATCACCTTGTAGTTAGAAAAGGGATAAAGTTGTTTTTAAATGACAAGTTCAAATCGTATGTTGTTTATGAATCGGATAGTTACCAAACAACCTTAGATTTGGTTAATAGAATTCAATTCAATTTGATTTTTTTGGATATTAATATCAACGGAATTGAGAACATCAGAATAATGAAAGAGGTAAAAGAACTTCAGCCTGATGTTAAAATTCTAGTCTTTTCATCGCACGAAGAAAAGCAGTATGGATTACGTTATATTCAAAATGGAGCAGATGGTTATTTGAATAAGTTTTGCTCTGAAGAAAAGATGGAAATTGCCGTGAAGCAAATTTTTGAAAAAGGGTATTTCTACAGCGATTCATTAAAAGAAAAATTAGCCACTACTTCCAAATCCAATAGCAATAAAAATCCTTTAGAGAAATTGTCTAACAGAGAATTTGAAATCGCCAAACTTTTAGTTGATGGTGATGGTAATCTCGAAATTGCTAATAAATTGGATTTAAAAATGTCCACCGTTAGTACCTATAAAAACAGAATTTTTGAAAAGCTCAAAGTGATGAGTATTATCGGTTTGGCCGATGTTTTTAAAGAATACAGTTAATATTTCCTACCACATTTTTTTAAATCATGACCATTATGACAAATGTCATTTGAAAGGTCACTTTTCTTTTCCAAATTGTTCCTCAAAAACAGTTAGGTTTTTTTTAATTCTTTAATTCAAAAGAATCAATGGTATAATACTTTTGATTTTAATGTTAATGGATTAATGTGTTTTTTATTTTAATTTTTTTAGTTATTAATTGGTAAGAAAAATAACGTTAATAAATGATTGCTTATTTTCCATAAATTACTTATTTTAATGTCATGAACCTTTGATTTCACTCGATTTTTATAGACGAACTGCTTAAAAAGTCCGATAAAGTAATCAATTGTATGTTATTTTGTAGTATAAATTTTATTAACAAATAAAAATATTTTTTAATTTTGCCCGAATTATAAGACCTAAGAATAATTAACAGTATTCAAATTATGAATAAAACTACTTCTATCAAATTGTTGATTGGTGCTTTTTTATGGTTACTAGTCAGTCTTTTTGCTGTGAATGGTTATGCGGAAGGTACGCCTACGTTATCGCCAAATGCAGCAAACATTACAGGATTATTATCGGCTCCTGATATTGTAGCTGGTCCGTATGTTAATGCAGCGGAAGATAATCGTGTAAAGTTCTTAATTACCAACAATGCAACCGAAAACCTTTATTTTGGTTTTGATGCTCGTGGTTATGTAAATACAGCACCCAATAATCGTTTGGGAGCAAATGTTGTATTTTATCGTATCTACAGTTCGGCAGCACCAGCTGTTGTTATTCAACAAGGTGTTTGGGATCCTACTGCCAATTCAAATGGTAGTATTGATACACATGCTGAAGCTTTAGCAGGTCCAAACATTAATGGTGTAACTACAGGTTATAATCCTTTAGTGTTTAATCCAACAGCAGATGGTGAATATTTTATTTCTATATACAGAAGTAGTACAATTGATGGTAACACACCGATTACAACTGGTGTAGGAAGCAGAGTGTATATGCCTCTTTTTGATTTCACTGTGGCTTCGGGTCCAGCGGCTACTGCTACAATCATTAACGGTCGTTTGTACTCTGATAAATGGAGTTTTGCTGCTGCTGATGCAGCTTTTGTAATTACTGCAGGTGCAACTCCTGCCAATGCTGAACCAGTATTTCATGCCTACACTGATGACCAAACTGTAGTTCGTATTGATTTTGAAACAGGTTTCCAGCCAATTGCATTTAATATAGCGGTAAATAAATATGGTGTTTCAACTCCAGGCTTATGGACCACTACAAGACGATCAGTGAATTCGGCAACAACTCCAGCTTTGGCTGGTGGATATAAAGTGTTTGTTAATTTACCTGATACATCGCCATCGGCCTTTCCAATTGCAGCTATTCCTGCCAATCCAACATTTCAAACGCCAGCAATTTCAGGTTGTGCACCAAATTATAATATTAACTATAATATTGCTGCTGCAGGAGATGTTCAGATATTGTTAGATCTTAATGGCGTTCCGGGTTTTCAAGTTGCTTCAGCTGACCGAATTTTAGAAGATCTTGATGTAACAGCGGGAAATCATTCCCTAGCTTGGGATGGTTTGAATGGAGTTGGAGTTGCTGTGCCTTCGGGAACTAATTTCAACATAGCATTAACTTTCTTAAAAGGACGTTTCAACTTACCATTGTACGATGCCGAGTTGAATAAAAATGGTTTACGAGTAAGTTTGGTATTGCCCGTTCCTTTGGCTAATTCCCGTATTTATTGGGATGACTCAGGTTTAGTCAATGTTGATAACAATGCAGGAGTTTGTGATGGTACAGCCAATGGATCTTCAAGTAACTATACAGGTAGTGGTCTAAACAATTCATTCGTAGGAACTATATCACCAGCTCACGCATGGAGTGGTAATGGAAATACAGGCCAAGTTATTCCGGCACCAGGTGTTCCTGCTGTTGCGCCAAACAATGAAACAACAGGTTTACAATGTGATGATTTCGGAAACGTTCGTGTCATCAACACTTGGGGTTGGGGATATACTTCTAATGCAACCAATTTGAATGTAACTTTGGGTTGTGCGGATTTGTCGGTTACTAAAATTGCAAGTAACATGACACCAGTGGTTGGTTCCAACATAACATTCACATTAACAGCAACAAACAATGGAACCGTTAACGCGCTTAATACAGTAGTTAATGATTTGTTGTCAGCTACATGTTACAGCTTTGTTTCGGCCACTCCTTCAACAGGTTCTTACAATAGTGCAACAGGTGATTGGACTATAGGTACTTTAAACAATGGGGCAACTGCAACATTAAATATTGTAGCCACTGTAATTAGTCAAACTGGTTGTGCAAATAGCGCAAGTATTACAAGTAATCAAACTGATACAGTTCCAGGAAATAATACATCATCAATAACTCCGACACCTTCAAATTTAATTGATGCAGTCAACGATGGTCCAACAACTGTTGCTTCCGGTTCTGGAGTAGTAAATGTTGGTAGTGTTATTACAAATGATACAATTAATGGAGTTGTAGTTACTACAGCAAATACAGATGTAACACCGGTTACAAATGGACCATTAAGTATTAATGCTAATGGTGATTTGTCATTAGCAGCTAACACTCCTAGTGGAACATATACAATCACATACCAATTATGTGAAACAGCTGCTCCAGCTAATTGTGATACAGCGATTGCAACTGTGATTGTTCTTAACCCAATTGATGCTGTAAATGATCCAGCTACAACAGTAGCTTCAGGAGCAACACCAACACCAGCAGGAAGTGTTTTAGGAAATGATACTTTAAATGGTAATCCAGCAACTACTGCCAATACAGATGTAACGCCAGCGACTCAAGGACCAATTAGTGTTGATGCTAATGGAGATTTAACTGTGGCAGCTAATACACCTTCAGGAACTTACA
Source organism: Flavobacterium sp. (assembly GCF_035299245.1). Lineage (GTDB taxonomy): Bacteria > Bacteroidota > Bacteroidia > Flavobacteriales > Flavobacteriaceae > Flavobacterium. The sequence continues at coordinate 5,166 of NZ_DATGWY010000008.1, read as the reverse complement.
ATATAACTTATCAGTTGTGTGAAACGGGAGCGAATCCTGCTAATTGCGATACAGCGATTGCTACAGTAATTGTAGCTAACCCAATTGATGCTGTAAATGATCCAGCTACTACAGTAGCATCAGGAGTAACTCCAACTCCAGCAGGAAGTGTTTTAGGAAATGATACCTTAAATGGTTCACCAGCAACAATTGCTACAACAGATGTTACACCAGGTTCAAACGGACCATTAAGCATAGATGTTGATGGTAACTTAACTGTTGCGCCAAACACACCTTCAGGAACTTACAATATAACATATCAGTTGTGTGAAACGGGAGCGAATCCAGCTAATTGTGATACAGCGATTGCAACTGTGATTGTTCTTAACCCAATTGATGCTGTGAATGATCCAGCTACTACAGTAGCATCAGGAGCAACTCCAACTCCAGCAGGAAGTGTTTTAGGAAATGATACCTTAAATGGTTCACCAGCAACAATTGCTACAACAGATGTTACACCAGGTTCAAACGGACCATTAAGCATAGATGTTGATGGTAACTTAACTGTTGCTCCAAACACACCTTCAGGAACTTATACAATTACTTATCAATTGTGTGAAACGGGAGCGAATCCAGCTAATTGTGATACTGCCATTGCAACAGTAGATGTAGTAGCTCCAATCGACGCAGTAAACGATACTCCAGCTCCAATCAATGGATTAGACGGCGGAACAACCCCAAGTGTATTAGTAAATGACACTTTGAATGGTTCGCCAGTAGTACCAGCAGACATTACCTTAACACCAGTAACAGTACCAGCAGGTTTAACCTTAAACCCTGACGGAACGATAACGGTTGCACCAAATACACCAGCGGGAACTTATCCAGTAGTTTACCAAATCTGTGAGATAGCGGTACCGACCAACTGTGACACAGCAACTGCGAATGTAGTAGTTGACCCAGCACCGATAGATGCGATTGTAGATGATTATACAGCATCACCAATCAACGGAACTGATGGAGGATCAACAGCAAGTGTTTTAGTAAACGATACTTTAAATGGATTAGCAGTAGTTCCAGCGGATATTGCACTAACTCCAGTAACAGTACCAGCAGGATTGACATTAAATGCTGATGGAACCATCACTGTTGCCCCAAATACCCCAGCGAGTACTTATGTAGTTACCTATCAAATTTGTGAGAATTTAAATCCGACGAATTGTGATACAACAACGGCTACCGTATTAGTAACACCAGCACCGATTGATGCCATAGACGATACGCCAGCATCGATTGCAAGTGCACCAGGAGGAACTACTCCAAGTGTATTATTGAATGATACTTTGAACGGAGTTATTTTAACTCCAGCGGATGTAATTTTAACACCGGTAACAGTACCAGCAGGATTGACATTAAATCCTGACGGAACCATCACCGTAGCACCAGGTACACCAAATGGCACGTACCCAGTAGTCTACCAAATCTGTGAAGTATTAAACCCAACAAATTGTGATACTGCAACGGCAAGTGTAGTTGTGGTTGCTATAGATGCTATTGATGATACGTTAGGCACATTTACAGGTGGAGATACTACAACAAGTGTCTTAAATAATGATACTGTTAATGGTCCTATAGTTAATCCAGCTGACGTGATTGTTTCGTCAGTTACTGTTCCTACTGGTTTAACATTGAATCCAGATGGAACAATTACTATAGCAGCAGGAACACCATCTGATACATACACAGTTGTTTATCAGATTTGTGAAATTGCAATACCAACTAATTGTGATCAAGCTACAGCAACAATAGTTGTACTTAACCCAATTGATGCAGTAAATGATGATTACAGTGCAACGCCATTAACATCAGGAGATACCACTCCAAGTGTAATTGTAAACGATACTTTAGATGGTAACCCAGCAGTAATCGGAACCAATCCAGGAGAAGTAACGTTAAGTGGAATCACAGTTCCAGCAGAGCTTACGTTAAACCCAGATGGAACGATCACTGTAAATCCAAATACACCATCAGGAACATACACAGTAGTATATGAAATCTGTGAAGTGGGTTCTAATCCAGCGAATTGTGATCAAGCAACAGCAACAATAGTTGTGCTTAACCCAATTGATGCAGTAAATGATGATTACAGTGCCACACCACTTACATCTGGAGATACTACTCCAAGTGTAATTGTGAATGATACCTTAGATGGTAACCCAGCAGTAATCGGAACTAATCCAGGAGAAGTAACGCTAACAGGAGTAACTGTTCCAGCAGAGCTTACGTTAAACCCAGATGGAACGATTACTGTCAATCCAAACACACCATCAGGAACATACACAGTAGTATATGAAATCTGTGAAGTGGGTGCTAATCCAGCGAATTGTGATCAAGCTACTGTAACGATAGTTGTGTTTAACCCAATTGTTGCCAATGATGATGACAATACAGCGAATCCGGTTAATGGATACGAAGGAGGAATTGCCATTCCAACTGTATTAGTAAATGATACATTAGACGGAAGTGCTACTAATACACCTCTAGTAACAATAACATTGACTAGTACCTTACCAACTGGAATCTTTTTTGACACCACAACAGGTTCGGTAACAGTTGCACCAGGAACACCAGCTGGAACGTATACGTTTACTTATGATTTATGTGAAACAGGAGCAAATCCTGCAAACTGTGATCCAGCAACTGTAACAATTGTAGTAACTGCACCTCCAATTATTGCTGAAGATGACGATTTATCATCTACTCCAATAAACGGTTTTGACGGAGGAATTCCAGGTAATATTTTTGATAACAACGGAAGTGGTGAAGATACTTTGAACCTATTGCCAGTGATTCAAGATGAAGTGACCATCACAATTCTTGATAATGATGGATTGACTGGTCTAGTAATCGATGATAATGGAGATGTAATCGTGCCTGCAGGAACACCAATGGGAACTTACACAGTGGTTTATCAAATATGTGACGTGTTGAATCCAACTAATTGTGATACGGCTGAGATTATTATTGTAGTTGAAGCTCCAGTAATTGATGCAGTTGATAATGATTTCACAAGTACACCAATCAACTCTGCAACAGGAGGAACAGTTTCAATATTCAACAATGATACATTAAATAATGACCCAATTGATCCAGCCGATGTGACCGTTTCAATTATCGATTTTGGTGGTGTAAACGGAGCCCAAGTAGACGTTAATGGTAATGTTACCATTCCAGCTGGAACACCTCCAGGAACATATGTGTTAACATACCAAGTTTGTCAAGTGTTGAACCCAACCGTATGTGATATCGCAACGATTACAATTCTTGTTCTCGATCCATGTGATTTCGATGACGCACCAGATTCTTGTGATGTTATAGTTTACAATACTATATCTAACAATAATGACGGAATAAATGACTACTTTATTCTTGAAGGAATTGAACGATTCCCAAACAATACAGTTGAAATTTATAACAGATGGGGTGTTCTAGTTTATGATGTTGAAGGCTATGATAATGATACTAGAGTGTTCAGAGGAATATCTGAAGGTAGATCAACAATCAAGCAAGATTCTGAATTGCCAGAAGGAACTTATTTCTACGTACTTAAATACACCAAATCAAATGGTGTTGTAAAAGAAAGAGCAGGATATTTATACATTAATAGACAATAGTTAAACTTCCGGGAGTAGCAATACTCTCGGAACAAACACCAAAATAAATGAGAACAAAAATTTTATATTTCGCTTTGATGTTAATTGGATTAGTGAGTTATGCCCAACAAGATGCTCAGTATACCCAATACATGTACAACACGATAAATGTGAATCCTGCCTATGCTGGTTCGCGCGGAGTTTTGAGTGTTTTTGGTTTGCACCGCACACAATGGGTTGGATTAGATGGAGCACCAACAACTAATGCATTCTCGCTCAATTCACCTATTGACAACAGTAATTTAGGAGTTGGACTCTCGTTTGTGAATGATAAAATCGGACCAACAGTGGAGAATACCATTTCGGCTGATTTATCCTATACCATTCGTACTTCTGAGACCTATAAACTGTCTTTTGGTGTTAAAGGAACTGCTAATCTATTCAACTTAGATGTAACCAAGCTGAATCCACAAAATGCGGGTGACCCACTTTTGCAAGATTTAGACAACGACTTCTCTCCTAATGTAGGTGCGGGTGCGTATTTACATTCTGATAAATTGTATTTGGGTGTATCGGTACCCAACTTCTTCGAGACCAAACGTTACGATGATAATGATGTGGCTGTGTACAAAGAGCGTATGAATTTATACTTCATCGGTGGATATGTATTTGACCTTACTCCTAGTTTGAAATTCAAACCGGCTTTCTTAACTAAAGTAGTTGAAGGTGCGCCATTGCAATTGGATGTGTCGGGTAACTTCTTAATTAACGAAAAGTTTGTTTTGGGTGCGGCTTGGAGATGGGATGCTGCTGTGAGTGCTATGGCTGGTTTCCAAATCACTGATGGATTATTTATTGGATACGGTTACGATTTAGAGACCACCAAACTGGCCAACTATAATTCGGGTTCACACGAAGTATTTTTACGATTTGAATTATTTAAAAAACAAGAAAAGATCGTTTCACCTCGATTCTTCTAATAGCGTTGTATCATGAGAAATAGAATTTTATACACAACTGTGCTACTTGTCTTATCGATGAGTATGTTTTCACAAAAGGTTAAAGAAGCTAAAGCCGATAAAGCTTATGAAAAATTTGCCTATGTAGATGCCATCAAAACCTATGAGCGTTTGTTCGAGAAAGGATACAAAACTCCAGAGATGTTGCAAAAACTAGGTAACGCTTATTACTTTAAAGCCGAATTAGAGAATGCTGCCAAATGGTACGGTGAACTTTTTGCGCTGACTCAAGATGTAGAACCTGAATACTACTATCGTTATGCTCAGTCGTTAAAAGCGATTAAAGATTATAAAAAAGCCGATCAGATGCTCGAGAAATTCAATCAAAAGAATGGAACGGACATCAGAGCTAAATTAGCTTCAGCTCAAAAAGATTATTTGGCTGTTATTAAGAAAAACTCAGGTCGTTATACTTTAGAGAATGCCGGAATCAATTCAGAGTTTTCTGATTATGGTAGCGCGTATTACAACAACAAAGTCATCTTTGCTTCGGCTAGAGATACCGGTGGAGTGCG
>NZ_DATGWY010000007.1:0-112063 GCF_035299245.1 Flavobacterium sp. | reverse complement strand
CTTGTAGCCCGTAGGGGAATCGAACCCCTCTTACCAGGATGAAAACCTGGCGTCCTAACCGATAGACGAACGGGCCATCACATCTTTTTTGTAATGCGAGTGCAAAAATACAACTATTTTTAATTCATACAATAGTAGTGTACACTTTTTTTATTTTTTTTTAGTACGCTTTTGCAAACAGCACTCTTCCAGTAGATTTAGCTCCTGAAAAAAAACAAGTTCCTTCTTCTTGTATTTGATTTAAAGGAATACATCGGATGGTTGCTTTGGTCAATTCTTTGATTTTTTCTTCGGTTTCAGCTGTGCCATCCCAATGGGCCGAAATGAATCCTCCTTTATTTTCTAAAACCTCTTTAAACTCTTCAAACGAATTTACTTCAGTAATATGAGTATCTCTGTAATTGAGCGCTCTATCGAATAAATCTTTTTGAATCTGCTCTAATAAGCTACCTATATATGTTACAATTCCTTCTTTTGGCTGTATTTCTTTGGATAAAGCATCTCTTCGAGCCACCTCAAAAGTTCCATTCTCCAAATCTTTAGGACCAACGGCAATTCGAACCGGAACTCCTTTTAACTCCCATTCTGCAAATTTAAACCCAGGCTTTTGAGTAGTTCTATTATCAAATTTAACTGAAATATGATTCTTTTTGAATTGAGCCATCAAATCGTTAACAACAACCGAAATAGCTTCTAATTCTTCTTCACTTTTATAAATAGGAACAATAACAACTTGAATAGGTGCTAAGTTTGGAGGCAATACCAAACCATTATCATCTGAATGTGTCATCACTAACGCACCCATTAATCGGGTAGAAACTCCCCATGATGTTCCCCAAACGTATTCTTGCTTTCCTTCTTGATTGGCAAACTTAACATCAAAAGCTTTGGCAAAATTTTGCCCTAAAAAGTGCGATGTTCCTGCTTGTAAGGCCTTTCCATCTTGCATTAAAGCTTCTATACAATAGGTTTCCTCAGCACCAGCAAAACGCTCGGTTTCAGTTTTCAATCCTTTTACTACTGGAATAGCCATAAAATTTTCGGCAAAATCAGCATACACATTCATCATTTTTTCAGATTCTTCAATGGCTTCCAACTTGGTTGCATGAGCAGTATGTCCTTCTTGCCATAAAAACTCAGCAGTTCTTAAAAACAAACGCGTTCTCATTTCCCAACGCACAACATTTGCCCATTGATTAATTAGTAATGGCAAATCTCTATACGATTGAATCCATGATTTATAAGTTGACCAAATAATCGCCTCACTGGTTGGTCGTACAATAAGCTCTTCCTCTAATTTTGCATTCGGATCAACCATTAATTTACCCGGACGAGTTTCATCATTTTTCAAGCGATAATGCGTCACAATGGCACATTCTTTTGCAAATCCTTCAGCATTTTTCTCTTCTGCTTCAAACATACTCTTGGGCACAAAAAGAGGGAAATAGGCATTACTGTGGCCTGTTTCTTTAAACATTCTGTCTAATTCTGCTTGCATTTTCTCCCAAATAGCATAGCCGTACGGTTTAATTACCATACAACCTCTAACACCTGAATTTTCAGCTAAATCAGCCTTGACTACAAGTTCATTGTACCACTTGGAATAATCCTCTGCTCTCTTTGTTAAGTTCTTACTCATAATGAATAGTTTGGCATAAAAATTGTTTAACTTATTTTAACTAAATAGTTCGGCAAAACTAACTATTTTTGTAAAGACCAACAATAAAAATGCTATAGTTATGAAAACAAATTATTTTTCTAGTACAAAACTATCCATCTACTCAGTATTTGGACTGTTTGCATTGGTGCTAACCTCTTGTGGCTCGTACCAAAACAAGTCGTATTACGACAATGACGGAATATATGGTACAGAAACTGCTAAAAAAGTAGCAAATGATGACCAAAAAGACAATGAAAAATACAAAGAATACTTTAGTTCATTAAATCAAGAAAATCAAGAAATGTTTACCGATGTTGAGAATTATACTTCGTTAGACACCATCAACAAAAATACAACAGACCAAGTATCGGGTTATAACAGTTGGGGTTCCAACTCTTCTGAAACTGTTATTGTAAACGTTTACGACAACAATTGGGGTTGGAATTATTGGAACAATTACTGGTATGGAAACTATTGGGGTTGGAATAATTTAGCATGGAATTCTTGGTACGGTCCCAATTGGGGCTGGGGTTGGAATTCTTGGTATGGCCCAAATTGGGGTTGGGGTTGGAATTCTTGGTACGGTCCTAATTGGGGCTGGGGATGGAATTCTTGGTACGGAAACGGTTGGGGTAATGGTTACTATGGCAACCACTATGCGTATGTAAATGGAAGAAGAGATGGAAGAAGTGCCTATTTTAATGGTGGAAGAACTGCCACTGTTAACAGAAATGGTAATGTAAATGGTATTAGAAGTAATGCATCCAATCCGAGAAGCTTTACAACCACAAGAAATACAACTCGAAACAATACTACAGGACCAAGAGTAAATAATGGTGGAACTCGTTCTGAGAATACAGCTACCCCAGTGCGCAATAATTCAACTCCAAGAAACAATACTAGTACATCACCTACACGTACTTCTACTTCTACTCCACGTTCATACAGCGAATCGCCTCGTTCTTCTAGTTCAGGTGGTGGATACAGCGGAGGCAGATCATCTGGCGGAGGCGGTGGTGGTCGTTCTGGTGGTGGTGGAAGAAGATAATCTAAAAACAATTCTATGAAGAAGTATATTTTAAACCTTACTTTGTTTTGTTCATTTTTTTCATTCGGACAAAATATCAACGACGCTTTGCGCTATTCTCAATCAGATTTAGGTGGAACGGCTCGTTTTAACTCAATGAGTGGTGCTTTTGGAGCATTGGGCGGAGATTTATCGGCCATTAGTTTGAACCCTGCTGGATCAACAGTTTTTGCTAATAATCAAGCTGGATTTTCTTTGCGAAGTTTTAATGTAAATAATAAATCGAATTATTTCGGAACTGTAAACTCAGAATTAGAAAACAGCATCGATTTAAACCAAGCTGGAGCTGTTTTTGTTTTTGAAAGTGCTGAAGGCAGTGATTGGTCAAAAATTGCTATTGGCATCAATTACGAAAGTACTGCTAATTTTGACAATTCCGTTTTTTCATCAGGAACAAATAGAAATTCTGTTGCCAATTACTTTACAAGTTATGCTAATGGAGTTCCTTTGGATTATTTATCAAATTATTTTTTTGATGAATTAACCTATAATGAGCAACAAGGGTTTTTAGGGTACCAAGCCTATGTAATCAATCCAGCTACAAACTCTGCTAGTAACACAGAATACTATTCTAATGTTCCAGCTGGAGCCAATTATTATCAAGAAAACGAATACGTATCAACCGGATTTAATGGAAAAATCACCTTTAATGGTGCTGTAAAATACAAAGACATCTTTTCTATTGGAATAAATTTAAACAGCCATTTTGTGGATTACACTCAATCGACAAGTTTTTATGAAAGAAACGATTTTAATAATACTTCAACCGACTATTTAGTTAAACGTCTTCGCTTTAACAACGAATTGTATACTTATGGTTCTGGATTTTCGGTACAAGTAGGAACAATCATCAAGCCTATCAAAGAGATTCGTTTGGGATTGGCCTATCAATCGCCAACTTGGTATAAATTAAATGATGAAACAAGACAAAGTCTTGCTGCAGTGAGCGGAAATGTAAATGAAGAATTAATTCCCGATGTTGCTGATCCAAACATAACTCTTATTTACGAACCCTATAAAGTGAGAACTGCTGGAAGTATTTCAGGAAGTATTGCCTACGTATTTGGTAAAAAAGGATTATTCAGCTTTGACTACATCATGAAAAATCATGAAGATATTCAATTGAAACCCAACAGTGATTTTGCGGGTGAAAATGCTTATATCGCTAGTGTTTTGACTAATTCTTCAGAATACCGTTTAGGTGCTGAGTATAAAATCAAAAATTTAAGCCTACGTGGTGGGTATCGTTTTGAAGAAAGTCCATACAAAAACGGTAGAACAATCGGCGATTTAACTGGTTACTCTGGTGGATTGGGTTACAATTTTGGTAAAACTAAAGTAGATGCAGCTTATTCGTACTCTCAACGTTTTTACGATCAACAGTTCTTCAGTCAAGGATTAACGGATTATTCTACTGTAAATGCTAAAAACCATAATGTAACGGTTTCGGTATTATTTGAATTGTAATGATTAATTATAGCATACAAAAACCATTCGTTGATTCGGATGGTTTTTTTGTTCCTGTAGTTTTTATTCTAGCCCTGATTGGAGCAATCCGCCGTGCGGTGCGGAAAGCGGGAATATGGATTACAAAAACACACAAGCCTTTCGCTTCTAAAAATAAATAACGTAATTTTGCACTCCAATTTTTAAGTTTATGAGAACCAAATCGGTCAAAAAGAATAAAATCAACGTCATCACTTTAGGTTGTTCTAAAAATACGTACGATAGCGAAGTATTAATGGGTCAATTGAAAGCCAGCGGAAAAGACGTTGTACACGAACAAGAAGGCAACATTGTGGTGATTAACACCTGCGGATTTATTGATAATGCTAAAGCCGAATCAGTCAATACCATTTTGGAATATGCTGATAAAAAAGAGCGCGGAATTGTAGATAAAGTATTCGTAACCGGATGTTTATCCGAACGATACCGCCCAGATTTAGAGAAAGAAATTCCGAATGTAGATCAATATTTTGGAACAACAGAATTACCACTTTTGTTAAAAGCATTAGGTGCCGATTATAAGCATGAATTGCTAGGAGAACGCTTGACTACAACTCCAAAAAATTACGCGTACTTAAAAATTGCAGAAGGTTGCGATCGTCCTTGTAGTTTTTGTGCCATTCCGATTATGCGCGGAAAACACGTTTCTCAATCCATTGAAAAATTGGTGAAAGAAGCCGAAGGTTTAGCCAAAAACGGCGTAAAAGAATTGATTCTTATTGCACAAGATTTGACCTATTATGGTTTGGATTTATATAAAAAACGAAATCTCGCCGAGTTATTAGAAAACCTAGTCAAAGTAGAAGGAATTGAATGGATTCGACTTCATTATGCATTTCCAACAGGTTTCCCGATGGATGTTTTAGAGTTAATGAAACGCGAACCTAAAATTTGTAATTATATTGATATTCCGTTGCAACATATTTCAGATAAAATTCTAAAATCGATGAAGCGCGGTACCACTTATGAAAAAACGACTCGTTTATTAAAAGATTTTAGAGAAGCCGTTCCTGGAATTGCCATAAGAACGACTTTAATCGTAGGTTATCCAGGAGAAACGGAAGAGGATTTTCAAATATTACGCGATTGGGTTCAGGAAATGAAGTTTGATCGTTTAGGCTGTTTTACGTATTCTCACGAAGAAAACACGGGCGCTTATGCTTTAGTTGACGATGTTCCAGAAGAAGTAAAACAAGCTCGCGCTGCCGAAATAATGGATTTACAATCGCAGATTTCATGGGATTTGAATCAGGAGAAAATTGGGCAAACCTTCAAATGTGTTATCGACCGAAAAGAAGGTCAGTATTTTGTAGGAAGAACCGAATTTGATAGTCCAGATGTAGACAATGAAGTACTTATTGATGCTTCCCAATTTTATCTAAAAACGGGTGATTTTGCTGAAATTAAAATTATTGACGCTACCGAATTTGACTTGTATGGCGAGCCCATTAATTAACCGTAATTTTTTTGATATGAAAAGAGTAAAATTAACGATTGCTGTAGTGTTTGTTTTCACTTTGAGCGCCTTTTCTCAAAACGGATACAATCGTAACAACTCGATGTCAACTCCAACTCAGAACAGCGAACCTACAAAAGAGGAAATTGAAAAAGCTAGGGAAGAAAGTTTAAATAAATTGATGACACGGTTGACCGAAGATTTAAAATTAGATGCTCTTCAAGTGGTTGCTATTCGACAAATCTATACAGACAATATGAAAAAGCAAGGCATCATTTTAAAGAAAGAAGATAGTAATGAAGCTAAAACTGAAGCGTTAAAATCATTATCTGAGTCAACAGAAATTAGAGTACTCGCTCTACTTAATCCGCAGCAAAAAGAAAGATACGAACTCTTAAAAAATGAAGCTGCAATCGAAAAGGACAAGAAAAAAGGTAAAAAAGACAAGAAAAAGAATAAAGAATAATTAAAAAACTCCATCTGAAATCAGATGGAGTTTTTTGTAGTAACAAACCTTCTTATTTAAATATTATGCTTTTGCAACAACAGTTCCGTTGAATTTTAACGTTTTAGGAGTTTCTTCAGCATTAGTTGTAACAGTAACTGATTTATTGAAAACACCTGCAGCAGCAGCATTATAAGTAGCTTTTACATAACCCGTTTTTCCAGGAGCAATAGCCGTTTTTGTATAATCTGCAGCAGTACATCCACAAGTTGGCTTAACATTAGTAATCAAAACCTCTTTGTCAGTATTGTTTTTAAATTCAAACTCAATTGTTTTTGGAGTTCCTTGTGGAATTTCACCAACGTCAATTGATTCCGATTTCCAAACAATTCCACCAACAGTTACTTCTTTAACTGTTCCGTTGTTTTGAACTGGGTTACCTGTAAACGACATTAAACCTAAAGTTAATGCTAACATTGAAATTTTAATTGCTTTCATAATTTTTTGATTTTATTTAGTTATTTAATTTTTAGTTAATTGTTGATGTGACTCATTCATCAAATTCAACAAGACAAATATATATCGAGAATTAATTACTGCTTGTTAAGTGATTTCAAATGTTTGTTAACAACTTGTTAATGGCAATTTACAAGCGTTTTTTTAAGTATTTTTGAAGTGAAGTGAATACCAAATCAGTAGAATTAGTTGAAAGCAAAAAACCTTAATATAATAATCGTACTCGGATTAATAGCAACCATCGGAATACTAATCGCTCAGTTGCTGTGGACGAGAGAAGCATTTTCAGTAGAAGAACAAAAGTTTTCTCAAAAAACTCACGTTGCATTACTTGAAGTGGTAAAAAAACTCTACAACAGTTCCAATAGTGAATTACCCGTTAACAATCCGATAAAAAAAGTAGCCAACGACTACTATATCGTTAATGTAGAAAATGATTTTCAGCCCGATATTTTAGAGTACTATTTAAAGACAGAGTTTGCCAAATTCAACATCAATACCGATTATGAATATGCCATGTACAACTGTGAAAGTGACGAAATGGTGTATGGTAATTACATCTCATTCTCTAATAAAAAAGCAAAAAAATCAGATGTTTATTTCCCTAAACATGAAAATTTAGTATACTACTTTGCGGTTCGTTTTCCGAATGAAACCTCTTATTTATTAAGTTCATTACGGTTTTGGTTTCTACTTTCCTTGGCCTTAATAGTCATTTTACTGATTTACGTTTATTCGATTTATACCATTATTCAGCAAAAAAAATACTCCGAACTCCAACGTGATTTCATCAACAACATGACGCACGAGTTCAAAACACCGCTTTCCTCCATCCTGCTTGCTTCTAGTTACTTGAACAAGCAAGAAAGCATCAAAAAGGATGAAAAACTAGAAAAATATACCGAAATCATCATCAGTCAAAGTAAAAAACTCAACAGTCATATCGAGCAAATCCTCAACATTGCCAAATCGGATAATGAACCTATGAAAATGGTAATGACCGAAGTTACAGTTGTTCCCATAGTCAAGGAAGTAATTGAAAATTTACAATTGCGAAACCCTAACTTGGTCGCTAAAATCAATACTGATAAAGACTACATAATCAAAGCCGATGAATTCCATTTTACCAATATCATTTACAATTTAATGGACAATTCGGTGAAATACTGTGATGGAAATCCCGAAATCATTGTTGCTATTACTGAAGAAAAAAATCAAATTAGAATGGACTTCTCCGACAACGGAATTGGTATTTCAAATAAGAATTTAAATTTTATATTTGATAAATTTTACCGAATTCCAAGTACCAAAAGTAATGAAGTGAATGGTTTCGGACTCGGATTGTATTACGTAAAAAAAATATGTACCCAACACCATTGGAAAATTTTTGCTTCCAATAACAACGATAAAGGAATTACGATTTCGATTGTGATTCCGAAATGATAAAAATAATTTTAGAAATTACACCACTATAATAGTGATAATTCGTGAAATTAGTGTGATTAATTAAGCTATGACAAAATATAAAATTCTTTACGCAGAAGACGACGAAACCTTAGCGTTTCTTACCAAAGACAATCTAGAACAACACTACGATGTGACTCATTGTACTGATGGCGAAATGTGTTTGGAAAGTTTCAAAAAAGAAGGTTTCGACTTGTGTATTTTTGATATTATGATGCCCAAAATGGATGGTTTTGATTTGGCTGAAAAAGTACGACAAATCAATTCTGAAGTTCCGATTATTTTTCTTTCGGCCAAAACCTTAAAAGAAGATCGCATCAAAGGATTGCGTTTGGGCGCCGATGATTATCTGGTAAAACCATTCAGCATTGAAGAATTATTACTAAAAATCGAAATCTTCCTAAAACGCTCGCAAAAAAAGACAATTACTGCCGAAAAGGTTATTTATACTGTAGGCAAATACCAATTTGACAGTAAAAATTATTTGGTTTTCACCGAATCCGAAAAAATCAGTTTGACCCAACGCGAAGCCGAACTTTTAAAACTGTTTCTCGATAATAAAAATGTGGTAATGAAACGCGAGGAAATCCTCAAATCACTTTGGGGCAACGACGATTACTTTATGGGAAGAAGTTTGGATGTATTCATTTCTCGCTTGCGCAAAATTTTGGCCAACGAAAAAGGAATCGCCATCGAAAACTTACACGGAATTGGGTTTAAATTTAGTGTTGAATAAACGGTTCAGTCAACACACGGTTTACTTTTACAAACCTGCGAGCGTAATACTCTTCATTAGTTGAAGATATAATTACTCCTGCTTGTATGGAAGAATGAATGAATTTGATTTCATCGCCATTCACCTCGGTTACCATTCCAACATGATTGATTCTACCTTTTCTACCCGTAGCAAAGAAAATCAAATCGCCTTTTTGAGCTTGAGAACGATCAATCGAAATTCCGTGATGCGATTGTTCTGCCGAAGTTCTTGGCAATGTCATTTCTATTTCACGAAAAGTCGCTAACATCAAACCCGAACAGTCAAATCCGCCCGGTGAAGTTCCGCCGCTTCGGTATCGTGTTCCAATGTGTTGCGAGGCTTTAGCGATCAAAAATTCCGCTTTACTCATATTCTCCAACGAAAGCGGTTGCACTTCAACTACTTCTTTTGGAGTTTCATTTACTATAGGATCAGGCGAACTTATAGGTAAATCCGAGCCCTTTTTTATTATAAGATCATATCCAACAGGCAAACCAGAACCAATACTCGGATTCATTAATTGCAATTCTCGTACAGAAACACCGTATTGTTTAGAAATACGGTACAACGTTTCTTTGGGTTGCACTTTATGGATGACCTTAGTTGCTTGTGTGTTTTCAACAACCTTTGGTTCTTCAACTGGAACTTTAGTTGTATTTTTTATTTCCTCAACAACATTCGGATTGTAGTGTGCATTCGGAATTTTCAATTTAGCTCCGATTTTCAAATTGCCCGTTTTCAATTCCGGATTCATGTCGCAAATCGTTTCCATCGAAACGCCATACAATTTAGAAATACTGTATAACGTTTGCTTCGGAGTAACCAAATGTGTCAAAAATTGACCATTAGCAACCTCAACAGGAGCATTTGTTGGACCGCTAACCAAAACTTCCTTTTTAAGTTCTTTTGGTTTCTTTGCCTCTTCTTTGAACTTTTTATTCGGAATCTCGACTATGGTTTTCAATCCCAAAACTTTATTTTTCAAGTTCGGATTCAACTCATAAATTTCCTTTTCAGTCACATCGTATTTTCGAGCAATTGAGTAAATAGATTCGCCCGATTTCACCTTGTGCTTGATTACTTTTTGTCCAAAAGAAGTAAAACCACAAAACAAAAACACAACGATAAAATACTTGAAAAACTGCATGAAAATAGATTTTGAAGGCACTTTTGTACCCAATAAAAAGTGGCGCAATTTAGCGAAAAAATGCCATTTTACCTCGATTTTTTAACTTAAATTTAAACCCAATCACTCTGAAGCATTGATTTTACTGAGTTTTTTGAAGCAAAAGGCTTGGGCATTCTTGTAATCCATGTTCCCGCTATCCGTTCTACTGCGTGCCACTTCTATCGGGGCTAGTTTAGGAACGTCGTACACAAAATCAGTAGTTCTAAAAAACTATTTTAAAATAGATACCTAACAGGTTTTAAAAACCTGTTAGGATAATAAGATTCAATTACAACGGAATATTTCCGTGTTTGCGTTTGGGAGTATCGACCACTTTATTTTCGAGCATGCTGAATGCTTTCAATAATTTTCTGCGCGTATCTTTTGGTAAAATCACCTCATCGATAAATCCGCGTTGCGCTGCTGTATACGGATTAGCAAATAACTCGGCATATTCGGCTTCTTTTTCCAACAATTTAGCTGCTGGATCTGCCGCTTCACTAATTTCTTTTTTGAAGATAATTTCAGAAGCACCTTTGGCTCCCATAACCGCAATTTCGGCACTTGGCCACGCAAAATTCATGTCGGCGCCAATGTGTTTTGAATTCATTACATCGTACGCTCCACCATAGGCTTTACGCGTAATTACAGTTACTCTCGGAACGGTCGCTTCGCTGAAAGCATACAACAATTTGGCTCCGTGAACGATTATTCCGTTCCACTCTTGATCGGTTCCAGGCAAGAAACCAGGAACGTCTTCTAAAACCAAGAGCGGAATATTAAAACAGTCGCAGAAACGTACAAATCGTGCGCCTTTTATCGAACTTTTCACATCCAAACATCCGGCTAAAAACTTCGGATTATTCGCAACGATTCCGATGCTTCTTCCTCCCAATCGGGCAAATCCAACAATAATATTTTCGGCAAAATCTTTGTGGATTTCAAAGAAGGAATCTTCATCAATAATATTTTCAATCACATCGTGCATGTCGTAAGGCTTGTTGGCATTATCGGGTACGATGGTATCTAATTTTTCACGCACTTCCTCTCCTAAAACATAAGGTAATTTGGGAGTAGTTTCACGATTATTTTGCGGCATATAGCTCAGTAATTTTTTGATGTCTTCCAAACATTCAATTCCGTTGGGAGACGTTACGTGTGCTACACCCGATTTGGTTGAATGCGTACTCGCGCCACCTAATTCTTCTGAAGTCACTTCTTCGTTGGTAACGGTTTTTACCACATTCGGACCCGTAACAAACATATAACTATTACCTTCTACCATCATAGTAAAATCAGTCATGGCAGGCGAATACACTGCTCCACCCGCACACGGACCCATAATAGCAGAAATCTGCGGAATCACACCACTGGACTGTACATTTCTATAAAAAATATCAGCGTAACCACCTAATGAGCGAACACCTTCTTGAATACGTGCTCCACCTGAATCGTTCAGACCAATCATCGGCGCGCCACTTCGCAAGGCCATATCCATAACTTTACATATTTTTTCGGCATGGGTTTCAGATAAAGCACCACCAAAAACTGTGAAATCTTGCGCAAAAACGTAGACTACGCGACCATTTATGGTTCCGTAACCCGTAATTACACCATCACCGTAGTAAATTTCCTTTTCCATTCCGAAATCAGTAGTTCGGTGGGTAACCAACATCCCAATTTCTTCAAACGAACCCTCATCGAGTAAATATTCAACGCGCTCACGAGCGGTTAATTTCTTTTTTTCGTGTTGTTTGGCAATTCGTTTTTCGCCTCCACCCAATTTGGCTAAAGCAATTTTATCGTTTAATATTTTGATTTTGTCTTCCATGATTTATTTTTTTTAAAGAAGAAAGAACGCTCTGCTGAAAGAAGCAAGACCGTTACACTGCAAGACAGACCACGTAGCATTTTGTCTTTCTTCTTTCAACGAAATGGTCTTTCTTCTTTCTTCTACATTCTTAATTAATAGGCAATCTCAATATTCTTTTATCCTCTGCATACTGACGCAATGCTAATAAAGCGGCTATTTCGGCTTCATTATCCAGCGATGATTTTAGTTTTTCGGCATCGTAATATGCTTTTACAAATCCGGTGTCAAAATCGCCCGAGCGAAACGCTTCGTGTTCCATAACAAATTTTCCGAAAGGCAATGTTGTGGCAACACCTTCAACGTGGTAATTATCAATAGCTTTAATCATCAGTTCGATCGATTCTTCACGTGTTTTGCCATACGTCACTAATTTGGACAACATTGGATCATAGTAAATCGGTACATCCATTCCTTCTTCAATTCCGTTGTCTACACGAATTCCTTCGCCTTCAGGCAATTGGTATTTACTTAAGAACCCAACATTCGGTAGGAAATCATTCATTGAGTCTTCGGCATACACACGAAGTTCCATTGCATGACCGTGAATTACTAAATCTTCTTGTTTGATGGTTAATTCTTCGCCACGAGCCACGCGAATTTGCAATTCGACCAAATCCAAGCCCGAAATCATTTCGGTTACTGGATGTTCTACTTGCAAACGTGTATTCATTTCGAGGAAATAAAAATTATGATCGGCATCCATTAAAAACTCAACCGTTCCTGCACCCAGATAGTCACAAGCGCGCGCTACTTTTACTGCAGCTTCACCCATTTCTTTGCGCTTTTCTGGCGTTAAAATACACGATGGCGCTTCTTCGACCACTTTTTGGTGTCGGCGTTGAATACTGCATTCGCGTTCAAAAACGTACAAAACATTTCCATGACTATCGGCCATAATTTGTATTTCGATGTGACGCGGTTTGGTAACGTATTTTTCAATAAAGACCGATCCGTCTCCAAAAGCAGAAGTGGCTTCACTGATGGCGCGATTCATTTGTGATTCGAAATCTTCTTCTTTTTCAACGATGCGCATTCCTTTTCCACCACCGCCAGCTGATGCTTTAATCAGAATTGGAAAACCAACTGCTTTGGCTGTTTTCTTGGCTTCGTCCAAATCTGTAATTGCATGGTCTACACCCGGAACCATTGGAATGTCGTATTTCATAACGGCTTCTTTGGCGGCGAGTTTACTTCCCATCATTTCGATTGCTTTCGATTTTGGCCCGATAAAAATGATGTTGTTTTTTTCACATTCTTCGGCAAAAGCGGAATTTTCACTTAAAAATCCGTAGCCCGGATGTACCGCATCGACGCCCAACTCTTTACAAACTTCAACAATTTTATCACCGCGCAAATACGATTGACTTGACGCTGCTTCACCTATGCAAACTGCTTCGTCTGCGTATTTTACATGAAGCGCATTTCGATCGGCAGAAGAAAAAACGGCTACCGTTTTGATGCCCATTTTTTTGGCCGTTTTCATAACGCGAATGGCAATTTCACCGCGATTGGCCACTAGTATTTTAGTTATTTTTTTCATCTTTTATATTTTAGAAGAAAGAAGAAAGACCACTTCGTTGCAAGATGAAAGACGAAAACTGCTGATCTTACAGCGAAGCGATCTTTCAGTGCAACGGTCTTGCATCTTTACTCTTTATTCAAATTCTATTAATAATTGTCCTTTATCAACCGCCATTCCTTTTTGAACTGCGATGGATTTGATGATACCATTTCGAGGAGAAAGGAAACTGTTTTCCATTTTCATGGCTTCTAGAATTAAAAGCGGGTCGTTTTCTTTGACCTCTTGCCCTACTTCTACACTGATTTCCAATATCAGTCCGGGCATTGGTGCTTTGATGACATTCACCACTTTGGTTCGACCGCGTTCAATTCCCATGCTTTGAATAAGAATATCCAGAGCATCTGAAATAGCCACTTCATACGTATTGTTATTGACTTTAACTGTGTATTTTTTGGCAATTAAATCAGCGGAAACAATCTCGGCTTTGTAGGGTTTATTCTCTTTAAGGATGTGGAATTTGTTGTCGCCAATACTCACGGCATCCAAATTTTTAAGATCATTTTCAGTCAATTCAAAAGAAGTTGCGTGATTGACTGAAAGTTTATAAGTAGTACTCATAAGGCTTTAATTAATTTGAGGTAAATTTAGTAAAAGAAAACGTTTTCGAAACTGATAAATCTCATAAAGTTGGTAAATAAATATAGTTTAATAGAAATTAGTTTTTGCCAATTATAAATCACTTGTTGTGATTAATAAGTCAAAGTCATCAAATAATAAGTGGCTCTATTTAAACCAAAAACTTACTCTATCTTTGTTTTGCTAAGTTAAAAAACAAATGTTTTGAAAAAGAAGTTACCAATACTGTATTTATTTCTACTCCTGATTTTTTGCGGAATGAGTTCTGCTCAAAATCAGGAAATTGATAGTTTAAAACGGGTATTACTTGTTACTAAAATTGACACTGCAAAAGCTAATTTATACAATCAAATTTCGAACAAGTACAAGGAAAGCAATCCTGACTCTACCGCTTTTTATGCACAAAAAGCGGCCTCTTTATCAAAAAAAATCAACTATCCTTTTGGATTGGCAACTTCTTTTTTAAACAAAGGGAATTCGAATATTATTTTAGGAAATTACAAGCAAGCCAAAGCTGATTTTGAAAAAGCAAAAAACCATTTTATCGCATTAGCAGAAGATGACGATTCCAAAGAAGTTAAAAACGGATTGGCTAAAGCTTATGCTAGTATTGGAGTAATTGCATCGGAAGAAAACAACTATTCGGTTGCTTTAGAGCAGTATCAAAAAGCACTCAAAATTTACTTAGAAATTGGTCAGAAAAACAATATTTCGAAAGCATATAATAACATCGGAATTGTATACAAATCGCAAGGAAACAATACAAAAGCGCTTCATTATTTTAAGAAAGCTTTACAAATTCAAGAAGAAATTGGAGAACAAGCAGCGGCTACATCACTTACCAATATCGGTGTCATTTATTTTGAGCAAGGAAATTCATCTGAAGCATTCAACTACTATAAAAAAGCAGAAAAGCTATTTGAAAAAATTGATAATCAACGTGGATTTGCACTGTTGAAAAATTATTTAGGTGATTATTACAAAAAGCAAAATCAAATAAACGGAGCTATTTCTTCATATACCCAATCACTTGAGATGTATGAAGCGATGCAAAACAAACATGGAGCTTCATTGGTTTTGTACAATTTAGGTCAACTTAATTTTGAACAGAAGAACAATTCTGAAGCTATTAAATATGCTACTCAATCGTTGAATTATGCAAAAGAAGTTGGTTTATTGGATCAAACGTTTCATTCAGAAAAACTATTGAGTGATGTTTACGATGCTTTGGGCAATCATCAACAATCACTGTTTCATTACAAAGAATATGTAAAAGCTCGAGACAGCATTAATAACTTAGAAAGCAACAAAAAGTTTGTACGAGCCGAAATGGATTTTGAATATCAAATGAAAGAATCGTTGCTTTTAGAAAAAAACAAAAGACAAAAATTAATCACTTTATTTTCTATAATTGGAGGTTTACTTTTATTAGGATTAGTGTTTGTGATTTTCAACCGTCGTCAAGTAAAACGAAGATTAACACTTCAAAAAGAAGTAACAGAATACGAGCAAAAAGCCTTGCATTTGCAAATGAATCCGCATTTTGTATTCAATTGCTTGGGATCGATATCTAGTTTTATTGTACAAAATGGAACGGATTCGGCCTTGAAATACTTATCGAAATTTTCCAAATTAATGCGATTGACGTTGGAATATTCTAAAGGTTCGATCATCCCGATTGACAAAGAAATTGAAGGTTTGCAAAATTATCTGGAATTAGAACAATTGCGGTTTCACAACAGTTTTACCTTTTCAATAGTATCGAGTGAAAAAGTCGAATTTAATATGGGTTTGCCTCCATTATTGATTCAGCCTTTTGTTGAAAATGCAATTCTTCATGGTTTGGTTCCGAAAGAAGGCGAAGGAAAAATTGAAGTTCATTTTGATGTACATAATAATCAATTGGTTTGTACAATTACAGATAACGGAATTGGCATTACCAAATCAAAAGAAATGAAAGAAAACTCAATGACCGCACATCAATCAATGGCGTTGGAAATCACCAAAAAACGTTTGGAAATCATGGAAGCCACCATTTCAAAATCGGCACAAATTGAAATTAAAGAAATTGAAGAAAATAATGCAATTCAGGGAACAAAAGTGACGTTACGATTGCCAATTCAATATATACAATAAAGCAATAGGCTTTAAGCTATAAGCTTTATGCAAAAAAATAATTTAAAAATGGCTTATTGCTTATTGCCTAGAGCCTAATGCAAAAAATATGATTACAGCAGTATTAATCGACGACGACAAACATTTACGAACCGGTTTAAAAGCACTCTTGGAACGGTACACTAATGAAATCAATATTATTGGTGAAGCGGAAAGTGTGAAGACTGGAGTGGAGACTTTGGAGCAATTAAATCCTCAGGTTATTTTTCTGGATATTCATTTATCGGACGGAACTGGTTTTGACATTTTAGAACAATTGAAAGGAAAAACCAAAGCACATATTGTTTTCATTACTGCTCACG
Source organism: Flavobacterium sp. (assembly GCF_035299245.1). Taxonomy (GTDB): domain Bacteria; phylum Bacteroidota; class Bacteroidia; order Flavobacteriales; family Flavobacteriaceae; genus Flavobacterium. Next base: position 95,496 of record NZ_DATGWY010000007.1, on the reverse strand, counting down.
AACAATACGCAGTCAAGGCATTTAAATTCAGTGCATTGGATTTTATTTTAAAACCAGTTGATCCTGAAGAATTACAAAACACTATCATCAAAATTAAAGAAGTGGTTGGAAAAAGTAATTCGTTTGAGCACATCGATTTACTGTTGGAAAACATTCGAAAAAAAGTAGACAATTACAAGCGAATTGCTTTATCAACTAGTGACGGAATCCATTTGTTTGAAGTATCCGATATTATTCGGTGTGAAGCAAAAGTAAATTATACTGAATTTTTCATCAAAAATCACAAACCGGTTCTGATTTCGAGAACACTCAAAGAGTTTGAAGAGATGTTAACCGAACACGGATTTGAACGCATACATCAGTCGCATTTGATTAATTTATCGTATTTGAAATCGTATATAAAATCGGATGGTGGTTATGTGATAATGGCTGACAATACTAATATTCCCATCGCGCAGAGTAAAAGAGAACGATTACAGGAATTGATTAAAAATCTTTAAAACTAGAAATCATGACAACAAAACATAAAACAATAGCTATGAAAAAAACAGTACTTTTTCTTTTACTTTTTACTGGTCTATCGTATTCACAAATAGTACCAATACCTGATCCCGTGTTTAAGCAAGCGCTATTAGATGCAACTTTTTGCCAAGACTTGAATGGAAATTTTACCGTTGTTGATACTAATTTTGATGGAGAAATTGAATTTAGCGAAGCTGCAAATATCAGCGTTTTGGCTTTTGACAGTTTGAGTATTACCAATTTAGATGGTATTCAAGCCTTTTTCAATTTGACCTCATTTGGTTGTTATAATTCATTAATCACGTCAATTGATTTAACAAACTCACCTGCATTGACGACAATTGCAATTTCCAATAATAGTTTATTGACCACTATCAACGTATCCAACTTAACTCAATTGGAAACCCTCGAGTATTTAAATTGTCCAAATTTAAGTTATTTGGATGTGTCCAATTGTTCTTCATTAACCACAAGCATCAACATTACAACCAATACATTAACCTATTTAAATGCAATGAATTGCAGTTCTATGTTTAGCATTACATCAAATTCAAATAGTTTAAATTATCTAAATGTTGATGGTTGTACTGGTTTAAATAATTTAAATGTATGGAACAGTCAATTGAATATGATCATAATTGGTAGTTTACCCAACTTATCAATAGTGAATTTGTATTTTAATCCTCTGCTTTCCAACTTGCTAATTGTTGATTGTCCAAATTTAAACACTCTGTATTGCAGCAATAATAATTTTACTTCATTAAATTTAGCTACAATTCCCAGCATAACTGATTTGAATTGTTCCTACAATCCAATTACTTTCTTGAATGTTTCTGTTCTTCCGAATTTGACTAGTTTATCGTGCGGGAATACACAAATTATGAGCTTGGATGTAACTGAATTAAACAATTTAACCTATTTGTGGTGCCCAAACAATCCTCAATTACAAACGGTTTTTGCTAAAAATGGTCAAAACGAAACATTTGTATTAGACAACAATCCGAATTTGGATTTTATATGTGCTGATGATGGTCAAGTAGCCACTATTCAAGGTCAATTAACTACTGCTGGACTAACCTCAACCGTTGTTAATTCTTATTGTTCCTTTGTTCCAGGTGGAGATTATAACACAATTACTGGAACAATTCGATACGATGCCAACAATAATGGTTGTAATGCATCGGATAGTACTCAATCATTCATCCGAATGAACATCAACGACGGAACCAACCAAGGTGCTACTTTTTCCAATGCCACTGGAACTTATAATTTTTATACTCTGACTGGAAATTTTACTGTAAATCCTTCACTCGAAAATCCGAGTTTCTTTACTATTACTCCTGCATCTGCAACTATTCCATTTGTAAATACTAACAATAATGTAGCTACCCAAAACTTTTGCATCTCCGCCAATGGTGTCCATCCCGATTTGGAAATTGTAGTTGCTCCAATTACACCAGCGCGTCCCGGATTTAATGCCACGTACCGCGTAGCATACAAAAACAAAGGAAATCAAACCTTATCTGGAACAGCCAGCTTAAATTATAATGATGCCGTTTTAGATTTTGTATCGGCCACAGCTGCTCCAACATCACAAAGTACTGGAATTTTGAACTGGAACTATACCAACTTGCTTCCTTTTGAAAGTAGAAGTTATTTTGTCACTTTGAATGTGAATACACCAACCGAAACTCCACCAGTGAATATTGATGATGTCTTGACTTTTTCTTCAACAATTACGCCAGTGGCATCCGATGCTTTTCCGTTGGACAATTCATTCACGTTAAATCAAACCGTTGTAGGTTCGTTTGACCCAAATGAAATACGATGCTTACAAGGTTCTTTTATTCCTCCATCAGAAATTGGGAACTATTTGCATTACATGGTGAACTTTGAAAACACAGGAAACGCAGCAGCAGAAAATGTAGTTGTAAAAGTAGATATTGACACAACCAAATACGATATAGCAACATTGCAAATGCTAAACACATCGCATCCGAGTTATACACGAATCAATGGAAATAAAGTTGAATTTATATTTGAAAACATCAATTTAAGTGCCACCAGTGGAAATCCACCTGTTGGCGGACACGGAAATGTCTTATTCAAAATTAGATCTAAAAACACTTTAGTTTCAGGAAATACTGTAGCCAAACAAGCCAATATTTATTTTGACTACAATGCACCAATTGATACTAACATGGCGCAAACTACTTTTGGAACATTAAACAACACTGTAGTTACCTTTGATGAAAGTATTTCTGTTTTTCCAAATCCAACTAATGGAAATGTCACTATCAATAGCAAATTCAACATCAAAACCATTGAACTATATGATGTACAAGGTAGAATTTTGGAAACAGTAATAGAAAATTCAAACGAATCGATTATAGATGTTTCAACAAGACAAAGCGGCATTTACTTCTTAAAAATCACTACTGATGAAGGAAGTAAAGTAGAAAAAATTATGAAAGAGTAATTATTAGATTCTCGAGTTTAAAACGCAAATCATTAAGTTGGTTTGCGTTTTTTTTTTATAAAACTAAAAGTCCAAATTGCCTTAATTTATCAATCGATTTAGAAAACCAAAAGAGTTCAAAATCGTCCCATTCAGTTTCAAAACTTTCTTTTAATTGAGCTATTGTGAGTAATTTATCATTAGAAACAGAAATTAATTCTAACGACTTTAACAACCATTCTCCTTTGTCCTTTTCCAAAGTGATGTCAAACGATTGTGTTTTTTCATGAAAAGTGAGTTGCATCATTTCCCATGTAGTTCCCTTTTTGGATTTGGTAAATATGGATTCTATTGGCTTTCCTCCTATCCAAACTACTTTTGCTGAAGGTTTTAAGGAAAAATCAGTTGCTTTTTCTAGACATGAAATAATATAATCTGGAGCAATTGTAGTCCTCGGAATCTTGAAATCGAACCATTCGCTCAACTCAAAATCGAAGCCGATTCCGTGCATGTAATTGAACAACGATTTTTTCAGTCCGTAACTGAACTTATCATGATTGATGCCTGTTTTGTCCTTAAAATTAATGTCGTTGTTGGCGAATGAAATTTCGTTCAACTCAGGTATCACTCCAAATTCTTCAGGAAACATTCCAACGGGCGAATGCGCAGTCATGGCAAATTGATGCCAAAATCCGCTTTGCAAAACACCCAATTCAAATAATTGACGTATCATTTCCAAACTATCGATTGTTTCTTGAATCGTTTGCGTAGGATAACCGTACATCAAATAGGCATGCACCATAATGCCGCTTTCAGTGAAATTTCGAGTCACTTGTGCCACTTGCTCGACGGTTACCCCTTTTTTTATCAATTCTAACAATCGATCGGAAGCGACTTCCAATCCGCCAGAAACGGCGATGCAACCCGAAGTTTTAAGCAGTAAACACAAATCGGCAGTAAAACTTTTTTCAAAGCGAATGTTCGTCCACCAACTCACTACTAATTTACGTCGGATGATTTCCAAAGCTACTTCACGCATTAAAGCCGGTGGCGCTGCTTCGTCCACAAAATGAAAACCATTTTCACCCGTTTGAGCGATGAGTTCTTCCATTCGGTCGACCAAAATCTTAGCTGCGATGGGTTCGTATAATTTAATGTAATCCAACGAAATATCACAAAAGGTGCATTTTCCCCAATAGCAACCGTGTGCCATGGTGAGTTTGTTCCAACGGCCATCGCTCCACAAACTGTGCATTGGATTGGCCATTTCGATTACAGATATATAGTTGGTTAAGGGCAAATCTGAATAATCTGGAGTTCCAACTTGGCTGTGTTTGTAATCGGGTTGAGTGGCATTATTTTTATAAACCAGCTCATCGTTTTCTAAAAGAAATGTTCTTTTATATTCTTTATCAGTTGTTAATTGTTCATTCTCAATTAGTAATTGAATTGGCAGTTCACCATCATCCAAAGTAATAAAATCAAAGAATTCGAAAACTCGTTTGTCTTTTAAATCACGCAACTCAGTGTTGGGAAAACCACCGCCCATGGCTATTTTAATCTGTGGAAAATGCTTTTTTATGAATTGAGCACAACGAAAAGCGCTGTATAAATTGCCTGGAAAAGGAACAGAAAAACAGATCAATTTGGGTTGCACTTCATTTAATCTTTCTTTTAGAATTTGAAGTGTTATTTGGTCAATGTATGTTGGTTGTTGATTCAAATGTAAGTACAATTCATCAAACGAATTGGCACTTCTACCCAATCGTTCGGCATAGCGACTGAAACCAAAATTTTCATCGACACATTCTACAATAAAATCGGATAAATCTTCTAAATATAATGTGGCGAAATGTTTGGCTTTGTCTTGCATTCCCATAGTTCCAAATGCCCATTCCATATCGTCTAATTGATCAAAACGTGAAGCTTCGGGCAGGAAATTTCCGCTGCAAATTTGACGCGCTAACGATGGATTTTTCCCCTGCAAAAAGGCAATTACAGCATCAATAGTTTTGATGTATTCTTCTCTTAGTGAAAAAATTCGTTGACAATTTAATGTAGCAAGTTGTACATCGTTAATTGAAAAAACGTGTTCTAGTCCTTTACTTGAAAATAACTTCAAAATCACCTCAATACCCAAATCCATCTGAAAAGAAGGAATGTTTTTGGTATTCAAAAACCCTTTCAAATACGCTGTTGCGGGATACGGTGTATTCAGCTGAGTAAAAGGCGGCGTTATTAAAAGGATGTCTTTCAAAGTGATTATTTTTGTAAAAGTACGGTAAATTTATAATTTAGTTTTTGTGACTTTAAAAATCTAAATCCAAATCTCCGATTCTTTATATTCGTTGGGAAAATAAGTCAAATACTGAACCATTCGAGGTGTTTTGCCATAATTAGCTGTAGCGCAATGCGGTAAAGCCTGATGCCAAATGACCATATCGCCCGCTTCGCCTACAATCGGAATGGGTTTTAGAGTTTGTAAGGCGTATTCTCTCGGGCTGACGTTTTCGGGTAGATTTTTCATCCACTGTTCGATTTCATTGTGAAATCTGGGAACGCAATGAAATGCGCCTTCGTTTTCGGCGCAATCCGAGAGGTAAATTAGTCCTTGCAAACGATTCGGAATCGGTAAATGCAAGCTTACATCCCAATGCAAATTACTTCCCTTGAAACTGTAATTGTTAGTGATGGGCGGATTAAAACTTACTTTATCAATGGTTTTATAAATGGCAGTCGATTGATACAATTGCTCGTACGCCTTCTTTATTCTGGATGAATTTCGATTGGCATTGAGTGTCGGATGATCCGAAAAATGAACCATCATTCCGCTTTGCTCTGGATGTTGTGTATACCACGATTGCTCGTCTTCGATGCTTTTTCCTAAAAATTCCCAAATGGCATTTCGGGTGTTTTCACAATCCTCTTTTGAAATGACATTTTTTACAACTATATACCCGTTTTGATTCCAAAATGCTAAATCTTCTGCCGTTAAAATGTCTTCAGTGTTTTGATTTGAAGTAAGATTGGATTTTGTTTGCTGCTGAATCCAAAGCGTAAATTGGTCCAAACTGGGTTGGCTATCATATAAATATGCAATGGCAACTTCCAAACTGATTCCCGATTGGTATAAAAACGCAACTTCTTCAGCCCAAGTTGACGTTTCATTAGTTGAGTTAAGAGTTCTTTTCCAGAAATTGGCAATCAAATGGGTTTTCATTGCATTTAAAATAGTGTTGTAAATATAATAATAAATCGTTGCTAGTAATTTACTACAATTATAAAGATTGCTTACTTCAAACAAATAATTTTTAGAATTATAAAACCTTCTTTTACTTATCTTTGCTCATATTTTTTGATACAAAAACCGATGAACAAACTCCTTTTTGTTTTAATAAACTTACTTGTAATTACTACTCAAGCACAAAAAAGTTCCGTCGCAGCTGGCGGAAATGCTACTGGCTCTTCCGGTACGGCAAGCTATTCTATAGGTCAAATTTCGTATAAAAGTCCAGCAGGTACAATCGTAAGTGATGGTGTACAACAACCCTACGAGATTCAAGTTTTGGGCACTTCTGATTATCCAGATATTACTTTAGTAATGATTGTGTATCCGAATCCAACAAGCAATTTATTGACGTTAAAAATACCTCAAGAACACCTATCCAACTTAAGCTATCAAGTCTATGATATCAATGGAAAAATAGTGTATGGTTTGCAAAAAATAACCAGCTCAGAAACCACCTTTTCAATGGAAAATAATCCAAAAGGCGTTTATTTTTTGAATGTAATTTCCAATGAAGAAATAATAAAATCGTTTAAATTTTTGAAAAAATAGCAATGAAAAATAGATTTAAAAATTACTTAACAGTTGTAGCATTAATTTTTACGTTTTTAGCAGTAGCACAAGCGCCACAAAAGATGAGTTATCAATCGGTAATCCGAAATAACACTGGCGATCTGGTTGCCAATTCACCCATCGGATTGCGCATTAGCATTCTCAAAGATTCACCAACTGGAACAGTGGTTTACAGCGAAACCATGACGAATACTACCAACGAAAATGGATTGTTGAGTATTGAAATTGGTGGTGGAACTCCAATAATAGGGACTTTTGCGGGAATTGACTGGTCGACTGGAACCTTTTTTATAAAAACCGAAACCGATCCTAACGGAGGTAGTAATTATGATGTGGTAGGAACGAGTCAATTGTTGAGTGTACCTTATGCATTGTATGCTGCAAAAAGTAAAAATTTAGGGAAGACATCAATTTATATTTCCGAAGATGCTACTCAGGCTGAAGTTGATGCGCAAATTGCGGAGGAAGCCGGACCCAACACCGAAAATATTTACATACAAAATAATCCTAATATAACTACATTAGATTTGAGCGCATTAAAGACCATGACAAGGGTTGAAATCTACAACAATTCTTCATTAACAAGTATAAATTTAGGAAACCTTACAAAAGTGTATGAAACAATACTCATTGGAAACAACCCTGTACTTTCTACAATTAATTTTGATTCCCTTTCTTATATAGGCACTTACATGGCTATGGACAACAATGATGCTCTTACAAATATAAACTTCCCATCATTGACTCGAATTGGAAAAGATTTTAATGGTAGTTTTTCATTAGGATTCATGCCTAACTTAGTATCTGTTAATTTCCCGGTACTTACTCAAATAATAGGTGTTGAATTTAATATATCATATAACAACCTATTAACATCAATCGAAATGCCTGCTTTGACAAGTGCTAAACAATCTGTTATCGCAATTAAACAGAATGCCATCTTACCAGATATTTCTTTAGGATTACTACAATTTTACAATATACCCATTATTATAACTGAAAACCCTTTACTGACTAATATAATGTTAGCCAATCAAACAAGTACGGAGATGAATGTTTCAAATGGTTATGATTTTTCTGGAAATGCATTACCATCCAATCAGGTTAATAGCATCTTGAGCAAATTTATCCCTTTTGAACCGCTATCGAGTTATGTTCAAATTGATTTAAACCAAAATCCTCCTGCTCCACCAACAGGGCAAGGAATAATAGACAAGCAAACCTTGATAAACAATGGGTTTAATGTGTTTACTGATTAATCAAAATTATATAAAAGCAAAAAGAGCAGTTTACTTACTGCTCTTTTTTTTAGACTTATCCTTTTTGGGCGAATCATTATCGTCTGATTTTTTGCCGAGTTTTTCCTTCAACCTTTTTTCGGTTTCTTCTATTAAATAGTTGTAATCCGAATCCATAACCATCAACTTTATTTCTTTGATGATTTTTTGGGCTTTTTTGAACTCTCTTCTCACTTCCAAAAACCTCACTTTTTTGAAAAGAATCTCCACTTTGTTGATTCCTTTGATGGTTAATGCAAAGTCGATTAACTTTTCGGCTTCATCCCAATCTTCATTAAGTAAAAGAGTTTGAATGTAAAACGGATACACTTCAATGGCATTGATGTTGATGCCAATCGCTCTTTCGAAAAGGCTTTTGGCTTCTTCATAATTCAACAATTGTTCGGCGTACACTCGCGCATACAAACACAACGCCATAGTGTTTTTATCGTCGTACGACAAAGCATAATCCAATGATTCAACTGTTTCTTCTAAGTTGAATGGATAGTTGTCCAAGGCTTGAAATAAATATTTATCTACAGTTTTCATTTTGTTTATCTTTTACAATCGGATGGGAAAAACCATTTCAGATTTCTTTTCTGATTTCGTTTTTGGCTTTCTGTCGTTCCGATTTATTGTTTTTACTTATTTTCTCTTTTTTGAAATCCGTTCCTTGAAATACTCGAATCGGATTTCCTCTTTGAATTTGCAATTGGTTCGTCCAGGTAGTTTGAAACTCATTTTTGAGTTGTTCTACTTGGTTGTGTTCTAGTTTTTGAAGCAATCGTTCGGTAGCCAATTTCTTGTTTTGATGTTGCGCACGTGAATCCATAGCGACAACTGAAATTCCGCTTGGAATGTGCGTGGCTCGAATGGCCGAACTTACTTTGTTGACGTGTTGTCCGCCTGCGCCCGAGCTTCGCATCGCCTGATACTGAATGTCTTTTTCAGAGAATTGCGCAGCTGCTGATTGCTCTACTTCGAAAACGCCGATGAACCAATTTTTCGTTTGTGAAACTTTCGAAAAGTGCTTTGACCAATCCATTGAATAGTTCCTATCCACGATTGTGCGAATATTTGGGCATTTTTCCCTTCAATTTGCACCAAAGCACTTTCTACGGTTCCGTTTTCCGAGCCTGCTTCATGTTGCAGTACAGTCGATTTTAAATGGGAATCGGCTGCTTCTTGCACCATTTTTTTGAGCACTTGAGCGACTACCCAAGTACATTCGGCTGGACCTCTTCCAGAGGTTATTTGTAAGACGTGTTTAGTATTGTCCATTTTATTTTTTATTAAGTTTACAAAAGGTTTACGGTTTCTTTTCTAGCCCCGATTGGAGGAAATGCCGCGCATGACGGAAAGCGGGAACATGGATTGCTGACACAGACCAAGCCTTTCGCTTCAAAAAAAACCTCTCACCTATTTATCCATTCGTACAATTTTGGGTGCGAATGTGCCGAGAACGTCTACCAATTCGCTTTGTAACTCCATTACTGTATGGATGTTTTTATACGCCATTGGTGCTTCGTCGATTCCGCCACCGATTAAATGTACGTCGTTGTCTTTCAATACCTTTTTGATATCGCTTTGCGTGAACTTTGCCTTGCATTTGGCTCTCGAAAACAGTCGTCCTGCACCGTGAGAAGCAGAGTTCAAACTCGCTTCGTTGCCTTTTCCCATGACGATGAATCCAGGCGCAGTCATTGAACCCGGAATGATTCCGAGTTGTCCTTTAGCGGCTGGCGTTGCTCCTTTTCGGTGTACGATGCATTCGTTGCCATTTACCAATTCTTTCCACGCAAAATTGTGGTGGTTTTCGATGGTAAAAACGGTTCGTTTGCCTAATGCTTTTGCGATGCGACGATGAATATCATCGTGACACGCTTTGGCATAATCACCCGCTAAATTCATTGCCAACCAGTATTCCTGGCCATCGTGCGTGTTCAAATCGAGCCAAGCCAGATGTTGCACGTTTTTGGGCAGCGGACATTGTTTGGTAGCCAAATACGTATAATGTTTGGCGATGTTGGCTCCCAATCCGCGTGAACCACTGTGCGACAAAACCGCGATGTATTCGCCGGGTTGTAACTTCCACTCGGGCAAGGTTTGATCGAGTTTCACAATTCCGAATTCGACGAAATGATTGCCACCGCCCGAAGTTCCTAATTGCTTGTACGCTTTGTCGAGCAACTGTTTTACCATTGGAATTTCTTGGAATTCGTTGCGGTAAAACACTTCGTGATCGGCTTTTGTGGCGTGCGTTTCGTTCATACCAAATTTGGTGTTGTCTTTTAAAATCGCTTGCAACTGATGGTCTTTTCCTTTTAGGAATGACGCTGGCAAGTCGAAGACTGACAAACTCATTCGGCAACCGATATCTACTCCAACACCATACGGAATCACCGCATTATTAGTGGCTAAAACTCCGCCAATTGGCAAACCGTAACCCGAATGTGCATCGGGCATTAATGCTCCTGAAACCGCGATCGGTAATTTCAAAGCGTCGTACAATTGAAATTTGGCTTGCTCGTCGATTTCGTTTTCACCGAATATGGAAAAAGGCGCTCGAGTGTTGTTCAGTTGATGCAATTTGACTTGCACTGGGTTGACTAAACCTTCGGCTACTTTTCCCCAAGTTCCGTGCATTTTGAACTTTTCGGGAGCGAGCAATACTTCTTTGGCTTCGTTTAGAATCGATTCTTTTTTCTCTTTTTTACGGTACCTATTAATTTGCCCTAAGGCGATATTGATTGAATTATTTTTGGGAAAGCCCAATTTGATTAGGTCTTTTCCTGATAATTTATTTCCCATGATTTTGATTATAAAATAATTACGTGCCACATCGTGAAGTGCGAATTGCATAACGAGATGGCGAACCTTTTATCCGAAAAGGATAAATAATCAGTCGGTTGTCGGGAAATTTTTGAAGTGTCTAGAATAAAAAAAGCCCGAAACTAAATGTCTTCGGGCTTGTTCATATATTCTATTGTTTGTTTCTAAGAATGAAATAAGCCACGAAGAAAAGCTACACCAGTACCAACTGATGAATTGCTTAGAGGATTGAGATTAAATAATGTCATTTTTCTTCGTTTTAGTAATTGTTATTTTTAACGGCACAAATTTTTAGAAAACTTTTTTACAATTCCAAATTTATTTTTAAATAATTTTTACTTCACTCTATAACAATACGTTACATGATTAATTTTAGTTTTTTATGATTTTTTTGGTCTCGAATCGTCCGAAATTATCGGTTATCTTGCACAGATAAATTCCAGAACTCAGGCTTGATACATCTATCGTTTCAAAGTTAAAATTTTGAATCAGAATTGATTTTCCTAGACTATCAAATAATTCAACTTGAGTAAGTTGAGCATTGGGCGATGCAATTGAAATGATTCCGTTGGTAGGATTTGGAAATAGTAGTACATTTTGATTATCAAATTCGTCAGCGCTCAATGCACTGTCTACCATATATGCACCTCCATTCCAAGAAGTAAATTGAGACCATTTTTCTGTCGAATTTCCGAATAGAACTTTATTGCCTTTGGCCACCGTAAAATATCCAAAATCATCGTTATCAAATGAACTCATTCCTTTGTATAAACCAACATAATTCCAACTCGTCCCATTAAATTGGTAGTGAAATGCTGGGTTTTTTCGTTCCATCTGCAAAATATACCATCCAACAGGAATAAGGTACATATTAGTGCCTCTTACTTTCACTTTATATTCTAAATAATCACCTTCTTGAAATGAGAAATTTTCTGAGAAATTCCATTGAAATTGATTATCTGACCAATTGTAAATTTTAACTCTTTTACCGAAGAGAAAAGGGTCTGCGGTATTTTCATCGTAATGATACATGTACAACTTACCGTTAGAAAAACTAACCCTATCCGAAGCTTTAACATTTACATTAAATTCGGTAAAAACTGGCATTTGCAAAGTATTTAATAATCCCCAACTTACATTTCCGTGTTGGTATGTGTAAACGGTATCGGTAGTGCTTCCATCTGACGTAGTAACCATTTTATTGTTTTCAAATTCTAATAAATCACCGAAACCAAAATCAGCTTCGTTACCTGACAAAATCCCTACATGGGCAAAAGTATCATTTTGTATTAGGTAATAATGATACACACCTCCATTATTCAAAGTGCTACTGCCGTTACTATCGTACCCAGAAGCTGTTACAAACAATTGACCATCATGGAAGGCTATATTAGAACCAAATCGATTGTTTTCGGACTGAGTTGTAGGTTGTAATTTGAGTAAATAGTTCCAATTACCGCTTACTTTTTTGTATACGTACACTGCGCCTCCGTTTGTTACATTAGTATTATTGGTAGTGGAACCGATAAACAGAAAATCGTTGGTCATTTCTATTCCTCCATCAAAATTTTGATTTGTTTCAGGCGAATCTAACAATCCATTAGGAGTAATTTCTGTTCCCATATTGAAAAGATACAATTTAGAAATCACATTGGGTACAGTATTACCCATGACTGCGATTTCATTGTCATTAAAACTGCCACTTTTTCCAAAAGAAATAACGGATGAAAAATCTTGAGGTTCTACTCGAAGCACTTGCGCAGAAGTGCATAAAGAAACCAAAACAAAAAAAAGAGATAACTGTTTCATAACTAACCCATTTTAACTCAAATATAAGGATAAAATGAAAAATAGCATCGAGATGTACTATTTTTGTTTGCTAAGCATTTGTTAAACCACTTTTCACTATTTTTATTTTCTGTATTTTTACTAAAATTTTAAATTCATGCCAAACGACTGTATTACGTATCAAAATTCGGGTTACTTCTCTAAATTAATTGTTGATTATTTAGATGAAAAGCCAGAGTTGAAGCCATTGTACAATCGTTTTCCGAAGATCGAAAATTTTAAAGATCAGATTGAAGAAAAGGCTAACAATTTCAATTCCCAAGACCATCTCAAAAGGCAAGTTTTAGTTTCTGAATTAGAAAAACAATACTCCAATTTTGAGGTTTCTAAAAGGACTTTAGATAACATTCAGCTCTTAAAACATTCCAATACTTTCACAATTACCACTGGCCATCAGTTGAATTTATTCACTGGACCGTTGTATTTTTTGTATAAAATTGTTTCAACTATCAATTTATGCAAAAAATTAAAATTGACTTATCCTGAATACCATTTTGTACCTGTGTATTGGATGGCTACAGAAGATCACGATTTTGAAGAAATCAATTATTTTAATTTTAAGGATAAAAAAATAAAGTGGAACAAAGAGAGTTTTGGACCCGTTGGTCGACTTTCAACAGATGGTTTGGGTGAAGTTTTTTTTAATTTTTCTGATGAATTGGGAAGTAGTGAAAATGCCAATTACCTGAGAGAATTATTCCGAAAAAGCTACTTAGAGCATTCAAATTTAGCTGATGCTACTCGTTATTTAGCCAATGAATTGTTCAAAAATGAAGGATTGGTAATTATTGATGGTGATTCGATTGAATTGAAGAAATTATTTATTCCTTTTGCAAAAGAGGAGTTACTGAATCAAACCTCTTTCAAGAAAGTTACTGAGACTAATTTACAATTGGAACACTATAAAATTCAAGTGAATCCACGTGAAATCAATCTGTTTTACATTGAAGATCAATTGAGAGAACGCATTGTTTTTGAAAACGAAAAATACAAAGTCAACTCGACTAAAATTGAATTTACAACTGAAGAAATACTTTCTGAATTAGAAAATCATCCGGAGAAATTCAGCCCAAATGTAATTTTGCGACCCTTATATCAAGAAATCATTTTACCCAACTTATGTTACATTGGTGGCGGTGGTGAAATTGCCTATTGGTTAGAATTGAAATCGAATTTTGAAGCATTCAAAGTGACTTTCCCAATTGTTTTAGTTCGAAATTCTGTTCTACTAGCCACTCAGAAACAAGTTCAAAAAGCGGACAAATTAAATTTGACTTGGAGCGACTTATTCAGCAAACAAACCGATTTAATCAATCAAAAAACAAGACAACTCTCTAAGTTTACCATCGATTTTTCTGAGCAAAAAGAACATTTGAAAAAGCAATTTGAACAACTTATGGATATTGCTAATCAAACCGACAAGTCATTCATAGGAGCAGTAAAAGCCCAAGAAGCTAAACAAATAAAAGGACTAGAGAATTTGGAAAAACGGCTGTTAAAAGCGGAAAAACGCATTCTAAATGATCAATTACAACGTATAGCTCTTTTACAAAACGAACTTTTTCCAAATCAAAGTTTACAAGAACGAAAAGCCAATTTTTCGGAATTTTATATGGAATTTGGAGAAGAATTAAAATCAAAACTTTTAAAAGATTTGTGTCCCTTAGATTCCAATTTTTCAATTATTATATTGTAAATCAGTTATTTTTCAACACGAAAACGTTTTCGAAATTATTTTTTCTGTCAGTAATTATTTTTAGGTTAATTTTATCCAATAGTATTAGCTTAAACTCAAAAACTTATGACAAGAAAACTACTTTTAACATTGCTTGGTCTTGCTATTTTTAGCCCTAGTTATGCACAAACCATTTCTATTATAGGAGATACAAGTCCATCAGGAAGTTGGTCTGTTGACACCTATTTATCAACAACAGACAACATCACTTACACACTAAATGATGCCGTTTTAACCACTGCAACTGGACTTTCAACAGGTTTAAAATTCAGACAGGATGGTGCTTGGACTACCAATTGGGGTGGAAATACTTTCCCGAATGGAGTTGGGCAGTTAGGAGGAAATAATATTCAAACTGATGCCGGAACTTACAACATTACTTTTAACAGAATTAACGGAACTTATACTTTCATTCAAACAGCAGGCTTTCCTAGTGTGGGAATTTGGGGTCCAGCTGTCGATTCTCAAAACGGTTATGGCGGACCTGATGTTAATATGGTGACTTCAGATGGAATCACTTACACTTTATCAGGATTTAATTTCAGTAGCGGAAATGCCTATTTTAGACAAGACGATAATCCTACTTTAGTTTGGGGAAGCACCTCTTTTCCAACAGGAACTGCAGTTTCTAGTGGACCTTCATTATCTATTCCAGGTGGAGAATGGTTTGTTACTTTCAACAGAATAACAGGAGAATACACATTTGAATATCCTATTATAAGCATTATGGGAACTGCTGCACTCGGTTGGGATAACGATCTGGAAATGGTAACAACAAATGGATTTAACTATGAAATTGATTATCCAAATGGATTTACCGTTGGTGAATTAAAATTTAGAAAAAATCGTTCTTGGGATACCAATTGGGGAGGAAATAGTTTCCCAACTGGAACAGGTGTTTTAAATGGAAATAACATAACCGTTTCTGTTGCAGGATTAAATTATGCAACTTTTGACAGAATTTCTGGTGAGTATAATTTTGTGGGTTTGCTACAAAACAATTCTTATGACTACAATGAAAGTTTATATTCTTTTCCTAATCCAAGTAACAGTTTTTGGGTTATCCAATCGAGTCAATTCATAGAAAAAATTGAAGTAATGGATTTCTCAGGAAAAACGGTTCACTTTTCGGAGCCAAAAACTTCTAATTGTACCGTTGATGCAAGTTTGCTAAATAATGGTCTATATATTGCTAAAATCACAACAAATAGCGGAGTAAAAACCTTAAAATTGGCCAAAAACTAATAATTTTACTCATTTGACTTTAAATCCTCAAGAAATTCTTGGGGATTTTTTTTTACAAAAGTGAAATTGATTTTAATATTTAACTTATTAACACTACTTTTGCACCCGAATTAAAAAAACAAATAAATTAAAATGGCTACAAATAGAACATTTACAATGATTAAGCCTGATGCTGTTGAAAACGGACACATCGGTGGGATTTTAAATATGATAACAGAAGGTGGTTTCAAAATTGTTTCTTTGAAATTGACTCAATTGACTGTTGCTGATGCGCAAAAATTTTATGCTGTTCACTCGGCTAGACCATTCTTTGGTGAGTTAGTTGAATTCATGACAAGAGGTCCAATTGTGGCTGCTATCTTAGAAAAAGAAAACGCAGTAGAAGATTTCAGAAAGTTAATTGGAGCTACAAATCCTGCTGAAGCTGCTGAAGGAACTATTCGTAAAAAATACGCTACTTCAATTGGTGAAAATGCTGTTCACGGTTCTGATTCTGATGAAAATGCTGCTATTGAAAGTGCTTTTCACTTTTCAGGAAGAGAGCAGTTTTAATCAAACCAAGAAATATATAAAAGCCTAAGGAAAACCCTTGGGCTTTTTTTATTCCTTTGATTGTCAACAAAATTTTCTCTACTATTCATTATAATTGATTATTTTTGATTGCAATACAAACTAATAATCACCAAATGAAAAGAAAATTATTTTACCTCATGGCTTTGGTCATGACATCAGGAGTTGTTTTTGGCCAAAAATCCAATTGGCAAAAAATAACGGCATCTGAAGTTGATCGAACAACTAATTTAAGTGGATTAAATAAAGACCACTACGAAACCTACCAACTGAACATTGAGAACTTCAAACAGCAATTAAGCGCAGCTGTACTTCGAGGTTCTGGGAATTCAAGCACAGTTATAATTGCACTTCCAAATGAAACTGGAAAATTAGAAGAGTTTAGAGTGTATGAAGCACCTATTTTAGCTCCAGACATTGCTGCTGAATTTCCAAATATCAAAACTTATATTGGATTTAGCACAGACAATTCAGGAACAAGAGCGCGTTTTTCTGTAACTCCGCAAGGTGTCCAAAGTATGGTTTCAAGAGTTGGTCAACCCAACACGTTCCTAGTTCCATTAAGTAGAAATGGCAACAATCAATACATCGCATACAATAAATCAAGCAGAGCCAATTTTGTAAAAGAATTCGAATGCTTAACTCATGACGAAGTTGTCAAAAATGAAGGCGATGCATCTGTTAACAGAGATGCTGATGATCAAATTCTTAGAACATTTAGAATTGCTATTTCAACAACCGGAGAATACACTAATTTTTGGGACGATGGAAATGCAACCAACGGAAATGCTCAAGCTGATGCACTAGCCCAAGTAGTTTCAACTTTAAACCGTGTTAACGAAGTATTTGAGGTAGACATGGCAGTAACTTTTCAATTGGTTTCTGGTACGAATATCATTTATCCATCTGCAGCATCAGATCCTTATACTGGTAATCTAAATTCTCAATTACAAAGTACTTTAACTGCTCAAATTGGAGAAGCCAATTATGATATTGGTCACTTATTTGCTTATGCAGGAAATAATGGAAATGCAGGTTGTATTGGTTGTGTTTGTGTTAACGGACAAAAAGGAAGCGGGTTTTCAGCTCATACCTTTTTAGATAATGACGGCGGACCTTACATGACTGATTTCTTTGACATCGATTATGTTCCTCACGAAATGGGGCATCAAATGGGAGGAAATCACACTTTTGCGTTCAATACCGAAGGAGCAGGCGTAAATGCTGAACCTGGAAGTGGAACTTCAGTAATGGGATATGCTGGTATTACTGGTGGAAATGATGTTCAAGACCACAGTGATGCCTATTTTCATTATCACAGTATCAATCAAATTTTAAACAATTTAGTTACCAGAACCTGTTGGACTAGTACACCAATTTCAAATAATCCTCCAGTTGCTGATGCAGGAGTTAACTACACCATCCCAAAAGGAACAGCATTTATCTTAAAAGGTACAGCAACAGATTCCGATTCAAACGATGTACTTACCTATTGCTGGGAACAAACCGATAGTGGGGCAACTACGAATACTAATTTTGCTCCAACCAAAACCACTGGACCATTATGGAGATCAAGACCACCAAGCACTTCTCCTAACCGTTACATGCCGATTTTCTCTAGAGTTTTGGCAGGTCAATTGACCGAAACTAATCCAGTAGAAACCGTAAATAATACTTCTTGGGAAACGGTTTCAACTGTGGGTAGAACATTAAACTTTGCTTTGACTGTTCGTGACCGTTCAGAAGCAAATGGAACTGGGCAAACACCGCAAAGTAGTTTCGATACCATGGTGGTAAGTGTTGATCCAACTGCTGGACCTTTTACAGTAACTTCACAAAATACTAATGTTTTGTGGAATGTAGGTACTTCTCAAACGGTAACTTGGAATGTAGCTGGAACCAACGTTGCGCCTGTAAACTCACCAACCGTAAACATCTTATTGTCTATAGATGGTGGTCAAACGTTTCCTTTTACAGTTGCAACGAATGTGGCGAATGATGGTTCTGAAACCTTTACAGTTCCTGCGATTGGAGGCGATACTACTCAGGCTCGTTTGATTGTTGAGGGAAATAACAATATTTTTTATGCTGTAAATTCAACTAACTTTACTATTCAAGGTTCTGAATTTGTACTAAATGTTCCGAATCCAGATGTTACTGTTTGTTCACCGAATGATGCTACTTATAATTTCACTTACAATACCTTCTTAGGTTTTACAGGAACTACCACTTTTTCTGCTAATGGATTACCAGCTGGAGCAACTATTACTTTCAGCCCAACAACTGCAACTGCAGATGGAACTTCAGTAACAGCAACAGTTTCAAATACAGGAAGTTTGTCTCCAGGCTCGTATACATTTGAGTTAGTAGGAACTTCGGGGTCTATTGTTAAAACTGCAAATGTTACCTTGAATGTTTTCAACGGAACTGTTAACACAGCTGTTTTAGCTACTCCTACAAATAATGCTACCAATGTAAATGCCAATGTTACTTTAACATGGAGTACAGATGCCAATGTTCAAAACTACTTTGTAGAAATTGCAACTGATGCTGCATTCACTGCTGTTGTCAATTCGACTACTGTTGGAACTAATACGTATACAGTTGCTTTGGGCGCTAATACGCAATACTTTTGGAGAGTAACAGCTTCCAATCAATGTGCAACTGGAAGTACATCTTCGGTTTTTACCTTTACAACTGAAAACGTAACTTGTGCTTCATTTACTGCAACAGATACACCAATTGCAATTTCTGCAAGTGGAACCAACACTTACACTTCAACCATAAATGTGGCTCCTAATTTAGTAATCACAGACGTAAATGTTACTATAAACATCACCCACACTTGGGATGAAGATCTAGACATCAGACTTACCAGTCCAGCTGGAACTGTAATCGAGTTATCAACTGATAATGGTGGTCAAGGTGACAATTACATTAATACAGTTTTTAATCAACAAGCTACAACACTAATAACTGCTGGAACTGCACCATTTAGTGGTTCGTTTGTACCCGAAGGAAACTTGTCCAATTTAAACGGGCAATTATCAGGTGGAAATTGGATATTAACCGTTGCTGATGATGCTAATTTAGATGGTGGATCAATTACTGGATTTACGCTCAATATTTGTGCTCAAGGTTCTCTTGCCAATCAAGAAAATACATTTTCAGACTTTGGAATTTCTCCTAATCCAAACAATGGTGAATTTACAATTAAGTTGAATTCTGATTCTGGTGAAAAAATTAAAGTAAGCGTTTTTGATATCAGAGGAAGAGCTGTTTTCCAAAAAGAATACAATTCGGCTAGTTCATTTGAACAACTAATTCAGTTGAATAATGTTGAATCGGGAATGTATTTGGTAAATGTTACCGATGGCGAAAAACAAACTACAAAAAAAATTATTGTTAAATAACTTTTCGAAATAGTCACAAAAAAATCCCGTTTCAATTGAAACGGGATTTTTTTTATGATTGCAACTGAATCAGAAGATTGAAGATTACCTCAACACCAATTCTTTTACTACTTCTTTTCGTAATTCTTCATTGAGCATGGTAATGATTTTTTGCTTTCCGTAGCTCAATTCTTCTCGCAAAACCGCTGAAGTTAATTTGACATACAACGTACTTCCTTTCAGAATAACATCCTGAGTGTATGTATTAACACCATTTCCCATAAGGTTTTTCCACGCTTGCTCAACGTCAATTTTATCCATGCCGTGTTCGAGTTTATTAGCATGTATAAACTCCTTTAAAACATCTGCTATAGAACTTTCGTTACTTAATCGTTTGGCCATATTATTTTACAGAAAATGGAACAGGTCTTTTATAATGGTATTCTAAATTCTCTTTGTTCTTCAGTACTAAAACCGAATCCTGAATTTCGATGATTTCTTCTTTCCACTTACCATATTGAGTGGTATAATTAATGAAATAATCACCTTCTTCATTGGCTACAGAAATTTCCTCTCTGATATCATTAGTAAGGTATTTACCATTTAATTGAGGCATTACTTTTTGTCTGAACCCTTTTTTATCTTTAATTTCAAAAAAATCAATAGTAGGATTTACATTGTACTCTTTTTTACCTCCATCAGGCAACTCTACCTTTACAATTTCCCAATAGCCATTTATTTTAGTGATATCGGTTTCTTTTATCGATTGTTTACAGGAACTGAAAATAAGGCCAATAAACGCAAATAGTACTATTTTTTTCATGATTCAAATAAAATCTAAAATTACAATTTATTTCAATCAATAAAAAAAGTATTTTTGATTAAACCTTTATCTATTTTACAAGTCTAAATGACAAAACCTACTACTATGAAAAATTATATTACTCTTGCATTACTAGCATTTTTTACATTTGGATGCAGTTCGGATGAATCAACAACTCCAAATACTCCCGAAGAACAAATGTATTTTCCACCGAGCGATGGAAGTTCAACTTGGGAAACCAAATCAATTTCAGCTTTAGGTTGGAACCAAAGTGCAGTTCAGCCTTTATTAACTTTTTTAGAAGAAAAACACACTAAATCATTTATTATTTTGGTGAATGGTCGAATTGTAATGGAAAATTATTTTAACGGACATTCGGCAACAACTCCATGGTATTGGGCCAGTGCTGGAAAAACATTAACAGCAACTGTAACGGGTATTGCTGAACAAGAAGGTTTGCTCAACATTAACAATAAAGTTTCTGATTATTTGGGAACGGGTTGGACAAGTGCGCCATTGGCAAAAGAAAACTTAATAACCTGTAAGAATCTTTTGTGTATGAATTCGGGTTTGAATGATGCTTTGGGTGATGATGTTTCTCCAGCTAATTTACAATACGTAGCCGATGCAGGATCTCGTTGGGCGTATCATAATGTGTACGTAAAATTACAAGATGTGGTAGCACAAGCTAGCGGACAAAGTTGGTCGACCTATTTCAACACCAAATTAAGAGATAAAATCGGAATGACGGGTGGCAGTTGGATCAATTCGGGTGATGGTTTAAGCGTGTATTGGAGTACAGCGAGAAATATGGCTCGTTTTGGATTATTGTCGTTGAACAAAGGAAAATGGGATGGAACACAAATTGTAAATGAAGCTTTTTATAATAGTGCTACTACTACGTCACAAGACTTGAATCAGGCTTACGGTTATTTATGGTGGCTCAACGGAAAAACTACTTATCGATTGCCTGGACTTCAATTTCAATTTAATGGAACTTTAATTCCGAATGGTCCAAGTGATATGTATTGTGCGCTTGGAAAAAACGATCAGAAAATTTATGTAATTCCAAGCAAGAAGATGGTGATTATCCGAATGGGAGAAGTTTCCGATCCTGCTAATCCAACTTTTGCATTATCAGGTTTTGATAATGATTTGTGGGGGAAAATCTCTGATTTATATGAATAATTACCTTGTTTTGAACTGTTTGTAAAGCGCTAAGGAAACAATGGAGATGCAAATAATTCCGTATGGATAATAGAATAACGAATCTCTTTTAACAATGTAATTTCCTGCAATAGTCAAGACAGCAGCAATAAGATATAAGTAAAACGGTTTGATGTTCTTCATACGATTTTTATTTGAAGAATGAATCTACGAATTCGAATTTATTGAACACTTGTAAGTCTTCGATACCTTCTCCCACTCCGATGTATTTTACCGGAATTTGGAATTGATCAGAAATACCAATCACTACGCCACCTTTGGCTGTTCCGTCGAGTTTGGTAACGGCTAAACACGATACTTCAGTAGCAGCAGTGAATTGTGTGGCTTGCTCAAAAGCATTTTGACCCGTAGAACCATCTAAAACTAATAATACGTCGTGTGGCGCGTCTTCCACTACTTTTTGCATTACGCGTTTTACTTTGGTCAATTCGTTCATTAAACCAACCTTATTGTGCAAACGACCAGCTGTATCTATAATTACTACATCTGCGTTTTGAGAAACTGCACTTTGTAAAGTATCAAATGCTACTGAAGCTGGATCGCTTCCCATTTGTTGTTTGACGATGGGAACACCAACTCTATCGGCCCAAATTTGCAATTGATCAATCGCAGCGGCACGAAATGTATCGGCAGCACCGAGAACAACACTGTAACCTGCTTTTTTGAATTGATGAGCCAATTTACCAATGGTAGTTGTTTTCCCAACTCCGTTTACACCTACTACCATAATCACGTACGGTTTTTTGTTGGTAGGAACAGTAAATTCGGTTTCTTCACCCGAATTGGTTTCCGACATCAAACCCGCAATCTCGTCACGTAGGATTTGATTGAGTTCCTCGGTTCCTAAGTATTTATCGTTAGCAACGCGTTCTTCAATTCGTTTGATGATTTTTAAAGTGGTATTGACACCAACGTCGGAAGAAACAAGGATTTCTTCTAAATTATCTAAAACCTCATCGTCGACCTTTGATTTTCCGGCGATGGCTTTGGTGAGCTTAGAGAAAAAAGTAGTTTTTGTTTTTTCTAAGCCTTTATCTAAAGTCTCTTTTTTTTCGGATGAAAATAAGCGTTTAAAAAAACTCATAGTTGTTGTATTGTTATATTTAAGTCGGAGCAAAATGTCTTTTGAACTACAATTGTACTATTCTAGCCCCGATTACTTCGCCAGTTCGCTACGCTCGTGTGTAGCGGTTGCCGTGCAAAAGCGAAAAGCGGGACAAGACGACTTGAAAACTACAAAAGCTGTGCTCCTAAAAATTATACTGGCAAATATAAAAATAAAAAAGCTACTTCCGAGTGAAAGTAGCTTAGTTATACTGATAAGTGTGAATTATTTCTTTTTTAAGAATGTGTCAACTTCTTCTGGAGTCATGATACTTTCAACAAAAGTATATGCACCTGTTTTTGGAGATTTTACCATTTTGATAGCTTTTGTTAATCTCTTAGAAGCTGTTTGTAAGGTTGCTACGGTTTTCTTTGCCATGACTAATATGTTTTATTGGAAACTTTAAATGAATTAAAATTTCTAAAATTATTTAATTTCTTTGTGAACAGTCATTCTCTTTAAGATTGGATTAAATTTTTTAATCTCTAATCTGTCTGGAGTATTTTTTTTGTTTTTGTTTGTGATGTAACGAGAAGTTCCAGGCATACCTGATTCTTTGTGCTCAGTACACTCTAAAATAACTTGAATTCTATTTCCTTTCTTTGCCATTGTGCTTTTATTTTATGGATTGCGAATTATTAAATAAATCCGTTAGACTTTGCATCTTTCAATACAGCCGCTAATCCTTTTTTATTGATTGTTTTAATTGTAGACGCTGCTACTCTAAGAGTAATCCATCTGTCTTCTTCTGCAAGATAGAAACGTTTTTTAACTAAGTTCACAGAAAATTTTCTCTTAGTTTTGTTCATAGCGTGAGAAACGTTATTTCCTACCATCGCTCTTTTACCTGTAAGGTCACAAACTCTTGACATTATGCTTATCTTTTATCGTTATTCAAAATCAGGGTGCAAAGAAACAAAAAAGAAACCATTGTAGCAAAAAAAATTATACATTTTTTAAAATTTCTTTTTGTAGCATTTCAAGTGCTTTATTTACAGCCCTATCGATGACTTTTTCGCGTGGTTGCCCGAAGTTAAATTCTTCAACAATCACTTCATTTGGAGTGGCGAGTGCAATAAAAACAGTTCCTACTTCGGCATCGGCATCACCTTTGGTTGGTCCGGCATTACCAGTTGTGGCGATGGCATAATCAGTTTTCATAAGTTGTTGTATACGAATGGCCATTTCTTGGGCAACTTCTGCACTTACGACAGTATGTTTTTGAATGGTTTCTGCGTTAACGCCAAGTACATTTATTTTAGTTTCAGTAGCGTAACTCACAATACTTCCTTTGAAATAGGCTGATGAACCTGAAACAGACGTAAACATTTGCGCTATTTTTCCGCCCGTGCAACTTTCGGCTGTGGATATCGTTTTGTTGTGTTGTTTTAATTGTCTTCCGAGTACCACTTCAATCGTTTCATCTTCGTCATAACCTACAATAATATCTCCGATAATTTGGGATAAGGATTGTACGTTTTCGGAAATACTTTTTTGCAATAATTCTTGATCCGTTCCACGAGCTGTAAGGCGTAATCGCACGCGTCCCGGCGCAGGTAAATAGGCTAATTTAATGTATTCGGGTAGGTTGTTTTCCCAATTTTCGATGCGTTCGGCTACTAAACTTTCACCTTGACCATACGTCATTATGGTTTTGTGTACAATGTACGGTCGTTTATATTCTTTTACTATTTTCGGGATGATTACCTCATCGACTAAATATTTCATTTCGTATGGAACTCCAGGTAATGAAATGTAAACCGTGTTTTCTTTTTTTACCCACATTCCTGGTGCAGTTCCGACTTTATTGAACAAGACTTCACATTTGGATGGAACGAGCGCTTGATCGCGGTTCATTTGAGTAATTGGACGTTTAAAAATACCTTCTATCAATTCCGTAACGTGAGCCAAAACCTCATCATTTTGCACTAATTCATCCTCAAAATATTCACAAAAAGTTTTTTTAGTGATGTCGTCTTTGGTTGGACCCAAACCGCCGGTTATGAATACAAAATCGACTTTGTTTTGCAGCGATGTGAATGTAGATAAAATGTGTGTTTTATCGTCCGAAATGGAAAGCATTTCGTGAGTTTGTACTCCAATTTTATCGAGCGCTTTGGCCATGTAACCCGAATTGGTATCAATGATTTGGCCGATTAGAATTTCGTCGCCTATGGTTACGATTGCTGCTTTCATTGTTTTTCTTTTAAAAAGGGACGGACTAAAGTCCATCCCTATTGATTTGTATTTTTAGATAGTGTTGTACTGAAAGACTTATTAGCCCAGATAGCAATGGAAAGCTTTTTGAAAAGAAATGCTTATTTTTTTTAACAGAAAAGAGCGACTGTTAAGAAGCTCCTTTTATGTTTTAAAAAAATGCATTTATTGAAAAAACTTGGAATGAATAGCTGGATGAGCTACACTTCAAAATCTTTTTTAATTTCTTTTACCGCTTCTTTGACTTGTGCTTTAATACTGTCAAAAGTGGCTTCGATTTCGCTTTTCTTACCTTCGCGCTTGGTCCACGCTTCTACTTCTAGAATTTCTTGATGCGCAACGGTCATTCCCAGTAAATCGAGTGTTGGTTTAATTTTATGAGCGTAGGAATAGGCCAATTTGTGGTCTTTTTCTTTGATTCCGGTTTCGATTTGCTTTAAGTCGTCTGGAATTTCAGTAATAAAAAGTGTAATAATTTGCATGACAAATTCGGGATCATTATCCGATAGAGCATACACTTTTGCGAGGTTGTAATGTAACGCCATTATTTAACTTGTATTTTAAGTAGTAGTTTGTTTTCTATGTATCCTTCGAGAACATCATTTGGATTTACTCTTGCAACGCCTTCAGGTGTTCCTGTAAAAATGATGTCTCCAATTTTCAAGGTGAAGTACTGTGAAACATGGGCAATTAACTCATCAATCTTCCAAAGCATACAACTGGTATTGCCTTTTTGCACGGTTGCTCCATTGTTCTTCAATTCAAAATTAACATTTTCTAGGGAAGAAAAAAGTTTTTTCGGTAAAAAGTCACCTATTACCGCTGAACCGTCAAATGCTTTGGCTTTTTCCCAAGGCAATCCTTTTTCTTTGAGTTTTGCTTGGAGGTCACGAGCAGTAAAATCAATTCCGAGTCCAATTTCATCGTAATAATTATGGGCAAACTTGGGCTGAATGTACTTTCCTACTTTGTTGATTTTGACTAAAATTTCAACTTCATGGTGAATGTCTTCTGAAAACTCAGGAATCACAAACGGATGTTGTTTTAGTAAAATAGCCGAATCGGGTTTTAAAAAAACGACAGGTTCTGTGGGCTTTTCATTTTGAAGCTCTTCGATGTGTTTTACGTAATTGCGTCCGATGCAGATAATCTTCATTTTAGTTTCAGAGTTTCAAAGTTTCAAAGTTTCAAAGTCAATTTACTTTGTCGCTTTGCTACTTTGCTACTTTTTATTTTGTATTGAGTTTTCTTAATTTGATTCCTGTGAGTACTTTTTTGGTGTATAACGGAAAATCCGCACCTTGAATCCAGCCGTAATAACCAGGTTCTTTTTCGAGCACATCTTCAACTAATTGACCTTTGTTTTTTCCGAAAGTGAATATTTCTTGGCCTTTATCATTCAAAGCAATAAAACCAGCAAAATCAACTGATTTTTTACGAGTGGTAAATTCGGCCAATGATTTCATGTCATTATCCAGATCAGTATAACGATCGAGTTGTGCTTTTAAAATTTCATACGTTGCCATAGTGTCGGCCTCAGCACTGTGAGCGTTTTCAAGGCTTTCATTACAATAGAACTTGTAGGCTGCACTCAGTGTTCGTTCTTCTTTTTTATGGAAGATGGTTTGCACGTCAACTGAAACCCTGTTTTTCATATCAAAATCGACTTCGGCTCGGAGTAATTCTTCGGCCAAAAGCGGAATATCAAAACGATCGGAGTTGAAACCTGCCAAATCCGAATCTTTAATCATGTTGTGAATTTGATTCGCCAGTTCTTTAAATGTGGGTTCATTGGCAACTTTTTCATTGGTTATACCATGAACAGCAGTTGCAAAAGCAGGAATTGGAATTGTTGGATTGACCAACCACGTTTTGCTTTCCTTGTTTCCGTTTGGAAATACCTTGAAGATGGAAATTTCTACGATGCGGTCTTTGGCTACGTCTATTCCCGTGGTTTCAAGATCGAAAAAACAAATTGGTCGATTGAGTTTTAATTCCATTTGTAAAATTTATGCGACAAATATAAAATTTTGGTTGTACCGTTGGTCGATTTGTGTGTAAAGTTTTGTCTTTTGAATTAAAAAAACCCTTTCCATTTTGAAAGGGTTTGATTTATAATTGGTTATTAGATTTCTCTATTGATGTCCCAAGCTTCCAAATAATCGGCTACTCGTTTTACGAAACTTCCTCCCAATGCGCCATCAACAACTCTATGGTCGTAACTGTGCGACAAAAACATTTTTTGACGAATTCCGATAAAATCACCTTCTGGAGTTTCGATAACAGCAGGTACTTTTCTAATCGCACCCAAAGCTAAGATTCCGACTTGTGGTTGATTGATAATTGGCGTTCCAAAAACAGAACCAAAAGTTCCAACGTTGGTAACCGTATACGTTCCGCCTTGTGTATCGTCTGGTTTTAGTTTTCCAGCTTTAGCTCTATTTCCTAAATCGTTTACGGCTTTGGCCATTCCGACTAAATTCAATTGATCAGCATTTTTGATTACAGGAACAATTAAATTTCCGTTAGGTAATGCAGCCGCCATTCCGAGGTTAATGTTTTTTCTTTTGATGATGAAATCGCCATCTACCGAAATATTCATTCCAGGGAAATCTTTCAATGCTTTCGCCACGGCTTCCATGAATATTGGAGTGAAGGTTAGTTTTTCACCTTCGCGTTTTTCAAAAGCAGTCTTTACTTTGTCTCTCCATTTTACAATATTGGTCACATCCACTTCGATGAACGATTGCACGTGAGCCGATGTTTGCACTGAAGCTACCATATAACCTGAAATGAGCTTTCGCATGCGATCCATTTCTACAATTTCATCGCCACCGTTTACAGAAACAGGAACCGCTTGTGAAGAAGGTTGCGTGGCTACAACCGTTGGTTGAGCAACTGGAGTTGAAACTTGAGGTTGTACCGCTTGAGTTGGCTGATTTCCTTTATTTTTAATGTAATTTAATAAATCTTCTTTAGTAACACGACCGTCTTTTCCTGAGCCTGAAATGGCTTCTAATTCGGCTATCGAAACACCTTCTTCTTTGGCAATATTTTTTACTAATGGAGAAAAGAATTTGTCTGAACCTGAGAAATCGGCTGGAGCTACAACTTCCTTAGCAACTTCAACTGTTTTTTCTACTGCAGCCACAACTGGAGCCGCAACTTCAGCAGCTTTTGGTGCTTCAACACTACCGCCTTCCGTTTCGATAATAGCGATGGTTTGACCTACTTTTACTACATCATTGACTTGGAATAAAATTTCGGTAAGCGTTCCTGATACTTCACTCGGAACTTCGCTGTCTACTTTATCAGTAGCGATTTCCAATACAGCCTCATCAGCCGCAATGGTTTCACCTACTTTTTTTAACCAGTTTGTAATGGTTGCCTCTGCAACGCTTTCGCCCATTTTGGGTAATTTCAATTCAAACTTTGCCATATCTTTAAACTAAAGTTGTGTTTTGTTATTTGGTTTGCAAAATTAGTAAAAGTATTTAGGTTTTACCATGAATTTACTAATTTTTATACTTTTTTTAGCCATTGATTACACAGATTTGCATCGATTTTTTTCATCAAAAACCAAAATCTTGCAACCTCAAAGTCTTACAGTCCTATAATCTTATAGTCTTACAATCTACAACACACTAATATTAACTAATCCAGCACAATCACTTCTCCTCGATCATTACTCGAATTACTACCAATAATGAAATTGCTATTGGGTGGAAGTATTTTGAAAGTATATGATTTGTTTTTGTTTTGTTCGATGAACGAAATAATTTCCTTAAATGAAATGTAATTGGCATCTAAAATAATTTCGGATGACTGCGGAAATGATGAAGTTAAAGTTGCCAATTGCATTTTTCTTTGCAATTTTATTTCTAATTTTTGCTTCATTTCATCACTTTCAGAGATGAAACTATAATTTTCGGGAGCTAATTTGGGTTTGGATTTACCTTGGAACATCTTTATGAAAGAAAAAAACACAATTCCGATTCTCATAAAAACAGAAAAGAAAATAGAAACTTTAAAGTGCTTTTTATAGAAAAAATTCATCGCTTCTTGAAAACGTTTCATGTACGTTCCGTCTTTTACAGTGCTTTCCCCTTTATAATGAATCACCGAAGTTTCATGAAAATAATAATTGGTTTTCCCTTTTTGTAATGCCATATAACTCAAATCGATATCATCCGAATACATAAAGCAATTTTCATCAAAGCCACCAATTTCATTATACAAATCGCGCTTCATCACCATAAAAGCACCGACCAATATTTCGACTTCTCCCGATTGATTCTCAGAAAGATGTTGAGCGTAATACTTTCCGAATGCATTGGAAAGTTTGTACAATCCGAAGATTTTGGTGAAGGCTACCCAAGGTGTTGGAATTCCGCGTTTGGATTCAGGCAGAAAATTTCCAGTTCCGTCAATTAGTTTACAACCGATAATTCCAACTGTAAGCTGGTGGCTTTTAGCTAATAGTTTCTTAAAAGTATCTTCGGCAACAACTGTATCTGGGTTTAGAATGCAAATAAATTCACCTTTGGCTTGAGCAACACCGATATTATTACCCTTTGGGAAACCTACATTTTCTTTGTTTTCGATTAGTTTGATGTTGGGAAAACGTTGTTTCATCATCGCACAACTATCATCAGACGAATTGTTATCAACCACTATAATTTCTCCATCAATGTTTTCAAGTGCTTTTTGAACACTGAGAACGCATTGCTCTAAAAAATAGCGCACATTATAATTAAGGATGATGACCGATAGTTGCATAAGGCAAATATAACTTAATTTGAAAATGTTACAATTTGAAAATTTGAAAATGCAATTAATAATTAATGTACTACTTTTGCAAATCTGTTAATTTTCAAATTAGCACATATTCAAATCTTCAAATTAAAATGAATTACCTTTCAGTAGAAAACATATCCAAATCGTTTGGTGAACGCACCTTGTTCAAAGACCTTTCATTTGGAATCAACAAAGACCAAAAAATTGCTTTTATCGCCAAAAATGGTTCGGGCAAAACCTGCATCATGAAAATTCTGTGTGGCGATGACGAACCTGATACGGGTCAAGTGGTAATTCGCAAGGAAATTAAAATGGCATTTTTGTCGCAGGTGCCGCAATTACAAGACGAATTGACCGTTGAAGAAAGTATTTTTGCTTCGGATAACGAAATTCTGCACGTGATTGAACGCTACGAAAAAGCATTGGAAAACCCAGACGACACTGAAGCTTATGAAAAAGCATTTGACGACATGGATCGTTTTAATGCGTGGGATTTTGAAACTCAATTCAAGCAAATTTTGTTCAAATTGAAGTTAGAAGATTTCAAATTGAAGGTGAAAAATATGTCGGGTGGACAAAAAAAACGCCTTTCATTGGCGATTATTTTGATCAATCGCCCTGATTTGTTGATTTTGGATGAGCCCACAAACCACCTTGATTTGGAAATGATTGAATGGTTGGAAAGTTATTTTGCTAAAGAAAATATTACGCTGTTTATGGTAACGCACGACCGTTTCTTTTTGGAGCGAGTTTGTAACGAAATCATCGAATTGGACAACGGAAAACTCTATCAATACAAAGGCAATTATTCGTATTATTTGGAGAAAAAAGAAGAGCGAATTGCTTCTGAAAACGCGAGTATTGACAAAGCTCAGAACCTTTTTGTAAAAGAATTGGCTTGGATGCGTCGCCAACCGAAAGCACGTACCACCAAATCGAAATCGCGTCAAGACGATTTTTATATCATCAAGCAAAAAGCCGAAAGTAGACGAAAAGAAAATGTGATCGAACTCGAAATCAACATGGAGCGTTTGGGCAGTAAAATCATTGAGTTGCACAAAATCTCGAAAAAGTTTGGAGAAAAAGTCATTGTAGAAAATTTTAGTTTCGATTTTCAGCGCGGCGCACGAATCGGAATTATTGGCAAAAACGGAACGGGTAAATCGACGTTCCTGAATTTGTTAACGCGAACCATTCCGACCGACAGTGGTAAAGTAGTTATGGGCGACACCATCAAAATTGGATATTATACCCAAAGCGGCATCAACCCAAAACCCGGACAACGCGTTATTGATATTATTAAGGAATACGGTGAGTACATTCCGCTCATGAAAGGCAAGTTGATTTCGGCTTCACAATTGCTGGAACGCTTTTTATTTGACAGCAAAAAACAATACGATTACGTTGAAAAATTGAGTGGTGGCGAATTGAAACGTTTGTATTTGTGTACGGTTTTGATTCAGAATCCGAATTTCTTGATTCTCGATGAGCCGACGAACGATTTGGATATTGTGACGTTGAATGTGTTAGAAAGTTTCCTTTTGGATTATCCTGGCTGTTTGTTAGTAGTTTCGCACGATCGTTATTTTATGGATAAGATTGTAGATGACTTATTTGTGTTTAGAGGAAACGGAATTATAGAAAACTTTCCTGGAAATTACTCTGATTTTAGAGCATATGAAGATTCGGCAGAACCTAACAAAGAAGATTCCAAAGAAAAAGTCAATTGGAAACAAGTCAAAACGATTTCGACTGGATTGAGTTTTAACGAACAGAAAGAGTTCACAAAAATTGAAAAAGAGATTAAAGATTTAGAATACCAAAAGAAACAAATCGAACAATTGTTTTCTGACGGAAAAGTAGCCGACAGCGAAATTGAAATTAAAGCCAACGAATTGCAAAAAGTAATTCAAACGCTGGAAGCAAAAGAAGAACGATGGTTCGAGTTGTCTAGTAAAATGGAATGATTAAAAGTAAAAAGTGAAGAGTAATAAGTGATTAGCTTTATAAACTTTGACTAATTACTTTTCACTAATCACTAATCACTAAAAATGTTATTTCAAATAAAATCATATATTAACTTCATCTGGAGCTCCACCAACCAACACGGAGTACACTCGCCTTTTGTATTTGATTTGGTTACGA
Source organism: Flavobacterium sp. (assembly GCF_035299245.1). Lineage (GTDB taxonomy): Bacteria > Bacteroidota > Bacteroidia > Flavobacteriales > Flavobacteriaceae > Flavobacterium. The sequence goes on along the minus strand of NZ_DATGWY010000007.1, from coordinate 63,444 downwards.
AATGCTTTTACGACAAAACAAATTATCCTGAATATTCGATTTTAAAAAACTACCGAAATTCACTTTTACAAAATAAAAACACGATTGAAGTTACCGATTTTGGTGCTGGTTCACGTGTTTTTAAAAGTAATATTCGCGCCATCAATCAAATTGCAAAAAACGCTGGAATTTCACCCAAAAGAGCCAAATTATTATTTCGAATAGTACGCTATTTTCAACCTGACTCGGTTTTGGAAATCGGAACTTCATTAGGTTTGGCAACATCAGCATTGGCATTAGGAAATGAAAAGGCAAGAATAACTACTTTGGAAGGTTGTCCAAACACAATGGCTATTGCAAAAAATCAATTACAATTACAAAATCTAAACAATGTTGAATTTGAAACTACCGAATTTTCAATTTTTTTGAAAAATTACACTAATGTTAATTGGACTAAAGTCCAATCCTATTCATTGATTTATTTCGACGGTAATCATTCCAAACAAGCCACATTAGAATACTTCGAGCTTTTATTACCCACTGTAACAAATGATTCGGTTTGGATTTTTGACGATATTCATTGGTCGACCGACATGGAAGAAGCTTGGGAAGTAATCAAAAATCACCCTAAAGTGAAAGTGACTATTGATACGTTTCAATGGGGAATTGTATTCTTTAGGAGTGAGCAAGAAAAAGAACACTTTACCATTCGGACATAAAAAAAATGACAACCATTGCTGATTGCCATTTTCATGAATTAACAAAAAATATTATTCTTTAGCTTCGGCAGTTTCTCTGCTTTTAGCACCAATTCGATTCACTTTGAACATCGGACCGAATTTTAATTTAATCGAAGCAATTTTACCATTATCTTCAGAAGATAAACCTTCTTTTTCGATAGTATTTTTACGATTATCCAATGCTTCGTACATCAATTTAATTTCATCGTAATCTTCTCTAGAAAAATCACCTTTGTTGTCTTTGTACGATTGAAAGAAAGTTTCATACACTTGCAATGCATTGTCTTTATTTACCCACGCAAAACTCATGTCGTCACCAATTTTTCCTGCTCCAAAAAGTCGGTCTCTCAGCAATTGATTAGCGCTTGGTGTACCCGTATTTGTTGAATTTACTGTTGAATTTGCAGCAACACTAGCTTTTAATTCTTCGTATTTTGACGTAGAAGCAGCAATTTTCTCTTGAGAAGTTGCTTTTGTTGATTCGTCAAGATTGGCTAAAGCTTCATTTGCATTAGCTGATCTAGTATCAAAATCAGAAGCAATTTGTTCCCAATTCGCTGCTCTTTCTTCGGCAGAAACCGCATTAAGTGAATCAACATAGCTTTCTAACTCACTAATTCTTTTATCGGCCATTTCTTTTTCTTCGTTTTTACATGAAGTCATTCCCAAAACAATCATCGAAAACAATCCCATTTTTACTACATTTCTCATATTATATTTGTTTAAATTAATTAGTGTAAAACTACATTAGAGTTCCATTCTATATGTTACACTATTCAACCTCATTATTACATAATTGACAGTATGATTGTAACAAAGAATAGAAAACAACCACTAATAGATGTAAATTAAGATTACTATGGAAACACACAAAATTTTAAAATCAAAGTCATTTAAGATCGTAGTTTCTTTATTCATTGTATATGCAATCATCTTGTTAGTAAAATCAGGACATCATTTCGGTCAATGGTTGCAGCACACAATCAATTAAATCTTACTTTTGTACTAATTCTTAATTTTAATTCAACTTTCCCATGTCCAAATCATTAATTGACATTAAAGATATTAAGCGCGATTTCGTTCTAGGCAGTGAAATCATAAATGTTTTAAAAGGCATCGATTTGCAAATCAACAAAGGCGAATACGTGGCTTTAATGGGTCCATCAGGTTCAGGAAAATCAACTTTAATGAATATTTTGGGATGTTTGGACACACCTACTTCGGGAAGTTATGTTTTAAATGGAAAAGACGTTAGCCAAATGCACGATGATGATTTGGCCGAAATCAGAAACAAAGAGATAGGCTTCGTGTTTCAAACCTTCAATTTATTACCCAGAACCACTGCTTTAGATAATGTTGCTTTGCCGATGATTTACGCGGGCTATTCTAAAACCGATCGAAGTGCACGTGCAACAACCGTTTTAAAACAGGTTGGTCTAGGCGACAGAATGGACCATCAACCCAATCAACTTTCGGGTGGACAACGTCAACGTGTTGCTGTCGCTCGCGCTTTGGTCAACAATCCTTCCATAATTTTAGCCGATGAGCCAACGGGTAACTTAGACAGTAAAACGTCGGTTGAAATCATGAACCTTTTCAACGACATTCACAAAAACGGTAACACTGTAATTTTGGTAACACACGAGGAAGATATTGCAAAATACGCGCATCGTATCATTCGCCTTAAAGATGGTATGATTGAAAATGACTACGAAAACAAAGAGCATTTGTAGTATTTTTATGAGCAAATGGCTTGGTCAATTTTTGCAATCCATTTTCCCGCTTTCCGTCATGCGCGGCATTTCCTCCAATCGGGGCTAGAAAACATTCTACATAACTTTTGCCAGCACCAAAAAAACTCAGTAACTTAGCCACTCAGTCACTCAGCAACTATCATGAAAGTATATACCAAAACCGGCGACTCCGGAACCACAGCACTTTTTGGAGGAACACGCGTTCCCAAACACCATATTCGTATAGAAAGTTACGGAACCGTAGACGAACTCAATTCACACATCGGACTCATTCGCGATCAAGAAATGAATCAATTGTACAAAAACGTACTCATCGAAATTCAAGACCGTTTGTTTACTGTGGGAGCAATCTTAGCAACTCCACCCGAAAAAGAAATTTTAAAAAGTGGCGAAAAACGATTAAAAAACTTAGGCATTACTGAATCCGATATCGAATTTCTAGAAAAAGAAATCGACAGTATGGAAGAAAGTTTACCACAAATGACACATTTTGTACTTCCGGGCGGACATACTACTGTGTCATATTGTCATATAGCACGCTGTGTATGCCGTAGAGCCGAGCGTTTAGCAGTGCATTTGAATGACATCGAACCTACTGATGAACTCGTAATTAAATACCTAAACCGACTTTCTGACTACCTTTTTGTGTTGGCACGAAAGTTGTCCTACGACCTCAAAGCGGATGAAGTACAATGGATTCCTAGAAAATAACACTTTCTACAAATTCAAAAAAAAAATTCTCTGTGAAGTGAAAAACCCTGTAAATAGCAACAATGTTTGTTATTTGTTTTTTGCTTTTTGAAATTTCAAAAACGACGTTCTTAACTTTTATTAAAAATAAATCAATTTTTACTTGACTTTTTCAGTAATAAATTTATTTTTGCACAAATTAAAACCCTAGAAGATGTATTGGACATTAGAATTGGCATCCTATTTAAGCGATGCGCCGTGGCCTGCAACCAAAGACGAATTGATAGACTATGCTATTAGAGCTGGTGCTCCACTAGAAGTAGTTGAAAACCTTCAATCTATTGAAGATGAAGGCGAAATTTACGAATCGATGGAAGAAATTTGGCCGGATTATCCTACTGACGAAGATTATCTTTGGAACGAGGACGAATACTAGAAAAAATAAACTAACACAACAGAAAAAAGTCTCCTTCGGGGCTTTTTTTTTGTTTAAATTTGCACACTTTATAAAATTACAATTATGAGCTTCATAAATAGCATACTAAAAATGTTTGTTGGTGATAAATCACAAAAAGATGTCAAAGCCATTCAACCCATCATTGCCAAAATAAGAACATTTGAATCAGCCTTAGCTGGTTTATCCAATGATGAATTGAGAGCAAAATCAGTTTACTTCAAAGAAAAAATTAAGGAAGCTAGAGCTGAAAAAGACACCAAAATCATCAGTCTTAAGCAAGAAGCAGAAAACACTGCCGATATTGATAAAAGAGAAGACATCTACAACGAAATTGATGCTCTTGAAAAAGAAGCTTATGAAATCTCAGAGAAAGTTCTGAATGATATTTTACCAGAAGCGTTCGCAGTGGTTAAAGAAACTGCTAAACGATTCAAAGAAAACGCAACTGTAACGGTTACCGCGACTCCTTTAGATAGAGAACTTTCGGCCACTAAATCCTATATTACTTTAGATGGTGATAAGGCCATTTGGGCCAATCAGTGGAATGCCGCTGGAAAAGAAATCACTTGGGACATGATTCACTACGACGTACAGTTGATTGGTGGTGTGGTGTTGCATCAAGGTAAAATTGCCGAAATGCAAACGGGTGAAGGTAAAACATTAGTAGCTACTCTTCCACTCTACTTAAATGCATTGACTGGAAACGGAGTTCACTTAGTAACGGTAAACGACTACTTAGCAAAACGTGATAGTACATGGAAAGCACCTCTATTTGAATTCCACGGTTTAACCGTTGATTGTATTGACAATCATTCTCCCAATACAGCCCAACGTAGAAAAGCATACGAAGCCGATATTACTTATGGAACGAACAACGAATTTGGTTTTGATTACCTAAGAGATAACATGGCGCATTCACCAGAAGATTTAGTGCAGCGCAAACACAATTATGCAATTGTCGATGAGGTGGATTCGGTTTTGATTGACGACGCTAGAACTCCATTGATTATCTCTGGTCCAGTTCCTGATGGTGATCGTCATGAATTCAACGAACTCAAACCAAAAGTTGAAAATTTATACAATTTACAACGTCAATTGGCCAACGGGTTTTTAGCTGAAGCCAAACGTTTGATCAAAGAAGGAAATACCAAAGACGGTGGCTTCCAATTATTAAGAGCGTACCGTTCATTACCAAAAAACAAAGCATTAATCAAGTTTTTGAGTGAAGAAGGTGTGAAACAAATTCTTCAAAAAACCGAAAACGAATACATGCAAGACAATAACCGCAAAATGCACATTGTTGATGAAGCCTTGTATTTTGTAATTGAAGAAAAAAACAACCAAGTAGAATTGACCGATAACGGAATCAAATTCCTATCACAAGATACCGATGAAAATTTCTTCGTTCTTCCGGATATTGGAACTGAAATTGCCAACATCGAAAATCAAAAATTAGAAAAAGACAAAGAAGCCGAAGCTAAAGAAAAATTATTCCAAGACTTTGGAGTAAAATCGGAACGTATTCACACGCTAACTCAGTTATTGAAGGCATACACACTTTTTGAAAAAGATGTGGAATACGTAATCATGGATAATAAAATCCTTATTGTAGACGAGCAAACCGGTCGTATTATGGACGGTCGTCGTTACTCTGACGGATTGCACCAAGCCATCGAAGCCAAAGAACAAGTTACCATTGAAGCCGCAACACAAACCTTTGCAACCATTACATTACAGAATTACTTCCGTATGTACAGCAAATTAGCCGGTATGACAGGAACTGCAGTAACTGAAGCAGGTGAGTTATGGCAAATTTATAAATTAGACGTAGTTGAAATTCCAACCAACAGAGGAATTTCTCGTCAAGACAAAGAAGATTTAATTTACCGTTCGGTACGTGAAAAATTCAACGCAGTTATTGAAGATGTTACTCAATTATCACAATCAGGTCGACCTGTTCTTATTGGAACCACTTCGGTTGAAATTTCTGAATTATTAAGTAGAATGTTGAAAATGCGCGGTGTGGCTCACAACGTATTGAATGCTAAAATGCACAAAAAAGAAGCTGAAATTGTAGCCGAAGCAGGAAAACCTGGAGTGGTAACTATCGCAACCAATATGGCGGGTCGTGGAACCGATATCAAATTGACTCCCGAGGTAAAAGCAGCTGGTGGTTTGGCGATTATCGGTACAGAACGTCACGATTCGCGTCGTGTAGACCGCCAGTTACGTGGTCGTGCAGGTCGTCAAGGTGATCCAGGAAGTTCGCAATTTTATGTTTCGTTAGAAGATAACTTGATGCGTTTGTTTGGTTCGGAACGAGTAGCCAAAATCATGGACAGAATGGGATTGAAAGAAGGTGAAGTGATTCAGCATTCAATGATGACCAAATCCATCGAAAGAGCGCAAAAACGTGTAGAAGAAAACAATTTTGGTACTCGTAAACGTTTGTTAGAATACGATGACGTAATGAATGCCCAACGTGAAGTAGTGTACAAACGTCGTCGTCATGCATTACACGGTGAACGTTTGAAACTCGACATCGCCAATATGATGTACGACACTTGTGAAGTAATTGTGAGTGAAAATAAAGCGAAGAACGATTATAAGAATTTTGAATTCGAATTGATTCGTTACTTCTCCATTACATCGCCTATCAAAGAATCGGAATTCGATAAAATTTCTGAAATGGAATTGACTGGAAAAACGTACAAAGCGGCGATGGAATATTACACCGAAAAAACAGCTCGTAGTGCACGTGAAGCGTTTCCAATCATTGCCAATGTATACGAACAAGAAGGTAATAAATTTGAGCGTATCATCGTTCCTTTTTCGGATGGAATCAAAAGCTTAAACGTGGTTACCGATTTGAAAAAAGCCTATGAAAGTCAAGGTGCACAATTAGTAGCCGATTTTGAGAAAAACATCACTTTGGCTATTGTTGACGAAGCGTGGAAAAAACACTTGCGCAAAATGGACGAATTGAAACAATCGGTTCAGTTGGCGGTTCACGAGCAAAAAGATCCGTTGTTGATTTACAAATTCGAAGCTTTTAATTTGTTCCGAGCAATGTTGGATGGTGTAAACAAAGAAGTAATTTCGTTCTTGTTCAAAGGTGATTTACCTCAACAACAACAAAATAACATTCAAGAGGCAAAACAAGTTCGTCAAAAAGAGAATTATACCGAATCGAGAGACGAAATTCAAAGCAGTGAAGAAGCGAATCGCGAAGCGGGACAAACACAACAGAAACATGTGAAAGAAACTATCGTTCGTGAAATGCCAAAAATCAACCGAAACGATACTGTTACGATTAAACACGTTATGAGTGGCAAAACCGAAAGTATGAAATACAAAAAAGCCGAAAGCATGATTGCAAGTGGTGAATGGGTTTTGGTGAATGAATAATAATCAACTTAAAGCCTCATCGAAAGTGAGGCTTCTTTATACCAATTTTACAATGAAAAAGTTTCTATTTATTTTGCTTTTTGGAGTGGTGTCCATTCAAAATTCTTTTGGTCAAACATTAGAATCCATGAAAGCTGGTGTAGAAAAAATTTACACTGGAATTAACACTAACGATTTGGATATTTTTTTAGACTACACCTATCCTAGAGTATTTGAAATTTTCACAAAAGAACAGATGAAACTAGCTTTAAAAGCTGCGTTTGAAGGTAGTGATGAAATGAAAATAAAGATAAATAATGTGCCACCTGATTTTAAATACGGTGAAATTTTCACACTAAACAATCAAAAATTCTGTTTCATTAACCACAATCTATCCATGACACTCACTATAAAAGAAAAAATGGACAAAGATGAAGCAGAAATGATGGTAGAACTATTCAAAGCAGGAATGAAAACCGACGATGTCACCTACGATAAAAAAGGACGTTCATTTACCATAAACAAGGTTGCAACTATGATTGCTATTTCGGATGAATATACCAAAAATGAGTGGAGATACATTAATAAGGACGAAAAAAACGTATTGTTTAAGAAAATGTTCAGTGAAGAAGTAATTGAAGCATTAGGATTATAATTCGATTTTGTTTTAATAAAATAAAAGAATCCCCAATTGTTCAATCAGTTGGGGATTTTTCTATATTTGATGTAAACTAATCACTAAAATTCATGAAAAGAGGCAGCCATTTTCTTTTGGCATTAATGTGCGTTCCGATAGTGATTTGTTGTTCAAAAAAAACAAATAGTATTACTACTGCAACTGATTCTTTATTAATTCCAACTCTTGATTACAGTAAAATAAATTCTGATAGTAGTTTAATTACTGAATTTCTTGCCTATCAAAATCAACTTTCCAAAATTGATTCGGCTGGTGCCAATTATTATGACGTTAGAATATTCTATCAAAAAAACACCCCTTTCAAAGTACTAAATTTATTGGGTGAATATTCTGGTGGTGCCACCTACAATCCTTTTGCTGAAAGCCATATTTTTCATAACGCGAAAATCAAAAAGCAGTCCATTGCTGGAGAAACCTTTCGAGTGGATAAAAAAAACGACTCTACCTATCTTTTTTATGTCGATAATTTTTGGCGTTTGGGAAGCAACATAAATGTATATGAAGTCATTTTTTCCAAGGATAGCTTACAAATAAATGAAACCGACAAACATGCCAATTACGCTTTTTATTTAATTAATAATCACAAAGAATCTCCGAATAATTTTCCGAAGAACATTCACGATTTATTTCCGAAACCTGATTCAAACTACCATCCAAATGATAGTACGTCAGGCATTTTTAGCGGAAATTATTATCCCGAGGAACAGTTTATGGAACGAAATGGTGTTAACTTTTCTACTCAACTGTACTACAAAACACAATTTGGAGATGAAATTCAAAAAGTAGTTCAAATTACACATAACGACACCACGCGAGAGATTATTTTAGCGATGATTGGAGGTGATTCGGATAGTTATGAATTAAGTTCAGAGTTTATCAACGATTCGATTTTCATTACAACACAAGTTAATGGCGAAACAATAGTAGATGATAACGAACGAATGGTGTATGCCTACGATTCCATCATCAAAAAACACAACTACAATCAATTCATTGAGTTACAACTGATCGAGCAAGACACTTTTAAATTCGAGAAAGAATATTATTCTGAATTTAATCAACGAAAAGAAAAACAGAGATTTTACAGCAATCCTTTTAAAATTAACAGCATAACTTGTCATTGGATAACCGAATTTGAACTTTACTTTGATAATAAAAAACAAGTTCAAAAAGCAAAAAACCTAAACCGAAGATTGGTCAATTCAATTACTAAAAAAGCACTACTCAATACTGACAAAGATGCAATTGTAGGTAATATTTCTAACGGATTTGATTCTTTAACGGAAAACTTCATCGATTTTAATTTTGATGGCTACTTGGATTTTTCAATCTATAATTACAACAAATCGGGAGCGAGTAATTCGTTTTACGACAACTTTCTTTTCAATCCTAAAACCAAGCAATTTGAGTACAGCGAAAAACTATCTGGAGGCGAGATTACAATTGATAAGAAACTGCGAACCGCTCATTTTTTCTACAAAAGTGGAATCAACAATCATCTTAGCAAAACCATTTATTATAACGAAAATGGAAAAGTTCTTTACGAAGAAAACCTAAAAACAGAAGATGCGCTTGATAAAAAATCGAATGAATGGTACATTAAAAAAACCTACACCAAAATCAAAAACGGGAAAGTAATTGAAAAAACAATAACCAAAGAGTAGCTTTTGCTCACTTTAAATGCCTACATTTACCTCAACCGTAAAACCAAAACCATGGCAAAAAGTCAAGACGCAAAGAAAACCTTAAAAAAAGAACCTCTTAAAACAGCAAAAGAAAAAAAAGAGGAAAAGAGACAAAAGAAGAATACTCCAAAAAGAGATTAAAATAAAAAAGCCAACTCATGAAGTTGGCTTTATAATTATTTGATGTATAATTTTTTAATTTTCGGTATCGGTCCGCCGCACTTTTGTTGGTGGCAAGCAATACAAGCGTCAATTCCGTTATTAAAATGTTCTTTGGCGTTTTTCGGGTCTTCGTAGATCAACTCTTGGGCTTTGATGAATTTGGCAGCTTGCTCTTTAAAAAAAGCATCGTTATCGCTCTCATCGGTCATTACTGCTTTATGAATTTTCAAAAAGTGATTCGGAAATTTACCAATCGTATCACCTTTTTTAATGCGCTCTTTCAAACGTTGGTTATCAACATACATTTGCTCCATTAATGCGGCCATTTCCGACATTTCGTACATTTCAAACTTTTTCCCTTTGGTCGAATCGGTAGCACAAGCTTCCACTTCTGTTTTGGCTTCTTTCTTATCGTTTTTCTGGCACGAAGACAGACTTACAACGAGAAGTAAAATAAATAATCGATTCATCCGAGGTTAGTTTTTAATCAACACTCCATCAGCCATAAACGAATACGTGACTTCAGGTTTGGTAATTTTGTTAATTTCAGCTTGAGGTTTTCCGGCATCTTTGGCATAATGACGCAATTCATCAACACTGACAACTGTTACAAAAGCCGTTCCGCTAATTATAGCTTCGGAATTATCAGCATTCAACGGAACAAAAAACGCGTAATCCTTGAATTTTACAAATGATTTTTGTCCATCAGATAAATCCATATTCATCCAACATCCTTTTTTCTTACAAACCGATTTGATTATTGATTTGAACTGCACTTTAACAGAGTCACCTTTTTTGAGTGATTTGTATTTCTTTAGCATTTGTTTTTCGGTCAAAACTTTATTGGGTTGAAATTTGGCTCCGAAAGAAGTATAATTACTTGCATTATAAGCTGATGCAGTTGATTTTTTCGTTTGAGATTGAGTAGTGAAAGTCGTAAAAACGAACAGTAACATCAATAAGTACGTACTATTTTTCATGATTTATAATTGATTATTTTTGTAATAAAACACCATCAGCCAAAAATGAATAGGTAGTTTCTGGGTTAACAATACTATCAATTTCGGCTTGTGATTTTCCTGCATCTTTGGCGTAATGTTTTAATTCATCAACACTCTCTACACTCACAAATGCTTTTCCGTTTACAATTACATTGCTTTTAGCCGAATTCAATGGCATGAAAAATCCGTAATCTTTGAATTTTACAAATGCACTATTTTCTTCAGGTAATTCTAGTTGCATCCAACAGCCTTTTTTCTGACAAACTTCTTTGATGGTTGAAGCAAATTTCACTTCTAAAGTGTCACCTTCTTTTAAATCTTTATATTTAGCAAAAAGTTCTTCTTTGGTAATGGCTCCATCGGCCGAAATGCTGTCTCCAAAGGATTTGTATGCCACCGCTCGTTCTTTTGAAACTTCTGTTTCTGCTTTTTTGCAACTTGCTAATGCTACAATCACTAACGCTGCACAAACTATTTTTTTCATTTGATTTTTCATTAAAATATCTCACAAAAGTAATGATATATTCGGAATTGAATTGTATTTTTTTAATCAATTTTCACTCTATTCCTTAATAAAATCACCATTACTTTTCAACATTTTTTACTGAAAACAATTAGGAATAATCGTGTCAAAGAATCGTAATTTTTTATTAGTTTAGCAAAAAAATAATTTCAACTTTTAGAAATTTACCTTCCAAAGTTAAAAAACTAACAACCAAGAAGTTACATCTATAAGTTCTAACTTGAGGCAAACAATGAGCTTACAAAACACACTCGAAATTGACATCGTTAAAGCTAATTCTTCTCACATTGATGCAGTAGATTTTGATCATTTAACTTTCGGAACTGTTTTCACTGATCACATGCTAATTTGTGATTACAAAGATGGTGCTTGGGAAAAACCCATCATCAAACCTTATGAACCTTTTTTAATTGATCCATCATCCAAAGTGTTTCACTACGGACAAGCTATTTTTGAAGGAATGAAAGCTTATAAAGACGAAAACGATGATGTTTGGTTGTTTCGCCCGGATGAAAATTTAAAGCGTTTTAATAAATCGGCACTTCGTATGGCAATGCCCGAAGTTCCGGAAGAAATCTTCATTCAAGGTTTAAAAATTCTTTTGGATTTAGAACGTAATTGGGTTAAAAAAGGACTCGGAAATACGTTGTACCTAAGACCTTTTATGATTGCAACGGGTCATGGTGTAATTGCTCAACCATCCAATGAATATCGTTTTATGATCATACTTTCTCCTGCCAAATCGTATTATTCGGGTGAAGTAAAAGTAATCATTGCAGAACATTATAGTCGCGCTGCCAATGGCGGAATTGGAGCTGCAAAAGCCGCCGGAAATTACTCGGCGCAATTTTATCCAACCAAATTGGCCAACGAAAAAGGCTATCAGCAAATCATTTGGACCGACGATGCCACACATACCAAATTGGAAGAAGCTGGAACTATGAATGTGTTTTTCAGAATCAACGACACTTTATATACAGCGCCAACTAGTGAGCGAATTTTAGACGGAATTACCCGTAAGAGCATCATTGAATTGGCTAAAAAAGAAGGTTTTGCTGTTGAAGTACGCTCGATTTTGGTTCAAGAATTAGTCGATGCTGCTACCAATGGAACTTTAAAAGAAATTTTTGGTGCTGGAACTGCAGCAGTAATCAGTCCGATTGTAAGTTTTAGCTACCAAAACAACGAATATCAATTACCAAAAATTGAAGACTCATTTGCTTTGCAATTGAAAGATAAACTAACCAAAATTCAGTATAAATTGGCTGAAGACACGTTTGGTTGGACGGTTAAAGTTTAGATTTCAGAAGGCAGATTTTTTACAAGAGTAAATCTGAAGTCTGCCTTCTAAATTCTGCGTTCTATTTTAAAATAGCCTCAAAACTCGGTTTGAAATAATTCGGACCTTTCATCACTTTTCCGTCTTCGCGGTAAATCGGTTTTCCGTCTTCACCCAATTTGCTCATATTACTGCGTTGGATTTCGTCAAAAACTTCTTCAATTTTATGCTGCAAACCGTGCTCTAAAATGGTTCCGCATAAAATATACAACATATCGCCCAAGGCATCGGCAATTTCAATTACGTCATTATTCTGAACGGCTTCGAGGTATTCTTCGTTTTCTTCTTTCATTAAATTAAAACGAAGCAGGTTTTTTTGTTCACCTAAATCACCTTGAATGGTTTCGCTTACACCTAATCCGAATGAAGTGTGGAATTCTTTAACTGCGTTGAGTTGTTTTTGCATAGTTTGTTTTTTTTATTTCTCTTATGTTTGTTCTTTACTACCACATAGAGACATAGATAAAATAATTTTAAGATTCCATGTGGTTAAAACCCAAAAATAAACCCTTTTCTTTTTCCTTTTTAAACTTACCATCAAAAACAATTAACTATTTTTGTTGAAAAAAAACATGTTCAGTACAGGTCAACTTATTTTTGCGGCTTTATTTTTTATTGCATTTGTAATCGCTACAACTTATGCTTACAAGGGCGACAAATTACTTCACCAAAAATTTTATAAAGGAAGTTACAAAATATTGATAGGGTTTATTGTCTTTATTTTGTTACTATTTGTGATTAAAATTGTCGGCAAAAGATAAACTGTTCTGTTTTTAAGAATTGTTCAAGTAAAAGATAATTTTACTACTTTTACGTCAACAAACTACTCTACTTCTACTACTATCATGAGAATACTAAAATATATCTTATTATTATTCCTATTATTTTTAATTGGCCTAACGGTCTTTATCATCACTCAGAAAGGCGATTACAGCATCACTCGCTCTAAAATAATCAAAACACCTCGAGCAACGGTTTACAACTTCGTAAACGATTACAAAAATTGGGAAACATTTGCTTCTTGGTCGGATGAAAAAGGAAAAACACAATTTGTATATCCCAAAAACACCATCGGTAAAAATGCTTCATTTTCTTGGAATGGAACTACAACTGGAACCATCAAAACACTTGAAATAAAAGAAAATCTGTTCATCAAACAAAAGATGACGTACAACGAAACTGAAACTGAAAGTTATTGGACCTTCAAAGACACACTCGGAAAAACCAAAGTAACATGGAAAACCAAAGGAACGATGGATGTCATGATGAAAATCAAGGCCTTTGTGAATGGCGGAATCGGAAATACCATTGGTAGTCTGTATGAAAAGACATTAGCACAACTCGATCGCACTTTAGATTACGAACTCAACACTTTCGATATAAAAGTAAACGGAATTGTAGCCAAACCCAAACAATTTTACATCGCGCAAACCATCAACAGTAAAAATGATAAAGTTCTAAAAAACATCAAAATCATGATTCCGAAGATGATTGCTTTTTTTGAGAAAAATGATATGGTCATGCACGGAAAACCTTTTGTAATTTTTAATTCAGTTGATGATGCCAAACAAATCTCTAATTTTTCAGTGTGTATGCCCATAAAAGATTCGGTTTACATTGATCCTGTCAGCGATGTTTCCTCAGGAAAAATAGAAGGATTTTCGGCTGTAAAAACAACTTTAACGGGTGATTATTCGCACCTTCCCAAGGCCAATCAAAAAGTATTGGATTATTTATTTGAAAATAAATTGAAACGCAATTTCGCCATTTTACCTTATCAAGTCTATGTTTTGAGTTTTGTAGATGAGAAAAAACCATCCAAATGGAAAACCGAATTGTATTATCCGATTTATCCACCTGTTGTGCCAAAACCAGCCGTTTCCACTCCAACTGTTGTTGAAAATCAGTAATTTTTTTAGCATTTGATTAAACCTTTTCTATTATCTTTATTCTAACAGATAAACATTCCACTTGCAAGACGAAAAGGCATTCATAAGCGAATTATTGCATCCGCAAACGCAACAAAAAGCGTTTGAGCAACTCTTGCGTTTGTACCAAAAACCTTTGTATCATCACATTCGAAACATCGTTTTAAATCATGATGATGCCGATGACGTTTTACAAAACACTTTCATCAAAGTATTTAATTATTTAAAGGATTTCAAAGGCGATTCGAAGTTGTTTTCGTGGATGTACCGAATAGCTACCAACGAAGCCATTACGTTCATCAATCAGAAAGCCAAACGCAACGGAACTACGAGTGAAGCTATGCAGAGTAAACTAGTTGAAAACTTGCCATCGGATGTGTATTTTGACGGAAATGAAATTCAATTGAAATTGCAAAAAGCCATTCATCTATTGCCCGAAAAGCAACAATTGGTCTTTAAAATGAAGTATTTTGAAGAATTGAAGTACGAGGAAATCTCGGAAATTTTAGGAACATCGGTTGGCGCTTTGAAAGCATCGTACCATCACGCAGTAAAAAAAATTGAAGAATATTTTAATGAAGATTAAACCTTTTACAAGAAAAACAATCTAAACGATATGAAGAATTTTAAATTAGATACTCGCAAAAAAATTGAAGCAGGTTTTACTACGCCCGACTTCTATTTTGAGGATTTTTCTAAAAAAATACTCGAACAATTACCTAAGGAAGAACCAAAAGTGATTTCGTTTTGGGCAAGGAATAAAAATTGGATGTATGCAGCAGTAGCAATTCTCGTAGTTAGTTTAAGTATTCCGATGATGAATTTAATACACTCAAACTCTGAGGATGCAAAAGCAGTCGAAATTGAGAACTACATCACGTACCACTCCAATTTGACCGATGAAGAAATTGCTGAATATTTGGATGAATCCGACATTAATAATATTGACATTGAATCAACTCTGGAGACCGAAACCATCGAACAAGTTCTGTACGATGAAGTAGATTTAGAACATCAAATAACAAACTAAACCCTCATGAAAAATACTAAAATCATTACTGTACTGTTACTTTTTCTATCGATTACCACTTTTGCACAAGGCGGAAAATTACGAGAGAAATTTCAGCAAAAAAGAGATCAAGTCAAAGCGATGAAAATTGCCTTTATCACTTCTGAATTGAACTTAACACCCGATGAAGCAACCAAATTCTGGCCATTATTTAATGAATTTGAAGAAAAGCAAAAAGCCATTCGTCAGGATAAAATCAAAAACTACATTGATCGCTCACAAGGTTCAGATAAATTAACCGAAAAAGAAGCTCAGAACTTACTTAATCAAATGGAAACCGCTGAGGAAGAATTGCATCAGTTGCGCAAGAAATTTGTTGCCAATTTGAAAGGCGTTTTACCGGCAACTAAAATTTTAAAATTGAAAAAAGCCGAGGAAGAATTCAGTAAAAAATTACTACAGCAATACCGAGACAAACGCTAATTTATTGGGAAAAAGTTACTTTAACTATTTTATTTTTTCCTGCTAAAACAGCCGTTTTTGCATCTATAAAACGAATCGTATAAAAGGAATTATCAGGACTCAATTGCGTCCAGGTAGTTCCTTTATCTATTGATGCATAAATTCCAGTTCCGCCTACACTCAATAATTTTTCACCTTTACTTTCGGGAAAAAACTGTATACACGAAGCGTATCCAAAACCTGTATTTTCACCTATTAATTTCCACGTTTTTCCACCATCAAAAGTGATGGCTTTATTCTGAAAGTTTTGCGATTGCTTTTCGTAATTTCCACCCGCAATACATCCAATTTTTTCATCGTAGAAATCGGCGGTAAATATTCCGGTCATCGCTTCTCCTTGTACTATCGGTGTAGTGTAAACGTTCCAAGTTTTTCCTTTATCGGGCGAATAAAAAACACGTGATTGTTTTCCACCTGAAACAATCCACGTCGAATTTCCTTTTACTATCACATTGGTATTACTAGCGGCAAAAGCAGCTTCACCATCAATTACTTTAGGCAATTTTTCACACGGAATTTTTTCCCAAGTTTTTCCTCCATCTCTAGTAATAATTACCGATAAACAATTTTCCGTTGGATCGCCAATGGCAATTCCTTCTTGATTGTTCCAAAATTGCATACTGTCGTAAAAGACTTTTTCGTTTTTTTCGGTGTAAACAACCTCTTTAGTAACCAAATTTTTAGAAAATCGGTACAACACAGCTGGATTTCCAACATTCAAAAAGAAAATATGATTATCGGTTACTGCACAGCTTCTGAATTCAAAGTACAATGAATCGTATTTGATAGCGCGTTCAAACTTAGAAGCATCCACTACACTTTTATAACCTACTCGCGATTTATCAGCACCATAATAAACCTTATCTCCAGAAACAGCTATCGCTCTGATACTAATTTTATCGGATAATAAAGTATCCATTTTAGAAATCACCGGAATTTGAGCTGAGGCTTTTTTTACAGAAGTACAACTCGTCAATACTAAACAGACAAAAGAAACTAAGGTTATTTTCTTCATAATAATCAATAAAAAGTGGTGCTAAGTTACGATAATAATTTGTTAATGATTTGTAAATGCGGTCGAATGGCACAGTAATTGGATAATCTCAACCGAAACTATTATGAACCATAAATATACAGATTATGAAAGCAAAATTATTAACCGCGGCACTGAGTTTATTCTTGGCGAACGCGTTTGCTCAAGACAGAACCACTGTCAATGCAATGAATTCTGAAATCAGTGACAACCTCGATTTGCGTGCGGTTGCTTCTATATTTGGAGATTCGAAAGACCTTGAAGATTTTGAATATCGTTTGAATGATCCTAAAAATCAAATATCCAATTTGGATTTAAACAACGATAATCAAGTGGATTATTTACGTGTTATTGAAACTACCGAAGGACGCACTCACATCATTGTAATTCAATCGATTTTAGGAAAAGATTTATTTCAAGATGTAGCAACAGTAGAAGTGGAAAGAGACAGCAATAATAGAGTTCAGGTTCAAGTAGTTGGAGATGTTTATATGTATGGAACCAATTATATTTACGAACCTGTTTATGTAACTACTCCAGTAATTTATACTTATTTCTGGACACCTAATTACAGACCGTATTGTTCAAGTTGGTATTGGGGATATTATCCTTCGTACTACTACGCTTGGAGTCCTTGTCCAATTTTCCGTTACAGAAGTCATATCGGATTGTACATCAACTTCAATCACCATTACAATTACGTGAATTACAGAAGATGTCATGTTGCTTATACAAATTATTATGGTAGAAGAGCCAACGGTTACGAAAGACAATATCCAAACCGTTCCTTTACTCAAAGACATTCGGGATACACTAACCGTTACGAACTGGACCGAACTAGAAACATCAGAACCGTTGGAACTCGTAACGAAGTAGCTTCTGCAAACCCCAGAAGTGGTGGTAGAAATGAAGCTACAACAAACACCAACTACGGTGGCCCAAGAGTGAATCCAAATCCACGTACCAAAGGTTCGCTTGAATCTACTACAACTGGCGGACCAAGAGTGAATACCAATGGTGGCGGAAGAAACGAAACTTCTAGTTCTACAACCTATGGAGGACCAAGAGTTAACACTAACGGCGGAGGAAGAAACGAAACTTCTACTTCTACAACCTATGGAGGACCAAGAGTTAATACTAATGGCGGAGGAAGAAACGAAACTTCAACTTCTACAACCTATGGCGGACCAAAAGTAAACACTAACGGTGGAGGAAGAAGCGAAACTTCAACTTCTACAACGTATGGTGGACCAAGAGTAAACACTAACGGTGGAGGAAGAAATGAAACTTCAACTTCTACAACGTATGGCGGACCAAGAGTAAACACTAACGGTGGAGGAAGAAGCGAAACTTCAACTTCTACGAATTATGGCGGTCCAAGAGTAAATACAAATGGTGGTGGAAGAAATGAAACTTCAACATCTTCTGCTCCGAGATCAACTCCAAGAAGTGGAGGAAGCGAAATGTCGACACCTAGAAGTTCTGGAAGTTCTGGTATGACATCTGCTCCGAGAGGTAACTCTGGAGGCGGAGGTTCATCAAGAGGCGGCGGCTCAAGAAGATAGTTCAAAATAACAAAATACGAAAGCACTGAAAAAAATCGGTGCTTTTTTTATTTCAAATTGGTAATTTAAATACCTTTGCTTTCTTTTTATTTAACATTATGAGCTCACACAGCCATCAGAATCTCCACGGAAAGCTATCAGCAGCCGGTTTATTAGTTACTTTAGGAATAATTTACGGAGATATTGGAACTTCACCTTTGTATGTAATGAAAGCCATAATTGGCGATAGTGCAATCAGCAAAGACTTAATTTTAGGAGGATTGTCGTGTATATTTTGGACATTAACCCTACAAACTACTTTAAAGTATGTAATCATTACACTCAGTGCAGATAACCACGGCGAAGGTGGAATTTTTGCCTTGTATGCTTTAGTAAAAAGAACTAAAATTCAGTGGCTTATCGTACCCGCAATAATTGGTGGTAGTGCTTTGTTAGCCGACGGAATTATCACGCCTCCTATTTCAGTTTCTTCCGCTGTTGAAGGTCTGCGTATTTGGAAACCGGATATTCCTACCGTACCTATTGTTATCTCTATTTTATTCGTATTGTTTACCATTCAACAATTCGGAACCAAACTTGTAGGTAAGTTTTTTGCTCCAATGATGTTAATTTGGTTCTCGATGTTGGCCGTATTAGGTGCCGTTCAAATGGTTACCAATCTGGAAGTGTTCAACGCTTTAAATCCGTATTACGCTTATCATTTACTGACCAGTGATGTTAGTGAACAAGGCTTCTTTATATTAGGTGCTGTTTTCCTTTGTACCACTGGAGCAGAAGCATTGTATTCAGATATGGGACACTGTGGTAGAAAAAACATTCGAATCAGCTGGATCTTTGTTAAGACTACACTTATTTTAAATTATTTTGGTCAAGGAGCGTATTTAATTGCTCACGAAGGAAAAACACTTCAAGAATTAGGTAGTTCCAATCCGAATCCATTTTATTTAATAATGCCCGATTGGTTTCAACCCGTAGGAATTGTGGTAGCAACTATGGCAGCAGTAATTGCTTCTCAAGCTTTAATTAGTGGTTCATTTACCTTAATTAACGAAGCCATGCGTTTGAATTTCTGGCCTAAAGTGAAAATCAATTTCCCCACCGATTTGAAAGGTCAGTTGTACATTCCATCCATCAACTGGTTATTGTTTTTAGGTTGTGTCGGAATTGTGATTCATTTTGAAGAATCAAGCAATATGGAACACGCCTACGGTTTGGCTATTGTTCTGTGCATGATTATGACCACAATTTTACTCAATTTCTATTTGATCATGAAAAGAGTAAAATGGTATTTTATTGCCCCTTTGATATTGGTTTACATCATCATAGAATTCAGTTTCTTATCGGCAAATATTGTTAAATTCCTTGATGGCGGTTATGTCACCTTGCTGATTGCAATTATTCTAATAGGAATCATGTCTACATGGTATTTGGCGAAGAAAATTAGCAAAAGCTACACCAAAATCGTCAAAATCAACGATTATAAAAAAGTGCTTGCCGACCTAAGCGTGGATTTATCCATTCCAAAATATGCTACTCACTTGGTTTACATGACCAATTCCAATCGCAGTGACGAGATTGAAGAGAAAGTGATGTATTCCATTTTACAAAAACGTCCAAAAAGAGCCGATTTGTATTGGTTCATTCACGTAAACATTCTAAGCGAACCGTATAAAAAAGAATACCGCGTAACCGAAATCGTAAAAGATGATATTTACCGCATCGATTTTTACCTCGGATTCAGAGAACCAACCAAAATCAATTTGATGTTCAAACAAGTGATTAAAGAAATGGTACAACGTGGCGAAGTGGACATCACCAGTCGCTACGAATCATTGAGCAAAAATCAAATTTTGGGTGATTTCAAATTTGTACTTTCCGAAAAATTCTTGTCCAATGATAGTGATTTGACTTTCTTTGAAAAAATCGTCATGAACACTTACTTCTTACTAAAAAAACTGAGTTTATCAGAAGAAAAAGGTTTCGGATTAGACAGTAGTTCAGTAAAAGTAGAACAATTCCCATTAGTACTTCACGCTCCAGAAAATATCGAAATGCGTCGAATCGATCACCACGAACATTAAAATCACTAGAATTTCTTTGGCGTGCCCCCGATTGGCAAAAAGCTACGTTTTTCAAACTTGTTTTTGTCCATCGGGGTCGGGCTATCCGTTTCTCCCGAAAAAATCGGGATCCACTTCTATCCCTCACGCAAACAATACTTTACAACAAACAATAGTGCTCTAATTCTTTTTTTAGATTCTTTAGCTTTTTTTAATTTTTTACATAAAAAATGTAATACCTTTGCACGCTGATTTAAAAAAATGAGATTACACAGAAATTTAGTTTACACCACTATAGACTCGCTAAACGCCATCTTCAATGAAGGTGAATACGCTGATAAAGTAGTGGCTCGTGCCCTGAAAAAAGACAAACGTTGGGGAAGTTCCGATCGTAAATTTGTGGCCGAAACCATCTACGAAATTGTACGATGGAAGCGCTTGTATGCTGAAATTGCAAACGTAAAAGAACCCTTTGATCGCGATGATTTATGGAGAATATTTGCAGTTTGGGCTGTATTGCGTGGTTATCCAATTCCGGATTGGAGACAATTAGAAGGAACACCCGAACGCAAAATCAAAGGTCGATTTGACGAATTATCCAAAATCAGAAAAATGCGTGAATCGATTCCGGATTGGATGGACGATTTAGGTGTAAAAGAATTAGGAGAATCACTTTGGACCAAAGAAATTGCTGCTCAAAACCAACAAGCTCAAGTAATTCTGAGAGTAAATACGTTAAAAACTACTAAAGAAAAATTACGTGCTGTTTTAATGGATTTGAACATCGATACTGATTATTTAAAAGATCAACCCGATGCTTTAGTTTTAAAAGAACGCGCCAACGTATTTTTGACCGATGCTTTTAAGGAAGGAATGTTTGAAGTGCAAGACGCTTCTTCGCAATTAGTGGCTGCTTTTTTAGATGTGCAACCCGGAATGCGAGTGGTGGACACTTGTGCTGGAGCAGGTGGCAAAACCTTACATATGGCGTCACTAATGCAAAACAAAGGGCAATTAATTGCAATGGATTTGTACGAAAGTAAACTCAAGCAATTGAAGTTGAGAGCCAAAAGAAATGGTGCTTTTAATATTGAATATCGAATCATCGACTCGACCAAAGTCATCAAAAAACTACATGAAAAAGCCGATAGAGTTTTAATCGATGCTCCCTGTAGCGGATTGGGAGTTTTAAAAAGAAATCCTGATGCCAAATGGAAACTGCAACCAGAATTCATCGATAACATCAGAAAAGTACAAGCTGAAGTATTAGAAAGCTATTCAAAAATTGTAAAACCAGGCGGAAAATTAGTGTACGCAACCTGCTCGGTATTACCTTCTGAAAATCAAGAACAAATTAAGCAATTCTTAACTACTGATATTGGTAAAAATTTTACCTTTGTCAAAGATTCAAAGGTACTTGCCTCAGAATCAGGTTTTGATGGATTTTATATGGCATTATTAGAACGAAAAATATAACCTACAATGAAAAAAATTTACTCATTTATTACTCTCTTAAGTTTAACCTTATCATTTGCGCAAAATGGCGCGCCAGCCAGTCCATATTACAATGGATTCAATTGGACACAAACAGGTTCAGCTTTAAAAAATGCATTGGCTACCAAAATCACAACTACTCACATCAACGAATTATCCTATTCTCAGGTGTGGAATGCATTAAAAATTGTTGATTTAGACCCAAATAATACAAGTGAAGTCTTGTTAATGTACGGATGGGAAAATGGTTCAGATGCTGATGTAACCAATGATCACTCGAGAAATAAAGATTCTAATGGCGGTGCAGTTGGTGACTGGAACAGAGAACACGTTTTTGCACAATCATTAGGAAATCCTGATTTAGGTTCGACAGGACCAGGAGCTGATGCCCAAATGCTAAGATCATGTGATGTTCAGAGAAATGGAGAAAGAGGAAACAGAAAATTCGCCGCAGGAACTGGAAATTCTCATACTGTAGGTGCCAATTGGTATCCTGGTGATGAATGGAAAGGTGATTGTGCCAGAATTATTATGTACATGTATTTACGTTATGGTAGTCAATGTTTGCCAACATACGTATTTACAGGCTCTCCTGTAGCTAGTGATTCTAATATGTTAGATTTAATGCTGCAGTGGAATGCTGAGGATCCAGTATCACAATACGAAGACAATAGAAATACTTATTTAGGAAACTCAGGAAATACCTTTGGTCAAGGAAACAGAAACCCATTTATTGATAATCCTTATTTAGCAACTGTAATTTGGGGCGGACCAGTAGCACAAAACCGTTGGCCTGGCATATTCTTAGCCAACGATACTTTTGAAGCTTTATCAGATGTAAGCATCTATCCTAACCCATCAACTGATCAAAAAATCAATATTGAAACTGAAGCAGAAGTTGAGAACATCCAATTAATCAATATCAATGGCCAATTGATGATGGAAGTTAAAAACCCAACTAAAATATACAACACCTATACTATAGAAAATTTACCTGACGGATTTTATTTTGTAAAAATTAGTACTGAAAGTAGTACCGTTACAAAAAAAGTTTTCATCAACTAACTAAAAACTCTCCGTAATTGGAGAGTTTTTTTTTAATAAATCATTTTAATTTCTTTAATGGTGTACTGTTGTATTGAATCGTCTTCAAGCTGAACTTCCAACTTTCCTTGCCGATTGACTTGATTAATTATTCCCATAAATCGTTTACCTCTTGCATCTTCAAACACAGCTGGAACCTTTTTTTTGAATAAATGCTGGTGATACAAATCCCAAAGCTGATCTACTTTACCCTCTTTAACAACATTATAATAATAATTGAGTTGAGATAAAACTATTTCAAGAACATCATCTAAATCAAATTGTTTACCTGCTTGAATGACCATGGAAGAAGCATTGGGTAATTCAATGAAATGCTTTTGGTTGACATTCAACCCTATTCCCACTACGGATACAAAAGTACTGTCAGGTTTAATCAAATTTTCTATCAAAACACCTGCAATTTTTTTTGTATCTGACATAATGTCGTTTGGCCATTTTATGCTTAGTTTAGGAACTTCAAATTCATTCAAAGCTCTTACAATTGCTACAGAAACCAAACAATTGAGCACAAAAATATCATCAACAGAAAAAGGCACCTCTTTGACTAAAGAACTCATTATCAAATTTTTACCGTCTTCAGATTGCCATTGTGTTCCCATTTGACCTCTACCCTTTGTCTGCGAATTAGCAACAACAGTAGTAAAATTTTCCACCAGCTGATTCCTAATCAAGTCCTTTAAAAAATCATTCGTAGAATCTATGGCATTGAGTTTGATTATTGACATAAAAAGTTTTAAAGTTTTAAACTTCTGTTAAGCGTCAAATTTAATCACAAATTTTGATACCTTTGCAAATTATAGAAAAATACTAAATGACAAAAAAAATAGTTAGTAATGATGTTTTGTTATCCTGCATCATAAAAGGAATAGAAGAAGTAAAAGGTAATGACATTGAAATCTTAGATTTACGCGAAATCGATACCGCAGTTTGTGATTATTTTGTAGTCTGCAATGGTAATTCAAACACTCAAGTAAACGCTATCGTTAACTCTGTTCAAAAAATTGTTTCAAAAGAACTTAAAGACAAGCCATGGCATGTTGAAGGTACAGACAATGCCGAGTGGGTTTTGATGGATTATGTGAGTATTGTAGTACACGTTTTTCAAAAAGAAATTAGAGAATACTACAACATTGAAGGCCTTTGGGGTGATGCAAAAATTACAAGCATACAAAACAAATATTAAAAGCACATAAAAAAATATGTCTACAGAAAAAAAGCAGAATAATTTTAAATTTAGTCCTTTTTGGCTATATGGAATTGCAATTGCGCTATTCATAGGTTTGAGTTTTTTCAATGGAGGAAATTTCAAAGACCCTTCAGTAATATCAACTTCTAAATTTGATGATTTATTAGCCAAGGGACAAATTGAAAAAGTAATTATTTACAACAAAACTCAAGCTGAAGCCTTTTTAACCAAAGATGCCTTAAAGGATAAAGCGCATTCAAAAGTTGCAAAAGACTTTATGAATCGCCCAAACAAAGGTCCTCATTACGTATTTAATACAGGTGACACACAAGAATTTGATAAAAAGTTAGAACTTGCTGTAAAGAATAAAAAACTAAAAGAATTTGATCATCAAGTAAAGAGTGATTGGGCAGAGTTATTCTTTAGTTTACTCCCAATCATTGTAATCATTGCCATATGGATTTTCATTATGAAAAGAATGTCTGGCGGTGGTGCTGGTGGTAGCGGTGGAGGTCAAATCTTTAATATTGGTAAATCAAAAGCAAAGCTATTCGACGAAAAAACGGATGTAAAAATCAGCTTTAAAGATGTTGCAGGTTTAGAAGGAGCAAAAGAAGAAGTTCAAGAAATAGTTGAATTTTTAAGAAACCCTGATAAATATACTACTTTGGGAGGGAAAATACCAAAAGGTGCGCTTTTAGTTGGTCCTCCAGGTACTGGAAAAACATTACTGGCAAAAGCTGTTGCAGGCGAAGCCAAGGTTCCTTTTTTCTCTTTATCAGGTTCAGATTTTGTTGAAATGTTTGTTGGAGTTGGTGCTTCAAGAGTACGTGATTTATTCAAACAAGCCAAAGACAAAGCGCCAGCCATTATCTTCATTGACGAAATTGATGCTGTAGGTAGAGCCAGAGGGAAAAATAATTTTTCAGGTTCAAATGATGAACGCGAAAACACGCTAAATCAGTTATTAACTGAAATGGATGGTTTCGGCACAAATACTCATGTAATAGTCTTAGCTGCTACCAATAGAGCCGATGTTTTGGACAAAGCTTTAATGCGAGCTGGTCGTTTTGATCGACAAATTTATGTTGATTTACCAGACATCAGAGAACGCAAAGAAATTTTTGAAGTACACTTAACTCCTTTGAAAAAAGTAGCCGATTTGGATGTCGATTTCTTAGCCAAACAAACTCCTGGTTTTTCAGGTGCAGATATTGCCAATGTATGTAATGAAGCCGCTTTAATTGCCGCTCGAAACAACAAAAAAGCGGTTGACAAACAGGATTTTCTAGATGCTGTTGACCGTATTGTGGGTGGTTTAGAAAAGAAAAATAAAATTGTTACTCCCGACGAGAAAAAAGCTATTGCGATTCACGAAGCAGGTCACGCAACAGTAAGTTGGATGCTAGAACACGCTGCACCATTAGTGAAAGTAACTATTGTTCCGAGAGGTCAAAGTTTAGGTGCTGCTTGGTATTTACCCGAAGAGCGACTTATTGTAAGACCTAATCAAATGCTGGACGAAATGTGCGCCACCATGGGAGGAAGAGCAGCTGAAAAAGTAATTTTTGACACTATTTCTACTGGTGCGTTAAGTGATTTAGAAAAAGTTACTAAACAAGCTCGTGCCATGATTACTATTTATGGTTTGAACGAAAAACTAGGAAATGTAACGTATTACGATTCTTCAGGACAAAGTGAATACAATTTTTCAAAACCGTATTCTGAAGAAACGGCTCAGGTAATCGACAAAGAAATCTCAGATTTGATTGAAAGTCAGTACCAAAGAGCTATTAAAATTCTACAAGAAAATAAAGACAAACTTTTGGAACTCTCTGCCATTTTAATTGAAAAAGAGGTGATTTTCAAAGACGACCTAGAAGCCATTTTCGGGAAAAGACCTTTTGATAAAGAAGAATTTAGTAGTTAAAATCGGTTATTAATAAATAAAATATAAAATCTTAATTCAAAAAATGCTTTTGAATTAAGATTTTTTTATCTTTGAATGTTTTCAAAACGCACACAGCATAGTTTTACAGATTAATATGAGTCTTTTTAAAAAAATATTTGGTTCAAACAAAGATGCTTCTGACGATGATACTCGCAGTGAATACAATGCTCCAAAGCCATCTTCTTTGCCTATAGACGAGCAATTCACTTACAATTTCAAAAAAAACGGAGGTAAGTTTTTATATTGTGAAAATTTGGATGAAGTAAAAGAGCAGTTTGAAAATATTTTGGAAGAAAACGACTGGTTCGAATCTGAAGCCATGTGTTTTGAACCCAATTTGTTTTCATTGTTAGATGAAAATAAATTAAACTACAACAATCCAACTGAGCCTAAATTTTTATTGGCTAGCTGTGAAAATCTAATTGGAGATGAAGGTTCTGTTTTATTTTCTTCCAATCAAATCAAACATTATAAACCAAATGAACTTCCTGATAACATTGTGATTTTGGCTACTACAAGTCAAATTTTAGAGTCTAAAAGCGATGGCTTAAGAGTAATCAAAAAGAAATACGACAAAGATTATCCTACCAATATCACTACAATAAAATACTTTGAAAAAGTACAAGACGAAGATTTCTTAACCTATGGTAGTTGTGCAAAGAACCTCTATTTACTGCTACTAGAAGACTTATAAAATGAATGAAACGTTAACGAGATTCTTATCAGGTCTAGTATATGTAACTTTGTTAATTGTCGCTACTGCCTACTCCGCTCAAAGTTTTTATGTTCTTTTCGGAATTTTTCTCATTATCACTCTTTTTGAATTTTGCCGGATTTTAAAAGTCAATTTTTATTTGCCAATAGTGATTGCCTGTGTTTCTTACTTTCTTGCAGCTAAATACTACACCTTCAAATCATTTGATTTATTTATTTTAGGTTTCACTCTGATTACCTCTTTTTCGTTGGTTCGGTTGCTTTTCAATACTACCAAAAACGAACTTTCATCCGTTGCAAAATATGCCTACGTTTTAGGTTATGTGATTTTTCCTTTCATAATAATCGCAAAAATTCCTTTTTCTGGAATCGACTTCAGACCCAAAATCATCATTAGTATTTTTATATTGATTTGGACCAATGACACTTTCGCTTATATTGTAGGAAAATCTGTAGGGAAACGAAAATTATTTGAAAAAATTTCGCCTAAAAAAACCATTGAAGGTTTCTTAGGTGGATTATTTTTCTCAGTAGTAGCTGGAATTCTAATCTCGAAGTTTTATTTTAATCCATCCGAACAACACAGCATGAAGTCACTATTCATTTGGTCTGTAACAGCTGTAATCATTAGTATTTTTAGCACATTAGGCGATTTAATCGAATCCAAATTCAAGCGTATTGCTGGCGTAAAAGACAGCGGAACTATCATGCCTGGTCATGGCGGAATTTTAGATCGACTGGATAGTATTATATTTGTCGCACCTTTTGTATTTTTGTTCTATCAAATTTTATATTATGTTTCATAAAGAAGGCGGAAAAATCATTTTAATCAGTACATTTTTAGCAACGGTAATTATTTTATCGTCGCATTATATTTTTCCAAATACACTTTGGTTAGAAAAAACGGTACAAATTATAGCTTTAGTGTTTTTAATTTTAATACTTCAGTTTTTTAGAAACCCAGACCGACACATCGAAGTCAACGATTACAACTTAGTTGCTCCTGTAGACGGAAAAGTGGTCGTTATTGAAGAAGTATTTGAACCCGAATATTTTAAAGACAAACGATTACAGGTTTCAATATTCATGTCGCCCATCAACGTTCACGTAACGCGTTACGCAGCAAGTGGAAAAATCCGTTACAGCAAATACCATCCAGGAAAATACCTTGTTGCATGGCATCCGAAAGCAAGTACCGAAAATGAACGCACGACTGTTGTAATTGACAACCGAATTTTTGGAGAAATCATGTACCGACAAATTGCGGGTGCTTTGGCCAAACGGATTGTAAACTACGCAGAAGAAGGCATGCAGGTACGTCAAGGTGATGATGCTGGATTTATAAAGTTTGGATCAAGAGTAGATATTTATTTACCGCTCGGAACCACCGTAAATGTAAAAATTGGAGAAAAAGCCATTGGTAATAAAACAATAGTTGCAACCAAAAATGCATAACAACGATTTAGAAACTCGATTTCTTGAAGCTGTAGCCATAGCCGATCAAATGACACAATCTGAATTACCGCAAGATGTTCAGTTGCGTTTGTATGCACATTACAAACAAGCTACCTACGGAACCATTGATACTCGGATGTCTTCTTCTAGCTTCGATTTACGAAATGCTTTTAAAACCAATGCTTGGATGCAAATCAGTCATCTTACTCCAGAAGAAGCCAAAGAAGAATACATCAACATCATTAATTCGATAATCAAAAAATAAATTTGTATCATGAAAACTACTTTCAAATTACTACTAGCTTGCTTATTGATTAGTACTGTTTCATGTAAAAAAAATAAATTAAGAGAAGTTGTCGAAGTACCGCTTCCCAACAATGAAAGTAAATTAACCATTGGTCAACCTGATGATTATAAAGCCAATGAAGGTGCATTCGATTTATACAAGCTTCCCTATAAATTTGACGATTTAGCACCACACATCGACGCAATGACGATGGAAATGCATTATTCTAAGCACTATTTATCGTATACCAACAATTTAAACCGTATTTTAAAAGGAACTAACAAAGAATCACTTCCTATTGAAGACATTCTCAAAAAACTCGATTTAAGCAATACCGAATTGCGTAACAACGCCGGAGGTTACTACAATCATACTTTTTTCTGGGAAATTATGGGTCCGAAAGCAGGAGGAAAACCAAAAGACACGTTAGCAAGTACCATCAACCGTGATTTTGGTTCGTTTGAAAATTTCAAAACCCGATTTTCAGATGAAGCGGCAAAGCAATTTGGTTCGGGTTGGGCTTGGTTGGTTGTGGACAAAACGGGCACATTGCAAGTGACTTCTACTCCTAATCAAGATAATCCATTGATGCCGAGACAAACTATTTCGGGAACTCCGATTTTAGCTATTGATGTTTGGGAACACGCCTATTACTTGAGCTACCAATACAAACGCAAAGACTATATCAACGCGTTTTTCAATGTAATCAATTGGAGAAAAGTGGAAGAAAAATACAAAGCGACTTTAAATTAATCTTCTTCTTCAACTAAAGTGTTTGTTTTGGTGTAATTGCGCCATTTTTCAATACAATCTACCATATCCTGTGGAATTTCAGTATCAAAACGCATGTATTCTTTAGTGGTTGGATGTTCAAAACCAAGTGTTTTAGCATGCAACGCTTGTCGTGGTAACGTCTTAAAACAATTATCTATAAACTGTTTGTATTTGGTAAAAGTCGTTCCTTTCAAAATCAAATTTCCGCCGTAACGTTCATCATTAAACAAAGTATGCCCAATGTATTTCATGTGCACGCGAATTTGATGTGTTCTTCCCGTTTCCAATCGACATGAAACCAAAGTAACATAACCCAATCGCTCCAACACTTTATAATGAGTTACAGCGTGTTTTCCACGTTCACCATCAGGAAAAACAGCCATTTGCATTCGGTCTTTCAAATGACGATCGATGTTTCCTACTATTGTTCCTTCATCTTCTTTTACATTTCCCCAAACAATAGCGATGTATTCTCTTTCGGTAGTTTTATCTTCAAATTGCTTAGCCAGATGCGTCATGGCAGCTTCAGTTTTGGCAACCACTAACAAACCGGATGTATTTTTATCAATTCGATGCACCAAACCTGGACGTTCGCTACTATTCAATGGTAAATTATCAAAATGAAAAGCCAATCCGTTGACCAAAGTTCCGGTGTAATTTCCGTGTCCGGGATGCACTACTAATCCGGGTGGTTTATTGATGACCAAAAGCGCGTCATCTTCGTAAACAATATCCAGTGGAATATCTTCTGGGTCAATACGATTTTCAAATGGTGGATGCGAAAGCAAAATCCGAATCACATCAAAAGGCTTGACTTTATAATTTGATTTTACTGGAATATCATTCACGTAAATATCGCCCGAAGTGGCAGCATTCTGAATTTTGTTACGTGTTGCATTCGGAATCAAATGCATCAAATACTTGTCAATTCGCAACATGGCTTGACCTTTCGGAACTTCAAATCGATGGTGTTCAAAAAGCTCGTCTTCAATTTCATTCAATTCGTTATTGACCATTTGTGATGGAGTCTAAATTATCTTCAGGAAGTACTTCGGGTTCTGGTAAAATTCGCAATAAACTATCGGCATCTGATTCGTCAAAAACTACTTCGCCATCACCTAAAACTAAATCTATTTTGGTCGCTTTAAACACACGAGTTCCCGGTTTTACTTTCTTACCGTTAATTCGCATTTCTAAAACCATATCTTTTCCAATATGTGGTGCGTAGGTAATTGTACCTTCAGACAAACCAATCGATTTTAAGGTGGGAACCGCTTGACGATAGGTTTTGTCAATTAAATCGGGAACTTGAACTTTTTTATAAGCGTCGGCGTTGATTTTAATGTAAATTGTTCTTCCTCCTTTTACTTTCGAACCCGACTCTGGCTCTTGTATCATTACTGCTAACTTTGGATAATTGGGAACGTAATCCAAGGTATCTAAAATTTCGTATTCTAAACCTAATTCATCGAGTTTATCTTCTACTTGGTCAGGAGTCAATCGCTTTAAATTGGGTACTAAAATTTCTTCACTGTGTTTGGTCACAAAAGTAATCCAGTGAAAAAAGAAAAAAGCCAACAAAGCCACGATAGCTGTTGCCGCAAGTAGTTGAGCAAAAAAAACTTTACTGGTGAGGTATTTCCGCAAACTCATAAAAAAAGATTTACCGCAAATATATAATTTTTAGTTCCAACAATTGTGCTATTTTTGTATAGTATTTAAAATAAATTCTGATGAACGTAGCAGTCGTTATGGGAGGATATTCTGACGAATCAGTAATATCATTACGAAGTGGTCAATTGATACTCAATCACATTGACAAAGTAAAATATAAAGCCTTTGAAGTACACATTTTGTTAAACGACTGGTATTGTTTGATTGATGGTGTAAAATATCCGATCAACAAAGCCGATTTTACGTTCACCAAAGACAATCAAACCACTACTTTTGATGTCATTGTGAATACAATTCACGGAACTCCAGGCGAAGACGGACACATGCAATCGTACTGGGAATTAGTCGATTTACCCTATTCAGGTTGTAATTTTTATCAATCGGCGTTGACCTTTAATAAACGAGATACTTTATCGGTACTTTCCAAATTCAACATTCCAAAAGCCAATTCAATTTATTTGAGCAAAGGCGATGTCATTGACGGTGAAAAAATCGCATCCGAATTAGGGTTGCCTTTTTTCGTAAAACCCAACCAATCCGGAAGTTCTTTGGGAGTTTCAAGAGTAAATTCGCTAGAGGATTTGCCTAAAGCTTTGGATTTCGCTTTCGCGGAAGACAACGATATTTTAATTGAATCGTTCTTGAACGGAACTGAAATTTCGGTGGGTGTATTGAATTACCTAGGAACAACAACCGTCTTAGGAATTACCGAAATTGTTCCAGAAAACGAATTCTTTGATTACGAAGCCAAGTACTCAGGGAAATCAACTGAGATTACTCCTGCCCGACTCTCAAAAGAAGTAGAAGAAAAAGTAATTGAAACGGCCAAAAAAGTGTATGAGGCATTGGGAATGAGTGGTTTTTCGAGAGCTGATTTTATTGTCATGAATGATGTTCCGCATTTCATTGAAATCAATACCAATCCGGGTTTATCACCACAAAGTATTTTTCCGCAACAAGCTGCACACGCCAACATTCCGTTTTCAAATCTAATTGATAATGAAATTGAATTGGCGATGAAAAGAAAACCGATTTGGAAGAAATAATAAACTGTTTATAGTTCATAGTTTGTTGTTTATAGTTCTAAACTCAACTACAAACCATAAATTCTAAACCACAAACTTAGCAAAATGAAAAAAGCAATATTCCCAGGTTCATTTGACCCAATAACTAACGGACATTACGACATTATCAAACGTGGTATTTCACTTTTTGACGAAGTGATTGTTGCTATTGGTGTGAATGCAGAAAAAAAATACATGTTTTCGCTCGAAGACCGTAAGCGTTTTATCGAAGAAGCATTTGCCGATGAACCCAAAGTTCGTGTGATTACTTATGAAGGTTTGACCATCGATTTGTGCAAAAAAGAAAAAGCCGAATTCATCTTACGTGGTTTGCGAAATCCAGCCGATTTCGAGTTTGAAAAAGCCATTGCACACACCAACAGAAAATTATCCAAAATTGAAACGGTGTTTCTCTTAACAGCATCCAAAACATCCTATATTTCATCGAGTATAGTGAGAGACGTGATTCGAAATGGCGGTGATTACACGGTTTTGGTCCCCGATTCGGTGCGCACAAAATAAAACACAGATTACACAAATTTCCACAGGTTAGCACATTATAATCATCTTTAATCCATTTCGTTAATGAAAAGTATCTTCTTTCTATTATGCTTTACTTCTACTCTTTGGGCTCAAAAGAACGATTCTTTTCTCACTTTTTTTGAAAAAGGAAACGGCAATCAGTCGGCAACTTATCAAGAAACCATAACTTATTTCAACACTTTAGATACTTCATTCGAAACCATCAAAATGCAAGAAATGGGTTTGACCGATAGCGGTGAACCTTTGCACATTGTAACGTTCAATGCAGATGGTAATTTTAACTTTGAAGAAATCCGCAAAACCAAATCAATTATTCTCATCAATAACGGCATCCACGCTGGCGAACCCGACGGAATTGACGCTACTATGCTATTGTACCGCGATTTGGCAGTAGGTAAAATTAAAATTCCAAAAAATGTAGTTTTGGTTACGATCCCAGTGTACAATATTGGTGGTGCTTTGAATCGGAATTCGACTTCTAGAGCCAACCAAAATGGTCCTGAACAATACGGTTTTCGTGGCAACGCGCGCAACTTTGATTTGAATCGTGATTTCATCAAATCGGACACTCGAAACACTAAAAGTTTTGCCGAAATCTTTCATTTGGTACAACCCGTTTTGTTCATCGACAATCACGTAAGTAATGGCGCTGACTATCAATATACATTAACGTACATCATGACTGAACCTAAGAAATTAGGAAGCGAATTAGGAGCGTTTTTAAAAGACGATTTCAACATTGCATTAGTATCCGATTTAAAAAAGAAAAAGACCGAAACCACGCCATACGTCAATGTTTGGCACGGAACGCCCGATAATGGTTTCCAACAATTTTTCGAAAGTCCGCGGTATGCCACAGGCTATACTTCGCTTTTCAATTGCTTGGGTTACGTTGTGGAAACACACATGCTCAAAGACTACAAATCTCGTGTAAAAGTGACGTATGATTTTATGGTTTCGGCGATGGAGATTACGAGCAAAAAAGCAGAACTCATCCAACAAAAGCAATTGGCGAATCAAACCCAATTTCAAGCGGGAAAAAAGTATACGTTGCAATGGAAAATTGATTCGACTAAAGTCAGTCAGATTTCGTTTATGGGGTTCAAAGGCAGTTATAAAAAAAGTGATGTGACGTCGGGCGAACGTTTGTTTTACGATCGAAAAATTCCGTTTACCAAATACATTCCGTTTTTAGGTGAATACAAATCCGAAAGAGAAATCACTATTCCGAAGTACTATGTGATTCCAAAAGGGCAATGGACGATTATTGAGCAACTGAAAGCCAACAAAATAGAACTCTCTCAATTGAAAAACGACACTTTAATTGAAGTAGAAAGTTATGCGATTGCCGATTACCAAACGTATAAAAATGCGTACGAAGGACATTATCCGCATTACAACACCAAAGTAAATACGACCTTGCAAAAAGTAATGTTCAAGAAAGGTGATTATTTAATTTCTACGAATCAAAAAGGCGTGAAATTTTTGTTGGAAACACTCGAACCCGAAGCCATTGACAGCTATTTCAATTGGAACTATTTTGATGCCATTTTACAACAAAAAGAAGGCTATTCGAGTTATGTTTTTGAAGATTTGGCGAATGAGTATCTGAATGAAAATCCGCAACTCAGAGTCACTTTAGAAGATAAGAAAAAAACCGATAAAAAATTTGCCGAAAATCCTGAAGCCCAATTAGATTGGGTGTATAAAAATTCGCCTTATTACGAAAAAGCACATTTGAGATATCCGGTTTACAGGGTTGTGGATTAGAAGTTGCAAAGTGGCAGAGTTACAAAGTGGCAAAGTTGTAAAGTTGCAAAGTTCCAAAGTTTCAAAGTTTGAAAAATAAAAAAGACAGAAGTGTTTAAGTTTCCAGATATATTGGAAAGAAATAAGACTGGAAAATGGTCTTTTGAAAAACAACACTTCTTGATTAGCCCCGATTGTAGCGGCATCCTCCGATGGACAAAAACAAAGGCTTTGCCTGTAGTTTTTTGCCAATCGGAGATAGAGCGGAAAGCGGGACAAAAGGTCGTTAAAAACGCCTCTCGCCTGCTTCCAAAATTTTAAAAAAACTCTGAAACTTTGCCACTTTGGAACTTTGCCACTTCACTACTCAAAAAGCAACTTTATATTCTCATACGAATTCTTCAACGCTTCTTGAACTTGCTCTGGGTTGAGCCACGCTACTTTTTCGATACCTTCGTTGGCTTGCGGAATCAAAACGCCATCAAAAGTGGTAGTCATTGAATACCAATGCGTGATTTTTAGTTTGTATTTGCCGTTGCGTTTGAAAACGTGATAGGTTTTCTGCAATTTGTTTTTGATTTTGAGTTTATCAACACCTGTTTCCTCTTCTACTTCGCGCATGGCAGTTAGATCAATTTCTTCGCCTTTTTCTTTTCCACCTTTGGGTAAATCCCATTTTCCGTTTCTGTAAATGAATAACACCTCGCCTTTTTTGTTGTAGACCAATCCACCACCGGCTTTGCACACTGGAATTTTCTCTTTCACTTTCTTCAGTATCTCTTTCTCATCGGGATAATACAAATAGGCTTTCTTAATCTTATTATTGAACATTTTTACAATAAGCTGCTCAATATCAACGCTTTCAAGTAAAAACAATTGAAAATCGGTTTCTTTTGCGATTTCATTTGTCAAAAAAAGTGGTTTATCGTTCACAAAAACTTTATACATTTGCAGTATGATTTTTAATAAAGATACAGCCGAAAAAACAGCCGAATTGCTTTTACAAATAAATGCAATTAAATTGAATCCATCAAAACCTTTTTTATGGGCTTCTGGTTGGAATTCTCCTATTTACTGTGACAACCGTTTAACACTTTCATTTCCAGCGATTCGAAATTACATCCGTGATGAATTTTCGAAGCAAATTGAAGACAAATATGGCAAACCCGATGTAATTGCTGGTGTAGCCACTGGTGCAATTGGCATTGGCATACTTGTTGCAGAAGAGCTAGGACTTCCTTTTGTG
Source organism: Flavobacterium sp. (assembly GCF_035299245.1). Taxonomy (GTDB): domain Bacteria; phylum Bacteroidota; class Bacteroidia; order Flavobacteriales; family Flavobacteriaceae; genus Flavobacterium. The sequence goes on along the minus strand of NZ_DATGWY010000007.1, from coordinate 27,673 downwards.
TACGTCAGACCCGAGCCAAAAAAGCACGGAAGACAAAACCAAGTGGAAGGTTTTCTACAGAAAGGACAAAATGTAGTAGTGGTAGAAGATTTAATCAGCACTGGAAACAGCAGTTTATTGGCCGTTGAAGCTTTAAAAGAAGCGGGTGCGAATGTGAAAGGAATGGTTGCAATTTTCTCGTACGGATTTGATGTAGCGGAATCCAATTTCAAAAACGCTAACGTTGAATTGTATACGTTAAGCAATTATGAGAATTTATTGAATTTAGCCGTAGCTAAGCAATACATTACCGAAGAAGAACAAGAAACACTGAAAGAATGGAGAAAAAATCCATCGGAGTGGAATATCAATATTGAAAATTAAAAAATGAATTTAGAAAGTCCAAAAGTTACCGTAGAACAATCGACTGAATATATTTTTAACGCGTTATCCGACGTAAAGAATTTCGAAAAGCTAATGCCTGAAAACATTGCTAAATTTGAAGTGTTAGGCGATGATATTTTTAATTTTGGTTTGAAAGGAATGCCTGAAATCAAATTGAGAATGAAAGACAAAACACCTCATTCAAAAGTGGTGCTTTCGGCAGCAAGCGATAAACTTCCGTTTTTATTAATTGCCAATATCGATGCGATTTCAGATAATAGTTGTGCTGTGAAATTGGATTTTGAAGGCGAATTCAACCCTATGATGGCGATGATGATCAAAGGTCCGATCAGCAAGTTTTTAGAAACGTTAGCAGCCAATATGGGAAAACTATAATAGTTAGCTCTTTTAAATAAATAGAAAAACCCTGCGTCAATTGTGATTGCAGGGTTTTTCATTAATCTACTCTAAAACTAAACCAATTCTTCTTGTTGCTTACATTCTGAAATAACTATTTTTTGTAGATCAAACGGTACGGGTTCGTAATGGTCGAATTTCATTTTAAATCGTGCTCTTCCTTGCGTTAACGAACGTAAATCGCTTCCAAATTGATGCATTTCTGCATACGGAATATGTGCTTTTATAATTGAAAATTGTCCTTCAGCATCCATTCCTTCTACCACAGCTCGGTGTGTTTGAATCGAACTCATGATTGCTCCTGTTAATTCTTCTGGCGCGTGGACTTCAATATGGTAAAAAGGTTCTAGCAATTGCGGATCGGCATTGTGAAAGTTTTCTTTGAATGCCATCATACCAGCGGTTTTGAAAGCTAAATCGTTGCTGTCAACGGAGTGCATTTTTCCGTCGAATACAATGACTCTGACGTCTCTAACATACGAACCAGTAAGCGGACCTTCATGCATTTTTTCCATTATTCCTTTTAAAATGGAAGGATGAAAACGCGTGTCAATTGCGCCACCTACAATGCAATTGTAGTACACTAATTTTCCGCCCCAAGGCAAATCAATTTCTTCTTTTCCGCGAATGTTATAACCTGTTGGTTCTTCCATTCCGTCGTACCAAGGTTCAATTTTCATGGCTACTTCAGCAAATTGTCCTGCTCCACCTGATTGTTTTTTGTGACGGTAAATGGTTTCTGAGCTTTTGCGAATGGTTTCGCGGTACGGAATTTTAGGTGTTTTAAAATCAACTGACAATTTATACGCATTTTCTAATTTCCACTTGATAACCGTTAGATGCAAATCGCCATGACAATGAATCAACGTTTGCTTCAACTCGGGCGAAACCTCCACTTTTATCGTTGGATCTTCTTCTACTAATTGATGCAACGCCATTGATAGTTTTTCTTCTTCACCTTTTTTAGTTCCTTCTACGGCAACGGTGAGTGTTGGAGTCGGAAATGCAATTGGAACAACTTCGATGTGTTTTCCTTTTTCGTGTAAGGTATTATTAGTATGTGTGTTTTTTAATTTTAATGTCGCTCCAATATCACCCGCTACTAATTCGTTGACTGGAGTTCGTTTGTTGCCTTCTACTTCATACAATTGGTTGATTTTCTCCACTTGACCCGTAGTTTCGTTGGTCAACTCATCGCCTATTTTAATCACGCCCGAAAGTACTTTAAAGAAACTCAAATCGCCAACGTGTGGCTCGGATAAGGTTTTGTAAACAAAGATAGCTGTTGAATCTTTTTCGCTATATTCAATTTCTTTACCATCAACCGTTTTTTGTTTGGGCATTTCAAAGGCAAACGGACACACATTATCAATAAAACTCATGATGCGACCACAACCCATATTATTTTTTGCAGAAACGCAGAAAACAGGAAATAGTTCGTGTTTAATTAGTGAATGATGCAATCCTAATTTCATCTCGTCTTCGTCGAGTTCACCTTTATCAAAATAACGTTCCATCAACGTTTCATCATTTCCTGCAATGGTTTCGATTAATTCTTGGTGCAACCGATTGGCTTTTTCTTTTTCGCTATCCGGTATCGGAAGTTTTTGAGGTTTTCCGCCTTCTTTTGGATACTGGTACAATACCATATTCAAAACATCAATAATGCCATCAAATTGTTCACCTTGATTCACCGGATATTGCACAATGACCACATTGTTTCCAAAATGCGATTTGGCTTCAGCAACAGTTCGATCAAAGTCGGATTTTTCATTATCCAAATGATTGACTGCTAGTAACATTGGGAATTTATATTCATCGGTGTATTCCCAAATAATATCGGTTCCGACCTCAACGCCCATAGCCGAATTAAGTACCATGATTCCGCAATCAGCAACGCGCATCGCTCCAATTATCTCGCCTACAAAATCATCATAACCTGGAGTATCTAAAACGTTGATTTTATAACCTTTCCATTTGGTATTTACCAATTTAGAGAAAAACGTTTTTCCTTTTTCGTGCTCGATATCTGTATAATCAGCTACTGTATTTTTATCAGTAACCGAACCTCTACGTGAAAGTAATCCTGCTTCAAAAAGCATTGACTCGATGAGTGTGGTTTTACCACTTCCCGTGTGTCCAACTAAAACAACATTTTTAATGTGTTTACTATCAAAATTTGCCATAATAACTTGGTTTAGTATTAGTGTATCAAATTTCGTAAGAATCAAGGTGTTGAGAAATGATATAAGTCATATTTTGGGGTAAAAAACCACAAAATAAACCACAAAAAAGAAATGCTTACCTTTGCGGCAAATTAGCACTACAATGAGTACTTTCGAACAGTTCAATTTGCCTAAATCGTTACAAAAAGCGATTGACGAATTAGGATTAACCACACCAACTCCGATTCAGGAAAAGTCGTTCTCGCCTATTATGTCGGGACGCGATGTAATGGGAATTGCCCAAACCGGAACGGGGAAAACCTTAGCGTATTTACTTCCGTTATTGAAACAATGGAAATTCATTGCCACCGATTCACCTCGAATTGTAATCATCGTACCCACACGCGAATTGGTCGTACAAACCGTTGATGTGGTGGAAAGTGTGACCAAATACATGTCGGTTCGCACATTGGGCGTTTATGGTGGTGTAAACATCAATACACAAAAAACAGCTGTTCGTGAAGGTGTTGATATTTTAGTGGGAACTCCAGGTAGAACGATGGATTTGGCTTTGGATAATGTCATCCGATTTGATTCGACTCAAAAATTAGTAATTGACGAATTTGATGAAATACTGAATTTAGGTTTCCGATTTCAGGTTACTTCGATATTGGCAATGTTGAAAAACAAACGTCAGAACATTCTATTTTCGGCCACGATGACCGACGATGTGGATGAAATGTTGGACGATTACTTCGAACTGCCTGAAGAAATCACGTTAGCTCCATCGGGAACACCGTTGGAGAAAATTGAGCAATTGGCGTATCGTACTCCCAACTTTTTGACCAAAATCAATCTACTAAAAGGATTGTTACAACAAGACGAAAGCATGGGTCGCGTGTTGATTTTTGTGAACAACAAAAAAACAGCCGATTTGGTGGCGAATAGCATCGAAGAAGATTTTCCTGAGCAATTCGGAATCATTCACTCAAACAAATCACAGAATTACCGTTTGAATACGATGGCGTCGTTTCATAGAGGCGAAATAAAAGGAATTATTACCACTGACGTAATGGCTCGTGGATTGGATATTTCGGATGTAACACACGTTATTAATGTAGAATTTCCGGAAGTAGAAGAACAATACATTCATAGAATTGGGCGTACGGGTCGTGCTGACAAATCGGGTATTGCGATTAGTTTTATCAGTCCGGGTGAAGAAGAAGTGCTGATTCAAGCCGAAATTTTGATGGAAAAAGAAGTCAAAATGTTGGATTTTCCTGAAGGAATTGAAGTAGCTACTCGCCTATTGGAATTTGAAAAAGATAAAAAGAAGATTAAATTTTTACTCAAAAAACCGAAGTTGGAAGGCGGAGCGGCTTTTCACGAGAAATCGGCCAAAAATAAACAAGTCAATTTAGGTGGACCTGGAAAAGTAAAACCAAGAAAGACAAAGCCAACGAACCGTGGCGTGGAGAAGAAACGCGCGGCGAAGAGGAAAGGCAAGTAATCAGACAAAAGAACGCAGAAGGCAGAAATCAAATAAAAGATAACGGAATTATTATTGTTATGATAGTAGCGCTACTTTACGCTTGTCATGCTGACGCAAGAAGCATCTCATTCCGTTTTTAGTTTATAGTTTATTGATTATGGTTCATTGTCAAAGACTTCTGCATTCTGCAACTGCATTCTACATTCTTTTGACAGTTGGAACTTGTTTTTTGGGATTTCCAAATGTATCTTTGTGGCATGATTTTAGAATTGATAATTGATAATTGATAATTGATAATTGATAATTGATAATTGATAATTGATAATTGATAATGGATAATGGATAATTGATAATGGATAATGGATAATTGTTAATTGTTAATTATCAATTGTTAATTGTTAATTGAAAATGGGGTCGACTGGTTTTGACAGCGAGTGGAATTGATTAGTAAGCACGTCGAGCATTGTACTTTTTGCTCGTAAATCCAAAGGTACGAACTTATAAACGGCGAAAATAATTACGCTTTAGCTGCTTAATCCGAATTATAGTACGATTTGCCTAGTCCCGACAAGGTCGGGAAGCTAGATTCACCTCAAAAGCCTTGGTTTATGGCGGTTGGTACAGGTGAACCGTAAAAGTAAACCTAAGAAAGGTAATGCTTTAAATCCTTTCTGACACTCATAAAGCTAAGCAAAAAGTGGCTGTTCTTGGCCTTGCTTTTTGTCGAAAACTCAATCAAGGAATAAGCGTGTAGAAAGCTATTTGATTGCTTGTTTGGACCCGAGTTCGATTCTCGGCGACTCCACAGAAAAAAAGACTCGTAATTGCGGGTCTTTTTTTGTTTTAGGTTTATATCTGAAGATGTCTGCGTTCTGTTACTACGTTCTGTTACTGCATTCTTATTATTGTTCATGGTTTGTTGTTTGTTTATCGTTTATAGTTAAAAACTTCTGCTTCTGCTTCTGCTTCTGCATTCTGCTTTCTGCTACTCCTTTAACCAAATCAAAGAATTATGTAAACCTTTCCAAACATACTACAACGGGTTCTAAAGTATTTGGACTGACCTTTGACGCAACTTATTAAACTACATTGCATTGAAACTTTTCATCAAGTACATGGTCAGTAATCGTTGTAAAATAGCTGTTCGAGATGAGCTAAAAAAACTTGGGCTGCATTTTATTGTGGTCGATTTGGGTGAAGTTGAGATTATGGAAAACATTACGCACGAAAAAAGAGAACTCCTCAAAATTGGCCTACTCGCATCGGGTTTAGAACTCATGGAGGACAAAAAAGCCATCCTGATCGAAAAAATCAAAACCATCATCATCGAAATGATCCACCATTCGGAAGAAGCAATCAAAATCAATTTCTCCGACTTTCTCAGTGAAAAGCTAAACCATAATTATACGTACCTCGCCAATTTGTTTTCGGAAGTTCAAGGTTCAACCATAGAACAATTCATCATCTCTAATAAAATAGAACGCATCAAAGAACTGATGATTTACGACGAATTGAACATTACCGAAATCGCATGGAAAATGAATTACAGCAGTGTCGCTCATTTATCCAGTCAATTTAAAAAAGTAACCGGTCTTTCACCATCGCACTTTCGCCAACTCAAAGTCAAAAGAAGAAATTCCATTGAAGAACTCTAAATCAAATCATTATGAACATTAAACGAATTTTCGGCGCTGTACTTACTGTACTCGGAATAGCAGCTTTATTTTATGCTGCCAATTTATTTTTAACCACTACTTCAGGTGGCAATCAGAATACAAAAATGCTGATTACTTACGGAGTATTAGGCTTACTGTTTTTCGCAACCGGAATCAGTTTGGTTCGCGCTACTAAAGATGAATCCTAAACAAAATAAATCTCAAATCATTGCTCTCATCATCATCGGAACGGGAATGTCATCGTTTGTTTTGTATTTTGTTTTAAATACTACCTCATTGTCTTTCGATTGGATGGGATTGGCGTTGATTTTAACTATTTATACGGCGACTATTGTTCCCATACTGATGATTTCATCGTGCAAAACTACTACTGACAACTCACTACTGGAATTGGCTTTTCAAGACGAAGAAAACGAAAAACGCGAAATCAAAAACAAAGAATTAGAAGAATACAGCAACTCGCTGAAATTGGCTTCTCAGTATTCACTTAGTTTGATTGAAGCCAGTCGCGATCCGCTATTTACCATAAGTGCAGAAGGCAAAATCACCGATACCAATCAGGCTTCGGTTAGAGTAACCGATGTATCCAAAGAGAATTTAATTGGATCGGATTTTATAACGTATTTTACCGAACCCGAAAAAGCTAAAAAAGGCTATGAAGAAGTCTTTTCGAAAGGATTTGTAGTCGATTATCCGCTGACTATTAAAGACCACACTTTGACCGACGTACTTTTTAATGGTTCGGTGTACAAAGACGAAGAAGAAAAAATCATTGGTGCGGTTGTAGTGGCACGTGACATCACCGAACAAAAGAAAATCGAAACCGAATTGATTGAAGCTCGGATAGTTGCCGAACAAGCCAGATCACTTGCTGAAGATGCTAGAATTGTTGCAGAAACGTCCAGCAAAAATGCCGAAGACGCGGTAAAATCAAAACAGCAGTTTCTATCGAATATGAGTCACGAAATCAGAACGCCCATGAACGCCATCATTGGGTTTACCAAAGTGATTTTAAAAACCGATTTGTCGGCGAAACAAAGAGAATATTTAACTGCAATAAAAATCAGCGGTGATTCGCTCATTGCACTCATTAATGACATACTCGATTTGGCGAAAGTAGATGCCGGAAAAATGTCGTTTGAAAAAGTGCCGTTCAAACTCAACTCGTCCATCGATGCCATGTTGCATCTGTTTGCATCAAAAATACAAGAGAAAAATTTAAAATTAATTACCCATTACGATGATGCAATTCCCGAAGTATTATTGGGTGATCCGGCACGTTTGCATCAAATCATACTCAATTTAGTCAGCAATTCGGTCAAGTTTACCAACGAAGGCAGTATTAGTCTGAACATACAGTTGGTAGCATCCGATGAAGAAAAAGTAACGGTTTCGTTTGAGGTATCCGACACTGGAATAGGAATTAAAGAAGAAAAAATGGAAAAAATATTCGAGAATTTTCAACAAGCTACGAGCGGAACTTCGCGGATTTTTGGTGGAACAGGCCTAGGCTTGGCCATTGTAAAACAATTGGTTGAAGCTCAAAAAGGTTCGATTACCGTAAAAAGTATTCCCAATGTGGGTTCTACTTTTAGTTTTATTTTGGATTTCGAACAAACAACAGAAAAAGTGCACGAACCTGAAATAATGGAATTGAATTCAGACATCAAAAACACTAAAATTTTGGTGGTCGAAGACATGGAACTGAACCAATTACTAATGAAAACCTTGTTGGATGATTTTGGTTTTGAATGCGAAATTGCTTCGAATGGTAAAATTGCCATTGAGAAACTAAAAGACAAATCGTACGATATTATTTTGATGGATTTACAAATGCCCGAAATGGATGGTTTTGATGCCACGAAATACATTCGAAAAGAGATGAATTTATCCATCCCAATCATAGCGCTAACAGCCGATGTAACTACCGTTGATGTAGCCAAATGCAAAGAAGTGGGTATGAACGATTACATTTCAAAACCCGTAGACGAACGCCTTTTGTACAGCAAATTGATTGCTTACATTCAGAAACCCATACTCATCATCGAAAAAGACAATCAAGGAAATACGACCGAAAAAATGAAATTCGTCAACATGCAATACCTCACCAATTTGACCAAGTCCAATCCGAAAATGATTGAACAAATGATTAACGTCTATCTTAAACAAACTCCGCCACTCATTACGGTCATGAAGCAAAGCCTGAATGAAAAAAACTGGAGTTTACTCGACGCCACCATTCACAAAATCATTCCTTCGTTTTCCATTATGGGCATTAGTCCCGATGTGATTGAAATTGCCAAACGCGTACAACAGTATGCCAAAACCTTAGAACATTCAGAAGAGTTGAACGAATTGGTTTCTAAACTTGAAAAGGTGTGTTCGCAATCGTACGTCGAATTAAAAAATGAGCTCAACCAACTAAATAAGGAATCATGAAAAAAGAAAATAAAGTAAAACTATTCCTGGTTGATGACGACGCAGTTTTCCTAAAAGCATTGGAAATTGAGTTTTTATACGAAGGCGATTTTGATGTAGAAACCTATCCTACTGGAGAATTGTGCGTCAAAAATCTAAATAAAAAACCCGATGTCATTATACTCGATTATCACTTGGATGGAATTGACAAAAGTGCTATGAACGGCTTAACCACTTTAGATCAAATAAAAAAAATAGATTCTTCTATTCCCATCATCATGCTGTCGTCTCAAGACCAAATCGATATTGCTGTTCAGTGCATACACCACGATGCTTTTGATTATGTAGTTAAAAGTGAAACGGCTTTTGTACGGCTTCGAAAATTACTAACAACACTTTTTCTTTACAAACGAATGAAGAAAGAACTCAATTGGTACATGGAACGAATGTAATTCAATTGTTTTTGGGCGTGTCCCCACTAAAAAAATCAAGTTTTGCAAACTTAATTTTTTTAGCGGCGTCGGGCTATCCGTTACAAGTCCGCTCCCGATGAAATCGGGATGCGGGCTTTCCACTTCTATCCCTCACGCAACCCTCAATTAATTAGAAAATCATCAGTACTAATGATCTCTTAACTGTGAATATCACAAACTATACTAAGAGTTGTGTAACACATTCCTTCTACTATTGAACCACCTTTGTACCAATAATTAAATATAAAAACAAATGAAAAAATTATTATTCTTATGTAGCTTTTTTTTAACTGTATTAGTTGCTAATGCACAAACAGAAGATAAAAAATGGAACATTGGTGTTCATGGCGGTGTAGTGCAATACCACGGCGATTTAGGTCATGATTTTTACGAAACTAACAATACCGTGTATGGTTTGGGTGGATTATCAATCTCTAAATATTTAGGAAAATACCTTGATGCCAATTTCTTCTTTGCCAGAGGAACACTGGGTTACAACAACGGAGAAACAACGGGTTTCAAAAGCGACTTTAGTTCGGCTTCGTTCAACTTGCGTTTCAATTTTATAGGTCCAGAATACATCGTCAGACCTTATGTTTTTGGAGGTGTTGGTGCATTACTATTTGACAATCAGTTGAATTTTCACGACGAAAAAATTGATTATGCGCTGCCAACGGCTGGTGCTGGTTTGAACTTCAGATTGACTCCTGATTTGGTATTCAACATTCAAGAAACGTTCAATTTTACTGATGGCGATACCAGAGATGGTGTTTCTGAAGGCAAAAACGACGATTTTCTGTACCATACCGCAGGTTTAACCTTCAACTTTGGCTCTAGTAAAGACGCCGATTTAGATGGTGTTTCCGATGCAAAAGACAAATGTCCAGATACACCATCGGGTGTAGCAGTTGACAAAATGGGTTGCCCAGTGGATAAAGACAAAGACGGAATTGCCGATTATTTAGACGGTTGTCCAGATGTAGCTGGAACTGCTTTAATGAACGGTTGTCCAGATAGAGATAATGATGGTGTGGCTGATATAAACGACAATTGCCCTGATGCAGCGGGTAAAGTTAATTTGAACGGTTGTCCTGATAGTGATAATGATGGTGTTAGAGATGGTGATGACAATTGCCCAAATACCAAAGCCGGTAGTAAAGTAGATGCAAAAGGTTGTGTACTTGATGGCGATGGTGATGGTGTAATGGATGACGTAGATCGTTGCCCAACTTTAGCCGGAACAGAAAGCCTTAAAGGTTGTCCTGATAGCGATGGTGATGGTGTAGCTGATATTGATGATCGTTGCCCGAATTTAAAAGGAAATATTGCCAACAAAGGTTGTCCTGAAATTTCAAAACAAGATGCGGTGCGTATTACTTACATTGGAAGCAAATTGTTTTTTGAAAACAATAGTGACAAATTAAAAGTAGCTTCGTTATCACAATTGGATGAATTGACTAAAATATTGAACAAATACGAAGGAGCTAATTTGGTAATTGAAGGTCATACTGACAGTAATGGTAGCGACGAATTCAATACCGCATTATCTCAAAAACGTACCGAATCGGTAAGAGCGTATTTGATTGAAAAAGGAATAGCAAGCTCGCGATTGACTGGAATTGGAATGGGAGAAAGCAAACCCGTTGCTACCAATACGACTTCATTAGGAAGAGCAAAAAATAGAAGAGTAGAATTAAAAACTATGTATTAAAATTTAGGTTAGTTTTGTTTTGGTTATGGTTATGAGCTGTCATTATTTTAATGGCAGCTCTACTTTTTTATAATGACACGTTTTTTAACGCAAAATGCATTCAATTTCAACCTATGAATTATACAAATTATTAATAAAATTATACAATTCATTTTCATCGAAATAGTGCGAAATTTAATTTTTACAAATAGGTAAGAACAAATCCTAAACAATCCAAATTATGAAAATCACAACACGATTACAAACCGCTTTTTTGGTATTCACTATGGCTATGATAGCGCCAAGTATAGTGAGTGCTTCGAATGATACCATTCCGGTTCCAACTCAAATTCAGATGGACAAAATCAATGCCGACAAAATGATTGAACGTTTGGAAGAAATTAAAAATCTAGATAAATCCGGCTTAACTCGAGTGGAAAAAAAAGAACTCCGCGAAGAAGTGAAAGGAATCAAAAAAGGATTGAGAGCATCAGGCAATGGATTGTATCTTTCAGTTGGCGCCATTATCATAATCGTTTTACTTTTAATTCTACTTCTATAAACACATGGCAATCAAAAAAATACACACTTTCGCTCCTAAAAAAAGCGACGGAAAGAAAAAAATGGAAGCCACTAATTCCAAAACCAAATCTACAAATTCAAAACAAAGCACCAAAAAGAAGCGGAATGAGTTTGGTGATAATGACGCCATTTAATTCTCATTTGTAAATAAAAAATTAAATTTTTTTTGTTGAAATAAAACCAAATTTATTCCGTTATTCGTATATTGGGGAAATATTTGCTATGGAATCGACAGAAAACGACATCAAAATTGACTATTTTGATAAAAAATTGGGTTTAATTACCAACAATCAAGTCATCATATACAAAAAAGATCAACACGAAAAAATTGATTTACAATCCGTTAATAATGTGAAATTAGTAAAGCAACGCGTGTTTTACTTTAATTTATTATTGGTAGTCGGGAGTTGCATTAGTTTTTATCTCACCTATCATTTTTATCATAAACAATCGGTTGTAGCATCGGTATTGTTTATTTTAGGAGCTTCTACTCTTCTGTATTCGTTTTATGTCAAATTCTATAATTATACTATGATTATAAAAGAGAAAAACGAAAAAGTACACAAACTTAGAGCCTCTCAAGCGGACCGAAACAACATCAAGGAGTTTTATTTTAAAATTTCTAAAAGGACTCGTAAAAGAAGTAGTTAGTCTTCGTTTGGAACACTTACGTCACCTTCCCAATTCATAAAACCACCGACTAAGTTGTAGGTATTTTTGAATCCCATTTGATTCATAATATTGCATGCTTGGGCACTTCTTCCGCCTGCTTTACAATAAACATAGTAGTTTTTATTTTTATCCAATTCGTCGAGTTTGTAAATGAACGCCTGACCTTTGTATATGTCGTTCATCAAAGCACCCGGAATAATTCCTTCACTCCATTCGTCTTCTGTACGAACATCTAAAATTACTGCATTGCTGTCGTTTTCTAATTGTGCTGCCCAATCGTTTTGTGATAAATCCATTGTTGTATTTTTTTCAAAAATAGTAAATAGAGAGTTGAAATTCCAAAAACAAAAACAATTTCTTAAAAGAAAGCAGAAGTCTTTAACTATAAACCATAAACAACAAACCATAAACAACAAACCATAAACAGCAGAAAGAACACAGAATGCAGTAGCAGAACTCAGACATCTTTAACAACAAACCATAAACCTATCAAAAAAACATTAACAAAAAAATAACACAACACTTGTATATACAAATAAAAATACTTCTACATTTGTACCTACAAATTATGTAATTACAATTATGCGAATTGAAGAAATCATAAAATCAACTGTTAGTATTGACGACGCCAAAAAAGTTGTACTTAACATTATGTACACTCAAAACGTAATTGCTGAGAAATTCAACGACGTCTTAAAGCCTTATGACTTATCGGGTGAACAATACAATGTTCTGCGCATTTTAAGAGGCCAAAAAGGAAATCCAGCTAATATGTGTGTCATTCAAGAGCGCATGATTGCCAAAAACAGTAACACTACTCGATTGATTGACAAACTGCTTTTAAAAGACTTAGTTACTCGTGAAGTGTGTCCGGAAAATCGTCGTAAAATAGAAGTACTCATCACTCAAAAAGGACTCGATTTATTGACCGAACTCGATCCGAAAGTACTCGAAAATGAACGTTTGTTTGCCAACAATCTCACTCAAGAAGAATTACTACAACTCAATACATTGTTAGAAAAATATAGAAACTTAAATTAATTTATACCATGACACAATTTATAAAAGACGCCAACTGGCGCTACGCAACCAAAAAATTCGACGCTTCTAAAAAAGTATCAGCCGAAGATTTAGAAACCTTAAAAGAAGCCATTCGTTTATCGGCTTCATCGTATGGTTTGCAGCCGTACAAAGTATTCATCATTGAAAACCCAGAATTAAGAGCACAATTGCAACCCGCATCTTGGGGACAATCTCAAATTGTAGATGCATCTCAAGTGATTGTATTTGCCAACATGACTCAATTTGGTGATGACGAAATCAATGCTTATTTTGATAACATGACTTCTACTAGAGGAATTTCGATTGAGACTGTTCAAGGTTACAAAGATTTTATGAAATCAAAAATCAATGCTCTTTCAGCTGAGGCTAAATCAAATTGGACAGCCAAACAAACCTATTTAGCATTAGGAAATTTATTGAATGCTGCAGCCGAACTTAAAATTGACGTAACACCAATGGAAGGTTTCGAAGCTGATAAATACAACGAAATTTTAGGTTTAACCGAGAAAGGTTTAAACGCCTCAGTGGTGGCAACTATTGGGTATCGTCATGAAGAAGACGCTACTCAACACTACGCTAAAGTACGTAAATCAACAGAAGAATTATTTATCAATCTATAATTACTAATTAAAATTCAAAACAATGAAAAATTTAAAAACAATTGCATTAGCACTAATCGTAGCTTTAGGATCATTAACTGCTACAGCACAAACCAACAAAAAAATCGATGTAAAGAAAAGTACCATTACTTGGGTTGGTAAAAAAGTAACAGGTCAACACTCTGGAACTATTAATTTCTCTGACGGAACAATCGCTGTAAACGGAAAATCAATCAGAGGTGGTTCGTTTGTAGTAGACATGACATCCATAAACACAACTGATTTAGAAGCAGGTAAAGGAAAAGAAAAATTAGATGGTCACTTAAAAGCAGACGATTTCTTTGGTGTAGATAAATACCCAACAGCTAAATTAGAAATCAAATTAATCTCTGACAATGGAGATGGTACTTTTAATGTTAGCGCTAATTTAACGATCAAAGACCAAACAAATCCAGTAACTTTTGTACTAAAATCAACTAGCCGATCAACTGCAACCGCTACTTTAAAAGTGGATCGTACTAAATTCGGAATCAAATACGGTTCTGGAAGTTTCTTCGACGGATTAGGTGATAAAGCCATCAGCGACGAATTCGAATTAACAGTAAACTTAGTATACTAATTTACTTGTTGTTTGTTTTACAATATTAGCCTCAGATTTTCTGGGGCTTTTTTATTATATGCCACAGATTCACAGATTCTTGTATTCTATTAATAGAAAAATCTGTGAACCTGTCTACCGATAGACAGGTCTGCGGTAATTTTTTCAGGGCAAATCCCTTCGTTTGCTTCGTGCCTCGCCTCTTCGGGTCAGGCTGTTCGCTTCAAGTCCTCGCTCCTACGTCGCTGTGGGCTTTCCACTTCCACCTGCCTGCCGGCAGGCAGGTCCTTTTTGCAAATCTGTAGTAAATAGAACTATATTTGCACCATGACCAAGGTACTAATCATAGACAATTACGATAGTTTTACTTACAATTTAGTCCACTATTTTGAAGACTTAAATTGCAAAGTAACCGTTTTCCGCAACGATGAAATCGAACTCGACGATGTACGACCGTTTAATAAAATTGTTCTTTCTCCCGGACCAGGTTTACCCAAAGACGCCGGAATCCTAAACGAAATCATCAAAGAATTCGCTCCAACTAAATCGATACTCGGAGTTTGCCTCGGCCAACAAGCCATTGCTGAAGTATTTGGCGGTAGTTTAATTAATTTAGAAAAAGTATACCATGGTGTCGCTTCCAAAATCACTATTTTAGAAAACACTAAAGGATTATTTGCCAATTTCCCCTCAACAATAGAAGTCGGTCGCTACCACTCGTGGGTAATCAATCCTTTCGATCTACCCGAAAACTTTATTGTCACCGCCATCGATCAAGACAATCAAATTATGGCATTACAACACCAAACGTTTGATGTGTGCGCCGTACAATTCCACCCCGAAAGTATACTTACTCCGTTAGGAAAAACCATTTTAATTAACTGGATTAAAGCAAAATAGTTGCTACAAACAAATTCTTAACAATCGAAAATATTATTTACATAAAGTCAATTAAAAGCCTGATTAAAAGCCAAATAGAATGTTGTTATAAATTTTATCTATCGTGTTTTTTTGCTCAAAACTTAACAACTTATTAACAAGCCAGTAATCTTTAATTGTTTTTTTGTTAAATTTGATTGACTGTGAATAATTTACTAATTTAAAACTTTCAATTATGGGACTTTTTGGAAACACCGAGAAAAAAATCATCGAAGATCTTCGCAAAAAAAGTGAAGACATCAGCAAAGACATCTCAAATGAAATTGATGAGTTATTAGATGAATTAAAATCAGATTATGACGAAAACCGAAAAGTGGTAAAAGAGTTTAATGATTTTGTTCACGAAATCAAATCCAAACTCGACCCAGAAGACGCTTCTAAATTAGAAGAGTTTACCTCCAAACTAACCAAAGTAAAACGATGTGCCAAAAAAGGCGTTGAAGCCATGCGTGAACTCTCGCGTGACCAACGCAAAGCTACTCGTGAAACCCTTCGTGAATACCAAGAATATTTGTACGTTTAACGGGTAAACACCAATTTATTGCCGCTACTTAAATTGGCATCAAAAGCATAACCTTCGTAGTTGAATCCTTTTAGATCGTCTATGGTTTCAGCATTGGTGTCTAAAATATAACGTACCATCATTCCTCTTGCCTTTTTCGCAAAAAAGCTGATCATTTTGAGTTGACCGTCTTTGTAGTCTTTGAATTCGGGAGTGATTACTGGAACTTTTAGCGTTTTGACATCAACAGCACTGAAGTATTCATTGCTTGCCAAATTGACAAACAGTTCGCCTTTTTGTAATTCACTATTTAATGTTTTAGTGATGGTTTTCTTCCAAAACTCGTATAAGTTTTTGTTTTTACCAATCGCTATTGAAGTTCCCATCTCCAAGCGATACGGCTGTATTAAATCGAGTGGCTGCAACAAACCGTATAATCCTGATAAAATTCGGAGTTTGCTCTGTAAAACGTCTAATTTCTCCTCTGGCAAGGTGTACACATCCAAACCAACGTACACATCTCCATCAAACGCATATACAGCCGGACGCGCATTTTCATTCGTAAATGGAATTTTCCAATCTTGATTTCGCTGCCAATTGAGTTCGGCTAACTTATCCGAAATATCCATCAATTGTGCCAATACTTTTGGCTTTTTCTTCTTCAGTGTTTTCTGAATGGTTTCGGCTTGCTTTAAAAATTGCGGCTCTGAATGCCTTTGAGTAGGCAGTTCTTTTTCGAAATTCAATGACTTGGCAGGAGAAATTACAATCTTCATAACTTATTTTTAGTGTTCCAAAAATACGAAATGAAAATCATATGATGAAGTGAAGAAATGAATAGTTTTGATGCTCGCATCAGTAAAAATTATAGTATTCGACCATCTTCCATCGTAATGATTCGGTTGGTGCGCGAAGCAAAATCAGGATCATGCGTTACGATTAACAAGGTTTGCTTTTTTTCTAAAGTTAATTTCTGGAAAATATCAAACACTAAATCACTGTTTTTTTTGTCTAAGTTTCCTGTAGGTTCATCTCCCATAATGATCAATGGATTATTAATCAATGCACGAGCAATCGCAACCCGTTGTTTTTGTCCGCCACTCAATTGATTGGGCATTTTTAACGCCTGTTCTTGCATGTCTAATGTGCGTAAATGTTCCATTGCATTGTGTTCGATTTCTTGTTCCGAAAGTTGTCCGAGTTTCATTCCTGGTAACATTACATTTTTCAAAACATTGTATTCTGAAAGCAAATAATGAAACTGAAATACAAAGCCAATGTTTTCATTTCTAATTTGAGCCAAATCCTTGTCGGGTTTTCCGGTAACCAATTCTTCGTGAATATACAATTCGCCTTCATAATCAGTATCCATAGTAGAAAGCAAGTACAAGAGAGTCGATTTTCCGCAACCCGATTTCCCTACAATGGAAACAAATTCACCATGATCAATACTCATATCAATTTCTTTTAAGACCTGAAACTTAATTGGGTCGTAGAAATACTTGGTTAACTTTTTGGTTTCTAATACTTTGTTGCTCATTACTATTTTCCTCTAATTATTTCTACCGGATCAACTTTACTGGCTTTTATCGCTGGAAATAAACCTGCAATCAATGTTGTGATCAATGCAAATGAAATTCCAATTACATAAAACATCGGATTAAAATTAATTGGATACGTGGTTACTGTGGGTAAAGCAGCCGTATTGAACGGAATATTATCAATAATGTTGGTAAAAACAAATCCAAACAATAGTCCGAAAATCCCACCAGTAAAACCAATAATCATTGATAGTGCAATAAAAATCCATTTTACATCATTACCAGAAAATCCGGTAGCTTTGAGGATTGCAATGCTGTCCATTTTTTCAAAAATCATCATGTTCAAGATATTGTAAATTCCGAATCCAGCCACAATAAGCAATACGATTCCCACTGCATACGAGATGATGCTTCGTATGGTACTTCCGGTTTCGAATTGTGAATTGGAAGTTTGATAATCAATCGTGTCCAAATCAAACTTAGCTTTGAATTCTTTTGCCACTTCAGGAGCAGTAGTAATATCGTACAATTTCACTTGAATATCAGTGATGTAATTGGTCGATTCGCCCAACAATTTCTGAGCCATATCGAGTGAAGTATAACTCATGGTGTCGTCTAATTCGGCTATACCTATCTGTGAAATCCCAACTACCTTCATCGAAGACAAATTACCTTTGGCTGTAGTAATTTTAATAATATCGCCTTTGGTTAAAAGCATTTTATCGGCCAAGCCTTTTCCGATAATTATACTGTTGTTTTGTGCTAAATCAGCTATTTTACCTTCGATGATGTAATCACTAAGAGTAAATAGTTTTTCTTCGGCTTGAACGTCAATTCCGTTTACCACACCTGATATTTCGATAGTTCCCGAATTAAAAAAAACAGGCGTTGTTATTTTCGGCGCCACATCAATGATGCGTTCATCATTCTTTAAATTATGAATAATCGCTTTGCTGTTGTAAATGGCTTTTCCCCTATCTTTCGGTTTAACAGAGTTGACAAAATTGACATCATTTTTATACTTCTCAGATAAATTGATAGGTTGATTTTCGGAAGGTTTAATTTCGTTGTACAATCGAACGTGTGGCGTTCTGTTGAGCATCAATCCATCGAGTAAATCGTTTAACCCGTTCATAAAACTCACCAGTGAAATGAACATTGCAATACCGAAAGTCACTCCAACAGCAGCAACAACGGTTTGTTTGAGTCGTGCGCGAAGCAAATGAATTGCAATATTGAATATGAGTTTGAAGTTCATTATTGGGGTTTGTAAATGGTTTCGGTAGCCGATAATCCTTCTATGATTTCAACATTTTGGTAATCGCTCAACCCAATTTTTACTTTTCGTTTCTCGTCTTCATTGACCAAAACGTATTCATCGTCAATCAAATAACTTTTAGGAATAGTAATTACATTTTTCTTAGTAGTTATGATAATATTGGCCTCTGCGGTAAGATTCGGATACAATTTGGCTGGCGGAACATCAAAATGCGCTTCAATTTTAAACGTACGTGAGCGTTCGTCCATAATGGGATAAATTTTATCGACGGTTGCGTCAAACACTTTTCCTTTGTAACTGTCTAAGGTTACAACTAACTTTTGCCCGACTGTAACGCGCACCATATCGTTTTCATCGACATCCAATTCGAGAACATATGCGTTTTTCTTACCAATTATTGCCAAAGGAGTTTGTGAGGTAATTACTGTTCCTTCTTTTACTAAGACATCAAATAGTTCGCCCGAAAAAGCGCTTTTAATAGTGAAATCACTTTGCGATTTTTCACTGATTTTAAGATTGATGTTGTTGCGGCTTTGCTCGTTTTTGAGTTGGGAACGCAATTGCGATAATTGCTTTACAGCCGACTCGTAATTGGATTTAGAGTTCTTATAGGCTAATTCTACACGTTCGTATTCGACTTCCGAAATGACTTTGTATTCTTTTATTTTTTTATTACGATTGTATACCGATTGATCCAATTCCAATCGATCTTTAGCCATTTGGACTTTGGTTTCCATATCCGAAATTTTGTCTTGAATATAGCGGTTGTCTTCTTGACTTAGCTGATAGGCCAATCGTGCATTTTCGGTGTTGAGTGCGGCTTTCTCACTTTCGATTTGAAACAACGACTGACCTTGAGTTATGGATTGCCCAACGGTAACGTTGATTTTTTGAAGCACGCCATTTACAGTAGAAAAAACAGTGTATTGATTTTCGGCTTTGACTACACCCGAAGCATAAACACTCTCGGTAATAGTACCTACTTTAGGTCGAATTTCGTCAGTTTCTTTTTTAGAACACGACATCAACAAAGAAAAAGTGAGAACAAGGATGGGAAAAGAATACCGCATTAGATTGTATTTTAAAACGATGAAAACAACACCTAAATTTACAAAAAAAATACGAATGATTCTTAATTTTTGGCTAATAAATTGCAACTAAAAATCCCGAGTTGTCGCTCGGGATTTTTAATTACAAATGGATTGTAACTTTATTTCAAACCAGCCAAACTTTGTTCAATAGTGGCAATTTTAGTCATTGCTATTATATTTTTTGAAAATTGATACTGAAAATAACTTATATTCGTTTACTAGATATTAGCATCATTAATTCCGATTAAACTATGAAAACAGTACTCTATACAATTGTTTTATTTTTTTCTTTTTCTCTGAATATACAATCACAAAATTTCATTCGAAAAACTTTCAATTACAATCAAATCGAAAAAGAGATTACTTTATGTGATGAAAAAACAGTCTCAGAATTAGAGAATTCAGTTAATTTTATTAAAATGAATAATAGTGATGCTGCTGTAGCTTCTTCCAAAAAAATAGTAGTAGCAAATCCCGATTGTTATGAAGCTCATAATGTTTATGCAATGAGTTTATTTCGTAATGGAAAATTAATTGAAGGAATTAATACTATTGATGAAGCAATCGAAAAATTTGGAAGTGTTCCTGAATTAATAAAATCTAGAGTAGAAATGAGTTTGGAACTGTATCAGGTTGGAGTTGGGCAACGCAATGTAGATGGAAATTCAATTTTTACATCTGGAGCCAATCAACTTCCTTATGATGATGAACATTTTAAAGAAGAAAATTTAAAATCGGCATTATTGGACTTAGAATACCTAACTACAAAATTCCCTGAACGCTATGAGGATGTTTTTATTCTTGCTAAAATTCAGCAGATTCAAGGTAATTTTAAACTATCAACAACTAACTTTGAACGATTGACATCAATAGATGAATACAGAGACAATAGTTTATTCAATATTGCAGAAAACTACATACAAGATAAAAATTATTCAGAAGGCGAAAAAAGGCTATTGGCATTATCGTCAATGTATCCTAAAGAACCTAATTTATTGGGCAAGCTTCAAGAATTATACAAAACAATTGGAAACGAAGTCAAAGAAAAAGAGTACCAAAAAAAAGTACTTTTCTATGAAATGGCGATTAATAGCTTTGATTTTGATTATAATGAAAAAAATTTCGAGAATATAGTTTTCTTTAGTTCTGGTGAAAATAGTTCCTCCGAAAAGTTCACTCGTTTAAAGGAAATTAAAAACACAGAGAACGAAAATTATGTAATTGATATTTGCTTGAGCATTTTGAAAATGCATGCAAATCATGGAAATGGTTTAGAAGATGAAGCCACAGATATCTTAGAAAAAATCGGGAAGCCTTCTCTAGAAAAGACCCATCAACTACTACAAACGAATATTTCGACATGCACTATGTCAAATTTAGCACAAATAATGTCGACTATTAAAGATGAAAGTTCATGGGAATTATTGGTTAATTTTTTAGGATACATGACCTCTATGCCATCCACACTAATTCCTCCTAATGTCCCAGAAAAAATAATTAAATTTGATGAAGAAAGAGGCACTAAAGAAGTTCTTAAAGTAATTAAACAATTATTAAGCGAAGAAGATACTAATTCGAATTCAATGTTTAGTTTTGGTAATTTCATTTTCTACTCTCCTTTGAAAAAAATGAATCAGCAAAAAATAATAACCTATGCAAAAGAAATAGGTTTTACAGAAGAAGAACTAAAAAAATTGAAGAAAAAAATAAAAGATTAAATAAAAAATCCCGAGTTGTAGCTCGGGATTTTGCATTATAAATGGATTGCAACTTTATTTCAAACCAGCCAAACTTTGTTCAATTGTAGCAATTTTAGCCAAAGCATCGGCTTCTTTTTTGCGTTCATTCGCGATGACTTGCTCGGGCGCACCAGCCACGAACTTCTCATTGGATAATTTGCCTTGCACTGATTTTAAAAAGCCTTTGGTATAATTTAATTCTTCAGTCAATTTGGCTATCTCTGCGTCAACATCAACGTTTCCGGTAATTGGAATAAAATATTCGTTGGATTTTATACGATACGATAATGCGCCGTTTACTTTATCAGTAACATATTCTAATGCCGAAATGTTACCTAATTTAGTAATTACACTATCAAAATAAGTAGAAGCTTTTTCTGTATTTACTACTTTTAGTTCGATGGTATCTTTAAACGGTATGTTTTTGTCTTTGCGAATGGTTCTGATGCCTGAAATAACTTCAGTTGTAAAATCAAAATCAGCGATTAGTTTGGCATCGAATACTTTTGATTTTGGCCATTCAGCAATGATTAACGCTTGTTCTGGAGATCGATCTGTAATGCGTTGCCAAATTTCTTCTGTTAAAAAAGGCATGAACGGATGCAATAACTTCAAGTTATTTTCCAACATTTCGATGGCTTTTTCGAAAGTAACTTTATCAATTGGTTGTTGATAAGCGGGTTTAATCATTTCTAAAAACCAAGAACAGAAATCGTCCCAAACCAATTTATAAATCGACATTAAAGCATCTGAAATTCGGTATTTATCAAAACTATCTTCAATTTCGATTAGCGTTTGTTGCAACTTCGCTTCGTACCATTCAATGGCTACTTTAGATGATTCGGGTTGAGCAATATCGGCTACTTCCCAACCTTTAATGAGTTTGAAAGCGTTCCATATTTTGGTACTGAACGATTTGCCTTGGTTGCATAATTCTTCATCAAATAAAATATCATTTCCAGCGGAAGCACTCAAGAGCAATCCCACACGGACACCATCGGCACCATATTTATGAATTAAACCAAGCGGATCTGGAGAATTACCAAGTTGTTTTGACATTTTTCGCCCTTGATTGTCTCGAACTAAACCAGTTAAATAAACATTGGTAAATGGTTTTTCATGAGCATATTCATAACCTGCAATGATCATACGTGCTACCCAGAAGAACAAAATATCCGGACCAGTTACTAAATCATTCGTTGGATAATAATATTTATAATCTTCGTTTTCTGGATCTAAAATTCCGCCAAAAACGGCCATTGGCCATAACCATGACGAAAACCAAGTATCCAATGCATCCGCATCTTGAGTTAACTGATCAAAGGTTAATGCTGTGTTACCCATTTTAACTTTTGCTAACTCAAGCGCTTTTTCTTTATTCTCAGCAACTACAAAATCTTCTTTTCCATCGCCATAATAGTACGCCGGAATTTGTTGTCCCCACCACAATTGACGGGAAATGTTCCAATCGCGAATGTTTTCCAACCAGTGACGGTAAGTATTGTTGAAACGCGAAGGATATAGTTTTACTTCATCACTTTCCAAAACGGCTTTAATGGCAGGTTTTACCAAGTCGTCCATTTTCAAAAACCATTGATCGGACAAACGAGGTTCGATTACTGCTTTGGTTCTTTCAGAAGTTCCGACATTATTGGTGTAATTTTCTGTTTTTAGTAAGGCACCGATTTGTTGCAATTCGGCTTCAATTTCGGTACGAACTACAAAACGATCTTTCCCTTGATAATGCAAACCATACGAATTCAACGAAGCATCATCATTGAAAATATCAATGATTTCTAGATTGTGTTTATCGCCTAACGTTTTATCGTTTACGTCGTGTGCTGGAGTTACCTTAAGACAACCCGTTCCGAATTCAACATCAACGTAATCGTCTTCGATGATTGGAATGACTCTTCCTGCAATGGGAATAATGGCTTTTTTCCCTTTCAAATGAGTGAATCGCTCATCATTAGGGTTGATACAAATTGCAGTATCACCAAAAATAGTTTCCGGACGTGTGGTTGCAACTGTTAAGAACTCTTCAGAACCTTCAATTTTGTATTTAATAAAATACAGTTTCCCTTGACGCTCTTCAAAATTAACTTCTTCATCCGACAAAGTCGTTTTGGCTTCTGGATCCCAATTTACCATACGATAGCCACGGTAAATCAATCCTTTGTTGTACAAATCAACAAATGAGTGAATTACAGACGCAGACATGTCGTCGTCCATGGTGAATTTAGTGCGATTCCAATCGCACGAGCACCCCAATTGTTTGAGCTGTTCAAGTATGGTTCCGCCGTATTTGTCGGTCCAATCCCAAGCGTGTTTTAGGAATTCTTCGCGAGTTAAATCGTTTTTATTGATTCCTTCACTTTTTAATTTAGCCACAACTTTTGCTTCAGTTGCAATAGAAGCATGATCGGTTCCTGGCACCCAACAAGCGTTGAAACCTTTTAAACGCGCACGTCGAATCAATACGTCTTGAATTGTATTATTCAGCATGTGTCCCATGTGCAATACTCCTGTGACATTAGGTGGAGGAATTACGATGGTATACGGCGTTCTATGGTCGGGTTTGGAAGAAAAATAATTGTTTTTCATCCAGTAGTCGTACCATTTCTGTTCTACTTCTTGTGCGTTGAATTGAGCTGGAATCATTATATAGTTTAAATTGTTTATCGTTTACTTTAGTTTAAAGTTGTTACGAACTAGGTTACAAAAAACCCAATAGTTTCTCATTCAGCCCTAATGCTTCGCCAGTTCGCTTTGCTAGTATGAGCCTACATCCTTTTTTTTAGGATTGTCTGAAGAGTTACGAAGGCTATCCTAAAAAAGATAAAGGCGAAAGCAGGAAAATGGATTGCTGACACAAACCAAGCTATTTGCTCCTGATTGCTTCGAAACTCGCAAAACCAAAAATTGGTATGTTTTTTGTACTACTTGATGCAAAAGTAAGTAATAACTGCTTTTATAAAAAATTAAGAATTAAATTTTTGTGTATTAATTTAAAGTAGCTATTTTTACGCTAACCAAATTTAAAAGAAATGAAAAAAATAATACTATTTACGGCTGTTTTGATGAGTGCTGTAGGTTTTTCTCAAGCGAAAATTGAGTTTAAAGCTACTGATAATACAATTGACTACGGAACTGTTTCGAAAGATACGGATAGTGGAGTGAGGGCTTTTGAGTTTACTAATACGGGTAATGAACCTTTGGTTATTAAAAACGTTCAATCGACTTGTGGCTGTACAGTACCAACTAAGCCTACTGAACCAATTATGCCAGGTAAAACGGGTAAAATTGAAGTGAAATACAATATGAATCCAGGACCGATTAGAAAAACCATTACAGTAGAAAGTAATGCTTCTAATTATGAAGGTGGAAGGATTTCGTTAAAAATAAAAGGTGAAGTGATTGTACCGAAAGAGGTTAATCCACTGGAAAAAAAGAAAACCGGACCGATGCAATAAAAAAAAAGCCCTGATTATTCGGGGCTTTTTTTATATGATGCTTTTGAGTTGAAACTTGGTTTTGATGATTACTCCTTTACGCTCTACTTCTATTGTAATGGTTCGTCCTTCCTCGGAGCGTAAAATATCTTTTATTTCTTGAAGTGTATAATTATATACGTAATTTGAGTTTAATTTGACAATAATATCACCTTCTTTCAAACCGGCCAGATCAGCGGGAGAACCTTTTTGAATGCTCAATATTGAATAACTAGGTTTTAACTCAAAACGGTATTTTAAACTTCTAGTGATGGTGTTTCCCTCGGATTCAAAAGAGACTTGAGCACTTGCGGCGTTTTCCTCATAATTTTCTTTAACCCATTGTAATCCTTCATGCTGAACGTCTAATCCGCTCATATTAAAATTAAAAGGCAATATGAAATTACTGTTCTTTTTTAGGTAAATTGTGTTATTGGAATAATCATAGATAGCATTAAATCGTTTCATTACCTCAGAACCAATCGAGCCTATCCTATCTTTAACCATTTGAATTCCTCCAGAAGCAGTAGAATCAGGAAATGATATTAATGGCTTTTTAAACTTGAAATCACCTAATCTAAACAATTCGAGTCTTGCTCTTTTACCATAAATATTTCCACTAAATCCTTTGCCTAAAAAATCCAAATAATTATTTTCAGGGATTACTATTGAAGTATTTTTTTCTTTAAACAACCAAATCGCATCACTATTCCCCGTGTCAATCAAAAGTTTAGCATCTAACTCTTCACTTTTACTCTCTAAGGCTACTTTAGCATAAATATAGGGTTTGCCTTCTTCGATTGAAATTGGCAATTTAGTGTATTTACTTCTTTGCTTTTTTAGAACACTTGATAGTGAATCATAAACAATAATTTTGTTTTTCTTGTATACTATCTCGATGGGATGATTTTTAAAAAAATGACTTCCAATAATACCATTTATTGGAAAGCCCACTTGAGAAGATATATTAATTTCTTGATCTAAAACTATATATATAGTATGATTACTATCAACATATTCTTTAACTACCAATTTATTATTAGAAGATTTGAGGCCTTCAAACGGTTCTTTGTTGCCAAAACCGGTAAAAAAAACCTTTTCAATATTTTCAAACTTTACTTGTTCTGTTTCGTCTAAACTAAAAAGTAGTGTTTCACTAACACCAGTATCCAATAAAAAATTCAGTTTGGTTCCATTTACTTCAACTGGAATTATGATAAGATTATTTATAAATTTAAAAGGTATAGATACTTTTGTTTTTTTGTTTACAATGTCAAACCCGTTTTGGGACCAACTCGTCGATAAAAAAAACAACAAAAGCAGCTGAACAACTTTGTTTAGCATTGGAGTATTTTTTTTATAAAATTATCAAAAAAAATTTCATTTATATTTAATTTAACAATTTATAAATCAAAATAAAATCGAAATCAAAATAAAAATTGCAAATTTGCACTACTAAATTTTTCCATATGCCATCAATTTCTAATAAAGGCAAGCAAATGCCTGAATCTCCAATACGTAAATTAGTTCCTTATGCTGAAAAAGCAAAGAAAAAAGGAGTAAAAGTATACCATTTAAACATTGGTCAACCCGACATTAAAACTCCAGAGGTAGCATTAAATGCCGTTAAGAATGTAGATATCAAAGTCCTTGAATACAGTCACTCAGCTGGTTTTGAGAGCTACAGAACAAAATTATCTAATTATTATAAAAATCATGGATTACCAATTGAAACGGCTGATATAATAATAACTACAGGTGGTTCAGAGGCATTGCTATTTGCCATGGGAAGCACAATGGATTCGGGAGACGAAATTATTATCCCGGAACCTTTTTATGCCAATTACAATGGATTTTCTACAGCATCAGGAGTAACAGTTGTTCCTGTGATATCTACTATTGACGAGGGATTTGCTTTACCACCAATTTCTGCTTTTGAAAAATTGATTACTTCAAAGACTAAAGCTATTTTGATTTGTAACCCAGGAAATCCAACCGGATATTTGTATTCTGAATCTGAAATTCTACAATTAGCGGAAATTGTTAAAAAACATGATTTATTTTTGATTGCTGACGAAGTATATAGAGAATTTGTTTATGATGAAAATGACAAACACTTTTCAGTGATGAATGTTCCTGGACTGGAAGAGCATGCAATAATGATTGATTCTGTATCCAAACGATATAGTATGTGTGGAGCACGAATTGGTTGTATAGTTTCCAAAAACAAAGAAGTAATGGCTACAGCCATGAAGTTTGCTCAAGCCCGTTTAAGTCCGCCAACTTTCGCTCAAATTGCCAGTGAAGCAGCTTTAGATACTCCTCAAAGCTATTTTGATGAAGTTATTGATGAATACAAAGATCGAAGAGATACACTTATTTTGGAACTTAATAAAATTGATGGTGTTAAAGTCGCCACACCAAAAGGAGCTTTTTATTGTATAGCCCGATTACCTGTTAAGAATGCAGATGATTTTGCTCAATGGCTTTTAGAATCCTACGACTACAATGGTGAAACAGTAATGGTTGCTCCAGCTGCTGGGTTTTATTCTTCTCCCAATGTTGGTTTGGACGAAGTTAGAATTGCCTATGTTTTAAAGAAAGAAGATTTAATTAAATCGGTTCAAATATTGAAAGCTGCATTAGATACTTATTCAAAGATTAATTAATCTTATTATTTTATACATTAAAAAAGCTTCCTAAAATTTTAGGAAGCTTTTATATTTTAAGTACTTTTTGAACCTATCGTTTTAATGAAAAATGGGCTCTAAATTGTTTCTCTGCATTCTGTTCTGTATAGTCTACCGTAAACCAGTAATCGGTCGCTGGCATCTGTTGACCATTGTAGGTACCGTTCCAACCCTCACTTTGTGAACTGAGTTGT